>NZ_CP042596.1:1200000-2400000 GCF_009914315.1 Granulicella sp. WH15
CGTCGGCGTGCCGCTGATGCGGCCGGTGGAGCTGAGGGTGAGACCTGTGGGCAGGCTGCCCGAGCTGAGGGCGAAGGTGTAGGGCTGGGTGCCGTCGGAGGCTTCGAGGTTGGCTGCGTAGGCGGTGTTCAGGAGGCCGTAGGGCAGTGTGGTGGAGGCCAGGGCTACGGGCGATGCTGTACCGGACGAGGGTGCGGAGGTGCCGCCGCCGGGGTTGCAGGCGAGGAGCAGCAGAACGGGAGAGAGGAGTGCTAAAAGACGCAGAGAACGGACGGTTACGTGGACCGCCTTGATTATTTTCATCATGGTCGAGTAATTTCTGGGTGGCAGAACCCGGGATTTGTGGTCAGTGTAGCGTGGCTGGCGAAGGAGGGGAGTCCCACATTGGTTGCAGTAGCTCGCGCAGCGTCCAAGACCGCACGAAGTGCCTCGGCGTTAGGGCGTTTTGTTTTTGCTTTTAGAAGAAGATGTCCTGCCGGACGGGCCTCCTGCGCGGAGGGCGGGCGTTTGCACGCCTTTTTACTGCTTCGCGTGGTCCTCCCGTTGGTCGGGAAGAAAATATGCTCGCTGCCGACCAGCGGGAGGCCCTTAGAAGATCACTCTCCCGTGCCGCAACGAGAACCGCACGAAGTGCTTATGCGATGGGGTGACCAGCGGCTTTATAGATCGCCTCGATGGCCAGCATATCCTTGAGGCCCTCTTCGCCCGGCGTCTTGGGGACGGTGTTGGTGCGGATGCAGTGGGAGAAGTGGTCGGCCTCGATCACGAAGTGGGTGACTTGCTCGGGCGGGCTGGTCAGGTCGATGCCGAGCCTGCCGAGATCGTGCAGGTGGTTGCTGTTGTAGGCGAATGCGGGCGAGATCTCCAGACTGTCCCTGTCGCCGTGGATGCGCAGGAAGCCGCCCATGTTGGCCCCGTAGGCGGTGGCGCAGGTGGCCAGCACGCCGGAGGGGAACTTCATGGTCCAGTTCATCGTCTGCTCCACCTCGGCGAAGCGGCCGGTGGTGTGGTCCATGGTGGAGGTGACGGCGGTGAACTCGACGGGGTCTTCCTGGGCGAAGAAGCGGATCGCGTTCAGAGAGTAGATGCCCATGTCCATCAGCGGGCCGCCACCGGCGAGCTTTTTGTTCAGCCGCCAGAAGGGCGTGGTGGGGGCGTTGAAGCCATTGGCCGACTCGAAGGCTTGCAGCTTGCCCAGTGTGCCGGATTGCAGGATGCGCTGGGCCTCGAGGTGGGTGGGGTCGTGCGGGCAGCGGTAGGCGATCATCAGCTTCACGTTGGCGCGGCGGCAGGCCTCGATCATGCGGCGGCACTCGGCTGCGGAGATGGCCATGGGCTTCTCGCATAGAACGTGCTTGCCCGCCTGCGCGGCGCGCTCGGTGTACTCGGCGTGCATGGAGTTGGGCAGGCCCACGTAGACGGCGTCCACAGCCTTGTTATCGCGGATGCGGTCGAAGGTCTCGTAGGTGTAGATGGAGGATTTGGGGATGCCGTACATCTCGGCGTACTTGACGCCCTTGGTGTCGGGATGGCCGGTGACGAGGGCCGTAATCTTCGCGTATTTGGCCTGGACGCAGGCGCGCATGAAGGTGTCCGAGATGGTTCCCAGGCCGATGGCCGCGTAGCCGATGGGCTTTTGTGTATTCGATTGGGCGAGAGCGGGGAGATGGCTTGCGGCCAGGGCGATCGACGAGAGACGGGTAAAGTCGCGGCGATTCATGGCAGACACGATAACGTATTTTGTGGAGAACTGGCGTGCGGGGCGGAGATAATAGGGGAGAAGGGTAGGTTTGGGATGAATATGCGGTTTGCGGAGCAGGTCCGGGTCGAGGTGGAGCGGAAGGGAAACGCCGCCTGTGTGGGGATCGACCCGGCGCTGGAGCGGATGGCCGGGGTGTTGCTTGCGAGTTGCAAGAGCGACGGCGGGGGCCAGCCCGATGCGGAGGAGCTGCTGACGCGGTTCGGGCGGCTGATCGTGGACGCGGTGGCGGACCTGGTGCCGGTGGTGAAGCCGCAGTCGGCCTACTTCGAGCGGTTCGGGCCAGCGGGTATGCGGGCGCTCGAGACCGTGATGCGCTACGCCAAAAAGAAGGGCCTGCTGGTGGTGCTGGATGTGAAGCGCGGCGATATCGGCGAGACCTCCTCTGCATATGCAGAGGCTTATCTGGGCAACGGGCCGTGGGCCGAGATGGTGGATTGCCTGACGCTGGCTCCGTACATGGGGCCGGATAGTCTGGAACCGTTTGCGCGGGTGGCGATGCGGACCGGCAAGGGGCTGTTTGTGTGTGTGCGGACGTCGAACCCGGGGGCGGCTTATCTGCAGAACCTGATCGCCGAGGGCAAGCCCGTGTACGCGCATGTGGCCGAGATGGTGGCCGGGTTGGCCGAGCGGCAGGGCGTGGCGGGGTATAGCGATATGGGGGCCGTCGTCGGGGCTACGCTGGCGAGCGAGGCTCGGGAGATTCGGGCGATGCTGCCGAAGAGTCTGTTCCTGGTGCCGGGGCTGGGGGCGCAAGGAGGATCGCTGGCGGTGGTGCGGGACTGCTTCGATGCCGATGGCGGGGGTGCGATTGTGAGTAGCTCGCGTGGGGTGAACTATCCGGTAGGGGAGTTTACGTCGCTGGATCAGTTGGGCGAGGCCGTGCGGCAGGCGGCGCGGAGCTTTGTTCAGGATGTGCAGAGCTGTCGGACGGCGGTGGTGTAAAGATTTTTGTTTCTGACTAGTGGAGGATCGTTGCTATTGATTCTGCCGAGACAAGGTATACGTGTCACGAAGTGACCGCTCTCCGCGTAGGAGGCCTGTCCCGCAGGACAGAGTTTTTGAGGGCACGGCTTTAGGCGTGCCCCCAATGTTCTGGGCCAGGTTGGAGAAAGCGTACCTCGGGGGCTAAAGCCCGGACCTACCCAGAAGCAACAGCAAAGACAGAAGCAGATTTTTCCGCTTCGCTACTGAATGACAACCAAGAAAACAGGCAACGGCAACAACGTCCTCACGCCAGAGCGCTTCGTGCTGTACCCCAACGGCCGGAACTTCGTGCGGTTTTGGACGCTACGCATGGGCGTGTTCTCCGTAAATTAAACTTCCCGCAATCTCTGTTCAAACATTCCTGCCCATGCTTGCTCTATTCCCGTTAGGAATCGAGAGGCGCACCGGCTTGCCGTGTATCAGCAGGTTGGCGGCTTACTTATATTTTTATGCGATCTCCACGGGAATGAACCAAAAACACTTCATGGAGAAACAGTGAGCCAAAGAGTTTTTTCAGCAGCAATCGTCGCCGTGGGGATGGTCTGTGCCTCATCAGCCGTAGCCCAGCAGGAGCAGGTCGCACAGGGCGCAACCGATCCGCAACAGCAGAAGGTCAACCTGACCACCTCGGACTCGGTCACCGTAACCGCCACGGGCGAGGTCCGCAGCGAACAGTCCATCGACTCTCGCATCTTGCAGGAAGCCGCTCCCGGCACCAGCCCCATCGCGTCGCTCGCACGGCTGCCCAGCGTCAGCGTCACCTCGGCCGACCCCTACGGCGCTTACGAGTGGGCGCTGCGCATCTCGGTGCGCGGGTTCAACCAGAACCAGCTTGGCTTCACGCTCGACGACGTACCGCTCGGCGATATGTCCTACGGCAACCTGAACGGACTGCACATCAGCCGCGCCATCATCGACGAGAACATGGGACGCGAGGTGCTCTCGCAGGGCACTGGCGCGCTGGAGACGGCTTCGACCAGCAACCTGGGCGGTGCGATCCAGTTCTACTCGGACGACCCGATGGACAAGCAGCACTTCTCCATCGCGCAGACACTCGGCAGCTTCGACGGCCACCGCACCTTTGCACGCTACGACAGCGGCCTGCTGCCGACGCACACCAAGTTCTACATCGACGGCGTCTACCAGCTCTCGAACAAGTGGAAGGGCGCGGGGCAGATCAACCAGAAGTACTTCCAGTTCAACACCAAGCTGACGCAGTTCGTCGGCAGCAAGGGCGTCTTCACCTTCTACGCCGACTACTCCAACCGGATCGAGGTCGATTACCAGGACCTGAACAAGATCTGGGCGCAGAAGCTGGGCTACTACTGGGATAACTTCGGCGACTGGGGCAAGTCGATCCAGGCGGCGAACGCCTGCAATGGCAACGGCAGCTATCCTTCGCCGGTCAACGTGCTGGCATCCAATGAAGACCCTTGCGACGCGGCCTACTACGGCGGCGGCGGCCTGCGCCGGGACTTCCTGACCTACGTGAACTATAAGACGGCCCTGACCGACCATGTGACCTGGAAGACGACCGCCTACGGCCACTACAACACCGGCCGCGGACTGTGGTTTACGCCCTACCAGCCCACGCTGGCCCAGGGCGGTGCGGTCGTATCGCCCATCTCCGAGCGCACCACCGAGTACGGCATCCGGCGCGGCGGCATCCTCAGCTCGGTCGCGTATGAGACCAGCCGCAACCTGCTCGAAGGCGGCTTCTGGTACGAGAAGGAGAGCTTCGATATCGCACGGCGCTTCTATGCGACCAGCATCGCCAGCCCGTTGCAGTCGCTCTACGACTTCCCCTCGAACCCCTTTGCCACGCAGTGGGCCTATAACTTCCCCACGCAGCTCTTCCAGATTCACTTGCAGGATCGTTACAAGATCACTCCGAAGGTCAGTGTTTCGGCGGGCTTCAAGACCTCCGAGACCTACGCGACGGGCAACCTGACGGAGTTCAATACGGGTATCCCACTCTCACCGGGGCTCGTCCCCAATGCTGCGAACTATGCGCAGGGCAGCCTGCAGTCAGGCAAGCCGTTCCTGCCACAGGTTGGCGCGAACTGGAAGCTGAACAGGAACAACGAGGTCTTTGCCGATGTGGCCGAGAACGTGCGTGCCTTCCAGATGGGCGGCAACGGTATCGCCACCTCGCCCTGGGGTACGACGCAGCTCGGGTTTGACGCGCTGAAGACCACGCTGAAGCCGGAGAGCTCGTGGAGCGAGGAGGTTGGCTATCGTTATAACGATAAGCGGCTGTCCGCGCAGGTGAACTACTTTCACGTCAACTTCAGCAACCGTCTGCTGGCGATTCAGCAGGGCCCGGCTATCGCGGGCGGCGCGTCGCTGCTGTCGAACGTCGGCGGTGTGACGACCAACGGTGTCGACGCGGCGGCGTCGGTGCAGATCGCCTCGGACTGGACCTTCTACAACGCGGTGACCTACAACAAATCCACCTATGACTCGGATGTGCAGACGGCCACCGGCCCGATCGAAACGGGTGGCAAGGTGGCGGTGGACACGCCGGAGTTCCTGTACAAGGACGAGCTTTCTTATAACAAGAAGGGCTTCAGCGCGCACATCGGGGCCGATTACATGTCGAAGCGGTACTTTACGTATACCGACGACAGCAGCGTCGATGGCCGCTTCCTTGCTGACTTCGGTACCAGCTACCACGTCGATGAGGTGGGCCTGTTCAACGAGCTGAAGCTGCAGTTCAACATCTATAACCTGGCGAACGCGAAGTACTTCTCCTCCATCGGGACCAACGGCTTTATCGCCAAGGACCCGACGCAGGTGGCCAACAACACGTTGCAGGTAGGCGCGCCGCGAACGTTCACGGCGACTCTGTCGGCGAAGTTCTAAACGCAGCAACATGCGGTAGAGGCGGGTGCGGAGAGAATTCGCACCCGTTTTCTTTTGCCTGGTCTTCAGGCTGGCTTAAGGCTGACGGCATAGCGTCGCGATAGATGATTATCCTGCGGCGGTTGTGTTGTGCTGAGATGTCGGTCTTGATGTTTTGCTTGACTGCTGTGGGTACGTGCCAGGAGATTGGGCGGGGTACGCCGCTGACGATTCAGCTCGATGCCAAGGTGCCGATGCGGGTGGGGCAGGCGTTGAACGGGCATCTGCTGCATCCGGTGTTTCAAAATAACCGGCTAGTGCTGCCCGAAGGCACGGCGGTTCATGGGACGGTCATCGCGCTGCGGACGGATAAGAGACGTCGCGTGCGCGGGCGGCTGCGTGGGGATTTCACTCCGTTCCATGTGCCGGTGGTGCGGTTCGATGAGGTCGTCGGGCCGGATGGGCGCGCGGTGAAGCTCCAGAGCGGGACCGCTACCGACGGTGCTCCGGTGTACAGTCTGGTTGCGCCGCCGCCGTCGAAGGGCGGGTTCCTGCATCAGGAGATCGGCTATGCCAAAACGGCGCTGAAGGGCGATCTGGAGGTTGTGACCGGGCCGGACAAGGGGGCTCGGTTTGTGGCGTTTGTTTACTCGCAACTGCCTTATCATCCGGAGTCGATCGGCAAGGAAACCGCGTGGACGACCGAGGTGGCCGAGCCGCTTATTGTTGGTGCGGGGGCCGGTGAGGCTTCGGTTGAGATCGCAACCGCGAGGGGGGACCAGCCTGCGGCGTGGATGTTGAAGGCTTACCTGCAAGATGGATTAAGCTCGGAGACCTCGCACACGGGCAGTCAGGTGGTCGCGCTGGTCGCCGAGCCGGTCTTCAACCCGGACCACACCATCGCGGTGCCGCAGGGGACGAAGCTGCTGGGGAGCGTGACGCAGGCTCGTCCGGCGCGGTGGTTCGCCCGCTCCGGGGTGCTGCGGTTTGATTTTCGCCAGATGGAGCTACCGGGAGCCAAAGTGACCAGTGTGCAGGCGACCATGAAGGCCGCCGACTCGGGCGATGCGGCTCTGGCGCTGGACTCCGAGGGGCAGGCCAAGCCCAAGCCGAAGGACAAGCTGGCTCTGCCGCTGGCTCTGGCGCTGCTGGCCTCGCGACCGCTGGACCCGGATGGGCATCATCAGGATCTGAAGAACGCTGGGGGATCGAACGGGTTTGGGATCATCGGGCGCGTGGTGGGGATCGCGGCTGGCTCGGCGGAGCTGGCGGCGGGGATTGGGTACTATCAGGCGATGCTCTCAACCTATGACCGGTGGGTGGCCAAGGGGAAACGAGTGGTCTTCCCGAGGGATACGAGGATCGTGATCGAGACGACAGCAAGGCGTGGGCACTTCGTGCCGTCCTCGGGGCGGTAGGGGAAAGTTAGCTTCTGAGGGCCTCCCGCTGGTCGGCAGCGAGCATTTTTATTCCCGACCAACGTGAGGAGCACGCGAAGCTTCAAAAAGGCGTGCTAACGCCCGCCCTCCGCGTAGGAGGCCCGTCCGGCAGGACGTGTTCTTTTGCTGCTACCAGCTCTGGGTGGTCGGAGGGCGCGGGGGCCAGCTTGCTGTAGCCGGGAACCTTGCCGAAGCCCAGCCGCTGTGCGGAGTAGATGCCGTCGTGGCCGGAGAAGAGATAGCTGAGCACGCAGGCCACGGCGCAGAAGGCTCCGGCCTCGCCGCCGAACAGCTCGAAGGCCATGAAGGTTGAAGCCAGCGGCGTATTCGCCGCCCCGGCGAAGACCGCCACGAAGCCCATTCCAGCGAGCAGCGACGTGGGCAGCGGCAGGATGTTCGAGAGGGCGTTCCCCAGCGTCGCGCCGATGTAGAAGAGCGGCGTGACCTCTCCGCCCTTGAAGCCCGTGCCCAGCGTGACCGAGGTGAAGACCGTCTTGGCGGCGAAGTCCCAGATGGGTAGCTGGTGATCGAAGGAGGCGACGATGGTGGGGATGCCGAGGCCGACGTACTTTGTGGTGCCGAGGCTAAAGACGGCCACGGCCACCAGGACGCCGCCCACAACCGGCCGCATCGGGGCCGAAGGGATGAGTTTAGACAGGTGGCCGATCGCGTGGGTCAGGCGGGCAAAGAGCAGAGCCATCAGGCCGAAGCAGATGCCCGCGGCCACCGCCGAAAGCAGGGTGGTGACCCCCAGCGGAGGCAGCTCGTGGACCGTGTAGACGGTGTGGTGGACGTGCCAGGCGCGGGTCGTCAGGTCTCCGGCGAAGGCGGCCAGGGTGCAGGGGACGAGCGCCTCGTAGGTGAGCGCGCCGAAGGCCAGCACCTCCATCCCGAAGACCGCGCCCGCCAGCGGAGTGCCGAAGACCGAGGCGAAACCGGCGCTGATGCCGGTCATCAGGACGATGCGGCGGGTGAGCGGCGATAGGCGAAAGAGGTGGGTGAGCTGGTCGGCGAGCGAGGCTCCGGTCTGGATGGCGGTGCCCTCGCGCCCAGCCGAGCCGCCGAAGAGGTGGGTGATGATCGTTCCGGCCAGGATGAGCGGCGTCATGCGCAGCGGAATGACGCCCGTGGGGTTGTCTATCTCTTGCAGAATGAGGTTGTTACCCGCCGCGACGGACTGTCCCACCCGCTGATAGACCCAGCCGACACCGTACCCGGCGGCAGGCAGCAAGGCGATGATCCAGTGGTGCGCTTCGCGCACGTCGGTGGCCCAGTTGAGCGAGACCAGCAGCAGGGCCGAGGCGGTGCCGGCCAGTGCGCCGACGAGCGTGGCCAGCGGAATCCAGCCCAGAAGATCGGTGAGGATGCGCCACTGATCGTTTGCGGTTTCGACGAGAGTCGTTTTAGACAAAGCTCCTCCTACTTGAAGCGCAGGAGTCATCAGCTCTGCTCAGAAAAAGCAGGCGGTTTCGGCGGAACCCCATCGCCAACCGATTTTTCACCACGTTAGCAAGGCCCCGGCGTGGCGTCAATGCTGGAAATTTGCAGAACTTCGGCGTTAGGGCAGGGAGGTACGGCAGAGGGGAGGTCTCGGCTTAGCTCTTGTGGCTGTGGCCGTAGCACTTGCTCATGATGGTCGTACGCAGGCGCTCACGAGCATCGACCGGGAACTCGTAGAGTTCGTGGTCGCGATAGATGTTGATGGTTTTGGTCGTGGAGTCGAGAACGACCTCGCAGTGTTTGCACTCGGCGATATGATGCTCGACCTCCGCCAGAAGCTCCGGGGAGACCACGCCGTCGAAGAAATCGGTGAGCTGGGATAGGAAATCTGTGCACGTCATCAGGAGTTGCCGTCCTTCTTCTGCCTAAAATATCGGCTTAACCGCTCGCGAAGTTGAAGTCGCGCGCGGAGAAGTCGGGATTTGACGGCAGGAACACTCAGCCCAAGAGCCTCGGCTGTCTCTTCCGTCGACAGGTTTTCGATGTCGCGAAGGGTGAAAACGGTTCGAAAACCTGGAGGCAGGCCCTGAATTGTCTTGCGTAGGATGTCCGACAGCTCGGATTGACCGTAGAGCTGCTCGGGATTCGGTCTCCACTCAGCAAAGTCGCGGGGGATGGAGCCCTCGTCGGTCTGAACATCCTGGTCCATCGAGACGGTCTTGCTGGTCTTGCGCTTGCGCAGCCGCATCAGGCTCTCGTTGACCGCGATGCGCACCAGCCAGGTGGAGAACTTGGAGTTGCCCTGGAACTGGTCGAGCTTCTGGAATGCCTTGAAAAAGGCGTCCTGGGTGATGTCCTCGGCGTCTTCTCGGTTCTGGGTGATGTGCTGGGCGACGCGGAAGATCTGCCGGTCGTACTGGCGGACGAGCTGCTCGAAGGCGCTGCTGTCACCGGCCCGGGCGCGCTCCACCAGAGCGACGTCGGGGTGAATCTCCTCGGCGTCGGCCGCAATCTCCGCGATCCCCGGCGGCAGAGGCTCGGCCATCAGGTCCGGGTCCTGAATACTATCCGGGACCGGGGAGGGGAGTGTGGACGAGATGGAGGCTTGGGGAGCAGGCATATGTTCTTAGGACCACAAACTGCTTTTTTGATGATAAATGGCTTATGACCGAAGGGCAATGAGAGGCGTCGGAGCGGTGCTCGGCGGTAACCCGTTCTGGGCCGTGAGTATCTGGTGTGGTTCTATTTTGGTATATGGACCCCGGTTGAGGATGCCAGAGGGCGCGGGGCAGCTTAGAGTGGCAATATGGGTGTTTCGGGAAAGACGATGGGGTGGGAGCAGAGACAGATGCGCCGCCTGTTGCAGATTGCAGGAGCTTGCACGCTGGCCGGGCTGATGGCCGCGCCGCTGGCGGTGGGGGCTGCTCCGCAGAAGAAGCCCCATGCGGTGGCGGGGAAGAAGAAGGCAGCAAAGGCAGCGACGAAGCACCCTGCTGTGGGCAAGGGCGGCAAGAGCACTCGCGCTTCAAGGGCGGCCGCCGCGAAAGAGAGCAAGGCCAGCAAGGCGGAGCGGGCAGCGGCTGAGGCAAGGATTCTGAAGCTCTCGAACGCGTTTGTCGCCTCGGCGCAGCTGCGGCCGATGGCCCAGCAGTTGGCGTCCACTCGGTCCGCGACGGCCTACTCGGCGGTTTCGAGCTATGCCCAGGCCCATCCGGGTGCGGGCGCGGCGACGGCTTACCTGGCGCTGGGGCACGCTTACATGCTGGACCGCCGCTATCCCGAAGCGGAGGACTCCTACCGGCAGGCCACGCGCAGGGACGACTCGTTGAGCGACTATGCGGATTACCTGGGCGCGCAGGCTGCCTTGCAGGCCAACCGCGCCACCGATGCTTATGAGCTGCTGGCCCGCTTCGGCGACCGGCACCCCGGCAGCATCTTTGTGGCCAGCGCGCCGATCCTGCTGGCGTCGGCCTACCTGCAACAGAACGACGGCACGGGCGCGCTCACGGTGCTCGAGCCGATGGTGGGTACGGCGGCGGCTGACCATGTGGATTTTCAGTACGCGTTGGCACGGGCTTACCAGTTGCAGGGCAATACGGCCAAGGCCGCTCCGCTCTTTCGCAGGATCTTCGAGACGCAGCCATTGACCAACGAGGCGGCCCAGTCACGCACACAGTTGCAGGCGATGGGGATGCCCGCCAGCGCAGCCGCGCGCAAGGTGCATGCGGACCAGCTCTTCAACTCCAAGCACTACAGCGAGGCCAGCGCCGAGTACAACGCCATCAAGAACGACCCCAGCCTGGGGCAGGCGGATCGCGATGCACTCGAGATCTATATGGCTGTCTGCAACCTGAAGCTGAAGCACCTGAGCCGACGCGACGTGGAGAAGCTGCCGGTGACCAACGACGACAGCGCGGCGCTGAAGCTCTATCTGCTGGCCGAGATATCGCGCACCGAGAAGAACCGCGTGGAGCATGATGGGCTGATCGCGCAGCTGGTTGACCGCTACCCGTCCAGCCGCTGGACTGAGGAGGCGCTCTACTCGGGCGGCAACATGTACCTGCTGACACACGATGCCGAGCAGGCGATCTATCACTATAAGCTGCTGGTGGAGAAGTTTCCGAACAGCGTCTATGCGCCCTCGGCCCACTGGCGGGCGGCTTGGATGAACTACCGGCTGCGGCGATACGCCGAGGCGGCTCGGCTGATGGACGAGCAGGTGGTGCGGTACGGCGCGGGGATCGAGGCTCCGAGCGCGCTCTACTGGCGGGGGCGCATCTTCGAGGATGAGGAGCACGACTTCGGGCAGGCGATGAACTACTATCGCTCGCTGGCGGCGGCTTATACCAACTTTTACTATGCCAATCTGGCGCGGCAGCGGCTGACGGTGCTGAAGACGCAGAGCCGCGCGGAGCCTGCGCCTGCTCCGGCACTGGCTTACGTGCGCAAGCTGACGATTCCGCCGCTGACGAACTCGGTGCCCGAGGACGATCCCCATGTGGTGAAGGCGAAGCTGCTGGCCAATGCAGCGCTGAACGAGTACATCGGGCCGGAGATACAGGCCAGTCCGGGGGCGGGCGAGTGGGGCGCTCTGGCGCAGGCGCAGATCTATGCCTCGTACGGCGAGCACACGCGGGCCTTGCAGTCGATGAAGAAGTCAGGGATCTCGTTCTTCTCGCTGCCGACGAGCGAGGTGCCGATGGAGTACTGGCGGCTGATGTTCCCGCAGCCATACTGGGGCGAGCTGGTGGCGAGCGCGGAGAGCAACGGGCTGGACCCGTACCTGGTGGCGGCGCTGATCCGGCAGGAGTCCGAGTTCAACCCCGGAGCGGTGAGTCCGGCGCACGCCTACGGGTTGATGCAGCTGCTGGGATCGGTGGGCAAGGAGAACGCGAAGAAGGAAGGGTTGAAGCACTTTCAGACCGTGCAGTTGCTGGAGCCGGGCGTGAATCTGAGACTGGGCACGCGTAACCTGAAGGCGGTGCTGGACCGCTTTGGCGGCCAGACCGAGTATGCGCTGGCCGCCTACAACGCGGGAGACGTGCCGGTGCGGCAGTGGATGGCGGCGGGCGACTACAAGGACATGGCCGAGTTCGTGGAGTCGATTCCGTACACGGAGACGCGGGAGTACGTGCAGGCGATCGTGCGCAACCGCGAGCTTTACCGGACGCTGTACCCTGCGAGGTAAGGCTCGAGGTGGGGTAGCATGGTGGTAGGCCCGGATGGTGAAATCGGCAGACACAGCGGACTTAAAATCCGCAGGAGATAACCCTCCGTGGGGGTTCAAGTCCCCCTCCGGGCACCAGAATTACGCCTAAACGCTAGGCAGGGTAAGCATCAGCTTCATCAGCTCGGCCTGGCGACGCGCCCCGGTCTTGGCGAAGATTCTTTTGCTGTGAAAGCGTACCGTCTCGAGCGCCAGACGGAGGCGTCCGGCGGCCTCCTGCAGGGTCAGCCCCTCGGCCAGCAGGTCGGCCAGACGAGCCTCGGATGGGGTGAGACCGTACAGGGCGCGCAGAATGGCTGCCTTGGATGGCGGGCGAAGCGTCGGGTCGCCGATGAAGACCAGCGCGGCCAGCATCGAGCAGCCGGGTAGCAACGACCGATAGGGAACCACCGTCAGTTGCAGGGGCGCGGCCTGGGAGCGGCGGCGAACCAGCAGCGACGTACTGGCCGGGGAGACGGCGAACTGGCCGTTGATCGCCTCCGCGATTGCAGTCCTGATGCGGGTGTTCTGCGCCGAGTCCAACAGCGCCAACTGGCGGTTGAGGATGCGGACTCCGTCGTCGGCGAGCACCAGAGCCTCGGCCTTGCCGCTAGTGAAGATGACCTTGCCATCCTGATCCAAGCCCAGCACTGCGTGGTCGAAGGCGTTGAGCGCGGCCTCGAGGCCCAGGATGCGGGAGTTCGTCTGCATGAGCTGCAGGTGCAGCGACAGGGCGCGGCGCAGGTGGGGCAGCAGCGTCTGGTAGACGAGGCCCTCGTGCTCCTTGAACGGGCCCTTTGCGTGCGGCCGCTGGCAGGTGATATAGGCAGCGGGCAGATCGCCCCGGAGCGGCACTTTGATGCCCATGCTGTAGTGCATGTCATAGGGCACGAAGAAGTCATTGTAGAACTCGGTCTTGACCAGGTCTCGGTCCGGCATGGCGTGGTGAGCATAGCGCACCTCGCCGTCGACGAACATTGCATCGCAGCGCTGCATGAGCGGATTCACCGCGGAGTAGTACCCGGCGTAGGCATTCCATGCATCGGGGTCGGTCCGGGTCATCGAGAAGAGCTGATCGTCGGGCATCCGGGCGAAGAGCGTGGTGGATTCGCCGTGGATGTTCCGGGCGATGCCCTCGAGTACGTTGGTCCACAGCTCCGGCTGCTGCACGGCGGCGTAGATGGTCTCGATCAGCTCGAGCAGGTGGTTGGTGCTTCCAAAGGCAGCTTCGGGATTCTCGAACATGAAAAGCTCTCGTGTGTATCCGCAAAAAAAAGCACAGAATTCCCGGTTCCGGAGATGAGGCCGGAGGGAAGAGAAAGTATTGATTTGTGGGCCCTTAGCGAGATTTAAGATATCTCTCGGACATAAAACAGGCAAGAACTTTCGGAAAACTCCCATCTGGGAGAGAGGAAAAAGTGGGACGGGGATGCGATATTGACAGGATTGCCTGGATTCTGCCTCTTGGCCGCCGCTTCAGCAATATGATCAACCCGGCTGGGCGGATGGATTGCCGCGGATCGCCCGAGCAGGCGGTACTTTGGCGCGGAGCCTCAGTGAGAGGCCTCCGGCGCGAGCTTGGCGGCCCTGGCCTGTGCGCGCAGCGCCTGCTCCTGCTGGCCGGTGGCGGCATACAGGGCGGCCAGCACCTTCCAGCGGCTGGCGGCGTCCGGAGTCTCTTGCACGGCTCGTTCCCCTGCCGCGATGGCCGCGGGCCAGTTCGCAAGCTGGCTGTAGGCGGCTACCTGCACGTCGTCGATGGCGGCTCTTGCCGCAGGGGTGTTCTCCGGCAGCGTGCGCGCTGCGTCCTCCAGAGTTTGTAGCGCGGCGTTCACCTCACCGCCGAGCACCTCCGCTTTGGCCAGCGATAGCTCGACCGTAACGACGGGGCGGGCAGAGAGCCGCAACGTCTGCTGGAAGGCGTGGGTCGCCTCCGTATAGCGGCCCTGGCGGGCGTAGAGCAGGCCAAGCTGATTCCACGCGGCATCGGACTCGTGCAGCTTTAACGAGCTGCGGAAGGTGTTTTCCGCGTCGCCGAACTCATTGCGTGCGGTCTGCAACTGGCCGTGCAGCAGCAGCAGCGAGCGGTCATCCTGAGAGATCTGCCATGCGCTTCCCAGTGCTCGCTGTGCGTCCTCATTCCGGCCCAGCAGAAAGTAGAGCACGGCGGCGTTAGCGAGCCGCTGGTAATGCTCCATGAGTGTGCGGCGGTTCTCTGGGGGAAGGGTAGTGGAGACAAGCTGCACACGCTGGCAATCGACCTTGGGCATAGCCTGCGGCAGCGCGTCGTTGCGTACGAAGACGATGGCTGTCGGATCAAAGTAGACGGGCGACCACTGGCGGCTTGCGCAGTCGTTGCTAAGAGGGATCGCCTCGACTCCCCAGAAGCGCGAGAGCGGCAGGATCACCGTGCGGATGTGGTATCGCTCCGCCGCACGGCTCCACTCGGAGGAGTCGAGCGGCAGGCTGCTGAGCCGCATCTGCTCGGAGACGATGCGGTCGCCGAAGGGAAGATAGCGGCCGTCGGCGAAATCGCGATAGTGCGGGCCGAGCCTCCAGGTGAGATAGCTGCTCAGGTTGAAGGTGGAGAATAGCTCCGTCGGGAGATGGTGGGCCTCGATAAAGGCTGCGGCGTCTTGTGGGAGCCACCACGAGGCTCCTGCGCCGAAGAGGGTGATCTGATCCTCGCGCAGGGAGGTGCGGTCGGCGACGATGTCATCGCAGCGCCAAGCCACAAAGATTATCGCCAGAGCTACTGTTACCCAACTGAAGATCGGTCGCCATGTGGAACCGGTCGGTAGCTGTAAATCTCGAAATGCCTCGCCTGCGATGAGGCACGCAATCGGTAAGAAGATTCCCTGTGTGCGAGCAGATAAGAGACATGCGATGAAGGCGAAGGCCAGGAAGAGGGCGAGTCCGAATCGCTTTTTGTAAAGTAGCAGAGCTATTGCGACGACGGAGGCGGCAAGCATCCACCAGATGGCGCTGATTGGCGAGAGCAGTTGCAGCCCGTGCCAGGAGAACTCGCGGTACAGCGGCGTCAGCTCCACGATGACGCTGGACTGCAACGTCGAGACCCGCTCCTGTGCTGCGATGGCGCTGTAGATGCGCGGTCCCCACGGGTTGAGCAGCGTGCAGATAACGCTGGCGATGATCCACGGAGCAGCGGCTCTGAGCTGGCGGCGAGCCTTGTCGCGCTTGGATGCCTGCATGAGGTCGATAGCTTCGGCAGCGAGATAGCCCAGCATCAACCCCAGCCCGGCGATGAAGCCGGTGTGCAGGTTGATCCATAGGGCCATTAACAGAGGCAGCAGCCATAGCCTGCGACTGTTGCCCTCGAGGTAATACGACAGGAGCAGGCGCGTGTACGCCGCCGCGAGAACAATCGTGAAGAGTCCCGAACGCGGGATCATCTGTCCGGCGAGCGAGGGGACAGCGATCAGCAGCAGGAGCAAGACCGCTGGCTTGCTACGCACAGCTACGATGGCGAGCGTGGCCAGTACAGCCAGCGCGCAGAGCCACGAGATGGCTGCGTAGCCGCCGATTGCTAACAGGTTCCGGAAGACGATGCCCGCAAGCGGAGGGTAAACCCACGGCGCACCGGGCACAGTGTACGAGAGTGCATCGACCGAGGACCACGGGTTGCGAGCGTCGGCCATCTGCCAGCCCAGGTCGAAGTCGGCCACGGTGCGAAGTCCGTCGATGGCTCCGTAGACCAGCACGAGGACCAGCAGTGCGAAACGGATTGCCGGTCTTGATGTTGCTGCTGGTGTAGGTGCGGAGAAAGCTCGCGATGCCATGTTTTCAGCATGACATCGCGAGCTTGAATATTCCAGGCAGCTACTGGGCCGTATGGGGAGCAGACTCCGCCGACCAGTACAACGCGTTGAAGAGCAAGGGGAAGGTGGCGTGAGTCTGGGCGCGGTGCTGCGGGCGAATCCCGAAGAGGACGACCTTGCCGGGACTCATGTCGATGGCCACCACGGCAGCCTTGCCCAGTTGTAGCTCCTCTCCGCGCAGCCAGCCCGAGGCCATCGCGCTCACGTTCGGATAGCGCGCCACGATGTCCACCTTCTGGGTCGAGAAGCCGTCGGAGACCTGGAAGAACGGCGAGTTGATGTAGAAGCCATACGTCGCCTCGGCCACGCCGTAGCCCACCGGATGCGCCGTATCCACCTGTAGATTGACGATGGTGCCTGGCGCGAAGTGCTGCGAGTTGGGCAGCGTTGCCTTCAGGTCTTTGACGGGCAGGGGCAGCTTGTCGATCAGCAGCCCGCAGGCATCGCCCAGCGCCACCAGCGTGCCGCCGTCGTGGACGAAATCCTCCAGCGCCTTCCAGCCCTCTTCGCCGATGCCGCCCTGGTACTCCGTTGGCACCGTCTTGCCGCTGCGGCCCTCGAGGATATCTCGGGTCCGGGCATCGGGCAGGATGATGGCGTCGAAGCGGTCGTGCAGCTTGCCCGCCTTCACGTCGGTGTTGTGCAGCGTGGTGTAGGGAAACTCGTAGTGCTCGAGCACCCAGCGCGTCCAGCCCTCGTCCATGTTCTGCGTCCACGATTGGTAGAGGCCCACGCGTGGCTTGCGAACTTCCGTGCCCGCATCGAGCGTCGGGGAGGTCTTCGCCGTGCTCACGTCATAGCCATCGGCCGCTTTTTTCCACGCATCGGCGGTCGCGTTGGTCTCGGCGAAGACGGCATCGCCGCCGTGTGCCTTGGCGAAGCTGACCTTGGCTCCATCCTTCAGCAGGCGGTTGACCACGACTGAGCTGGAGGCTCCGTTGTAGGGGAATGCCCAGCCTGACTTGGTCTTCTCCGCGCTCAGCATGGGCTTCGGCGTCGCCGTTACCTTTTCGAGCTGAAGATCCTTGGCTAGAGGCGTCTTTGCATACACGGTCTGCACGCCGAACTGCATCCCCAGTGACCACGCGGCCACGTCGTAAGGAGCCTCCGCCAGCGCACCGGGAGCGCGGCGCACCTCGGGGTAGTACTGCTTCTCCAGCAGGTCCTTCACGTAGCGCCCGAAGACCTGGTTGAATGGCACCACAAAGGTTCCGGCGGCGTAGTGTTTGCCGTCCTGATCGAAGGCGCTGGGCGCGCGGTAGACATCGACGCCGCCGATCATCAGCTTGTCGATCAGTTCGATGGACTCGTTGCCGTCGTGCTGTTCGGAGACGGGGATCAGCGCGGCGTAGTTCTTGTCTTTGCCCTCGCCGATGTCGCCCTTCGCGCCCATCTCGATGGTGCGTTTATTAATGCCGTAGATCTGGCTCAGCAGCTTCAGGCGGCTGTCGGCGGCGGCGTCGAGCAGCCCCAGCGTGGCGGTCATCTCGTAGTCGACGATGTCGCCGAGACGCCACGTTCCGCCCAGCCACGGACGCGCGTAGTCCATGCGCGAGGTGAGATCGCGCGGCGGCGGAAGCGGGTCTTCCGGAGTGCCCAGGGCGCGCACCTGCTCGCGTACGCCCTCCGAAGATCGGCCTCCCGAAGAGGAGACCGACGCCTCACCCGGCCGCAGCGGATTGGCCTTGCGCTGCGTGATCGGCGAGGCGACGCGTGCGCTGGCTACCTCGGTCAACAGGCCCACCTGGTTGTGCCACCACCCTGTCCACGCCATCGCGCCGGGCCAGAAGTTCGTGTAGGTCGAGTTGTAGCTGATGCCGATCTTGCCTTCGGCTTCGAGGCTGGCGGCCTGCTGCTGGCCGTAGATCGTCGTCAGCCGGTAGATGAGCGGATCGACGTTGGGGTTGATGGGATCGGTGGCGGGCATGGTGAAGATGCGCGAGCCCTCGCTGCCTTGCTGGTGCTCGTCCAGCCAGATGGAGGGGTACCAGTCGTGCCAGAGGATCTGGGCGGCCATGCGGCTCTCTTTTTGCGAGAAGAGATACTCGTCGCGGTTGTCGTCGTGGCCCACGTAGGGGTGCCAGAGGTAGGGCAGGTTGCTGCCCTCGTACTGCGTGCCCAGGTATTTGTTGTACCAGTCGGTCACCATGATCTGGCCGTCGGGATTGAGCGATGGCACCAGCAGCAGGATGTCGTTGTCGAGGATCTTCTGCACCCGCTCGGAGTTTTCGGTCGCCAACTTGTAGACCAGATCGACCGACTCCTGCGAGGAGCCGATCTCGGCGGAGTGGATGTTGTTGGTGATGAGCACGACCGACTTGCCGGTCTTGAGGATTGTGTCGCGCTCGGCGTCGGTGGGCGCTCCGCCCTGGAAGTAGAGCTTCTTCTCGAGCGATTTGTAGTGATCGAGGTTCTTGATGGTGTCGGCTGAGGCGACTTCAACCATGATGAAGGGATTGCCCAGTGTGGTCGGCCCGATGGTGACCACACGCACGCGGTCGGAGACGCTGGCTACCTTCTGGAAGTACTCGACGATCTTGTCGTAGCGGGCGAGCTTGGTGTCGGTTCCCATCTTGAAGCCGAAGAACTGTTCGGGCGTGGGAACCTGGGCCTGAGCAACCGACGATGCCAGGGCAGACAGCAAAAAGGCAAGGGGAAGGACACGAACTCCTCGGCAGATCTTCATAAGACGCCTCACTGGATAGTTCCGGGAATGGAGATCATCATATCGTGGAGTCCCTCATACTCGCAGCATGAAGTCTTCTATTCCGCGGGGAATATTCCATAAGGAATAAAATAAGAGCAGGAGAAATCTCATCGTCACTCTCAGCGAACTCAGACGCAAGGTTGCAAGCTGCGAACGCATCTCGGCCGACGAGGCGTTGTGGCTGTGGAAGAACGGCAGCGATGCCGAGTTGCGCGAGCTGGCTACTCAGGTCCGTGCCCGCTTCCACGAGCCTTCGGCTTGTACCTATCTGGTCATGCGCATCGTCAACTACACCAACGTCTGCGTGGCCCAGTGCGACTACTGCGCCTTCTACCGCTTACCCGGTCAGGAGGGCGGCTACGTCCTGAGCCAGGAGCAGGTCTTCGCCAAGCTGGACGAGCTGCTCACCCTCGGCGGCGATCTGGCGGCTTTCAATGGAGGCTTCAACCCGCATCTTCCGCTCGCGTACTACTGCGACCTCTTCGCCTCCATCCGCGCCCGCTACGGCGATCAGTTGGAGTTCTACGCGCTCACCATCGCCGAGTTCATGTACCTCGCCGACCACGCCAAGCTCAGCTATGCCGAGGCGGCGGAGCGGTTCCAGCAGGCGGGCGTGCGCTGGATCACGGGCGGCGGTTCCGAGATTCTGACCGAGGACTTCCGGCGGCGGCACAGCAAGTTCAAGTACACCGTGGCACAGTACTTCGAGGCCCAGGCGGCTATCGTGGCGGCAGGGCTGAAGACCACGACCACCATGGTCATCGGCTTCGACGAGACGATCGAGGAGCGCATCGAGCATCTGGAACGAACGCGGCAGTTTCAGGACCAGACCGGCGGCTTGGCCAGCTTCCTCTGTTGGACTTACAAGCCCTACTTCACCCAGATCGGCGGCATCGAGATCTCGACCGGCGAGTACCTGCGCCACCTCGCGCTGAGCCGTATCTTCCTGGACAACGTGCCCCGAATCCGGACCTCGGTGCTGACCCAGAACGAGCGGGCGCTCGAAGGACTGCTCTACGGCGCGGACGACTTCGACCTGCCGATTGAGGATGAAGTGACCCAGAAGGCGGGTGCGACGATCAGCCTGAACTTCGAGCGCATCCTCAGCGTGGCGCGTGAACTCGGTTTCGAGCCGACCTACCGGCATATTCCGGAGCCACAGCTTGCTGTTGAAAGCGCCGTTTAGCCGATCGGCTCCGCTGCCTCAGGCACGCCCATCCCAATCGGAATGAACAGCCGGAAGACGGTCCCCCCGGTTGCCTCCGGCGTGCTCCTGCGGCTTTTGAGGCGCAGAAAACCCTTGTGGCGATCCACAATCTCGCGCGACACCCACAACCCCAGGCCGGTGCCGGTGATGCCTTTGGTGGAGAAGAACGGCTCGAAGATGCGGCTGCGGGTGGCGGCATCCATGCCGGTGCCGGTGTCGGCGATGGTGATGCCCACGCCTTCGCGGCCCGAGATCCAGTCTCGCGTGTAGGAGGTACGGATGATGATCTTGCCGCCTCCGTTCAGCGCGTCGATGGCGTTGCTGATGAGGTTGACCACTACCTGCCGGATCTCGCCGTCGTAGGCCTCGACCTCGGGGATCTTGCGCTGCTCCCACACCACCTGAATCTGGTGCTGCCGCATCCGCAGGTCCAGGACGACGAGCACGCTCTCGATCAGCTCGTTGACGTCGGTGAAGACCGGCCAGGTCGATCCCCGATAGAACTTCAGGGTCTGAACGGTGATCTGCGCCACACGGTTCAGCTCCTTCTGCGATAGCTCCAGATAGCTGCGCGCCTCGGGTTCCAGGTTGCTCTGCGCCAGCAGGTACAGGCAGTTCGTGATGGCTTCGAGAGGGTTATTGATCTCGTGCGCGATGGAGGCTGCGAGCCGCCCCGCGACGGCCAGTTTTTCGGTCCGGCGCAGGACCTCCTCACTCTTTTTTTGCAGCGTCAGGTCGGCGATGAAGGCCGCGGCCAGCCTGTCCTCGGCGCGTGTCTCCGGGTTCAGGACCGCGGCTCCGACCAGCACCTCCATCGTGCGCCCGTCGCTGGTGACGCAGATCTGTTCGGATGGCTCGGCGGAGATGGCGGGCTCGATCAGCGGGATGAGCTGGGGCAGCAGGGAGGCGACGCGGATGGTCCCTGAGGCCAACTGCCCGGCGGAGTAGCCGAGCAGCCGTTCGATGGCGGCGTTGGCATAGGTGACGTTGCCCGCGGCGTCGGTGATGAGCAGACCCAGCGGCATGGCCTCGACCAGACGGTGGAAGCGGGACTCGCTGGCCGTGAGGGCCAGCTCGGCGGCGCGGCGGTGTCCGCGTGCGGAGGCCTCCTTCAACTCGCGCTCGATGGCCGGGACCAGACGGGTCAGGTTCTGCTTGGTCACGTAGTCATGAGCGCCCGCCCGCATGGATGCGACGGCTGTCTCTTCTGAGACCGCGCCCGACATCATGATGAAGGGAAGATCGCGCCCCGAGGACTTGAGCAGTTGGAGACCGGCGGGGCCGCTGAAGGTGGGCAGGTTGTAGTCCGCCAGCACGACGTCGATGGCGTGCGAGTCGTTGAGCGCCGCGATCATCTCGGCCTCGGTCTCCACCCGCATGATGCGGGGTAAGAATCCGTTCCGCCGCAGATGGCGCTCCAGCAGGAGAGCGTCGTCGGCATTGTCCTCGATGAGGAGTACCTCGAGAGGTTGGGGGGCTACGCCTTGGGTGGGCATTCGTTCAACAGGAGCCAGTACATTCCAAGTTGTCGAGTGGCCTCGGCGAAGTCGTTGAAGTTGACGGGTTTGCGGATGTAGCTGTTGACCCCCATCTTGTAGCTGGCGACCAGGTCGCGCTCCTCGTCGGACGAGGTCAGAATGACGACCGGCAGCATCAGGGTGCGCTCATCGCTGCGGATGCGCCGCAACACCTCAAGTCCGTCGACCTTGGGCAGCTTCAGGTCGAGCAGGATCACCTGGGGTTGCATGGGCTCCGGCCCGAAGAGGATATCGAGCGCTTCTTCCCCGTCGTGGGCTACCTTCACCTCGTTGGCGATGCTTGATTTTTTAAGGGCACGGATGGTGAGAAGCTCATGATCGGGATCGTCTTCGACCAGCAAAATCAGCTTGGTGGGATCAGGAGCCATGGGAGCTATCCTAACGTAAACCAAAAGATCGCGCCACGATCTACGGTGCTGTAAGCCCATATGCGGCCGTGGTGGCGGCGTATGACGCGGGCGACGGTGGCGAGGCCGATGCCTGAGCCCTTGAAGTCCTTGTCGCCGTGCAGGCGGTTGAAGGCGTTGAAGAGCTTATCGGCGTAGTGCATATCGAATCCGGCCCCGTTGTCCTTGACGAACCAGGCTTTTTCTTTCTTGTCCCAGCCAAAAGAGACGTGGGGATAGGGCACCTTGGAGGAGAACTTGACCGCGTTGCCGAGCAGGTTTTCGAGCGCGACCTGCACCAGGGCCGGGTCGGCGAAAGCCGTAAGCCCCTTCTCGATCTCGAAGTAGACGGTGCTGCCGGGGTTCTCGGCCTTCAGGTCTTCGACGACGGCCTCGGCTATCTGGGAGAGGTTGCAGAGCTGGGGCAGGATCTCGGCGCGGGTGATGCGCGAGAGTTGCAGCAGCGCGTCGATGAGCTGGCCCATGCGCTGCACCCCCGAGCGCACGCGGCGGATGTAGTCGCGGCCCGCCTCATCCACCGCGGCGGCGTAATCTTCCTCGAGCGCAAGGCTGAAGCCGTCGATGGTGCGCAAGGGGGCGCGGAGGTCGTGCGAGACCGAGTAGCTGAAGGCCTCCAGCTCGCGGTTCGTGGTCTCCAGCTCCGCCGTGCGGGCGCGGACGTTCTCCTCGAGCGTCTCGTTCAGCCTCCTGACTTCGGCGGCCCTGGCGTCTGACTCGGCGCGTGCGGCGGCCAGTCGCAGAGCCTGCTCCTCGGCCTGAATCCGGAGGCCCTGCTCCTTCCGCAGGTAGCGCAGCATGAAGAGAATGAGCAGCAGGTCCAGGCAGCTCGCAAGGATGATGGCAACGGTGGTCCGCCGGTCGTTCGAGCGGGCGCTGGCGGTGCGGATCTGCAACAGGTGGCGTTCGTCCTGCTCCATCCGGTCGGCGATGGCGCGCAGCCGGTCCATCTGCAGCCTGCCGGTGCCGCTGAGCACCGTGCTGCGCACCGAATCCAGCTCGCCGCCGCGGCGCACCGCGATGCCCTGCGCCAGCAACGACAGCCGCTCCTCCATGATGGCGCGTATCTCGCGCAACCGCTGCTGATGGGCTGCGTTGTCCGCAGTCAGGTGTTGAAGGGTATCCAACTCGGCCGGCAGCGCCCGCGTGCCGGTAATGTAGGAGGTCAGGTAGCTCTCGTCGCCGGTCAGCAGATAGCCGCGGCAGCCGGTCTCCGCATCCTTTACCGAGCCCATCACGCGCTCAACCTGATCGATCACCTGCCAGGTGTGCTCGACCCACTGCTCGCTCTGCAACAGGCTATCGACGGCGCGAATGGCGAACCATGCATTAGCCGCGACGACTAGGATCGCGACCGCCAGCAGGGTGATCACGATGGGACGTTTAGTGAGGCGCTTCATCTCTGGCGTCCATTCTAGGGTGTATCGAGAGGTTCAAAGGGCGGAATTTGCAGAATCCCGACACAATGGTAAGAGTGCCCTCGCGCCGGGGCATTTCGTGCTGTGATGGACGTTGCGTGGGTTCGGTTGCTCCGGCTTTGGTTACAGCTCCAAAGGCTCGCCCCCTCGGGCGCTGGAGCGGTAGGCGGCCTCGACCAGGGCCATGGTCTCGTAGGCGGACTCGAAGCTGGTGGGAAGCTTGGTCGCGGAGCCTTCGGCGAAGGCTTGCAGCGCGCCCATGCTGCCCATGAAGGCATCGGGAAACCAGTTGCCGTTCACCGGCAGGTTGTGCCAGTCTCCTGGCTCCGCGCTGCGCTCGATGTACGAGAGCGTGTCGGGCACACCCTTGGGGTAGTCGAGGTTGACACCCATGTCCATGCGGATGGCCCCATCCGTGCCCTCCCACTGGACGAAGCTGCGCTGGCTGGCCGCGGAGAGGTCATGGCCGTGGTTGGTCACGATGAAGACGCGCCTGTCGTCGCCGTAGTCGAGGATCATGGACGACTTGGTGGCGGCCAGATGGGCCGAGTCCGGGTTGGGATTGCGGACGGTTTTGGCGTAGATGCCGCGCGGCGTGCCGAACCATGACCGGGCCAGATCGAGGTAGTGGATGGAGTGGTAGAGGATCTCGAGGCGCGGGGCCTTGGCCAGAAATGTCCACAACTTCCAAGGGGTATAGGTGCGGACCTGCACCTCCATATCGTGCAGCGTGCCCAGCAGGCCCGCCTTGGCCAGAGCCGCTGCTCCCAGGTTGTTGGGGGCGTAGCGTAGCTGGAAGTTGACGGCGGCGGTGAGGCCACGGGCACGGCAGAGGTCGCGGATGGCGCGGGCCTCTTCGAGCGTTTCGCCCATGGGCTTCTGGATGAGCACCGCCGCGCCCTCGGGGAGCAGTGGCAGGACGTTGAGAAGCTGCGAGGCGGGGACAGCCACGTCGAAGACGGCGTCGGCGGGGGCGAAGCGGATGGCCTCGGCGACAGAGTCGAAGGCATGGGGGATGTGGGCCTCGGCTGCCAGCTCGATGGCGCGGCTGGGGGCGCTGTCGGCGATGGAGATGACCGGAAATCCGGCCTTGGCGTAGGCGGGAAGGTGAGCCGCCTTGACGATGCCGCCCGCGCCGAGGACGACGATGGGCCGGGGAACCCTGGGGCGCGGAGGGGCGGAGGCGGCTACAGCTTGTTCGTAGAGGCTCATGCTTTAGAGACCGATCAGGATGACGCTGAGGCGGCGCGGGCCGTGGACGCCGCGGATGCGGGTCATCTCGATGTCCGCGGTGGCCGAGGGGCCGGAGATGGTGGTGAGCGGGGCGTCGCCGGTGCCGGTCAGGCGGGCGAAGGCCTCGGGGACCGACTCGACCACCTGATCCTCGCGCACGATGCAGATGTGATGGTCGGGCAGCAGAGTCAGCACGCGGCGACCCTGCACCGGGCCGTGCTTCAGGATGATGGTGCCGGTGGAGGCGACGGCGACCTCGCACGGCGTCAGCACGGCCTGCGCACCTTCGATGGCGTCGGTCTTGAGCGGCGGGGTATCGGGCAGCAGGTCGAGTCCGGCGGGCACCCACGCGGGGTCCACCTGCGGCGGCACGATCAGCCGGGTCTCGCCCTTCTTGGCCAGCAGCCCAGCGACCGCGCCGCTCACGTCTCCGCCCTTGGGCACGCGTAAGACGTCCGAGTCGTAGTCCACCAGGCGGTCGATGAGCAGGTCGATCATGGCCTCGTGGTCGAGCGAGCCGCACTGCGTGTACTCGCGGGGAACGCGGGCGTAGGAGGCCGCTGCGGACTCGGTTTGCGGCGGAAGCTTGGTGCGGATACGCCGCAGGATCTCCGCGCGTGCTGTGCCGGACTCGCTCATCGAGCCTCCTTATGCTGTTGCTTCTCGCGCGACTTCCACCAGTCGCGGAAAGATTGTGACGGAATCGGTGCTAAATCACGGAACTTCGTCCACCCGCCCAGCAGTCCAGGCAGCGGGCCGATGAGGTCGCCGCGCATCAGCGGCTTCTGACCGATGGCCGCGAGGCTCTGGGCCATTTCGTACTCGTCGGGATGGGTGAAGAGGTGCGCGGCGAGCTGCATCCCCAGGTTCTCCGGAGCGATGGAGCCGAGGAAGGTCTCCTGGTTCTCGCGCACCACGCGGCCGCGCAGGTGGATCAGCGTCTCGGGGATATTGATCTTGACCGGGCAGACCTCGTAGCAGGCTCCGCACAGTGAAGACGCGTAGGGCAGCGAGCGCGAGTGCTCCATGGACTGAAGCTGAGGAGAAAGAATCGCGCCGATGGGGCCTGAGTAGATGGAGCCGTAGGCGTGGCCGCCCGTCTCGCGGTAGACCGGGCAGGCGTTCAGACAGGCTCCGCAGCGGATGCAGTCCAGCGTCTCGCGCTCGCGCTCGTTCTCGAGCAACTCGGTGCGGCCGTTGTCCAGCAGGATGACGTGGAAGGCCTGCGGCCCGTCGCCCGGATGCACGCCCGTCCAGAGCGAGTTGTAGGGGTTCATGCGCTCGCCGGTGGCGGAGCGGGGAAGCAGTTGCAGGAAGGTGTCGAGGTCGCGGAAGGTGGGGATGACCTTCTCGATGCCGATCAGCGTGATGAGGACGTCGGGCATGGTGAGGCACATGCGGCCGTTGCCCTCGGACTCCACCACGCAGACCGCGCCGGTCTCGGCGATGGCGTAGTTGGCTCCGCTGATGCCAATCTTGACGCGCAGAAACTTTTCCCGCAGATAGACGCGTGCGGCGTCAGCGAGGTCGGCGGGCTGGTCGCCCAGCGAGTCCAGCTCCATCTTCTTGATGAAGATCTCCCGTATCTGATGGCGGTTCTTGTGCAGCGCCGGAACCACGATGTGCGAGGGCTGATCCTCGCCCATCTGCACGATCATGTCGGCCAGGTCGGTCTCGTAGGGATGGATGCCCGCGGCCTCGAGCGCGGGGTTCATCTGTACTTCGTCCGAGGTCATGGTCTTGACCTTAATCGCCTCAATCCCGCCGGCCTCGGTGCCGCCGTACCGCTGGATGAGCTGGATGGCGATGGCGTTGGCCTCGTCGGCGTCACGCGCCCAGTGAACCTTGCCGCCCGCTCGTTCGCAGTTGCGCTCGAACATCTCGAGGTAGTGGTCGAGATAGAGCAGCGTGTGGTCCTTGATGGCGTGCCCGGCGTCGCGCAGCCGCTGCCAGTCGGGCATCTCGGCCACGCGCAGCTCGCGCTTGCCGCGAATGACGGAGGTGGCGTGGTGCACGTTGCGGCGAAGCTGATCGTCCTGCATCGCCTTCTTGGCGGCGACGGGGAAGGCCGGTGCCGTGGCTGTCTTGCCTACGCGAACGCTCACTGGGTGGCCTCCGTCTCCGCGAGAATCTCGGCCAGGTGCATGGTGCGGATGGGGGAGCCTTCGCGGTGCAGGCCGCCCCATATCTGCATCAGGCAGGAGTTATCGAGCGCCGCGCAGATCGAAGCGCCGGTGCCCTCGACCGCCGTGGTCTTCTCCTTGAGCATCGCGGCTGAGACGTCCGGGTTCTTGACCGCGAAGGTGCCGCCGAAGCCGCAGCACTGCTCGCGGTTGGCCAGCTCGATCAGCTCCAGCCCCTTGACCTTACGTAACAGTCTTAGTGGCTTATCGGCCACGTGCAACATGCGCAGCGAGTGGCAGGAGGGATGATAGGTAACCTTGTACGGGAAGTATGCGCCGACGTCTTCGAGGCCGAGGCAATCGACTAGCAGCTCGGAGAACTCGTAGATGCGGGGCAGCAGGGCGCGCACATCGGCCAGCAGGATCTCGTCGTTCTCCTTCTGGGCCATCAGCTCGTAGTGCTCGCGCATCATGGCGACGCAGGAGGCGGAGGGTACGCAGACGGCCTCGGCGTGGCGGAAGGTCTCGACGAACTGGCGCAGCAGCGGCAGCGCCTCGTTGTGGTAGCCGGTGTTGTAGTGCATCTGGCCGCAGCAGGTCTGCTGCATGGGGAACTCGACGGTGTGGCCGAGGCGCTCGAGCACAGAGGTGACGGCGATGCCGGTCCTGGGGAAGAGGGTGTCGTTATAACAGGCGACAAAAAGAGCAATACGCAAACAATTCCTCCAGAGAACCTTTCACCCATTTTGACAGAGGAAGTCAGGGTTTGACGAATGGCGGCGGTTAAAACGCGAAGCGTCCAATACCGCACGAAGTGCCGCCCGCCCGGCGTTAGGGCGCTGTTGCCGTTGTCTTACTTGGCAAAGAGACTGCTCATATCCTTGAAAGCCTTGAACTCAAGCGCATTGCCCGCCGGATCAAGGAAGAACATCGTAGCCTGCTCCCCGACCTCGCCCTTGAAGCGGACGTAAGGCTCGATGACGAAGCTGGTTCCCGCGGCCTTCAGGCGCTCGGCCAGCGCCTCCCACTTCTCCATCGTCAGCACGACGCCGAAGTGTGGCACCGGCACGGCGTGGCCATCGACGGCGTTGTGGTGCGTCTCCTCGGGAGCTGCGACGGGCGCTTTGTAGTGCGCGACGATCTGGTGGCCGAAGAGGTCGAAGTCGATCCACTCGTCGCTCGAGCGGCCCTCGGGGCAGCCGAGGACGTCGCCGTAAAAGCTGCGCGCAGCCGCAAGATCATTCACGGGGAAGGCAATATGAAAAGGTGTCAGGGACAAGGCAGGCTCTCCTGACGGAATCATAGCGCACAGCTAACCGCTAAGGGCGTTCGCTAGGCAGGCGGACCACAAACTCCGTCGCTCCCGGCTCCGAGCTGAACCGGATCACGCCGCCATACTGCTCCACGATGCGCTGCACGATCCCCAACCCCAGCCCCGTCCCGACGCCCACAGGTTTGGTCGTATAGAACGAGTCGAAGATCTGCGACTGACTCTCCAGCGGAATCCCGCTGCCGTTATCTCGCACGCTGATGCAGAGGTCGACCTGCTCCTTACCCGCCTTGTCCTGCGTCTTCTCCGGCCAGGTTTTCACGGCAATCGTGCCATGCTGTTCCACCGCGTCGATCGCGTTATCCAGCAGGTTGGTCCATATCTGGTTCAGCCCCGAGCACTCCGTGTGCATTACCGGCAGGTCGGCCGCAAAGTGCTTCTCGAGCTGGACCTCTTTTTCCCGCAGCTTGTGTCCCAGGATCACCAGCGTCGCGTGGATACTGTCGTTCACGTCTACCGTCTGGCGCTGTCCTTTGCCCTCATACGCATAGGTCTTGACCGCGTGTACCAGGTCCGAGACCCGCCCAATGCTCTCCTCGATGGTGGCCACGAGCTGCTGGCTTGAGATCATTGCCTCCACCCAGCTCAGCGCGTCCGAGAAGTCCGACTCATCGAAGCACCGCCGCGCGCACTCCAGCTCCTTGGTGTCGATATCGACCGAGACCAGCGTCGGCGCCAGCTTCCAGGCATTCTCCACCTTGGCCGACTCCATCCACTCCGCCAGCTTCTCCTCGGCGTCCATCTGCTCCACCGAGTTCATCCGCTTGGGATGGTCCGTGGCCAGCGCCTGCGTCTGCAGGTCGTAGATGCACTGCTTTTGCTCCTCGGTCAGCTTGATCCGCGTCCACTTCGCGCCCAGGTGATGCATCCGGGTCAGGTTAGACCGTAGCTGCGAGGCCGCGCGCCGCGCCGCCGCACCGGGGTTGTTCAGCTCATGCATCAGGCCCGCTGCCAGCGTGCCCAGCGAAGCCATCTTCTCCTGGTGCAGGGTCGAGCTTTGAATCTTCTGCAGGCGATACGCCATGTTGCCCAGGATCGCCCGACGAACCTCGGGGCAGCTCGTCATCAGGCTCCAGAACTGCTCCTCATCCAGCTCCAGCAGCTGGCATGGCTCACTCGCGCTCAGCGTCACCGAGTGCGGCATGTTCGCCAGCAGGGGAACCTCGCCGAACGCAAATCCCTGAGTCAGGGTGTGCAACGGCATCTCGCGTCCGTCGGCCATAGCCTGCGAGGCCCGCATCGAGCCCGCCAGCAGTATCCAGAAGAACCGCACCATATCGCCCTGGTGAACGAGCACGTCGCTGGTCTCGAGGTACAGCAGGCGCGTGCCGTCCAGGCAGTGCAGCTTGTCGCCGTCGAGAGACGCAAAAATCGGGACCGTATGCAGCAGAGCCAGCAGCTCATCGCTCAACCGCACGATCTGTTCGCTTCGTCCGATTTGTTTTGTCTCACTCATGCCTGTTTCACCTGTCCTGCTCCTTGCCTGGCGTTCATAGTGTGGCCAGATACTGATGTACGAACTGAATTGCAATCGAGCCTTCGCCCACAGCCGAGGCGCATCGCTTTACCGAGCCGTGACGTACGTCGCCGGCCACAAAGATGCCGGGCAGGCTCGTCTCCAGCAGGTACGGCTCGCGCTCCAGCTTCCAGCTCCCCGGAGACTTGCTCTTCACGTCGGGACCGGCCAGCACAAAGCCCTTGCTGTCGCAGGCGATGGCGTCGGGCAGCCAGCTCGTCTTGGGAGCGGCGCCGATAAAGATGAACAGGGAGTTGGCCTTGCGTACCTCAGGGCCGCGCGGCGTCGTCAGCGACAGGCACTCCAGGTGCCCGTCTCCGCTGACCGCCACTACTTCAGTCCTGGTCTCGACGACGATATTCGGGGTCCGCGCAATCTGGTCGATCAGGTACTTCGACATGCTCGATTCAAGCGACTCGCCGCGCACCAGCATGTGTACCTTGGAGGCGTGCCGCGCAAAGTGCATCGCCGCCTGTCCGGCGGAGTTGGCCCCGCCGACGAGGTAGACCTCCTCGTTGGCGCAGCTATTGGATTCGGTAAGGGCCGCGCCGTAGAAGAGACCCGCGCCGCTGAACTGCTGCTCACCGGGGATGTCCAGGCGGCAGTAGTCGACGCCCGTGGCCACCAAGCAGACCCGGCAGGTGATGACGCAGCCGTCCTGCATCTCCACCAGGTGATAGCCGTTCTCGGTGCGGATCGCGGTGACCCGGTTGGTCAGGAACTCGACGCCCAGGCGCTGTGCCTGCAGGTACGACCGCTTGGCCAGCTCATCGCCGCTGAGGCCCTCGGGGAAGCCGAGGTAGTTCTCGATGCGCGAGCTGGACCCGGCCTGGCCACCGACCGCGAAGGGCTCGACCAGCAGCGTCTTCAGCCCCTCGGATGCGCCGTAGACCCCGGCCGCCAGCCCCGCCGGACCCGCGCCGATGACCACCACGTCGTAGTACTCCTGCTGTGCCTGCGTCCTCAGACCGACCTTCTCGGCGATCTGCGAGGTCGTCGGTTGCACCAGAGCCGTGCCGTCGCCGAAGAGGACCACCGGCAGCTTGGCGTCGTCGATCCCCTTTGCTTTCAGCAGATCCAGCGCGTCCGGGCTCTGTTCCGGATTCAGCCACTTGAAGGGGATCAGGTTGCGCGCCAGGTAGTTGCGTACCTCGTGGTCTCCGGCAGCCCACCGCGCCGAAACCACCTGAATCCCTTCGTAGGGAGGCTTATATCCTTCATTCCAGGCCTGTAACAGGTCGTCCAGTACCGGATAGAGCTTCTCCTCCGGCGGGTCCCAGGGCTTGTTCAGGTAGTAGTGGATCTTGGCCGCGTTGATCGCCTGGATCGCCGCCTCGGTATCGGCGTACGCGGTCAACAGCACGCGCTTGGCGTCGGGGTAAAGGGGCAGGGCCTTCTGCAGAAAGTCGACGCCGGTCATGCCCGGCATCCGTTGGTCGGAGAGGAAGAGGGCGATAGCCTCGCCGCGCTCCTTTAATTGGGTCGAGATATCCAGCGCAGCCCCACCCGAGGCCGCCCGGACAATCCGGTAACGCTGTCCGTACTGCCGCCGCAGGTCCTGGACCACGGCTTCGAGCACGCTCGTATCGTCATCGACTGCCAGCAAAATCGGCTTTGCCATATCCGGATAAAACCTCTTCGGGAGCCCAGCGCAAAAACCCCCGCCGTGAAATTTAGATGGAACGGTCTGGGCCCAGGGTGCAAGAAATTCACCGCGGACCCGCATGGAGATCAGGCGATATTACAGGTGTATCAGATTTGCCCCGTTGCGCGGGTCAGGATACAGGGTTAGGAAACATTGGAATCTGGTTGAGCAAGCTCCCCGATGTTGTAGATTTCAATGTACGGAACGTTACTTAAGTCTGTAGTAATATTGGACAAATCTTCCCTTGCACTCCCCAATCGCCGATGATGGAACGGGGGCTGAGTATGCCATTGTTCCGCGGAGGCTTTCTACGATGAATCGAATCATCCTGGCCGATGACCAGGCTATTTTCCGCGCCGGTGCTGCGCGTGTTCTCGCACTCGAGGATGACATGCGCATTATCGCGCAGTGCGAAGATCCTGCACGACTTGCACCAACCATCGGCAGCTTTCGCAATTCCATTGTGATCTTTTCTTCCGGTCTGCCGCTCGATCTGAATGTCATCCTGACGAACATCGAGGAGGCAGGTAGCCGCGGCATCCTGATCGCCGAAAAAAACGAACAGATCTCCCCCAGCCTCTCGGGGCGGCTCTTCGGCATCGTCGGACGGAACGTTACCGGGCCGGAGCTTCTGGATACGGTGCGCCGGGTGGCGCGCGGGCAGCGCTCCATTGAACGGACCAGCCTGGCCGTTATCCAGCCACAGGACTCGGTGGGAGCCCGCGTGCGCGACCGCCTGACCCCGAAAGAGATGCAGATCGTCGCCCTCATCGTTCAGGGTTGCAAGAACAAGGACATCGCGATCCAGCTCCACACCAAGGAGCAGGTCATCAAGAACTACCTGCGCAGCATCTACGACAAGACCGGCGTCTCGGATCGCCTGGAGCTGGCCCTCTTCACGCTGCACCACCGCATCCTGGCCGAGGCCGCTGCGAAGGTGGGGACGCTGCTCCAGATGAACAGCGCCTCTTAAGCTACATAATTTCTAAAAGCCCATGCCTCAGTTCTGAGGCATGGGCTTTTAGGTGTTAGAGCCTCTCGGCGATCGATTTGGCCTGCGTAAACAGCAGCAGGTAGTCCGCGCCGCCAGCCTTTGAGTCCGTCCCACTCATATTGAAGCCGCCGAAGGGATGTGCCCCGACCATCGCGCCCGTACACTTGCGGTTCAGGTACAGGTTCCCCACCTGGAACTCCCGGCTCGCCAGCTCCAGCCGCTCCGGCGACTTCGAGTACACCGCGCCGGTCAGGCCATACTCCGTGTTGTTCGCGATCTCCAGTGCTTGGATGAAGCTCTTTGCCCGGATCACCGCCAGCACCGGCCCGAAGATCTCCTCCTGGGCGATCCGAGCCGTCGGCGCGACGTCCGCGAAGATCGTCGGAGCCACATAGTACCCGTTGGTCTCGCTCTCGATCTTATCGCCGCCCAGCAGCAGCCGGCCTTCGCCCTTGCCGATCTCGATGTACTTCATCACCCGGTCGACCGCGATCTGGTTGATGAGCGCGCCCGCGTAGAAGTTCTCCACCGCCGGACCCTGCTGGATCGTCGCCACCCGCTCCCGCAGCCGGTCGCAGAAGACGTCGTAGATGCTGTCCTCGACGATGACGCGCGAGCAGGCCGAGCACTTCTGCCCATTGAATCCAAAGGCGCTTACGGCCACTCCCTCGACTGCCGCATCCAGGTCGCAGTCCTCGGCCACGATGATGGCGTCCTTGCCGCCCAACTCGAGGATCGTCCGCTTGATGAAGCGCTGGCCCGGCCGCGTCACGGCGGCGCTCTCGTGAATCTCGAGGCCGACGGCCTTCGAGCCGGTGAAGGCCACGAACCGGGTCTGCGGATGAGCCACAATCGCCCGGCCGAATCCCGGACCCGCGCCGGGGCAGAAGTTCACCACGCCGTCGGGCAGGCCAGCTTCCTCCAGAATGGAAAAGAAGATCGCCGCAATCGTTGGCGAGTCCACCGAGGGCTTCAGGATGACGGTGTTGCCGGTCACCACTGCGGCCATGGTCATTCCGGCCATGATGGCCAGCGGAAAGTTCCACGGCGGGATCACCGCGCCCACGCCAAGCGGCACATAACGCAACTGGTTACGCTCGCCGGGGAACTTGATGGGCGTCTCCGCCTGATCCAGCCGCAGGGCCTCGCGTGCGTAAAACTCCAGGAAGTCGATGCACTCGCCCACGTCGGCGTCGGCCTCGGCCCAGTTCTTGCCCGCCTCGAAGGTCAGCCACGCGCATAGCTCCATGTAGCGCGACTCGAGCAGCCGCGAGACCCGCAGCACAAACTCCACGCGCTCGGCGACGGTGGTCCGGCTCCAGCTCTCAAAGGCTTTCAGCGCGGCGGTCATCGCATCGTCGGCGTGCTCGGCCTCGGCCATCTGGTGCCGCCCCACGACCTGAGACGGGTTCGCCGGATTGATCGAGAGGATTTTTTCCGCGGTCTTGACCCTGCGGCCACCGATCACCAGGTCGTACTCGAGCCCTAGCTTGTTCTCCACCTCGGCCAGAGTCTGCTGCATCCGGCGCTTCACCTCCGCATCCGTGAAGTCGAAGTAAGGATGGTTCGAAAAGGGCGGCAGGGAAGTGATCTCGCTGGTATTCATCTCGTCACGATTGTACTTCGTACCGTTCTTGAGGTGATATGGGTAAGCCCCCAGAAGCTAACTCACCCACGCCGCCCCGAGAACTGCACGAATTGCTTATTGGGTGATCTGGTCGGTGATCTCGGACATCTTCGCCGTCCGCTCCAGCTTGTCCCAGTTGAAGGGCTTGCCGTCGATGGCCCGCTTTAGCGTCTTGAAGAGCACAATCGAAAAGACCTGCCGGTAGCTGAAGCGCTGAATCCAGATATGGAAGAGCAGCCACCCGTCTCCGCGGCTTGCCGGATGCTTCCGCTCCAGCGCGAAGGCCAGCGTCGAGGCCGCAAAGTCGATGACGAGGAAGGCGACGAAGAACGTAATCAGCCTGTAGAGGCTGTCCGCCGAGGCCGCCTCCGGGTGGAAGTGCTTGTCGATGAAGTAGTGGATGATCCCGGCCACGAACATCAGGTCGATGAGGGGAGAAGCCAGCGGCAGCAGGATCTGGAAGATGGCGATGTTGGGCAGTGCGAACAGCCCCATCGCGCGGTGCTTGGCGATGGCGCCACGATGCTTGAAGATCGCCTGCAGGATGCCGAACGACCAGCGGAAACGCTGCCGCATCAGCCCGTCCATGTTCACCGGGGCCTCGGTGAAGGCCAGCGCGCTGTCCTCATAGATGACCGAGTAGCCCTGCTCGAGCAGGTTCATCGTCAGGTCGGCGTCCTCGGCCACGGTGTTCGAGTGGTAGCCGTGACCCGCCTTCACGGGAGCCGTCCGCCACGCGCCAATCGCGCCCGGAACCACCATCACCACGTCGAAGAGGTCCAGCGCCCGGCGCTCGAAGTTCTGACTGGTGATGTACTCGAGAGCCTGCCAGCGTGTCCACAGGTTCACACGGTTGCCGACCTTGGCGTTGCCCGCTACCGCGCCGATCTTGGGGTTGGCAAAGTGCGGCACCAGGTTCGTGATGGCGTCGTGCGCGATGACGCCGTCCGCGTCGATGCCGACGTAGATCTCTTCGTCAATCGTCTCCAGCGCGAAGTTCAGCGCGTCGGCCTTGCCTCCGTTGGGCTTGGTCAACACGGTCAGACGCCCGCTGGCGATATCGTCCGGATACGCCTTGAGGGCGGTCTCGTAGGTCGAGTCCTTGGAGCCGTCGTCGATGACCACGATGCGGATGTTCTTGTAGTTCGACATCATCACCGACCGGATCGTGCGGACGATGACCTTCTCCTCGTTGTAGGCCGGGATCAGCACCGCCACTCGCGGCTGGTAGTCAGGTGTGGCGAAGTTCTTGCGCTTACGGAAGCGGTCGATGGTTGCGAAGAGGCCGATGATGATGAGCCGTGCGCTCATCAGGATGTCGCCCACGTAGAAGACCCAGATGACTACGTGGTTGAAGAAGCTGAAGAAGAAGAAGGCGATCGAATCGACCCATGCCTGCCGCCTTTGGACCGCGTTGAGCTGCGGCATCACCTGGTCGCGCGTCTTGCCCAGCAACTCCGAGACGGGCACGATCTCATAGCCTGCCTGACGCAGAGCCGTAATCAGCACAGGCAGGGCAGCCACGGTTACCTGGCGGTCGCCGCCGCCGTCGTGCAGCAGGATGATGGACCCACGCCGGTCCGGGTGCGCCTCCATATCCTTGATCTGCTGGAAGACCGCGTCGCGAATCTCCTGCGGGGTCTTCTTGGGATGCTCGTCCCAGTCGTTGGTGTCGATCTTGTTGCCGATGATCGTGTAGCCAAGCCCCTGAATCCGCGCCACTGGGGCCGCCTGATCGTTAGTGTCAGGCTCCTGGTCGATGGAGTACGGCGGCCGGAAGTACAGCGGCTGCACCCCCAGCTTCGAGGCAAACAACCGCTCGGTCAGGTTCAGTTGCAGATCCACCTGCGTGGTCGAGATGTCGCTGATATCCGGGTGCGTGAAGGTGTGGTTGCCGATCTCGTGGCCCTCGGCGTACACCCGCTTCATCACGCCGACGTTATCCTGCGCCACCTCGCCGATCATGAAGAAGGTGCCCTTCACGCCGTACTTCTTCAGCACGTCGAGGATCTTTGGCGTCCACTCCGGGTCCGGCCCGTCGTCGAAGCTCAGCGCCACCTTCTTGGGGTGATAGCCGTACTGCTGCACCGTGTACGAGAGCGGATACGAAAGCATCTTCTCTTCCGTCACCATCTTCGCCATCACCGGTACGCTGTCGTCGTCGTCGAGCGTCACCGCGCGCTTGCCGGACTGCGGCTTCGTCGTCACCCGCAGGATATCGCCGTCGCCCTCGGTATCGACGTCGTAGCCCGGCTCCACGGTTGCCAGCTCCTTGGTCGGGTCCACATGAGAGGGCGAATCCCATATCTTCCAGAGCGAGTTGTCTTCCGAGCCCAGCCGCCATAGTGCAAAAGTTTGCAGTCCCAGCGTGCGCGCGGCGCGCATCTGGTTCAGTACCGTCACCGCATCCAGAAACCAGATCTGGTGCTGCACGTGCGCGTCGTCGTCCTCGAAGCCGAAGTGCGCGTTCAGCGAGTCGGAGTCCAGCTCGATCTGCGCGCCTGAGTCCGAGGCCGCCTGCCAGGCCTCCTGCGTGGTGATGCTCTGTGCGGTGATGAGCTTAGGCACGAAGGGCTTGGCCTTGTGGCCACGCTTTACCGGCGGAGCATCCGGCTCCTGCGTCAGCGTCCAGTCGTAGCCGTAGCTGCCCACCGAGCAGATGATCTTCTCCTTGGGGACGGTCTTCAGCACCTCGCGCAGGTTATCCATGAACCAGTCCTGCCCTGCAATCGGTCCCGGCATCGAGGTGGACTGGTACTGGTCGTAGTTCATCAGCAGCAGGCCGTCGGAGTGCGCGGCCAGGAAGGCCGGGTTGAACTCCGGATCGCCGACCGGCGTGTTGATGTACAACCGCAGATGCTTCTGCTGGAAGTCCTGGTACAGCGTCTGGACGAGCTGGTTGAAGCCCGGCTGCGCCTCCAGGGGAATCTCTTCGAAGTCCAGCGTCAGGCCGCCGTAGTTCACGTTCTCGGCCAGGAACCGCTCCACCTGCGCCACGAAGTGCGCCCGCGCGGCGTCGCTCTTGAAGAAAGCCGCAGTCTCCGGAATGAACGCCGACTTCAGCGGGTCGTAGTTATTGACCAGAGGAAAGATCTCGGTGTCCTCACGCGCCTCGGCGATGGCCCGGGCCACCTTATTCTCTACATCGACGCGATGCACGCCCGCGTTGTCCACGACGGGGAAGGGCGTGTTGTCCGAGCTGTACGCCGTCAGCGTACCGTCCGGCGTGACGACGTGCAGCCACTCCGGAAAGAGCAGGTCGATCTGCTTCAGGTGCTGCTTCAGCGACGAGTAGCTGGCGGCGTCCCACTCTACGTAGTAAGCCGCGCGCAGCCCCTCGCCCGAGTTCAGGGGCACGTCCGAGGGCTTCAACCGCGTCTTGCGGTGAGCCGACTGGCGTCTCTGCCCAGCCTTCAGGACCGGCACGGGCTTTTCCGTCAGGGCGCGGTATCGCCGCGTCGGCGAGGCGAACGGAAGCTGCGGCAGAGGGTTGATCCGCAGCAGGCCGCCCACGAAAAGGGTGCCTACGACAAGTCCCAATAGAGCCAGCACGTCGAAGATGCGGCGAAGCCGCTTCCATCGCTTGCGTTGCGGATCGTAGAAGACTTGTTTGTTCATTGAATAAGATTGCTGGAGTGTGGTCCTGACGCAATCGTATGCAGCCTAATGGCTTGAGTCAACGTAGCACTTCGTGCCGTTCTCGGGGTGGTATGAGGGAAGTTGGCTTCTGAGGGCATCCCGCTGGTCGGCAGCGAACATTTTGTTGCCGACCAGCGGGAGACCCTATGCTGATAATCCTGCCCCATGCCGCCCCGAGAATGGTACGAAGTACCCGCGATATTATTGCTCACAGTGTCCGTCGCAAAGCCATCTCCGGAATCCGCATCTAGCCGGCAGTGGCCCTGGTATCTCCTGGCCCTGGCCTTGGGGCTGATTCTGCGCCTCTGGTTCATCGTCCACCACGCCCGCATCGACGGCGACACGCTCGTCTACGGAGATATTGCCTCCAACTGGCTTCAGCACGGCATCTACGGCTTCACCCGTGTTGTCAGGGGAGTGGCTGTGGCTCCGCGCCCCACGCTTATCCGCCTCCCCGGCTACCCGCTCTTTCTCGCCGCCTGCTTCCGCCTCTTCGGCGTGCAGGAGTACGTGCCGGTCATGCTGATCCAGGCCGTCGCCGACCTCTGCTCCTGTGCGCTCGTGGCCTCGCTCGCCGACCGCCTCTTCGGTCGACGAGCCCGCCTCCCGGCGCTCTTCCTCGGCTGTCTCTGCCCCTTCACGGCCAGCTATGTCGCCGTTCCGCTCACAGAGACCCTCTCGCTCTTCTACATCGCCCTGGCCTTCTACGCGCTGGAGCGTTGGAGCGCTGCCGGTGCTGCGGTGAACCGCTGGCTCTTTGTCCTCGCTGCCGCGCTCGCCTACGCCGTCCTGCTGCGCCCGGAGCAGGGTCTCCTCGCCGCTGCTGTCGTTCCCGCGATGCTCTGGCTCGTCCTCAGTCCGCGTCCGGCCAGCCTGCTGCGAGCCGCCGCGCCGGTCGTTCTGGCCGCTATCCTCACCCTGCTGCCGCTGGTGCCGTGGACCATCCGTAACCATCGCACCTTCCACGTCTTCCAGCCGCTGGCCCCGCGTTTCGCTACCGATCCCGGCGAGTTCATCCCCCTCGGATTTCAACGCTGGTATCGCACCTGGGGGCTCGACTTCGCCTCTACCGAGACGGCATATTGGAACTACGACGGCGCACCGATCTCGGTTAACGACCTGCCCACCCGCGCCTTCGATTCGGATGACCAGTACGCTGCCACCGCAGCCCTGCTCGACCGCTACAACGAGACCTCGAACGCCACCCCGGTCTTCGACGCGCGTTTCAACGCCCTCGCCACCGACCGGATTCATTTCAATCCACTGCGCTACTACGTGGCGCTGCCGGTGGGCCGCGTCATCAACATGATGTTTCGCCCGCGCACCGAGTACATGCCCGTCCCGCTGGAGTGGTGGCGATTTACCAACCCTCTGGCTTCGAGCTTTGCCCTGGCCTACGCCGTGCTCAACCTGGCTTATCTGGCCGTCGCCGCATTGGGGTTCCGCCGCGCAATCCACACGGCAAGGGCAGGGGAGCTTACGATCCTGTGGGCGATGGCGGCGTCTATATTGCTGCGGATTGTTCTGCTGCTTACGATCGACAATTCCGAACCGCGTTATACGTTGGAGTTTTTCCCGGTTTTGATCGTTTTCGCTGCTGCGTGCTTCACTATGCTCCCCAAGCAACAGCAAAAAGCGCCCTAACGCCGGGCGGGCGGCACTTCGTGCGGTCCTGGACGCTTCGCGTGTTTTCTCAGCCACAAAATCCAGCCTGAGAAGCAATCCCTCACCCCAGCCACGTTGCGGCTTTTTAAGGTTTCATCCGCGAAGCGGATCGAGAACGGTACGAAGTACTATTTGCCGCAGGGTTTGGAGTTGAACTCGAAGGGCTTGGTGTCTACCTTGTTTTCGTTGTAGCGAATGTTCGTGTAGACCGCTGTCTGCACGTCGCCGCCCGGCGCGTATAGTACCTGCTTCAACGCATAACCACGATCGAGCAGGATCCACAGCGTCACATGCTCGATGTTCGAGCGCACGCTCTGGTCCTTCGGGGTCAGGTCCAGCTTCTCCACCTTGGCTCCGTCGAGCGTCTCCGGGCCGAGGTCAGTGACGTTCCACGCCGCCTGCATCTCCTTGCCGCTGCCGCCGAAGCCCAACGTCAGGCCAGCCTCGATCTTGCTCCCCCCGTTCACCGGGTCGTAGCACTTGATCTTGGGGTTGTAGGCTTTCAGGCTGCCGTTCATGTACTGCACCGTGCGCGAGTCCGCGCCCAGGGTCAGGATGCCGAACTGCGGCTTGCCCGCCACGCGCATCACGTAGATCTTGCCGTCCTGCGTCTCGTCGGGGATCGGCAGCGAGGGGCCGTGATGAAAGACCTTGTGGAAGTCCGCCTGCACGGATTTGAACTGCGCGCTGGCGGCGTCGAGCTTCGCCATCGAAGCCTGCAGATTGCCCTGCGCCTGCGCCACGCTTGCCGACAACACCAACCCCATCGCCCACCAGCTCGAAGTCTTCATCTCACCCTCGGAAACTCTCTTCGTATGACTTACCGCAGCACCCATGCGTTGTACGCGATCACGTGATCGCTCGCGTCCTTCACCGGCTCGTACCGCTCCAGCGTCACCTCGCCCGAGATAGGCTCGATGACCCGCACGATGGCCCGGCGCAGCTCCGCGTCGGTCTTCGCGCCGGCCATGTCGTCGGAGCGGATCTGGTAGAGAAAGCGGCTGCTATCGCCCGCGACACCGGCCTCCTTCACCAGCACCTCGCTGGCGTGGAGCGCGACCGTCTCCACCGGCCGATCCTTGAAGTTGATGAGTCGCGGCGCGCCGAACATGAAGACCAGAATCGCCGTCACCATCACGTCGTAGTGAATACTTCCGCGCTCATACGTCCAGAATACGTAGCTCTTCAGCAGCTTGCCCATTACGCCCGCCCCTGTTTCTGCCCAGATCCGAAGCTGCGCCACGCGCCGGACTGCTGTCCGATCACCGTGGCCCCGTTCATGTACGGCACCAGCACCTCCGGCACCCGTACGGTTCCATCCGCCTGCTGGTAGTTCTCAAGGATAGCCAGGTACGTGCGGCCAACCGCCAGCCCCGATCCGTTGATCGTATGCAGGAACTCCGACTTCTTCGCACCCGCAGCCTTGTAGCGGATGTTCGCACGCCGCGCCTGGAAGGCCTCGAAGTTCGAGCAACTGGAGATCTCGCGATACACCTGCTGGCCCGGCAGCCAGACCTCAAGGTCATACGTCTTCGCCGCGGAAAATCCCATATCCCCGGTGCAGAGCAGCATACGCCGATAGGGCAGGCCCAGCTTTTCGAGCACCGTCTCTGCGTCCCGCGTCAGCCGCTCGTGCTCGGCTTCAGACTCCTCCGGCCGCACGAACTTCACCAGCTCCACCTTCTGGAACTGGTGCTGCCGGATCATCCCGCGCACGTCGCGTCCGTGGCTGCCCGCCTCGGCCCGGTAGCACGAGGTGTAGGCGCAGAAGCTCACGTTCATCTGGCTCTCTTCGAGCGTCTCGTCGCGGAAGAGGTTCGTCACCGGAACCTCAGCCGTCGGGATCATCCAGTGGTCGTTCTCGCGGTACTGCCCGGCCTCGAACGCACCGGCATCGTCGCAGTGGAAGAGGTCTTCGGCAAACTTCGGCAACTGCCCGGTCCCGAAGAGCGACTTCGAGTTGACCATCGCGGGCGGCAGCACCTCGGTGTAGCCGTGCTCGCGCGTGTGCAGGTCGAGCATGAAGTTCGCCAGCGCCCGCTCCAGCAGAGCGCCCTGGCCGAACTGCACCACGAACCGCGCCCCCGAGATCTTGGCGGCGCGCTCGAAGTCGAGGATGCCCAGTCCCTCGCCCAACTCCCAGTGCGGGCGGGCAGGGAAGTCGAACGCCGTCTGTTCGCCGTAAGTCTTGACGAGGACGTTGTCGTGCTCGTCCTTGCCCACGGGGGTCGAATCCATCGGCAGGTTCGGCAGCGTCTGCATCATCTCGCGCAGGCGCTCATCGGCTTTGGCCGCAGCCTCTTCGAGGCTTTCGACCTCGGTCTTCAGACGCTTGGTCTCTTCGGTGACGGAGGTAGCGTCGCTGCCCGCCTTGCGCAGCGCCTGAATCTCGCCGGTCAGCCGGTTACGCTCGGCCTTCAGGGTCTCGACCCGCGTGATCGCCTCGCGTCGCTCGCGGTCGACCGCGTTAAAATTCCCCAGCGCCTCCGCCGGGTCCATCCCCCGCGAACGCAGCTTCTCTTCTACAATGGGCAGATTAGCCCTTACGTACCCAAGCTCTAGCATCCTCAGTATTCTACCGTCTCGGGCTCACGGACGGCGGTGCGGCTGCCGATATCCCCCCTTGTGGACCGGGCCTGGTCCATTAAAGAACCATTACGGAACCAGCAAAGTACAGGATATAGAGGACAAGGAAAGAGACCTATGGCCCCTGACCAGCGCTTCGCCCTTGCCGCATTCATCTTCATGGTTCTGGCCTCGGCGGCCTACCTGTACTTTTTTCACAATTAGCACTGCGTGCTGTTCTCGGGGGTACTTCGTACCGTTCTCGGGGCGGTATGGGCAGGATGATCTTCTGAGGGCCTTCCGTTGGTCGGCAGCGAAGATTCTTATTTCCGTTCCCTAAAGTTCCATCTCCATATACACGTCCGCCCGCGCATAAGCCGCCGCCGGACCCTTAGGCGGTCTGTGCTCGAAACCCACCGCCTCATACAGATGCACTGCATTGCCCAGCTTCGAGTTCGTGCCCAGAACCAGCTTCTTCGCCCCCATGCCGCGAGCCTGCCCGATGGCGTACTCGATCAGCTTTCTCCCGATCCCCAGCCCGCGCAGCTTCGGCGAGACCGCCATCTTCGCCAGCTCATACTGGTCCTCCCCCATAAAGATCAGCGCCACGCAGCCCACCGCCTCCTGCTCCGCGTACACCACGAACACCCGCCCACCCGGACGAACGATCTTTCCCTCGGGGTCACCCAGCACCCCCCGGTCCTTCTCCTCCAGGGTGAAGAGGTTTGTGATCCACTCCTCGTTCAAGACGCGAAACGCCTCCGCATCCTCTGCCGTCCGCATATCCCGAATCTCGATCTTCGTCGTTGTCTCTGGCACTTGAAATCCTCCCCATCTAAAGTCTGCCCCTCGCCGGGCAAGACGTCCAATATCTTGTTTGGCAGGATTATGATCTTTTAGATATGGATCGCGACATCGAGCTTCGCCACCTGCGCTACTTCGTCGCCGTTGCCGAAGAACTGCACTTCGGGCGAGCAGCGCAGAGGCTTCATCTTGCGCAGCCGCCGCTCTCGCAGCAGATCCGCAAGCTCGAAGAGATCCTCGGCTACCCGCTCTTTCTGCGCACCTCACGCTCGGTCGCCCTGACTGCCACCGGTCAGGCATTTCTCCAGAGCGCCCGCCGTACGCTGCGCAACGTCCAGAGCGATATCGAGGAGGCGCGCAGCGTGGGGCGGGGAGAGGTTGGCTCGCTGCACATCGGTTTCGTCGGCTCGGCCATGCTGGCTACGCTGCCCGCGATGCTGCGCGCCTACACCCAGGCCTATCCGCGCGTGCGCCTGCACCTGCATGAGTCGTTTACTTCGTCTGTGCTCGAGGGGCTCGAAAACGGCACGCTCGACGCCGGCATCCTGCGCGACGGCGACCCCACCGACGGCCTCGATATCACCACCATCTTCTCCGAACCTTACGTCGCGGTGCTCCCCGCAAGCCACCCACGCGCCGGACAGAAGAGCATCGCGCCAGCCTCTCTTCGCGGCGAGTCGCTGGTCTTTCATCCCCGCTCGGCGGGCGTGCGCGCCTTCGAGAAGCCCATGTCGCTCTTCGACCGCCACGGCTTCCGCCCGCCCATCGTGCAGGAGGCATCACACTGGGTCACCATTCTTGAGCTGGTTGGCTCGGGGCTGGGCATCTCCATCGCTCCGGCCTGCGTGCGCCGCATCGCTACCTCGGACGTCGTCTGCCTGCCGCTGCGTGGAGCGGGCATCGCCAGCAACATCGAATTGGCTTGCATCACCCACGATACCCGCCCCATCGTCCGCCAGTTTGCCCACATCGTTAGCTCCACCCGCCACCGCTAGACCATCTACAATCGTCTTATGTCCTCCGAGAACGAATCGGCCAGCAAGCACCCCGCGCCTAAGGGGCCGGATATGCGTGTCACCATCGCCGGTGTCGAGCTGGCCTCGCCCGTCATCGCCGCCAGCGGCACCTTCGGCTACGGAGTCGAGTTCGAAGATATCCTCTCGCTCGACCGCATCGGAGCTTTCGTCACCAAGGGGCTCTCGCGCGAGCCGATGGCGGGTAACCCCTCGCCACGCATCATCGAGACCTCCTCCGGCATGATTAACGCCATCGGCCTGCAAAACATGGGCGTGAAGGCGTTCATCGAGCAGAAGATGCCGCGCATCCGCGAGATCCCCGGCCTGCGCGTCATCGCCAACGTCTTCGGCTTCACCATCGAGGACTGCATTGCGGTCATCGAAGCCCTGAACGACGCGCCCGGCATCGACCTCTACGAACTGAACGCCTCCTGCCCTAACACGGCCCACGGCGGCATGGTCTTCGGCACCGATCCCGCGCTGCTCGGCGAACTGGTCAAGGCGACCCGCGCCATTTCCACGCGGCCGCTCATCGTCAAGCTCTCGCCCAACGTCACCTCCATTGGAGAGATGGCCCGCGTAGCCGCCGATGCCGGGGCCGATGCCGTCTCGCTGGTCAACACGTTTCTCTCGCTGGCCATCGACCCCGAGACCCGCCGCCCGCGCATCGCCAACGTCACCGGCGGTCTCTCCGGCCCAGCCATCAAGCCCATTGCTGTGCGCATGGTCTACGAGGTCTCGAAGGCCGTCAGTATCCCCATTCTGGGCATGGGCGGCATCCTGAAGGCCGAGGACGCCGTGGAGTTCATGCTGGCCGGAGCCACCGCCGTCCAGGTGGGCACCGCCAGCTACGCCGACCCCCGCGCGGTGGAGAATATCGCCACCGGCCTGCGCCGCTGGTGTACCGTTCGGGATATTCCCCGCGTCTCTGACCTTACGGGCGGGTTGATTCTCTGAAACGAAAGACTGCCCGGCGGTATGAAGTACTAGAATTATGTTGTGAATATCGAAAATACTACCGGCCTTAAGCCCATTCGTCGCGCCCTTCTTTCCGTCACCGATAAATCCGGTCTCGTCGATTTTGCCCGTGCCCTCGCCAGCCACAACGTGGAACTCGTCTCCACCGGCGGTACCGCCAAGGCCCTGCGCGACGCCGGTCTCACCGTCCGCGACATCTCCGACCTCACCGGTTTCCCCGAGATGCTCGACGGCCGAGTCAAGACCCTGCACCCCAAGGTTCACGGCGGCATCCTCCACATCCGCGGCAACGCGTCACACGTCGCCAGCGTCACCGAGCACGAGATCCAGCCCATCGACATGGTCGTCGTGAACCTCTACGCCTTCGAGAAGACCGCGCAGAAGCCCGGCGTCTCTGCTGCGGAGATCATTGAGAACATCGACATCGGCGGTCCCTCGATGGTCCGCTCGGCGGCCAAGAACTTCGAGGACGTGGCTATCGTCACTGCCGCGGCCGACTACGCCAAACTGACCGAAGAGTTTGCCGCCAATTCCGGACAGCTCGGCCGCGCAACCCGCTGGCAGCTCGCCAAGCAGGCTTTTGCCACGACCGCCGCCTATGACGCCGCTATCGCCAGCACTCTGGAGACGTTGGTGGAGTCCGCAGACCCGCACGACAAGGTTGTCTTCGACACCGAGACCCTGCCCAAGACCATCCGCATCATCGAGCCGCAGGCGGCGGTGCTCCGCTACGGCGAAAACCCGCACCAGCAGGCCGCGCTTTACGTCGACGGCACCGGCACCGGAGTCGCGGCGGGCAAGCAGCTCCAGGGCAAGGAGCTTTCTTACAACAACCTGGTCGATCTCGACGCCTGCTGGGACCTCGTCTCCGAGTTCGATGAGACCGCCGTGGTCATCATCAAGCACACCAACCCCTGCGGAGCCTCCACCGGAGCCACCGTGCTCGAAGCCTACACCCGCGCCCTCGAGGCCGATCCCATCTCTGCCTTTGGCGGCGTGATCGGCATCAACCGAGAGGTGGACGCTGCCGCCGCCGAGGAGATCGCCAAGCTCTTCGTCGAGGCCATCGTTGCGCCGTCCTTCACGCCCGAGGCCGTGGCCCGCTTCGCCGCCAAGAAGAACCTGCGGCTGGTCGAGATCAAGCCTGCCCACACGCCGCGCGTCATCAAGCAGGTCTCCGGCGGCCTGCTGGTCCAGAGTGCCGACAGCCTCCGCATCACCGCGGCTGACCTGACCACGGCCACCAAGCGCCAGCCCACTCCCGAGGAGCTGCGCGCGCTGCTCTTCGCCTGGAGCGTCTGTAAGTACGTGAAATCAAACGCCATCGTCTACGCCCGCTTTGCCGACGGCCACGGCCAGACGGTCGGGATAGGAGCTGGCCAGATGTCTCGTGTTGACTCGGCCCGCTTCGGCGCGATGAAGGCCATCCTGCCGCTGGCCGGTACGGTCGCGGCTTCGGACGCCTTCTTCCCGTTCCCCGACGGCCTCGAGGTCATCGCCGAGGCCGGTGCCACGGCCATCATCCAGCCCGGCGGCTCGGTCCGCGACGCCGAGGTGATCGCTGCCGCCGACCGCCTCAACATCGCCATGGTGTTCACCGGCGTCCGCCACTTCCGCCACGGCTGATCTGGAATCAATAACTTCTCCCGCTGGTCGGTAAAAATGCTCGCTGCCGACCAGCGGGAGGCCCCCAAAAGATCATTTCCCCCATACAGCCCCGAGAACGGTACGAAGTACCTTTGCAATTGGTGGCTTTTCGCGGCTACACTTCCAAGCAGACGGCAGCATCCAAACGAGCCAGCCCCTCGTCTAACCAGTGTCTTTGTCTGCGCAGCGTCACCCGCCGACTCATGAAGCGACTTTGAAAATCCGGCCCAGGACTCAACATGACACTGCGACACTCCGCCAGCACACTTCTCACAGCCGCTTCGCTTCTGCTTGCCTCTCACGCCGTTCTCGCCCAGGTTCCTGCGTCCGCCGCGCCCGTAGTGCCCGATCACTCGGCTGCCTACTATCACGAGGGCCTCGCCCATATGTACGAGGAGATGGCCATCTCCGGCGGGCGGCCGGACTACGCCACCCAGGCTATTGAGCAGTACAAGCTCGCCCTCGACGCCGACCCGGACTCGCGCTTCCTCCGCGACGGACTGGCCGACCTCTACTTTAAGGTGGGGCGTATCCGCGAGGCCGTCACCGCCGCGCAGGATCAGGTCAAGAAGAATCCCGATGACGTGGAGGCTCACCAGCTCCTCGGCAAGGTTTACCTGCGCTCGCTCGGCGACCTGACCGGCACCCAGGCGGGGGAGATGCTTGCCCTGGCCATCGGCGAGTACGAGAAGATCGCCCAGCTTACCCCTGCCGACGTCGAGACACACCTGCTGCTCGGCCAGCTCTACGGCCTGAACCACGACTCCGCCAAGGCCGAGGCCCAGTTCAAGCTGGCTCAGAAGCTCGACTCGAACTCCGAGGAGGTGGTGCTCAACATGGCCCGCCTCTACAGCGAACAGGGAGATATCCAGCACGCCGCTTCCGTGCTGGCTGCGGTGCCTGAAGGCGACCGCTCGGCGCGGGTCGATTTTGCGCTTGGGGCCACGTATGACCAGCTCCGCAAGCCCAAGCTGGCCGCTGATGCCTATCGCGCCGCGCTTGAGCAGGACCCCGAGAATGTGGATACGGAGCGTGGGTTGGCCAGCGCTCTGATGGCGGATAACCAGCTCGCCGCCGCGCTCGAGGTGCTGCAGAAGATCGTCGCCGCCGAGCCGAACGATGTGCAGTCGCAGGTGCACCTCTCCGAGGTGCAGCGGCGCATGGGCCACTATGACGATGCGCTGGTGACTTTGCAGAAGGCCAAGGCGCTCTCGCCCAACGGTGACAACCTGGAGCTGCCCTATAACGAGGCGCTGATCTACGACTCGCTCGGCAAGTACGATCAGGCCATCGCGACGCTCAACGCCACGCTGGCCTCCACCTCGCACCCGGACGGCAAGTACACCGATCCAGAGAAGGCCAATCGCACCATCTTCCTCGACCGCCTTGGCATCATCGAGAGCGAGGCCAACCGGCCTGCGGAGGCTGCTGCCGCTTACCGCCAGATCATCGCGCTGGGCGGGGATAACGTCGCCCGTGGCTATCAGGGCGTGGTCGATGCCTACCGCAACGCGCACATGTGGAAAGAGGCCGTGGCCGCTGCGGAAGAGGCCTCAAAGGCTCTGCCCAAGGAGAAGAGTGTGCAGTTGATGTACGCCTTCCAACTGGCCGATACGGGCAAGGCGGAGGATGGGCTGACGCTGGCGAAGGCACAGTTGAACGGCGGGCCCGAGGACCGGGACAGCTACGTCGCCATCGCCAACATCAATCTGCGTCTGCATCGCTCCAAAGACGCCTACGAGGCGCTGGACAAGGCGGAGGCGCTGATCCAGAAGCCGGAAGAAAAGCTCTACCTCTACCTGCTGCGCGCCACTATCGCGGACAAGGATAAGCAGTATGCCGAGGCCGAGGTGCAGTACCGCAAGGTGCTGGCTATCGACCCGAATAACGCCGGGGCCTTGAACGACCTGGGCTACATGCTGGCTGACCGTGGCGTCCGCCTGCCCGAGGCTCTGACGATGATCCAGAAGGCCGTCGAGCTTGACCCGCAGAACGGTGCTTACCTCGATTCGCTGGGCTGGGTCTACTTCAAGATGGGCCAGTACACGCTGGCTGAGGAGAATCTGCACAAGGCGATCGAGCGCGTCGCGACCGATCCCAGCATCCATGACCATCTGGGTGAGGTCTACGACAAGACCAACCGGCTGAAGCTGGCTGTGGCCCAGTGGGACCGCGCGATGGTCGAATACGCCCACTCGCTGCCTGCTGACGCCGATCCAGCCGATGTGAACGAGGTCAAGCGCAAGCTCGATAATGCTCGCGTCAAGTTGGCTAAGAACAGCAAGTAAGGCCAGCCTTTACGCGAAGCGTCGAGAACCGCACGAAGTGCCGCCCGCCCGGCGTGAGGGGGCTGTTGTTATTTTTTAGCAGATGGGCTAAACCTGCTGGATTGGACCCGGATATTGTGCGACCGTCCGGTCGGTGGTAAGCAGGCGAATCTTTTCAACCGTGGCCTGGGCCACCAGGATGCGGTCGAATGGATCGCGGTGAATGGGTGGCAGTGTCTTCGCGGCCAGTACGTGGTCGCCAAGGATCGACAGCTCTCGATAGCCGTTTTCCAGCAGCCCATGACGCAGCTCTGTCGGGTCGATCTGGAAGTAATCTCGGTACGACCCGGATTTGATCGTGACCTCCCATAAACTCGCCGCGCTGAAGAAAAGCTCATTAGCTGGATTGCCGATGAGCTGCTGGGCCTCGGCCGATAGGCGGTCGGGTTCGCCAGCCGCCCAGAGCAGAAGGTGGGTATCGAGCAGGAGATTCATTCGCCCTCTTCAAAGAGGCGCACAATCTCGTTGCCCATCCTGGTGTCGAAGTCGTCCGGGACGGTGAAACGGCCTTTCATGAAGCCGAGGCGGTGAATGGGTTTTGCTTCCGGCTCTTCGATTGCAGTAACCTTTACCATAGGCTTGCCCGCTTTGGCGATGATGAACGACTCACCTCCAGCAGCTTTCTCGACCAGCCGGGAGAGATGGGTCTTTGCCTCGTGGATGTTGAAGGTCTGCATGGTCGCTCTCCTGTGGACTAAACTAAGTTTACTTAGTTTAGTCCACAGGGGCAAGAGTTCTTACCGGCGGACGAAGCGCTTGACCTGCGCGTACTGCAGCAGGATATAGGCGTCGGTCATGCCTGCGATGTAGTCGGCTACCGTGCGGGCCAGGCCCTCGGCTTCGATCTCCTCGCGGTATCCCTCGGGTAGCTGGTCTGGATTCTCGATCCAGAACTCAAAGAGCGCCGTGACCACCTCTTCGGCCTTGTCGTGCTCACGCTCGAGGGCCTCGCAGGTGTAGAGCGTGTCGTAGAGGTACTGCTTCTCCTGTAGCCGCTCGGATTCGACCTCGGGAGAGAACGTCGCCAGCCGGTGCGGGTGCCGCCGGATCGCCTCGAGGCTCGTCGCGCCCAGAGCCGCCACGTTCCGCCGCGTGTTCTCAATCAGGTCGTTGGTCAGGATGTTCTGCATCAACTGCAGGGCCTCGTTGAAGAGGAACTTCGCCTCCACGCCGGGGTGCTCGCGCTCGACCGTGTTGTAGCAGCGCTTGAGGATGCGGACGTTCTCGCGGATGTGCTCGATCTCGAGCAGGCCCGACTCTACCCCGTCGTCGAGATCCGCCGTCAGGTAGGCGATCTCGTCGGCGAGATCGATGATCTGGGCTTCGAGTGGCGGAGACTGGTCGAGAAAATACTCGGCCAGCTCGGGGTGGTCGAAGGCGAGATAGTCGCGCGAGTGCTTGATGATGCCTTCGCGGACGCCGAGGGTCAGGTTCAGGCCGCGGTGGGCGGCGTAGCGTTGCTCGAAGTGCTCCACGATGCGCAGGGCGTGCAGGTTGTGATCGAAGCGGCGGCCGTGCTTTTGCAGGCAGCGGTCGAGGGCGCGCTCGCCCGCGTGGCCGAAGGGGGGATGGCCGATGTCGTGTACCAGGGCCAGGACTTCGGCGAGGTCTTCGTTCAGACCGAGTGCCGCCGCCACGCTGCGGGCTATCTGGACGACCTCGATGGTGTGGGTTAGGCGCGAGCGGAAGTGGTCCGAGGCGCGGGAGGTGAAGACCTGGGTCTTTCCGGCGAGGCGGCGGAAGGCCCGGGACGAGACAATGCGGTCTCTATCTCGTTGGTATGGGGTGCGATACGGGTGCGGAGGAGCCGGAAAGACACGGCTCAGCAAGGGGTCGGATGGCCGCCCTGACGAGGAGGCGCCGACCCCCGGCTCGAATACGGCGCAGAGGCTGGTGGAGGTAGACATTTCACTATGAGTGTAAACGTCTGCTTGGAAGTGGGGCGCATACAGCGTCCAAGACCGCACGAAGTGCCATCCGTCCGGTGTTAGGACGCTTTTGTTGTTGTGGTGGATTAGTGGGCTTCGGTGGGGGCTCCGCCTACCTTGAAGTTTTTGGTGAGCAGTACTAACGGGACAGAGGCCAGGGTGATGAGGCCGATGACGAAAAAGCAGTCCATGAAGGCGAGAAAGTGGGTCTGGGACTGGAGTTGGGCGTAGTAGCGGGCGTAGGCGGCACTGAGGGCGTCGGTGTGGGAGAAGCCCTGCGTCTGGAGGTAGGCGGCGGTCTGTTTGACGCCGTTCTGTAGTGGCGCGGAGGAGGCCGTGATGTTGGCCCCGACGATGGACTGGTGGAAGTTCTGGCGGCGGTCGCTCACGGCAGTGACGAAGGCGATGCCGAAGCTGCCGCCCCAGTTGCGGAAGAAGTTGGTGAGCGAAGAGGCGCGGCCGTTCTGGTCGGGGCGTAGCTGTGAGTAGGTCATGACCGAGAGCGGTACGAAGAAGAAGGCGTAGCCGAAGCCTTGCAGGACGCGGGCCAGGGCGTAGTGGCTGTAGTCGGTGTCGAGCGTGAGGCGGCTGTAGTGGATCATCGAGATGCCGATGACGACGAGGGCTCCGAAGAGCAGCACGCGTGGATGGACGATGCGGCGCTGGACGAGCTGTGCTCCGACCGGCGCGAGCAGCGTGATGACGAAGGCTCCGGGTCCGAGGACGAGTCCGGCGTCGATGGCGCGGTAGCCGTAGAGGGACTGAAGGATCTGCGGGATCATCGTCGTCGTGGCGAAGAGGCCGAAGCCGAAGATGAAGTAAAAGACGCAGGCGATGGCGAAGTTGCGGGTCTTGAGCAGGCGGAAGTCGACCAGCGGATCGCGCTGGCGCAGCTCCCAGAAGACGGCGCTGGTGAGGCAGACGATGCCGATGGCGAAGCACCAGCGGATGAAGACGGAGCCGAACCAGTCGTCGATCTGGCCACGGTCGAGCAGGACTTCGAGCGCGGCGGAGCCGAGGCCGATGAGCGCGATGCCGATGCCGTCGACGCTGAGCTTGCCGTTGACCCGTACGGTCTTGCGCTCCTGCTCGAAGGCGGGTGGATCGTGGACGAAGCGGTTGGTGAGGAAGAGCGACATGAGGCCGATGGGGATGTTGATGAGGAAGACCCAGCGCCAGTTATAGTTATCGGTGATCCAGCCGCCGAGCACGGGGCCGATGGCGGGCGCGGTGACGATGGCGACGGTGTAGAGTGCGAAGGCCGAGGCGCGCTGCGCGGGCGGGAAGGTATCGACGAGGATGGCCTGCTCGACCGGGGCCAGGCCGCCGCCGCCGATGCCTTGCAGCACGCGGGCCATGAGCATGATGGTGAGCGAGGGCGCGATGCCGCAGAAGAACGAGGTGATGGTGAAGAGCGCCACGCAGGCCATGTAGTAGTTCTTGCGGCCGAAGACACGCGAGAGCCAGGCCGACATGGGGAGAATAACGGCGTTGGCGACCAGGTAGGTGGTCAGAATCCAGGTGACCTCGTCGAAGGAGCGGCCGAGTCCTCCGGCGATGTAGGGCAGCGAGACGTTGGCGATGGAGGTGTCGAGCAGCTCCATGAAGGTGGCGATGGTGACGGTGAGGGCAACGACCCAGGGATTGATGACGGCGCGCGCGATAGGGTGGGCGGCGGGTTTGATGACTGCGGTGGCCATGGATGTCCTGAGTGTTCTGGGTACAAAGATGCTGCGGAGATTTATGAGACCGAACGGTTTCTTTTCTCATCTGATTCGTCAAAGGATGAGACCGATGCGTCTTTTTTTCTTCGGCTGGAATTTTTGTGCGAGGCAGGGCGATGCGTAAGGGCGAGATGACGCGGCAGAGGATCATCGAGGAGGCGGCCCCGATCTTCAATCAGCGGGGCTTCGCGGGCTGCTCGATGCAGGATGTGATGGCGGCCACGGGGCTCGAAAAGGGCGGGCTGTACCGGCACTTTGCGACCAAGGAAGAGCTGGCGGTGGAGGCGTTCCGCTATGCGGTGAGCCGGTCGGTGCGGACGAAGTCTGAGGGGCTGGACGAGGTGGAGGGCGCGGTGAACAAGCTGCGGCATCTGATTCAGCAGTTTGTGGAATCGCCCTCGAGGATTCCGGGTGGGTGCCCGTTGATGAACACGGCGGTGGACGCCGACGACGGCAACGAGGTGCTGCGCGGGCTGGCCCGCGAGGGAATCGCGGAGTGGCGGGAGCGGCTGGTGAAGATCATCACGACGGGGATGAGGGCCGGGGAGATTCGCCGGGATACGGTGCCGCGGCGGCTGGCCAATACGCTGATCTCGACGGTGGAGGGGGCGTTGATGATTAGCCGTCTGGAGGGGACGAAGACGGCGTTGAAAGATGCACAGACGGTGCTGGAGGTTGTATTGGAGAGCCTGGGTGCGGAGGTTGCCGCGCACTGAGATTAGCGGGGATGCAGGGTTTCGGGATCGCTTGGAATAAGCAAGAATGGAAGGGTGATCGTTCTTGCAGACGGGGAGTGATCGCCGGGAGACCCTATGCGTGGAAACAGCTTGTTCATCGTGGTGCGTGGAGCCGTTGTAGTTGCTCTGGGTGGTGTGTGTGCAGCCGGTTATGCCCAGGCTCCGCAGGCGTCTGGAGTAAAGATTGCTTCGGCGATGCAGTCTTCGCCGAGCGCCAATGACGGTATCGCAAGGGCGCTGGCCTCGTGTCCTTCGGTCGGGGGATGCACGGTGGAGGTCGACCAGAACTACCACGGTGTGGAAGAGCTGCCGGTGCCGAAGACCGATTTGACGGCCCTGATCGACCTGCGCGGCGGTTCGAACCGACGGACTGTACACAATCCTCCGCTGACATGGCAATCGGTCGATTTTCTGAATGTGTTGTTCGACAATCCTCTGGGAGCGCAGCCGACCAAGGCCGGTGGCTGGGGGGGCTATCATGTGGGCGCGCGGACGACTCATCTGCAGATGACGAGTCCCGGCTGGTCGCTCGGGGTCCCCTCCGCGGGAGCCGGAGGCTGGACTACTGCGAACATCGAGGATCTGCAAGGGGATTACTTCGGGTCCGGGATCAACCAGGGACTTGGGATCAGGTTGGAGAGCCGTGGCATCGGGGATAAGGCCGGGGAGTACATCTACAACTACTGCTATGGGGGGTTGCGCGCAGGGGCCGATGAGGGGTGTGAGGGGCTGGCGCTGCACGCGGGAGAAGGCGAGCCGCAATATGCCGGAACGGTGACGGGACCAGCCGGGGTGAGGCCGGGGGCGACGATGATCAAGACCTTTGCGGATGAGAAAAAGGGGCAGGATCCCGGCAACCAGGGCGTCGGGCGCACGTGGGTGGAAGATGCTCCGCTGGCGTCGGTGGTGGTGGCCGGGATCGCCCGCTCCAAGGCCTACGATATTCCGGTCCCGATGAGTCTCGATCCGGATCATGCTCTGCCCGCCGAGCTGGTCTCGACCGGCTGGGGAACATTGAATGATTCGGTTGCAGTGCCGCAGGTGGTTGAGGCCGGTGGGACGACCAGCGCCACCTTTGACGTGACCCTGCTGGGTGGGGGATTTACCGCTCATCCCGGCGATACTCTGTGCTTTGGCGGCTCCTTTCACGAGCAGGCGCTGGTGACCGAGGCGACCGGACCGCATGGCACGCACCTGACGGCCGCCCTGCGCCACTCGCATGTGAAGGGATCGTGGGTCTCGCAGGGCGGAGCGGCCTGCAGCATGATCGACTTTGACGCGAACCATATCGCCTCCGACCAGAAGGGTGGCCACACCTTTGATTTTCCCTTCGATGTGATTGCGGCCACGGATACGAAGACGCTGATGGTGACCCAATTCGATCGTGGCAGAGGCTTGCCGGAGATATACCGGGGGAATCTGATCCTGGGAGCCACGGTGGTGAATCCGCGGGGAGGCGCGATTACGAACCAGCATGGCACGATCACGATTCCGGTGGACGATGGGGTGATGAAGCAGAACCCCGCGCTGATGAACCAGCCGGTGGTCACGATCTCGGGCGCGCACACGGCGTCCTTCAACGGGCTGTGCAAGGACTTTCTTTATGTGAAGCCGGGGACGGCGACCTGTACCGGGAACCCGGCGCACGATGGCGATACAGATAACGTGCCGCTGCATATATCGGTCGGCACGACGCCCTATGGCAACGGCACGGCGACGCTGCATCGTGCGGCGGAGATCGTCGATGTGCGGAACACGGAGCTGCTGAACACGGACCCGCAGCATGTAGTGGACGGGACGCTGACGCTCGAGGCAAATCAGCTGCTGAACAAGATTGGATCGATGGGTCATATTCCGCATGACTATGCGGAGGGCGTTCATCCCCTCCAGGCCATTGGGCATATCTATAACCCGTATTCGGTTAACTACTTTTCTGCCGGAGTCGTGATTGGAATGATGGGGAAGGGGGTACGGGGCGTTAGCGGGATCAGCCTCAATAGCCTGGCGGCTTATACGGGTGTCAACATGTCTCCAAATACGAACTATGTGGGGTTGGGAGGCACGGCGTATCCGCCCAACTTCCTCACCGCCAAGGGAGTATATGAAAACTTGTTTCAGTCGCAGTTTGCGCCGTATCCGTCGGGGAGCGTAGGTGTCTACTTCGGCTGCCCGCCGACATCGTATTACGAGTGCAAAGATGAGATCTTCAGCTACTCGCCGAATCTTTATAAGGGCTACAAGGGCGAGCTGAGAGACAACTGGACTCCATACACGGACGAGTATCTGAGGAAGGTCTCGGGCGGCGGGACGGCGTCCACTGAGCGGCAGACGCCTGCCGGGTTTGGGTTCGATGCTCCGGTGACGGCGACGGCGGTGGCTACGCCGATGTATACGCCGAAGTCTTCCACCGCCGACTGCCCGAAGGACCACGCGGGCAAGCAGGTGGTCGGGGCCATCTGGGGAGATGGAAGCTATCTCTACCAGTGCGTGGCCCCGAACAAGATCAAGCGGACGGCTGCGTTGAGTGACTTTTAGAAGTTAGCCGGTAGTACATGGCCGGGGTGACGATGAGGCTGAGGCCGACCGAGATGACCAGTCCGCCGATGACCGAGATGGCCAGCGGTTGCAGCATCTGAGAGCCGGCTCCGAAGGCAAAGGCCAGCGGCAACATGCCGCACATTGCCGCTACCGCTGTCATGATGATGGGGCGCAGGCGGCGCTGGGCGGCGTGGATCATGGCGTCGAGCGCGCTGGCTCCCTCGGCGCGGGCGCGCTCGTCGGCATCGAGCAGCAGGATGCCGTTCTTGGCGACGATGCCGATTACCATGATGAGGCCCATGAAGCTGGCCACGTTGAAGTCCGTGCGGGTGATGAGCAGGGCGAAGACGACACCCGCGATGGACAGGACGGAGCTGGTGAGGATGGCGATGGGGGCGGAGAAGTTGCGAAACTCGGCCAGCAGGACGCCGAAGACGAGGGCCAGCGCGAGCAGGAGGACGCGGGCGAGGTCGGCGAAGGACTTCTGCTGTTCCTGATAGGTGCCGCCGTACTCGACCCGAACAGACGCGGGCAGGTTGAGGTTGGCGACGGCCTGCTTGACCTGCGTCATGGCTCCACCGAGGTTGGTGCCCTCGAGACGGCCGCTGACGAGAACCACTTGCTGGAGGTTCTCGCGGCGGATCTCGTTCTGGGGAGGTAGTTCGGTGATCTGGGCCAGCGCGCCGAGTGTGGCGGTGTGGCCGGAGGCGGAGTTGAAGACGGTGTTGGAGATGGCCGAGAGCGAGGCGCGGTGCTCGTCGGACATGCGGACGCGCACGGTGTAGGGGCGGCCATCGACGATGACGGGGGTGGTGGCGAGCAGACCGTCGAGCAGGCTGGTGGCGTCCTCGGCGATCTCCTGCGGGGTGAAGCCAAGGCGGCTGGCGACGGCGGGGTCGACGGTGAAGTTGGTGGCCGGGCCGGAGAGGGTGTTGTCGACGCCGTTCTGGGTGTCCACGATGCCGGGGATGGAGGCGATGGCGGCCTGCACCCTGGGCGCGAGGGTGTGGATGAGGTTGGCGTCGGTGGAGAAGAGCTTGATCTGGATGGGCTCGGGCGAGTTGGATAGGTCGCCGATCATGTCTTCGAGGACCTGGGTGAACTCGACGTCGAGCGCGGGTTCGGCCTTGTTGACCTTGGCGCGGACGTCGGCGATGACCTCGTCGATGGCACGGTCGCGGTTGGGTTTCAGGCGGACGGAGATGTCGCCGTAATTAGCCTCTGTAACTGCTGCAAGCCCCAATTGAAGGCCAGTCCGGCGGCTGGTGATCGAGACCTCGGGCGTGTCGTGGAGGATCTTTTCGACGTGGGTGAGGACGCGGTTCGTGGTCTCGAGCGAGCTGCCCGCGGGCATGGTGTAGTCGAGGATGAAGGCGCCCTCGTCCATCTCGGGCAGCAGGTTGGAGCCGAGGCCGTTGTAGGCGAAGTAGCCCGCGACGATGAGGACGGCGGCGATGGCGACGAGCGCCCAGGAGCGGGTAAGGGTCCAGTTGAGCGCCTTGGTGTGGACGGCGTGGACGCGGCTCATGATGGGGCCGTTGTCGTCGTGGTGTCGAGGGGCTTCGCCGTCGTGCTTGCGCAGGAGTGAGAGCGAGAGGGCGGGCGTGAAGGTGAGGGCGAGCAGCAGCGAGGTGAGCAGCGCCGCCGTCATGGTGATGGCCAGCGCGCGGAAGAAGCTGCCGGTGACGCCCGAGACCGCGACCAGCGGCAGGAAGACCACGACCGGGGTGATGGTCGAGCCGATGAGCGGGGTGGTGATCTCGCGCAGGGCGAGGCGGACGGCGTCGGCGCGGGACTGGCCCGCGTCGCGGTGGACGACGACATTCTCGACGACCACGATGGCGTCGTCGATGACCAGGCCGATGGCCGCGGCGAGGCCGCCGAGGGTCATCAGGTTGAAGCTCTGGCCGATGGCCCAGAGGAAGAGGATGGTGATTGCGACGGTGACCGGGATGACCAGGCCCGCGACGAGCGAGGAGGTCCAGTCGCGCAGGAAGAGGAAGAGGATCAGGCAGGCCAGCACGAGGCCGATGAGGATGGCGTCGCGGACGCTGGAGATGCTGGCGCGGACCAGCTCGGACTGGTCGTAGAAGGGAGTGAGGTGGACGCCGGGGGGTAGGGTCTTGCGGAGCCGATCTACCTCGGCGGCGACGGCCGTGGCCACGGAGACGGTGTTGCTGGAGGGCTGACGCGCGATGTTGAGGAGGACGGAGGGTTTGCCGTCGGCGTCGACCATGGTGTAGATGGGGAGGGCTGCGGGGCCGATGGTGCCGACGTCGGAGATGCGGACGGGCGAGCCGCCGGGGGTGGTCTTGACGACGAGCTGGGAGAGCGATTCGACGTCCTTGGCCTGCGCTCCGACGAGGCCGAGGATGAGCTGGTGGTCGGCCTGGTAGAGGCCGGGCGAGTCGATGATGTTGGAGGCTTGGACGGCGTTGACGATGTCGAGCAGGGTGACGCCCGTGGCCTGGAGGCGCGCGGGGTCAGGGACGATGTGGAACTCGGGCACCTGCCCGCCCTGCACGATGACGGTGCTGACGCCGTTGACGCGGTTCAGGGGCGGTTTGAGGTTGTAGGTGGCGAGCTGCCAGAGGGCGGTCTGGGAGATGGTTTGGGGGCCTCGGTCGTCGGCGGTGAGGGCGTAGCCGACGATGGGGAAGGTGGCGAAGGTGAGGCGGTTGGTGGTGATCTTCGCCGTGGAGGGCAGCTCGGAGGAGATCTTCGAGAGCGCGGCGTCGGTGAGCTGGAGGGTGCGGAACATGTCCACGTTCCAGTCGAAGAAGAGGCTGATCTCGGCCGAGCCGCGGCTGGTGGTGGAGCGCACGGTCAGCAGGCCGGGGACGCTGTTGACGGCGTCTTCGATGGGCTTGGTGAGCAGGACCTGCATCTGCTCGACGGGCATGACGCCGTTGTCGATGCCGATGACGACGCGGGGGAAGTTGGTGTCGGGGAAGACGGAGATGGGCACCTGGAAGGCGGCATAGATGCCTGTCAGGGTAAGGATGGCGAGGAAGAAAAAGATGGGCTTGGCGGCCCGGGTGAGCCAGAAGTTTTTGTCTTCAGCGGGCGTGAGGGCGCTCATTACTTGCCCCCTTCTTTTTTGTCCGCCGGATCGTCTTCCTTAGCCTCGGCGGGGCCGATCTTGACCTTGGTGCCGTCGTCGAGGCCGTAGCCGCCGCCGATGATGACGTTGTCGTCGGGCTTGAGGCCGTCGACGATCTGGGTGGTCTCCTCGGTCTGGATGCCGACGGTGACGGGGCGCTTCTTGGCGGTGCCGTCGGAGGCGATGACCAGGACGAACTTGCCGGGGGCTTCGGTGGAGCGCTGCACGGCGTCGGTGGGGATGAGCATGGCCTTCGGGATGGTGAGGCCCTCGAGCGTGGCGTGGAGCGGGGTTCCGGCCTTGAGCCTGCCGTCCTTGTTGGGGACGCTTAGCCAGACCTCGACCGTGGTGCTGCCGGGGTCGAGCGCGGGGCTGATGAGGGAGACCTTGGCTTCGACGGGCTTGTCGAGGCCGGGCACGGTGAGGGTGGCGGGCGAGCCGACCTCGAGCCGCTGCGCCTGGGCCTGCGAGAGGTGCAGCTTGGCGAGCAGGGTGGAGGTGTCCATGATGGTGAGGATGGGCGCGCCGGGCGCGGCGGTCTCGCCCGCGAAGAGGGGACGGTCGGTGACGACGCCGGAGATGGGGGTGCGGATGTTGGTGTAGCTGAGCTGGGCTTCGGCGCCGAGGTACTTGCCCTTGGCGGAGGCGAGCTGGCCCTTGGCGGTCTCGAGCGAGGAGGTGGTGCCTACTTTGGCGAGTGCGTCAAAACGCTGCTTGGCGATGTCGTAGGCGGCCTGGGCCTGAACCGCCGTGGTACGGGCGGTGTCGAGGTCGCGGCCGGGGATGGCTCCCTGAGAGAAGAGCTGCTGGCGGCTGGCCAGGATGCTGTTCTGGAGGTCGAGCGTGGCCTTGGCCTGGCTGAGGTCGAGGCGGGCGCGGGTCTGGTCCTCGGGCACGGTGGAGAGCGTGGCGGCGTTGTAGGTGGCCTTGGCCGCGTCGTAGGCTCCGCCGTTGTCGATGGCGGCGGCGGCGAGGTCGCTGTTCTCGAGCACGGCTACGAGCTGGCCCGCGGAGACGTGGGCTCCGCGCTGGACGTAGAGTTTCTTGATGGGCGCGGTGATCTTGGGTACGATGGCCGCCTGGGCGACGGGGGCCAGGGTGGCGTCGCCGGTGATCTCCTCGGTGATGGTGCCGGAGGTGGGGTGCTCGGCCTGCACGATGGCTTCGGGCTTGGCGGTGTCGTCGGCTGCCTGCTTGCAGCCGGTCAGGAGGAGGCCGATCGAGAGAAGTGGGAGGGAGAGGTTTTTCATGGGCTAGAAGGTTCCCGTCAGGATCTGGAGGTTGGCCAGCGCGAGCTGGTAGCGGACGGTGCCGTCCTGGGCCGCAAGCTCGGCGGCGGTGAGGGAGCTTTGGGCGTCGACGACCTCGAGGACTGTGGCCTCGCCAGCGGTGTAGCGCAGGCGGGTGAGGCGCAGGCTCTCGCGCGCGGTGGCGACGCTGAGGCCGAGGGAGTCGAGCTGGTCGTGGGCCAGGGCGGCCTCGTTGTAGAACTCTTCGAGGTCGGCGATGAGCTTGCGCTGGATGTTGGTGAGGACGACCTTGGCGGCGTCGCGCAGGATGTGGGCCTGCTTGACGCGGTGCTGGGTGGCGAACCAGTCCCAGACGGGGACGTCGAGCGTGGCCGAGGCGGAGTAGCCGAGGTTGCGGACGCCCTCGGGGCCGTTGGCGGCGAACTGCGCGGCGTCGATACCGTAGCTATAGTTGAGCGCGAGGTCGGGCAGGTAGGCGGCGCGGGCGGCGGTGATGCCGAGATCGGCGGCGTGGAGACTGGCCAGGGCGCTGCGCAGCTCGGGGTTGTTGGCGGAGGCGGCGGTCTCGACGTCGGCGCGGGAGGCTAACGGCTTGGGCGCGGGCAGCTCGACGGTGTAGGGCGAGCGCGGGTCGGGGAAGAGCAGGACGGCCAGGTCGAGGCGGGATTTTTGGGCTTGCAGTTGGGCGTCGGAGAGGTCGCGCTGGCGCTGCTGCAAGGTCAGGTCGGCCTTGATGACGTCGGCGTGGGCGGACTCGCGGGCGTCTTCGCGCTGGCGGGTCTGCTTCGAGAAATCGGCGGCCTCGGCGGCGGCGCGGGTCTCGATGGTGACCTTGCCCTGGGCGGTGGTGGAGGCGTAGAAGAGGCCGATGACGGTGGCGGTGAGGCCGCGGCGGCTGATCTCCAGCTCGGCGGCGGCGACGGCGTTGGCCGCGTCGGCGCGGGAGACGGCGTTGACCTGGGCGAGGCCGATGGTCTCGTTGACCTGGGCCTGGCTGACGTACTCGTGGACGGTGTTGTTGGCGATGAAGCGTGGAGCGGACTGGCTGCCCGTGGAGCCAGCCTGGTTGGTCGCGCCGTTGGCCTGGGTAAAAAGATACTGATTGTGATACACAACCGACGGCAGCAGGGCCGAGCGGGCGATGGAGCGATCGAGCTGAGCGGATTTGCTGGCGGCGAGTGCGGCGGCGAAGCCGGGCTCGTTGGCGCGGGCCAGTGCGAGGGCTTGGTCGAGCGTGATGTCGGGCGCGGAGCTGGTGGCCGAAGTGAGAGAGCTGGTTTGGGACGGGCCTGTCTGTGGTGGTGTGGTCTGGGCCAGAGCGGAAGAGGCCAGCGATACCGTGGTGAGGATTGCGAGTTGGGGAAGTAGCTTCATAGAAGTTCTTTAGAGAATAAAGATGTTGTTTTGCCGGGCGGTCACGGCTGCGTGTTTGTGAGCATTGATGCTGGTTCTACCCTGCCCATGTGCGATAAAGCTGCGCATGGGCAGGGTATCCGGTTTCGAATATGCTCGCTGCCGACCAACGGGAGGCACTCAGAAGATCATCCTGCCCATACCGCAACGAGAACGGTATGAAGTACCCTAGCGGCCGACGACCAGGACGGTGAAGGTGCCGGGACGGGATTGGGCGCGACTTGTGGCCGGGTGTGGCCGGTGCGGGGTTGGGGGAGAACTTCGCGGTGACGGTGTAGAGCTTGCCGGTGGCGGCGTCGAAGGTCATGGTGCGCGCGCCCTTCATGGTGGTGAGGTTCTGCACCACGGGGAAGCCGGGTTTGGCGGTGTCGATGACGGTCATGGTGCCGTCGCCGTTTGAGGAGAAGACCAGTTTGGACTTGGGATCGAAGCTGGTGGCGTCGGGGTCTGCGCCGATGGTGGGGGTGGCGAGAGACTTGCCGGTGTGGATGTCGGTGACGGCCATCTTGTTGCCGTCGCACACGGCGAAGAGGCGTCCGGCGGCGCGGTCGAAGGACTGGCCGGAGGGCGATTCGCAACCAGCGAGCGGCCAGGTGGCGGTGACCTTCTGGGCCTTCGCGTCGAGGCGGACTACGGAGTTCTTATCCTCAATGTTGACGAAGACGGTGCCCTTGTCGTCGGTGACGGGAAACTCGGGTTTGCCGGGAAGGGCTACGAGGCCAATAGCCTTGCGCTGGTTTACGTCGATGACCGTCGCGTTGTGGCTGGTGCCATTGAAGGCCCAGAGGGTGCCCGTGGAGCGCTCGAGGACCATGCCGTCGGGGTTGGTGCCTGCGGGGATCTTGGCGAGTGTGGCCAGGCTGGTGGTGTCGAAGACGACTACGTTGTTCGCTCCGCCGTCGGAGATGAAGCCGGTCTTGCCGTCGGGCAGGATGACGATGCCGTGGCAGCGGGTGAGGCCGTCGATGGAGCCGATGGCTTTGCCGGTGGTGGTGTCGACTACATCGACCTTGGTCTGGTGGGCGATGTAGAGGCGGTGCGCGCTGGAGTCTACGGTGAGGTAGTCCCAGCCGCCGTCGCCGCCGATGACCCAGCGCTGCTCGACCTGGAAGGGCTTCTGCGCGAGGGCGCTGGAGGCGGCGAGCGGAGCGCCGATGCAGAGGGCAATGAGGAGAGAGCGGACTTTCGACATGAACTGAGGCTCCGTGGCGCATGGTTGACTGCGCATGATCGTTACTATCGCAGGAGCAGCTTAACCGAGCCTTAAGAATGCAGGGTTTTTGTGGCGTATTCGGTCTCAAGTGGGGCCGACGCGAGTGGCAGCGTGACGATGGCGGTGGTGCCTGCGCCGGGTTTGCTCTCGAGGCAGATCTCGCCGTGAAAGCGCTGCACGATGGCCTTGACGATGGAGAGGCCGAGGCCGGTGCCGCCGGTGCGGCGGCTGCGGGAGGCGTCGCCGCGATAGAAGCGGTCGAAGACGTGGGGGAGGATCTCGGGGGCGATGCCCTCGCCGTCGTCTTCGATGCGTAGCTCGGCGATGTTGTCGTGAGTGTCGACGATGGCGCGGATCTCGCTGTCGTGCGGGCTGTGTTGCAGCGCGTTGTGGATGAGGTTGGAGCAGAGCAGGTGCAGGCGCTCGGGGTCGATGGCGGCGAAGACCGGCTGGGTGGCGTGGATGCTGAGGGCGATGTGCGAGACCTTGGCCAGCGTGCGGAAATGCTCGGTGACGTCGTGTAGGACGCTGACCAGATCGACAGGTTCGGGGGCTGCTGGGGCCTGCTGCTGGCCTTCGAGTTCGCGGCCTTCGAGGCCAGCTAATGTGAGCATGCTGGCTACGAGGTACTCCATACGTTCGCAGTCGATCTGGATGCGTTCGAGGCCCTCCTCGTACTCCGCGACGGAACGGCTGCGCATGGTGAGGAGCTGGAGCGAGGACTTGAGGACGGCTACGGCGGTCTTCAGCTCGTGGGCGGCGTCGCTGACGAACTGCCTCTGCTGGGCGAAGGCACGCTCGATGCCGCTGAGGGCGGCTTCGAGCGCGTTGACCAGCGGCGCCAGCTCGCTGACGTTGCGCGCGGGGCTGGCGTGGTCGAAGGTCCAGGAGTTGACCGAGACCTGCGAGGCCTGGGCGGCCAGCTCATGCAGCGGGGCGAGGCCGCGGCGCAGCACGTAGAACATCAGGAGGCCGGAGACGAGCATGAGCAACAGGCTGGTGAGGGAGTAGAAGCCGACGGCGCGGCCGATCAGCTCCCAGACAGGGTGCGTGGGCGTGCCGTAGAGGATGGTGATGTGGTGAGGATGGCCGCCGCCCTTTTCGCCGGGATCGACGATGCGCACGCCTTGTTTGAAGATGATGCGGTAGTTCTTGTCGTGGACGCGGAGGTCGCGGATCTCGCGAGTGTCTTTGCTGGCGAGGGTGCTGTTGAGGACCTGTTCGGCGTCGGGCCAGTTGTGGACGCCGAGCACGCGACCGAACTCGTCGCGGACGATATAGATGTCGCGGTGCGGGGCGAAGTTCTGAGTGCCGTCGAGCATGACGTTGTCGGAGACATCGTCGGCGTCCTGCACGGCCCCCAGCAGGGAGTCGGCGCGGCCGCGCAGCATGACGTCGAAGGCGTGGAAGTCGGAGACGCCCTCGTAGATGCCCGCGATGGCGACTAATGCCAGGGCGGAGCATAGCTCGACCAGCAAGACGGCGATGATGAGGCGGCGGGTGAGGGAGTAGGGCTTCACAGATCCGGGTCCTCGTCGACGATTGGCTTGTCGATGACGAGGCGGTAGCCGCGGCCGCGCAGGTTCTCGATGCTGGAGTGCTTGACTCCCTCGTCGAGCTTGCGCCGGAGGTTGGAGACGTGGGCCTCGATGACGTTGGAGTGGTGCTCCCAGTTGTAGTCGTACATGTGCTCGAGTAGCTCGCGCTTGGAGACGACGATGCGCGGGCGGTGCATGAGGTACTCGAGGATGCGGTACTCCATGGGGGAGAGCAGGATGGGGCGTCCGGCGCGGAGGATGGTCTGCTCGGCGGTGTTCAGGGTCAGGTCGCCGAGCTGGAGGGTGGGGGTGGCGACGCCTTTGCCGCGGCGGATGAGGGCCTTGGCGCGGGCGATCAGCTCGCCGAGGTCGAAGGGTTTGCTGAGGTAGTCGTCGGCGCCATCGTTGAGGAGCTGGATGATGGATTCGCGCTCGCTGCGGGCGGTGAGGACGAGGACGGAGATGTGGTTGCCGCGGGAGCGCAGGCGGCGGAGGATGGTGGCTCCATCAACCAAGGGAAGCATTAAATCGAGGATGATGAGGTCGTAGCAGAGGTTGCCAGCCAGATCGAGCGCGGTGCGGCCGTCTTCGGCGTGGTCGACGGCAAAGCCGGGGCCTTCTCGCAGCGCATGGGCTACGTTCTCGGCCAGTCTCAACTCGTCTTCTACAAGCAGTACGCGCATAGGAAAGATTTCATCAGATTCAGCTTAAGACTGGCTGAATGTTATACGGATCGTAATACGGTAGTGAGGTCATGAGCGTTATGGAATACAATCTGCGCATCTGCACATCACATTTTCAGCACTGGAGAACCCGCAATGCAGGTGGGACAGTCGTGGAAGATCGCGCTCTCGGCGCTGAAGAAGAATAAGCTGCAGACGGCGCTGACGATGGTCGGCATGACGATCGGCGTGGCTACGGTGCTGACTATGATCTCGGTGGGCACGGGGGCGCAGGCGGCGATCCACGACCAGGTGCTGGCTGCGGGGATGAACCTGCTGGTGATCCACGCCGGGAACTTTGAGACCAAGGAGGACATGGGGGATGGGGCAGATGGGGGTGTTGTTCCGGCTGCCTATGACCCGGTGGTGGATCGGCCTGCCTTGGTGAGGGTGCAGTCGGATGGGGTCGCCGAGGACCCGAATGAGGACTTCAAGCATAAGCGGGGGTATCAGCGGCCGGGCGACCTGATGCCCGGCAGGGGGGCGGCGCATACGCTGACGCTGGCGGATGCGGAGATGCTGCGCAGGATTCGAGGCGTGCAGTATGTCTCGTCGGGAGTGCGGGATTCGACGATGGTTGCGAATGGGGAGACGAAGCACTTTGCCGCGCTGCACGGGGACGACGTGATGGAGGAGCGGATTCGGCGGGCGTGGCGGTTTCCCTTTGGGCGGTTTTTTACGAAGGCGGAGGAAGAAAAAGGCGAGAACGTGGTGGTGCTGGGGGCTTATGCGAGCGAGCAGCTCTTTGGGCTGGACGACCCGGTGGGTAAGCGTGTGACGATCAAGGGCGAGAGCTTCAAGGTGGTGGGGGTGATCAGCAGTGGAAGCTGGATGATGGTTCCGGCGGAGGGGGATGACCAGTTCGATGCGGTCTATGTGCCGGTGACTACGTTGCAGAGGATGTTGCAGAGGCCTTATCTGAGCACGATCTCGGTGACGACGGCCTCGAGCGGCGATGTGACCAGGGTGCTGAAGTTGGTTCAGCAGACGCTAAGGCGGAGGCATGGGATTGGTGAGGAGATGGCGGACGACTTCATCGTCGTGAGCGAGGCGCGTAAGGCGCTGTCGCTGGGGGTGAAGCCGAATATGGTGAGCGTGGTGACGGGGAATGTGAACGGTTTGGAGCGGGTGACGCTCGACCAGTTGGGTAAGACGCTGGATGAGGCGTCGTCGACGATGACGGCGCTGCTGACCAGTATTGCGGCGGTGTCGCTGGTGGTGGGGGGCATTGGGGTGATGAACATTATGCTGCTCTCGGTGACGCAGAGGACGCGGGAGATTGGAATCAGGCGCGCCGTGGGGGCCAAAGCCGAGGATGTGCTGGCGCAGTTTTTGCTGGAGGCTATGACGCTGAGCCTTGTGGGCGGGATGATTGGGATTGCGCTGGGGTGTGCGGCTTCGGTGTATCTGACGCGGGCGGTGCAGTGGTCGACGAAGATATCCGGAGCGGCGATTTTGTTGTCGTTTGGGATATCGGCGGCGATTGGGATCTTCTTTGGGTACTATCCGGCGTTACAGGCCTCGCAGCTTACGCCGATTGATGCTTTGGGGGCGGAATGAGTAGGGTTCGGTGGACAAGTTTGTGGCAGGGATAGGTCGGGCCTTCAGCCCTTTTCCGTCGCCTCGTTCGATTACCTAGGGCTTCGCCCTAGGCTGGTATAGAGCGCGCCTTCAGCGCTCGAAGCAAGAGCAAGAGCAAGAGCAAGAGCAAGAGCAAGAGCAAGAGCAAGAGCAAGAGCAAGAGCAAGAGCAAGAGCAAGAGCAAGAGCAACGACAACGACAAGGGCGGAAGCAGATTCCTCCGCTTCGCTCCTGAATGACAACCATGAAAACTGGCAACAGCAAAGGCTGGTCGTGGCTGGGGATGATGTGGCACCCCATTCATGCGTGATGAGGCTGCGCATGAATGGGGTAGCTTTGAGGAAAATTGACTAGGGGTGCAGGGGAGGGTGCTGCGAACGGAGCCAGGAGAGCAGACCGGCCGGGTCGTCAGTGATGATGGCGTCTACGTGGGCGTCGGCCATCCTGCGCCAGCCTTCGGGGGTGTTGATCGTGTAGGGCGCTACCTGGACGCCGATCTTGTGGGCCTGCGCTACCTCTTCCGGTGTTACAAGGCTGTCGTCGGGGCTCAGGATCTCCGCGCCAGTGATCCTGGCGATGTGGGCGAAGCCCTTGTCGCCGTCGGTGATGCCCATGAAGCTGTCATACTGGGCGCGGCCGAAGAGGGCCGAGAGGCGAATCTGCGGGTCGATGGCGCGCATGGCGTGGAGCGTGCGGAAGTCGAAGCTCTGCAGGATGATCCGCGATTGCAGGTGACGGCGGCGGACGATGTCGTCGATCATCTTGACGAAGACCTCGGGCGAGGGCGTCAGCTCGGGGTGGGTCGGGAAGATCTTGGTCTCCACGTTGAACTGGAAGCTACCCTGCGGAGCCAGGTCCAGCACCTCTTCAAAGGTGGGGATGGTGGTATGGGGGACGGTCTGCTGGGCGGGGAAGGCGGGCAACTGGTGTGAGCCGCAGTCGTACTGCTTGAGCTGGGCCAGCGTCAGGGAGTGGATGGCGGTGCCGGGGGGCAGGGCCGGTCCGTCGCAGCGGCGCTCGTTGGCGACGGCAGCGGCCATGCGCGGGTCTTCGGAGGCGGGCTGGGTCAGGTAGGGGGAGTGCGAGACCACCAGAACGTTGTCCTTGGTTACGGCGAGGTCGAGCTCGAGCACGTCGGCGCCGACGCGGATTCCGTTCTGGAAGGAGGGGATCGTGTTCTCCGGACGGGCTGCGCGGCCGCCGCGGTGGGCGTGAACGAGGATCGTCTGGGCGTAGGTCTGGGCGTAGGAAGGCATGACGCCAATCACCATCAGGGCAAGCAGTCTCTTGAGCATGAGGAGAGTATCACGGGGGAGGATTACAGCCTCGTGAACCTGAGTAAGATGCTGGCACCAATCGATTTATACGCTGCGTTCATCATCCGTTGATCGAATGTAAACGTAGTCGAACGTAGCTTGATCCCATGCGTATAACTCAGGTATCCCTAGCAGCCAGGTCGTTGGCCATCTTCGTCCTATTGGTGTTCTGTGCTTCGCTGCGTGCCCAGTATGACAATGGAAGCCTTGTCGGCACGATCCGCGATGCGAGCGGCGCTCCGATCGCGGGAGCGTCGGTGACGATTACCAACAATGCGACTTCGATTACCTCGCAGACGAAGACGAACGGCTCCGGCGACTACGAGGTGCCGAGCCTGCGGGCCGGTGTCTATAAGATTGCGGCCAGCGCCACAGGATTTTCGGATGCGGTGGCGGAGAATATTACGGTCTCCGTCGGCGGACGCCAGCATATCGATCTGACGGTGCGGGTGGGTTCGGCTACGGCTTCGGTTGAGGTGTCGGACGTGGCGTTGCAGCTCGAGACTGAGACCAGCGAGCGCGGGCAGACGATTACGAACTACCAGAGCGCGGCGTTGCCGTTGGTGAGCCGCAACTACTCCGACCTGCTGGGCCTTGTGGCCGGTTCGCGGCAGGCTCCTTCGGCGGCGACGACCAGCTCGATCAACTCGCTGGTGCGCGCTGGTGCTTATAACATCAACGGCCAGCGCAGCATGTTCAACAACTTTCTGCTGGATGGTCTGGATAACAACGCCTACGGCGAGAGCAACCAGGGATTCGATAACCAGATCATCGCGGTGCCGCCGGACTCGGTCTCGCAGTTCCAGGTGGTGACGAACAACGAGAGCGCGGAGTATGGACGGTCTTCGGGTGCCACGATCAACGTGGCGTCGCTGAGCGGTACGAACCGCTTTCACGGCGCGCTGTATGAGTTCATCCGCAATACCGACCTGAACGCGGCGGGATTCTTCAAGCCCACGACCATTGGCGGTACGGGCACCGTCATTCCATTCCAGAAGCCTAAGTTCAACCGCAACCAGTTCGGTATGAACTTCGGCGGGCCCATCATCAAGGACAAGCTCTTCTTCTTCCTCGACTACGAGGGTTTCCGCCAGACGCTGACGCCGCTGAGCGTGTTGACGGCGCCTACGCTCTATGAGTTGCAGGGCAAGCTGGCGGTAGATGTGCGGAACCCGCTGACCGGCAAGCTGTATGCGGCTGGTACTTCGATTCCGACGGCGGATATGGACCGGGTTGCCGCGCAGGTGGTCGGAGTCTTTCAGAATAAGGTGCCTGGGCTGCCGACGAAGGGTGTGACAGGGACTGGACTGGCCTCGAACGACCTGCCGGTGCAGGTGCCGTTTACCGATAACTCCGACAAGGGCGACCTGCGGCTGGACTATCAGCAGAACGCCAGCAACGCGTGGTTCCTGCGCATCAGCGACCGCAAGGAGACTGGCGTGAACTATGCCGCGCTGCCGCTGCCGCTCGATGGGCAGGGCAACGGTACGAGCCGCATTCTCGATCAGCAGGTGGCGCTGGGGTACACGCACCTGATGGGATCGAACAAGGTGCTCGATGCGCGCGTGGGACTCTCGCGCACCAAGGCGGGTAAGTTCTCGCTCTCGATCGGTGATAACTCCATCAGCATTCCAGGACTGCCGACGAACCCGATTGTCGCGGGTGGTCTGCCCTCGATCAACTTCCCCTCGGGCAACTTTACGGCCTTCGGGCGGCAGAGCACGAACCCGCAGTGGCAGAACCCCGCACTGCTCGATCCGAAGATCAACTTTACCTGGGTCAAGGGTCATCATTCGATGAAGTTCGGCTACGAGTACGAGCACATCTGGATGGCGGTGAACGACAACAATCCGCTCTATGGTGGGTATACCTTCAGCGGTGGTTATAGCCTTTGCCCGGCGACGGATACGTCTTCCAACTGCAACACCAAGGCGGTCTCGGATAACTACTGGGCGGACTTCCTCTTCGGTCTCTCCAGCAACTACCAGCTCGCGAACTACTTTGTGGTTCACCTGCGGCAGACGATGGACAGCGCCTATGCGCAGGATGACTGGAAGGTCAGCCCGAAGCTGACGCTGAACCTTGGTCTGCGCTGGGAGTACGGCTCGCCCTACTCGGAGCAGAATAACTACATCTCGAACTTCGATCCCGACACGCAGACGGTGTTGACGACGTCGCCGGGCGCGGTGTCGGGAAGTGGTATTACGCCTTTCTCCGGTAGCGGTGTGTATGGTCATACGCTGATGAATCCTGATCTGAACGACTTTGCTCCGCGCGTGGGCTTTGCTTATGCGGCTACGCCGAGCACGGTCATCCGCGGCGGCTTCGGCATGAGCTACGTGCACTACACACGCGCGGGCTCAGGAGATATTCTCGCGATCAACGCTCCGCAGGCGCAGTTCGCCTCGGTCAACCAGTCTACGCCGACGACCGGGAACCACTGCCCCTCGCTTCCCGCCCAGATCATCGCGGTCGGCACCTCGACTCCGATTTGCTATGCCACGATGTCCCAGGGCTTTCCCTCGGCTCTGGTGACGACCTTCAACTCGGCGACCGATAACATCACCTACGTGCCCAAGGACACGCGGGACAGCTATGTCGAGAGCTACTTCCTGAGCGTGCAGCGCGAGCTGTGGAAGAACACGCAACTCGATGTGGCTTACGTCGGCAACCACGGCTTGAAGCTACAGGGATTCCTCAATGCCAACCAGAAGAATCCGTCGCTTGGCTTCAAGCGCCCCTTTGCCAACTGGCCTTCGGACATTACGGCTGCCGTCAACGAGTTTTACTCGAACTACAACTCGTTGCAGGTGAAGTATGAGCAGCGCTTTGTGCAGGGGCTGACGCTGTTGAACTCCTTCACCTGGTCTCATGCTCTCGATAATGCAACTGCTTCGCTCGAGGCCAGCACGCCTTCGCCGCAGGATGCGAATAACCTGAGCGCGGATTATGGGCAGTCGGACTACAACCTGCCGCTTGCCGATGTGACCAGCCTCGTCTATGAGCTGCCTGTGGGGCGTGGACGTCACTTTGCCAGCAGCTCGAACGCACTGGTCGATGGCGTCATTGGGGGCTGGCAGGTGAGCATCATCAACACCATGCAGTCGGGTACGCCCTTCAACCTGACCTATGGACCTGCGGCGGCGAACCAGGTATCGCAGCAGATCTCCGCGACGTATCGCGGAGCCAACGAGTATCGGCCGAACGTGAACCCCGGCGTGAAGCAGATTCTGAATACACAGATCGCCAGCAGCGGATTCATTCAGTATGTGAACCCGGCGGCTTTCAGCCTGCCCGCGACCACGGTCGGCAATGTGGCGGGTGGAGTGCCTGCCAGCCCCTTCGGCAACGCGGCGCGTAACCCGCTGCGCAATACGCCGTTCTACCAGACGGACCTTGCTCTCAATAAGAAGTTCTCCACGCCGGTCGAGGGCCTGAAGGTCGAGTTCCGCACGGAGTTCTACAACCTGCTGAACCACACCAACCTGTATCTGCCGAGCACGATCGGCGGTACGAACGGCAGCACTGCAAGCACGGGTGGCATTATCAGCAGCACCTTCGAGCCGCGTATTATTCAGTTCGGCTTGAAGGTTCTTTACTAGTTATTCGCTGCATACGCTGTAAACAAGGACGGCCTGCTTATCGCGGGCCGTCTTTGTTGTTAGATGACAGCTCCATCGTCGGGTGTCGCGGTGCTTGCGGTTACAGGGCCTTTGCCCTCGAAGAAGGCGTAGACGGCTGGAACGAGTAAGAGCGTGAGTGCTGTTGAGCTGACCAGGCCGCCGATCACGACGATTGCGAGTGGACGCTGGATCTCCGAGCCGGGGCCGGTTGCAAAGAGAAACGGCACTAGCCCGAAGGCCGCGACGGTTGCGGTCATCATCACGGGCCGGAAGCGGAGACGCGCTCCTGTACGGACGGCCTCATCCTGCGACATGCCCTCCTCGCGCAGCTTGCGGATGTAGGAGACCAGCACGACGCCGTTCAGCACAGCGATGCCCCAGAGTGCGATGAAGCCTACGGAGGCGGGCACGGAGAGGTACTCGCCCGAGAGGAAGAGCGCGATGACGCCGCCGATGGAGGCAAGCGGCAGCACCGTGATGATGAGGGCGGCGAAGCGCAGGGAGCCGAAGAGGACGAAGAGCAGGAAGAAGATGGCGGCGATGGTGATGGGCACGATGATGAGCAGATGGTGGAGCGCGCGCTCCATGTTGTGGAACTGGCCGCCCCACTCGATGAAGTAGCCGGGCGGGATAGCGACTTGCTTGCTGACCTTATCTTGCAGCTCAGTGACGAAGCCGCCGAGGTCGCGGCCCTGCACGTTGACGCCGACTACGATGCGGCGCTTGCCCATGCTGCGATTGATGAGGGCTGGGCCTTCTACAACTTTTACGCGGGCCAGGTCCTTCAGCGGAACGCGAGGGCCATCGGGAGAGCTGATGAGTAGCTCACGGATGTCTTCGACGCTGTCCCGCAGCGATTGCGGGAGACGCACGACTGCCTGGAAGCGGCGTTCGCCCTCGTAGATCTCCGTGGCGGATTTGCCCGCGATGGCTGTCTCGATCATGTCGTTGACGTCGGCGGCGTTGATGCCGTAGCGTGCGACCTGATCGCGATCGATGTCGATGGTCAGGTACTGCTGGCCACCGACGCGGTCGACGCGGGTGTCTTGTGTGCCCGAAATGCTGCTTGCTACCTTGGCGATTTCATTGGCCTTCTCGACTAATAGATCGAGGTCGTCGCCGTAGAGCATGACGGCCACATCGGCACGAACGCCGGAGACCATCTCGTCGACGCGGTCGCTGATGGGCTGCGACATGACGAGGTTGATGCCGGGGATGGAGACGAGGCTCTGGCGCATCTGCTCGGCGATCTTGTCCTGCGTCATGCCGTGGGGGCGTTTGTCGAACGGTGTTAGAGATGCGAGCACATCGGCTTCGTTGGGACCGGCAGGGTCGGCGGGGGATTCGCCGCGGCCTACGCGGGAGACGACGTTCTCTACGCCGGGTACCTGCAACATGCTCTTCTGCATGGCCATCTCCATCTTCAGGGACTCGTCGAGGGAGATGTTGGGGACGCGGTCGGCGTTGGGGGAGAGGGTGCCCTCCTGCATCTCGGGGATGAAGGCCGTGCCGAGGAGTGGGAAGAGGCAGAGAGCGGCGATGAAGAGGGAGAGCACGGCGAGCACCATGCTCCGGCGATGATTGAGCGCCCAGTGCAGCATGGCGTTGTAGGGCCTGCGCAGGGTGCGGACGACGAAGGTGTCAGCTTCGGAGCCGCCCTTGAGCAGGTAAGACGACAGTACGGGCGAGAGCGTGAGCGAGAGGATGAGCGAGATGCCAAGCGCGATGGCGATGGTATAGGCGAGGGGTGCGAACATCTTGCCCTCCATGCCTTCGAGCGTCATGAGCGGGAGGAAGACGAGGATGATGATGGTGACGCCGAAGAGGACGGGCGTGGCTACATCTGTAACTGCTGAGAGGACGATGGAGAGCTTTTGGGCTGTGGTGGTTTTGCCGTGATTGAGATGGTTGGCGTGGCTTAATTTTGTGAAGACGTTTTCTACTACTACGACGGATCCATCGACCATCAGGCCGATGGCGATGGCCAGGCCGCCCAGAGACATCAGGTTTGCGGAGAGGCCGATCTGGTTCATGATGAGGAAGGTCAGCAGCGGTGTGACGATCAGGGTTGCGCTGACGATGAGGCTCGAGCGGATATCTCCGAGAAAGAGCACCAGGACGATGACGACGAAGATGACGCCTTCGCCGAGCACCTCGGTTACGGTGTGGATGGCGGCGTCGACGAGCTGTGAGCGGTCGTAGTAAGGCTTGATCTCAAGGCCGCCGGGGATCATGTGCTTAGCGTTGATCTCGGCGACGCGCTCTTTGACGCGGCCGACGATCTCTTTGGCGTTGCCTCCGCTGGTCATCAGGACGACGCCGCCTACGGCTTCGGTGTTGCCGTTCTTGATCATGGCTCCGTAGCGGACTTCGGCGTCGATGAGAACCTCAGCCACATCGCGGATGCAGATGGGAGTGCCGCCGGTTTCTTTCAGGACGATGTTGCGAATGTCGTCTAGATCGCGAACGAGGCCCACGGAGCGGACGAGATATTGCTCCGCGTGTTGGGGCAGGATGCCTCCGCCTGCGTTGGCGTTGTTGCGCGCCAACGCGTTGCGTACGTCCATGATCGTCAGGTTGTAGTAGTGCAGCTTTTGGGGATCGACGCGGGCGTCGTACTCCTTGACGTAGCCGCCGGTGGAGTTGATCTCGGCGACTCCGGGGATGGAGCGCAGCAGGGGGCGTACGACCCAGTCTTGGAGGGTGCGGCGCTCGATCAGCTCTTCGCGCGTGAGTGCGTGATTGCCGTCGTTCGGCAGCTCGAGCGTGTACTGATAGACCTCGCCCAGCGCGTTGGTGATGGGGCCGAGCACGGGGCTTACGCCTTCGGGCATGCGGTCGCGCAGTTCGGAGAGGCGCTCGGAGACCATCTGGCGCTCGAGGTAGAGATTGTTGCCGTCGGCGAAGACGAGCGTGATGAGCGAGAGTCCCGGCTTGTTGAGAGAACGCATGTCCGTCATGCCGGGGAGGCCCGTCATTGCTATCTCAATCGGAATGGTGACGAAGCGTTCGACCTCTTCGGGGGATTTGCCGGAGGCCTCTGTGGCTATCTGGATCTGGACGTTGGCGACGTCGGGAAAGGCATCGACCGAGAGGTGTTGTGCGGCGTTGAGGCCGAAGCCGACGAGCACCAGCGCTACCACGACGAGGATGAGGCGTTGCCGCAGCGCGCCCGCGATGATGGACTGCAACATGCTTAGTTGCCTCCCTTGATCGCGTTCTGCTTGCGTTGATTGTTCAGGTGGAAGGCTCCGTCGAGCACGATGGATTCATCGGCGCGGAGGCCGCCTTCGAGCACTCTTCGGTCGTCGGTTTCGGTTCCGAGTGAGACCTCGTGAAGCTTGAATTTATTGGGCATAAGCTGCACGAAGACGTACTCCTTGTTGTCTTCGCGTACGACTGCTGTCTGCGGAACGGTGAGCTTCTGCTCGGTGTGGCCGGTAAAGGTCATGCTGGCTAGCTGGTCGGGTTTGTAGAGGCCGTGTGGGTTGGTGACGTCGATGCGCACCTGGACGGTGCGGGTCGCGGGATCGACGATGGGCGCTACATAAGAGAGCCTGCCGGTGATCTTTTCCGCTGGTAGTGCGGGGATCTGGACCGTGACCTCGAGGCCGCGGCGGAGTTGGCCTGCGTCCTCTTCGGGGACGTTGGCTACGATCCATACGGTGGAGAGATCGGCGATGGTGAAGGCTGGGTCGGCTGGCTGCACTACCTGCCCGATGGTGATCTTGCGCTCGAGTACCTCGCCTGCTTTGGGGGAGAGGATAGAGTAGTCCGCGCTTAGCTCGCGTGTGCTGACCAGTCGCTGGATCTGGGCGTTGCTCATGCCGAGTCCGCGGAGCTGGGTGCGGTCGGATGCGGCCTCGGTGCTTGCCTGGAGCAGCTCGGCCTGGCGGCGCTCCAGCTCGGCGCGGCCGATGACATCGGAGGCGACGAGCTGTTCGGCTCGACGGGTGGCTGCTTCGGCGAGGCTCTGTTGCGAGACTGCTTTGATAAGTGCGAGTTGAGCTGCTGAAAGATCGGTGCTGTGCAGGGTCGCGAGTACTGTGCCGGAGCGAACGCTCTGGCCTTCGAAGACCAGGAGGTTGAGGATCCGTCCGGCTACGGGGGAGCCTACGCGTGAGATGCGGCTGGCATCGGTCTCGACGTGGGCGGAGACCTTCAGCAATCCTTTTACGTCGTGCATCTCGGGCTTGCCCAGTTTGAGGTTGGAGGCCAGGGCTGGGGTTACTTCGATCTCGTAGGGATCACTTGAGATAGCTGTGGATGCTGCGATGGCTTGCTTTTTGCAGCCTGTGGCGGGAAGAAGCAGCAGCAGGATGCAGAAGGTGCAAGGGAAAAGATGCTTTGCGATACGGGCAGGTAACGAGATCATTTGGGAAATCATCATGGCCTTCTTCCAGGCGCAACTGCGCCGAGTTCTTCAAGGTCGATCAATGCTGATTGACGCGCATACTGCGCATCGAGGAGGTCACCGCGAACACTTTGTAGAACACGCTGTGCATCCAGGACCTCAACGATGCCGCGCTCGCCGAAGCGATAGGCCGCCTTGGCCGCATCGACGGCACTCTCTGCGGCGTGTAGCTCTCCTGACTGGAGCGAGGTTACCTGCTGGTCGGCTAGCTGGTACTGCTCAAAGGCGCGTTCCACTGCGGAGATCAGCTCGAGACGGTGTGCTTCAAGCTCGGCCTGGGTCTGCAAGATGGTTGCCTTCGACTCGGAGATCTGGCCGCGACGGCGATCCCAAAGAGGCAGGGGAACTGTGACGCCGGTGCGCCAGTAGCGGAGATCGGGCTGATTCTCAAACTCGGCAAAGATCGTTGGCCGAGGGATGCGCAGTTTGCGTTCATGCTCGAGGGCGGCTTCGGCGGTCTGTATGTCGGCCTGCGATTTGGCGATAGCGGGGTGAGTGTTCAGTACCAGCTCGCGTAGTTCGGTTAGCGGTGGAAGGTGAAGGCGATCTTCAAGGGAGCCGCGTGGATCGAGGTTCGAATCCGCTGGTGCGGCTATGGCTACGCGCAGCAGGGCGATGGCGTTCGATAGCTCGAGCTGCGTGCTGCGAAGGGCAAAGCCCGCGCGTGCCTGTTCGGCCTCGGCTCGTGTCAGCTCGAGACGGCCCTTTTCGCCTACGGTTACTTCGACCTCGACGCGATGCCTGAGGTCTTCGACCAGTTGGAGGTTTTCGCGGGCTTGCTCTATTTCTTCGCGGCGCCGGAGGACGTCGTAGAAGGTGCGCTCGACCTCGGCGGCGACGGAGCGTGCTACTCCGGCTTCGCCCTGACGGCTGCTGATGGCGGCCAACTGCGCGGCGTGCAGGCGGGCGCGGCGCTCGGATGGGATCTCGATGGGCTGGTAGGCCGCATAGTGTTGCAGCAGTCCGGGGACTCCGGGCGTGGCGATGGGACGCGCGTACTGGTGCCCGGCGTAGACCTCTACTGAGGGGTTGGTGTAGGCGCGGGCGGTGAGGGTGGCCGCGTCCGCACGCGCGGTGATGGCGGCTGCGCTGTGCAGGCGCGGGCTGTTGTGCTCGGCCATGGCGATGGCGTCTTCGAGCGTGAGGACCTGTGGAGGGGGCGGTGGGGTGCTCGTCTGTGCCGGGACAGCGCATGGCAGCAGTAAGGCTAACGTCGTAAGTGTAAAAAGCTTCACGCTGGTGCTAAGGCAACTCGATCGCCAAACGTAATTGTGCTGAAACCTGGAGATTTATGCAGATGGGCCGGATGGGTGTCCCATATGGAACACCGCGGGTTGGTTTGAGGACGCAAAAAGGACAGCGGCGGCGTTTCGGGAGGCGTATTGAATGAAATTGGCGTACCCGGTGGATTGGCGGTTGGATTGCACGCATCGCAGGGGTGCATGCCTATGCCCCCATCGCGCTAGTCCCTGTGTCCGCGTGGCAGAATGTGTTCATGCCATTGCACCGGACTCGCCGAATCTCGCCGCGTCTCCAGGCATCGTTTATCGCGGTGCTGGTGGTGGCGCTCGCCGTCTTTACGTGGATTACGCCGCCGCACGCGCTGGTGTTGCACAACGTGCTGCATCACCTGAATATTCTGCCCTTCATGCTGGCGGGGCTGCTCTTTGGCTGGCGTGGGGCGCTCAAGACGCTGCTCTTTGCCACGGTATTGCTGACGCCTTCGATTCATAGGCACTGGTATAGGGAGCCGCTGGATGCGCAGGATGAGATCGTCGAGCTGAGTACCTTTGGTGCGGCGGGGTTGATTGCGGGTGTGCTGGCGGATCGTGAGCGGCTGCAACGGCGCAGGGTGGAGGAGACGAAACAGGAGCTGGAGCAGGTGCACACGGAGCTGCAACGGAATATCGACCAGATGAAGAAGACCGAGCGACTGACTGCGGCGGGTGAGCTGGCGGCCAGCCTGGCGCATGAGATTCGCAATCCGCTGGCGAGCATCAGTGGTGCGGCGGGTATTCTGGCGCGCAGGCAGGCGCCGGAGCAGAGCCGTGAAGAGTGCCTGGAGATTCTTACGCGTGAGTCGCAGCGGCTGAATAAGCTGCTGTCGAACTTTCTCGACTTTGCTCGCCCGCGGGTGCCGCGCTTTCAGTGGACGGAGCCGGTTTCGGTGATCCAGTCCGTGGCTGCGCTGGCAAGACACGCCGATATCTTGAAAGAGGTGGAGCTTGAGTTGGAGATGCCGTCTCGGTTGCGCGAGATCGAGATGGATGCGGAACAGATCAAACAGGTACTGCTGAATTTAATCCTGAATGCCGTGCAGGCAACTGAGGGAAGCGGCTCTATCTTGATTCGCAGCTTCATTACTTTAGACAGGTTGTGTGTTGAGGTAAGGGACGAGGGCGGCGGGATTCCGGAAGAGAATATCCATCGCATCTTCGATCCGTTTTTTACTACCAAGGACAATGGCACAGGGCTCGGACTGGCTGTTGTGGCGAACATCGTGGCGCAGCACGGGGGCACGCTTACGTGCAGTGGGAATGGAGGGGGCAGCCGCGGTACGACCTTCCGTATGGAGTTGCCCTTCGATCATGCGAAGCTGAGACGGATCTCTCTCGATGAGAAGGAGGTGAACCTGTGAGTAAGAGCCGCATCCTCGTAGTCGATGACGACAGCAGCCTGAGGCGCGTGATGAAGATGCAGCTTGAGGAGGCTGGTTATGAGGTCTCGCTGGCTGCCGATGGCGAGCAGGGCTATGCGATGCTGCGGGAGCTGCAGCCTGCGCTGGTGATTACAGACCTGCGGATGCCGGTGAGTGGGTTGACACTGCTGGGACGGATCGCGAGTGAGGAGATTCAGACTACGGTTATCGTCATTACGGCGTTTGGCACGGTGGAGACGGCGGTTGAGGCGATGAAGATGGGCGCTTATGACTACGTCACCAAGCCTCTGGACTTCGACGCGCTGGTGCTGATGGTGCATCGTGCGATGGAGCGCCAGAAGCTGCTGGAAGAGGTTCGCTCGCTGCGCTCGGAGCTGGATCGGCGCTATGGGTTCGAGGCGATTGTGGGCAGGGCTAAGAATTTTCTGCGCGTGCTCAATCAGGCGGCGCGGGTCTCGCCGCACGATACGACGGTGCTGGTGCTGGGGGAGACCGGAACGGGCAAAGAGCTGATTGCGCGGGCGATTCATCACAACAGCCGACGACGGAATAGGGCCTTCGTTGCGATTAGCTGTGGAGCGATTCCGAAGGATCTGGTTGAGTCGGAGTTATTTGGTTATGCGCGCGGCGCGTTTACGGGAGCGTTGGCGAATAAGCCGGGGCTGATAGAGGCTGCGGATGGGGGGACGCTCTTTCTCGATGAGGTGGGGGAACTGCCGCTGGATGCCCAGGTGAAGTTGCTGCGCGTTTTGCAGCAAGGCGAGTTGCAGAAGATCGGGGCTACGGCTCCTGTGCCGGTCGATGTGCGTGTGGTTGCGGCGACACATCGTAACCTGGCGGCGATGGTGGAGGATGGAACCTTTCGCGAAGATCTCTACTACCGCCTTGCCGTGGTGCCCTTGCAGATTCCGCCGCTGCGGGAGAGGCGGGGCGATATCCCGGAGTTGATTCAGGCGCTATTCAAGCGGGCTAAGGAGAGGCATGGGTTACTCGATGCGCGACTTTCCTCGGCGGTGATGCAACGGCTCTCTGCGTACCGTTGGCCGGGTAATGTTCGGCAGTTGGAGAACGTGCTCGAACGTGTGCTGGTGCTTGCCGGGAGCGATCTGATTACGGAAGAAGATCTGCCGGAGGAGTTGCAACGGACAAAGGCTGGGGCTGGCTCGCTTTGGCTCGATCTGCCGGAGGAGGGGCTTAGTCTTGAGAGCATTGAGAGGGAGCTGATCGGCCGTGCGCTGGAGCGTTTTGCCGGGAACCAGACCCGCGCGGCGCAGTATCTCGACATCAGCCGACGTACGCTGATCTATCGCATGGAGAAGCATGGACTCACGACAGAGGCAACAACGCCGGAAGATGGTTCGAAGTCGGCTGGTGAGCCTGTGGGCTAATGGCTAGGCTGCGGCTATGCGTTGGATGAGGTTGTTCTGCTCTGCCTGCGACTCCGCGCCGATCGTGAAGGCGTCGAGGACACCCGTGCCGAGGGCGTATCGGATGGCTTCGGCTGGGCGCTCGCGGAGATCTCCCTGTCCGAGGATCTTCATGCCGACGATGCCTTTGCCCTGGGCGCGCATCTGCTTGATGACGCGAATGACCGTGTCCGGATCGGCATCCATGTGGGAGCCGATGGGGTTGAGGCGGACAAGGTCGATATCGACCCAGGGAGATGCCGCAGCCGCTTGCAGCGCGGGCAGGCTGTGGCAGGAGACGCCGTGAGCGCGAATGACGCCCCTCTGCTTGGCTTCGGAGAGTACGTCCATGACGCCGCGGTAGCGAGTCGTCCAATCGCCCTCCATGACGCAGTGGATGAGGACGACGTCGATGTAGTCGACGCCTAGTTCCTTGCGGAAGCGGTCGAGGTCGGCGCGAACTCCTGCTGCATTGCGAGTATCTGTCTTGGTGAGGACGGTGACCTTGTCTCGGGGGAGCTGCTTGAGCGCGGCGGCGACGTAAGGATGGCTGCCATACGAATCCGCCGAGTCGAAGAAGCGCAGACCGTTATCGTGATAACCGTCGAGAAGCAGGCGCGTTAGCGGTGAGGTGCCAAGCTTTGTCTGATTGGAGCGGCCGCCGAAACCAACTGTGCCGGTGCCCATTGCAAGGCGGTTGGTGCGGATGCCGGTGTGCCCAAGAGTTACTTCATCCTGCGCGGAAAACTTTTTGGACAAGGGTTCGGGGTCGAGGAGCGCGGCGCGAGCAACGGCGGTTCTCGTGAGCCAGGCGGAGCCCAGGGTGCGGGCAGATCGGCGAAGGAAGTCTCTCCTCAGCATGGGCAGTCTCCTTGCCGAATAAGATACTCCGGTTGCGTCAATCGGAAAAGACACAAGTGCGGGGGATCGGTATGTTTTTTGGGGTAACGGCAATGGGCCTTGGAATGAGTTACATAGGGGCTTCCGCAGTTTCAGGGAACGGATATCTCTCGCATGAAGGGTGTTCTGAGCTTGAAGGGAGATGAGAACCGGTTTGTCTTTCAAGGGGTGCATATGCTTTTCGATGAACGATTGGAGCGTCCCTGGAAGAATGCGGAGCGGCGCAACCAGCTTGTCTTTATAGGCCACGACCTGGATCGCAACCAGCTCAACGAGGGTTCAGATCATGTTTGGCTTGGGACCATCAGTTTCGTCATCTGGCGACTGGAGGAAGTGCTTCCATCACAGTGTGGGATTGTGCGGGCAAAGGACTAGCAAATAAGAAGCCGATGGAACTAAGGTCTCATCGTGGCGGATAGGAGCTTGGCTGTATTCGACTGTCCGGCTAAGTCTGCTCGATAGATTGATATCTGCCTCTATACTTGCTGATACATTACTTCGAATATTGAATCGAGGCGTGGCGAGCATGTCGGCTGCAGATACTACATTGAGATATCCAACGTTGAAGCGGTGCGGTGCTCTGGTTCTCCTGGTTTCGATAATGTTTGGGGGAGTCGCTCGCGGGCAGACGCGGGATGCACGGCCGCATCTCGAACGGCGCGGGAGTGCGACGCAGCTTATCGTTGAGGGCAAGCCATTTCTGGTACTTGGAGGAGAGCTGCATAACTCCAGCTCCTCCAGCATCGAGTACATGAAGCCCGTCTGGCCGCGGCTTGCGGACATGCATATGAACACGGTGTTGTTGCCTGTCGCGTGGGAGACGATTGAGCCGGAGGAGGGAAGGTTCGATTTCAAGAGTATGGATGGGCTGCTTGAAGGTGCTCGCGCGAATCACCTCAAGCTGGTATTGCTGTGGTTTGGAGCGTGGAAGAACACCTACTCCAGCTATGCTCCGGCGTGGGTCAAGAGCAACACGGAGCGGTTTCCGCGCGTCCAGACCAGCGATGGGCGTGGCACTGAGAGGCTGTCGCCCTTTAGTACGACGGTTCGCGATGCGGATGCGCGTGCCTTTGCGGGGCTGATGCGGCATCTGCGTGATGTGGATGGTGGTACGCATACCGTTCTGATGGTGCAGGTGGAAAATGAGGTGGGAGTGATTCCGGAGTCGCGGGATCACTCTTCAGCCGCGAATGCTGCTTTTGCGGCAGCGGTGCCGACGGCTCTGACGAGTTTTCTGCAGGCACATAGGACGACGCTGAACCCCGAGTTTCGTGCGGCGTGGGAAGCGGCGGGTAGCAGGAGTACGGGGACGTGGCAGGAGGTCTTCGGCAAGGCCAGCCTGACGGATGATCTCTTCATGGCTTGGCACTATGCTACCTACATTGAGCATGTAGCGGCGGCGGGGAAGGCAGAGTATCCCTTGCCGATGTTTGCGAACGCCGCGTTGATTCGGCCTAACTACGAGCCGGGGCAGTACAACAGCGGTGGACCGCTTCCGCATTCGATGGATGTATGGCGCGCGGGTGCGCCGTCGGTGGACTTTATATCGCCTGACATTTATTTCAACGAGTTTGCGCAGTGGGCAGGCCGGTATACGCGTGCGGATAACCCGCTCTTTATTCCCGAGACGCAAGGGGTATCGGGGGCGCGGCGAATGCGCTCTATGCGTTTGGGCATTTGGCGGCGATTGGGTTCTCTCCGTTTGGTATTGACGATCAGGGCAATGCTCCGCTTGATCTTGTAGGGATTACGAATCCGGCGGAGCGGCCGGATAACTCTGCCATCGGCAATGTTTATGCTGAACTGTCCAGATTGGCTCCGATGATTGTGGAGAGGCAGGGAACTGGTGGCGTTGCGGTGGCTCTGATGGAGGGCGAGGCGCAGCGGGCGGCAAGGCTGTCGATTGGGGAATACACGGCCAATATGACCCGGGCGGGCGCAGGATCACGGTTGGCTGCGATGTTCTTGCAGATGGGGCCGAACGAGTTTCTGGTTACCGGCGTTGGAGATGCGCAGATTACTTTTTCGACGGACACTCCTGGACCGCCCATCGTTGGGATTGAAAGTATCGACGAGGAGTTTTATGAGAATGGAGCCTGGGTGCCTCGCAGGCGGCTCAATGGCGATGAGAACTCACAGGGGCAGGCTTTGAGGATCTATGCGAGTGACCTGGCGCAGGGCAGGATCTATCGTGTGCGACTTTATCGCTATCGGTAAGTGATAGCAGAAAGTAAATGGCCGAGTGAGATATTCACTCGGCCATCTGCTTTTTGGTGCTATTTGTTGTGCTGATTACTGGCCGTCGTCATCATCAGCCAGGACGATGGTTACATCACCAGGGAAGATAGCGTTGCCGAGGTCCGCGAACTGATTGCCCAGGATGGACATCAGCTCGGCGTTCCGGTCAGCCAGCTCCTTCTTCAGCGTCTCGTACCGCTCTACCGGGTCGTGGCCGATCTTCTGGTCGGTGGCGTTGGTCATCCCGTACAGGTAGGTGATGTGCGTCTGTAGCTCGGGCTTGCTGTAGCGGATGGCCGGTGTAATCAGGTGCGATGCCACCTCGTTCAGCTTAGCCAGCTTATCTGGATCGTTGGCCAGCTTGGTCCGCGCCACGCGCACGCGGGCTACGGCCTTGTTGACCTCGCTCACCAGCTCACGAACCTTCATGTTGTGGTCGAACTGCTCCTGTAGATCAGCGGTGGTGACGCCGTCGGCGGTGATGCGTGGGTCTTCGATCACCGTGAAGAGCTGGGTCGCCGTGTAGGTGCCTGCCGTCAGCTTGACCATGTACTTGCCTGGAACTGCCACGGGGCCATTCGGACCCTCGGGGGTGGCTACGCCTCCCCACGGCCCCGGATAGCGGAGGTCCCAGGTGAAGCGGTGCATCCCTGCAGTTTTTTCGAGACGGCTGGCACCACCACGACCGCGACGTGGTGCCTCTTCTTCTTCGTCGCCAGCTTCGTGATGCGGCGCTGCCGGAGTGGCGCTGGTGAAGGTCTTGATGTGTTTGCCTGCGCCGTCGAGGATCTCGAGCGTGACGTCGCCGGTGGCCTCGGTGGGCAGGTAGTAGTCGATCACAGCGCCGGGCCGGGGATAGGTCGGCGACGGCGGATAGTGCTCGATGGCGTCGCCTCCACCGCCCGGTGCCGGGGTGCGGACTGCCTCGCGCGGCTTGAAGAGATGCGCCTCGGCGGTCATCTGGGCGGAGATCTCATGCAGCGGCGTGATGTCGTCGAGGATGTAGAAGGACCGGCCCTGCGTGGAGATCTGGAGGTCCTTGTGGGTGACCTTGATGTCGGTGACCGGGGTTACCGGCATGTTCAGTTGGAAGGACTGCCAGTGCGCGCCGTTGTCGAAGGAGATGTACATGCCGAACTCGGTTCCGGCGTAGAGCAGGCCGGGGCGGTCCGGATCGACGCGGACTACGCGTGTCGGCTCGTCCTTGGCGATGCCGTTGGTGCCGTCGGTCAGCAGGGTCCAGTGTGCGCCGAAGTCGTCGGTGCGGTAGAGGTAGGGGGAGAAGTTGCCGCCGTTCAGGTAGCGGTAGATGGCGACGTAGGCTGTGCCCGGCTTGTGCGGATCGGCGTCGATGTTTTGGACGCGGCCACCGGGCAGAAGGCCCTTGGGGGTTACGTTGGTCCAGGTTTTGCCGTCGTCGCGGGTTACGTGGACGAGGCCGTCGTTCGAGCCGACCCAGATGATGCCCTTGGCCGCGGGCGACTCCTTGATGGCGTAGAGGACGCTGTAGATCTCTTCGCCGGTGGCGTCGCGGGTGATCGGCTCACCGCTCGCGCCTTGGGTTCCGGCGGGGTGCGCGGTCAGGTCGGGACTGATCTTCTCCCAGGTGACGCCGCCGTCCTTGGTGCGGTGCAGGTACTGCGAGCCGTAGTAGGCCACGTGCGGATAGTTGGGCGAGACCTCCATCGGAGCCACGCGCTGGAAGCGGTAGATCTGGTCGCTGCCCGCGTTGCCGTAGAGCGACTGCGCGCCGATCCAGTAACGCTTCTCGTTGCGAGTGTTGACGTTCAGGACGCTCCACTGTCCCTTGCAGCCGCCGTAGACGATGTTGGGATCAATGGTGTCGGGGATGATGGGGCCGGTCTCGCAGCCGGGGCCTTCGCGGAAGTCCTGCGCGTTGCCGAGCGGCTGGCTGGGGACGATGACGGTGGTATTGTCCTGCTGCGCGCCGTAGAGCCGGTAGGGGTACTGGTTATCGACGTAGACCTGGTAGATCTCGGCGGTAGGCTGGTTGTTCTGCGGGGTCCAGGTCAGGCCGCCGTCGATCGAGACCGTCGCGCCGCCGTCGTCGGCCTGCACCATGAAGCGCGAGTCCTTAGGGTTGATCCAGACGTCGTGATTGTCGCCGTGCGGAATCGGCATCTGCTTGAAGTGCTTGCCCGCGTCGGTGCTCTTGAACCAGGTCTCGTCGGCGAGCCAGACGTTGTCGGCGTTGTTCGGATCGGCGGAGAGGGTGGAGTAGTAGAAGGGACGGGTGGAGATGGCGGTCTCGTGGTTGACCAGCGTCCAGGTGGCTCCGGCGTCGTCCGAGCGGTAGAAGCCCATGCCCGGTTTGGCCTCGACGATGGCGTAGATGCGGTCGGGCGCGGCGTTCGAGATGGCCACGTTGCTGCGGCCGAAGAGGCCGGTGGGCAGGCCGCCGCCGAGCTTGGTCCAGTGCTCGCCGCCATCGGTGCTCTTATAGATGCCGCCCTCTTCCGCGCCGCTGATGATCGTCCACGGAGTGCGCAGGGCGTGCCACATGGAGGCGAAGAGGACGTTGGGGTGGCCGGGCTGAATCTCGAGGTCGGCGGCTCCGGCGGTGTCGGAGATGTGTAGCATCTGCTTCCAGGTCTTGCCGCCGTCGGTGGTCTTGTAGACGCCGCGCTCGGGGTTGGCCTTGAAGGGATTGCCCTGCGCGGCTACGTAGACGATGTCGGGATTCGTCGGGTCAATGCGCACGGTGGCGATCTGTCCGGCGTCGGGCAGGCCAATGAACTTCCAGGTCTTGCCCGCGTCGATGGACTTGTACATGCCCTTGCCGATGGAGACGTTGCTGCGGATCTTGGAGGAGCCGGTGCCGACGTAGATGATGTTCGGGTCGGTCGGGGCCACCATCATCGCGCCGATGGAGCCGACCGAGATCTGGCCGTCGGAGACGTTGAAAAAGGTGTGGCCCGCGTCGGTCGTCTTCCAGATGCCGCCGCCGGTGGAGCCCATGTAGAAGGTGTAGGGCTGAGATTCCACGCCGGTTACCGCCGTCACGCGGCCGCCGCGGATGGGACCTACGTTGCGATATTGCAGGCTGGACCAGAGCTTCGGGTCGTAGGTCTGAGCCCATGCGCTCGGTACGGAGGCCATGACCGCGGCGGTTAGCAGAGCAGCTGTGACCACTCCCAGAGTTCTCTTCTCAACGTTCTTACCTGCCACGCAAACCTCCAACGATGGTTGTTTAATATATTCGGAATGTTCAACTTACAGGGTATACCTGCACTACTTCGACACCTCTTGGCAGCAGTCGGCGATGGGCTGACGCATTGCTGCGAAGAGGTCTACTACCGGAAGTACTATTGAATCGTTGTCCTGAACGTACCATAAATTTTTCAAATTCTCCTGCCGCTAAACTGCTTCTCTTTTGGGAAGAAAGTTACTCCAGTAAAAAAATCTGCTCAGTCTGCAATATTCCGAGATCTCATCCGTTTCTATAGGTAGACCGCCCGAGGAGATGATGGCTATTCAGGAGTGGACGATCGACGAGCAGAACCGCTTCATCGCGGAGGCGCTGGAGCGTGACCAGCCGCGGCTGCGTTCGTTCATCCGGCGGCGAGTGCAGGATGCGGAGGAGGCAGAGGATCTTCTGCAGGATGTGTTTTACGAACTGATCGAAGCGTATCGGCTGATGAAGCCGATGGAGCAGGTTACGGCCTGGCTGTTTCGCGTGGCGCGGAACCGGATTACCGATCTGTTTCGGCGGCAGAAGCCGGTAGTGCTCGGCGAGCCGATGGACGACGAGGGTGAGGAGGTCTCACTGGAGTCGCTGCTGCCCTCCGCCGATGCGGGGCCGGATGCGGTGTATGCGCGGAATGTGCTGCTGGACCTGCTGGAGGCGGCGCTTGAGGAGTTGCCGGAGAGTCAGAGGGAGGTCTTTGTGGCGCACGAGGTGCAGGGGCGGAGCTTCAAGGAGATCGCCGAGGAGACGGGCGTGAGCGTGAATACGCTGCTCTCGCGCAAGCGATATGCCGTACTGCATCTGAGGGAGCGGCTGCGGGAGACGTACGAGGGGTTTGGAAAATGATGAGGGATGATGCGATGAGAAAGCCTAAGGCTGTGAAGGTGTTGAAGGGGATTGCTATGGTCATCGTGATGGCTGGGGTGGTCGGTTTTGTTGTGCGAGAGCTTTGGAACTGGCTGATGCCGGGGCTGTTTGGGCTGCATACGGTGACGTTCTGGCAGGCTCTGGGGCTGTTTGTGCTCGGCAAACTGCTGTTGGGCGGGTTTCATCGGCATGCAAACGGGCGTTGGCACGGAGGCGGGCAGAGGTACTGGAGGAGGGAGATGCGGGATCGCTGGGAGGGGATGAGCGAGGAGGAGCGTGAGCGGTTTCAGGTGGGGATGCGTAGAGGGCGCGGGTGTGGCTGGGGGCGGCGTGAGGATGTGGCCGCGTCGATGGTTGGAGGGGAGCGATGAAGGAGACGGAGCGGCAGTTGATGGAGAAGCTGGAGCGCCATGCGTGGGGGATCGAGCCAATGCGGGAACGGTTCGCGGAGCTGGCGGCGGAGAATGCCCGGCTGCAGGGGATCGTGGCGGAGCTGCTGATACGGAATCAGAAGCTCCGCGAGCTGCAAGGATATGAGGCTTAGCTGCGCTTCTTCCAGAGCGTGATCTTTAGCCCGCCGTAGATGTTGAAGGGCGTGCCTGGGGCCAGGAAGGTCGAGGTGCGGATGGGGATGTCGCCGTCGCCGGTGCCGTAGGGGGTGCCGAAGGGGCGGGCTACGAAGTGGTTGTTGTTGTCGAAGGGCGTGGTGCCGAGCTGGGCGCCGGTGGAGTAGTGCTTGTCGAGCAGGTTGTTCATCTGCACGAAGAGCTGGATGCGCGAAGCGAGCTGATAGCGTGCGCCCAGGTTGCCGATGCCGTATCCGGCGGACTTGCCGGAGCCGAGATAGTAGACGCCGTCGGGCTGGTCGAGATTGTTCTCGTTGCCGCGTGCGAACGAGGAGCCTACGGCGAGGATGTCCATCTCGACCGTTAGTTTGGGTGACGGACGGTATTGGCCGAAGACCTTCAGCATGTTGCGCGGGACCTGCGGAATGTAGTCGCCGGGGACGATGTGGATGTCGTCGTCGATTCCGGGCTGGCCTGCGAGGGCGCTATCGTTGGTGCTGTTGCTGCCGCCGTCGACCGTCTGTGGGCTCTGGTAGGTGGCGTTCAGGAAGGTGTAGTTGCCGCCCAGGCTGCCGTGCCGCCAGTCCTTGGATAGCTCCAGCTCCACACCGTCGCGGCGGGTCTTGCCGAAGTTGAGGAAGTAGCCGAAGCCGGTCTGTTCGGAGGCTACGAAGAGCAGGTCGTTGTAGTTCTGGCCGAAGAAGTAGTCCGCGCTCCAGTGCAGGGTGCCTTCTTCGTTGCTGCGGATGCCTGCCTCGAAGGTGCGCGAGACCACCTGCTTGAGTGGGGGATCGCTGACCAGTGCGTTGGGTAGGTTGCAGGGCTCGTTGGGGTCGGCGCAGCCTAGCTCGATCGAGGTGGGGGAGCGACTTGCCTCGCTGTAGTTGAAATAGGTATTGAAGAAGCGGGAGGGTTTGTAGGTGAAGCCTGCGGCGGGATTGAAGCGCTGGAAGACGTTGTTGCTGTTCAGATTGCCGCGTACGGAGGAGGTGGGCAGGTAGTCCACGTTTTTGAGTGAGGTGTGGTTGTAGCGGCCTGAGAGAGTGACGGTCCACGGGCCGTAGGTCAGGGTGTCGGTAGCGTAGACGCTGGGGGTGTTGACGGTTCCGTGAAGCTGAACGCGGTTGTCCACGGGGTCGCCGTCGGAGAAGGTCGTGCCGTCGAGGAAGATCGGAACCAGCGTGAAGGAGACGTTGTCGGAGTTGAGGTAGCCGAGCTGGGTGAGCTGGTGGTAGGTGGAGGTGCCACGATCCCAGCCTGCTCCAACGGCGAGGCGGTTGTGCTTCGTCCGCCACATCATCAGGCCGGAGAGGCCGTAGCTGTTCTGCTTGTCCGTGGTGCGGGTGATGACGCCGTTGCACTTTTCGGATGGCTCGCCGCCGGTGTTATTTTCGAGCACCTGCGCGAGGCAGCGCCAGTAGGGATAAGGCTCGGTGGTGGCGTTGCCGGTGGTGGGGAAGCCGGTGTATCCGGCGGCGGTGAGCGCGGCGATATCGGAGGCGCTCAGGTTGTAGAGCGACTGGTCGAAGGAGTCGTCGTTCAGGTCACCGTTGGAGCTGTCGGCGCGCACGTAGCGGTAGTAGGCGTTGGCGGAGAAGGTCAGGTTGCTGGTGGCGGCGTGGGTTGCGTTCAGGGTGAGGGACGGTGAGCGGTCCCAGGTGACGTCGGGAATGGTGTTGACGTCGGAGTAGTCGGTCTTGAGGAAGCGGAAGTCCGAGGTACCGTTGCCGGTGAGCCAGTTGTCGGCGTAGGCTCCGCTGAGGAAGATGCTGGTCTTGGGGGTGGTCCAGCCCAGCTTGGCGAAGGACTGCCGGACCTCGGAGGGGGAGAACTGCCGCCATCCGTCCTCGCGGTAGAGATTGCCTGCGAGATAGTAGTTGAAGCCGCGGGGGAGGACTCCGCCCAGCTCGCCTTCTCCGGCGCGGCGGCCGAACTTGCCGCCGGTGAGCTGGAGATAGCCGCCGGGAGCGGTGGTGCCGTCCTTGGTCTGGACGGAGATGGCCCCGCCCAGAGTGTTCAGGCCGTAGACCGGGTCGGAGCCGGGGATGAGAGCCATGTCGCGGATGGCGACCTTGGGGATCAGGTCCCAGGAGACGATGTCGCCGAAGGGCTGGTTCTGGCGGACGCCGTCGAGGTAGACGGAGAGGCCCTCGGGCGTGCCGAGCAGGGGAGAGGCCGTGTAGCCGCGGTAGTTGATGTCGGGCTGGTAGGGGTTGCCGGTGTTCTCGTTGATGTAGACGCCGGTCAGACGCTTGTTCATCAGGTCGGCCAGATCGAGGGCGTTGCTGTCTTCGAGGTTCTTTGCGGTCAGGCCTTGTACTGGAACTGGAATCTGGTCGAGGGACTGGTCGGCCTGTCCGATGGGTGTGGGAGAGAGAACGGTAATGCTCGTTGACGTGCCTTGGATTGGCAGGGTGACGGACTGCGTGATGGGGGCTGCGGAGGTGACATAGATGGAGACGACACGCGAGATGAAGCCGGGGCGAGAGATCTCCAGGCGGTAGTGGCCGAAGGGGAGATCGCCCAGTGACAGGCGGCCCTGTGCGTCGGTCTGGACGGCGCGGTTGAGGCCGGGACCGGTGATGTGTCCGCTGGCCGTAAGGGCGGCTCCGGCGGGATCGTTCACCTGGAGCTGGAGAGCGCCTGTGCTTTGAGCGTAGGTCACGGCGGGGAGAGCGCCCATCAGGGCAAGCAGCCCCAGCGAGAATCGACTACGAGGAGATATGAGCATGCCTTTGGCTATCAACAGGAACGTCGCCTTTGTGTGAGCTGAGAAATTAAGGTTCTGCAGAGATATTCCAGATGGTGTGGTTTTGTTCAGCCTTTTTAGGGAGTGCCGTGATTAAAGTTGATCGAACTGCGCGACTATGATTCCTGCTAACTGCTATCCTTTTCGATCATGCTGACATCTCTGCTTTCCAGCGGCTCAAAGACTGTCAAAGCGGCTGCTCTTGCTCTGGCGGTGGCTATTCATTGCAATGCGATCGGGGCGGCCAGCGAGAAGCCCCAGGCGGTGGATTGGCCCGTCTATGGCGGCACGGAGAACCAGCACTACTCGCCGCTGAAGCAGATCAACACGGCCAATGTGAGCAAGCTGAAGCTTGCCTGGACGTATGACAGCGGTGAAAAGGAAGGCGGCCTGGAGACGAGTCCGATCATCGTGGGCGATGCGATGTATGCGTGTACGCCGTCGCAGAAGATCATCAAGCTGAACGCCGCAACCGGAGAGCTTCTGTGGAAGTTCGCCTCAGGTATCTCCAGCACGCAACCCTCGCGTGGGGTCTCGTACTGGACCGATGGCAAAGAGGGACGTGTTTTGGCCGCGGTGATGAACTATCTTTACGCGCTCGATCCGAAGACGGGGAAGCCGATTGCGAGCTTCGGCGAGAATGGGCGTATCGACCTGCGCAAGGGGCTGCGCGGGGACTATCGCAGGCAGTCGATTGCGCTGACTACGCCTGGGACGATCTATAAGGATCTGATTATCGTGAGCGGGAGAAATCCCGAGGCGTATCCTGCGCCGCCGGGGCATATACGCGCCTTCGACGTGCGTACCGGTGCGCTACGTTGGACGTTCCATACGATTCCTCATCCTGGCGAGGCGGGCTACGAGACCTGGCCGAAGGATGCATGGAAGTACGCCGGTGCTGCGAATAACTGGTCGGGGATGTCGATTGATAAGGGACGCGGCATCCTGTATGTACCGACAGGGTCGGCGGTCTTTGACTTCTATGGTGGCGACCGCATAGGCAACGATCTGTTTGCGGATAGCCTGCTTGCGCTGGACGCCGCGACAGGGAAGCTGCTGTGGCACTTTCAAGAGGTGCACCACGATATCTGGGATCGTGATCTGCCTGCTCCACCGGCACTCGTAACCGTGCAGCGTGACGGCAAGATGGTGGACGCTGTGGTGCAGACGACCAAGCAGGGGTATGTGTACGTCTTCGACCGCGTGACTGGGAAGCCTCTCTTTCCGATTGAAGAGGTGAAGGTTCCAGCGAGCGAGGTGCCTGGCGAGGTGACCTCGCCTACGCAGCCCCGGCCTGTGACGCCTGCTCCTTATGCACGGCAGATGGTGACGCTCGACGACCTGACCACGCGCACGCCCGAGGCGCACGCATGGGCCGTGGAGGAGTACAAGAAGCTGCTGGTCGGCGATCAGTTCACGCCTCTTAGTGATAAGAAGATCTTTCTGTTGACGCCGGGGTTTGATGGCGGCGCGGAGTGGGGTGGCGCGGCGGTAGACCCCGTGGCCCAGGTGATGTTTACGAATGCAAATAATATCTCGTGGCTTGCGGGGCTGACGGTTCCGCCTCCTTCGAGTAGCCAGGGGGAGACGCTTTATCGGAATAGCTGCAGCATGTGTCATGGCATGGATCGTGCGGGCCAGCCACCAGCGTTTCCTTCTCTGCTGGGAGTGCAGGAGCGGCTCACCGATGAGACGATTGAGGCGCAGATTCGCAATGGCAAGGGGCGTATGCCGTCGTTTCCTAACTTGAGCGATGCCGAGATGAAAGAGATTATTCACTTTCTCAAGGTCGGCGAGTTGAGCGAAAACACAGGGCCGGAGACACGTGAGTTGGCTACCACGCCTGCATCGGCCGATGAGATTGCGCTGGCGAAGAAGATTCCTTATAAGTTCACGGGGTATAAGAAGTTTCTCGATCCGGAGGGATATCCCGCTGTCGCTTCGCCATGGGGCACGCTGAATGCGATTGATCTCAAAACCGGCAAGTATCTGTGGCGTATTCCTCTTGGAGAGTATCCGGAGCTGGTGGCGAAGGGGCTGAAGGATACGGGCTCGGAGAACTATGGCGGGCCGGTGATGACCGCTGGTGGAGTATTGTTTATCGCGGCGACCGTCCATGATGAGAAGCTGCGCGCCTTCGATGCTCGCACGGGGAAACTGCTGTGGGAGACGAAGCTGCCGTATGCGGGTATGGACACTCCTGCGACCTACATGGTGCATGGCAAGCAGTATGTGGTGATTGGGGCCGGTGGAGGCAAGGAGACGACAGGGAATCATCGCGGTGGTGTATATGTCGCTTACTCATTGCAAGAGTAAAGTCGCAGGCATGTACTCTTAGGCGCGGGCTTCTAGGCAAAGGCATTTCGTCTCACGGCGATCTTCCTCCGAAAAAGACTCGTTGGTCTATCAAGCGGCAGGAATGGCTCCAAGACAAACTGTTTTGCAGCCAACGGCATCTCCGATTGCGGCTAGGAGATTTGCAGGCATACGAAGCGAATTTTATGGCTTGGACTTAGGTGCGTCTGGTTCAGATTCGATGACCGTCAGGCTCTTGCCGGTTGCGCCTGCCTGGAGTGAATCGGTGGTGACTACAAGTGTCACGCCCGGTGTGAGTTCTTCGTCCAGCGCATTTCGGAATGAGTCAGGCATACTCACACGCCCTCTTTCCGCAGCAGTCATCTCCCGCTTCTCGTCCCAACTTTGTCCGGGCAGTGGTAGCTGCATCCAGTGAAAGCCCTGGGCATCAATTTTAGACAGGCTGTATGCCGTTGTTTCCGTCACAGGGCCGGAGATCTTCACCGGCGTCGAGCCGATCAGGATGCCGTTGCGCAGCACTACCAGTCTACTATCGGCAGCGCTCAGGATTAGTGAGACGGGCCCTCGTGTGGACTTCTCCGGAGTCCAGATGGATGCGCCAGTCTCCGCGGCTGCAGTCGCGACCTCGCTCTGCAATAGATCCGGTGTAGGGGCTACTCGTGGAACCGCTTCCAGATCCGTGATGACGACCGTCATTCCCAGAGCGGTCGCTCCATACAATAGCTTTGCAAAGGCCATGGGCATTCGCACACAACCGTGCGAGGCTGGATAACCCGGCAGATGGCCCGCGTGCATTGCCACGCCCGACCACGTCAATCGCTGCATGTATGGCATCGGGGCGGAGTTATACAGATTGGATTTGTGCTGCACCCGTTTCTGCAACACCGTAAATATGCCAGTCGGTGTCTGGTGTCCGGGTTTACCCGTAGAGACAGTCGAGACTCCGATCAGCACTCCATTGCGATAGACATAGCAACGCTGCACGGGCAGACTTACTACGGCCAGAATCGGTCCAGACGGCGCAACTAAAGGTGCCCAGAGGTACTCTCCCGGCTTCAGGCTTTGGACCCTGTCAGCCATGCTGGAAGTTTCTAAATTAGCTTGCAGCGCCCAGTTCTTCTCTGAGCCGCTGCATATAAAGGCCACGCTCCCGGCCGCACGCCAAAGGAACTCCCGCCTGCTGTTCCGCATCTTCATTTGATTCATCATCTGCACGTACACCTGTGATCCATGTGTATTCTGTTGGATTTCAAGTAGATTCGCAATTTCAAGAGGCTGATGAAATCCATGCAAGGTAAAGTTTCTTCACATTGTAAGCGAGAAATCTTATGGCTGAGGATGCACTCAATGGGCAGCGCTCGCCTGAGTGCACAGAAAGTGCTGCGGCGGCTAGTGATGAACTCTTCGGTGCTTATATTGGTTGAATATCTATGCGTGGGCGTAGCGCAACGAGGAGGTTGTGTGCGGCTGCTTCTGTCGCTGCTGCAAGGCCGGAGAAGCCGAGGCCTTCGATGCAGAACGACGCAGAGATCGCACCATATAGAAGTGCCTCTACTGGATTATCTTGTCTTGCGAAGCCAGCCAGTACTCCGCCGCAGAAGGCATCCCCGGCACCCGTCGTGTCGAACACTTCGACTGGCACGGCGGGAATGTGAAGCCAGTTCTTAGCATTCGCCAGATGAGCGATAGCGCCGTCGGCACCGCATTTAATGGCAATGAGAGTTACTTCAGGAGCTACGAGTCGGAGCCTGCGCAGAGCCTCAAGTGGGGTAGCGTCAGGAAACAAAGCGAGAGCGTCCTGCCGGCTCGGCATGAAGAGATCGATCCCGCGTAGTAACTCGATAGTCTTATCCAGGCTTGTGTCTCCGAGAAGGTCGTGATCATCGAGATCGAGCGATATCAATGTAGTGCCAGCCTCGCGAAGTGCTTGTATCACCTGGATGGCAGCTTCATGGGGCATGGGTGCAATATGGGCGGCCTGGTAGCCTGATGCAACATCCGCGACCTGAGGACTGAAGTTTTTCCAGTTGCTGCTTGCTCTTCGGGAGACGAAGTGGCGTGTCCCATCTTCTTCGTAGAGGCCCCAGTTGCGCATCGTGTGCGGGAGTCGGCGGCAGTGCGATAAGTCGATGCTGTCGCCTAATGATTCGATGGGATAGTCGGCTCCTATCGGCGCGACGATGCTCACCGCTCGCGTCCAAAGCGATGCTCCCAGAGCCGCATAGGGCGCGTTCCCGCCAGGAACGGCCCAACGCGTAGATCCATCCGGAAAGACCAGATCGTCAATCGTGAAGTTGCCGTAGATGGCAAGCGAGGGCGTCACACACCCGTCCCGGGGCGGACCAGGGTAAAGCCCATGAGGGAAGAGTTGTGGAAGATGGTGCTATATAAACCACGCTGGCCTTGCGCGTCGAACTGAACTTCCCGCATCAGAAGAAGAGGGAAGCCTACTTTAACGTGCAGCAGCTCGGCGTGTTTCTTTCCCGCAGCAACAGCGGTTAACGCCGACTCACTCGAGACTAGCTGGCGTTGCAGCTTCAGTGACATGAACTCATAGATAGAACCGCCATCGAAGGTCTTGATCAATGGCAGCTTCCACTCGGGCTCGTCCAGAAGCGATATGTAATCATAGGCAACGGCCAGAGGCCTCGCGTCGATCAGGCGCAGGCGGAAGATCTCGGCGACAGGGGAACTGTCGGGGATTCCCAGTGCCGCTGCGACCTCGGCCGTGGCGGTAACCTTGCGGATCTTCAGGCCGTCGACCCGAGCCTCTCCGCCGCTTTCGCGTATCAGGGACGACATGGAGTGCATGGAGTTGAGCGGGCTATTGAGATAGACCGGGCTGTCGGCCACAAATGTGCCTACGCCGTGACGGATCGTGAGTAGGCCCTCGCGGGTGAGGAGGCGGGTTGCTTCACGCAGGGTCTGACGGCTTACTCCGAGATCTCTTGAGAACTCTACTTCGCCGCGCAACTGCACGCCGCGTTGCAGCTTGCCGGAGCGCACCTGCTCGCGAATCGCATTCGCGACGCGTGTTGCGAGGTTTTCTCGAGGCATGCCATTCCATATGCGATCCGAGAGGTCATGGGTTGCACGGTCATTCTCACCTGAATCCACCATGGTCCCCATTATGACAGTTCTGCCGACAACTGCACCAGGATGATGTCAGAGGTCAGACGTCTGCCATCATTTAACCGTCTACTCATCTTTCATTCTTGGGGCATTCATTTGGCGTGCTTACTTTCAGTTGCAGATCCCTTTAGGAAAAAACATGATTCGACACCGCCTGCTTCAGTACTGTCTCCTGTTCGCCATCCCAGCTCTGGTTGACACGTCGCACCTCTTCGCCTGGGGCGTGGACGGGCACCGCATGATTAATCGGCTCGCCTGTTCGACTCTTCCCTCGGATGTTCCCCAGTTCCTACGCAGCGCCAAGGCTATAAACGCGATGGGTTACTACGCTCCTCTGCCGGACCACTGGCGTGGTGCGTTGGAGCCTGAGCTCGCAACCGCAACCTCCCCGGAACATTTCATTCAGTTCGATACGGTCGATCAGGTGCTCACGTCCTTGCCGCGTAAACGCTACGACTACGTGCGCGCATTAGCTGTAGCGCAGGCGGCGCACCCCGACCTGGTCATCACCGGGGAGGATCTTGGAATGCAGCCGTACCAGACCGACGAGGTCTGGGAACGTCTGAAGGTGGCGATGCGGGACTACCGCGAGTTGGTCGCTCATAAAGAAGACACGGATGCGGTGGAGGCGGAGATCGTCTTTCTGGCGGGGTGGCTCGGCCACTACGTCGGCGATGGCTCCATGCCGCTCCACACTACGGACAAGTACAACGGATGGAGCGGGCCGAACCCCAACGGATACACGACCGAGCACAAGATTCATGGACTATTCGAGAGCGAGTTTGTGCATAAGAATGTTCAGGAGAAGGACATTGCTCCGCTGGTGACAAAGCAGCCAGAGGTGGTCGGAGATGTCTTCGATCAATATATGAGCTACCTTCGGCACTCTCATACTTTGGTTGAAACCACCTATCGTCTGGAAAAAGAAGGCGCGTTCAACGAAGCCGGAACCGAAGAAGGAAGGCGCTTTGCTGTTCAACAGTTGGCTTCGGCAGCGACTGAGCTAAGAGACCTCATCTACACGGCGTGGCTGCGTTCGGCTGATCCGGTTCCTCATCGCCATTAGAGAGTTGCTCCGCGTGCATCTTCGTCAAGCGCGTGCCTCGGAGCTTCGTTATATCCCGTAAACATGATTTGCAGAAAAGGAATACATGATGCAAACTCGGCGTGATTTCCTCAAGATAGCCGCAATGCTCTCCGGCGCAGCCAGCGTATCCGGCACGGTGCCGGAGGCGATACAGCGTGCCTTTGCCATTGAAGCGACTCCTGGCTCCACCTATCTGGACGCGGAGCATATCGTCATCCTGATGCAGGAGAATCGATCCTTCGATCATATGCTTGGCACCTTGCAGGGCGTGCGTGGATTCAACGATCCACGTGCGATTCGTCAGGCTAACGGCAACTCCGTCTTTGTGCAGACCGATGCGGCAGGGCAGTCGATTGCTCCGTGGCGGATGGATATTAAAGACACGCGCATCACCTGGATGGGGTCGGTTCCTCACTCTCGAAATAGTCAGGTGGATGCCTGGAACGAAGGGCATCACGACAACTGGCTCGAAGCGAAGCGTTCGGGCAACCATGAATACGCCGCGCTGCCCCTGACCATGGGGCACTATACGCGCGAGGACCTGCCGTTTTACTACGCACTTGCCGATGCGTTTACCGTTTGCGATCAGAACTACTGCTCGGTGATGACGAGCACGACGCCGAATCGAAGCTGCTTTTGGACGGGAACAGTGCGGGATGCGCAACGGACCGACTCCAAGGTCTACATGCGCAATGACGAGATCATAAAAGGCGGGATGACCTGGAAGACTTATCCAGAGAGGCTGCATGAGGCGGGCATCAGTTGGAAGTTCTACCAGAATGAGCTGACGATGAGCGGCGGCATGAACCATGAAGAAGATGCCTGGCTATCCAATTTTGGCTGCAACCTTCTTGAGAACTTCACCGCCTACAATGTTGAGGCTTATCCTGGCAGCGTCCTGGCCATGCAGCAGCAGATCGCATCTTTTACACACCAGGTTGCCGATCTGGAGCAAAGAATCTCCGCTCAGGGTGCGCATGATACCGCTGCCTTGCAGGATCGCCTGAAGAGCAGGAAGCAGCGTATCGAAGAGCTGAAGGCTGCTTTGGCAAACAGCGGAGAGAGCCGCTACAAGCAACTCAACGAATCGCAGCGTGCGCTGCACCATGCGGCCTTCGTTACCAATGCGGGGGATCCGCACTACCGCAGCCTTGAAGAGATTACGTTTGACGAAGCCGGCAAAGAGCAGACGATGAACGTGCCGAAGGGAGACATCCTGTACCAGTTTAGAAAGGATGTCGATGAGGGTAAGCTGCCGACGGTCTCCTGGCTAAGTGCTCCCGAGAAGTTCTCCGATCACCCCACTTCGCCCTGGTATGGTGCGTGGTATGTCTCGGAGGTGATGAACATCCTGACAAAGAACCCCGAGGTCTGGAAGAAGACGATCTTCATTCTTACGTACGACGAGAATGATGGTTACTTTGACCATGCACCATCCTTCGTTGCTGCCGATCCCAAGCGGCCTGAGACGGGCGGAGCCTCTCAGGGAATCGATACCGGGATCGAATATACCTATGCGGAGGATGAACTGGTGCAGGGTGTTTCGGCCAGGGATGCACGCTCCGGGCCAATAGGGATGGGCTTTCGCGTGCCGATGGTGATTGCTTCTCCGTGGACGCGCGGCGGTTGGGTCAACTCTCAACTCTTCGACCACACCTCGACGCTGATGTTCCTGGAAGATTTTGTGCAGAAGAAGTATGGAAAGACTGCGCGTGAAGAGAATATCAGCTCATGGCGGCGTGCGGTCTCGGGCGATCTTACCTCTATCTTTCGCTCGCACGATAAAGCAGAGTCGAGCCTTGACTACTTAAAGCGGGATCCGTTCGTGGTAGGCATCCAGAAGGCACGCTATAAGGAGGTTCCTTCGGGTTACAAGGTACTTACCGCAGCACAGGTCGCGGAGATTAACCGCGGCCCGATGCGTTCGGATGTGATGTCACGCCAGGAACCAGGCGTCCGTCCTTCGTGCGCACTACCCTATGAGCTCTATGCCGAAGGTGCGCTGAATGCTGAACGTACGAGCTTTCAATTGCGTATGACCGCGGCGAACGAGGTACACGGGAGGCGTGCGTCTGGTGCTCCGTTCAACGTGTACCTGCGCAATCTTCATCCGGCGGAGAACAATCGCGCAGGCATGAGGGTTGCCACTTATGCCGTAAAGCCAGGCGATACGCTGTCGCAGGAGATCCCCGTGTCTCTCTTTGTAGAGGGGAGCTACTCAATTGATATCCACGGACCTAATGGATTTTACCGTTCCTTCGTTGGCAGCTCGAAGATGCCGTTCATCGCTGTGCACACAGCCTACGAGCGGAGAGGTGCATCACTCACTGGAAATGTTGAAGTGAGACTGCGTAATACCGATAAGCAGTCGCATACGATCACGGTATCCGACAACGCATATAAGACTGAGCGTGTTACGAAGACCATCGCACCAGGACGTGAGACGACTGTGCTGCTGGATCTGAAAAAGAGCCACGAATGGTACGACTTCACGGTGAGCACAGAAGGTTTCGAAACGTCGTCGCGTTTTGCCGGACGCGTTGAGACGGGACGCTCTGGCTTCAGTGATCCGCTCATGGGAGCCGCGGTCTAAGAGCCGTCTTTTACACAAGATCAAAACCAAGTGCTAAGCCGAGCCGAGGGAGAAGTCCTGAGATAAGCATCCCTCGGCTCGCTCGTCGTGACCTGTCCAAAGCGGAGTAGACCGTTGCAAAGGTCATGCCTAATTCAACACTGCATCCAGACAAGAAAGGTATCGGTAATGAAGCTCCAACGTTGTATTACGTGCTTGCTCATGTCTGTGCTGGCAATCTTGCTGTCGTGTGAGGCTTTAGCTCAAACGGCAGTGACCTCTTTGCAGGGTATCGTGCTTGACTCACAAGGTGGCGCTCTTCCCGGCGCTACGATTACTCTGAGCAACCCCGAAATTGGATCTTCCCAGCAGCATCGCTCGAATGGGTCCGGAGAGTATCTCTTCTCCCAGATCCTTCCCGGGCATTACAACATTACTGTTGATGCTCCAGGATTCGGCTCTGCGAAGCAGGCAGTAGAGCTTTTGGTAAACCAGCCCCTTACCGTCAATATCAGGATGTCGGTGAGTTCTCAGGAGAGCGTCGACGTTAACACAGCAGCGCCCGCGCTGAACTCTGTGGATGCGACGATCGGTACGCCATTCGATACCGCCCAGATTCAAACCCTTCCGTTCCAGTCGAGCAATATTCAGGATCTGCTGGCTCTGCAGGGAGGCGTTGTCTTTATGGGCGACGCAAACGAGAACTCGAGCTCGGATACTCGCGCTGGTGCGGTGAATGGAGCGCGCTCCGATCAGAACAACATTACGATGGATGGCGTCGATAATAATATTCCAACGAAGGGCTATGCGTTTCTGGGTGCATTGCGCGCCACGCGTGACTCTCTCGAAGAGTTTCGCGTAGTGACGACTAACTCGAATGCTGATGCGGGCCGTTCTTCGGGTGCGCAGATTGCACTTGTTACTCGCAGCGGAACCAATAAGCTGCATGGCAGTGTCTACGACTACTTCCGTCCCACGAATACAGTATCGAACGACTTTTACAACAAGAAATCCCAGCTTACTTCGGGGCTTCCAAATCGTCCGCCAAAGTATATTCGCGATCTGTTCGGAGCTTCTCTGGGACTGCCTCTGATGAAGGACAAACTCTTCTTCTTTGGAGCCTATGAAGGGCAGAAGACGGCAATCAGCACTGTCGTAACCGACACCGTTCCCACGGCCTCTTTGACCCAGGGTATGTTGAAGTATACGAACGCAAGCAATGGTACGACGACGCTGAGCCGTGATGACTTGGCCAAGATGGATCCTAAGTGCGGAGCAAATGGCACGTGCCCTCTGGGTGCAGGTGCAAACTCCGCGGCGCTCGCGTACTTCGCGCTTTATCCAACCTCCAACAGCACGACGAAGGGTGACGGTCTGAACACGACCGGCTACACCTTTACTTCTCCGAGTCCGACCTCGCAGGCTACGACGATCGCAAGGATCGACTTCGCCCCAAATGCACGCCATCGCATATTTGTTCGTGGCAATCTGCAGCAGGATAACTCGAACTCCGCTGAGAGCTTCCCGGGCAATCCGCCGAGCACGAAGACGTATGACAACAGCCGAGGTATTGCTGCCGGCGATGTCTGGACCATCTCGTCCTCGATGGTAAATAACCTGCGCTATGGATTCACCCGCTTTGGAGATGCAGTCCGCGGCAATATCAACAGCCAGTATGTAAGCTTCAGCAGCCTTACGGCGCTGGCATCGAACACCACTTCGCAGATCGCCATCGTCCCGAGTCACAATGTCGTGGATGATGTGAGCTGGTCGAAGGGCAAGCATAACCTGCAATTCGGCGGTAACTATCGCGCCATCTTCGATAATCACTCCACCAACTCCACTATCTTCAAGAACGCCTCGGTCGCTACAGGCAACCTGGTTGCGGGCGGTATTGCCAATACCGGGTCCAGCCTGGATCCGGGAGCCTTCGGTTATGACAAGGTCTCCAATGGCTTCGTCTCCAACTACAACACTGCTGTGGCCGATGTAACTGGTCTCATCACGATGGGGACGAACTATGCAAACTACTCCATTAGCAATGGTGCTCTGACTCCGCTCCCCCAGGGCGTGGTTCCGACGCGCAACTTTTTTTCGAATGAGGCTGAGTACTACGCACAGGACTCCTGGAAGGTGAAGCGCAACCTGACGCTTACCTTCGGTGTGCGCCACACTCTCCTGCAGGTTCCCTACGAGCGCAACGCACAGCAGGTCGTGCCTTCCTTCAGTCTGAACAACTGGTTCAATCAGCGTGTAGCTGCAGCAGCCGCAGGAGGAGTCAATCAGCCTCCTATCTCGTTTACGCAAGGTGGGCAGGTCGCAGGCAAAGCCGCATACTGGCAGATGGATAAGCTCGATATCGCGCCACGCTTTGCCTTTGCCTGGTCGCCTAACCCCACGCTCTCTGTTCGTGGAGGATACGGTCTCTACTACGATCACTTCGGCAGCGCGCTTGTCGATGCGCTCGATCAGCGCGGCTCCTTCGGGCTCGCCTCTACGCTCTCGAACGGTGCCTCGCAGTACGTCGACACGGCTCCTCGTTTCTCCGCCATCAACAACGTGCCCTCCGCGGTGCTGCCGCCTATCTCGAATCCCGGGGCCTTTCCGGTTACACCGCCTAACTCACTGCTGACGGCCTGGGTGCTCGACGATAAGATCAAGACGCCTTACTCGCATGTCTTCGATCTCTCGGTGCAGCAAGAGATGAGCAAGGGGCTAGTGTTTGAGCTCAACTACGTAGGACGCCTGGGACGTCGTCTGCTCCAGCAGCTTGACCTCGCCGAGCCGTTGAATGTTGTCGATCCTAAGTCGGGCCAGGACTACTACTCGGCTGCAACGCAGCTTAGTAAGTATGTCGATCAGGGCATCACAACGGCGCAGGCAGCTAGCATTCCAACCATCGCCTACTTCGATAACGAGTTTCCTCTCGCCGGAGCACCCGGACTTACGCCGACGCAGAACATCTACAAGTCGAAGTGGGTTACCGATCGCGGCAATGAGACCGAGGCCCTCTTCGAGCTGGATACCGGCATCTCTCCCGGTCCTGCTGGCGGCGCGACGTATCGGTACTTCAACCCGCAGTATGTCAATCTGGTGGGCTTTACTTCGATCGGCACCAGCTCTTACCACTCCTTGCAGGCGAGCCTGCATCACCCCATGTCGCATGGTCTTCAATACGACGTGAACTACACCTTTGCGAAGTCGCTCGATATGGGCTCGGACGGTGAGCGCGTTGCATCGGCTAACTCCCGTGGCTATGGACAGATCATTAGCTCCTTCAACCCTAAGCTCAACAAGGCTGTCTCCGACTTCGATGTGCGCCACAACCTGAGCGTCAACGCGATTGACACTCTACCCTTTGGCCGTGGCCAGAAGTTCGGCAATCAGGTCAATCGCTTTGTTGATCTCCTCATTGGTCGGTGGACGATCACCGGCATCGCCCATGTGACGAGCGGGTTGCCGTTCGCTGCTTACGATGGTAAAGGCTGGTCCACTAACTTTGATGTACGTAGCTGGATGGTGCCGACTGGACCGATCAACTCCGGTGGACACAAGTTGGATGCGAAGGAAAATCCGAACGCCTTCAGCAACGTAACCACTGCACTTGCCAATCTTCGTCTGCCCTATCCGGGGGAGACAGGAGCACGTAATGCTTTCCGCGGCGATGGATACTTCGAAATCGACACTGGCGTGAATAAGATCTTTACGATTACGGATAGGCAGCAGCTGAAGTTTGCATGGGAGGTCTTCAACGCTACAAATACAAACCGTTTCGACCCGAAGAGCATCTCGAACAATGCCAACTCCGCGAGCTCCTTCGGCGAGTACTCAACGCTTCTCACTCAGTATCGCAACATGCAGTTCTCGCTGCGCTACTCGTTCTGATCTTGTTGCGAGTTGATCTTCAGGAGATACCATGTTGAAACCTTGTAGCCTGCTGTTGTCGATCCTATGTCTGGCAACACCACAAGCCCAGGCTCGGCCAAAGACCGTCGTCGTTATCTCAGTCGACGGTCTTCGTCCGGATTATGTAACCGAAGCGGAGAAGCGGGGCCTTGTGGTTCCGCATCTCCGCCGTTTTATAACTGATGGTGCATACGCCGAGGGCGTGATTGGAGTTGTCCCGACCGTTACTTATCCCAGCCATACGACGCTGATGACTGGTGTCTGGCCATCTCAACATGGCATCGTCGCCAACACGACCTTTGATCCTCTGCATCACAATCTGGACGGTTGGTACAGATTTGCTTCGGAGATCAAAGTGCCGACACTGTGGCAGACCGCCGGCGATGCTGGCATTGTGGTCGCGAGTGTGGGCTGGCCCGTTACTGTGGGAGCCCAGGGAGTTACTTACCTGATCCCGGAACTATGGGGCGAGCAGACAGATGAGGACCGCCTGCTTATGGAATCGCTCTCTCGTCCGACGGGCTGGCTGCAGAAGATGGAGCAACAGCTTGGCCCATATAGAAGTGATTCGGACGGAATCGGCAACGATGAGATGAGAACTCGCTTCTCCGTTGCGATTCTGAAAGAGAAAAAGCCGGGTTTTATGATGATCCATCTTGGTGCTATGGATCATGCGCAGCACGCAACAGGGCCATTCAGTGATGAGAGTAACCGAATTCTCGTAGAGATGGACAAACTGATCGGAGAGATCGAAGACGCAGCGAAGAGCGTGGGCCCTGACGCTGTTGTTGTGATCGTCTCAGATCACGGTTTCGTGCGCACAGATTACCGGGTCAATCTGATGCTTCCCTTTCTTGAAGCGGGTTTGGTCAAGACGGGGGCAGGGAATCGCGGGGCTTCAGTTGTATCCTGGGACGCAATGCTGTGGCCCGATGGAGGTTCAGCCGCAGTTGTCTTGCGTGATCCTGAGGATGTAGCCACGAGGCAGAAGGTCGCTGACCTGTTGAAGAAGCTTCAAGCCGATCCGACCTATGGGATTAACCGTGTACTGACTCAACCTGAGATCGAGAAGATTGGTGGCTTTCCTACTGCTGCCTTCCTGATTGAGATGAAGCAGGATTATCAGGTGAAGTCTGCTTTCTCCGGTCCCTTGATCGAGAAGGTTCCTTCGACTGGGATGCACGGCTACCTTCCGGACAATCCTGAGCTGCGTTCGTCGTTCTTCATCGAGGGTGAGGGCATAGCTCATGGAAAGAATCTTGGAGTGATCGACATGAGACAGATTGCACCAACACTGGCCACGCTTCTTGGCGTCAAGTTGCCTGTTGCACAAGCACCACTCTTGATCGGTAAGTAGAAGACTTTTATAACAAACAAAAAAGATGGAGCGGCTTATAAGCCGCTCCATCTTTTTGAATACTACTGTTTAGTGAGTAGCCAGATTATGTGCGCGCAGATAAGTGGCTAGCTCTGCGGGGAGGTTGGTCTGGATACCAGCGGCTCCCAGGTCGATTGCCTTCTGCCACGTCTCGGGATTGTCGGCATCACCGAGGCGATCAACGTAGATCTTCGCATTGGCATCCTTCGCACAGCCGATCACGCCGTCTTTGAAGTCGTTGGCGTCGAAGGCCAGCACCTGCGGCTGCATGGCGCGGACAAGGAACTTGCAGATGTCGGGGCTAAGGGCCTCGGGCATGATCTTCAGCGTTGGCCGAATCTTATGCACCTCATAGAGAAAAAAAGGATTGCCGTAGATGACGACGTGATCTTGCATGTCGTGCTTTACGATTGCATCCACTAACTGCTGAGGGTCCGCATACTTTGTGTCGACATAGACGTTGATCTTGCCATGAGCCAGGTCGAAGGCTTCGTCGAGCGTCGGCACCTTGGTTCCGGCGAAGGACGGGGAGAACTTGGCTCCGGCGTCGAGCGCCCGAATCTCATCGAAGGTATGCTTATGCACCTCGCCGGTGCCGTTGGTGGTGCGGTCGAGCGTGCTGTCGTGCATGATGACGAACTTGCCGTCGGAGGTGGTACGAACGTCCAGCTCGAAGTAGTCGGCGCCCGCATCAATCGCAGCCTGGAAGGCCGCGATTGTGTTTTCCGGGTGATGTAGATGTTCTCCACGATGGGAGATGACCTTGATATTTTTTCCATTCTCGCGCGGTGTCCACGCTGCCTGGGCCAGGGCCATGCTGCTTATGAAGGTGGAGCCGATCAATAGCGTCAGAGTAAGGTTACGCATTTTTATCATTATCCTTAGAGATGTTGAAGTATCTGTTAGAAGCGAAGACGTCCGACGAGGAGCAATGTGCGTGGGTCCTGAGCGCCCGTCACCGTACCGAAGGTCTTGGCATTGGTGAGCGACGTTCCCAGACCGGAGAACTGCGGATGGTTGAAGGCATTATTCGCGTCGGCGCGGAAGGTCAAAGTAGCTCGCTCCCACAGTGGAATATCGCGCATCAGGCTGAGTGCCCATACATTCTGTCCGGGGCCGTAGAGTGATGCGCGCGGTGCGTTGCCGAGTGTATCCGCGGGTGTAGTGGTAAAGGCCGCGGTATTGAACCACTTCTGTACCGTGCGCGAGCCGCGGGCGATGGTGGGATTGCCGACCTTGGTTGCGTACTGCCCTCCTGAGAAGATGTTGAGTCCATCTCCCTGTGAGATGTTGTACGGATAGCCCGTCTGGAACTGGGCCACCGTGCTGATCTTCCAATGGCCGATCACCTGGGATACGACCGGTGCATGGGGAAGGAATCTTCCGCCCGCGCCAACGGGCAGCGCATAGACGGCCGACACGGAGAAGCGCTGCGGGATGTTAGTCATCGCCGTGCCCCACTGCGCGCGCAGGTCGTAGTAGTTCTGGACACCGACGGCATCGGCGCGCGACGGTGCATCCACATCGTCGAGCCCGTGCGCCCAAGTGTAAGCGGCACGCATGGAGATGCCGTTGCTCCAGTGGTGGCTCAGCGTTGCAAGCAGAGCTGCGTACGCCGACGCTCCGCCGTTGGTGAGGCCGGTGATGGTGAGGAACTGAGGATAGGGGCGAAGGCTCTGAGCCGCCTTCACGCCCAGGCAGCAGTTGCCGGTAGGAGCAATCTGGTTGATGGGCAGATTGACGGGCTGATGCACGCCATGATTACCCTCGTAGTCGATTTCGGCAATCCAGTTACGGCCAAGGTCCTGTTGGATGCCAAGCTGCCACTCCTGAATGTAGGGAAGAACCGCATGTTGCGGCAACTGGGTCACGTTGGACGAGGGGCTGGTGAGGCTCGTCGGGATCAACGGCTGGCCATTAGGTCCAGCGTTGGCCGAGTAAGCAGGAACTCCTTGGTTGAGCTCGTAAGCAGGAGTGATGCCATCACCGCTCTGGAAGGTTGCGTTGACGGTAGAGGCCGAGGTGAGACCCGTGGTGCCGAAGCCGATGCTGGGCAGTTGGTAGATGCCGTAGCCTCCGCGCAGCGTGGTGTTGTGGAAGGCGTGGTAGTTGAAGCCGATGCGCGGCAGGATGCCGGTATAGATATTCGGAATCAGGCTGTGCGGCGCTCCGTTGTACCCGGCGAACTGAATACCGCCCTGCTTGCCGGTCGTGGGATCGACAACGTTGGGGTTGAAGGTATACATATTGCCGTGCTTCTCAGAGAACGGTCCATCGAACTCATAGCGCAGTCCGAGGTTGATGGTGAGCTTGGTCGAGAGTCTGTAGTCGTCCTGAATATAGCCTGCAAAGTAGTTCAGGTTTTCGTGGAAGATGGTGTCGGTCGTATTGATCGTCGTAGTGGCAGGCAGTCCCAGCAGCAGATCGGCGAGGCCGAGGCCCGTCTGTCCGGGCACAGAGGTAAACGTTCCAGTGAAGTTATAGGAGCCGGAGAGAACGCCGGGAGTGTAGTAGCTATAGGCATACCGCATAAACTCACCGCCGAGCGAGAGCGTATGACGTCCCATCTGGAGGACCAGCGCATCGTTCAGGATGTAGTGTCCATCCCTTGTTCTTCCCAGGGAGCCTGCGCCGAAGTTGGCGTACTCGTTGGTCTTGACCGTGGGGAACTGCGTAAGCGGCACGCCCTTCAGGCCGATGGCGCTTGCATTGGTGGGCAGGGGAGAGCTGAAGTTCTCCTCCGAGACGTAGCCGAGGCGGGCTTCATTGGAGACGCGCGGCGAGAAGATATGGCTCCACGAGACCTCGTAGTGGTCGTCGGTCCAGCCGTTGAACGCAGAGGTATTGGCCACGTTGGGAATGTCGATGGTGGGCTGGTTCCTTGGTCCGTCACGCGAGAACTTCGCCCATATGTGATCGTAGTCGGAGTAGTTATAGTCAATGCGGTCGGCGTTATAGAGATAGCTGCTGACGGACTCAGGAGTAGAGCAGTAGTTATTATTGTTCAAGCTACAGTTGGGCTGCGGGAAGAACGAGGCGATGTTCAGACCAACCTGATCGAGCCGGGCCTTCGGAATAATATTTCCGGGAAATGGCGTCCGCACGGCTGTCTTGCCGACAATCTTCGTCGTCAGAGGGTCGTAGATAGTCGGCGTCGGCCCTCCCTGGGGCGACGGGCCCGAAAAATCTCCATTCAGCTCTGCCGCGGTAGGAACGACGGTGTTGAATGGGGAACTCGCGTGGGTAAGAGTATCCTCCCAGTCGGTGAAGAAGTAGAGGCGATGCTTGCGGCCGTCGAAGACTTTGGGAATCAGGACCGGTCCGCCGATTGATCCGCCGAAGTAGTGGAAGGACGATGGATTGATGACGGTGCCGGGTGCGGTAAAGTAACCCAGTGCATTCAGAGCCTGTGAGTTGTAAGACTCGAAGGCGCTGCCGTGGAACTTCTCCGTGCCGGACCTGGTCGTGGTGAGGATGGCTCCTCCACCGCTCTGTCCGTACTGGGCCGAGAAAGGCGCGGTGAGCACCTGTAGCTCTTCGGTGGAGTCGGGCGTGGGGATGAGGCCGTAGGTACCGTCGACGCCCATGTTGCTGGGCAGACCGTCGATGATGATGGGGTTGCTTACGGGACGGCCGCCGCCGAGCGAGAGGTCATTGACGTTGGAATAGTCCTGGCTGGTGCTGGAGGCGCCGGCAAAGGTCTTGGTGATGAGGAACTCGTTCGCACCCTTGGTTCCGGTGCTCTCGGGCAGGTCGATAAGCTCCTGCGTGCTGAGTTCGCCGCCGATCTGCGGGTTGGTATCGTTGAGCGAGCTGGCAGCGCCGGTAACGGTGATGACCTCGGAGGTCGCGCCGAGCTTCAACGCGCCATCGACCACCAGCTCCTGGTTCAGGACGATGCCGAGATCTCCGGTGACAAACTGGGAGAAGCCGTTCTTTTCGAAGCGGACGGTGTAGGTGCTCGGCTTCAGAAAGGAGATGCGATAGGCTCCGGCCTTGTTGGTTACGGACTTGTACTCGGTGGTGGTGTTGTTCTCGTGCACGGTGACGGCCACGCCCGGCATCACCGCTCCGCTCGGGTCTTTGACCACGCCGCTGATTGAGCCATAGAAGGTCTGGCCGAGGAGAGATTGGCTGGGTGCGAGCAGGGCGAAGAGCAGTACCAGGCCCGTGATGACCTGTAGATTTCGATGGCGTGTGTGTTTGTCACTGACATGGAATCGGCGAACGATGCTGGATCGTAGACCGGAAGCAAAGAAGCTGGAGATGACGCAATTCATAGAAACCCCGAAATTTTGAAGATTCATTCGTAGTGAGGCGGTCGAGAGGGGATGGATAGAGCCGTGACTGCTCCATGTGCGTGGAAGAAGGCTCGGTGTGATTCAACTGTGATAGAGAGACCGTAACAAGAAGGTGTTAATAATGGACAAATTTAAGACTGTTAATGATAAATAATTACATTTATTGTCACAGGGCCAGAAAAGCGTACCTCGGTTCTCTTTCCCGGTCTTTCCGCGTAAAATCGCATTAATTAGCTGCCAAATCTGTGTCGTTAGAATGAGCACTATGAATGAGACCGCAGAAGGGTCCAGGCTGGACTCGATCGTCAAAATGTTAAAAGTGAACACATCTGCTTCGATCGGTGAGATCGCCGAGGCGTTTCACGTATCGCAGATGACGATTCGCAGGGATCTGCAGAAGCTGGTCGAGACTGGGCAGGTCATTCGGATTCCAGGCGGAGCGAGGATCGAGCACTGGCGTGGGGCTGAGCGCAACTTCTTCGAGCGGCTGCAGAATATGTCGCCCGCCAAGCGCAGCATCGGCAGCGCGGCCTCGGCGCTGGTGCACGATGGGGAGTCGGTGGTGCTCGACTCGGGGACGACCACGCTTTACGTGGCGCGGGAGCTGCGCGCCCGGAAGAACGTCGTGGTCTTCACCTTCTCGCTCTCGGTTCTGGAAGAGCTGAGCTCGGCCGAAGATATCCGTGTCGAGCTGACCGGCGGGGTCTATCGCTCGAGCAGCCACGACCTCATCGGGCACGCGGTGGCGAAGAGCCTGACCGCGATCTTCGCGGATACCGTGATCTTCGGCGCGGCCGCCATCTCGTTCACGCGTGGAGTCATGGTTCACGACCCCGATGCCCAGCGCGAGCTGTTGCAGGCTGGTCGGCGGAAGGTGCTCGTGGTCGACAGCAGCAAGGTCGGGACAGAGGCCACCTATCGCCTGTGCGGCATCGAAGACTGCGACCTGATCCTGACCGACAAGGGAATCTCGGCCGAGGATCTCGCGCGTCTGCGCCGCATCACGCAGGTTCAGGTTGCGGAGTGAGTGTTTATTAACGCCCTGTGTACACCTGTTCGGTAGCCTAGTGGGAGAAAGAACCTCCCTGGCGAGCTGGCTGAAATGCGTGTCTTTGAAGATCAGATTGCTACCACGGTTGCCGCGCACGACTTCTTTGCGGCGGACAGGCCGATATGCGTGGCGCGGGCTCCTGGTCGACTGGATGTGATGGGCGGCAACGTCGATTACACCGGCGGTTTGGTGTTGCAGAGCCTGCTGCGCGAGGCGGTGTGGGTGGCCGCGCAGCCGCGGGCCGATGACGTCGTCCGCATCCTCAACCCCGGCGCGGCCCAGTTTGGTTGGGAGTGCTACTTCGAACTGCACGCCAGCGATCTGCGCGACCCGCAGAGTCTGCGCCTGCTGTGCGAGCAGAGAGAGGGCACACGCTGGGGCTGCTATGTGCTGGGCGCTCTTTACTTTTTGAAGAGGAGCTACGGAGAGGGCTGCGAGGGTGGAGTTGACTTATTTATCCTGTCAGACCTGCCTCCGAACAGGGGTGTAAGCTCCTCGGCGGCGCTTGAGATTGCCGCCTTGAAGGCGCTATCGACCATGTGGAACGTGGTGCAACTCGATGGTGTTTTGCTGGCTACGGCTGGTCAGTGGGTGGAGAACGTTGTGGCTGGTTCTGCCTGCGGCATCATGGATCAGGCGGCTATCGTTCTGGGTGAGCAGGACCATCTTCTGCCCCTCCTCTGCCAGCCTTGTCTGCCGTCTTGGCCCATCAAGTTCCCGGCCAACATGCGCATCTGGGGCATCGACTCGATGGCTCCGCGTTCGACGACCGGAGTCGCTTACGAGGCGGCGCGCGCGGCGGCCTTCATTGGCTACAAGTTGATCTGTCAGCGAGAGGGAATTGACGTGATTCCTGAGGAGGGATCGGAGATTCCGCGTTGGACCGACTCCCGTTGGCAGGGCTATCTCTCGAACCTCTCGCCGGATGAGTTTCGTGCAAAGTACGAGCGTTGGCTGCCGGAGTCGATCAGCGGTAAGGAGGTGCTCGCCAGCTCTGGAGAGCACTTCGATCCTTTCACCACGATCCATTCTGATGTCGAGTACCCGGTTCGGGCGGCGGTTCGATACGCGACGGAAGAGAACCTCCGGGTGCGGAGAGTTCGTGAGCTTCTGGAAGCCTCATCATCCGGGTTATCCGACAGTTCTTTGCAGCTTGTTGGTGAGATTCTTGGCCAATCGCATCGTGCTTATGCAGAGTGTGGTCTGGGGTCGACTGCGTGTGACGAGTTGGTGGAGCGGGCCTTGAGGACGGGCTTTCCTGGAGCCAAGATGACCGGCGGCGGTGGGGGCGGCGTGGTCGCGATCCTTGGGCGTCCGGGTGATGACCACGCCGTTCACCGGCTCGCGGAAGAGTACGGCGCTCAGAGGAATGCGCAGCCTTATATCTTCGAGGGCAGCTCCAGCGGCGTCGATGCCTTCGGCGTTCGCACTCTAGAGCTTCTCCCCGCGCTGGAGATGCGGACGTGAGCGTACCGCGAAACTCCCGCCTGGTCTCCGCCTGTATTATGCTGATGGCCGCGAACCTCCTGTGGGCAGGGCAGGGAGTCGCCGTAAAGCTGCTGGCCGGAGCGCTGGACCCGCTCACGATCGCGCTGCTTCCTTTCTGCTTCATCACCATCCTGGGTTTTGCCGTCCTCACGCTTCGCCGCGACTTCGCGCAGAAGTTCCGGGCGGCGTGGAGTCTTCGCCGCGAGTTCTTTCTTGCGGGCATCTGCGGCCAGCTAATGGCGCAGGTGGGCATGACGATCGGCGTTAGCTGGTCCACCGCCTCGAACGGCGCGATCCTCAGCCTACTGGTCCCCATCTTTGGCGCACTGATTGCTGTGTGGCTGTTACGCGAGCGCCTCTCGACGCTGCGTATTGGAGCGCTACTCCTGGGGCTGGCCGGGGTCTTTCTGCTCTCGCCCCTGCGCAGTGTCGCCGGATCGCGTCCAAGACCCCACGAGCTTGCAGGCAACCTCATGATCGTCGTCGGCTGCCTTGGCTCCGCCTTCTACAACGTCTACTCCAAGCGCCTGCTGGATCACTTTCTCGAGATCGAAATTCTGCTCTTCAGCTATCTTTCGACCACGGTCTTCAGCCTGCCGTTGCTCTTTATCATGGAGCCGCACTGTCTGGACCACCTTGCTCAGCTCACGCCCACCCAGTGGGCCGCGCTGGGCTATCTCGCGGTCTTTCTCTACGGCCTCTCGATGGTGCTCTTCCTGCGGGCGCTGGGTACGGTCGACGTGGTGATTGCGTCGGCATCGCTCTACCTGATGCCCTTCTTTGGGTTGATGCTGGCCTTCAGCATCCTCGGAGAGCGTCTCGCCCCGCGGGCGATTCTTGGATCGGTTATCGTCCTCTTCGCGACTCTGATCCTCTTCCGCTTCGATATGCCCTCCGATCCTGCATCGCCCAACTTCCCCTGAATCCCTGTCGGCTCAGTGTTTGTGAATATTTAACGTAACCTTGTGAGCGCGGGGAGTATCCTCTGGGTACAGTAATATCAATGATTTGATGCGCTCGTTGCACGGAATCGCGTTAGGGGCGCAGTTAGAGGATGTTGTGGGTAATGTGAATTATTTTCTCCGCACGCGGGACAATTTTGTTATCTCTACCGATCCGGATCTGCTGGATGCGGATGCTGTCTTTGGTTTTCTGGAGCAGGCGCAGTGGTGGTCCGGCCTGACTCCGGAGTCGCTGGACCGGGCTCTTGGCAACTCGCTCTGTTTTTCTCTGCTCGAAGGCGACAGGCAGATCGGGCTGGCGAGGGTCATCACCGATTACGTGACCTATGCCTATCTCTGCGACGTGTATATCGTCGAGGAGCGCAGAAGGCGCGGCCTGGGATCGTGGCTGATTCGCAGCGTGCTGGAGCATCCGGACCTGAAGCCCTTGAAGCGCGTGGCGCTGATTACGCATGACGCGCAGCCCTTTTATCTGGGCCTCGACTTCCAGTTCACTCCGCATCCCGATAGTTATATGGAGCGCCTGCAATAGGTTGCAGATGTTGCGTGAGATCCTTATGTCTTCCTGATGACTTTCTGCATAGCATCTTTGATGGTGCCTCTGACTGTGTTGAGTAGGGAGGCGCAGGATGGAGAATCATGAGAAGCATAAGCAGTAGGAAGTCTTCGGCCCTGGTAACACTTGTCTTTGCAGCCTGTAGCCTGACGTTGAATGCGCAAGATGTGGATCGAGCGCCGGATGTAGCCTCAAGCTCTTCAAGTGCAGCACCTGATGCAAATCCAGCCCAGACGACTCCCCAGAGCGAGCTAACGCGTGGGGAGTTTTTTCAGCGGCTCGGTCGCTTTTATAACTACGACTGGCATGGCACGCTGCCGTCAGCACCTGCTCCGCAGCGTCGTGCGCTTGCGGCTCCACTGGATTCGCCGCCCTATCCCAGCTCGGATTGGGGCTATGGCGGCTCGCCGCTGATCGGCATACCCGATGGCAATGTGTATCCGCTGATGACGGCGTTGAAGCTGCAGGATCGTCGTACGAAGGTGTATGGCTGGGTGGCTCCGAGCTTCAACTACAGCACCTCGAACAAAAATAACTTTCCCGTCTCGTACGACATCTTTCCAAATAGCGTCGTGCTGAACCAGGCCGTGCTCTACATGGAAAGGCTGCCCGACACGGTACAGAAGAAGCATTTTGACTGGGGATATCACCTCACGGCCTTCTATGGAAACGACTATCGCTTTACGACAGCGAAGGATTACCTGAGCCAGCAGCTACTGCAGAAGAATCGCCGTTATGGCTTCGATCCCGTGCTGGAGTATGCCGATCTGTACTTTCCTGTGAAGGATGGTCTCAATATTCGGATCGGTCGTTTCCTCTCGGTGCCGGGCATCGAAGCTCAGCTTGCGCCGAACAACTACAACATGACGCACTCGCTGCTCTACACCATCGATCCGTTTACCGACACGGGTATCATCGGCACGTTGAAGCTCTCAAAGCAGTGGGTGATTCAACTCGGCCTCTCCGCCGGGCATGACGTCGCGCCTTGGTCCGACGATCGCAAGCCCTCTGCCATTGCGTGTCTGGACTATTCGACCAGAAGCAATCACGACAACTTCTACGTTTGTGCCAACGGCATCAACGATGGCAAGTACGCGTACAACAACCTGCAGCACTACGATGCCACCTGGTATCACAAATTCAACGCGAAGTGGCACATGGCCACCGAGGCCTGGGTCATGTATGAGCGCGATGTGCCGAATGTCGCCGGTAATGTTGCGAATCCCGTGCCCACGGAGATCGGAGCCAATGGAGCTTACTGTGCTGCCGGTCTGGTACGCTGCACTGCGCCGGAGTATGCGGTGGTGAACTACATCAATCGTGAGATCAATCCGAAGCTGACGGTGGGGTTTCGCTCGGACCTGCTGAACGACAAAAAGGGACAGCGCACCGGCATTCAGACCAAGTACACGGAGAACACGCTCTACGCGACAAAGTACTTTGGCAGTACAGTGCTGCTGCGTCCGGAGATCCGATTCGATCACTCGTGGGATCGCCTTGGCTATAACAACGGCACGGCCCGCAACCAGTTCTTTGTAGGTGCGGACCTGATCTACAAGTTCTAGCCGGCGTCTTGTGGAGCGCTCGCAACCTCATGCGGGCGCTCTCCGGTTCTTACTCTTTATCAGCAATCTTTTAGTGTGTTTGGGATAGCTTTCTGCTTGGATTCTGTGGGGGAATAAGCAGGCATCTCGCGCCGCGTGTCAATCGCTGGCCACGCTCTACAGTGGTGAAAAGTACGCTCTAAAAACCTGTAGACGCATTCATGATATGTGATATCTTCAACGAAACATTTGTTAATAACCCAAGTATAAGTGGCTGTTCGGGTTTTTTCCAACCGTCTCGATACGCGGACCAATATTGAAGTCTCATCGCTTCGCATAACCGCAGGTCCTTTCCGGAACAAGCTCGTACACGTATATCGAAAACGGCTGCGGGAGCTGTATATCCAGAGGAGTTTGATGAAGAAGGTTGCAGCACCGTCTCTACTTGTTGGTTTTGCCGGAACAGTCTTCACACGGGCGCGCATCTCCTCGCCGCAAACGGCCTCGGGCTTTCAGTTCGGAGCTGTCCTCTCCTCTACCTCGAACCGGTCTCACTTGGCTAGACCTCGGGTCCTGCTCTTGCAGCAGGCGACGGAAGCATGACCGGAAAATAGCGTGGACCCCCACCACGCAAAGAACATACGCCTTCGATCAGCAGGTCATCTTTCCAACACACAACATCACTAACTCATTTCTTGAGGAGCCAGTCATGCGTCGTAACCACCGGATCATTCGATCCTTCGTAGCCCCTGCTGTACTTGCAGTAACCCTCTCGGTCGGCGGCGTGGGCCATATGCTCGCCCAGGCGGCCATCGGAGGCGGTCTCCGCGGCGCGATCGTGGACGCGTCCGGCGCCTCCATCCCCGACGCGACCATCGTGCTCAAGTCCACCGGCACCGGCGCTGTGCACACGCTCAAGGCATCATCCGCCGGTCTCTTCTCGGTGCGCGATATCGATCCCGGCGTCTACTCGATGAGCGTCACCTCGCCAGGCTTCCAGGAGAAGCGCTTCGCCCAGGTGACCTTTGTTCTGAACGAGATTCGTGAGCTTAACGTGACTCTTTCGGCTGGGTCTGTCTCCGAGGTCGTCGAGGTGCAGGCCGAACAGACCAGCGTCGTCTCGCAGGAGACCAGCGTCGGTACTCTGATCGATGGAGCGAAGATCCGCGATCTCCCGCTCAACGGGCGCGACTTCCAGAGCCTTGTCTTCCTCGCGCCAGGAGCTACGCGTACCGTCAGCTCCACCGGACAGGGCTCAGGCGTCTCCACCGGCGGCGCACGCCCCACGGACAACAACAACCTCATCGACGGTGGTGACGCCAACGATCCTCGCGTGCCCTCGGGCTCGGCCGGTAACATCGGCAACGCCACCAGCTCGGTGCCGATCGACGCCATCGCGGAGTTCAGCGTCATCACCAGCAACGCCTCGGCTGAGTTCGGCCGCAGCTCCGGTGGTATCGTCAACGTGGTCACCAAGTCCGGTACCAACCAGCTCCATGCCACGGTCTGGGAGTATCTCCGCAACTCAGTCTTCAACACCCGTCAGTTCTTCAATCCCGTGGGCTTCAAGTCACCCTTCAAGCAGAATCAGTTCGGCTTCTACGCGGGTGGTCCCATCTGGCGCGACCGGACGTTCATCTCCACGGCCTACGAGGGTTTCCGCCAGCGCTCCACCACGGCCTCACAGATTCCGATCCCGACGTCGCAGTTTCTCAGCGCTCTGACGCCGAACTCTTTGGCCAGCGCGCTCTTCACCTCCGCCTATCCGGCGCAAGCTGGCCCCTTGCCCTTCTCGCCTACGGACCCTTCGACCTGGTCGACCACCATCAACCGCAACATCGCGAACAACGTCGATGCTGATACCGGCTTCGTCCGCCTCGACCACAAGGTCTCGAACAACAACAATATCTTCGCCACCTATAGCCTCGTGGACGCAGTTCCTACGGCAGCTAAGAATGGCGGTAATCTTCCTACATTCGGCGTCGGTAACGTCACTCGTCCCAGCCATATCGTTGTGGCGGATAACCATGTTTTCAGCGCCAACCTGCTGAACTCCTTCCGCTTCAGCTTCCAGAGAACGCCGAGCAACAACCCCACGGAGGCGCTCACCGCAGCCGAGCTTGCAGCCGGAAGCTTTCGCACCCAGGGTCCCAACGCCGGAGCCAACTACTCGGCCAACGTGGGCGATCCCAACGGCTTCCCCACGCTCAGCTTTGCCTCTGCACGGTTCAACACCATCGGCGTCGCTAACAACTTTCCGCAGAACCGCACTCCTGTGGTGTGGAACTACTCCGACACCCTCTCTTACTCAAAGGGCAAGCACGAGATCAAGTTCGGCGGTCAGCTCGCACGCGTCTGGGATAATACGGTCTTCAGCTCCATCATTCGTCCCAGCGTCGCTCTTCTCGACACCTCGACGGTGGCGGCCACGGGCTCTCTGACCGCGGCACAGGCCTCGGCTCAGCAGAACTTCAACAACATCAACAACCTTGCTCTCAACTCGCAGCAGGAGTCCTTCTACACCTCGCCGTCCTTCCGCCAGTACCGTATCTGGGAGCAGGGCTACTTTGTGCAGGACAGCTACCGCTTCAGCAAGAAGCTGACCTTCGACATCGGCCTGCGCTATGAGATCTTCAGCCCCTTCACTGAAAAGAACAACCTGCTCTCGAACGCCTACATTCTCGACGGCAATGGCAAGCCCGAGGCCTGCCAGGGACTTCCTTTCGACGCGAACCTCTCGAACGTAGCGGCCATCAATCCTGCAACGTACGGGATCGGTAACTACTGCTCGCAGTTCAAGAACTTCAGCCCGCGCGTTGGGTTTGCCTATGACGTCTTCGGCACGGGTACGACAGTGGTGCGTGGCGGCTACGGCTACTTCTACGATCGCATCTTCGGCAACGTCTATGGCAATGCGCGCTTCAATCCGCCCCAGACGCTGAGCACGAGCATCTCCTCGGGCAACTACACCGGCGCGATTGCTTCTGCGACCGTCAATACCACTCAGTCCTACACTCTCACCAACATCGACCCGAGCCTGCGTAACCCTGCCACGCAGCACTTCAATATTGCGGTTTCGCAGCAGCTCGATTCAGCGACGGCCCTTACCATCTCCTACGTTGGTGCGCTCGCCGATCACCTGCTAACTACCACTCGCCCCAACTTCGGCACCACCTTCGCGGACGCTTTCCGCCCCTCCAACCAGGGGGCAACCGTTCGCTCCGCCGGTGATATCAGCAATAACATTATTCGCCCACTCTTCAGCACCATGACCTACCACCAGTCCAACGGCACCTCGAACTACAACGCGCTGCTAGTGAACGTGCATCGTCAGATGCGTAAGGGCATCGCAATTGAGGCGTCTTACGGTTGGAGCCACAGCCACGATGTCCTCTCCGATGACGTCTCCGCAGGGGCCGACTCCGCAACTCCGGCGGCAACGCTGGAGAATCTCCTTGCGCCCTACATGGTTCCCAACGGCGCTTACACCAAGGGAACGTCCTGTGCTACAGCGCAGTCCTCGACCGCAGCTTCGGCCGCAGTCCTGACCGCGGCTGTGCAGTGCGCTGAGGGCAACCCCAACCTCACGCAGGCCCAGGCCCAGACCCTCTTCCTCCAAAAGTACGTCAAGTACGCCAACATCAAGACCAACTACGGCGACTCCGCCTTCGACGTTCGTCAGCGGTTTGCCACCAGCGTCAACTACATGCTGCCGATCGGTAAGGGGCATGTCTTCCTAAGCAACACCGGCCCAGTTGTCGACCATGTCATCGGTGGATGGGGACTGGCCTCCATCTTCGACACACAGACAGGTACCCCCTTTATCCCGACCTCGGGTAACGATGCCAATCGCGATGGTGATACTACCGACCGCGCCGTCCTCGTCAAGCCGGTCGCCAACAGAAAGGGAGTCCAGACCAAGAACGTTGCTGGTAAAACACCTACCGTCACTTACTTTTCGGCTGCTTCCTTCGGTACAGGAGACGGAATTGTGGACCCCACGCTCCGTATTCACCGCGGTTATCTTCGCAACCCCGGCCTGTTGAACATGGACTTCCAACTCAACAAGCAGACTCACATCACCGAGCGTTACAACATGCGCTTTACCGTGGACTTCTTCAATGTCCTCAACCACACCAACTTCAGCAACCTTACTCCAAGCATTGCCAGCTCGCAGTTCGGGCAGTCTCTCTCGGTTCGCTCTCTAGGCCAGACCACATCACGCCAGATACAGTTTGGCGCAAAGTTCTTCTTCTAAAAGAAAGAGCCTGATGCGGACTTTATAAATTGCAACGCTTTACCCCGGTCCTTGCACGGTCGTCTTGACGATTGTGCAGGGACTTACTTTCACCGTTCGTCAGCATCTGTCAGCATTTAAGGAGTTCCGCATGTCCCGTCCGCTGCTCCCGTTCGTCGCTCTGGCTCTCGCTGCCTGCACCCTGCCGACCTTTGCGCAGGGTAAGCTTACGCTTCAGGATCTTCTCTCCACTGAACCTATCGGGGAGACCGCTCTCTCGCCCGATGGCAAGAGCATCGCCTTTACCCGCAACGGCCAGATCGTCCTGATGCCCGCCGACGGTGGCTGGCCTGCTGCCGTGACCAGCACACTCGGTGGTAAGAGCGGCGTCTCCTGGTCGCCCGACGGTAAGATGCTTGCCTATGCCAGCCAGGGCAGCATCTGGGTGGTCAACGCAGTTGGAGGCGCGCCGCGCCGTCTCACCAACGCGCCTGCGGGCGGAGGTGATCCCCGCCAGTCTGCGGACCGCGCTCCGGTCTGGTCGCCCAAGGGACGCTGGATACTCTTTCAGACTGGCCGCCGGGGCACTAACAGCCTGATGGTCGTCAGTGATGACGGTAATGTCACCAGCTTTCTGACCTCGGCCAAGGAAGAGGCGGGGTCCGGCAAGTGGTCGCCCGATGGAGAGCACATCGCCTACGTCGAGCGCCAGAAGGAGTACTTCAGCGGCAAGATCAAGGTTCTCAACTTCGACGCCCACACGGGCACCCCTGCTGGAGTGCCCGTCGATCTCTACACTGCTCCGGTCGATCGCGGCGGCGGCTGGTCGATTCGTGGAACTGCGTGGTCGCCCGATGGGAAAGAGCTGGCTACGGTCCTGCAGAACTCGGGCTGGGATCACATCTACCTGATCCCTGCCAAGGGCGGCGCGCCCAAGCAGATTACCGATGGCAGCTTCGAGGATGATGAGCCGGTCTTCTCGCCCGATGGTAAGAGTCTTGCCTTCGTTTCTAACCGTGGCCTGCTGGAGAGCAGCAACGTCTGGGTGATGCCTGCTCACGGTGGTGAAGCGCATCTCCTCGCGAAGTTTGATGTTCCCGGTATGAGCACCACGCCCGAGTGGACGGAGGACAGCAGCAAGGTCTACTTCCATCACCAGTCGCCGCTCGAGACGGGCGACCTGCTTGTTGCCGAGGCCAATGGCCAGGGCTCGCCCAAGTACCTGACCCACACGACTCCGGCCAACTTCGCCAGTGCCCAGATTCCCGAGCGCGTCACCTGGAAGAGCAAGGATGGCAGGGAGATCGCCGGTATTCTTTACACCCCCAAGGACGTAAAGCCCGGCACCAAGTCTCCGGCGGTGGTCTGGGTTCATGGAGGTCCCGAGGGGCAAGATGTCTTCCGTATGGACGGCTGGGCCCAGTACCTTGCCCAGCAGGGCTATGTCGTGCTGGAGCCGAACTATCGCGGCAGCAACGGCTACGGTGAGGTCTTCCGCAACCTGAACGTCGAAGACTCCAACGGAGCCGAGGTGGACGACGTGGCCACTGGGGCACAGTACCTCGTCTCGCGCGGTCTTGCCGACTCCACGCGGCTTGCTATCGGCGGCGGTAGCCACGGCGGCACCATGACTGCCTACATGGTCGTCCACTACCCGGATCTCTTCGCCTGTGGCATGGAGCTGTTCGGCGTGGTCGATCGCAAGCTCTTTGTGGAGCGCACGAATCCGCCGTCGGCTGTTCGCTGGATGATGAAGATGGGAGGCTCGCCCACGGAGAAGCCCGAGAACTACCGCAAGGCCAACGTGCTGCTGCAGATCGACAAGGTCAAGACGCCACTGCTGGTCATGCACGGAGAGAACGATCCGCAGGTGCCGCCAGCGGACTCGGCCTTCTTCGTCAAGGCGCTCAAGGAGCATCACAAGACGGTCTTCTACTTCACCTATCCGAATGAACTCCACGGCTTCTCCCAGCCTGCTCACCGTCTCGACGCCTGGCAGAAGCAGCTGGCCTTCATGGAGCACTACATCAATCCGAAGTTCGGCACTACCAGCACCTCGCTCGAAGAGGTTGTCTTTCCCGGCGGCGCTCAAGGCGGCTCGCACTCGGAAAAGTAACTCCTCGACAGCATCAACAAACCCTCGTCCCATAGGTACTTTGTGGGGCGAGGGTTTCTTTTATGCAGAAGGGAACCGGGCAGCCTATGGCATCGCTATCACGTAAGACTGCCGCAGTAATCGAAACCATGATTGGCCGCGAAGGAAGGCTGGGGTTGCTCCCAACCCCGCAAGGTCGTAGTCTAATCTTGGCAATGCGAGTTCTTCGCCAATTCGGTGTGCTGCTCCTGCTGCTGGTGTCATGCCTGGCTCCGGCGATGGCCTGTATGCTTCCCAATGCGGAGATGAGCGCACAAGAGCGTGCCTGCTGTCACATGATGAAAGACCAGTGTGGACAGATGGAGATGCCGGCATCAGATGACTGCTGCCAGAAGACTCCTCCGAGCGTTCACGATAACGCGCTGGCCACAAGGACGGTAGCGTTCCATCCGGCTATTGTGCCCGTTATCTGGCTGGCCGCTGTTGAGATGGTGAGTCCGCCTCCTGCTGTCGTGGGGTGGATTGAGCGTTCCTCCTCCTCCCCGCCAAAGTCCCAGCCCGGGACCATCTCTATCCTAAGAATCTAGTTCGCTCCACTCTCGCACTCTACTTTTGCCGAGCGCGCTTTTCTGCGCGTCTGGCGAATGTTTTGAACTGCATTTGAGATTGGAGCTTTCGTATGAGTATGGTCTCCTGGACCGCTACGCTCGTGCTGGCTGCTGCATCTTCTGCCTTTGGGCAGACGACGGCGGTGAGCACGCCCACGCCCCTGTCCCAGCTTTTAGCTGAGGCTGGGGCAAACAACCCGCAGATCTCCGCAGCCAACTACGGCGCGCGGGCCGCCCGGCAGATGGTTCCGCAGGTGAATACGCTGCCGGACCCGAAGTTCACCTACCAGCAACTGAGCGTGGGTAGTCCGAAGCCGTTTGCGGGATATACCAATAGCGATTTTGCTTACATCGGCGTCGGAGCGTCGCAGGAGCTGCCCTATCCGGGGAAGCTGGGGCTGCGAGGCGCAGTAGCAGAACGCGATGCCGATACAAAACAAGCTGAGGTAGAGGTAACGAAGACCAGCATCGCCGATGCGGTGAAGGCTGACTATCTTCAACTGACCTACCTGCAACAGACGCTTGTGATCCTACAGCAAAATGAGTCCGTTCTCGACCAGCTCATTCAGGACGCCACGGTCCACTACCAGGTTGGCCAGGGGATGCAGCAGGATGTTCTGCAGGCGCAGGTGAACCGGACCAGGATCGTGAAAGAGATCACCATGCACCATCAGCAGATGTGGCAGATACAGGCTCACCTGAAGGGACTGCTCAGTCGAGACCAGGGATCGCCAGACATTGTTGCGGAAGAGCTGATCGCTACTCCGCTGCAACGGAGTAGCGAAGAACTGCTTGCGATGGTGCGGCAGAACAACCCGCAGATTCAGGTTGATGCAAGCTCCATCCAGAGGCAGGACGCGCAGTTGGCGTCGGCAAAGCGTGAGGGCAAGCCGGATTTTGAAGTTGGCTATATGTACCAGAACACCGACCGTAGATATCGGGACTACTACATGTTCACCTTCGATGTGCGCTTTCCGCGCAAGACGCGGGTGAATGCGGAGATCGCAGAGGCTGTGGAGAGGCGCTCTGAATCGCAACAGACGCTCAATGCGCATCTGCAACAGCAGCTCGCGGAGGTGCAGCAGGAGTATGTCAAAGCGACGAGCGATGAGGAGCTGTTGAAGGAGTATCACGAAGGACTGATTCCGCAATCCGATGCGGCGTACCGGGCAACGTTGAGCGCCTATGCGTCGAACCGTGAACCCTTCATTCATGTGCTCTCGTACTTCACCGACCTGCTGAGTCTGAAGCTCGAATATGCTCAGACTCTCGTGGATCATGAAGCTGCTCTGGCCCGCCTCGAATCCCTGACAGGAGCGACACTGCGATGAACAAATATGTTTTGAGAACCTCACTCGTTTGGATCATTGTCCTGGTAGTTGTCGCGGGGGGATGGGCTTATCGTTCTGGTGCAATCAGGCCTTCGAAGGCAATGAAGACGCCAGTGCCGGAAGAGATGCAGCCTGTGGCCTCTGGTCCGGCTGTCGGTGTGAATGAGCCAGTGTCGTCGATGCCGGATATGAAGATGGATGCTCCGCTTGTTCCCGTCCAACTTACTCCTGAGCGGATGCAGAGCATTGGCGTAAGAACAGGCACGGTCGAGTACAAGCAACTGAACGATGACATACGCGCAACCGGCACAGTCGATATCAATGAGCGTCTTCTCTCCTATGTGCAGGTGCGCTTTTCCGGCTATATCCGCAAAGTATTCGCCAATGCGACCTATCAATATGTGAGAAAAGGCGAACCGCTCTTCACCATCTACAGCCCTGATCTTGTGGCGACGCAGCAAGAGTATCTGCTGGCCCGCCAGAACCAGGAGGCTATGAGAGCAAGCACTGTCGATGGCGTTGCTGCGGGAGCGGCCGCGCTTGCGACTGCGGCGGAGCAGCGTCTACAGCAGTGGGATATACCCGAGGCTGAAATCGCAAAGCTGAAGGAAACCGGAAGGCCGGTTGTCGACCTCACGATCAACTCGCCGGTTGAGGGATATATTACCGAGCGAAACGCGATGCCGAATATGTATGCCGAGCCTGCGACCAAGCTCTACACTGTCGCCGATCTGTCGCGAGTGTGGGTCGATGCCCAGGTATTTCAGAATGACATAGGCCGCGTAAGACCTGGGGATGCTACGCAGATTACCGTCGATTCGTATCCGGGGCGCGTCTTTACGGGCCGGATCGAAGAGATTTTGCCGCAGGTGGATATGGCGACGCGCACGGTTCGTGTGCGGTTGGCGATGGCTAATCCTGGACTCAAACTGAAGCCGGGTATGTTCGTGAACGTCGATCTGAAGACCAGTCTGGGACGTCAACTTACAGTGCCAGCTTCATCGGTCTTTCAATCGGGCACGCGGCAACTGGTGTTCCTCAATCGTGGAAACGGTCGTCTTGAGCCGCAGGAGATCACGGTGGGACCTCGTGTCGGCGATGACTTCGTTGTTCTCAAAGGACTCAAAGCACACGAATCCATCGTGACGTCAGCCAGCTTCCTGATCGACTCCGAAAGCCAGTTGCAGGCTGCGGCGGGTTCCTTCGCAGCGACTTCGCCAAGTACTGCGAGCACCACTCCGGCGTCTGCCGCGCAAACGAACATCGACTTCAGCTCCGATCCCAACCCGCCACAGAAGGGCAACAACGTCTTTCGAGTGAAGCTCACTGATGCAGGTGGAAGTCCTACCGTTGGAGCTGAGGTTACCGTCACGTTTTATATGGCGAGTATGCCTGCGATGGGAATGACGGCCATGAACGCGACCACCAGGCTCGTCGACAAAGGCAATGGCGCGTACGAAGGGACTGGTTCGCTCGGCTCTGGCGGCACATGGCAGGTGACCATCTCTGTCCAGAAAAGCGGTCAAGTGATCGCAACGAAGCAACTGCATGTGAACGCGACAGGAGGCATGTGATGCTCTCCAGAATTATTGATGTCTGCGCTCACAATCGCTTCATGGTCTTCACCGGAGTATTGCTGCTCACACTTGCGGGAATCTGGTCGCTGCAACACGTGCCGCTAGACGCACTGCCGGATATATCGGACGTGCAGGTGATCGTTCATACGGGTTGGGAAGGCGAACCGCCCGATGTCATCGAAGACCAGGTGACCTATCCGATCGTCACCAGCCTGCTGGCTGCTCCGCACGTCAAAGCAGTTCGCGCGCAGACTATGCTGGGTGACTCCTACGTCTATGTCGTCTTTGAAGATGGCACGGATCTTTACTGGGCGCGCTCGCGTGTCATCGAATACCTGCAACAGATCAGTGGGCGTCTGCCGGAGAACGTGCATCCTTCGATTGGTCCCGATGCAACTGGGGCGGGGTGGGTGTATGAGTATGCCATCGTAGATAAGAGCGGAAAGCACAGCCTTGCCGACCTGCGCAGCTTGCAGGACTGGCATCTGCGCTATGCGCTCGAGACCGTGCCGGGAGTAGCTGAGGTGGCCAGCATCGGCGGCTTTGTTCGGCAGTATCAGGTGCAGCTCGATCCCAGTAAGCTCCTTGCCTATGGCATACCGCTTTCTACTGTCATCGACAAGGTGAAGATGAGCACGAATGAGGTCGGCGGTCGCGTGCTTGATCTGAGTGGAGCGGATTACATGATCCGTGGGCTCGGCTATCTGCGCTCGCTCGATGACCTCGCCATGGTTGCCGTTGGCAGCAAGAATGGGACGCCTATCTTGATACGCGATCTGGGAACGGTGAGCTTTGGGCCGGATATACGCGAAGGTGTTGCGGAGTGGAATGGAGAGGGGGAGACCGTTGGCGGGATCATCATCATGCGTCAGGGTATGAACGCATTGAACGTCATCAACGGTGTGAAGCAGAAGCTGCGTGAGATAGCGCCGTCACTTCCGCCCGGTGTTCAGATTATGACGGGATATGATCGTTCCGATTTGATCAATGCATCGATAAGAACATTGCAGCGCGATCTACTCGAAGAAGCAGTCATCGTCAGCCTGGTTGTCATTATCTTCCTGTTTCATTTCCGCTCCGCTCTCATCGCGATTATTGCGTTGCCCATCGCAGTGCTGATGTCATTTATTCCGATGTATTGGCTTGGGGTAAGCTCAAACATCATGTCGCTGGGCGGCATCGCTCTGGCAGTAGGGGTGCTCGTCGATGCTTCCATTGTGATGGTCGAAAACGGTTACCGCCATCTATCGGAACGACAGGAAGGCGATGCCAGCCCGGTATCGGAGCCGGAGCGGCAGACGATCCTTATCAACGCGGCCAAGCAGGTTGGTCCGGCTCTTTTCTTTTCATTGATTATCATTGTTGTTTCCTTCATGCCGGTCTTCCTGCTCGAAGCGCAGGAAGGACGAATGTTTCGCCCGCTGGCATGGACCAAGACCCTTGCAGTCGGCTCTTCCTCCATCCTCGCGATCACGCTTGTGCCAATTTTGATGGTGATGTTGATTCGAGGCCGTTTGAGGCCGGAGCGCAGTAACCCAATCTCGCGCATCACGCAAACGATCTATCTGCCGATCTTGAAGTTTTGCCTGCGACATCGATGGCTCACCATCGTGGTCAACCTGATCTTTCTGTTGGTCACATTTCCACTTGCGTCGCGTCTGGGAAGTCAGTTCATGCCCGCTCTCTTTGAAGGTTCAACCCTCTATATGCCGACTGCTCTGCCCGGTATTTCCATTGAGCAGGCGAAGGTTCTCCTGCAGCGGCAGGGCCGTATTCTTCGCAGCTTTCCGGAGGTGTCCAGTGTGTTCGGTGCGGTTGGCAGATCGGACAGTGCAACCGACAATGCGCCGCTGGATATGTACGACACCACGCTCATGCTCAAGCCTCAGGAGCAATGGCCCGTTGGGATGACATACGAAAAATTGATTCAGGAGATGGACGAGAAGCTCCAGTTTCCGGGGCTCTCGAATACCTGGACAAGCCCGGTCGAAAACCGCCTGGATATGGAACTGACCGGCATCAAGACACCGCTGGGGATGAAGGTGCAGGGGCCGGATGTCAATGGCATTCAGCAGCTCGCCACGCAGATTCAGAACGTTCTTTCGGGACTGCCGCAGGTGCGATCCATCTTTTCTGAGAAGGTAGCGCAGGGCTTTTATATCAATGTCGATGTCAAACGTGAGGAGGCTGCTCGCTACGGCCTCACGATTGCTGATGTGCAGATGGCGGTCTCGTCCGGCATCGGGGGACAGAATGTTGCGGAGAACATCGAGGGCCGCGAACGCTATCCCATCAATGTCCGCTACCAGCGAGACTTTCGCGATAGTGTCGAGAAGCTGCGCGGCGTTTTGATCGGTACTCCTTCGGGCGCGCAGATTCCACTGGGGCAGGTTGCACGTATCTTTTTTACACGTGGCCCTGCGATGATTCGGGACGAAGATGGCGCGCTGACGGGATATATCTACCTCGATCTCAAAGACTCCGATTACGGCGGCTTTGTCGCACAGGCAAACAAGCTCATTCACCAGAAACTTGCCTTGCCTGCAAATTACACCTTCCAGTGGTCGGGGGAGTATGAGCTTGAAATGCGCGCGAGGCAGAGATTGCAACTGATTCTTCCGATCGTCTTTTTCGCGATCTTCCTGTTGCTGTATCTCGTGTTCCACTCAGTAGCCGAAGCGCTTGTCCTTATCTTCCCAACCATCTATGCGATGAGCGGAGGGTTGCTTCTGCAATGGTTGCTTCACTACAACTTCAGCGTTGCGGTGGCGGTCGGTTACATTGCGCTCTTTGGAATCGCGGTAGAAACCGGCGTGGTCATGGTGGTTTATCTCCACGAGGCGCTCGAACATAAGCTGCAATCCGGCAAGGCGTTGACGAATGCCGATGTCGAGGAGGCAGCGATTGAAGGCGCTGTCCATCGTTTGCGGCCAAAGCTCATGACAGTCTGCGCTGTGCTTGCCAGTCTGGTTCCGATTCTCTGGGAGTCCGGCATTGGCTCTGATGTGATGAAGCCCATCGCCGCGCCCATCGTTGGGGGAATGATTACTTCCACCATTCATGTCTTGATTCTGGTTCCAGTCTTCTTTGTCATGATGAAGGAACGCGCGCTAAGACGAGGAACCCTTGTCTCAAAGGAGATGGGTTCCACATCGACCACTTGAACTCATATATGCAATTGAACCTTTAGAACACGAACTTGGCTGCTAGTTGAATCGGCCGTGAAGAAGCTGCACTGACGATGCGGCCAAAGTTTGTGGTGTCCTCAACATTTCCATTGACTGAATACGGCCATAGAACTGGGTATGGTTGAAGGTATTGGAACTCTCGAATCGAAAGTTAAGGTTTTCATTGCTTGAGAGACGCAGATTCTTCTCCAGTGCGAGGTCGAAGTTAAAGGTTGGCTTGTCGTTGCGTCTGTCGGTGTTGATATGCAGCGGCCCCGGGAGCGAGTTGTCGGAGTTGTCGAAGAGTGTGACAGGAAAGCCTGTGGCGAAGCGCGTTGTGCCGGATCGGCTCCAGCCGTCCTCTACACAGAACGCTTCAAGTTCATCTGAAGCTATCGCGTGTTCGGGGTGATTCCATCGTCAGCATGCTGTGGAGGCCGATGTTTGGCAGGTATCCCGTATTCCCGACATGAGCCGGTTGACCGTTAGCAGTGCTTCGCTGAGCGAGATCTCTCGAAATCAAGCACAATATTTGAATGATGGAAGTAAAGTATCCCGCGCCCGGAAGTGTTCACTTCAATTTCAAAAACAGCTATGCCCGGCTGCCGGATGGGTTTTATGCGCGGATTGCTCCGACCCCCGTTCCTGCTCCACGGCTGATAAAGCTCAACGTGGAACTCGCCGGAAGGCTTGGCCTCGATATTGCTGAACTAGCCAGCGCGGAGGGGATTGCGATCCTGGCTGGCAATCGCGTGGCAGATGGGTCCGAGCCGCTTGCGATGGCGTATGCGGGGCACCAGTTTGGATACTTCGTCCGCCAGCTTGGCGATGGCCGCGCAAACCTTCTCGGTGAAGTCATCGGGAGAGACGGCGTGCGTTATGACATCCAATTGAAAGGTGCTGGCCGCACACCTTTTTCACGCAACGGGGATGGAAGGGCTGCACTAGGTCCGGTCTTGCGGGAGTATATCGTTAGCGAGGCGATGGCCGCGTTGGGAGTGCCGACGACGCGTGCGCTCGCGGTGGTCGCCACGGGGCAGCCGGTGTATCGAGAGACGGTTCTTCCCGGTGCAATCCTGACGAGGGTGGCAGCGAGCCATCTTCGCGTGGGAACCTTTCAGTACTTCCTTGCTCAAGGGGACGTCGAGGATATTCGCAGGCTCGCGGACTATGCCATTGCGAGGCACTATCCAGAGGCTGCAGATGCCCCGCGGCGGTATCGGGCATTGCTGGATGGGGTGATCGCCCGGCAAGGGAAGCTGGTCGCACAGTGGATGCTGCTTGGGTTTATTCACGGAGTTATGAATACCGACAACACTTCGATCTCCGGCGAGACAATCGACTATGGTCCGTGTGCTTTTATGGAGGCGTACCATCCGGGCACGGTGTTCAGCTCGATTGACCACCAAGGACGCTACGCGTACAGCAATCAGCCTCATGCCATGCACTGGAACCTGACGCGTCTGGCGGAATCATTGCTGCCTCTGCTTGTCGAAGAAGAGGGCAGTGAAGAATCCGGGCTGGCATCGGCGCATGAAGCTCTGGAGAAGTTTGGCATACACTTCGAAGCGGCCCGCGACGCGGGGATGCGACGGAAACTTGGATTCGTCCTTGAGCGTGAGGAAGATACTCTGCTGGCCGAGGACCTCCTGAAGCGAATGGCGGAGAACGGGGCTGACTATACGTTGACCTTCCGCAGGCTATGCGATGCCGCCGCGGGCATAGAAGGCAATCAGGGCGTACGAACACTGTTTGCCGATCCTGCGGCCTTCGATGCCTGGGAGACAGTCTGGCGTCAAAGGCTGATGAGGGAATCCGTCTCGGCAGAGGAGCGCGCTGCGCAGATGCGACAGGTGAGTCCGGCCTTCATCCCGCGTAATCACCTTGTGGAAGCAGCATTGCGGGCAGGAATCGAGCGGCAGGACTTCCAGCCTTTTGAAGAACTGCTGGATGTGTTGGCGCACCCATACGACGACAGACCGGGTATGGAACGGTATTCTTTGCCCGCACGTCCCGAGGAACAGATCAGCAAGACATTCTGCGGGACATAACAAGACCCGCAAGAGTGGCTGTGTTCATGCAGCTCGCAGACTCTCTAACGATAATCCTGGGGGAGAACATGGACCAGTCAGCAGGATTGAGTTTCGGCTTCTACTTGCCGCGCACCCTCTTGGCAATGATCGAGGTATAGGTGGCATTTCCCTGCAGGCTTTGGGTTGCCAGAAGCAGCTCAAAGGGAGGGATTGTGCCATCGGGATTGGCAATCGACTTCAGCCAGGCTGAGAAGCGGGCGCTGTCCAGCACAAATCTACCTGCTGACTGCGTGCCCGAGATCCACATTCCAGACAGAACCAGGATCATGCCCTGCCCGCCGGGATTGGGAAGATAGGCAACGTCGCCATAGACATTGGCGGCTCCGAAGTTGCCGTGGTTGTCCTTATATCCGTAGATGCTGATTTCGCCCGCGCGAGGATTGCGGTTGAGATACTGAAAACCGCGCTTGCCATCGGGAACGAGGACGAAGTTCAACGATGACTCGGCCAGAGAAATCCACGGATTCTCCTGCCGGGAGCCGAGCAGGATCAGGTTCGAGGTTGCAGCATCCGCCGCCCTGAGATCTCGGGCAAAGACCGTGCCCGCGTTCGTCGGAGTCCACTGCGGCAGATGGGATAGCTGCTCTGCAAGATCGGCGTCAACGAAGCTCGTGTAGCGGCGGGAAGATATATCGAGCGTCAGGTCCACAGAGGCTTCGGAGCGGATGCCCCTGATCCGGTCGGGGTTCTGGTAGTCCCCATCGAGATAATCCTCGAGTGAGACCTCATGGCCGGTGATGGTCTCGTAAAGTGACAGACCATTATCGCCGGAGACGATGATCGTTCTGGTCTTGCCATTCGCGGAGAACAGGGTGTCCCAGAATCGGCGCTCGATCGGGGACTGGGAGTTGCTGGCGCGACCGGCTGCCAGCATTGCATCTCTCCGCAGATGCCTCACCATTCCCAGCAGCAAGCCTCCTGCGAGGAGAGTGGTCAGAACGGAAAGAAGGACGATGCTCCTGGAGCCGAAGATGCGTTTGCCGGAGGGGGCAGGTTCCTCAAAGGTGAGTGGAGCAGCAGGCCAGGCTTCGTGTGGCTTCGTCGTATCGGAGGCCGGGAGGTCGGGTTCGGATGGAGCTACGGACGGGGCAGGGGATGACGTTAATGTCTGCGCCGAGTCCGTGCTCGCTCCTGGGTAGAAGCGCGGCACGTAACCGCCGCGTGGGATCTCGATACGCAGCGGTTCATGTCTGCCCTCGCCACGAAAGTACTGTTCCAGCTTCTGCCGGAGTCGGGTCGCATGAGACCGAACGATGCTGTCGGCTGCAGAGTCGTAATCCGGCGATCTACCAAAGACGGCAACGCCGATATGCTGCTCGTTGATCTCCTCGAATCTCTCCAGAATGGCCATACGGCAGACATATGACAGGAGCTTGGGTAGCTGCTCCGAGCGGGCAAAGGAGGGGGAGTTGGTGATGCGGACTACAAGCTCCCAACGGGGATCCGGTATGCCGCTTTCCCGTGTGGGGGGAGCCGTCGAACTAAGGGTGAACACGATTTTATTCGTAGCCGATCCACGTGAATGGGGAATGAACAACCTCGCCTGCAACCGTTGCAAACAGCCTTGTGAAAATTAGGTAAATAGCTCATAGGGAAGGGCTTGCAGGCAGCCTTCGGGTTTTACTGTGAAACAGCGAGGCGCGCCTTTCTCCACCGCACTTAGAGTCGCACTAGACCTTGCGGCAAGTGGGCTGCGGGGCGATAGGGCGCTCAAACAGGTTGTACATAGTACGCCAATCCCGTAGCCGGGCTCTGTTTCCCAGCGCGAATGATCCAACGCCAAATGATCGGCTCTTACCTTTTATGGAGGATAGCTTTTTATGTCATCCCGAACGATTCGGGTATTACTCTGTGCTGTTCCGTTGTTGCTTCCGGGCTACTCCGGCTTTGCCCAGGCGACCAGCGGAAGTCTGCTCGGTTCAGTGTATGACGCCTCAGGCGCGATCGTAAGCGGCGCCACGGTCATGGTGACCGAGACCGCAACCAACTCTCACACGAGGGCGACTACCAATGCCAAGGGAGAGTATGAGCTGCTGGATCTGAAGCCGGGCACCTATGCTCTTCACATCGAGGCACCCGGATTCCGGAGCTACGACCAGGTAGGAATTCATCTGGATCTGAACCAGCATGGCGAACAGAACGTGACGCTGCGGGTGGGCCAGGTGCAGCAGAACGTCGAGGTGCGGGCCGATGTTTCGGGCCTTGACACGGTATCCTCCGCACTGACCAGCGAGGTCAATGGAGCCTCCATTGCCAACCTGCCACTCAATACCCGCGAATCGTACTCGCTGCTGGAGCTTATCCCGGGTTACTCGGGGTCGGTCGGAAATGACTATAACGCGGTGAGCTACTCGATCGACGGCGGAGACAATGAGTACGGCGACATCCTTGTGGATGGTACTCCTGCGGGCTTTCCAACCGTCAATGGCTTTCAGGGCGTCGGCATCTTCCCGTCGGTCGATGCCATCGGCGAATTTCGTATGATGGGGCAGAACTACTCTGCCGAGTATGGCCGCACGCTCGACGGCGTCCTGAGCGTCGTCTATAAAAACGGTACGAACGAGTTTCATGGCAGCGCATTCGAGTTCATCCGCAACAATGCACTGGATGCGAACGATTTCTTTTCCAACCGGAACAACTCGCCCCTACCGTCATTCCATCGCAACCAGTTTGGCGGAACGCTGGGTGGTCCCATCTATCGCGATAAGACCTTCTTTTTTATCTCGACCGAGTTGCTCTTTCAGAACGCTTTTCAGTCCACTACGACGACCGTGCCGACGCTGGCGCAGCGTCAGGGCGACTTCTCGCAGACCTATGGCTCCAACGGCCAGCTCATCACAATCTACAACCCCTTCTCAACCCGCAAGACTGCCGATGGTACCGGCTATATTCGTGACCCGTTTGCGAATAACAAAATTCCGTCGAGCATGATGAGCAAGGTGGCGCTGAATGCGCTCAACTTCTATCCCCTACCCAACGTGCCCGGCGATTCGGTGACGAACTCGAACAACTACTTTGCCAGCGGCAGCACGCCGCAGCAGACGATTGCGTGGGATGTTCGGCTTGACCATGCGCTCAGCCCGAATCAGAAGATCTCCGGTCGCTACTCGAATCGCTATTACAGCAATAATCCCAACCCGCTCTTCCCGCAGAAGGACGCGGTGGCTGAGGGACTCATCAACGGACAGGACTTCTCCCGCGGCCTTACCCTGGGATACACGGCAACGCCCAGTGCCAAGAAGATCTTTGACGTCCGCGTGGGTTTTGCCCGCACGCTCTACGAGTATCTGAATACCAGTCTCGGCTTTCAGGCTTCTATGCTCGGGCTTCCAGGCGACATTAATGCGGCCGGTGGCGTAGCCATCTTTCCGTACTTTTCACCGAGTGGTTACCAGTCGCTGGGCAATGAAGGCAATCGCCACAATGCCTTTATGACTTATAGCCTGCTCTCCTCGCTGACCATCGTGCATGGCGAGCACACCTTCAAGTTCGGCTTCGATGGCCGCATCATTCGCGTCAACGACAACGAGAGCAACGACAGCTCCGGCGCATTCAACTTTGGAACAAACTTTACCCAAGGTCCGGACCCGAATGCCTCCAGCGCCAACAGCGGCAACGGCCTTGCCTCGATGCTGCTCGGTACCGGCACCGGAGACATGATTCAGGACTTCAAGAATGTCGCCACGCAGAGCTTTTACTACGCGGGTTATGCACAGGATGACTGGCGCATCACTCCGAAGCTCACGCTGAACCTTGGTCTCCGCTATGACATCGACCTCCCGCGTACGGAGCGCTTCAATCGCATGAACTACTTCGATCCCAACGTCGCCTCGCCCTTTGCGAATTCGGTTCCTGGGCTGAAAGGTGGTCTGGTATTTGTCGGCGTCAATGGAAGCAGCCGCTATCAATATCAGATCGATGCCAATAACTTCGCACCGCGTGCAGGATTCTCCTGGGCCGCGCACCCCACGACCGTGGTACATGGCGGAGCAGCGATCGTGTACGGTGCTTCAAACCAGGCTGCTGCCGGTACGGTTGGTCCTTACGGCTTCCGTGTGCAGAACACCTGGGTCAGCACGCTGGACGGTATTACGCCCAACAACACGCTCGACAATCCATTCCCACAGGGCTTTCAGGCTCCGCCGGGCGCGGCGAATGGTCTTGCTACGGGGGCGGGCGGAGCGATCGAGGGTGTCTACCGGAACTCGCCCACGCCGTACATGATCCAGTATGGTCTGGATATTCAGCAGAGCCTGCCCGGGCAGGTCATCTTCGACATAGCCTACGTCGGCAACCGTGGACGTCAGCTGCTTCAGAGCTACGAGGGCGGCATGGACTTCGATCAACTCCCGACGGCGGATCTGGCGCTCGGCTCCACATTGAACGATACGGTCGCCAACCCCTTCTTCGGCCGGATCACGAGCAATACGCTGGCCAGTGCGACGACTTCGCGCGCACAGTTGCTCAAGCCCTTCTCGCAGTACACCAGCATGGAGCCGCTGCGCTACTCCGGCGGCAACTCGCAGTACGATTCTCTGCAAATGACCCTGAATAAGCGCCTCTCCAAGGGGATTCAGGTGCAGGTCTCGTATGTATGGTCTAAGAACTACGACAACAACAGCAATCACCAGGACAGCTATCGCCCTATGGCTGATTATGCAATCAGCTATCAGGATATCCGCCAGCGCTTTGTCGCGAGCTACATCTACAAGCTGCCCTTTGGCCGCGGCCAGATCTTTGGCAACAACATCTCCCGCTTGGAAGATGTCCTGTTCGGCGGCTGGCAGGTGAACGGCATCACGACACTACAGGGCGGCACCCCGTTGCAGATCAGCGCGAACAACGATCTCTCCAACTTCAACTTCCAGACTCTCTACGCCAACACGAACTTCCGGAATGCGTCGCTCTCCGGCTCGGTCAAGGGTCGTCTCAATCGCTACTTCAATACGGATGACTTTAGTCAGCCCGCGCCCTTCATGCTCGGCAACGGCCCGGCTTATTATGACAATCTGCGAGCGCCGGGGCTTGCGAACACCGACTTCTCCCTCTTCAAGGAGTTTCATCCTGTAGAGAAGGTGAAGGTGGAGTTTCGTGCCGAGGCCTTCAACGTCTTCAACCATGAGAACTTCGGTTCTCCGGATACGACGGTCACGGACACGACCTTTGGTGTCATCAACTCGTCGCAGTCCGGCACAAATCCGCGACAGCTTCAATTCGCACTCAAGCTGTTGTTCTAACCCACATACCGTCAGGGCTGCTCCCATTAGCTGTTTCTGGGAGTGGCCCTGCTGCGTCCCTCTCTCCCGTAGTCCCGAATAGAAAGGTATCCGTTTGCAGCATATTTCCGTTCGTTTTCTGAAGTATGTTCTCACCGCAGCTCTTCTCCCTGCCAGCTTGGTTGCTCATGCAATGTCTGCCTCCGAGAATGCAAAGCCCATCGTGATCGTTATCAGCCTGGATGGGCTCCCGGCACGTGCACTACAGGACCCAAAGCTCCCCATGCCCACCCTGCGCTCGCTTGCCGCCGCTGGTGCTGTGGCGGATGCCATGCAGCCGATCAATCCCACAATGACGTGGCCGAATCATACGACTCTCATCACCGGCGTGGACGCGAGCCATCATCACGTCATGGCCAATGGACTGATTGCCTTTCCACCGGATGGCAGCGCTCCGGAGGTCAAGCCGTGGGTAGATAAAGACAAGCTGGTTCATGCGCGCACACTCTATGAGGCGGCCGGTGAGCAGGGTATGACAACCGCGCAAGTGGATTGGGTCGCCATCTACGGCGCAAAGAATGTGGATTGGGAGTTCGGGGAGAAGCCGGATCCGGATGGCGTGATCGCACGCGAGATGATTGCCGGCGGGAGTGCCACTCGCGAGCAGATCGAGACCTTCGGAGAGAGAAGTAGTCCAGCCTGGCGCGATGAGATGTGGACGGATGCGGCCATCGACATTCTCAAGAACCACACGCCGAATCTGCTGCTGCTTCACCTGTTGCAGACAGACACGATCCAGCACGGCAACGGGCCATTCAGCAACCCGGCCTATGCAGCCTATGCGTATGCAGATGACTGTCTCAAGCGCGTGGTCGATGCCGCTCGCAGCAAGGGCATTCTCGACAGGACAACCTTCTTCATTGTCTCGGACCATGGCTTTGCCACATATACCCATACGATCTTTCCCAATGCCGCTCTTGCGCAGCAGGGACTTCTTCACCGGGCGGGGGATCATTATGCTGGTGCGGTATGGGGCAATGCTGAGGGCGGCGCGGCGGAGCTGTATATCCGCGATGAGGCGCTTCGCGCAAAGCTGGTTCCCCAGTTGAAGAAGTACTTTGCCGCGGTCCCCGGTGTGGCGCATGTCTATACGAACGCCGAGGCGCGCATGTTGGGGTTACCTGCGGAGCCTGATACCGATCAGGCTCCACAGCTATACCTTGCCGCGGCGCCGGGCTATGCCTTTGGAGACGATGCGTTCGGGCCTCTGGAGCGCGTTCACGAGCCCAGGGGGCAGCATGGATACCTCAACACCATGTCAGAGATGCAGGCTCTGTTTGTGGCCTCCGGTGCTGCCATCCTGCCAGGAGTTCATCTCGATACGATCTCAAACCTGAAGGTTGCACCAACCATTGCAATGATTCTGGGGGTGCAGCTTCCAGCCGCTGAGCAGCCCGCACTAAAAGAAATACTCCGCTAAAACACAGGCACAGACCGACGAAGAGAGCCCCGCCCTTAAAACATCGAGGTGCGGGGCTTGTGTCGTTGCTGTGTGCTGCTACCGGTGGAACAGAGGAATCTCAATGATGGCACGAGGCTTGCAGCAATGAAGAACCGGCTCTCAGATCACCGCACTCATCAACCTGTCCCAACCAAAGACCGCGGATCGCCGATCACCTTGCTATTGCGCATAGCTCGGCGAGACGCACAAGACATTTCTGAAATCCAAGCTAATGGACCTGGATTGTGGAAGTCATTTTGATGTCGTTCGACGAACTCCCGATAAGCAGGTTGAGTGGTTCTGACTCGACTTCCAGTTTCGACCGCGTGTCATTCCAATAAGCAAGAGTCGACGCCTTCAATGAGATCTGGACTGTCTTTGTCTCGCCTGCCTTCAGGGAGATTCGTTGAAAACCCTTCAATTCCTGGGAAGGACGGTCAACCTTCGATTTGGGATGTTTGACATAGAGTTGGACGACTTCATCACCGGCAAGGGCCCCGGTGTTGGTCACGTCCACCGAAACGGTCAGCGTTCCATCATGTGGGAGGAAGGGTGAACTCGTTTTCAGATTGGCATAGGAGAAGGTCGTATAGCTGAGACCGAAGCCAAAGGGGAAAAGCGGATCACCTTTGAAGTACATGTAAGTCCGGCCGTGGCGAATATCGTAGTCCATTATTGGCGGAAGCTGTTCTACCGAGCGAGGCCACGTCGTGACCAGGCGACCCGCAGGATTCACATCACCGAAAAGGACCTTCGCGAGAGCGGTACCTTCATCCTGTGACGAGTGAGCCATGTGAAGAATCGCCGGAACATTTGCGACAGTCCATCCGATCGTATATGGGAAGCTTGAGACGAGGATGACAATAGTCTTCGCATTAGCGGCGTAGACCTGCTTGATCAATTGCTCCTGCGCGAGATTGAGTGACTCCCGATCCCGTCCTTCGCGCCCGTCGCCTGGATCTGTACATGGAAGTGTCCCGCCACCATCGTATGTGGTGTCATGCCAGTCACGGGCCATGTCGGCACCGCAGGTGGGATCGTTGCCGACAACGACGACAGCTACATCCGATGTGTGGGCTGCGTTGTAAGCTGCTTGTCCCGTCTCGTCTGCGGCATAGTTTACTGTGACATTCGGTCCAACAAGATTGCGAAGACCATCAAGGGGCGTCACCACATGAGGAGCGGTTCCACCGTACCAGTCCCATCGAACAGAGTCGGCGAGCGGCCCAATTACGGCGATCGAATGGATAGAATCACGTTTCAGCGGAAGCAGCGGTGCAGATCCTTCACGGGCGGAATTTTTGAGGAGAACGACAGACTCTTCCGCCATCTTTTCTGAAATCTCCCTATGCTTGGCCGTGTTCCATGGCTCCGGAAAATCCTTAATTGCGCTGTATGGAACCATCTCCGGGGGATCGAGAAGCCCAAGGCGAATGGTTGTCCGGAACTTTAGACGAAGCAGATCGTCGATCTCCTTTTCGGTGATCGAACCGTTCTTCACATTCGCCATCACTTCAGCCTGTACATTGTCGAGATATTGGTTGATCCCGGCGTGGGCTGCGGCCGCGACAGCGGTCTGCATATCGGGATAGCGCTTATGAGCCGAGTAGAGCAGCTTGATTGCTCCCCCATCGCCTGAAAGGATCTCTACTCCCCACTGCTTTTCGAGGATGCTCTGCAGTATCGGATTGACCGCCATCGGCGTGCCATTCCAGGCGTTGTAAGATGCCATCACCCCCTTAGCCCCGCCGTCCAGAAAACCCATCCGGAATGGGACGGAGTAATACTCCCAGAAAAGTCTCTCATCGAACTCCGAAGAGCTGCTCGTCCGATAGTTCTCATTGCTGTTTCCCAGAAAATGCTTCAGGAGTGCGGCTGATTGCCAATACTTCGGGTCGTCGCCTTGAAGCCCCTTAACGAAGGCAGTGACCATGGTGCCGTTGAAGAATGGATCCTCACCATACACTTCTTCTGAACGTCCCCAACGCGGATCGCGCGCCAGGTCAGCCTGCGGTCCCCAAAGCTGAAGAATCTGGCGGTTGTACTTGGCGGTCTGCGTGATGAAGCGGGCTTCATACCCTTCGACCCCGCCAGCCTGCTGGACCAGCGCAGGGTCCCACGACTCTCCCATCCCTGGGGGCTGCGGAAACTGCGTCGTGGTGATCATCGTACGCTCATAGCCTCCACTGGTTCTGGCGCGCTGCACAACGCCGTGGATGCCTTCTGATGAGCCGAAGCTCGGCACGCCAAGTCGCGGGACCCCGGTTCGTGTCGAAAGACAGCTGATCTTCTCATTGATTGTCATCAGTGAGAGAAGGTTCGCGATACGCTCATCCATAGGAAGCGCGGGGTCGAGAAAGGGATATGCAGCTCTCGTCGATGGGAGCGGGATTGCTGCTTGCGCAGGCGGTTTTGCTGCTACCTGGGCAGAAAACGACGATGGCTGCGTGAGCACCAGAAGCAAAGGAAAGATCTTGAGGAGATATTTTGTCATAAGCTCCGAGCGGAAATCCTTAGTTGATTAGTTGAGTTTGGTTTTTATCTCGAGAGGTAAATCGCTTGAACTGCCGCCGACTGCAACGACGTAGTCGCCATGCGGCCACTCCCATGCATTTTTGTCCACGTTGAAACCCGCGAGGGCCAAGGGTTCCATCGGAAGAGTGACAGTTTTCCGTTCGCGTGGCTTCAAGGGAATGCGCTGCCATCCGGCAAGCCGGTGGAAGTTCTCCTGGGTTGCGGCTGGCAACTGAACGTAAAGCTGGGCGATCTCCGTGCCGAATCGCTGTCCCGTGTTTTCGACGGTGAAAGTTGCGGTGCGGGCCTGAGCATCGACGGACAGGCGAGAGTAGCGATAGTGAGTATAGGAAAGTCCGAATCCAAAAGGGTAGAGCGGCTGTCTGTGGGTGGACTGAAACCATTTGTAGCCAAATCGGACTCCTTCGGAGTAGTCGGCCGGAAAGCTGGTCTCTTTTTGTTTAGCGGTCCAATTTTCAGGCAAACCGGCATCTCCACGGCTCGCATCGATGCCGAAGATCTGAGGGTGAGGAAGATCGGATTCAGTCCGCGGGAAGGTGATCGGCAGCTTTCCCGAAGGGTTGGTACTGCCGAAGAGGATATCTGCGATGGCTTGGCCACCGGCGATGCCGGGATACCAGGCCTCAAGGATGCCACTGACGGAGTCGACCCACGGCATGGAGACGGGATTGCCGGTGACCAGGACGACGATGGTATGGGGATTGGCGACTGAGACGGCGCGGATGAGATCGTCCTGGTGATTGGGCAGTGAGAGCGTGAGGGAGTCGGAGCCTTCGCTCATGTATTGGTCGGCAAAGACGATAGCGACTTCGACGGAATGAGCGAGCTTGGCCGCCGCGGCGAGGTCCGTGCCTGGATCAAAGTGAACGTCGGCCTGAGGTGCGTGTTCCCGGATGTAGCGAAGAGGAGCGGAAGGAAAGTAGACAGGTTTGTTCCATGAGGTTGGTGTCTTTGGGCTGATAGCATTTCCACCGGGCGCATCGACCTGCGCGGACCCGCCACCTGACAGTATTCCGACATTTGCGTGGGCACCGATGACCGCGATCGAGTGAATGGTCGAAGGGTCGAGTGGAAGCACATTATTCTGATTGCGCAGCAGAACAATGCTCTCTTCAGCGATGTGCTGTGAATCATCGCGACCTTTGAACGGGTCTACGACGAAGCGAGGGGTGGGCGGGTGGTCGATGACGCCCGCGGCGAACATGCTGCGCAGCAGGCGGTGCACCATGTCGTCGAGCCGCGATTGGGGTACGGAGCCGTCGGCGACCGCATCAAGCAGCGGCTTGCCGAAGTACTCGTCTCCCGGCATCTGCATGTCGAGACCGGCGCGCGCAGCCTTCACCGTGGAGTGAGTGGCCTCCCAGTCGGAGACGACAAAGCCGGGATAGTGCCAGTCGCGCTTGAGGACTTGGTTGAGGAGGTAATCGTTCTCGCAGGCCCAATCGCCGTCGACCTTGTTGTAGCTGCACATGACGGAAGACGGCTGACCGATACGGATGCCGATTTCAAAGGCGAGCAGGTCGCTTTCACGCATGGCCTTGTGAGTTGCATGGACGTCGACGATGGTTCGTCCCGTCTCCTGGTCGTTCATGGCGTAGTGTTTGATGTCGCCCATGATCTGGTTCTTCTGCACGCCGCGGATGAGCTGCCCCACCGTGACGCCAGCGAGCACGGGATCTTCTCCGGGATATTCAAAGAGACGGCCATTGCGCGGGTCGCGAGCGAGGTCTACGCCGCCACCGATCGATTGGTTGAAGCCCTGCGCACGAAGCTCTCGGCCGATGACATCTCCATAGATAAGAGCGGCTTCGGGATCCCACGACGCTGCCGCTCCGAGTACGGATGGGAGCAGGGTCGCGTAGCGGCTTTCGGGAGCGGCCATGCGGACACCGACGGCGGAATCGGCCTGCTGGAGATCGGGGATGCCGAGGCGAGGAATACCGAGGACCTCGCCAGCACCTCCGTTATTGCCGGGAGGTACCGGCGCGCCTTCGCGGAGGGGACCCCAGCCAATGCCGTGAACGAGTTGGATCTTCTCGGCCTGGGTCAGTTCATGCACGACCATGTCGGCGCGTTCGTCGGGCGAAAGCGCGGTGTTCATCCATGGGCGCGCGTCGGGTTGAGGAGTTTGCGCGATGCAGGAGACTGCAGTAAGAGCAAGGGCGAGTGCGGTCGAACGGAGATGCATGATGGCTTGTCCTTATACGTATTTCAGCAAGCACGGAGGTGCTGCTACTTGCCTATGATTTTGAGGATAGTGCTATCCGGGACAGTCCATGGACTGGGGCCCGAGTGAGTCAGCTTTCCGGCCTGATCTGACCAGTGAAGCTGGGTGAGCTGAAAGTCGCCATGTTCGTAGTTGTAGGTATTACCGTCGTCGCGATAGAGTGCGAAGTCGCCGTCTGCTCCCGGATAGACGCGGACTTGGGCGATCTTCTGGTCTTCGTTCGTGCTTTCGACAGGAATGCCGAGCGGCAGGATTGACCCGGCGCGGACGAAGAGAGGGATGGTGTCGATGGGAGCCTCGACGGTGAGGAACTGCCCGCCATGCACCCGTTGATTCGTCCAGAAGTTATACCAATCGGTACCGGCGGGAAGGTATACCTCCCGCGTGGTGCGACCTTGCTCGGTTACGGGGGCCACCAGCAGGGCTGGCCCGAACATATACTCATCCCCGATGTTGACGACTTTGGGATCGTCTCCGAAGTCCATGAAGAGTCCACGCATGAAGGGCGCGCCGGTCTGGTGCGACATGTAGCCGAGGCTGTAGATGTAGGGCATCAACTGGTAGCGCAGGCGCAGGTATTTCGCGAGGATCGGTTCGGCCTGTTTGCCGTACGACCAGACCTCGTTTGCGGGCCGGCTTCCGTGGCTGCGGAAGTTAGGCTGAAAGGCGCCGTATTCGAACCAGCGGACATAGAGTTCGGGATAGTCGTCGTAGTGGCCGATATTTTCGCGTGCGTCGCTCGGATCGATGAGCGGAGTACGGTCGGGCTTGTGGACGGTGGGCAGGTACTGCCAGCCGCCGATATCGGTACTCCAGTAGGGCATACCGCTGGCGACGAAGTTGATGCCGGTTGAGACCTGGCGTTTGAGCGTGTCCCAATTGCCGTTGATATCGGAGGACCAGAAGATGGAACCGTTATGCTGTGCCCCGAGATAGGCGTCGCGGGCGAGGATGAGGGCACGGGTGGTTAGGTCTTTACGGAAGCCATCGTAGAAGGCAGCGGTGTGAAAGAGCGGATAGACATTGAAGTACTGGGTACCGGGCCCTATATGAAAGTAGCTTCCATTGGGCGGCAGATCGGGCTCGGTCTCGTCAGCCCAGAAGGCGTCGAATCCCTTGTCGACGAAGTTCTGTTTGACGACACTCCAGTACCACTTCGCTGCGTCGGGGTTGGTGGTGTCGATGTCGGCTCCGGCGCGGTCGTAGGGCAGACCGTTGGTGGGGGTGCCGTCGGCGAGTTGCTCGAACCAGCCGTTCTTCACAAGCGTCGAGTAGAAACGGTCTTCCGGCACGAAGCGCGGCCAGATGCTGATCATGGTGTGGAAGTTCATCGCGTGCAGTTGCTTATTCATCGCTGCGGGATCGGGCCACTTCGTAGGATCCATGTCCATCTGGCCCATGATGGTGTAGTGGAACCAGTCTATGATCAGGTCATCGATGGGGTAGTGGCGATCACGATATCCCTTGGCAACATCGAGCAGCTCCTGCTGGCTGGCATAGCGCTGCTTGCTCTGGAGATAGCCATAGGCTGACTTGGGGAGCATGGGGGTCGAGCCTGTGAGTGTACGGAAGCCGGTATAGATCTCGTCGTAAGTTTTACCGGCGATGACGAAGAAGGACACGCGCTGGCCGACATCGGAGGTCCAGCGGGTCTGGTCGTTGAAGCCAAAGGCGACCGTGGTTGCGGACGGGTTATCCCAGAGCAGGCCATAGCCCTTGTTCGTGACGATAAAGGGAACGCAGACGCTTTGGCCGGAGGGGGCGTTGTAGTCGTGGGCACAACGAAGGACATGTCCGCGACGATCGAGATTGCCTTCCTGGTTTTGTCCAAGGCCGTAGTAGTGCTCGTCGTTCGTCGAATGAAAGCTTGCACCAACCTGGAAGAAGGGAGGATCGCTGGGGCGCCGGTCATTGAGGATCCCGGCGTTGCCATCCTTGTGGTTGGGGACCGACATCTGCCAGCCCTGCATCTGCACCAGCGGCGTTCCGTCCGCATTGGTGATCGAGACCCCGACACCGGGAGTGGAACCGGTGAAGAATTTGGCGATGTCACCCGAGGTGCCCGAGGGGGTGTACTTCGGTCTCTGCGGCGAGATGGTGACGGTCATCCTATCCGAGCGAAGCACATCGCCGGAGTTGGTGGACGATGTGGACCAACCCTGCGGTGTGGGCATGGCGCTGATGCCGTAGCCGGGTTTGGCCAGGGCATCGGCACGATTGAGGCTGATGGAAACACGGACGATGTTGGGCGCGTAAGGCTCGACGAGTACGGTCGCGTTATCGCGTGTGAGCACAAGCTGCTGGGCGTATGCACCGCGCACCGTTGGGATGGAGAGCAGAATGAGGAAGAGGAAAAAGGGTCGGTGCGGCATGATCAAGGGCGCCTATCTCGCTTATGCGGGCTGATCGTTCAGAATGAATGGTCATGATCTGTATGGCCCGCTATGCGAGCACACAGGCGTTCCAAGGAAGAATAGGTCCGAGAAGCAGAAAGGGCCGGTCTCCTCCCAACAGATCCGTTCTGGACAACATTGCGCGTTCTCAGAGGCCTCGGGAAATTTTAGGCTAAATGCGTCGCCAGCAGCTTACACAGTATCGGAAGCTGCTGGCGGCGCACTTAGCCTTCGCTTAAAACCTGTACTTTACTGCAAGCAGCAGCGTCCTCTGCGTGTATTTTGCATCGGTGATGCCACGGTTTACGTTCGGGACCTGCGATGTGAAGGTCTTGTTATCTGCGGTGTTTAGTTTGATGGAGGTCAGGTCGCTGGTGCTGAAGCCTGGCAGGGGATGGTTGAGGAAGTTGAATGCCGTACCGCGAAGCTCCAGCGTCTGATGCTCGACGATATGGAAGCTCTTATAGATGCCAAGGTCGGAATCGAAGAACGAAGGTGTGCTGAGGTAAGGCGCCTGACGGATACCAACCTGTCCGATCTGGGGAGCGGTGAAGCAGTCAAGGTTGACGTGCTGGTAGGTCTTCAGGTTCGAGGCCGGGTTGCAGGTAAGGATTGGCAGGACGCTGTTGGCAGGCGTTCCGTAGTAGGTCGCAGACCCGATGGTGTGGTTCAGGTTGGTGTTTTGAATGGTGAGACCGAGATTCTGACTTGTGTTGGCCTGCAGATTGCCACCGGCCTGCCAAGTGGTCGTGCCCGTCAGAGTCCAACCATTCACAGCGCCGCCGGCAAAGCGATTGCCGTGGATGGGGGAACCGAGATCGAAGGCATACGACGTGTTGACCACATGAGGACGGTCGATGTTGAGCACACCGTAATTGTTCCGGACGTTGAAGGCATCGAGGGTGCTTCCTATAATGCCGAGGGACTTCGAATAGGTGTAGTTGATGTTGTAGCTGATGCGTCCGGCCTGTTTCATCAGGCTAAGCTGCAAACCGTTGTAGTTCGCATAGCCGGAGTGCGTGTTTACCGAAACCGCGTTCGTCCCGTAACCCTGGTAGTAAGGGTAGTAGTCCACGATGTTTGGTACGTTCTCCGGATCGGTGGGGGCGGGAGCGCCTGTCACGGGGTCCGTCCTAAAGAGTCCGCCAAGCGGAATTTTGTTCTGATTCACCAAGGCTGTTCCCCCTACGCCGGAGCCGTTGCTCTGCCCGCCCAGAAGGATGTTCTGCGTTTGGTTGCCCACGTATGCGATCTCAAACAGCATCGCGTGCGCAAGGCGTTGCGAGATGGTCAGGTTGTAGGCATAAGTGACGCCCGTCTTGTCATCGTTCTGATCGGTTGCGTAGACGCTCGATGGCAGAGAGCCCAGGTTGCTCGAAGATCCAAGCGCCCCGATCTCTTTCAGAGTAATGGCCTGTCCGCCGTTGGAGTTATAGGTCTTGACACCCAGGGACGTGGTGAGGGGGCCAGCGTAGTCATTGTATTGATCGTTCCAGCGATATGCAGCCCAGCCTCCCCGTACGACGGTGCTTCCGTTGCCGCGCACGTCATAGGCGAGACCAAGCCGAGGCTCGAGAAAGATGGTCTGCACCGGAGATCCGCCGACCGGAACACTCGGATCGATTGCGTGCCAGTACACACCGGGGTAGACTTTCTTCGCCACGACGTCAGCGGCATAACGATTGGGTTCCCATACGGCAAGACCCGTGCCATTCGCATCCCGCCAGCGTCCGATGTGTTCGAGGCGCAGGCCGAGGTTCAGTGTCAGCCGGGGTTTAACCTTCCAGTTGTCCAGCACGTAGCCGGCGCCGGTGTTGTAGAACATGTCGTCGATCGGGTTAGTGTTGTTCTGCGTGAATCCGCTCGTAATGCCTAACAGGAAGTTCGCCAGGGGATTGACGGTGCCGATGGTCAGGCCCGTCAACTGGTCTGTCTTTGCGCCGCTGGCATAGGAGAGCGAACCGTTGGTATATCCGTACGTCCCTTGCTTGTTACCGCCACGGCTCCAGAAGCCGCCTATCTTGAAGGTGTGCGACTTGTAGACCACGGTGAAGTCATCCGATACGGAAGGAGCTTTCTTAATGGAGTTGAAGGTTCCCCCCTGCTGAAAGAGGTCGGGCTGGGAGATATCGGGCAGGGTGCGCGCACCGGGTGAGTTGATGGCAGGGGCCAGAAGAGAGGCGGTGCTATAGACGGTGCCGTATGGATAACCGATGGTGCTGTTGTATGCAGCCTTGAGGTCAGATGCGGAGTATGGATTGTCCAGCCAGCCCGTGGATATGCGGACCTCGTTGGTCGCGGACGAGTTGAAGATGTGGATGTAGCTTCCGCTCAGCACATGCGAGTGGACTGGGCTGATAAGTGGGCCAGCCGGATAGGCGACCGCGTTGCTCGGGTTGTAGTAGATGTGAGCGACGGTGGTCTCGGAGTCACTGCCATACTGGTAGCTCACAAATATCTTGTTCTTTTCGCTCAGGTTGTAGTCCACGCGGCCGCGGTAGATGTATCCGTTGTGGAGGTTGCTCGGCTGCAGAAAGTAGTTGTAACCGGAGGCGTTGGTCGAGGGGTCCACGTTCGCTGTGGGGAAGAGTTTCAAGAGCGCAAGGGCTCCGGGGTCGAGGTACTGGGTTGGAATCTGAGTTCCGGTGAGTTTCGCGCCGTCTGGAGCAAATCCGCCGGTTAGAGGCTGACAGAAGTCGTTGCCCGTGCTCTTGGCACAGAGCGCGGCGTTTGCCGGATCGGTCAGGCTGAAGTTTCCGGCTCGCATGGCAGCCGTCGGCACATAGGAAGTAAGTGGAGAAGCCGCAGGGAGGTTCTGTCGGAAGGATTCAAAACCCGCCCAGAAGATTAGCTTGCGATTGTGGTTGAAGTTGGTGTGAGGAATCAGGATGGGGCCGCCGATGCTGCCGCCAGGATAGTAATAAGAGGCCTGGGGCCGCGCGGTCGGTGTAGAACTGTGCTTGTCCTGCCAGGAGTTCGCATTTAACACGCCATTGCGGGCATAGAAGTACCCTTGACCATGAAACTCCGCGGTTCCCGAGCGGCTGATGACATTGATGACGACCGGGCCCTGTGCGGAGTCGGCGCCAAAGTTGGACGATTGGACTTTAACCTCTTGGGTCATATCCGGGTTTACCGTGGCGATCGACCAGCAGGCGCAACCCGGATCAATGATGCTCGCGCCATCGAGCAGATAGGCCGTGCCGCCTCGGTACGGCGCGCCGTTTGTATTGAGACCGACACCGACTGCGGAGCCGGAGGAGCCGGTGTCGCTGAAGTCGAATCCTGGTCCGTTGCCGGTTCCACTAGCCGTTGTCGTGACACCGGGAAGGATCTTCAGCAACTCCGACATGTTCCGGCTCTGGATGGGTAGGCGATCGATATCGTGAGTTGTCAAGAGCGAAGAGCGTTCGGCAGAGTCCTCAGGTGCAACGTAGTTCACGCTGCTCTGGACTGTGACGGTCTCGTTGCTGGTGCCGATGGCAAGGTTGAGATTTTGCAGACTGCGGGTGTCGCCCGGATTAACCATGATGTCGGACTGACGGAATCCACGAAAGCCGTTCGCGGTAATATCGACGGCGTACGTGCCCGGAACAATGCCCGCAAAGGTGAAAAATCCGCTCGCGTTACTATTTAGCTCGCGTTTTTCCTCGGTTGCTGCGTTCGTCAGGACGATGTGAGCGTTCGGAATTACGGCTCCGGTCACATCCTGGACGATACCGGAGAGGCTTGCTGTGGTTTGTGCTTTGGCGTTTAGCGTGTATCCCAACACCAGCAATAAAACTGCCAGCAGCGGAATGGTGTGCGACAGAATGGAATATTTTTTTGGGGGATGCATCATGGTCTCCTTGATTGAGCGCTGCAGCGGCAGTCGAGCCAGCCAATTCCTCGTTTCAACGTGGCTGAAAAGCACTTTCGATATCCCGAGCACTAAACTCGCCGGACTATTGGACTAACAAGGTGCATTACAGTGTCCCGTCACGCAGTCCCCATCTAAGTGCAACATTTTGTTGAATTGACTGTGGCTGAAGGAGGGGGGTAACATACCCGGTCATGGCCATAGTTTCGGCGCAGACAAAGGATCCGCATGCACAGGATCGTGGGCAGTCTCTTTCGCTGGCTCAGCAGCAGGAGGTGCAGCAGGCTCTCGAAGCCGTGCTCGCCAGCCCCTCCATGCGCTCCACTCAGCAGTGTCAGACACTTTTGCAATACATCGCCGAGCACACCCTCTCTGGCGAACTGGCGCTTCTTCGCGAACGCGTAATCGGCACAGAGGTCTTCGGCCGGAAGCCGGACTACGAACCCGGGGAGGATCCGATCGTTCGCATCCGTGCCGCCGATCTCCGTAAACGTCTTGCCCTCTACTACCAGTCGCTCCCGACCGTGCCGGATGTTCGAATCGATGTGCCCTCAGGTTCTTACAAGGCCACCTTCACCTGGAAGACGCTGCAACCTGAGCCATCCGAGCCCTTCATCGACCAGATGCCCGCGGCCATCGCTGGTTCGTCGTCGCCGAATCTCTTGTCGCAGCCCTTGCCTGCTCACGGGGACTCCGTTCTAAATGCCGATCCGGATTCTTTGGCCCACAAGTCTTTCCATCTAGGTATGTTGCAGTTAGTCTTTCTGGTCGCCCTTCTGATCGCAGGTATTTTCACTGTGACGAGCTGGTACCACGGCCGATCGGATCGGATTCTTCGAAGCTTCTGGGCACCGGTGCTGGATAGCCCGAAGCCACTTCTGATTTCAATTGGAAGCAACGCTGTTTACCGAGTGTCGGACGAGGAGGCAGACGCATACAGCCGACAGAACCATCTTGAGAGCTCGGGTATGGAGTTCTTTCAACAGTTCGCCCCAAACCAGACGATCGCCTCCACCGGGCTCCACGCCGCGGAGAACAGCTTCGTGGCGCTTGGCGATGTAGCCGCTGTCTCGGAGGCGGTGAGCACCCTTTCGCACTTCGCCAAAACTTACCAGGAGCGTTTCCCGAACGACATCTCATTTGCCGAAGTTCGGAATAATCCAACCCTGCTGATCGGCGGATTCAACAATCCGATGACCCGCGAACTCACCCGCAACTTCCGTTTTGTGCTCGCCTCACGCAACCGCATCGAAGATCGCAATCAGCCCGGCAAGGCATGGGTGCTCCAGGCATCTGACGATTCCCATGACACCGAAGACTATGCCATCGTTACTCGTGTCTTGCATCACGGTGACGACCAACCCCTGGTGAGCGTGGCGGGAATGGGCCAGTATGGAACATTGGCCGCAACGGATTTTGTTTGCAGTCCGGAAGGGATTCAACAGATGGGTGACGCTCTTGGAGGGAGTTGGCAGAAACGAAACTTTCAGCTCGTGTTGCGCATTAAAGTAATGGATTTCAAGCCGGTCTCAACTTCGATTATTGCCCACCATACTTGGTAGTACATTCCTTGTCTGCTTCGCGGTATGGATAAAGATCTTGCCATGCCTCGCGAAACACTGCACTGTCTTCAGCTTCAATGTCGAGGGAAGAGATGAGGTTTTCGTCATGGAAGAGACAACAGGCAATGCTCCCAGCATGAGTGAACGTCTCTGAATTTTCGCTGTCGGCAAATCCAACATAAAGGCTTATGGCTGGACTGGTGTGTTTGGCGTGCATAATCTTGCGGATACCCGTTATTTCACAGCAGCGAATGGGGTCGGCGGCTTTGTAGGGGATGCACCTTCGCGACAGAAATGGAATCCAGTCTTCACTGTGCATGAGGCCACATCGCTTGGAGGCAGATAATTCACTCCAACTCTTTTCATTGAAAGAGCCTTTGAAACATGCGCCGCTAGAAGTTGCAGACCACATCCACGGAATCTGCGTCGGTCCATTTCGGCGAGATCACCTCGCGAGTAAACTGGCCCCTTGAGGGCAAGGTACGGATAGCGTCAGGATACTGCTAAGAAGAACCGCGGCTCGTAGAAACATGGTTTGTACAATGGCAAATTTGTATTAAGCAACGATCAATCTTCCGACTTCGTTGAGGGCGCAGTAGTGGCTCCAGACATCGCCAAGGTCGATACCGATCGTCATCTCAACCCTGGATCGTCTGCGGGAAACTTCCTCGACGAGGTGTTGCCACGAGTTTTCATGGGATTAGTCTCTCTCCGGTTCGGAAGGACTGCTCATTCCATTTTCCGTTACCAAAACCATTTCGCAGCAAGGAGAAATCGTATCGCCTTGCTGCGAAGCCAATCAAGCTTCCGTAGTCGACACAGGCGCAGGCTTCGGGCTGAGGATGCCCTTGAAGCTTTCGCGATACTGAATGAAAACCAGGACCCAAAGCACACAGCCTACCAGCCCCACAGCAATGCCTGGTCCAAGCGTCAGATGAAACGCAATGATGTTGTAGAGTTCTGCCGCCAGCAGTGTCAGTCCAAGAGGCACAAAATAGCCGGAGAGCAGCAGCACTCCACCAAGCAGTTGCACCGCGAAGAAAAACGCGGCAAAGTGCGATGCAAAAGCAGCCGTCAGAAATTGTATGGCCAAGGGATTCGGTGGCGGTGGTTGATGGATGAAATTGAGAAATCCGTTCAGGCCAAAGACAGTAAACAATAGCCCCAGAAGGTAGCGAGAGGTGATGGAAGCGATCTTCATGCCTGACCTTCCTGTGTCGCTACGGCATGTGTTTGCACAGCCTGAAGGTGCGGCGCGAGAAACGCATCACGATCCTGTCCATGGTTCAGCGCCATTGTTCCGCCAGCGGTGAGGAAGGTCGCATCCGTGAGACCGAGGAAACCAAAGAGCGACCGCAGATACGGCTCTACAAAATTGAGAGATGCCATCTGCGTCTGCGCATCGTAGATGCCGCCGGTAGCGATGATGAACGTTGCCTTCTTGCCGAGAATCAAACCCTTGGGAGTTCCATCTGCATAGGAGAAGGTCTTGCCGACGCGCGCGATCTGGTCGATCCAGAGCTTCAGCACAGAGGGCACGCTGAAGTTGTGCATCGGTACACCGATGACATACTCGTCGGTCTGCTGGAGTTCTGCTATCAGACTGTCTGAAAGCGCAAGTAGCTGTTTCTGCTCTGGAGTATGCGCCTCCTCCGGCGTGAATATGGCGCCTACCCAGTCGGCATTGATCGGCGGGATTTGAGTTGCGTTTAGGTCTCGGTCAACTACCTTTCCGTCCGGGTTTGAAGCTTTCCATTGGGAAACGAACGCACCGGTGAGCTCTCGAGAGACTGACCGGCCGTACAGTGGGCTGGAGTCGATGTGAAGAAGTGTGGACATGGCAATACCTCCTGATAGACATATGACTACTAATAAACACCTGTCGACTCATAATAAATAGGCAAGTGTCGCATAAGCATCTATTGCCGAAGGAGAGTATTCTGAGGGTTGAATGTCTGAGGCTCTCCAATCCGATTTCACAACGGAAGCGGTTGATCCGCGCATCCTGCGGAGTCGGCGGATGCTCATGGAGGCCCTCGCTAACCTATTGAGCAGGAAAGAGTTCGAAGATATTTCGGTTCAGGAGATTGCCGACGAGGCAACTCTGAATCGAGCTACCTTCTATCTGCATTACCCGGATAAAGGCGCGCTTCTGCACGCCATGACGGCCACTCGCTTTCGAGACCTTATCGCTCGTCGGGGCCTTTCCTTCACAGATTGCGATGGAGCGTTGCGCGCGATTGCTCTCGGCGTCTGCGATTATCTGGCTGAAACCACTGGTTGTCCCAGCCAACTGGAGAAGATGCCTCTCGAGGGCTCGATCATCCCGGTGGTCGAAAGTATGTTCCTGGAGGGCGCTTCAAATCATCCGGCCCCATCCGGTGTTGACCCGGCGCTTCTGGGAACCACGGCTGCCTGGGCCATTTTCGGGGCAGCGCGGCGCTGGTTGCAGACGCCGGATCGGGTTTCCGCCGAGGAGATGGCTGCGAAGATTGAGGCGATAGTGAAGCCGATCTTTCTCAGTGCCTCCCACTGATACCCATTGTAGATACGGCCTGTAGGAGGCATAGAGCAGGCCCACAACTATTGAGCTTGTCATGCTTGATGCAAGATGGACAGAGAGTGCTCCGGTGTTTGGATGCCGCGAGAGGGGATTTTCTCGTTTAGGAGAAAGAACGGTACACCTGAGATGCCCATCTGCCGGACGGCTGACTCATCGACTTCGACTTCCTTTTGATTGGGTCATACGAGGAGTTTAGCTTCGCTCACTGATGGAAAGAATGCGGTCAGTAGAAAGGCCCGGACTCGAAAGAGTCCGGGCCTTCTCTGTTGTGGGATGGTTAGAAGTGGTACTTGACGGAGAGCTGCATCTGACGCGGGTTGGACCGAATCGGATTGCTTTGATTGATGATGTTGCCGAATTGGGTGTTGAGGATATTGTTCTGCGGATTGCCGAGAAACGCGCTGTTGAACAAGTTGTCGGCGTCCGCGCGGAAGTTGATCTGGTGCTCGCGCCAGATGGTGAAGTCCTTAGTGACCGAAGCTCCATACGTCTGGAAGCTCGGCGCACGTTCGGAGTCGGGAGGAGCGGTACCGAAGGTTCCGAGCGCGGGCTGACCGTAGGCGCAGACGCCGTTGTCAACGCCAGGCGTGGTGCAAGGCACTGCGGACGGGTCCGTACCAAACCAGTTGTTGATGGAGCGATTGACAATCTTCAGCTCACGGTAATGATTCGGGCGCTGAGAGTTGCCGTTGACAGCCGAGTTATTGCTTGAGGTGCTGATGCTGACGGGGAAGCCGGAGTAGGCGACGCCGGTCATGCCGATCTTCCATCCGCCCACGACTTCGTCCAGAGCGAGCGGCATGTTCGCACCGAACCTGCGGCCACGGCCAAGGGGAAGATCGTAGACAAGGTTGAAGTTGAGGGCGTTGCGGACGTCCTGTCCGGTCGGACCGTATTCGTTGTGGAGGTTGTAGACGTTCTCGGCGTAAGCGCTGGATACGCTGACGCCGGGAGCGCCGTAGAAGCCGATGCTGTTGGTCATGGCGCGGCTATAGGTGTAGTTTGCGGTGTACTGCAGACCTCGGGACAGACGCTGACGGAAGCTCGCCTGCAGAGAGTTGTAGTTCATCATGGCGTTGGAGTCTGTATAGCGGACCACTCCGGTGTAGCCTACGCCGGGAGTGTCCTGGAAGGGGGACTTGGGGCATCCCGCCGGTTGTGGCTGTCCGGCGCTCGGGAACGTTTGAACGACCCCATTGAGGACGCACGGAGCCTGGAGCTGGTTTCTCTGGTTAGCAGTGATGAGGTGCTGTCCGGACTCTCCCAGATAGCCGATCTGGAAGGAGGCGGTGTTGCTGAGCTGGTACTCGAGGGTCAAGCTGTACTCGCCGATGAAGGCGGGCTTGATCTTCTTGTTCCAGACGTTATAGACGACACCGCTGGCTCCGCCGCTGGGGTTCGGGATTCCGAAACCATCCTGGACATCGAAGAAGTTACCGGGGGTTCCAGTTGCGGCATTGGGCTGAACACCGCTGGCCTGATAGGAGCCCTGGAAGGGAAGGTTGGTGGTCATGCGGAGGTTAGCTCCGGTGCCTTCCATGAAGTTCTGGATGCCGTATCCGCCGCGGACGACCAGGCGAGGTTGTGCCTGCCAGGAGAAGCCGATACGGGGCATCACGCCGCCGTAGTAGGGATCGACGAGGGCGCGGTTGTAGCCTGCGGCCTGAGCCTGCGTTGAGCCGGCGAGCAGAACGACCGAGGGGTTGTTGGGATCGATGGTCGACATCTTGTTGTTGACCTCGTAGATGGGCTGGATGTACTCGTAGCGGATGCCGAGGTTGAGGGTGAGGGTTGGGGAGATCTTCCAGTCGTCCTGAGCGAAGTAAGCATCCCGCCAGGAGCGCATTCCGACCGGTCCGGAGACGCCGCCCTTGCTGACGAAGCCGGCGCGGTTCAGGACGAAGTCAGCTCCGGTGTATCCGCCGCTGGCTCCATTCGACGTGCCGGCGCCAAGGAAGTAAAAGCCTCCGAGGGAGCCGTCGTTTCCAGGGTAGAAGTTGTTCTGTTGTTGACGCTGGAACTGGGCACCGAACTTGAAGGTGTGCCGGTCCTTGGACCACGTGAGGTTGTCTCCGTAGAGGAAGGTGTTGAGGGTGTAGTTGGTTCCACCGTTGGCGTTGCCGATGAGGGTGAAGTCGCTCGATCCGTTGCCGGCGCTAAAGCCCTGGGGGCTATTCGAGTTTTGCATGCCCAGAGCGGAGAAGCCAGCAAAAGCCTGAGCCTGAGGATTGTTGGCCCCGATGCCGAGCAGGCTGTTGCCGTTCAGGCCGAACTGGCCGCTGGGATCGAGCAGGACCGCGCCATTGTCCTGGATGCGGGTGTAGCCTGCCCGGAACTCATTGACGATTGAGGAGCTGAACTGGTGAACTTCGTTGATGGCCACACCCCGGACGGGATAGGTGGGGGCGCTGTTAAAGCTGGTGAGTAGAGCGCTTTGGGTTGTCTGGCCGCTGTCGTCCTGCGAGTAGCGGACAAACATGTTGTCTTTATCACTGATCTTCCAGTCGACCTTCGCATCGAACTGGTCGCCGTAGTTCCGCTCCTTCTGGAGACCGTGATAGTTGTTCTGGGTCGGCGAACCGGGGTTTGGTGCGGCGTTGGGAAGCGGGTAAAGCTCCGGGTGAGCGAAGAGGTACAGTGCTGCGGGGTTGGTGACCGGGATCCGGTTGTTGGCGTAGGCGGGATGGCCAGGTTGGGTTGCGTCGTAGAGCTGAACGGTCTTGCCTGCGCCCATGATGGCCGGGTTCAGGAGCTCCGAGAAGTCGCCAGTGCGCATCAGAGGGGTGTAGACGCTGGCCTGGGACTGACCGCCGGAGTGGAAGCGGCCGCCCTGATAGTCGACGAAGAAGAAGAGCTTGTCCTTCAGGATGGGGCCGCCGAAGGTTCCGCCGAAGAGGTTGCGGGTGTAGGAGTTCTTCGCAATGTGAGTGAAGTTGTTTACCCAGCTATTGGCGTCGAGGTTGAAATTTCCTAGGAAGTAGAACAGGCTTCCGTGCCAGTTGTTGGTTCCGCTCTTGGTCTGGTAGAGGATGTCGCCGCCGTTGACGTTGCCATACTCGGCGTTGGCGTTGGCGGAGATGACCTGGACCTGGCCGATGGCGTCGACGCTCGGGTTATAGCCGAGCTCGTCGTCGAGGGTCTGGTTGATGTTCATACCGTCGAGCAGGTACTGGTTGGCCTGCTGGCGGTTGCCATTGACGGAGACGGAGGCGTTGCTGCTGGCGCCGGCGGGATTGTTTGAGCTCAGCGGACCGGAGACGGCCGCGTTGCTGACGAAGCTGTTGGGCTGGGTGCTGACCGAGCCGGGAAGAAACATCGTGATCGCGGTCAGGTTACGGCTGACGAGGGGAACGTTCTCGATCGCCCGGTTGTCGAGCGTGGTGGCGAGGGTAGGGTTCTCGGTGTTGAGCAGGGGAGCGATCTCGGCCTGGACCTGGACCTTCTGCTGCTGGCCTGCGATGGTCAGGTGGCTGTCGATCTTGGCGTTCTGGCCGGTCTCGAGGGTGAACGGGCCATAGGTCGTGTCTCCGAAACCGGGGGCGCTGACCGTGATCTTGTAACGGCCGATCTGCAGGAAGCGGATGTTGTAGATGCCGTCGCTGTTGGTCGTGGTGTCGGTGTTGATGCCGGTGTCCGCATTGCTGGCGGTGACCTTGGCGTTGGGAACGATGGCGCCCGTCGAATCGGTGACTGTACCGTTCACGCTTCCGGTAATTGTCTGTCCCCAGGAGATAGCGGAACAGGCCATCAGGAGGAAGGCGGTGAGAATACTGAGAATGATAGATCTCCGTTGCATCTTAGTCTCCTCAAAAAAACTGCTTAGCTATTGGCCGGGTGGGAATGGGATCACGATTCGATGTGTTTCTCCCAGCCTTGTTTTTGTCTTTTGTCTTCGGACCGTGAGATCGGAGTCGGGTTTGCCGGTCCGGGCTCTCGACTCACTACCGTCGGGATCGTGTTTTTAGCTGCATCGCCTCCTTGAGAGAAAGTTCTTCCTGTACGCAGCCAGATCGCCTGAGCGGGATTCTGCCGCGTTCAAGGGAAGTAAAAGGCATTTTCGAACTGACTGGAGAGCCGTCGTCTGTTGAAGACGACGGGGAGCGAACCTGGCACGATGCGGGGAAGAGGGCGCAGAGTAGGGCGCGGCTCCTGTGGGACCCGGGTGCGACTGGTAAAGGCTCGAATGGATCGGTCGGACCAAGGCATCTCCGTATAAAAACGTCAGATTGCGAAAGACCAGACTGCAAACTCAAACCGCACGCACTCGGGCTTTTCAGGCGCGAATAGACATGGCGTGGTGGAAGATGTTGTCGGGCTCGTAGCGCCGCTTCGCTCTTTGGAGGAAGGGATAGAGTCCCTGCTCTCCGTAGTACAGATGGGGCCAGAAGGGGGAGGCGAGCATGTTGGAGTCGGGGTAGTTGGTGTAGCAGCCCTCGTACTGCTGATTGTGGTAAGGGGGCCCCTTGTGGGTGGGGCCAGCGTCGGGGCAGGGGGTGAGGTCGGCGAACTCAGGCCGGTTGACGGCACCGCCGCAGGAGTAGACGGCGAGAATGCTGCCGACGTCTTCGGTGGTCTCGGTGGGGAGATACTTATAGATGAGACGGGCCTCGTCGCGAGTGAATCCGCGCTTCATAAAAAAACGATTACTTTCTGAGTGGGTCGATTTCAAATCATCGAAGATGTCCTGTCAATCAGGCGGTTGTCTCCTCTTTTGGTAGGGTAAATAGCCTATACTCGCCTCAATGTTTTCAATGAGATTCAAATATTAATGAGTGTTTGAAGTTTTATGGAGTGGAAGAGAGCCTATCTCTCGCCACTTTTGCCACCAGATAGAGCGGGAATCCCAAGGCAGCGATGAGTGGAGTGGCCCTGATTTGTCCATGCTCTTCCACCTCGCTTTTTAAATCCCTCCTCTTCAGCCTGTCTCTAACTTCTGCGAATCAACATAGGGAGGCATATATATGGCGAAGGTTGTTCTGATCACAGACGCCAACAAGGGCATCGGTTTCGAAGTAGCCTGTCAACTCGGTTGTTCCGGATTTACCGTCCTTCTCGGTCACGCGACCTCTCGCGTGGTGAAGCCTCAGCAAAGCTGCGCTGAACATATCGATCTCTAAAGCAGCTTGTTCGTAGAACGGTATGTGCGTTTCCTGCGTGCTCCAGAGCCGATGGGGTAACACGGCGAGCAGCGGCAACGACGGCCTTGCTCTTGGCCTGCTTGCCGCCTCGGGCACCCTTCCGCTTGCCAATAAATTGAATGGGAGAGAATAAGTTGGCCATGTAGATGGATGACTGGAAGTTTCCGAATCGCATCAAGAAAGCCGGCACGAAGATGAAACCGGGTCCGATGTGGCACGAGGACCTTCTGGGCAGGGTGATTCAGACTGTCGCGGAAAACTCGGGCTACCGCACGTCACATGGCGGCTTCTGCGGCACTGGGGAGCGACGGAGATGGTGGAGGCTAAAGTGCCGATCAAAGCAGCGCAGGAACGGTTAGGTCACTCCGCCCCGATGTTCTTCTCAAGTTCTACGCTCAAGTCCTCGACGCCTCGGCAGACGAGGCGGCAGCCACGCTCAGTCAGGGGCTCTGCGCAAAGTCGGCGGCTCTGGAGGGCGCGTATCAGGCTGTTTCGTAAGGGGGTGCCGGTCAATTGGCAGCCAAAGTGGCAGCCAGTCCGAAAACCTCTGGAGCTAAGTTGTTGAGGAAATTGGAGGCGCGGGTCGGGATCGAACACATCTCCCGCTTTGAAAACATGTAACTTGCACATTCTAAAAAGGGACAAAAGTGCCAAAATGCCTAGAGCGGCGACCAGTTAGCACAAATTAGCACAAAATCTACGACCGCTCAGTGACGACGAAGTCACTTCCGCTATCACGTTCCTCGTTCTGATGCTCAGCTTCCAAAGAAAAACTGAATCGGCTTCTTGTACAGCTTCGCCAACTGGATCAGCTCCATGAGGTCCACGCGGCGGTCGCCGGTTTCGCACTTCGACAAGAACGAGTGCGACATGCCCAGGTGCTCGGAAACCTCGCGTTGGCTGAGGCCAATTTCTTCTCTTGCGTTTATCAAGCGGCGAAGCACATCATCGTACATTCCTTGGTACGGAGCGGTCCGGGCTTTTCGCGACTTTCGGGTTTCGGCTTCGGCACGCTGCTTCACAACTTAAGTTTGTGGAAGCCTTGGCGAATCCCCTAATAAGGGGCATCTTGAAGAGGTTGTGAGCGTTTGGTTAGGAGTCGAAATGGCAAGCGAAGAACCAACAGAGTGCTCAACGCTCAGCGGGAAAACGATCAAGACGCTCAACATCTTCCGCGCCACAACAAACGGCACCGAGATTCAGATCGACTTCACCGATGGGACTAGCTTCACTTGTCTGGTCTCGAATCGGACGGAGATTGAGGCAAATCTTTCGTTGTGCGGGGCCGGAGAACCGCAGGTGCTGGAACAGTACCTCTCCAAATAGTTCTCAGAAGTCCCCTCGACTCACCACCCATCATTACCCGCAGGAATAGTGCTCTTCCAAGAAGTGATTGGACGCTGAGCCTTTTCCGCTTCTACGTTTGCGCCATACCCCGACGAACTTGAGTCGGATGGAGGTGCAAACATGAAGACGCTTCATCGTGCAGCCCGAGTTGAGAGGCCGAGTCATCGGCCTCCCTTCTCGGGCTTTTTACTGCTCACCCTTCTCCTGTTTCCACTGGCAGCCCACGCTCAATCCGGGAGTTCGCCTTTTGATACAGGTCTCACATCCATTCAGACCCTTTTCACCGGAACGATCGCCAAGGTGAGCAGTCTGATTGCGATTGTGTTGGGCGGGTACATCTTCGGTCGTTGGATCACGACCACCGACCCGGCATTCCTCAAGATCATGGGCAAGTCCGAACGCTTCAAGTTGCGCTACGACGCCGCCAAGCAACAAGTCCCGAACGTGGAGATACGCTGACCACCTCCGCATCGGCGACCACTTCGTCCGCCTGCTCACGATGCGCGAGTCTATTACGGAGACGCGCCCGTTGGTGCTCGACAAGCTGCTCAAGATCGAAGCGAACTTCTATGCCGTTACTGAATGGACTCCACTCGCAACGGACGCGGCGAAGAAGGAAGTGGTCAAACGGCGGCGTCATGCCAATATGTCGAAGGCCGGACTCATCTCTTCCATGAAGGATGAGAGCAAGGTCAATCAGCGTGACGTACTGATTGACGAAGGAAAACAGGCCGACATCGAAGTTCTCGGGGAATGCCTTCGCGCACTCAGTGACGGACAGACGTTAGGCGAGCCACTTCACCGTTTTCATATGTGATTCTCGGCGGTAAAAACCCCTACGGGCTATCGCAAATAATTTGCCCGAAGCCAGACCTGTTTGCCGGGCCATAGGTTTAGAGGAAGCGTAAGAATAGCCCGTAGGGGTTTTTACCGCTGGGGATGGCCGGGATTCACCGCTCAAGTACACTTCGCACCCATGGTCATCGTGGGGACGGTCGGCTGGGGATGGCCGGGATTCACCGCTCAAGTACACTATCAGGCAATTTCAACAGTTACCAGCACATGCTGGGGATGGCCGGGATTCACCGCTCAAGTACACTCACAGATGCCAGCTATCAATGCGAGTGCTCGCTGGGGATGGCCGGGATTCACCGCTCAAGTACACTCTGATGAACTGCCTGTAACGCGGCAGTGAGGCTGGGGATGGCCGGGATTCACCGCTCAAGTACACTGGAATTCAATGAGCACTCTTCAGCCTGGTGGCTGGGGATGGCCGGGATTCACCGCTCAAGTACACTGAGCGGCTGCAACAGCAGTGGCAACAGACTGCTGGGGATGGCCGGGATTCACCGCTCAAGTACACTCGACTACAAACGTACCACCGACGCCTGTAGGCTGGGGATGGCCGGGATTCACCGCTCAAGTACACTCGAAAGGTAGGAAACACTCTCTCATGTTTCGCTGGGGATGGCCGGGATTCACCGCTCAAGTACACTACAGATGCCAGCTATCAATGCGATTGCGCGCTGGGGATGGCCGGGATTCACCGCTCAAGTACACTCGCCGCCCGGATCTCATCCATCGAGCCGCGGCTGGGGATGGCCGGGATTCACCGCTCAAGTACACTCGTAGTTCTCCGGCCCACGTATAAACGTCTGCTGGGGATGGCCGGGATTCACCGCTCAAGTACACTAGACCGCGTCGAACTCGCTGAAAAGCAGGGAGTTGACGCGGGGTCTCTTTTCAGAAAAGCAAGATTTGGTCAGGAATTTCTTCGGGTTCGCGCGGCTTTCTTCCATAGAACACCTCCATCTTGCCGAACTGGTGATCGGTTACGGTCATCAACCGGACTTGTCCAAGCGGCGGAATGATGGCCCGAATTGTATTGCGGTGGGAATCTGCTGCTTCTTCGCTGGGCAGATACCGCGCATATATTGAATACTGCAACATCATAAATCCATCTTTGAGCAGCCCCTTGCGAAAGCGCGTGTAGTTGCGCTTGTTCTCCGGTGTCTCTACCGGCAGGTCGAACATGGCAATGAGCCACAATGATCGATACGCAGAAAGAAGCTGCCCTTTCATAGCAATCCACGACCATATCCACGAAGTAATTTCTAGCCTGCAGCAACCCCGACCCTCATCTCATCTGGTTCCACACGACGAACTCCTCGCCTCATTGTGACTTCCTCTACACAGGGGATGAGCAGGTTTGGTATTTCAGGATCGCGAGTTTCTCCCGCAATGCACTTTGCCAGTGAGTTCGCTGTGCGCAAGACGATATCGAACAGGGATCGTTCTTCTCTGTCGAGAAGATAACGCGAAGTTGTTGCGCCAATCATCCAGATCTTCGTCCTTGAGTCGAACGGTCCTTCTGCATCTTCTTTGGCTATCCATTGGCTCACGCGCCTATCGACGAGCGGGCGGAACGGTTCCATGACATCGGCGGCCAGGCAGAAGGCATCATAGCGGTTCTTGTGCTGAAGGCCGATCGAAGGATGCAGGCCAGCGGCGCAGAGAGCCCTGGCAACTGCCGCCCTCAGTACCGTATAGCCGTAGTCCAGATGGCGGTTCTGATCTGCTTTGTCAGAGCCACGCCGGAATTTGCTGTTGCCGAAGACTAAGCCCCAATACTTACGAGCCGCCTGAGCTTCAAGATTGCCTTGATCTCCGGTGCGAACTCGCGCAGCCATCGCAATGAGTCCGTGGTCGTTGCCATGGAGTTCTTTTAGCAACTCTCCCTGTGCTTTGATCTTTGCGCGGACGATCTGTTGCCAGAGCCGTTTGCGGGTCGGAAGTGTCATTTCCATTTGCTTTGCGAAGCGCTCTGTTTGGATGAAATGACTCTGAACGGGGAGCAGCATGGAGGCTGGCAGAAAATTTCCGTCGATTGTGACAACGGAACCTCCGGCCTCAGCAATACGCGAGAGAACAGCCTGCGATAAGCTGATTTGCGGGTGGGCAAGCAACAGTACGGCGATCTCGCTGACGGGCGTAGTGAAGGGAAGCGTGAGCTGCTCTTCCTTTGAACGCTCGATGACGAGTTGTGCATCGCGGATGCTCAAGCGGGCCGGATTTGCGATCTCAACGATGCGATCAATCATTGGCCGTATGTACCCTTCCGAGAAGATCGACTACTACCTTGCGCGGATTTAACGTCTTTAGCCCATTGGGATTCTTCGACCAGGTCGTTTTATTCTTCTTCTGATCTGCGTCCATCTGGGCGTTGTTGACGCCGGTAAACCAAATCGGTCCAGCAGCATAAAATTTCTTGACGCGGAACACCTCTCTCGCCCCGTTGTAATCCAACTCGACGGTGTCGTCCTTCATCAGAGAAAAGAGAAATTCGGCCTCTGGATTATCCTTCAACTTTCGCGACACAGCGGGCTCGCTTGCGGTTGACTTGGGTCGTCCGCTTCTCTTATCCCATCGCGGGCAGCGCTGATACACATCAGTAACCTGCGCGACTTCGCTCAGCCATTGCTCTTGGCGAGCCTCATTTCTCGCAACAAACAGAGCCACATGATGGATACCACCCGAATCGACAAAACGCTCCCGGTCGCCGTACGCGGCGATCTTGGGATCTTTGACTTGTCGAATTCTGACCTTGCGTATCGGGATGGTGCGTCCATTAGCTGTGGTGAAGCAGGGCAGGTTCTTGGGGTCTTCGAACGCCTTTGGATTCCGACCAAGTTCATCGAACTTTGCTCGAATGAGCGCGAGAATAGCTTTATCAACAATAATGTCGTCTGCCGCGATGTCTGCTGGCTTGAGTTGGCTTAATTCACACCGCATGTGGACCGTGGATTTGCCATTATAAAGATAGGGTCTCGAAAAGTTTGAACCTTTATGAAGTTCGCCGCTGATCTTGTGTTCCGGGCGATGAGAGACAACCATCTGCACGATTTGCTCAGTCAGGTTGCCAATGAAGTCAGGTGTCGTCCAAGGTTCCGGCACGCGCCTCCAGCTCCGAGTTCCGGGTTGCCAAGGCTCAAATGCTGAAGCACTCGCCATGGCTTGAATCACGGATTGTCGAGTCAACGCAATGGTGATTGCATCTACTGCATGGTGTCGGTGATCGGTGCGAGGCTTTCCTCGGGTATCGCCAGGTTCGGGCGATACGATTGCTTGCAGGATTCGTTCGAATCCCCATGAGCGTCGCAGGGTAGCCGTCACGGCTCCGCTGGATGCAAAGATCACCTGTCTATTGTCGTTGTCTGTCTGAACGTCACGCCCACCATAAAGCATGGCCAACAAACGTCCTGCGAGTACGCTTGTGTACCGCGTGTCGTTCATTTGGCGCGCACTGAAGTCTGCAAGCTCCCGCTCGCTCTGCAATTTGAAACGGCTTAATTTTCCAGGGTTAGACCATTTCGTTACTCGCAAGAGAATCTGAGCCCAGACATCCGGGTTATTGCTGTAGGCCTCGAATGGTGTCTGATTGCGTTTGTATTCGCGATTTTCAGGAAGGTAGCACAGAGTCTTATTTTGGAAGGAGTCGTCTGGAAAGCGACTGCGTGGAATGATGTGCTCCACGTCGAACTCGGAGTCTTGAAAGAGTTGCGAGAACGGAATCGAGCGTCCTGTGTATGGGCAGATGCCGCCGCATTCTACAAAGAGCTTTGCCTTTTCCAGATCGGCCCGAGATGGATTAGCCATACCGCATTCGCTCAAAATCTTCGCTGCGATGCCCTTATTGTCGGCCTCGCGCTTTCGGTTTGCCGTCGTGGCCTTGATGCGCTCCTGACGCGGCTTCTTGAGTTCGCGGGCAAGCTCGATCCGAATTTCGTAAGGCTTGCCGTATTCTCGAACGATGGCATTGACGACTTTACGCAGTTCCGTCATCGCTCGTTCTACCGCGGGGTTACGTAGGGTGGGAAGCGCTTCGCGTACAGGTGGAAGTGTGTCATGTACTGCCAATCCCGAGAAGCGACTGCCGTAAATTTCCGTTTCAGCATCCTTGAAGGATCGCCCCGACATCATCAGCGGCATAAGTTTTGAAATTGCTGCCAGTGAAAGTGAGCAGTAATCAGACTGCGGACTCTCCTTAGCCAGGACAGCAGCCGCCTCGGCGTCTAGCCCGAGGTGCTCGATAGCTTCCTGTATGAGCACTTCGTCAGACTCACTGTTGCGCCAGTTCTCAATGATCTGGTTTTGCTTTCCTTCGGTAAACTCATCCCAGAAAACCCCGAATACCTTTCGCATCGACTTCTGTGTCCGGTTTCCGGGAATATCCTTATCTCCGCCCGCTTCCAGATTGAACGCAGTCCCTTTAAGGTCCAAATACTTGCGAATTGCGATAAACGATTGAGTGCCTTCCCGGTCCAGCAACTGATAGAGCTTGCTGCGCTCCTCTTCGGTCAGCTTCCGAGATGTCTGGTTCTTTGTGTCGATCACCACTAAATCATTGATCTTTTGCAGCATTCGAAAACGCTGCGCGGCCATCGTTGCCCACGGAGCCCGCCGTTTCGGGGGATGCTTATCGTCACCGCGCTCCAACTCACAGGTTCCGACCAAATGTTTCTGAGCGGATATGGGGCGCTGGAAGAACAGTAGTTCGTGAACTCTGTCACGCAATTCTTGCCTCAAAAGGGAAGCATGATGTTTTGCCTGCGCATCCCAAATGAGGGCGAGCTCCTGCTCGAACATTTTGCGTGCGGTCCAACGTCGCCGCAATTTCTCCGTATGTGGATCGAGCCCCGCGAAGTATTCTCCGATAGTCCGCGCGCCGGCATCTTGTATCGCCAACTCCAGTGCGTGAATGTCCGCCTTCACCTGGCCAAGATCTTCATTTTCCTTTGCAGTCTTCTTGGTTTCTTTTCGGTTGGACTTGAAGCCGCGCCGCTGGCTTAGGTGGAAGAGCACCCGTCCCAATTCAAAGGGTTCCAAGGCTTGGTCCAGCGCAAGCTTGCGCAGTAGATAGAGAGGCTTCTGAGCAAATGAATCATCGTTTGGCTTGAGAAACTTCAAAGTCAAGGAGCGATCTAACGCATTTAGCAGTTCATGCCGCTGCTCTGAACTTGCCCCAGTTCCGACTGCGTTCGTCGGAAGCAGTCCGGCCTTTTGTAGTTCCTGAAAAAGCTCTCGCTGACGTGCAGCGCGGCGGCGAAGCTGACGCCGGTGGAGTCTTGCGGTGCGCCGTTCGACAGCCTTTGACTGATCTTTGCCTTGTTCGATATCAAGTGCAGTTCCGTCCACGCCGGGCTCGAAGATGCGGACGCCAGCGCGAACCAACGACGTGGGCTCGTTGGCTGGATTGAGGGCAATCAGCGCCCATCCGAGGGACGCAGAACCGAGATCAAGACCCAAGACATATTTCTGCGGTGCTTCCATGGCAGAGGACATCAATTATCACCTTGACGCAAGATTGGGGCCGATGTAGAAGAATAGACAGTGTACTTGAGCGGCGATTGCCCGGCTATTCTTAGTAAGCTTTCGTCGTAAGGCTCCGCTCATCGAGCGCCCTTTGAACGCCCCGGAGACGGGGCGTTCTTACGTAGCACCGAGACCGTATCGAGAGCATTTACTTACGGCGCACGGCTTTGAGACCAGATTGAGCGATGTCTACTTCGCGGACGGAGCCGACTGGCTTTTTGGGTGAGACCATGCGCTCGTGATCCATCTCTATCAGTTCGGAAACTCTCAAGAGTCTTATTTGCTTTCCCGAGCTTGAGTGAAAGCGTCTCACCTCTCGTTCAGCATCTGCCGTGTAGTCGAAGGCGACGAAAAAGCCCAATTCGCGGTTCTCCCGAACAAGAACCGCTTCGAAAGAATCAATATCAGGTCTACCGACCTTTTCTCGTTGTTTGACTTGGATGGGAAACCAGTCATCCATAAACGCGAATGTATCGCCTGCCGCTCTTCCTTTAGGTAGCGAGGTGACAGGAAAAAGGCGACCGTCAATGCCCATATCACCCACCTTGGTTGAGTTGGGAAGACCGCCAATGGCGACCACGGCCCAGTTTTCAAATTCAAATGGTGGCAGCTTGCGAAGCCGCTCCTCGGTCCACGGGAGGTCTCGAACGATAAATCCCCTATGGGCTCTCCATAGGGTTTCTGACTCAGCCAATCCACAATGGTCTCGGAGGCGCTTTGCCATCACTCTGCAGGCGGTTGGAGACACATCAATGCCGATCCACTGTCGTGCCATGGACTGGGCGGCTACGAGGGCAGTTCCGCAGCCGCAGAACGCATCAAGGACGACATCACCTTCGCGCGAAGATATTTCTATGATTCGTTCTAGTAGTTTCAGGGGCTTTTGCGTGGGGTAGCCGATCTTCTCTCTCGCGGCTGCTTGAACAGGTCCAATGTCATCCCAAACTGATCCAAGAGGGACACCCTTGCCTTCGTCAAGGTAACGCTTATAAGCAGGAACTCTACCTGGTGCCGTCTGAATGATGCGTCCCTCTTTATATAACTTGTGCATATTGGCTTCGCTATACCGCCAGTAACGAGTGACCCCAAGGAACTCGTAGTGCGGATTTCCTTTGGAGGGAGCTCCTCCTCCAGGTGCGCCCAAGTCGCCAAGCCGGTAGCGACGCCCGGTTTCTTTTTCGGTATACCGATAGAACTGTTCGACATATTCCGGATCGTAAGGGCGATAGAGATGCTTGAAGTAATAGTCGCGAGACTTGGCATAGACAAAAATTGAGTCATGGACGCGCCCAAGATGTTTCGAACCCTGCTTCGCATCGTTATGGGAAGACTGTCGCTTCCAAATGATCTCGTTTACAAAGCACGTCTCCCCGAAAATCTGATCAAGTAAAACCTTGATGTAGTGGCTTGCGTGCCAGTCGCAGTGATAGTAGAGAGTGCCGGTCGGTTTGAGCACTCGGGCGAGCTCGATGCAGCGAGGACGCATGAAGTCGATATAGGCTTGAGTCGATTCGTGCCGGTCGTCGAACGACCGTTGCTCTCTTTTTTCTTCCCAAAAGACTTCATAGTTGCGGTTTGAATTAAATGGTGGGTCGATGTACACCAAATCAACGCAGGTGTCCGGCAGACGTTGAAGTTGATCTAGGTTGTCACCACAGAAGACAACTTGGGTATCCACCAATGCAGAATGTCGCACCTTCGCCCTCCAAAGATATAGGGCTTGAGGCTAGCAGATGCGAATATTCTTCCGTAATAGCGTGGGAGTCAATAGATAACTCGATATTGACGAATGAATTATCCTGTAGGATCCTTTAGATCGTCATATCGCCGGAGCAAGCGGCTTGGTTCTTAATCAAGACTTAGGGGTAGCGCTGACAAAGCCATCCAAACAGATACAGCAGCCTTCGAATGGGTCAAGGGACATGTCACTCATCCAGATACATTCGCTTCGACAAGTTAGCCGCCATGGCCGCAAATAGATTGCGAGCCAGATAAAAGCGTCGCAAGGAGAGTTAAGATCGTCGAGACTCGAAGACCTCTTGCTTTCGACGGAAGTCTTGGAAGACTGATTCGATTTGATCTGACGTCATGCCCCTTAGAGAATCACAGCCAGTAGCCGCCAAAAGAGCTTTGCGGTAATCACTCTCGGTAAGGTTGAGCTGATTTCGGATGGCATGAATCCCATCCATGTGTCGTTTTCGACTTCGAGTGACGGTTTCTCCTCCACGCCGAGCGTAAAGTTTGGCCTCAAGGTATTGACGTGCCGCAGCCATCTCACCTTGCTTCAGTCTGTCATATGAAGATAAGCGGAAATGACTATTGAACTCGCCATATTCCCGACTGTAGTCCGCCCCGGAAGGTTTTCTGCGCTTCCTAAAAGCACTCTCGTCGCCCAACTTTGTAATCATCTCTCGGAGTTCTTGGCTCTCAACAGCGGAGATCGTTTGCCATTCTTCCGCATCACCGAAACAGGGTTTCTTGCCCTTCGCAAGCCGTTGGATGGCCTTGCGAACCTCAGTCGGGAAGAACGCTGCCTTTACGCTGGCGTGAACCCTGAGAAGCCTTTCAATTTCGGTCTTTCCCCAAATTGCCGCCTTAACCCCTGTCCCGCTGAACGCAGAACTGACCCAATTTGCTTGCCCTGGAGTGGGGTCTTTGGGTAGAACGAGAATCCATTCTTTGAAGGGTGCTCCCGATGCAAGAACTTTTCTTATGTCAGAGACAATCTTGTCTTTCCGTGGAGCGCCCTCTGGGTAATAGAACTGGAAGATGGTTTCGGTCTGTTCGTCGTAACCGTCCATACCGGAATCGGGCGCGGAATACGCCTGAAAGCGCGGATACTGCTCTCTAAGCAGCGATTTGCAAAAGGCCTCGAAGCGTCCACCGTCCCTCAATTCAAGAAGATTGACCATCACTCGCTCCACAGGTTCATCAGAACTATCTCGAAAGGTACGCTGGCACCCAAGCCTCAGTTTGAACGAGCCTCCATCGCCATTGCAACTTAAAGATATTGATACATCGGATCTTTGCAGTTCTGACCCTCAGCGAACGCACTGGGCACCCTCTCCATGCCCCAGATCTTCTTTCCAGCCTTCTCCGGGTGCTCGGAGAAGTGTTTGTTTCTGTCTAAGAAATATCGGTCGATAGCCTCTCGCGCCGCTTCAGCAGATGGGTAGTCACTGTTATGGATGATGGCTCTCGCCATCCCGCTGAAGACTGACTCGATGACATTGAGAAACTGAGCTCCTGCTGGGAGCGGTGCAGTCTTCACGATCGGGCAACCCTCGGCTATGGCTCGCTGGTTGATCTTCTCCAAATGCGTAACCAAGTCCTTCGAGACATGCCACGACGCGGCATCCCATGAGAGATAGATCGTGCTGCAGTTTCGGTACTGGTTTCTCAGCGTATCCGCCATTTTGATCATTTCGGCAGTGTTCTTCTTGCGCGAGTAGAAATGGGTGACTTGGTTTCGCGAGAGCTCAAGAGCGGCGGTCAGGATCATCCAGCCCTTCGATTTCTGCCATTGTGGAACGACGTATTGTTCGCCTGGGGCAACACGTTTCTTTCCTCCCTTCATCTTGATGGCAAAAGGACCATACTCGTCAACCGAGAAGAATGCTTCGTCTGGTTTCAGAACCGACAGAATCTTGGTGATCGCCTCTACCTTGGCTTTGTAGTCGGGGTCATTGCTTGTTAAGACAATTCGAGCATGACGCCATTTGAAACCGGACTCTTTGATGATCGTGCGAATGGATTCAGCGCCCGCAGGATGCTCGCCTTGAGACAAAACCTTTTGCAGGTCGGCAATCGTCCACGTCGTGCGATTCACGCCATGTGCGGAGGGTGGGGAATGCAATAGTGCAAAGACAGCACTCTTTACAGCCTCATCGTTCGATTGCTTATCGCTCCTCGGTTTCCTCGTGAAGAGATTCTGAGTGCCGGTCTCCCGATACGTTCTCCAGTATCGGAAAAGCGAGCCGGTAGAGATTTGGAGGAACGAGCATATCTGATCGCAGTTGATTCCACGGATGTAGCTCATCACGGCGACTGCCCGATTTCGAGTAGAGAGTTTGCCTCTCGTTGCTGCCGTTAGGAAGACTTCCAAGATGGGCAGGGGAATATCGGGAAGTTCGTAGGCCAGAATATTGAGAGGTATCGTGCCTTGCTGTACGTTTCGCATCCATGCAAAGGCTTGGTCCTCCGGTTCGTGGCTCCGTTGAGGACGACGGGACTGACAAAATATCGCGGTGGAGGAGCGCGGAGAAATTGTTTGTCTTATCTCGCATGGCTCCAACAGGACAGTAGGCATAGGGCTCTGCACTTCTAGCGTTCTATAAGAAATGGCAGAATTTTCCCCATGCTCCGCCGAAGCTGCAATAGGGGTTTCCGGCTCACTCTTCTTGGGACGGGTAGGTAGCTTGGCTTCGGGCGTTGCAGGATTGCGGGCCTGACGCACATATTCTTGAACGACATTATAGCAGCCTGTGTATCCGTGCTCCTCGCGGAGTTTTTTGAAGATTTGCATTGCGGATGTTCGCACTCTCTTTGGCAGAGGCGCGTCCTCCCTGACGATCTGGTCGATTACTTCAACCCAAGGCCTCAATGTAGGGCGGACGTTGTGGCTTATCTTCTCGGTCGGCGGTGGGGGCAACTGCTCCGCAAGTTTCTTTACGGCTTCAACGGAAAGAGTGATGTGCAACGCGGTGGGTCTTTGTGGAGCCGTCATACTTACAAGCCGCTGACGAATGTTGAACCGTCGCCCAATGATTCTCCGCATTTGGCACCTCTCAACTTTTGGATTCTTCCCTTGGCTTGGCTTCGATCCGCGCCCGCGCCGTCTCAATCGCTTCGTGCAACTTCGCGTACATCACCTCTGGCGGGGGCAGAATTGTCAGGTATTCGGCGACGTATATGCCAGCCGAGCCCAATTCCAACAATTCCATTTGTTCCGTGTTTTTTCCCGCACAGAGGATGATGCCAAGCGGTGCATTCTCTCCCGCTTCGAGCTCATGTTGGGCCAGCCATCGTAAGTACAACTCCATCTGGCCTTTGTATTCCGGCTTGAATCGTCCCTGCTTCAATTCGACGACAACCAACCGCTTCAATCTGCGGTTGTAGAACAGCAAGTCCATGTAGAAGTCGTCGCCGTCCACCTGGATACGCTTTTGCCGCGCGATGAACGAAAAGCCCGATCCTAACTCCAGCAAAAATGTCTCCAACTCGCGAAGGATAGCGTCTTCAAGATCACGTTCCAAGAAACGGTCCGTCAGTCCGAGGAAGTCGAGTACATATGGGTCTTTTAGCAGCAAGGACGGCGCGACTTGCGGGACGCCCGGCACGTCAAGCGCCTCCGTCAAATGTTCATGGGTGCCCCAAAGCTCGAACTCTCCGGGAGTGGTAACCACGATGACCGCCCGAATCGGCCACGATCTTGGCGGCGGTGGCAGCATGGGTTGGGACAACACTTTTGCCGGGGCGACAACGAAAAAGAGTGCAATGAGTACAGCTATGACCGAACTGCGGCTTGGGCTGACCACGCTTAGCTCCAGGGGTATGTAGGGTGGGTCGGTCTGGTGGTGGTGCAAATCGAGCGCTCTCATAATTCATGAGGGGAGAGAACTTCTTACGTCGCGTCGAGCCCGCGTGAATGCGCCAACTTATTCACATCTAGTGCCAATTGTCGTCGTCATCGTGCATACGATTTTTGTGATTTCCCTGAGAAGAATCGTCACCAGGGTTTCTTCTTCTTGTCACATCTTCTCCATTCTTGGCGCTGTCGATCTAAATATTTGATTCCTCCAAGGAGGCTCCCAAAATAGAGCAGGCAACTAAGATTCGTCGCCTTCATGTAGAAATCCACCATATTCGCTTAAGGTCTTGACCTTTCCATGACAACTTGGGTGCCCGGTTTCGAATAAAGTTCGTTAGGTCCCGCTAACGATACCTCAGGGATACGGGCGAGAACCGTCGCAACCGTCTTCGCTAAGAGACGTGTAGGGGAATACTGTGAAAAGCGAAAATAACTCGGTCTTGGGCCTCCTTCGCGTCGCAAACGACAAAAGACTTGCGGCTGTCCTCACGTTTGTCTTCGCATGTATTTTCACAGTTGCATGCGCAACTTGGCCAGACATCTATGACTTTGCCCGCACGTCTCAGCCTGAGCCACCGCGGCAGCACCTCACATCGCCCGTTCGCCTCTCCGACGACGTCATGATCATCCTCAGAACCGGCTATATTCTGCGTGAGCGAGGTATACCGGCGTTCAACCGGATTGATGTAGCTCAGCCATCGACGTCCTATATCGCTCCGTATCTGTTTGCCGGTTTGTTAGAGTTGCTTCGACCGAATGTCGCTATTGTTTTCTATGCACTGTTAGGCCTCTTTTCTGTCGCGGGTACAGCGACGATCATCGTCTGGTATTCACGCTCCACCACCAACGCATTGCTTCTCGTGTTATTGCTCCTGTCTACCTCGACCAACCTCATGTTCGCTCTCAATGGCTGGGATCACCTTTTTCAGGGATTCTTCCTGGCATTCGCAACCGCCTTGTCCTTGCAGCCCGGAATGACCTCCCGCAGAATGTTGGCCGCATCCTTTCTTCTGGTTCTCGGCACGCTGTGCCGGCCAGACGGCCTCATCCTTTCGCTTGGAATTCTCGCAGTCCTTTACTTAGCCACAAGGTCCCGCCAATTCATCCTCTTCGGAGCAGCCCCGTACATGGTGCTGGTAGGTGCAGCTCTCGCTCTGAATCTCCATCAGTTTGGCCATCTCACACCGACGACCGCGAGACTCAAGTTCGGCGCCGCACCCTCTCTTGGCTACATCCTCAAATACATCGTCGCGAATGGACTCCTCTCTTACAGCGTTCTGACACTCCTGGTGATGTTGACGGTCTTCTACTTCGCCTTCTCAACCACGGTGCCCAGAGCAAAAGGCCTCATCGTTATCAGTTGCTGCCTGGTGACAGCGGCTATCGCGTTGTATAACAGCGACTGGCTAGGCGGTGCGCGAATGATTTGGTCGCCAGTATGCGTACTGGCAGTCCTGATCGCCGTTTCATCCCCCGCGTTGTTCTCCTCATCCAAACGTCGGCTGGTAGAACTGCTGGACATCGCCCCGATGTACCTGCGTCAACCTTCCGCTTCGCCCTCTCAGCACACAACGGCGGGGTTTCGCGCGTTCCTCGCCTTCATGACGGTAGTCGTCCTGGGCAGCTTGGCTTCTCTTATTGCGCAACGCCACAAGAGCGCTGTCGTCACACAGAATTCGTTCTATGAGTCGCTGACCGCACAACAATTTTTCATTTCGCAATGGATTGCAAGCAATCTGACGCCCGGGGACGGCTCCATCGGATTCTTTCATCTTGGGGTCAGCTACGATCTGCCTCGATTTGAAATTGCTGACTTCAATGGGCTGGCGGATGAATCGATCGCGACGCTCAAAACCAATCCCGGCGGAATGCCTGGGCACAACAAATGGAACGTCAGCAAAACCCTGGACAAGTGGAATCCGCAAGCGATCGTTCCAGGCGGTCCAATCGACCCCACTCGCCCGGAGACAAGAGCGAATTCCCTAACCCATGCTCCCTATCTTTTATCCAATAGCAAAATAACGGGGGAGTACGCCTACTGCTATGTGCCGGATTCTGCGGTCGGTATGCCGGACAAATGGGGCTTCTACCTTCGCAAAGACATCGCAACGCGTCACCTGGATCAACTGAAATGTCCAACGGAACAAGGGAAAAGACAACTTGAGTGGTGAATAGTCACGATGGATGGAAGCAGGACACCGAAGTGGGTCAACTGACCGGATAGGAGCTCGAACACGCGAACGCTATCAGACAGGAGCGATCCCGCTGGGAGAGACGAAGCTGCTGGCTTTTTACTGCAACTATGCGGATGGCAGCGTAGTCAGCTACGCCGACCATCATCCGCCGGAACTCAAGTTGCAATGTGTGCCGCATCCCTCGCGGCTTTAGCTAAAGCCGAACCAATATTGCTCTGAAGGATCTCTCATTGAGCCGCACCGTACTATCTGATACAAAGAAGAGCTATCCACTGACTTCGGTGCGTTTCTTTGCCTCATTCCTGGTGCTGTTCCATCATTCGGTGGTGCTTCTGCCCGGCTTCGACAATCGGCGCGCTCATCATGCCCCGCCCCCGCACGACTTCCTCGGCATCCTTTCGTTTTCCTTTTCGATCTCCGTCAGCTTTTTTTTTCTGCTCTCTGGATACGTGCTGAGCTTTGTATACCTGCATACGGGGCAGGTCATCGACAAAGGAAAATTTTTCGCCGCCCGGTTCGCACGCCTTTACCCGCTCTACATCGTCATTCTGATACTCGACACGCCAAAGCTTTTCTTCACCGAACTACATCGGCATGGCGTGTCGATCGGCCTCACAAAGACGGCGGAAATCTTTGCTGCCAATGTACTGCTGCTGCATGCCTGGAATCCTCTTCGGCTTAACCAGATCAACCTTCCCAGTTGGTCTCTCTGCGGCGAAGTCTTCTTTTACCTGTGCTTCCCGCTCCTCGGCGTTTGGCTGTGGAAGTTGCACGGAAGACGGCTTTGGCTAATGATGCTGGTTGTGTATCTCGGGGGCCAGGCACTCTTCCTGACGGCACTACACCATCTCAATCCAATCACGGCATTCTGTTGGCCGGTGTTACATCTCTCCACATTCATGCTCGGGATACTGCTTGCCCGCTGGCAGTCGCTGCAGCAAACGCGACAGGATAAGCCGACCGTGCGCGTGCTTTGGGCCAATACAGTACTTGCGCTATCGTTTGGCGGACTGATTCTGAGCATATGGCTGTCCCCTTTTATGCACATCCCTGGACTTTATAACAATGGATTCCTGGCCCCCCTATTCGCCGGAATCATCTGGGGGCTCTCCGCGGTCTCCACGCCGTTGTCGCGATGGTTATGCGGAAAATGGCTGGTGGCGCTGGGCAATTCCAGCTACTCCCTCTACCTCATTCACATGTCGATCCTCGCCATTTTCCTGCATTTTCAGTGGACGGCCCTGTGGTCGTATCCGGTCTATCTTGCCCTCTGCATAGGCCTGGGTTTGTTGAGTTTCCATTACTTCGAAACGCCGATCCGCTTGTCGCTGGTGGAATGGTTTCGCAGGCGTTCCGCAAAAGCGACAAGCCGGACCACGACCCTGCAGGCAGCCGATCTTCCGTAAATTCCGCGTGAGACATAGTTTCCCCTGTCCGAAGGCGTATCGAACGGTTCTCTCCGCTGTATCGCTACGGTACGATCATCGACAATCTAGAGCCAGAGTGGCTGTTGCGGTTCGGGCTTGAACTTCTGGGAGTAAGGGGTGTATCCAAGCAAGCCATCGCCAAACTGATCCGCCGGAATCGCTTATCGGCTCGTGAAATTGGCGGTTGTATGCTGGTGCGGCGCTCGGAGGAAGAGGCATTTGTTCCGATGCCAATCGGGCGGCCGCGCAAGAAAGCCGCGCTCAAAAAGCAAGCCGTTCCGAAGGAACAGACGGATTGAGTCGCCGGTAGAGGGGTAGCTTTCCGCTCAAAGAGAGTCCGGGAATCGCATCAGGTCTTTATGGTTGAGTCACGCTCATCAATTCAACTGCACACGTAGTGTTAGATCGTGAGATTTCTCTTCCCGGCATAAAGAGGTTGGCACTCCACAACTGAGGGGCTTGGCTAGAACTTGGATTGCCCGCAACAAAAAAATCCCCGCCATGAAGGTGGGGAAACGCTGGAAGTTTCGGCTCAGTTCGCTGAATCTGTGGCTGGAAAACGAGTTAAACTCAGCTACACCCAACCGTTCCGTGCTGACTGGACAGGAGCAGCGGTCTTGAAGTTCACACGGCAACGTTTTCAGCGAGGTACCCTGCGCAAGGTTGCGCGGGCCAACAATAAATGGGCCTGGGAGTACCGTTACCAGGACCTTCTAATAGGTAAACGGCAATCTATGTTCCTGAGCACAGAAAAGTCCCCCACGCAGGTCGCGGTCGAGCGGCATCTGGAGGTTTTCGTGCTCAAACTCAACTCCGAAAACCCGACCCTCGCCATCTTGGAGACGACGTTCGCCGCTATTCTGGATCGCTTCATCGAGGAGGAGCGTCTGCTTGAAATCAAGCAGCGGCGCCCCGGTGATCGGTGTGTGAGTGAAGGTGAACTAAGCTATTCGACGGTCGTTTCGTACCTGAGCGTCATCAAGCGTGTCCGGGAGAAGTGGGGAGCCCCCGCATCACCCGGATGAAGCCGCTCAGAGTACAGGACTGGCTGAAGAAGATGGATGCCGCACCGAAGACGAAGGGCCACGTCAAGGCCATCATGCATCGTTTGTATGAAAAGGCCATGCTGTGGGAGATCGTCGAGTGGCAGCGGAATCCGATGGAGTTAGTCGAGGTCAAGGGCATCAGCAAGCGGCAGAAGAAGCCGACTGTGCTGACCGTCGAGCAGTACTACCTGATTCTCGATCTGCTGCCGCAACCTTACCGGACGATGGTGGTTGTGGCGCAGTGTGCCGGCCTCCGGGCGGAAGAGGTTCTGGCGCTCGAATGGCAGGACATCGACTTCGAGAGCCTGAGCATGAGGGTGGTCCGGGCAGTCGTTCACGGCCGGGTCGAGACAGTGAAGACCGAATACTCGGAGGACGAGCTTCCGCTCGATCCCGGCTTTGCGGAGATCCTTCTGACCTGGAAACGCCAGTTGAGAGCGGAGCGCGAAGCGAAAAACGGTGTTTCAACCCCATTGGAGGGGTTGGACCTCGTCTTCCCAAGCACCGCCACCGGATGGCATTTCCATACCGGCCCGGCGCAGCAGGACTATATTCGTCCGGCTGGCTGCTGCCTTGTGGCGTGCCCCAGGTGCGGCGCAGGGGAGGGGATCTGGTGCATTCAGGATGGGCCTACGCCCAACGGCAGGCGGCTACCGCTCCATGAGGAGCGGTGGGAGGCTGCTGGAAAGTACGGCAGCGTGGGGTGGCATATCTTCCGCCACACCTACCGTTCCTGGCTGGACGACACGGGGGCGCCTGTCGGGGTGCAGCAGAAGCTGATGCGCCATGCCCAGGTCGCGACCACAATGAATGTCTACGGAAATGCCTTGATGGACGCCAAACGGGAGGCGAACAGCAAGGTCGTCAGAAAGGCACTTAGGAGTTCATAGCCATGCAAAGAATCCTGCAAACGCACCAGAAACCCCCACGGCAAATTGTGAGTGCTGTTATTTGGGGTTATCTGGGGTTGGCCTATCGGCTAAATGGTTGCGGGGGTAGGATTTGAACCTACGACCTTTGGGTTATGAGCCCACGTATTTCAGGGGCGGTGGCGTGTAGATGTCTGGAACGTGGCTAATGCATAAGAATTAGCGGTTTTAAGACTATGGTGGAGTATCTCGATCTGATCTCCACGGCAAGCGGTAATGTCGAACAACAAGGGGAGTTCGCTTCCCGCACAAATCTTTGCTGGATGAGATCTGCTAGAACGCGAACTTAGCTGCCAGTTGAATCAACCGTGGGGAAGCTGCGCTAACGATGTGGCCGAAGTTTGCGGTGTCCTCTACCTGTCCGTTGACAGAGGATGGTCCATAGAACTGTGTATGGTTGAAGGCGTTGAAGCTCTCAAAGCGGAGGTCGAGGTCTTTGCTGTTGGAGAAACGAAGGCTCTTCTCAAGCGCAAGATCAAAGTTCTCGATGCCGGGGCCATAGAACATGCGACGCCTGGAGTTGCCAAGTCGCCCGATGGCTTCTTCTGGAAAGATTGCCGTGCTGAAGGCTGGCTTGCGGTTGTGGCCATTGGTGTTGATATGGAGCGGTCCCGGAAGCAGTTGAGGCGTGTCGAGCAGGTAGTTGTTTGCGCCATTGCCTAGCGTGCCGAGCAGCGAGTTGTCGGAGTTGTAGAAGAGCGTCACGGGAAATCCAGTGGCGAAGCGCGTTGTGCCGGAGAGGCTCCAGCCGCTCGTCAGAAGGACCGGGCCTCTGTGAGAAGGCGTGATGCGGTCGAAGGGGAGTGGAAGAGTATAGCCCCCAACGAAGTCATGCCTTAGGTCCCATGCGGAGATAGTGCGGCTCTGGCGTGCGTCGATGGGGTTTAGCTGTTCGCCGAGGTTCGAGCCCTGGTCGATTGATTTGGCGTAGGTATAGCTGAGCAACCACTGCGAGCCGTGGCGATGGTAACGCAGAGTTGCCTCCAGCGCGTTGTAGTTGGAGTTGGCGATGGAGCGGTCCGCAGTGTTTTCACCATAGTTGGAGCCCTGGCCGACGCGCGTGCCTTGCACGGTCCGGCCAGTTGCGGTGGTGTAGGTGGCGTCTTCGCCGAAGGGGCCGCAGCCCACGGAGGCGAGGCTGAGGCAGAGCGCGGGGTCGCCTGGATTGGCGGAGATCAGCGCCAGCTCGCGATGTCCCTGGTTGCCCACGTAACTGACGGTCAGCAGCGCTGCGCTGCCAAGCTGGCGCTGCACCGAGAGCATGTAGTTGTCGATGTAGGCGGGCCGGTTGCGGCGATCGAAGAATGGATCTGCCGAGAGAGGCACGAAGTTAGACCAGTCGACCGCGTTATCCGGGTGGGATGCGGAGACGGAGTGCGAGGGGAAGGGAAAGGGGAAGCGCTGGCCGTTGTCGTAGCCGGTGGCGGCGGTGATGAAGGGGCTGGCCAGAAGCGGCGGACCGGGGCTGAGGTAGTTGTAGCCGAAGGGCGGAACGGAGTACATGATGCCCGCGGCAAGGCCCGGGAAGGCGGTGTAGAAGAGGCCGTAGCTGGCGCGAATGCTGCTTTGTCCTCTGTCGCCAAAGAGCCAACGGCCCAGCTTGCTCTCGAAGCCAGGAGTATAGGCCACGCCGAGCCGGGGAGCGAAGCTCTTGTAGTTCGTCGGCGCGATCGTACGCGGAATGCCGGGGTCTCCTGCGACGAGCAGACCAGAGGGTGCGCCAGGATAGAGCGTCGACTGCGCACCTGCAACCCAGGTCTGAATCTGGTTATCCTTCTCCCACCAGGGCATGATGATATCCCAGCGCAGGCCCGCATTGACAGTGAGCGAGTTGGAGACGCGCCAGGTATCCTGCGCGTACAGACCCAGGTAGCGATTGCGCAGATAGAAGGGCTGGCCGGAGGATTGGGTGTAGTTGCTCGCCGTGCCCAGCAGGAAGTCGGCATAGGGAGAACCGGTCTCGGTGCCGTTGATGTTGAAGGTGCCGTTGAAGGTCGCGTTGGGCTGCTCGTTCACCTGGTCGAAATGGAACTGCGCACCGAGCTTGAAGGTGTGTGTGCGCACTGCGATGGAGATGCCGTCGCTCGCATAGAAGGTGTTGTTGACCTGGGTAAGGTTGGTGATGGGAACGCCCATGACGAAGGTGGGGAAGGTGATGTTCTCTACGCCTTCGAACTGCGGAGCCTGTACGTAGATGCCGTCGCTGCCGGTGGAGAAGCCCTGCGAGGCCACGCTGACGCCAAGACCGCCGTTCGGTTGGCCGATGACGTTAGCGTTGCGCAGGTAGCCGAGGTGTAGCTCGTTGACGATGTCTGGCCCGATGACCTTGGTGTCGCCAAGCGAAAACAACTGCGCACGGCCGTAATAGAGCGCATCGAAGCCAGGAATGCTGGCCCCGGCCACGGAGCCGGGATAGGGATTGTCGAGTGCGTAGTCGTCGACGAAGTAGTAGGCGGAGAGCTGGCCCATGCCGTTGTTCGCGTCAATGCGGAGAGCGCCCTTATCATCGCGCACGGTCTGCGCATGGGTCGAGGTAGAGAACTGACTGGAGCCGGCGTTCGGTGACGGGATGTACTGAAGCAGGTGCTTCGCAGGCTCGGACCATGCACCCTGCGGGATCGTCCCTTGAGGAAATACGTTGGCATACGGTTCGCCCGCAGTGACCGTGTAGCCTAGCTTCTGCGTGAGCAACCAGGCAAAGTACGGCCCACTGACGCTGCCTGTGAGGCTTGCCGGATCGAAGGCGCCACCGCGCTCGGCCAGCGTCGGCACGGAGATGTTGCCAGTGGAGATGCCCTGCGTGGTACGTGTGCCTTGGTAGTCGGCAAAGAAGTAAGCATGGCCGCGCAGGATTGGTCCGCCGAGTGTGCCGCCGAACTGATTCTGCCTGAAGACCGACCGCGTTGGATCGAAGTAGCCTCTGGCGTCGAGCGCGGTGTTGCGGAAGAACTCGAACGCGTTGCCGTGCCAGCGGTCGCTGCCGGACCGAGTGATGACGGTAACCATGCCGCCGTTGTAGTTGCCGTACTCGGGGTCGAAGTTGTTGGTGAGAACGCGGAACTGCTCGATGGAGTCTAGGTTAGGGATGATGGAGGTACCGCCATTCATGTGCTCCTGTACATCGATTCCATCGACCATAAAGCCGTTGGAGGACTCGCGCTGTCCGTCGATGGAGAGGTTGCCCGGATTGGCATCTCCAGAGGGAGAGATGCTTCCCGTGACGCCGGCCATAATGACGGAGCTGGCAACCAGCGTGGAGATGGGAACAACGCCGGGTTGGATCGAAAGCAGGTCGGTATAACTGCGGCCATTGAGAGGAAGCGCCGTCATCTGCGCTGCCGAGACGACCTCGCCCAGGTGAGTGGCTGTGGTTTCAACCTGCATGGTGCCATCGCCTGATACCGTGATGGCCTCGGCTTGTTGCCTAAGATGGAGGCCCACATCGATACGTAGAGCCGAGTCGCCGTCTACGGCAAGATGGAGTCGTCTCTCCGCTGCAAAACCGGGCGCTGTCACGGTAAGCGTGTATTGCCCCACGGGCAGGTTGGGAAAGATGTAACGCCCTTGAGTGCCGGTAAGTGTGCGGTAGGTTGTCTGCTGCGCATCGTTGACGAGGAGAATAATAGCCTGCCTGATTGCGGCTCCGGAAGGGTCTGCGACTGTCCCTGAGATGCTGCCGCCTGTAGCTGCGTGCGCGAAGAACGAAGCGGAGAGCAGCAAGAAGAGCGATAACACGATGCGTTGCGTAGAAATAAACACAACACGCCGAATAAACTTTGGGAAGTACACGAATAACCTCACAGAACGTATGCCTGCTTCGTAGCATGTGTGCGGCGACATTTGCAGAGCTGGCTAATGAATGTGGAGAACCGGTATGGGGCTGAGCGTTCTAGCGCAGGAAGGAGCAGCAGACACAACAGAACGATACCGACAAATAGTTCTTGCACATAGAACGGACAACTACCGGCATCGCTGCAAAGCGGGCAGAGTCAACGTTCGAGATGGCATTTGTTCCGGTCATCCACGCAAGTATAACCTGACGTGTGCCCCATAAATTCAGCACAAGAGCGAGTAACAAAGATATGAGATATCAGAGAAACTATCTAAAAAACAGCAATTAATTCTCTTGACAAATAACCATAACCTCATTAGGTTAGGTCCATGCCTATCCATCCACACACCAATTGTTGTTGCCATCTGAACAGCTACCGTTCATGGCGACCGATGGTGTGTGCGACCTACTAGCTTCTGCTGCGATCTTAGATTCGCAACAAAAGAAAGGCCCGCTTGCCCTATCTCTAGGAGCCGGGCCTTTTTCCTGCGAAAAAGCTGGAAATTTCCCGAACTTACATCGGAACATGAGTGCTCGGTCCTAAGTGGCGCGTTGTGGCAGGTCTACGTTTGTTTCTTGTAGACACTCTGCCTGCGATAAGGTCCGACCTCTCTCGTGTGTAAGGCTCCTCTGGTTATTGTTTTCAACCCGGAGAGGAAAGAAGAAAATGTTGAAAAAACTTGTAGTTATCGCCATGTTGTCTACAGTTGCTTTTGCGCAAGAAACGGCAAAGCCTGCGCAGGGAGCTAACACACCAGCCTCGACCCATGCAAAGAAGCTAACAAATGCCGAGTTCGACGCCTATCTCGCGCATCCAGAGAAAGTGCTGCTTCTGGATGTTCGCCGGCCTGACGAAGTGTCCACAATTGGAGGATTTCCCGTGTACTTGAGTATTCAGATCAAGGATCTGAAGGACCATCTCAAGGAGATTCCGAAGGACCGCGAGATTATTACCGTCTCCAACCACGCTGCCCGAGCGGCAGTGGCTGCCGACCTGTTGGATAACGCCGGCTTCAAGGTGCTCGGAGCAGTGGGAGCCGACACATACCAGCAGGAGGGGGGCAAACTCGCAGTGAAGATCCCCGTTCCTCCAGCTCGTCCTGCTGGCGAAACCGCACATACCGCCGATACGGCAGCTAAATAAGAGAGAGCAATGAAAAACCTTAATCTCACCTACGTAGCCTCCGCGCTGGTTTTTTTCGCCGGTGCGATAGATTGCAAGGCTCAGACACTTGTAACTCAGAAGGCTCTCTCTGTCGACGCAGCCCTGGCAGTGGCGCATGGAGCCCTCGATAAGTGCCACACGGATGGATATCGGGTAAGCTTGACAGTCTTGGATAATAGCGGACTAGTCAAGCTTCAGGTGCGTGGGGATGGAACCGGTCCCCACACGCTTGAACACAGCCGCCGCAAGGCCTACACGGCTTTGACCTTCAAGCGCACCTCGGGAGAGACGGCAAGGGCTTGGGCGGCAGCTACGACACCACCGCCTGCGATTGAGGGAACAGTGGGCGCACAGGGCGGTGTGCCTATCAAGGCTGGAAACGAAGTCATTGGTTCGATTGGGGTAAGTGGTGCACCGGGTGGAGAGAAAGATGAAGCATGTGCCGTCGCGGGAATTGCAAAGATTGCAGACTTGTTGAAGTGAGTCGAACCTACTTCAACCACTGAGTCGACGCGCAGATCTAGTTCGGTATTTCTTAATTTCTGCAAGTTATTTTTTGACCGCGCAGAAGACGAGATGCCGTCATAGCAAAGCTGCGCTCAATTTCCAATAGATGATTGCGCATGCGCCGTCATCCCCGCAGCAAGCCCAAGTATGGATGGGTGTCGGGAGAAGTTCGATGTGGAATAAGAACATGCTGTTTGTACCCGCGATCATCGTGTTTGCGGTTCGTATGTCGGCCCAGGTTGCAACCGATGCAGTGATCACGGGGACCGTGACCGATTCGGCACAGCGCGCTATGGAAGGCGCGTTCGTTGAGGTTCGGAATATCTCCACTGGAGTGATTGCGATTTCCAAAACAAATAACCACGGCGAGTACCGAACGCCGCCATTAAAGATTGGCGAGTATACGGTCGACATTCAGAGTCCGGGGTTTCGGCACTATCTGGAGGAGGGAGTTCATCTGGATATCGGCTCTGTCCGGCAGATCAATGCTTCGCTCACGCCGGGCGATGTAAGTGAAACGGTCGAAGTAAAGGCTACTACGGAAGAGTTGTTGCAGAGATCGGACTCTACGGTAGGTACCGTTATCACCACACAACAAATACAGGAGCTTCCACTCAATGGCGGAAGCAGTGGTCGCGATTATCTGCAACTGGCGACGCTTTCGGCAGGAACGACTCCGGGCAGCTCCAGCGGCGGCATCAGTATCGGAGGTCAGGCAGGCTCCCAGGCTGCTTTTCTGCTGGATGGCATCGACAATAACAATCAGCAGATTCTCACCAGTCACTCAGGGCAAAAGGAGATTATCAAACCTTCGGTCGATGCAATCAGCGAGTTCAAAGTAGTAACAACGAGCTATGCGGCCGAGTATGGCAGGTCGTCCTCGGGTGTCGTCAGCGTGGACCTGAAGTCCGGTTCAAACACAATTCACGGCAGTGGCTTCGAATTTATTCGCAATGACGCAGTAGATGCCCTCCCCGATTTTTCAGCAACAAAGTTACCCTTCAAGTACAACGATTTTGGAGGCACGCTCGGCGGACCTATTAAGAAGGATCGTGCCTTTGTCTTTGGAGACGTCGAGTTTTTTCGGCTGCGAACGGCCACAACGACCTATGGGCTCGTTCCTACCGATGCGCAGAAAGGCGGTCAATTCACAACGGCCATCTACGATCCTGCAGCCGGATATACCCTCTCCGGCTCCACAGTTACGCGAACGACGGCATTTTCTGGAGATCAGATTCCTGCGGACCGCATTGACCCAATCGCAAAGAGCTTGCTCCAGTACTATCCCAAGCCGCTTGGCTCCTTCGCAGGAGGAAATAACTATTACTACAACCAGAATGGCAGTACCAATAACTATCGATGGGATATACGTGTCGATGAGGTCTTGACTGGAAAGCAGAGCATCTTCGGACGCTATAGCTCCGAGCAAAAACAAGGGGCTGTTTCTGCCTCGCTTCCGCCGCTAGACGGACAGTATTATGCGGGTGCCGGTGCTCAAGTTGTTAACGCACAAGCTTTTGTCCTTGGCTACAACACGTCGCTCTCGGCAAATGCGTTAGGTTCCATACGGGTAGGGTGGAACAGTCTCAAGTGGACCGGTGCATTTCCTAAGCAGAGTCTGACTGGCGTGGGCATACCCGGCGTTGCAACCACTGCTCCGGGATTTTCAGAGATCACCATGACAAACTTTGCCACGATCGGAACCAGCAATGTTCCCAATGCCGACGACAGTCAAAACCGCGAGATTGCTGTGGTGCTCATTTGGACGAGGGGGCTGCATACGCTGCAATTTGGCTGGCAGGAGTACTGGCTCCAGACCAACTTCAACAGCTCGCAGCTGACCAGCGGCATCTTCGATTTCAACGGACAGTACACGTCGAAGTCACCGACATCGACCCCCGGAAACGACCAGCGTTTCGCAGACTTTCTTTTGGGGCTTACGGATAAGAAACAGCTTTCCAGTCCATCCATCCTCAACTTTCGTTCTTTTTACAGCCACTTCTATGTGCAGGACGATTGGAGGGTCAGCCACAGTCTGACATTGAACCTGGGCATTCGCTATGAGCTTAGTCCTCCGGCTGTAAGTAAGTTCAACGCATTAGCCAACTTCGATGAAGATAGCAATCCGGGCAATCCACAGCTGGTCTACGCTGGGCAGTTTGGCAACAGCCGCGCCCAGCGTGCATTGCAAAATGTCAGTTACACCAATATCGCACCGCGAATAGGATTTGCCTTTAGCCCAAGCAACAGCAAGACAGTACTGCGTGGCGGCTATGGGATCTTCTACTCCAACGCCATCACCATTGGCGGTATGCAATCGATGGAGAATAATCCTCCCGTCAATCAACTGCGGCTAGCTACCTCCCCAAGTGCCTATATTCCCAGCCAATTTCAATACCTGAAAACTGGTTTCGCCCCGAACGCGCTCTCGCTGACCAACGCCAATGGTGCTACAGGTGTCTCCTTGGTTTCTTTTGATCGTCATGCAGTGATCCCGACCGACCAGGCATGGAATCTCAACGTGCAGAGGGCCTTGCCCTACGGGATCGTGGCAGAGGTCGGTTACTACGGAAACAAGTTCGACCATAACTGGTGGCAGGTCGATGGCAACCCCGCGCCTGCAACCCCGACAGCTCTCCTTCCAGCAGCGGGCATCAATGCGAACCGTCTCTATAAGACGACAACGATCCCTAACGTCGCGGGTACTCCAACGATCGGTCTGGGGACAGTGAGTCGCGTCTGGAAAGAGGGATGGAGTCAATATAACGCTCTGCAGGCGAAGGCGGAAAAACGTTATGCAAAGGGAGTTACCTTCATTGCTTCCTATGCCTATTCCAAGACGATTGGTGTGGGAGACACAACAGATTTTCAGGATCCGGGAAATATCCTGGCCGAGCGGTCCGTCGTGAACACCGATATGCGCCACCACTTTGTGGGCAGCGCTGTATATCCGTTGCCGTTTGGACGCGGCCAACTGCTGGGCAACGGTTGGAATCGTTGGTTAGATGGTGTCCTGGGCGGTTGGAGCATCAGCCCAATCATCACCGCCAGTTCTGGACAGCCGTTGAATCTGACCGAATCGAAGAATCCATCGAACAGTGGTGGTACTGCGGACAGGCCGAATCTAGTTGGCGATCCCAGGGCCAGTATCAATACGAATGGAGTGGCTACCCGTACTCCGGGGCAATGGTTCAATACCAGTGCCTTTGCAGTCCAAGCCTCCGGCACCTACGGCAATGCCCCCCGCAATGTCATTACGGGACCTGGAACATTGAACCTGGATGCAGGCGTTCATAAAACGCTGATCATTCATGAGGGTCTTCAGGCGCAACTACGGCTGGAATCCTTCAATGTGACGAACAGTCCTCACTATGGCACACCTGCTTTGAACGTTCAGTCACCGACGACTCTTGGAACGATTACTACAGTTACAGGAAACCCACGGCAGAATCAGCTAGGAATCAAAATCCTCTTCTAGATAAAGCGTTTTGGAGCATTAAAAGCAAACTGTGAGATGTAACTCAAGGGGCGACAATATCTCGCGCAAACCAGTCAGCATTTACTACGAGCTCGCTTCTAGCTGTCGGTAATTCCATGTATAAATTATTCCCACAATAGTCAGCTAATAATGGAAAGTAGATCGATGCCAAGTTTACTGCACCTCTGCGAATGGATTTACGCCACGCATCTTTCGACGTCGATACGCCAATCGCCTTACTCATTTCCGGCGATCGAGGCGGTACACACACTTGGCATTACGGCGGTTGTCGGCACGATTGCCATCCTTGACCTCAGGTTATTGGGGTTGATCATGAAGCGTGAACCAGTCTCTCGCATCGCGCGACAGGTGCTTCCATGGACCTGGGCTGGATTCGCTGTGATGTTCGTGACGGGGTTGTTACTCTCGATTGCAGAGGCCGCAACAAACTATTTCAATTGGGCCTTTCGCATCAAAATGGTTCTGCTGCTATTGGTCGGTATCAATCCGCTGATCTTTCATCTGACCATCTTTCGGAAGGTCAATACCTGGGATATTGCCAATGTAACTCCACTGCGTGCCAGGTTAGCGGCGATTAGTTCGCTGGTTCTATGGGCCAGCATTATTGTCTTCGGTCGCCTGATCGCTTACGTCAACACTTAGCTCTTGATAAGAAGCCGCCTTACATAACGGAGAAGGGTAATATTCTTATGTTTTTAGTCAGCTTCAACCATTGGTTGTCACGGACTCATATCGGCATTCTTATGCGCGATTCAACCTATGCATTTCCGGTTGTAGAGATCGTTCATCTGCTTGCCCTGGCGATCTTCGGCGGCGGTATTCTGCTGGTTGACTTGCGATTTCTCAATCTTGGTTTCAGAACACAGTCAGCTTCCACGGTAGCCCGGGAGCTTCTTCCGGTCACGGCCGGAGGAGTATTGGCAATGTCGATCTCTGGCTTGCTGATGTATGCCGGAGGTCCTCTGCGTTACTGTCACAACCCCGCATTTCAATTGAAGATGACGCTCTTTGTGGTTGCATTGATTGTTCACTTCGGGCTCCAGATTTCGGTATCCCGCAGTGTCTCAGACAAAGAAGAGCCTGTGAAGATGCAGAAAGTTGGTGCCGTGGTGTCGTTACTGCTCTGGCTATCGATTGGATTTGCTGGTCGCGCCATCGGCTATGTGTAGCGAAGACTTCAGAGGTAGATTCTGTCGACTTAGTCGTTGCGTAGTATGACTAATATTGATTGACTTAGTAAAATACACGAGTTATAAGAAATCATGTCATTTATCTACAACGCGACTGCTTGTTGCCTGTATCCGTACTTCTCGGATCGTGGCCGCGTTCGCTGTTGTTCTTGTTGTTGATTGCAAGAGCAATCCTGAAAGTGACTCGCCGCCATCGTTCAAGATGCGGTTTTTTTGTGCCTGAAAGCACCTGAAAAACCGGTATTCCAAAGACTCCAATCCTCACTCAGGTGGGGAAGCAGGAGCTTCCGATAAAAAATCGGGGAAATCTACGGGGCTATTGTGCAGAAACGCATTTTATTTTTCGCTTCTCTATTGTGGAGTGCTGTTTTGCTAGGTCAGCAATCTACCGATGCAACGATTCTCGGATCGATAACTGATGCAACTCATGCAGGTATATCGAACGCAGTGGTAACCATCACAAATGTTGCCACCTCGGCGACGACGCATCTGCATACCGATTCGCATGGCGAGTACCGCACCCCGCCTCTACGTATCGGAGAGTACCGCGTGACGGTAGAGGCTGCGGGCTTCAAGTCTTTTACGGAGGATCGAGTGCAGCTTGCGATTGGCGACGTACGTAAGATCGACGCGGCTCTTTCTCCCGGCCAAGTGTCGGAGACAGTGTCGGTCTCGGCATCGGGTGCGGTGCTGAACACCTCTGACTCCACGAGCGGCACAGTGATTGGTAACGACGAGATTGTGGAGCTTCCACTTACCAGTAGCAATGGACGCGATTATCTGCAACTGGCCCTGTTGTCTTCCGGTACAGCTCCCGCAATTGCCGGAGTGGGCATCAGCATCGGCGGCCAGCAGGGCTATAACGTTGCCTTTCTATTGGACGGTATTGACAATAACGCGCAGTTCATCCGTTATAGCTACGGCAACCAAAAGGAGGCAATCAAGCCTTCGGTCGACGCCATCAGCCAATTCAAAGTGGTGACGAACGGCTATTCGGCCGAGTATGGAAGGTCGTCGTCCGGTGTTGTCAGTGTGTCGATCAAGTCGGGTACGAACAAGGTGCATGGTACCGCCTATGAGTTCATCCGCAACGATGCCTTGGATGCTACGCCCTTCTTCGCAACGAAGACGCCATACACACGTAACAACTTCGGTGCGAGCGTCGGTCTGCCGATCTTGCGGGACAGGCTCTTTGCTTTCGGCGATTTTGAGCTGCTGAGGCTAACGCAGAGCGCGACCTCGCGCGACACCCTCCCCACGGCTGCGGAACGGACTGGCTGCTTCCCTGGGCCGGTCTACGATCCTGCGACCTACAGCGGAGGAACGCGAACGGCATTTCCCATCGTGACCGCTGCCACGGCCACGGCTCTTTGCCCCGTCGGTTCCTATCAGATTCCGCAGGGACGCATCGATTCCATTGCGGCGAAGCTGGTGCAGGTCTATCCTGTCCCCGCGACGGGAGGCGCGTTAAACTACAACTACGTGGCTTCGGCGAACCAGGCTCCGGTGAAGTTCGATTTCCGTATCGATTCGATTCTTTCTGACAAGCAAAACCTCTTCTTCCGCTGGAGCACGCAGAACCAACACTATCCCGCGACGATTACGCTGCCACAGTACAACGGCGTCGATTATACGAACGTGCAGCCTACCAACGACTATGGCCACTCCTTTGCGGTGGGTTACGACCGCATCTGGTTGTCGACGCTTATCAGCTCGGTCCGTGCCGGCTGGAACTACCTGAACTCAGTGGCGAGCAGCGCCAACACGCTGAACCTCAACGCAGCGCTTGGCTTTAAGGGGGCGGATACGGAGATACCCGGTGGTCTGGTGGCCAGCACCGTCACCGGGTTCACCGGCCTGGGTGGCGGAGGCAAGGGCAATATCACCAGCACCGAGACGCGGCAGATCTCGGGCGATCTCACCTGGGCACATGGAGCGCATAACTTCAAGTTTGGCGTTCAGCAGTACTGGCTGCAAACGAACTTCGTCAGTGCGCAGCAGTCGGAGGGAACGCTGAGCTTTACCGGCGGATACACGCGGCAGAACAACACAGTCACCGCTTCGCAGTACGGTCCGTTCGCAGACTTCCTGCTGGGCCTGCCAGCCTCCGGCAACCTGTCGAACATTGAGGTAGTGACGGATCGCCAGCCGCTTACGCACTTCTTCGTGCTGGACGACTGGCGCATCAACCGGCGGCTTACGCTGAACGCTGGTCTGCGCTATGAACTGAACCGTCCCTTGCTTGACAAGTACAACCAGTTGGCGAACGACAATCTGGAGCTGATAGGAAGCCCGCTGCTGGTGCTTGCCGGCGCCAATGGTTCCAGCCGCACCAGCCGTTCGACGATCAACCCCGACCATACACAACTTGCTCCGCGCATCGGAGTTGCCTACAGCCTCCCGGGCGACAAGACCGTGATCCGTGGCGCGTACGGAATTTTCTACTCGAACGCGCAGCAACCTGGCGGTATGCAGTCGCTTCAAATCAACCCTCCTTTCCACCTGCAGATTGCGCTTTCAAACTCACCGACGGCCACTGCTCCTGCTCTTACGCTGCAGGGAGGCTTCCCGGCCAACAGTCTCTCGCTGGCCAATGCGGCGAACGTGCTGACGGTCTCGGATGATACGCAGGGCCGCTGGCCGCGTGCGCAGCAGTGGAACGTCAACGTGCAGCGCGAGCTGCCGGGCAACATCCTCTTTGAGGTGGGCTACGCGGGCAATAGCCTGAACGGCGCGTGGATGCAGTACGACGCCAACCAGGCTCCACCAGAGGCCGGAACGACCAACAACAACCGGCCCTTCCGCACACTGGCTGTGACGGGCACGCCCTACACCATCACCCTCGCCGATATTCTGCGCATTGGCAAGATCGGCTATAGCCACTACAACTCGTTGCAGGCGCGGCTGGAGAAGCGTTACGCGTCGGGCTTCAGTCTGTTGGCGTCTTATAGCTACGCGAAGACGATCTCGCTTGGTGAGAACCAGTCGGGCGGCGTGCAGGATCTGCGCAACATCCAAGCCGATCGTTCGGTATCGAGCCAGGACATCACCCACCATATAACCGGTAGCGCGGTCTACGATCTGCCCTTTGGACACCGCCGCAAGCTAGGCTCCTCCTGGAACCGGTATGCCAATGCCGCGCTCGGCGGCTGGAGCGTCGATCCCATCGTTAGCTACAGCACTGGGCTCCCCTTCAACCTGACGGTCAATGGCAATCCCTCCAACTCTGGGCAGGGCAGCCTGGATGGAAACAACGACCGTCCGAATCTGAACCCCGCCGACTCCAACTTCAACGCGGCGGTTAATCCAGCCACCGGCAAGCCGACGCGCAACCGTACGCAATGGTTCAACACCAACGCCTTCGTCGCGAATGCTCCGTACACCTTCGGCAACGTGGGCCGCAATACTCTGCGTGCGGCTGACTTTGTGAACCTTGACCTGGCGCTGCACAAGCGGTTCAAGATCACCGGACGCGTGAGTACGCAGTTGCGGCTCGAAGGCTTCAACGTGGCCAACCACAACAATCTTGCAGCGCCCAACGCAGCCGTGGGTACTGCAACCTTCGGCCAGGTGACAAGCTCCGCGAGCACCTCGGCGCGCGAGCTTCAGGCCGGAGTCAAAGTGTTGTTCTAGGACTTCAACCTCAACCACGTATCAGCTATTTAGTAAGGAGACACCGCATGAAGAAGCTACTGATTGGCTCCGTTCTCACGCTTGGCATCGTCACCCTATCCGCCGTGCCAGCCTTCGCTCATCACTCGTTTGCCGCGGAGTACGACGCGAGCAAGCCCATCACTCTGCATGGCAAGTTGACCAAACTCTCGTGGGTTAACCCGCATGGCTGGATCTATGTCGAGGTACAGAACCCGGACCACACCGCAACCAACTGGGCAGTCGAGTTTGGTGGGCCGAATGCGCTGCTGCGTCGCGGCCTGCGCGAGACAGACTTTCCGCTTGGCATCGAGCTAACCGTCAACGGTTACCTGGCGAAGAACGGCGCGAAGATCATCAACGGTACCTCCGTGAAGCTGCCCGATGGACGCAGCCTCTTCACCGGTTCGCTCGGCACTGGCGCGCCTGGCGACCCCGGCTATAACCAGTAACAATCCGCACCGCACGACGAAAGGGAAGTCATGATTCTCAGCAGGACCCATTGCCTGACTCTTCTTGCCGGCGCTTTGCTGGTTGCCTCCGCTGTGGGGCAATCGGCAAAGCAGGCGTCTCCCCCGCGCGCCTCGGCGATACCGCGTCTTGCCGACGGCAAGCCCAATCTCAACGGCATCTGGCAGTCGATCGGCGGGGCTGATGTCGACCTGCAGGATCACGCAGCGGACAAATATGCACCCGGTGCACAGAGTGTTGTCGAAGAGCACACGATCCCTTACCTGCCGGATGCTCAGAAGCAGCGAGACCAGAACTTCGCCCAGCGCAACAGCCTCGATCCTGTGACGACGAAGTGCAATCTTCCTGGTGTGCCGCGCATCACCTATGCGCGCAATCTGCCATTCCAGATCTTCCAGTTGCCCAAGGGTGACAAGATCACCGTGCTCTATGAGTACGCGGAGGCGCATCGCTTCCTTTACACCAACGGAACGCCGCATCCGCCGGGACATATCAACTGGTACCTCGGCGACTCTCGCGCCAAGTGGGAGGGCGACACCCTGGTGGTAGATTCAATCGACTTCCTGAACGACATCTGGCTGGATCACGCTGGCGATTACATAAGCCCCGAGCTTCATGTGATCGAACGCTACAAGCTGATCGACGCCGACCATCTCGACTACAAGGTTGAGATTGACGATCCGAAGGTCTACGCGAAGCCGTGGCATATCAACCTGATTCTCTACCGGCGCACGGAGAAGAACTTCCAGCTTCTGGACTATGTCTGCTACGCCTTTCCCTACGAGAAGTACTACCCGTAGCCGTCAGTTTCCAACCGAAACGCAATGCGACAGGAGAGTCACAAGTGAACACGAGATATAAGCATCAAGCAATGGCGCTGCTGCTTGGAGTTACGAGCCTACACGGTCACGCACAGTCGCCAGCCAAGCCTTGGAAGCCGACGCTGTTAAGCGACGGACAGCCCGACGTGCAGGGCACATGGACTGCTGTCTACTACGGCATGGGCTGCCTGACCAACCCGACCAACGGCGATGTGAACTGCGTGCCGCCTCCCGGCCCCAGACCTGCGGCGGGCACTGCGAACGCCGGAGGGCCGCCCTCAGTGGATGCCACCGGCAAGGCTCCCGGCCAGCGCGGTAACGGCAATCCACCCAGCATCGTGAACGCGCAGCCCGACGGTAGCCGTGGCGGCAGGGGTGAGGGTGCCCCGAGGGCAGCGCGCAACGCCCCCAGCCGCATCATCGACACGCCCAACTACGACATTCCCTACACGCCGGAGGCTCTCGCTCATCAGCAGGATCTCTTCGCCCACTACTATGAGTTCGCACGCTACGGCGATATCGATCCGCAGCAGCGTTGCTGGCCTCTGGGCGCTGTTCGCCAGTTCACCTGGCACGATGTCAAGATCGAGCAGTACCCCGGCTATCTGCTCTTCATCTACTCCGGCGCGGAGCAGTACCGCATCGTCTACCTCGACAACCGCCCGCACATCGGTAACGACCTGAAGCTTTGGTTCGGCGACTCGCGCGGCCACTGGGAGGGAACCACCCTCGTCGTCGATACCACCAGCAACAACGCCAAGGGACGCTTGAGTCGTGCAGGAGATTTCTCAAGCGACAAGGTCCACTACATCGAACGCTTTAAGTTCACCGGCCCGAACACGCTGCGCTACGAGGCCACCTTCGATGACCCATCGGTCTACACGCGTCCCTGGACCTTCGCGGTCGATGAGAAGCGTGCCTACTTCGGTGGCGATGGCGGCGTACCAACCGGACCTGTAACGGAGGAGTCGCAGGCCAAGTTCGAGCTGTGGGAGGAGGCGTGCCAGGAGGGTCTCATCCCCGGCGGCAACGACGTCCCCGGGCTGCCGCTCATCCCGGTCGACTACACCTCGAAGTAAATCCAGGCCTCGGCAGCTGCCCTCATCGCACGACGGCTGCCGAGGCCAGAGACTGCAACGCAAAGGAAGAGAACTCATGCTTGGACATCGATCGTTCGTACCCACACTGGCTCTGCTTACAGCGGCCTTCGCCAGTGACTTGCCAGCGCAGCAGCTCCCATTAGCTTCGGGGGTAGAGAAGCTCTGCACCATCGAATTCAGCAAAGACTCGCGACGCCCGGCGCGGGTCGAAGACCAGGCGTTGCCATGCCTGGAGCAGGCTGCGCAGAAGCTGAAGGACGCGCCCGGTATAAAGCTGGTGCTTGTCGGCATCTCGCATCCTCTCTACGACCACGCCGAAGCGGAGCACGGCATGGAGCGTATGCACGAAGATCCCACAGGACTCGATGTGCGCTTCAGCGACGTCGCCGCCTACCGTGCCATCAACACCAAGGCCTATCTCACGCAGTGGCTGCACGCCGACGCAACGCGCATCATCCCGACCACCGATGAGTACACGCTCGGTCGGCGAGTCCTCGTCTATACGGTTCCAGCTGACGCCGACTTCAATCACAACTACACGAAGACGACGCCGACGAACGAATCGAAGTGCACGATCAAGCCCTGCCCGATTCCCACCGAGGACGTCTTAACCCCGCAGCTGCGGGGTCAAATCCTTGCATCCAAGGGCGACGTGAAGGCTCATTAGCGTTGTTATGCTTTTAGGAGAGAGTGGGGTCTCCAGAAGATCGTCTCGCAATCAGGATCGTGCACCATTATGCCAGGTCCTCTGGGCGAGCCGTGGTTCCTCTGTAGGCAGACCGGGAGCCCCCCTCGCCCCACCCACAGACAAGACTTGTGTCCTTCAATCCGCGTTCGATATTGGCAAGTCGCTCATTCGAGAGGAGAGTCGATGCAAGCATCGGACCTGGGCAACTTTCGAGACGAACGCACTCCATCTCCTCTTTTGAGTGGTGAGGTTTTCATGCGTTTTGGGCGAGAAGACCCGCAACCGAGCGTGCGAGACGCGTGCCGTGGGGATCGGCGGCAGGATTCAATGGGACAAAGATTGCGGCCTCTTCGCGGCGGCAGAGAATGTTGCTAGCCACGAGGCGGCGCATAGTAGTGATTGCTGACGGAGCGCTGCCACAGTCCAGGCCGATCCATTCGTCATAACTGTGGTCCGTGATCCGAAGGCCCGTCACGTCTTCGAGCGCGCCTTGGATACGTTTACGTGCGTCTATATTTTCGGCGCTGGGCGTCCATGCGGGTTGTAGCAGCGAAGCTTCGCTGTCGAGCTGATGGAAGAGGTTTGCGATCCCAAGCTGCTGAAGACGCATCAGGTGGCCGCTCCAGTAGTGGGTGGTTTTGGTGATCACGGTGATGACGTTCTTGATCTCCTTTTGTACGCGAAAGGAGGGCCCGGCGAGCAACAAAATCGAGCCCTCTTCCGGGCGCACGGAGACGTTCTCCATAGTGATCGCGCGCAACAACCACCCGGCCATGGTGTGATTGCGGCAGGGCACGCGCAGCCAGCCTGGCGATGAGAATGGCGCTGCCTGCAAGCGCGCGGCGAGTTCGATGCCACGCACGATCTCGTCACATACCTCGGCGTAGTGCGCGGGTTCTGCGAGGATCGACTCCGGCGTACCGGGTTTCAGCAGCTAGCCCTTGTGCGGCGGGCCGCCCGCCATAGCGAGGTCACAAAACGAACCCCACATGCGGTCCCATGCGACGTTGCCGTCCACATCGAACGCTAACGGGGCCGAACCCATCGACACGGGCTGCACGTCGTCTGTACGGTCACGGTAGATACTGGGCAGCAGTGTTTGCATGCGCTCCTCGGCCTGTTGAATGACGTCGGATGTCGTGAGTTGCGTGACGGTTTCGCTCATAGTGGTTGCCCCGGTGCTTTCCTTTCAGATCTTTTGCAGTATCAGTCTTTATCTATTTTCGCGGAATTGAATCGCCAGGAAATCGATCCGCCGATCCACGAGACCATGCGGATGCCAACCGCGCGTTCTACAGTGCCGCAATCGAAGTCATTGGCGATCCCTCCGACTCCGGCGGCGCATGAGGGAGGCGTATCACCTACCTGCCAGCCCGGAGCAAATGTCTCCGTGGTCTGCCCCGTATACCCTGCCGCAATAGAAGTGCAGCACAAAGCCGCATCGAGCAGCCATCGGGGTGACTCATTGTTGCCTCGATGGCTGAAACAATGAAGTCCATCACATCGCGATCCGCCATACTGGCAGATGGATGCGTGCACGTAGCCGTTCGGCGCGTGTGCCGCAATGGAGATCGTAGGAGGCATATCATTGCTGATCTTGCGGTCAAAGACTCCTTGCATCACCCATACATCCGGGCGCTGGCCTTGAACTGCGCCGTAAAGAAAGAGGGCGGGGAAGTCCTAGCTCTCAGCGGAAGAATTCATTCACCACTTTGGACTCCTATCTCTGCTTTCCTTTCAAATCCCGCACGAAAGAAGCGCTGACATATCCCGGCGAACAATTCCATTCCACAGTGACCATGAGCTGCTGCCCATCTTCGCTGTCCCAGCTTGCGCCCGCACTGTTCCATGCCCAAAACACTTGCCTGCCATACAGACTCGGTCGCCCGGTCCTAATTGAGTGATCATTGCTCACTCCTGAGGAGTGCATACCTCAGATTGGAAAAAACGGGCAAGCCAGCTCTCTAGGACCGCTCGCATAGCAGAGCTGGTGGTGATCTTTTGACCTGCCACGCTTGAAAGCATCGAAAGAAATCCGCCGATACGGTAACCATGGGGAAGACTTGATGATCGAATCTTACCGAAAGCATCTTTGATGCTGAGGAAGGTTACGACGACAATCGTAATTGCCGGGGACACGTGGCTGTGGCCATTCTCGTTGTGTGCTCGGTGGTGCCTCCAATCCAAGAACGTGAACAGACTCTATAGAGCGACAGAGCGTAATGGTATGGGGTATGCCTCTCGGCCTCAGTAGTTCCAGTTCGTCACCAAGAAGATCTCCGAGCGGTCGATATATACAAGATCGTTTATGTCATACGTGTCACATAACAAACTTCAGACTCCGTTGTCTAAACCAGCAAATGGAAGCTTTGGAACGAGAAGCGATTCGACGCGTTTTAGTCGGGGACCGCGAAGAGTACCGCATCCTGATGGAGCGTCACTTACCCGCGGTTCTGCGCATGACGCTGCGCGTGACCGGTAACCTCGAGGACGCAGAAGAGGCTGCGCAGGAGGCTTTTGTCCAGGCTTACAAGAAACTGTCGACCTTCCGCGAACAAGCGGCCTTCGGAACATGGGTATACCGCATCGCTATGAACTGCGCTTTCAATCTCATCAAACGTCGCACGCGTCACCCAGAGTGGAACGCCGAATCACTGGATGATGCTCCACATGCGGAATCTCCCGTTTCACCACACCTCACGCCAGAGGCTGCTTTGCTGGATGCGGAAGCCGCGCGCGAACGCGAGCGCGCCATGAATCTTCTCACTCCCATGGAAAGAACAGCCTTCGTTCTGCGCCACATCGAAGAACAGCCGGTGAGCGTGATTGCAAACGCTCTCGGAACCAGTCCCAATTCAGCCCGGCAAACGTTGTTCCGCGCGGTTGCCAAACTGCGCAAAGAGCTCGGACCACCGCGAAGCAACTCCGGTTCTGCGTTCTCAACGCCCCCGCTTCTCAAGGAGCTGCCGTGAAGCCCTTCAACGAAAACGATCTGATCGCATATCACCTTCATGAACTTTCGCCCGGCAGGGCGCGTGCGCTGGAGCAGACCCTGCGAGTCGATCCCTCCCTGGCCTCCGAGTCAGAGGCATATGCAGCGATGTTGCGCTCCTTCAAGGGCGGCGTCCCGCTGGAGATCAGTGAAGAGATTGTCGAGCGCAATTGGAGGAGTGTGTGGTCTAAGCTCCCGCGGCAACCTCTGAGGCCTGTGAGATTTTCCCGATGGCTTCTTCCCACACTGGCCGGGCTTGGACTCGCCTTTGCCGCAACGTCCCTCTTCATCACCACGCAACATCATGCAGACAGGACTTCCACGCTTCACCGGCCCAACGACATGGTTCAGTCGAAGCCTCCCTCACAGGACTCACTCTCCACAGATGCAACGGCTATTGCCTCCAACGCCAATCCGCGAAGCTTGCGCCGGAAACCGGTTCTCCCCGATGTTCCGCTGTCGGCTTCTCCGAACTTGCTACTGTATAACGTTCCCCCGCGCATCCTCTCGTCTATTCCGGATCTTGTCGAGCCAGCCCCCGTACTCCGGTTCATTCCTCTTGCTCGGGGCCCTGTTCCGTCGTCTCTGACGCTGGACCTCCCACCCATCGCCATCCAACCGGCAACGCCTTCCCAGATCCCCGGATCGGACAGCTCTTCGAAGCACAGGCGTCAGCGCAATGCTATTCATCGTGAGCATCCCATCGATGTAACGCTCGCTATGGGGGGGATACTTATCGGCACGCGCGACGTCCACAAAGACGAGACCACGTACTCTCAAGGGGCAACTCACGCCATAAGTGCGATCGCGTCCTTTCATCAGCAGCTGAGACCGGCAGTCGGCTATCGAGTAGCGGTGTCTTACGCCCGTCCCGATTTTCTCTACGGATATCGCACTGCTTTCACGAGCACAGGAACCGACTTGAACCAGCGTATCTATGAAGTTGCCGGCACTTATGTTCTCCAGGGACCACATCATGGAATCGTGAGTACAGTCGTTGAGGGGGGAGCGGGACTCATGGGTTTCCTACCCACCAAGAAGAACTCGGGGACCGGCACGAGTTTGCGTGGCTCCGTAATCGTCGGCGCGAGTGCAGACTTAGCCGTGACAAAACACCTGGCCATCCATACCAGCTACCGAATGCAGATATTCAAAGGACCAGACTTCCAATCCACTGACAATGCCGTTCCCGCCGTCAGCACCACCCTCATCAGCAACGAGCCTATGGTAGGCATCACCTACCGTTTCTCCCATAAATAAACATCTACACCTACCCCACGGAGTTCTTGTCTTGAATTTGAACTTACAGTCTTTCCGGCGCATCGTTATCGTTCATGCCACCATTCTTGCCGCCAGCCCTGTTCTATTCGCGCAGGCCGTCCCAGCTCAGAACACGCCGGTCACGGATTCCAGCAGCGCTGTCTTTTCTTCGCCATCGATCCCGCATATAGAACATCCCAAATATCACGTGGAGACCTCTGTCTCCGTGGGTTCAATGGCGCAACTATCCGCGGACCGCGTCAGTGATACCAAGACCGATCTGATGACGCAGAGTCTTTCGCCATCGGCTGGAGTGTTTGCTACCTTTCGACAGAGCTTCAAGCCATGGCTCGGCTACTCGGTGAACTTCGGATACACACATTCGACCTATCGCTATACCGATACCGTTCTCGCACCCACAAACTCCACGGGAACAACATCCAATACGCTGATTCCCGCGCACATGTATGAGGTCAGCGTCTCCTATATCGCGCAAAAGCACCTGACGAATCGCCTCACCGCATTCGGTGAGGCAGGAGGCGGAACCGTAGCCTTTGCGGCAAATAACATCGGGGGGTATCTCCCACGCAGATCCAACACGTTTCTTCCCGAGGTGATCGCAGGATTCGGTGTCGACTACCGCCTGCCACATGGGCTTGGTCTACGCGCACAGTACAGGGGCCTCTTTATCCGGTATCCGTACCCTGACTACGATCTCAGCATCAGGCTGAAGACTATCGTCAGCGAACCGACGTTGAGCCTTACTTACACCTTCGGCAGGCACCCCCATCAAGCCCCAAATTGACATCACCGCACACAAGCTCAATCGAACACAGAAAATTCGAATTCATAACGATGCACGGCCTGATGGTGAAACCCATCGCTTTCTTATTCAGCTGAATCGGGGCTGGAGCGACGAAAATGGTGGCATGCTGATGCTGTTTCGAGGGCCAGAGGTGGAGACGCTCGAGGATGTCATACTCCCCACGAGTCGTTCTGCGTTTGGGTTTGAAATCTCCCCTGCTTCTTATCACGCGGTGAGCCAGGTTCATCAGGGAGATCGCTACACCCTTGTCTTTTCGTTCTATGCCCATCGCTCCTAATCTCGATCCGGCAAATCTACTTCCGCAATCTGAGAGCCCGCTTCCTGCCTCTCTTCGGTTGTCAGGAGAGCGCGCGCTACTCAGGTTTCACGAATTGACACGGGAAAACTACACAACCGAACGCTTTCTTTCAGATTCGCCAACCGCAGATACTCTCTTACTAAAAGCTATTCCAGTGGAAAATGATCGTCTGTTGCGCTGCGAAGCGGCTAGTCCCGCGCTGGTAAGCTTTTGTTCGGAACGTGGGATCAAACTGGCTAATAGCGTCTACGCGGAGCAGGCAACCAAACTACTAGAAATCGCTCTCTTCGACGTGATCAAGCCGTTACCGTTCTTGTGGGCTGCTGTTTCTCAACTCGTATGGTGCTGTCATGTCGTACTTGGTCAGGATGATGACTACGATATAAGTTTGCATGGTCTATACGTCTTCTACGTGCTTCGTTGGATGTGGCGACAGATCTCACAAACCACCCATCGCAGTATCGACCGCGACTTTGCGCTCCGCCGAATCCTTGATATTAAAGAGGAAATCGACGCCGTTCGCGCTCTCGAAGATTCTCCAGCGCTCACGGGGGCGGGAAAGCGCTTCCTTCAGGAGCTCTTTGTAAGTAGATGAAAAATTGAGACGCTTGTCTCAATCGCGGGAACGCGGTAATTACTGGATATGTTAGAACTCGCTACTTCTGACAGGTGGTATCGTTCTGATCCTCCTATGGTAGAAAAACGAAGCCCAGTTCATCGATATTTATGGCCGGGGCAAAAATCAAGTTTCCTAACACCAAGAGCTGCAAGCCAGAACTCTGGCTGCTGACCACGACGACCTTTGACCTTGTTCCCATAGCAGTCGCGTAGTGCCAGTTCCAGGGCGGTGAGTGCCACGAGCTCTCCTGCCTTGATAAGGTCACCGTACAGCCAGGAGATAAAATAGAGCATTTGTGCCCGCTTGAACTTCGCTGAAACGATCTCCGGGATGTATGCCGGCAGCCCCAACGCGGCCACAAAGTCCCGCCACTGTTCGAGCGTGTGAGACTCAATCCAACCTACGGGGACACCCTTCAGAAGCCACGGAAGAACGAATGGCACTTCCTTTTTGTGGCCAGCGATCAGCGTGAGATCGAGATGTTGCGAATCGTACATAATTGAATCCAAGCCCAAGGGATCGTGTTCCACCGCGTCTGTCGCGTGAGAGAGCTCGCTGCGCGTACCCCCCTTGGGGAGCATAGCCCGATTAGAGAGATGGATCCTGCTCCCAAGTCTTGCTTACCAATGCATCCAATCGATCCTGACGGGCTTTGACCCACCTTCCGTATATTCTCTCCGTTGTGCTAACAAACTTATGCCCCAGCAATAGCGACACCTCCTCTAAAGGCACTCCTCTCTCAAGCAGGGAAACGGCGAATGTGTCGCGCAATTGACGAAGTCTGCCCTTTGGGTGACCGGCCGCTTTGAAGACCTGTTTAATGTCCTGCTTCCAGTCTGTAACGGAGGTCTGAGATCTCCCAGCTTCAGTATTCCCAAAGACATACTTGGGATCATGGTTTGACTCCATTGCTGCGATTACTTCAATAGCTACAGCGGGCGGTATTGGTATCGATATGGAAGTGCCCGTGTTCTGTCGGACGACCGTAACGCGATAGAGATTTTTTTTCATGTCTCTTTGGATACCGTCTCTTTGCAGTTTCACCAAGTCATGTATGAAGAGCCCACTATGGCGAATGAGCAGAATGAATGCACGAACTCTTTGAGCGTGGTCGCCATCCTCAGAAAACTGATATGGAATGACCTGAAGAAGTTCCTGGAATTGCTTCTCTGAGAGGGGAATCGCCTGAGGTCTCCTGACCCGGATGGGAAGCAGTTGTGGCATCCGATCGATGAGTCTGGTTTCGTAGCAGTACCACAGGAAAGTCTTTAGGCGATCCTGAACCTTGGAGCGAGTTGTAGGTGATGGATAAAGGTCCTGCCAGCCCTCGCGAAACACTGCAATGTCTTCAGACTCAATGTCGCGGAGGAAGAGATGAGATCGCTTCGTCATAAACGCAGCGAAGCGACCGAGTTCTCTTTCATATTTTTGTAAAACGTTAACGGTCAATCCTTGCGTTTTCTTATTGCCCAGAAAACGTTGCACCGTTAAACCAATGGTTGGTTGTGATTCAGTCTCTACAGGGACAGCGGGGGGCTGTACTGCTGCTGGAGAACGAAAATGATCCTCGAGCTCTCTTTTAGCTTCTTCGGCATGTATCCAGCTACGTGTCTTCGCTGACTGTACTTTTTGCTTGCCGTCGTAAAAGTAACGCAGACTTTTCCGACAATTGCATCGCCTGTAGAAATGGTCACTTTTATGAGGACAGTTGGCGGAGTGGCGTACAAAGATCGTAACGAGTGGTACAGAGGGGATCGAGACACCGGTTCGGCCAGGGAGTGCTCTCATAGCCCGGATTTTAGACTAAGACAAAAGTAAGGTAATATGTTTTACCTTACTCGCAAATTATTGATTATAAAGAAGTTATTTTGGAGGCGCGGGTCGGGATCGAACCGACGCATAAAGGTTTTGCAGACCTCTCCCTTACCACTTGGGTACCGCGCCCCGGGTGCCGTACAGCTCAGATTGTGTATGAAGTGTACTGCGGATGGGTTTTCTTGGAGCGGGAGACCGGGGTCGAACCGGCGACATCTTCCTTGGCAAGGAAGCACTCTACCACTGAGCTACTCCCGCTCTCACAAGATCAACTATATCGAGTATGAACGTTTGGGTCAATCTCGGCTGAGGAATACTCGGCTTAATAGTCCGTTCCGGCAGGAATGTTGAAGACGATTTTCGCACTGGCCATCGCATCGCTGCGGCGGCGCACCAGGTGGGGAGTGATGGTCAAAAGCAGCTCAGAGGTATCGTTTTCGCTGGTCTTATCCGATGCCCCCTGAAATCCAGGCAAATCGCTGATGCCCGGTGTCCCGTTGATTGCAGCCGACTCCGTGCTGCTGAGCGCCGAGACCAAAACCGCAGGGGTCCCCTCCTGCACTCCGATATCGGAGGTCAGAAAGCGGCTGGAGAGGACCGGGTTGCCCAGCGCGCTTTGGCCTGTGAGCGCCTCGATCTTCAGCTCGACGTGAACCGAGATCATGCCGGAGCGTTCCACCGCGGGCGTCGTCTTGAGCGTCAGCCCGATGTCTTCATACTGCACCTGGGGCACCGTCAGCGACGAGCCGGTTCCGAGAAACTGCGAGGCGAGCGACGCTGCGCTGACGCCGTTGATCGTGACACCGGCAAGCGCCGCGGAGGTCGAGCTGTTCAGCCCGTTCGAGTAGCTGGAGGTCGTGATGGGGTACTTTGACCCGACCCGGAAAGTGCTGCTCTGGTGATCGCCCACCCGCACCTGAATATCGTCCAGCGCGCGGGTGTCGGACGAGTTGATCGCCAGGTTGAAGGTCGCCGCGGGGGCTGAGACGCCGATAGTGCTGATGCCGCCGCCAAAGACACCGAAGAGCCCCGAGAGCAGGCTGCTCGAGGCCAGCCCCGTGCCGAGCAGAAAGAGCGCTTCCGTGGCGATATCAGTGTAGTAGTTGCCCGTCAGTTTGATGAGCCCCTGAGAGATAGCCTGGTTGACCGTGCTCTGGTTCGCCGTGACCAGCGACTGCGCCTCCGATGCGATGCTGAACGCCCCCACCGACTGCGGCCCCGCCAAGCCAATGTTGCGGATGCGCATCTTGTCGATCTCGTAGAGCTTCATGTCCAGCATCACCTGCGCGCCGCCGTCGATCAAGTCGGCAAGCACGTAGTTGACTGCCTTTAGGGTCTCCTCTGGGGCGCGGATGACCATGCTTCCGGTGGACGGCTGCACCGTAACCTGCTTCACATCGAAGACGTTGCGAATGACATTGCCGAGCTCGTTGATCTCCGTATTGGTGGTGCCGGGGACGAAGATCGTCTCCTGTAGCAGGTGCTCGAAGTGTTGACGGTTCTCCGGCGTGTCTTTGACGATCAGGATGGAGGTCGGATCGAGCGCGACCGAGAAGAGGCGGCACATGCGCATCAGAGTCGGCATGGTCTGGGCAAATGGAGCCGGGGCGAGCGTAAATCGGAGCTGTTCCGAGGTGACGGATTCGTCGAAGCTGGCTCGTATCCCGTAGGCTGCGGCCACCTGCCGCACCACCTCGCGGACGTCCCCGCGCAGGTCGAACGGCATCGAGGTCTTGGAGGCTTTTATCTCTATCGGCCCGGCGATGGTTGCCACATCGTTCCGCCAAGGCTGATTGGGGGGCGGGGGATCGGGATGAAACTCCAGCGGTATCGGCGATGCCGCATCCAGATGCTGGGTCACGATGGGGTTCGCGGGGTCAATCTTCTTCGCTTGGGCGAGCAGGGAATTGGAGCGTTCGACCTGTCCGGTTGCGCGTGCCTGTGCCGCCTGCTGGACCAGCTCGGTGATGTGGTGCTCGCGCGCCAGCGCGAGTGCCAGGGCATACTCGGGCTTACTCGGATTGAGTGCCACGGCCTGCTCGAAGTCGGCCTCGGCCTGAGTCAGGTTCTTATGGTCGAGCTGGCGCGCCCCGGCCAGGTACAGGTTCTCTGCCTTGGCAGGGTCGTGCGCAGGGGCGGATGTCTGCGCGAATGCCTGCGTAGCCAGAAGCGCAATGGCAATCGGCAGCCGCACGGGGCGGGCCATGGTGGTACGTAAGGCTCGAAGAGTGCGAAGTTGCGTCATTCCTGTTCGTTGGACGAAGGATACCCCAAAGGGCTGCCTGATATGCCGTAACCGTGTGGAATTATCGCTTGGCGGTCACAAAATGGGATTTCCAGGCAAAGTGCCAAACCCAAGCGCGGCACAAAGTAACCGACAGGAGAGAGTGTCGTTGCTTTTGTTTCTGGGATAGGTCTGGGATTTAGCCCAAGGTGTGCTTTTTCAAAAGCCGCAGAGACTGTCCTGCCGGACGAGCCTCCTTCGCGGAGGGCAGGCATTTGCGTGCCTTTTTAGAGCTTTGCGTAGTCCTCCCTTTGGTCGGCAACAAAAATGCCCGCTGTCGACCAACGGGAGGCCCCATACAGACAATCCCATCCACACCGCTCCGAGAACGGTACGAAGTTCACTAGCGGATGCTGGCTATGTTGCTGGTCAGGCGGGGGCGCTCGCTTACTACAGGGCGGCGCATCCCCAGACGGATCTGGGTCGTGTCAAGGTCCAACTCCGTGAGCGTACGGCTCAACGTATTGCGGTGCATCCCAAGCTCGGTAGCGGCCTTGCACTGGTTGCCCTTATGCTGCGCCAGCACCTCTAGAATGTAGCGCCGCTTGAACTGGCGAACCGCGTCCGTGTAGTTAATTCCGGCGCTGTGCATCTGGGTAATCAAGCTGTCAAGTTCGCGCTTCAAGGGGCTCCTTAGCTTGCGGCCGATAGGCGGCCGCGTCCGTGAGTGTCACAAGATTTCAGTTATTCGGAATGCTTCCATTCCAGCAACGTATGCGATTTTCTGTGCCCAGGTGACTGGTGAAGCATATGGGTTGCGCCGTCGGCAACCTGCTTCTGAAAATGCGCGGGCACAACGAAGGATAGCGCATGAGCCTCCGCAAGGAAATAGGGGGCGAGATGAGAATTTTTCACCCAGGTCGAATTGGGACCAAATGCGGCAATCGACGTCATCAGCACGGCGGCGATGACGCAGCCGCGTAGAACCCCAAAGGCCGCGCCCAACAGCCGGTCCAGCAGCCCCAATCCTACGGCGGCGACTGTCCTGCTCAGCAGGCTGGCGACGAGGCTGAATGCGACCACGATTAGAGTCAGCGTGAGCAGAAAGGCCACTACCTCCGCCGTCTCGAACGAGGGAATCCACTGGTTGAGCGTCCGGGCCAACGCCACGTAGTTCCAACTGGCGATGAGAATCCCGGCGATCAGGCCGACGATCGAGAATAGAACGCGAATGATGCCGCGGGAGAATGCGCTTACGGTGGAGCCGATCAGGATCAGGATCAGCACCCAGTCGAAGCCATTCAGCCCGTTCATGATGCAGCCTTATCCCCGCCGGACTCCTCCAGCGAATCCCGCCCCGTGAGCAGGTGGAAGGCCTGCATGTACTTCTCGCGGGTGCGCGCGACCACCTCGTCCGGCAGCGCGGGAGCGGGTGCCTGCTTGTTCCAGTGGATCGACTCCAGGTAGTCTCGTACGTATTGCTTATCGAACGATGGCGTAGGCCCACCCGTGACATACTCGTCGGCCGGCCAGTAGCGGCTGGAGTCGGGCGTCAGCACCTCATCACAGAGTGCGATGCGGCCATCGATCAGGCCGAACTCGAACTTAGTGTCGGCCAGGATGACTCCCTTGGTGGCCGCGTAGGCGGAGGCCTTGGCGTAGATCGCGAGCGTCAGGTCGCGCAGCGCCTCGGCGTACTCGCGCCCGATGGTATCGATGACGGTGGAGAACGGAATGTTCTCATCGTGGCCGCCGGTGTTGATCTTGGCGGCGGGGGTAAAGATCGGCTCGGGCAGACGGTCGGACTCACGCAGACCGGCGGGCAGGTCGATGCCGCAGACCGCGCCGGTTGCCTGGTAGTCCTTCCAGCCGGAGCCGGAGAGGTAACCCCGCACGACGCACTCCACCGGGAACATCTCGGCCCGGCGCACCAGCATCGAGCGGCCCTCGAGCTGTCCGCGATAGGGCGCAAGCGAGGCGGGGAACTTCGAGATATCGGTCGAAATCACATGCGAGGGAACGAGGTCGGCCAGAAAATCAAACCAGAACCGCGAGATCTGGGTCAGGATGCGGCCTTTGTCCGGGATGCCGGAGCCAAGGATGTGGTCGAACGCCGAGATGCGGTCGGTGGCAATGAAAAGCAGGTCGCCGGGCGCGTCGGCGGTGGCGCCGGGCAACGCATAGATGTCGCGGACCTTGCCGCGTGCAAGCAGAGGAAGGGAACCGAGTTCCGTGGTGAGCAGAGCGTCATTCATCTAGTCCAGTATCGCCCACTTTGGGCGGCTGGTGACGTAGGAATCTGCTCGGTTATCTTGCAAGCAAAGACTTTGAAGTTCTCCCGTTGGCCGGAAAGCAAAATTCTTGCTGCCGACCAGCGGGAGGCCCCATGCAGATCACTCACCCATGCAACCCCGAGAACCGCACGAAGTGCCGCCTGCCCGGCGTTAGGGCGCTTTTTATTCTTTAAGCGACTCGCCGAGGCTGATCGTCCTGATCGCGGTTGCGGTTGGTCCTTCCCAAATTGACGCTGACAATCTTGCTAATGCCCGGCTCCTGCATGGTTACGCCGTAGATCACATCGGCCTGAGCCATCGTGCGCTTGTTGTGGGTGATGGCGATAAACTGCGTATTCTTCGCCATGTCGCTGATGAGCTTGGCATAACGGCCCACGTTGGTCTCATCGAGCGGCGCATCGACTTCGTCGAGGATGCAGAAGGGCGCGGGCTGGAACTGGAAGATGCCGACCAGCAGCGAGAGCGCGGTCAGAGCCTTCTCTCCTCCGCTCAGCAGCAGGATGTTCTGCAGCTTCTTGCCCGGAGGCGACGCGACGATCTCGATGCCGGAGGAGTCGGAGTTCGGGTTGTCCGGGTCCGTGAGCCGCATGAACGCCTGTCCACCGCCGAAGAGCTTCGAGAAGGTGACCGAGAAGTTCTCGTTGATGATCTTGTACGCCTCGTCGAACTTGACCCGCGATACGTCATCGATCTCCTTGATCGACGCCTGGGTGTTGGAGATCGAGTCCAGCAGGTCCTTGCGCTGGGTGTCGAGGAAGCTGTGCCGCTGCGAGGCTTCGGCAAACTCTTCGAGCGCCATCATGTTTACCGGCCCCATCTGTTCGAGCCTGTGCTTCAGCGTCCGCGACTCGGTCTCCTGCTCGTTCAGGGCCTCTCCCTCGATGCGGACGATGCTCTCATCGGCGCGCAGCTCCTCGGACGGGATCGCGAGATCGTTCAGGCAGGTCTCCTCGATGTGCTCGAGGTCGGAGCTGAGCTTGGCGGCGTGCGCGGCGTGGTGCGACCGCTGTTCGCGTAGAGCCTCCGTCTCCGCCCGCAGGGCACGCAGCTTCGAGTCCAGCGCGGCGGTCAGGGTGCGCAGTTCGGCCGCCTCGGCGGTCAGGCGAGCGCTCTGCGCGACGGCGGTCGCACGCGTCTCGGCCAGCTCCTCGTGCTGGCTGCCGAGGCCGCTCGTCTCCTCTTCGCGGCGCTGCTTCTCGGTCGCGGCGGAGGCAAGCTGCTGCTCGAGCTGCCCGATGCGCTGCTGCTGCGCGTTGTAGAGGCGCGTGGTCTGCTCGAAGTTGGCCTGCGCGTTGCGCCGCCGCTCCTCAAGCCCGGCCAGAGCGGCTCCAGCAGCAGCTGCGGTCTGTTGCAACTGCTCGCGCTCGCTGCGCAGAGCCTCCACCTGGGCCGTGATCTCGGTCAGTCCAGCCTCCAGCGCGGCCCGCTCGCTCTCGAGCGCCGTTGCCTGCTGCTGACGGCTGGCGATCAGGTCCGCCTTCTGGTTGCGCGCCTCGCGGTTGCGATCGGTCGACTGCATCCAGTCCTGCAAACGCCGCTCGATGCGGGCGCTCTCGGACTCCATCTGGCGCAGCGCCGCGCCGGAGTTGGCCGACTCACGCTCAGCATCGCGGCGCTCGTGGTTCTTGCCCTCGAGAGCGGCGCTGTGAGCCGCCAGCTCGTGCTGCAACTCCTGCGTGCGCAAATCGGTCTCGGTCAGCTCTTTCTCGAGACCCGCAAGCTTATCGGTAATCTCACGCAGCTCGCGCTTCAGCGCCAACGGTCCGCCGGAGCTGGGCCGTCCGCCGGTGACGGTGACGTGGTGGAAGGTCTCGCCGGTGGGCGAGAGGAACCACGCATGGGGATGCTCGAGCGCCAGAGTCCTTGCCGTGGTCGAGTCCGGCGCGACGAAGCCCTCGCGCAGCTTGGGCAGCAGCACCTCCAGAGAGCGGCCAAAGCCGTTGAGCACTCGGATGCACTCCCGCAGCGGCTTGACGCCCTCGCCAGTCGGCTTTGAGAGCGACTCCTGCCCGCCGGCATGGGGATTCTCCGACCCCGGCTCGACCAGGAAGGTCGCGCGTCCGGCAACGTCGGACTTCAGCAGCCGAATCCCGTCATCAGCCGCATCCCAGCTCTTGACGACGATGTAATTCAACTCATCGCGCAGGAACTCGTCAACCACCTGTTCGTATGCACCATCGACCTCGAGGAAGTCGGCGAGCGTGCCCACAATCGGATTCGGTTCGCCGGTGTTCGTGGCCTTCTTGGCGCTGGCGCGGAAGATATTTTTGACCGTATCGGTCGAGTAGGAGTGGTCGCGGATGAGCCCTTCGAGCGACTGTCTGCGCCCGTTGAGACCGGCGACCTCGCCACGTAGCTGGTCGCCGCGACGCTTGCTCTGGTTCTCCTCGGTACGCCCGGCTTCCAGTTGCAGACGCAGCTCGGAGATCTCCATCTCCAACCGCTTCAGCCGGTCGTTCACGCTCTCGAACGAGAGCTTCGCCTGACCGCGTTGCAGGTTCAGGCTCTGCAGCTCCTGACGCGCCGTTTCGGACTCTGAGAGCAGCCGCTCCGACTCGCGATCAAGCCCGGCGAGAGCCGCCTCGGCCTGTGCCTGTTCGTTGCGGATCTGGTTGGCGCGCTGCATCAGTTGCATGGAGTGGCGGCGGTTCTGCTCGGCGGCCTGCTCCTTGCTGTTGACCGCGAAGAGCGCCTGCTGGGCCGCCTGTTGCTGTCGCTGGGCCTCGGCACGCGATCCCGCGGCCTCGCTGTTGGCGGAGTCGAGGAAGCTGCGCTGCTCCTGTTGCTCAGAGGAGAGCGCTGCAAGCTGCGCCCGTGCGGCCTCCATCTCAGCGGCCCCGGAGGCCAGTCGCGCGGTCAGCTCGGCGATGCGGTCGACGTTGGCGGCCGAGCGCGCGGCGATGCGCTCCAGCTCTACAGCGGACTGGTTGGCGGTGGCGCTGTGCTCTCGAATCTGCTGGTCCAGCGAGTAGCCGTGGCGCACGCCCTCGGTGTGCTCCACGTCCATGGATTCAATATCGGCGGCCTGCGCGTCGATCTTTACCGTCAACTCCGCAAGCTGTGCGGTGGTGGAGGTCTGGTCGGCGTCCAACTGAGCGATACGGCTCGAGAGCACCACGCGCAGCTTGGCGCGCAGCTCATCGCGAATCTGGCCGTAACGCTCGGCCTTCGCGGCCTGTCGCTTCAGCGTGCCGATCTGCTTCGAGACTTCCTCGAAGATATCGTTCACGCGGGCCAGGTTCTGCTTGGCCGATTCCAGCCGCAGTTCTGCCAGCCGCTTCTTGCTCTTGAAGCGGGTGATGCCCGCGGCTTCTTCGATGATGGAGCGGCGATCCTGCGGCTTGGCGCTCAGCAACTGTCCGATGCGCTCCTGCCCGATGATCGCGTAGGACTCGCCTCCGAGTCCGGTGCCCATGAAGATGTCCTGAATGTCGCGCAGACGGCAGATCTTGCCGTTGAGCAGGTACTCGGAGTCGCCCGAGCGGAAGAGGCGGCGCGTGATGGTTAGCTCTCCGGCGCGGATCGGCGAGCGACCGAACTTGCGCCGACGAATCTTGAGCACGACATTGTTGGTAGGAGTGGGCAGGGCAGCCTCCGCACCGGCGGCGGCCAGGCTCTCGGGAGTCGGAGCGGGCACTTCGCCTTCGAGGATCGTGCCCGGCTGTGCCTCGGCGACGGCCTCCTCGGTCTCGGCAGCTACCTGCTCGCGGAGCGCGGTCTCGTCCCAGTCGGTGGCCTCGCCCTCCACCATCTCCAGGTCGGGAGCGGAGTCCATGTCGCCGGTGCCGTCGTAGATATCGGGGTCGACCAGGGTGAGCGAGACCTCGGCCATGCCGGTGGGCTTGCGGTCGCGGGTTCCGGCGAAGATGACGTCTTCCATCTTGATGCCGCGCAGGCTCTTGGCCGACTGCTCGCCCAGCACCCAGGTGATAGCGTCAGAGATGTTGGACTTGCCGCATCCGTTGGGGCCGACGATGGCGGCGATGCCCTCGCCCGAGAGCTGGACCTCCGTGCGATCGCAGAACGACTTGAACCCGAGGATCTGAACCTTTTTGAGCTTGAGCATGAGCTTGTGCCGACTCCCTGCTGCCCTTCTTCGACCGCACACGCCAAAGCGTGCAGCCGAAGGCCTGCAGTATGCCTCAACTCTAGTAGCGGACCGGGGCGGAATCAACAGACGGAACGCTACATCTTGTGGATAAGGCGGTACGAATACAAGACTTGGGTGCAGAAGCAGCCGGAATGGGAAAATCTGTCATCATAGCGGGTGTAGACTTGCGCTTCGTCAACTGCATTCCTATAATCCGGTTCATCAGCGTTCATAATGACTTCCCCTACAATTACGCGACGGGTGGACGACGTGACGCATCGACGGCGCATCCCAGTACTTTGTTTAGTCGGCGTTGTTTTTAAGTATCTAAAATATTCGCAGTAACTTAGGAGTCTTGAATGAAGAAGGTAGTGGTCGCATCTCTCCTGGCCGTCTCGGCAATCTCCGCGTTTTCCGTCTCGCCCTTTGCTGCGAGCGTCGCCCTGGCACAGGATGCTGCCGCTCCCGCTGCAGGTCAGGTGCAGATGCCGCCGGCTGAGTTTGCCGTGTACGACAATGCTGTGAACAAGCAGACGACCCCTCAGACTCAGGCTCCGGCCATCGAGGATTACCTGAAGCAGTTTCCGCAGAGCGCGGTGAAGGCCGATGTGTTGCAGCGCCTGATGGTCGCCTATGTGGCGTTCGATCATGCCAAGGCCATCGACGCGGCGGACCGCCTGCTCCAGGTCGATCCGGGCAACCTGCGCGCCCTCACCTTTGAGGTCTTCCTGCGCCGCGAGGCCTCGGACGCGCTCACCGATCCGGCTGCCAAGCAGTCGGCTCTCGATGCCGCCGCCGACTATGCCCAGAAGGGGCTGGCCGCGCCTCAGCCTAAGGGCATGTCGGATGCCGACTACACCGCTCTGAAGGCCACCGCGACGCCGATCTTCCAGTCGGCCGTGGGCGCCTCGGCTCTGGGCAAGAAGGACTACCCCGCGGCCATCACCGCCTTCAAGGCCGAACTGGCCGCGATGCCGGTAGCCGCCACCCAGCAGCCCGGACAGGCTCTGCAGGACACCTACTTCCTGGGCCAGGCCTACTATGCCTCGACCCCTCCCGACCTGGTCAACTGCACCTTCTACGCCACCCGAGCGGCCAGCTTCGCGCCTGACAACTTCAAGGCCCAACTGCAGCCGCTGGCCACCTACTGCTACAAGAAGTACCACGGCGGCACCGACGGCTATGAGGCTGTGACGGCGGCGGCGCAGGCCAACCTGAACCCGCCCGCGGGCTTCAGCATTGTTCCGGCTCCGACGGCTGCGGACATCGTCGCCAAGACGATCGCCTCTACCCCCGACCTCTCGACGCTGGCTCTGAGCGACAAGGAGTACATCATCCAGAACGGCAAGCCCGAGGATGCGGATAAGGTCTTCGCCACGGTCAAGGGCAAGAGTGTCGAGATTCCCGACGGAGTGGTCGTCGATGGATCGACGGTGGACAAGGTCCTGGTCTCGGTCTCGGACGACGCCGTGCAGGGCAAGGTGGCTGACTTTACCTTCAACATGAAGACGCCGCTGAAGGCCGTTCCCGCTGTGGGCACGAAGATCACCCTGCAGGGCGTCTATGCCTCGTATACGCAGTCGCCGGTAATGCTGGTGATGAGCGATGGTGAAGAGGTCGTGAAGAAGGCGGCTCCCGCACACAGGGCTCCGGCACGCCACAAGTAGCTCGAAGCTGAACACGCCCCGTGCCGACGATCGATGGGCCTCGATCGTCGGCACGGGGCGTTTAGCGTTATCCTCTTTCTCCCGGGAGAGGTCTTTGCTATATTTTTGTTCTGAGCCTTTCCGCCGAAAAAACTTGAAGAATCTCCCGACATACGCGGTCTAACGCTCTCGCTTAACATTGTGTCTGTACGCTGCAGGACAAAGTGACTCTAGAGAGTTACTAGGGCTGGGTGGTCAGCCGGTGCAACATAGAGTCAGGTGCGCAATCCGTTGCGGAGTTGCATCTGCTGTTGACTTTGTAAGACCGGGAGCGCCATGAGCAATGTGTTCGCATGTCCGACTGTTGCGGGGGCGCCATCTTTGCCGGATTTTGTGATTGCGTTCCAGCCTATCGTGGACGTCTGCGCCCGGCGTGTGGTGGCCTACGAGGCCCTGACCCGGACCATGGACGGCGCGTGCTATCCGAAGCTGATCGACGGGATGGACGAGAAGACGCTGCGGAGATTTGACCGCGAGATCGCGATCGAGGCCATACGCCGCGCGGTCGAGCTGGGGCTGAAGGATCTGGACGTATCCCTGTGCCTGAACCTGCGGCCCGACCTGCACCCCGAGGCGCTGGACGCGGAGTACCTGCGCCTGGCGGCTGGCACCTGCGGCTTGTCTCCCTCCGAGATCCTGCTGGAGATGACAGAGGAGCACAAGCTGGCTGTGCCGGAGCTGCACTCCCTGCTGGAGCGCAACCAGGCGGCTGGCTTTTACACGGGCGTGGACGACTTCGGAGCAGGCTACTCGGGGCTGGCGATGCTGGTGGAGTGTCGCCCGGAGATTTTGAAGCTGGACCGGTCGCTGGTGCGCGGGATCGACTCCAGCGACCGGCGGCAGAAGATTGTGGCCGCGTTCGCGCAGATCGCCGAGTCGATGAAGACCAGCCTGATCGCCGAGGGCGTGGAGACGGTGGCGGAGTACGAGAAACTGCGGGAGCTGGGCATCCGCTTCATGCAGGGCTATCTGTTCGCGTCGCCGTCGGTGGAGGAGCTGCCGTGGCAGGCTGTTTGGGGCGTGATGCCTCCGACCGAGGCCAAACGCCGTGCCGGCAGGGGAGCGATCGCCGGCTGGCTGGCGGCGGCAGCCGACTTCGACTGCGGCTCCCAGGCCGGTGTTCCTGCGTAGCCGGGTTATTCTCCCAGCATGATCCTGCGGATGCCGTAGGCGCGTCCTGTGGCTCCGTCGCACTCGATCAGCGCCGCGCAGAGCTTCGGGTTGCCCTTGGCCGCCTCGAACTTGCCGGGCATCCCGGTCAGGAACCGTTGCAACACCAGCTCGGTCTCCACGCCGATAACGGAGTCGTACGGGCCGGACATGCCCACGTCGGTCTGGAAGGCCGTGCCCTGGGGCAAGACGCGCTCGTCGGCGGTGGGGATATGGGTATGGGTGCCCAGGACGGCGGTGACACGCCCATCGAGATACCAGCCCAGCGCCACCTTCTCGCTGGAGGCCTCGGCGTGGAAGTCCACCAGGATGACCTTGGCGGTGACCTTCGAGAGCAGTTCGTCGGCCTTGCGGAAGGGGTCGTCGCAGGAGGACATGAAGACGCGTCCCTGCAGGTTGAGGACGGCATACTCCTGCCCGTCGGCCAGGCTGCCCTGGTAGACGCCGAAGCCCGGCGTGTTGACGGCGTAGTTGGCCGGGCGCAGAACGCGGCGGCCGCGGACGTGAGAGTCGGCGGGCACGGTCATGTACTCGAAGATCTCGCGCTTGTCCCAGATGTGGTTGCCGGTGGTAATGACGTGCGCGCCCAGGTCGAAGATCTCTTCGGCTAGCGAGGGCGTGATGCCGAAGCCCCCGGCGGAGTTCTCGCCGTTGATGACGAGCAGGTCGACGGAGTGAGTTTCGAGCAGGTGGGGAAGGTGTTCCCGAACGATGTGGCGGCCGGCTGAGCCAAAGATATCGCCGACGAAAAGAATATTCACTTACCAAGATTACAGGAGCGAGTGTGACGGTTTGATCTTCCCGGCATGGTTTTTTGCGTCCTGCGTTTTTGCTTCGCGGGGCGCGGTTTGCTAGGGTTTCTCCATGTCGACTCTGTTGCGCAGCGTGTTTGCGGTGATCTTTGGATACATGGTGATGATGGTGGTGACGGTGCCGTTGACGCTGATCGCGGTGAAGGTCTTTAGCGCGGGCTCGGGGCACCGGTCCCCGGTCTTCCTGGTCTACAACATGCTGGCGAGCTTTGTGGCGGTGTTTCTGGGCGGCTGCGTCACGGGCCGGATCGCGGCCAGTCAGCGGGTTCGGCATGGATTCATGCTGGCCCTGGTGACGCTGATGATGGCGATGATCTCGGCCTCGCACTCCAAAGGTGGAGGGCCGGTCTGGTATGAGGTGCTGCTGATCGTGACGCCGCCATTCTTCGCGGTGCTGGGCGCGAAGGTGATCGACCGCGAGATCAAGGCTTAAGTGATGAGAAAGCCGCATTTGGGACCCACAATGTGATAGCTTGCTTTGCATGGCGCAAAGTGGACGGTTTGAACTGGGTTTACGGGTGTTGGCGTTGCTTGCACGCGAGCCTGAGACGATGATGACTTCGGCGGCGATCGCGGAGGCGCTGGGCGAGAGCGCGGTGATGGTGCGGCGGCTGTTTCCGCCGCTGCATGAGGCGGGGCTGATCCAGCAGAGGAAGGGACCGGCTGGCGGCGCGAAGCTGAACCTCTCGGCCAAGTCGATTGGGATCGGCGATGTGTTTGCGGCAATTGAGCCGGACTGGCTTACCTCCGGGGAGAAGGCGCTGGATGGTGCGTTGAAGCGTGCTCGTGCGGAGGCGATTGAGGCCATGAACGAGACATCGGTTGCAAGCGTCGTGAAGAAGCTGAAGAAGGCGTAAAGACACCCATTGGTCGGAAGTAAAAATATTTCTTCCGACCAACGGGAGGACCACGCGAAGCAGTAAAAAGGCGTGTAAACGCCCGCCCTCCGCGCAGGAGGCCCGTCCGGCAGGACAGTCTTTTACTTTCCGATCAACTCAAAGTGGCCAGCATGGTCGAGCATAACGACCGTGCGTGTGCCACCCTCGGCGCTGGTGGCTACTGCGGCTTTGCCGTTGACGGTAGCCTGCGTCCCCGGAACCGAGACTCTTGCTGCGACACCTTCAGGCACATCGACCGCGATGGCGGTGACTCCCGCGTTCTTGCGGACGTCCACCTTCAACAGCCCATGCGGAGTCGGCTCAGCTCCTTTGGCCCAAGTTAGATCCACGAGGTCAGGACGAATATCGACGGTGTTGAAGCCCGCGCCGGTGGGATTGATACCCAGCACCTGTTCCATGAGCCATGCGGTCGGTCCGGCGGACCAGCCATGCGCCAGCGAGACAAAGTAGCCGGAGCGGTTGTCGGACTGGAGAGAGGAGTGGAAGTCCTCCTTGTACCAGTCGGGGTCGTAGGCCTCCCAGAAGCTGGTCGCGCCCTCGTTAACCATGCCGCCCCAGTAGGTGCGGATCCACCGGAGCGCCTCGGCGCGATGGCCGACCTCGGCCATGGCGCGGATGACGTAGTAGTTGTAGTACGGCGAGATGATAAGCCCCGCGGTGGGACCAGTGCCGACCGACGCAAGCGAGTTCTTCCAGATGGAGCTGTACTGGCTTGGGTCGGCGGCTCCTCCCACGACGGCGGCGGCGTTGCTCTGCCAGCGCGGGCCGAAGGAGTTGGTCTTAGGGTCGAGCAGGTACTTCTCGGATCCGGCCTTGATGGCGTCGGCACGGGCCTCGTACTTGGCCGCATTGGCGGTGTCCCCGGCCTCGCGGAGCAGCCAGGCCCCCTCACGATAGGCGCGGTAGAACTCGAGCGTGGTGGCTCGGCGGGTCTCGGGCGTATCGCCGTTGAACTCGGGCGACCAGTCCACGTAGAGCCACACATTAGTTTTGTTCACGTAGATGTTGCGCGCGTCGAACTCGCGGTCCACGTACTCGAGCAACTGGACCATGCGGTCGTGCGTGCGGCTCAGGAACTCCTTCGAGCCGGAGTGGCGGTAGTAGTCGGCGACGCCCGTGAACCAGAAGGCCGAGTAGCCCGGGATGCCGTTGACGTGCTGGTCGATGGGCGCTGGCCCCATCAGGCGGTCGAGCGTGTCCTCCATCAGCGGGCGCTCGCCGAAGACGTCTTCGATGACGCGTCCGCTGACGTCGGTATCGCCCATCCAGCGCCCGCGGTCGCGCTTGCTGGCGTCCCAGACGCCGTCCTGCATACACAGGTGGGCGGTGTACGCACCGATCTCCCAGATGCGGTTGAGTATGGGATCGGAGGACTCGAAGGAGCCTTGGTACTCGACCGGGTAGTAAATGTGATCGACACGAATGGCCTTGAACCGCACCTCGGGCGCGCCGCCGAGGAACTGGATGCGGGCGTAGCGGAAGGCGGTCTTGGAGCTGTGGCCGGTGCCGTGCGGCGCAATGGTCATCTGGTTGACGCCGAGGAACGGGGCCTTCATGGTCTCGGATTCGGACTCGCCCATCTGCACCGAGAGCGTGGCTGGGGCGCCGGAGTCGGAGACGATCTCGACGCGCCCGGTAAGCTCGCGGCCGAAGTCGAGGACGATGCTGGGAGCCTCCGCGTTGGTGAGGACACGAGCTGGCAGGTGAACAGTGAACTCGCCCGAGCCACCGGTGAGGCTGTCGAGATTTTCGAGGCTGCCGCGTCCAGCGTAGTGGCTGAGGATTCCGCTTGCCGGAATCTGAAGATGGGCCAGATAGCCGGAGATGCCGTCGTATCCCGGCCAGTTGTAGAGGCCCGCGTCGGCGTTCCACTGGAATAGCTCAAGCGAGCTTTCGATGCCGCCGATGCTCTGAACGGGCTTCCAGCGGGAGTCGTCGAAGCCCGGCTGCTGCCAGTTCTCGGAGGCTGTGGTGGAGCTCTTCCAGTCCTTGCCGCTGCGCATCAGGGCGGGGCCGTTGACGTTCGCAGGCTGCGCGATGATCTTGGCGACGACGACCTGCCCGAAGGTCTCCTGGCGCAGCAGCGCGCTGTTGGCGAAGCCGGTGACGCCGCGCCCGCGCACGGCTTCGATGGCGATGGTATTGGCCCCGGCGTGCAGGTATTTCGCGACGCTGGTGATGAAGACGTGCATTCCCAGCGGCGAGGTAAGGTCGCTCTCCACCTGCTCGGCAAGTTGGCCGTTGAGCCATACCTTCACGCTGCGCGGCCCGGCGATGTAGAGCGTTGCGTCCTGCGGTACGGAGGCCACGTTGAAGCGTTCGCGGAAGTAGTGCGGCTCGGTTTGCTCGGTCACCTTGGGGAAGGTGTAGGCGATCTTCGCGTCCATCGCGGTGTCGCTGGAGGTCCAGATGTACTCCTCGGGCAGCGGCTGGTGATGGCTGCTCTCAAGGTCGGGATGGGTGAGGCCGCGCGTGGGGTCGAGCTGCCGTATCTGGCTCGGTTGCAGCGATTGCGTCAAAGGCAGATCCTGTGCGTTCGCTGCGGCGTTTATGGCCAGCAGCGCAAGGCAGAGCTTGAATCCAGATGCGGCAGTTACTCTCATCCCAATCTCACCCGAGTGTTCCAGTCGATTCCAATACGAAACAGTTTCACGTTATACGCATCTCGTTTACAGTTGGCAATGCCGTCAGGCAGGGATGACTTTATGCTGAAGCTTTACCGTATCTCGATTGCGATTCTTGTCGCCTTTGTGTTGTCGCCTCTTGCACAGGGACAGCCCGCGCCGCTCGATCCGACGCGGAACCTCCACGCGGTTGCCGAGCCCGCGCACACGCCGCTGCCTGAGGAGTACATCTGGACTGCGGACGATGTGACTGTGTTGCGGCCCGATCATGGCAAGTATCCGTGGAACCGGCCGGAGCTGCGCGTGCAGCCGCACGTATTCCGGGCACACTTTCAGGTGGCTACGCTGCCCCATGCCGCGACGCTCTACGTCGCAGGGCCGCGTGAGGCGCATGTGTTTGTAAACGGCCACAAGGTCGATGACTTCTACCTCAACATCGACGAACCTATCGGTTTCCATGTCTTTCATGCGGATGCTGCCAGCGCACTGAAGGTAGGGGATAACGTGATTGCTATAGAGGCTGTGCGTGGGCGCGGCATCGTGAGTGGTGGTGGCCCGTTGGCGACACAGCAGTTGACTTATGGCGAGGTGGTCGTTGCGAAGATCGTGCCTGCGGCCTTTGGCGTGAACGCACCCGCGCTGGTGATCTCGAATAAGAACTGGAGATCGAGCGCGAAGGCCGATGAACATTGGAGCGATCCGGGTTTCGATGACTCGTCGTGGAAGACGGTTCAGTCGCTGGGACCAGTGGAGTCGGATGTAGACCTGCGGCAGTGGTCCGCCGATGCAGGGATGTATGGCTGGCCCGGTTACAAGGGAATGTCGGCTGCGCTGCGCACGTTCGCACTGCCTGCGGCGAAGGTCTCGCATGTGTTCGCGGGGCGGGGAAGTTTTGCCAATCTTGATGCGCTGACGGGGGCTTCGGGAAAAGGATCATTTACAGTTACAAATAACAATACGACAGTGACGGATGCCGATGCACCCTCTCTACTGCTGGATTTTGGCCGTGAAATGGCCGGCCGGCTGCTGGTGGAGTCGTCCTCTTCTGCGGTGAGCACGCTCTCGATCGCTTACGGCGAGTCGGAGATCGAGGCGCTATCGACGGGCATTAGCACAGGGCAGCAAGGCGGCAACTACCTGGGGACGAACCTGCTCGACGTGCCCGCGAACAGCGTGGCCCGTGGGCCGAAGTCGGGCTTCCGCTATGTGCGGATACGCTTTCTGCGCGGCGCCCCGGTGGTGGCGTTCAAGTCGATTCGCGTGGAGGGGATCTACTATCCCGTGACCTACGCGGGCAGCTTCGAGTCGTCGGACCCGCTGCTGAACCGCATCTGGGAGACGGGTGCTTACACCGTACACTTGTGTATGCAGGACGGCATCTGGGACGCAGTAAAGCGCGATCGTGGCCGTTGGGTCGGCGATATGGATGTGGAAGGCCGTGTGATCTCGACGGCGTTCGGCGACAGCGCGCTGATGCAGGAGACGCTGCGGGCACTGGTGCCTGCAGGCGGCGGCCCGGTCAATGGCATCACGAGCTACTCGGCGCTGTGGGTGACCTCGCTCTACAACCTCTACTGGCACGATGGGAATCGAGAGTTTCTCGCCAGTCAACATGATGCGCTGCTGCACATCCTCGCTAACATGGATGCGGGCCTCGACCCAGATGGGATGTTCACCAACGCCAAGCATCAGTGGCTCTTTGTCGATTGGTCGCCGGGCTTATATGCGGTGACGCGAGAGGCGATGATCGGCACCAACATGCAGTATGGGCTGGCGTATCGCGAGGCTGGCGAACTGCTGCTGAGACTGGGCGACAAGGCTAACAGCGAGAGGTATCGCCAGCAAGGCGAGAAGACGTTAGCCGCCGTGCGCAGCCGGTTTCGCGATACCGACGCGCCAACCTATGGTACGACGTGGCAGTTGAATGCACTGGCATTGCGAGCCGAGGACTACGACACGCAGGCGATGCAGCAGGTATGGTCGCGCGTGCTCTCGCACGTCAAGCAGGACGTGCCCACAGACCAGGTGGTGAGCCCTTACTTCAACCTGACGGTGCTGGATGCAATGGCGAAGTCGGGGCATGCGCGGGAGGCGCTCGACTGGATGCGTATGTATTGGGGAGGCATGTTGGCCGAGGGCGCGACGAGTTTCTGGGAGTCGTACGATCTGCGTTGGCCAAAGGGCAACTCGCACCTCTCACTACAGGCCGATGGCACCAGCGGTTACTTCGTCTCGCTCGCGCACGGTTGGTCCTCCGGGCCAACGGCGTGGCTGGCGGAGAACGTGCTCGGCATCACTCCGGCCAGCCCCGGATACGACAAGGTTGAGATCCGCCCGAACCTGCTGGGCCTCGAATACGCCAACGGATCCGTACCCACACCGCATGGGGTCATCGCGATCCACGTCGATCAGCAGAAGGGCATCGAGCTTGATCTGCCGGGCGATATCCAGGCGACGGTAGTGTATGGCAGCCAGACGCATAGCCTCAGCAAGGGCGGACACTACAGCTTCGCGGCGAACTAGACGCGGGTAAGTTTGCGTTCGACGAGCAGCAGGTGTTCGGCTACGAGAACCGTCTCGCCACGCTGATTCTTCACCTCGAGTCCTTCGACGACGATGCCGTGCGCGGGCCGCTTGGCGTCGTCGCGTAGCTCCCTGATGAAGACGCGGACGTGGATGGTGTCGTTGAGAAAGACCGGCCGCACGAAGCGCAGGCGATCGTACCCATAGCTCATGGCGCGCGGGTTGATGGCCCCGGCGGTCATGCCGACGGCCACGCTGAAGACCAGCGTGCCGTGAGCCATGCGCTGGCCGAAGGGCTGGGTCTTGCACCACTCCGCGTCCATGTGGTGCGGGTAGAAGTCGCCGGTCTGTCCGGCGTGCAGCACTACGTCGGTCTCGGTGATGGTGCGGCCGACGGTCTCGCGTTCGGTGCCGAGGATGAAGTCTTCGAAGAACATCTCGCTGGTCATAGTTCGTTCCTATAGGTTTCTGCGTGGTTCCGGTTAGCGGAACACACCCGCGTTGACATACCACTCGCAAACTTATCATCCTGATCGAGAGTGTGGACCATCTTCCTTCCCCTCCCAACGAGGCCATGATCGAGCTTACCGGTATTACCTGGAACCATACGCGCGGCTATCTGCCGATGGTCGCGACCGCGCAACGCTTCTCCGAGCTGCATCCCGAGGTCTCGATCACGTGGCAGAAGCGTTCGCTACAGCAGTTTGCTGACGCGCCGCTGGCCGATCTCGCCGCGCGCTTCGACATGATGGTGATCGACCATCCATCCATGGGCGAGGCCGCGCACGCCGGGCTTCTGCTGAAGCTGGACGAGCACCTGCCGCTGGAGTTTCTGGCCGATCAGGCTGCGAATTCGGTGGGCCAGTCGCACGCGAGTTACAACTACGAAGGCCACCAGTACGCGCTGGCGATTGATGCGGCGACGCCCGTGTCGGGTTGGCGACCGGACTTGCTCGCGCGAGCTGGGGTTGAAGCACCGAAGACCTGGGACGACCTGCTGACGCTCGCGCGGCGCGGACTGGTGACGGTGCCGGCGATCCCCATCGACAGTCTGATGAACCTCTTCATGCTGGCGAATGCGCTGGGCTCGGAGCCCTTTACGACGCGGGGTGAGGTGATCGCGGCCCCGCAGGGCATCGCGGCGCTCCGGATGCTTCGCGAGTTGGTGCAACTTAGCGCGCCGGGATCGATCGAGCGCAATCCGATCAAGACGTGGCAGTTACTGGCCGACTCGGACACGGTGGCATACTGCCCGTTTGCCTATGGCTACTCGAACTACGCACGGCTGGGTTATGGCGCGCATGTGCTGCACAATGGCGGTCTGGTGAGCTTCGAGGGCAAGACGTTGCGGTCGACGCTGGGAGGCGCGGGGCTGGCTATCTCGCGGAGTTGCAAGCATCTGGAGACAGCGCTGGCGTATGCCGAGTTCACGGCCTCCGAGTTGACGCAGAGGACGCTGTACGTGGAGTCGGGCGGCCAGTCAGGGCATCGCGCCGCGTGGCTGAGCGCCGAGGTGAACGCGCACACGCACGGCTTCTTCGCCAACACGCTGCCGACGCTCGATGCGGCGTGGGTACGTCCGCGCTGGCCGGGCTTTATCGGCTTTCAGGATGAGGCTTCGAACCTGGTGCATCACTACCTTGTGCACGGCGGAGAGGAGTTGCAGGTGCTTGAGAGCATGAATCAGGCGCTCAAACAGGCGGAGGGACGGGCATGATGAAGCCACTTGAAGGTCTATTGGTAATTGACTTTTCGCAGTTTCTCTCAGGCCCGTCGGCCAGCCTGCGGCTTGCGGATATGGGCGCGCGCGTCATCAAGATCGAGCGGCCGGGCGCGGGCGATCTCTGCCGTCAGCTTTACATCTCGAACCTCTCGCTCGACGGCGACTCAACGCTCTTTCACTCGATCAATCGCAACAAGCAGTCCTACGCCGCCGATCTTAAAAACCCGGCAGACCTTGAGATTATCCGCAAGTTGTTGCTGCGCGCCGATGTGATGATTCAGAACTTCAGGCCGGGCGTGATCGAGAAGATCGGTCTAGGCTACGACGCGGTGCGCGAGTTGAATCCGCGTCTGGTCTACGGTGAGATAACCGGCTACGGCAACACCGGCCCCTGGCGCACCAAGCCGGGGCAGGACCTGCTGGTGCAGGCGCTCTCGGGGCTGCCCTACCTGAACGGTGATGCCGCGCAGCCGCCGGTGCCCTTTGGGTTGGCGGTGGCGGATATGATGGCGGGCGCACATCTGGTGCAGGGACTGCTGGCCGCACTGGTGCGGCGCGGCATTACAGGGCTTGGCGGCAAGGTTGAGGTGTCGCTGCTGGAGTCGATTCTGGACCTTCAGTTCGAGGTATTGACGACCTACCTGAACGACGGCGGTAAGGCTCCCGAGCGCAGCGCCGTAAACAACGCCCATGCCTATCTGGGAGCGCCGTATGGCATCTACACGACGGCCGATGGTTACCTGGCGCTGGCGATGGGATCGATCCTGCGCCTGGGCGAGCTGCTCGATTGCCCCGCGCTGGCGACGTACACCGATCCGGCCTCGCTCTTCGATCAGCGCGATGAGATCAAGGCGATCCTGGTGCAGCATCTGAAGCATCAGACGACCGGGCACTGGCTTGCGATCCTCGAACCTGCCGATATCTGGTGCGCGGATGTGCTGACGTGGGACCAGCTCTTCGCACACGATGGTTTCAAGGTGCTGGAGATGGTGCAGACGGTGGAGAGCAGGCCGGGTTGCGATCCGTCGGCAACGATGCGGACCACGCGCTGTCCGATCCGCATCGACGGCGAGCTGCTGACCAGCTCCATCGCCGCTCCGAGGATCGGGGAGCATAACCAGGTGATCGCGGAAGAGTTCGGCCTCTAGCCGATGAGGATTGGCCTATGAGCCGTGCGCAGCAGTTCCGTATTGCGGTCCGCAAGTATGCACCGTTTGAAGAGGCGATTCGAGAGCAGTGGCGAGTCTTCGAAGCAGAGGCGCAGACGGGACTCGCACTCGACCTGGTGGCGCTCGATTTACATCCTCTGGAGGAGGCGTTCTTTGCCTCGCACGGGATGCGCGACGGGCGCTGGGATGTCGCGTTCGTGGCAACAGACTGGATTGCGGCGATGCACGCGCAGGGGTGCGCGGTGGATCTTGCACCGCTGCTTCAGGCCGAACCTCCGCAGGATTATCCGGCGGGCTGGACCGACTCGCTGCTACGCCTGCAAAGGGTTGGAGACGCGGTGCTGGGCGTGCCCTATCACGATGGGCCGGAGTGCCTGATCTATCGCGGCGATCTCTTCGAGGATGCCGCGCTGCGTGCAAATTACAGGCAGCTGTTCGGCATGGAGCTTGCGCCGCCAACGACGTGGACGGAGTTCCATCGCATCGCGCGGTTCATGCACCGGCCGGAGCAGGGCATCTACGGCACGGTCTTCGCGGCGTTTCCCGATGGCCATAACTCGGTGTACGACTTCCTGCTCCAGCTCTGGACGCGGGGCGGCGATCTCTTCGATGCCGCCGGGCGAGTTCGCTTCGAGACGCCCGAGGCGATGGAGGCGCTGACGTTCTATCGGGCGATCCTCGCGGACCGTGACGCCGCGCACCCGGACTGCCTACAACTCGATTCGGTCGCGGCTGGCCTTGCGTTTGCGGCAGGCAAAGTGGCAATGATGATCAATTGGTTCGGCTTCGCGACTATGGCGCACACCTCGCCGGACTCGGCTGTGCGGGGGCTAGTGGACGTGACCGATATTCCGCACGAGGGGCAGGGCAGCACGGCCTCGCTGAACGTGTACTGGATTCTTGCGATCGCTGCCGGTAGCCCTCATCCTGAGGTCGCGTGGCGTTTTCTGCGTCATGTGCTGATTCCGGCGATGGATAAGCTGACGACGACGATGGGGGCGATTGGATGCCGTCGATCCACCTGGCACGATGCTGAGGTGAATGCGGCGATTCCGTTCTACCACCGGATTGAGCAGCTCCACGCGAATGCGCGCGAGATTCCGCAGCGTGCAGACTGGCCGCGCATCGCCGCGATCATCGACGAGCTGGTGACGGCAAACATTACTACGGACAGGCCCGTTGCAGAGCTGCTGCGCGATGCTGACGAGAAGCTTGCTTCCGACCAGCGGGAGGACCTCAGAAAATAACTTACCCACACCTTTCCGAGAACGATACGAAGTACTAGCGGCTCTTGAGGTAGTTGCCATAGCCGACGACGAGGGTGGAGGCGACCAGTAACGCGAAGCCTAACGCTCCAGTCGAGCGGGTTTTGCGGCTGGTTCCGCTCCATTCGTGCAACACGGCTCCCCATAGGGTCGCGAAGAGGATTGTGCCCGCCATGTGCAGAGTCCAGCTACTGAAGTCGTAGCGGCCCATCTTGGTCTGCCCCATGGAGTAGAAGAAGAACTGGAAGTACCAGAGCAGGCCCGCGAGCGCCGCGAAGGCGTAGTTGAGGAGAGTGCGGCGTGGGCCGAGGCTCGTGTCTGAGTCGGCAGAGCGGCCAAGAAACTGGCTGGCGGAGCGGTTCCTGAGGAGCAGGCCGCCGCACCAGAGAGCATTGGTCGTAAAGCCTCCCCAGAGTACGACGACGAGCGCGGGCAGACTCTGCCATAGGCCGCTGCGGCTATGAGCTGCGAGAGTGTCGCGGGCGGCATCGCTGATGGGCTTGCCTGCGGCCAGTCCATAGTCGAAGCAGGCACCCATAATCCCGGCAAAGCTGGCGATGACGATGCCGCGGGAGAAGGCAAACTCGCCCCGTCCTCCGGGAGAGGCGGCTTCGTTGGCTCTGGCTCCGGCCAGCTCGCGCTCCTTCATGTGTCCGGCGATGCCGCTGACCACAATAGCCGCGAGGCAGACGGCCACGCCGAGCAGAATGACCTGTCCTGCACGCTCGGCTGCGATGGCGGCGAGCTGGCCTGCGAAGAGCGGCGGCACCAGAGTCCCGAAGGCGGTGCTGAAGCCGAGAGCGATGGTGTAGCCAAGAGCGATGCCCAGGTAGCGCACGCCGAGCCCAAAGAGCAGGCCGCCGATGCCCCACATCGCTCCCCAGAACCAGGCGTAGAAGATCGTGGAGGAGTCGGCGCTATGGAGGATGCGGCCCAGCTCGGGGACGAGCAGCGCTGCTAGCAGCAGGGGAGCGACGATCCAGCTGAAGCAGCCCTGGACGAGCCAGTAGATCTCCCACGACCACTGGCGGATGCCGCGAAATGGCAGGTAGCAGCTGGCCGCGGAGAGGCCGCCGGTCCAGTGGAAGAGGACGCCAAGAAACGGGTTGGGATTCAAACAGGGCTCCTTCTCGAGCTGCACCAGCCTAACCTGCTCGCTGTGGCGTTGTGTTGTCTGCCAGGGGCAAATTGTGTGGGAGAGAGCATGTTCCGCTTAGCGGAATAAATTTACTCCCAGATGAGGCTCTATTGCGGTGTCGGAGAGCAACTCCTGAACCTGGGTCCCAACTCTGCACTGATTCATATACACTTTCTCCCGTTCCGGAAACCGGAATAATAATTCCTTATAGTTCGGAGTTCTTATGGTCGCCTCTCCCACAACTCGCAAGATGACAGATAGCGCCGAATCGTCGATGACTGCACCGGTAAGACGCGGTGATCGCAACGAATCGCAGACCGTGTTGCGTGCCTGCGAAGTGATGAAAGCCTTCCGGTCTCTGGGCGAAGAACTCACGTTGACGGATGTGATCGAGCGCACGCAACTGCCGAAGACGACGGTCTTTCGCCTGCTGCGTACGCTAATTCACGGCGGCCTGCTCGAGCGGGCCAGCTCCGGTGTCTATCGCAATCGCTTCGGCCCGGTCACGGCGCGGCCGTTCCGCATCGGCTTCGCGGCGCAAGGAGACTCGGAGTTCTCGCGCGCGGTGATGCAGAACGTTGAGACAGCGGCGGCGCGGGAGCACGTGCATCTCATCACGGTGAACAACCGTTACTCGGCGCGCGAGGCGTTGCGCAATGCGGACCTGCTTATCAAGGAGCAGGTGGACCTGGTGTTGGAGTTCCAGACCTATGAGCGCGTAGCTCCGGTGATCGCCTCGAAGTTTCTGGAGGCGAATACGCCGGTGATCGCCATCGAGATTCCGCATCCTGGAGCGACTTACTTCGGGGCCAACAACTACAAGGCCGGGTTGATCGGCGGCAAGGCGCTGGGTCGTTGGGCGCGTGAACACTGGGAGGGCAAGGTGGACCAGATCCTGCTGCTGGAGCTGCCCATCGCCGGTTCGCTGCTGGAGTTGCGCATCACCGGGCTGGTCGATGGCCTGCGTAACGAGCTGCCCTCCATCGTGAATGTGCCGGTCGCGCACCTGAACGGGCGTGGCGACTTCGAGCAGGTGCTGGAGGTGGTGCGGCAGTATCTGCGCCGGTCTCCCGCGCGGCGGACTCTGATCGGCACGGTGAACGATGTCTGCGCGCTGGCTGCACTGCGGGCGTTCGACGAGGCCGGGGCCAGCGATAAGTGCGCCGTTGTCGGCCAAAACGCGATCCGCGAAGCGCGCAACGAGCTGCGTCGTCCGGACACGCGTCTGGTGGGCACCGTGGCGTACTTCCCGGAGCGTTACGGCGACGAGATCATTCCGTTGGCGCTGGGAATTCTTCAGAAGAAGTCGGTTCCCTCGACGGTCTTCGTCAAGCACCAACTGGTGACCCCGCGCAACGTGGACCTGATCTATCCGCTGGATGAGCGGCACGACGTCAAGCTCGGCTTTCCCAGTCCCGCGGCGCGGTCGCATGGGGGATTTGCGCTCGCCCGGTGATTCCGCATGTTGGATTGCGCGGACGGCGCAGAACATGGCTGCCAAATGCCCGCGCGCTGGGTTACTCTTCCGCAGACATGGAGCTGGGCACGTCCATGTAGCAAGGATCAGGTCACGTTATGAAGATCTCTCGGAGACAGTTTGTAGCATCCGGAGTCCAGGCGGTTGCTGTAGCCTCGGCGCTGCCTGCGGTGAAGTCGTTTGCCAGTGTTAGCGACGAGCGCGAGCCGCTACGCCAGTTTGGCTATGCCGATGTGCAGCTCACCGGCGGTCCGTTTGCCGAGCAGTATGATGCGCTCCATGCGCACTACCTCGCGCTGTCGAACGACCGCTTGCTGAAGGTCTATCGCCAGCGGGCGGGGCTTCCGGCACCCGGCGCTGATATGGGCGGATGGTACGACCTGGACGGCTTTGTTCCGGGGCACGCTCTGGGGCAGTACATCTCGGGACTCGCCCGCATTGGTGCCAGCACAGGCGACCAGGCCTGCCACCAGAAGGTGCATGAATTGGTCGAAGGATTCGCCGCCACGCTGGGGCCGGACAACCAGAGCATCCTGCGGCCGAAGACGAACCTGTGGGTCGTCTATACGCTGGACAAGCACTTCGCTGGGCTGATCGACGCGGCGACCCTGAGCCAGATGCCCGAGGCCAAGGATCTGTTGAACCGCGTGCTCGCGGGTTCGGAGCCGCTGATGCCTGCGCAGGGACGCGACCGCATCGGCAAGAAAGACCCGCCGTACGACGAGACCTTCGTGCTTCCCGAGAACCTCTTTACCGCCGCGGAACTGACAGGGAATCCGAAGTTCCGGACGTGGGCGCAACGTTATCTGTTGGATAAGGAGCTGTTCGATCCTCTGTCCAAAGGCGGCGATCCCTTTCCCGGCCAACATGCCTACTCTCATGCCATCGCGCTCAGCTCGGCGGCGAAGGCGTGGCTGGCGCTGGGAGATCCGAAGTACAAGCAGGCGATGCAGCAGGCGTTTACCCTGCTGACGACCGAGCAGCAGTTCTCTTCCGGCGGCTGGGGGCCGAATGAGACCTTCATCACGCCGCACAAGGGCCAGCTATACGACGCGCTCTCGACCACGGTCGATCACTTCGAGACGCCGTGCGGCTCTTACGCGGCGACCAAGCTGGCGCGTTATCTGGTGCGCTTTACCCCAGCGCCAAAGGATACACAGCACGGAGATAACCTGGAGCGCGTCCTCTACAATACGATTCTCGCGGTCAAGTCGCCGGACTCGAATGGGGACTATCCGTACTACTCGACCTACTCGCCGGTGGCGCAAAAGGTCTACTACCAAAAGAAGTGGCCGTGCTGCTCGGGCACTCTGGTCCAGACCGTCGCCGACTATCCGCTGAACCTCTACTTCCAGTCTAGCGACGGCCTCTACGTCAACCAGTACACGCCGTCGAAACTGCGCTTCCGCTACGGTGGCGCGCCGGTCGCGCTTACGCAGGAGACGCGCTTTCCCGTGGAAGACACGACCAGCTTACTGCTCCAGCCTGCGCAGCCGACGGCCTTCACGGTGTATCTGCGGATTCCCGCCTGGCTGGCCGGAGCTGCGGCGATCAAGCTGAACGGCAAGCTTCTCGCGGTGGCCGCACAGGCGGGCACATACGCGGCGATCAAGCGCACATGGCACCCCGGAGACCGGCTGGAGTTGACGCTGCCGCAGGGCTTCAGGACCGAGGCCATCGACGACCTGCACCCGGAGACGGTCGCGTTGATGCGTGGTCCGGTGCAGTATGTGGCTCTCAATCCGGACAAGGAACTGAGCAAAGAGAGGCTTGCTCTGCCTGCGAGCCTGAAGCAGTTGGGGCCGCAGTCCTTTGTGGAGAACTATGGCGGCAGACAGATCGTCTTCATCCCCCTGCACCAGATTCAGAACGAGACCTATACGAGCTATTTTTCAAAGGCCTAGATCGGGGCTTGAAAGGATTTGTAACAGAGATGATGACAAATCGAACAGATCGCATCTACGCCCGCTACTGGATCGAGACCGCGTTTCCGCTGGAGCAGGCTGCCGCTACGATGGCTGGCGAGCAGTCCACCGGCACCTTTCTGCGCGTGCCGGGCGAGACAGACGAGCTGCGTGAGCGTTATGCCGCCGTGGTGGAGGGTATTGAGGAGCAGCAGCCGGTCGATGCTCCTAGCCTGCCCGGCTCGGGCACTCCGAAGAACTGGGACGGCGTCCGCCGCACGGCCGAGGTCACGCTCTCCTGGCCGCTGCACAACATCGGGCCTTCGCTGCCCAACCTGCTGGCGACGGTGGCGGGCAACCTCTCCGAGCTGAAGGCCTTTAGCGGACTCAAGCTACTCGATATCATGCTGCCCCCGGCGTTCCTCACGACATACCAGGGGCCGCAGTTCGGCGTCTCCGGCACCCGTGACTTTACCGGCGTCTACGACCGTCCGCTGATCGGCACCATTATCAAGCCGAGCATCGGCATGTCGGCCGAGACCACGGCCGAGCAGGTGCGCGTGTTGGCCGAGGCGGGCATCGACTTCATCAAGGACGACGAGCTTCAGAGCGACGGGCCGCACTGTCCTTTCGAGGATCGGCTGAAGGCCGTGCAGGGCGTGCTGAACCGGCACCGCGACCGCACCGGCAAGCGCGTGATGTACGCCGCCAACCTGACCGGCGATCTTGACCAGATGCTGCGGCGGCACGACCAGATCGTGGCGCACGAGGGAACCTGCCTGATGGTGAGCATGAACTCCATCGGACTGCCCGCGATGAAGATGCTGCGCGCGCACTCGCAACTGGTGATCCACGGCCACCGCAACGGCTGGGGGATGCTGGGCCGCTCGCCCGCGACGGGGATGTCGTTCGTCGCGTTCCAGAAGCTGTGGCGGCTGGCCGGGATCGACCACACGCACGTGAACGGGCTGCGGAACAAGTTCTGCGAGCCGGACCAGTCGGTGATCGCCTCGGCCCGCGAGTGCCTGACGCCGATGTTTCCGCCGCCCGCGCCCGGCTGCGAGATCATGCCGGTTTTCTCCTCCGGGCAGTCGGCCTCGCAGGCCCCCGATACCTACGCGGCGCTGGGCACCACCGACCTGATCTACGCCTGTGGAGGCGGCATTTTGGGGCATCCGATGGGCGTGGCTGCGGGCGTGCTGAGCCTGCAACAGGCGTGGGAGGCCGCCGCCGAGAACGTTCCGCTGGCGACCTACGCTGCCACGAGGCCGGAGCTGGCTGCGGCCCTGAAGCTCTTCGGGAGCTAGTGGATGGCGCTCCTCTACACCTTTTACGGCGACGACTTTACCGGCTCGACCGACGTGCTGGAGCAGCTCGCTTCGAATGGAGTGCCTGCCGTTCTTTTCCTCGGTGTGCCTACGAACGAGCATCTGGCGCGGTTTCCGCAGGTGCAGGCCGTCGGGATCGCCGGGGACAGCCGCTCGCGCTCGCCGGAGTGGATGTCCGAGCACCTGCCCGACATCTTTGCCCGGCTCAGGGAGTTTCAGGCCCCCGTCGCTCACTATAAGGTCTGTTCTACCTTCGACTCGGCACCGGCGCACGGCAGCATCGGACGGGCGATGGAGATCGGGCAAGAGGTGTTCGGGCCAACCTTCGTGCCCATCGTTGTGGGAGCGCCGCACCTGCGGCGATACATCGCCTTCGGCAACCTCTTCGCCTCCGCGCCGGACGGGCGGGTGCACCGCATCGACCGCCATCCGATGAGTCGCCACCCCGTGACGCCGATGCAGGAGCCGGACCTGCGCCTGCATCTGGCTCGCCAGACTGCGACGCCCATCGGCCTGATCGACACCCCGATGCTGCAAGCCGGAGCGGCACCGGAGGAGCTGGCGAGGTTGCTGGCGGAGGGCAAGCAGGCAGTGCTCTTCGACACCATCGACTACGCCACTCAGGCCACAGTGGGCAAGCTGCTCTGGGGAGAGGCGCAGCGGCAGCCGATCTTCTCCACCGCCAGCTCTGGCCTGACGGCGGCGCTGATCTTCGCATGGCAAGAGGCTCGTATGATCCCGCAGGCAGCTCCAGCCGTGGCGGTCGAGCCATGTTCCCCTCTGCTGGTCGTCAGCGGCTCCTGCTCGGCGGCGACCGAGCGGCAGCTCCGCTATGCGCTCAGCCACGGCTACCACGGGATTCCGCTCGACCCGTCTGCGCTGCTCGATCCGGTAACCTCTCTCGCGACGAGGGAAGCGGTGATCGAAGAGGCGGAGGAGACACTGGCGGCGGGCCGGGATACGATCTTTTACACCGCGCTGGGATTGCCTTCGGAGCCTGCGCATGGAGATCAACTGGGACAGGCGCTCGGCGATCTTCTGTGTGAACTACTGGAGCGGACGGCTGTGCGGCGGGTGCTGTTGTGCGGCGGAGATACCTCCTCCCACGCAGTGCAGCGGCTGGGGCTCTATGCGCTCACCTGGGCCGCCGATCTCCAACCGGGAGCACCCCTGTGCCGTGCCCATGCGGATTCGCCTCTGGACGGGCTGGAGCTGGTGCTGAAGGGGGGTCAGGTAGGCACGGACGACTTCTTCGATGTGGTGCGAGGATCGAGTCTAAGGAGTTAAAGTTTAAGATTCATATATTCCGTATAAAATGTTGCAAATATGAGCATTGAGATCTGTGTATTGCCTGCGCTCCTTGAAAGTTGGGTTATCGGCAAAAGACAGAGGTTCCCAGCGGCTAAAGCCGCGCCCTTAAGGATGTTTGGGCCGGAAGCAGCGATCCGGGTAGGATGGGGCTTGTCTTTGAAGGTTTTGGGGAGGCGAAATGGCGGGTGGACGAGGCTTGTGGCTGGCCGTGGCGGTCGCTGGAGTGCTTTCGACGGGGTTACGGGCGCAGCAGGGCTGGACGGTACGGCCGGAGTGGGTGCGGGCGCACGAGGAGTTCCTCGCCAGCGACGTGATGGCAGGCAGGGGCAGCGCGACGCGGGATGAGGAGATTGCGGCGACCTACGTGGCCTCCGAGTTCATGGGCTATGGGCTGAAGCCAGCGCCGGGGATGAGCGGATACCTCCAGAGCGCGGAGGTGGATGCGCCGGTTTTGAGTAGTGATACCGTACTTTCAGTAAGTGGCATTAAATTGCAGCAAGGAAAAGACTTCTATGTTTTATTTTCTACAGGGTCGAACGTTTCGGGAGGACTGGTTCGGGTTGCTGATGGGGCTGTAGGCAAGGCATCGGTTCCTAAAGGCTCGGCGGTGCTATTGACCGACGTTCCGGCTGGGGGAAGCTCGCTACAGAACCTTGGCGCGTTGCGGCGGATGGCTCCGGCGCTGGTGGTGGTGGAGCAGGATGCCTCCACGGAGCGGATGCTGACGCTGCTGGGCGGGAAGGCGCGAATCCCAATGCACCTGAAGGAGGCGGCATCGTCTACGTCGTCTGTGACGACGGTGGTTGCGGTGTCTGCTGCGGTGATGTCGCATTTGAAGGGCGTGAAGGAGGGAGAATCGCTTTCTCTTTCTTTAGGGATTGTCCCACAAGTGAAACCAAGGATGACGTTTAATGCGATTGGATATCTCCCAGGAAGTGACCCCGGGAGCGGGACGATCCTGCTGACGGCGCACCTGGACCATCTGGGTGTGGGGAGACCGGTGGATGGGGATGGGATCTTCAACGGAGCAAACGATGATGCGGCGGGGACGACAGCGGTGCTGGAGCTGGCGCACGCTCTGGCGGCAGGGCCGAAGCTGCGGCGAAGCATTCTTTTCGTCTGTTACGGCAGCGAAGAGCCTGGAGAGCTGGGATCGGAGTACTTTGGAAAGCATCCGCCGGTTCCCCTGAAGGAGCTGGTGACGAACCTTGAGTTCGAGATGATCGGGAGCCAGGACCCGAAGATGCCGAAGGGGGAGCTGCTGTTTACGGGGTGGGAGCGGTCGAACCTGGGGCCGGCCTTGAAGGCGCACGGAGCCAAGCTGGGGCCGGACCCGTACCCGGAGGAGCACTTCTTCGAGCGGTCGGATAACTACCAACTGGCGTTGCAGGGGATTGTGGCCCATACGGCAGCGGGTTGGGGGACAGTGCCGACGTACCATCGGCCTGACGACGATATCGCGCATCTTAACTTGGAGTTCATGACCTCGGCGATCCAGTCGCTGGTGGAGCCTGTACGGTGGCTGGCAACGAGCGACTTCAAGCCATCGTGGAATCCTGGCGGACAGCCAAAACGTTAAAGTAAAGGATTGAGTATGGACGCGAATACGGCGGTTGCTTTTGCGAAGGAGAACGGCGAGCGGTTTGTCGAGGAGCTGAAGGAGCTGCTGCGGATTCCTTCAATCTCGACCGATCCCGAGCGGCGGGCGGATGTGCGGCGGGCAGCGCAGTTCTGCGCCGATGAGCTGACGCGGATCGGGATGGAGCGAGTCCGGCTGATCGAGACCTCCACCGAGGAGACGATGGTCGGGGTGCCGGATGGTCCGGCACGGATCGAGCCGGGCCGGATCGGGCATCCGCTGGTGTACGCGGAGTGGCTGAAGGCTCCGGGGAAGCCGACGGTGCTCTGCTACGGGCACTACGACGTGCAGCCGCCGGACCCGTTGGACGAGTGGCACTCGCCGCCGTTTGAGCCGACCGAGCGGAACGGGAACCTGTATGCGCGCGGGGCGGTCGATGACAAGGGCCAGATGTGGATGCACGTGAAGGCTCTGGAGTCGCTGATGGCGGCGGGAAACGGGACACTGCCGGTGAACGTGCGGGTGATCCTGGAGGGGGAGGAAGAGGTCGGCGGCGAAGGGATCGCTGCGTTTGTGCGCGAGCATGGCGAGCAGTTAAAGGCGGACGTGGCCCTGGTTTCGGATACGGAGATGTTCGCACCGGAGCTGCCGACGCTGTGCGTGGGGCTGCGCGGGATGATCTACACGGAGATCGAAGTGCGGGGGGCGAAGACGGACCTGCATAGCGGGATGTACGGCGGAGCGGCTCCGAACCCGTTTGTGGCTCTGGCGCAGATCATCGCACAGTTGAAGGACGCAGAGGGCCGGATTCTGATTCCGAGGTTCTATGACAAGGTGATGCGGCCGACTCAGGCCGAGCTGCACGCCTGGTCGTCGCTCCCGTTTAAGGAGGAGGAGTACCGCGAGCACGAGGTTGGCTCGGTGACGCTGACCGGCGAGGCCGGGTTCAGCGTACTGGAGCGGACGTGGGCGAGGCCGACGCTGGACGTGCATGGGATGCCGGGTGGGTTTACCGGGGCGGGAGCGAAGACGGTGATTCCGGCCCGGGCCACGGCGAAGGTGAGTATGCGGCTGGTGCCGGATATGACGCCGCAGGAGAGCTTTGCGCTATATAAGAGCTACGTGGAGTCGATTGTGCCCAAGGGCTGCACGCTGGAAGTGCGGCTGATTCACTCGGGCGATCCGATTGTGGTGAGCACGGATAACGAGTTCGTCCGCGCGGCGACCGAGGCGATGCACACGGTCTTCGGCAAGGAGACGGTCTTTGTGCGGGGCGGCGGCTCGATCCCGATTGTGGGCGACTTTGTGCGCGAGCTGGGAATTCCGACGGTGATGATGGGCTTCGGGCTGCCGGACGATAACCTGCACGCTCCGAACGAGAAGTTCAACCTGGGCAACTTCCATCGCGGGATCGAGTCGATTGTGCGGTGGCTGGCGTTGGTGGGGGCTTAGGCGTGGCTGCCGAGGTGGGCGGCTATGTGCTCTCCGGCGGCAGAAGCTCGCGGATGGGGCGGGACAAGGCTCTGCTGGAGCTGGCGGGGCGGCCGCTGATCGAACATGCGGTGACGAAGCTGCGGCGGGTCTGCGAGGCGGTGCATGTACTAGGTAGCAGCTCGGAGCTGGAACGGTATGCGCCGATGGTGACCGATCTGCATCCGGAGTGCGGACCGATGGGCGGGGTAGAGGCGGCGCTGGCGCACACGGCTTATGAGTGGAACCTGATCGTTCCGGTGGATGTGCCGTTTCTGCCGGTGGCTCTACTGGAGTGGTGGGTCCAGAGGCCGGTGGCGCGGGTGGCGATGTTTACGGTCGAGGGGATGCCTCAGCCTACGGTGCTGCTGGTGCATCGGGATGTGGGGCGGTTTGTGTCGAAGGCCATCGCTCAGGGGAACTATCGGCTGCGTCCGGTGATGGAGGAGGCCGGAAGAGAGCTGGGCGGCAGCATGCAGCCGGTGGAGGAGATCGCCGAGCTTGCGCGTTTGAAGGAGGGAGCGTTGCCGATCCGGTGGTGGTTTGCGAATCTGAACACTCCGGAGGAGTTTGCCGAGGCGGAGAGGCTTGGTACGGCGTGGAGCGGCTGATGGGGGAGTGCATCAGATAGGCTGGAGTGGGGTGCGGGATGAGTGATGAGACAAGGCCGGATGAAAAGTATCCGGGGGAGCAGTACGAGAAGAAGCTGGCCGATAGCGAGGTGACCAGTGAGGCGTCCGAGGAGACGCCGCTGACCGCTGAGGTCTCGCCCGATGTGACCCAGGCCGTCGGGGAGTTCATGGAGCAGGCCGCTGCCCAGAATGAGGCGGCGGCCGAGGCCGAGAGCCAGGCGGCTCCGGGACCTTATATCGCGTTTGAGAAGGTCTCGAAGTCCTTCGGCAGCTTCACCGTGTTGAAGAGCGTCAGCTTCTGTGTAAATGCCGGGGAGACGCTCTGCATCCTGGGTCGTAGCGGCGTGGGCAAGTCGGTTTCGTTGCAGATGCTGCTGGGGTTTTTGAAGCCGGACTCGGGCCGGGTGCTGGTGGCGGGGGAGGATATCACCGGTTTCAGCGAGAAGCGGCTGCAGGAGATACGACGCAAGGTGACGATGGTCTTCCAGAACGGGGCGCTCTTCGACTCGATCTCGGTGGGAGAGAATGTGGCTTTTCCGCTGCGTGAGCGGGGCGATATGGAGGAGGACCAGATCTTCCAGGTGGTGAAGGGGTTGCTGGAGATGGTGGGAGTGGCCGGAATGGACAACCTGCTGCCGAGCGATCTTTCGACCGGGATGAAGCGGTCGGTGGCCATTGCGCGCGCGCTGGCTTCGCAGCCGGAGGCGATCCTCTACGACGAGCCGACGACCATGGTCGATCCACTAATGGCCCACTTGCTGGGAAATCTGATCCAACGATTGAAGCAGCAGTTACATCTCACAAGTATTGTAGTGACTCATGACATGCGCTTTGCCAAGAAGCTGGCCGACCGGGTCGTGTTTCTGGATGGCGGCGAGGCGAGATTTTTCGGCACGATGGAGGAGATGGAGCAGAGCGATGACCCGGTTCTGCGCGAGTTTTTGACGTTGGACCAGTTGGTGCTCCCGTCGCGGGCGGAGGCGTTAAATTCTTAGGAAAACAAACTTGAGTTGTACGTGAGTTGTTGACAGCAAAAGGCTAATGGGCGCGTCGGAACCGGGAGGGACGTTGCCATGAAGCCCGTTCAAGAAGTATGATTGCCAGTAAGCGACGCCAGAAAAGCTGACCACCCATTTGTGATTTCGTGCCGTGGATTGATGGCGGGACTTCATTCAAGATGGCGGCTATTTCAGCTTACGCCGGCTGTGGGATTGATTACTGCTTCGCCGCCATTCGCGCCTCCTGGTTTGTAGAACTTTTTTGAAATGCTATTGGCGATGTACATGGGCCAGACCTGAATCAGGGAGAGCGATGGCAACACCGGATTATTTGCAGCAGGTAATCGTCTCTGGAAGACGCCGCAGTGGTGGCCGGACGATGGCGTCACGGGCCGGTGTGTTTCGTCCCTCTGTGACCAGTCTGGTCTGGGCATCCCTCGATCTATTGACGGCGTTTCTGGCCGGAGCTTTGGCGCTACGGTTCCGCCTGCGGGTTCCTTACGGGGAGCATGCCTCGTTGATACTGCACGGCGAACCCCGGGCCTGGCTGCTCTATCTCGGCTTTTTCGGCGTATGCCTGATCTTCTTTGCGCGGTCCTATGGGCTCTATGGCGCGATCCAGCATATGAGCGGCCTGCATGAGCAGAGAATGACCTTCCAGGCGACTCTGACGGCGGGGCTGCTGCTGTGCGGGGCGCTCTACCTGACGCGCGAGATGGCGTTCTCGCGGGCTGTAGCCGTGATGCTGGTGGTGTTTACGGCGCTGCTGCTGAGCGTGCGCCGCGCTATCTGGCGGAGCATGGTGTACCGGCGTTATCGCGAGGGGCTCGAGACCAGGAATGTGCTGATCGTCGGTGCGGGCCGGGTGGCGCACGCGCTGCGTAATCATCTGGAGTCGTTGCAGCACCTGGGCTTCCGGTTCAAGGGATTTGTCGCGCTGACCGAGCGGGAGTCGGAGTCGGGAGACGCCGATGTGATCGGCGATATGCGCAACTGCCTGTCGCTGGCGCGGTCACTGTTCGTGGATGAGATATTCCTCTCGGTTCCGGCGGAGAAGAAGCTGGTGATCTCGCTGGTGGAAGAGGCGCGTGCGCTGGGGATTGATGTGCGGGTGGTGCCCGATCTTTATGACGGACTGGCGTGGAACGCGACGGTCGAGTATATCGGCCAGTTTCCTACCATTCCGCTGCATCGCCGGGACTTTCCGATTGGGGCCTTCCTGATGAAGAGGGCGCTGGATATTACCCTGTCGCTGCTGGCTCTGCTGGCTGCCTCGCCGGTATTGCTGCTGATCGCGCTGGCTGTGCGTCTGGATTCGAAGGGTCCGATCTTCTACAAGGCCGCTCGAATCGGGCGCAAGGGAAGAACCTTTAATTGCTACAAGTTCCGCACGATGGTGCCTAACGCCGACCGTCTGAAGGCCGATCTGGCGCACATGAACGAGCGCGAGGGCGTGCTCTTCAAGATTGTGAACGATCCGCGGATCACGCGGGTAGGGCGCAAGCTGCGGAAGTACTCGCTGGATGAGCTACCGCAGTTCTACAACGTGTTGCGCGGGGATATGAGCCTGGTGGGGCCGCGGCCTCCGATTGCAAGCGAGGTGGAGCAGTACGACCTGGCGCATCTGCGTCGGTTGGATGTGCTGCCGGGAATCACCGGGCTGTGGCAGGTCGAGGCGCGGCAGGACCCCTCGTTCGATAGCTATATCTCGCTGGACACGGCTTACGTCGAGAACTGGAGCTTCTGGTTGGACCTGAAGATCCTGGCCCGGACGGTGGGCGTGGTCTTTAGCGGCACCGGTTCTTAAGACCGCATCGCGTGGCTCGCGCGGATTCGATAGACTGAGACGGTGAAGATAGCACTGGCTCAGATTGATCCCACGGTCGGGGACTTCGTGGGGAATACGCGGAAGATTCTGGAGTTTGCCGAGCGGGCGGCGGCGCTGGATGCTGATCTGGTGATGTTTCCCGAACTGGCCGTGTGCGGGTACTGGCCTGCGGATCTGCTGGAGAAGCAGACGTTTGTGGCGCGGGCGGGCGAGGCGATCGAGGAGATCGCGGCCTGGACCGGGGGGGCGGCCGGACGGCCTGCGATTCTCTGCGGCGCGGTGATGCCAGCGGATTCGCCCGAGGGCAAGCATGTAAAAAACGTGGCCGTGCTGATGGAGGCGGGCCGGGTGAAGCATGTGCAGCAGAAGATGCTGCTGCCGTTCTACGACGTCTTTGATGAGCAGCGGTACTTTGAACCGGCAACGGCCCAGCAGATGACCACGGTGGGCGATGCTCCGGTGGCGATCACGATCTGCGAGGACGCGTGGAATGACAAGGGCTTCTGGCCGCGGCGGAACTACTCCATCGACCCCGTCGATGAGCTGATGCGCAAGTGGCCATTCGATGTGAAGGGGCAGAGGATCATCCTGAATATCTCGGCTTCGCCCTTCTGGAAGGACAAGCGTGCGGTGCGGCGGGAGATGCTGGCCGCGCTGGCCATGCGGCACAATGCTTTTGTCATCATGCTGAACCAGGTGGGCGGGAACGACAGCCTGGTCTTCGATGGATCATCGCTGGCTATCGCTCCCAATGGCTCGGTGGCGGCGCAGGCGGCCTCGTTCGCCGAGGATCTGGTGCTGGTTGATACTGCGGCTGTTGCTGGTCCGATTGCCGCCGATACGACGGACGTTGCGGCCATGTGGGACGCGCTGGTGCTAGGCACGCGGGACTACATTCGCAAGTGCGGCTTCCAGAAGACGCTGGTGGGGCTGAGCGGCGGCATCGACTCGGCGCTGGTGGCGGCGATTGCGGTGGAGGCGGTGGGGCGCGAGAACGTGATGGGCGTCGGGATGCCGAGCGTGTACTCGTCGGAGGGATCGAAGGACGACGCGCGCGACCTGGCCCAGAGGATGGGGATTCGGTTCGAGATGCTGCCGATCCATACTATGTTTGAGGCGTATGAGGCTGTGCTGGCGCCGCTCTTTGCGGGCACGCCGTTCGGGCTGGCGGAGGAGAACTTGCAGCCGAGGATTCGCGGGGCGCTGTTGATGGCGCTCTCGAACAAATTCGGCGCGCTGGTGCTGACGACGGGCAACAAGAGCGAGATGTCCACCGGGTATTGCACGCTCTATGGCGATATGGTGGGCGCGCTGGCGGTGATCGGCGACGTGATGAAGACGCAGGTGTATGCGCTGAGCCGGTATGCGAACCGGAACGGCGAGATTATTCCGCAGGCGACGATCGAGAAGGCTCCCTCGGCGGAGCTGAGGCCGGGGCAAAAGGATACGGACTCGCTGCCGCCCTACGATGTGCTCGATCCGATCCTTGAGGCTTATGTGGAGCGGTACTGCTCGGCCGAGGAGATTGCGCGGACGCAGGGCGTGGAGATCGAGCTGGTGCGCAAGGTGCTCAAGCTGGTGGAGTTCAGCGAGTACAAGCGGCAGCAGGCGGCCCCGGTGCTGAAGGTGACCGGTAAGTCGTTTGGAACGGGGAGAAGGTTCCCGATTGCGGTAAAGGTTCAGGTGTGAGCACTTCGCGGTTTGAAGAATTTCAGGTCTAATGGATTTGCCTGCCATCATCGGGGAAGAACGGATGGGCACGGCGGAAAGAGGCGTTCGTTGAAGCAATGGTTTAGTTGTGGCGTGTTGGCAATGAGTTTCAGCGTGAGTGGAATGGCGTTCGCACAGGCTCCGGCAGCGGCTCCTGCGGCTGCATCGCAAGCAGCTCCGACCCAGACGGCTCCGGCCGCTTCGGCGCGGCGGCCTCTTCAGCTCCAGACGCTGCCCTCGGAGACGAAGGCCGATCCGTTTCCGGCCGTGAACCCGAAGTACTTTACCGCCAAGACGCCGACGGTGGCGACGGTCGATGGATTCCTGCACGCCATCTGGGGCTACGACCCGAACCGCATCTGGCGGGTCGAGGCGATCCAGACGACGGCTGCGCCGGGTATCAGCAAGGTGGTGGTGTTCGTGTCGGAGAAGACGGCCAACGCCAAGGTGCAGAGCGCGATCTTCTACACGACGCCGGATGGACACTACGCCGTTGCCGATCAGGCTGGGGTTGTGGCCTTTGGCGACAAGCCCTATGCCGATCTTCGGACGAAGCTGACCGAGCGGGCGGATGGCCCGGCCAAGGGCGCGGCGGGCAAGGAGATGCTGCTGGTCGAGTTTGCCGACCTGCAATGCCCGCACTGCAAGGAAGCACAGAAGACGATGGATCAGTTGGTGCAGGACTTCCCCAAGGCGCGGGTGGTCTTCCAGAGCTTCCCGCTGGTCGAGCTGCACCCCTTTGCGTTCCAGGCGGCGGCGTATGGATACTGCGTGGCGGCGAAGTCGAATGACGCCTACTTTACCTATGCGCAGGCCGTGTATGACACGCAGGGCGCGTTGACGGCCGAGACCGGCGCGGCCACGCTGAATGCGGCGGTGACCAAGGCCGGGCAGGATGCGGCGGCGATCGCGACGTGTGCGGCTACGGATGCGACCAAGGCGAAGGTGAATGCGTCGATCAAGCTGGCGGAGGAGGCGGGCGTGGACCAGACTCCGATGATCGCGGTGAACGGGCGGTTGCTGCCGCTGATGGGGGTTCCGTACGAGACGCTGAAGACGATCATCATCTTCCAGGCCCAGCAGGACGGCGTGGACGGCATAGCCCCAGCCCTGACCGGCTTCACGACCCACTAGGTACTTCGTACCGTTCTCGGGGCGGTATAGGTGGATTGTCTTCTGAGGTCCTCCCGCTGGTCGGAAGCGAGCGTTGCTTGTTTCCGACCAACGGGAGGACCTTTACTCTTTGAGTCATCGAGACAAGTGTGAAAGTCACGAAGTGACCGCCCCGCGCGCAGCGGGCCCGTCCGGCAGGACAGATATGAGGACACTATGACCGCAGATGAGGTAAAGGCAAAACTTAGGTTGACGCCGCATCCACGCGAGGGCGGCTGGTTTGTGCAGACATATGCGGCTGCGGAGTGCTTCCGCGACGAGCGTTACGATAGTCCGCGTCCGACGAGCACGGCGATCTACTATCTGCTGGAGCCGGAGACCTTTAGCGAGATGCACCGGCTGAAGTCGGATGAGGTCTTTCACTTCTATGCCGGGGACGCGGTGGAGATGTTGCAGCTTGCTCACGGTGAGCCTGGGCAGAGGGTGTTAATTGGGAGCGATCTTTCCGGTGAGGCCAGGCCGCAGGTGTTAGTGCCTCGCGGGGTGTGGCAGGGGGCGCGACTGGTTGCGGGCGGGCGTTGGGCTCTGCTGGGGTGTACGGTGAGTCCGGGATTTGCGTATGAGGACTACGAGGGTGGCCGGTGGAGCGAGTTGAGCGCAGGCTGGCCCGAGTGGTCGGAGATGATCCGCGCGCTTACTCGTGAGTAGCTGTGTTTAAATCGTTCTAACGCGAGTATGAAAACTGCTTCTCCGGTGACTGGAAGCATGTTAGATTGCCTCATGTCTTCCAACAGGGAACGCGCTCGACAGAGGGCGGTGGACGAGCAGATGATGGCGTCGCTTGTGCGCTTCACCGCACGCACGCTGGAGACCGCGTCACCGGTTCCGTTCGGAGCGTTGATCGTCGAGAGCGCATCGGGCAAGTCCTTGATGCGTGCGGTAAATGCGGTGCGCGGCGAGAACGACCCCAGCAGCCACGCCGAGTTGCGGACGGTGCGCAAGGCCGCGAAGAAGCTGAAGAGCCCGTCGTTGAAGGGCTATACGATGTACACGACCTGCGAGCCTTGCCCTATGTGCATGGCCAACGCGCTGTGGGCCGGGCTGGATCGCGTGGTCTTTGGGGCGACGATTGAGGATGCCAACCGTCACTGTCGCCAGATCCGTGTGCCTGCCCGGGAGATCGTGCGGAGGAGCGATATGGCTTGCGCTGTTGATGGGCCGGTGTTGCGCGAAGCCTGCTACGAGCTGTTCACGCATCCCAACATGCTGCGCGTCTTCGCCAGCTGGAACCCCAAGAACGCATGACTTCGGACGATCTGCAAGCGGTGACGGCGTGCGTGAGCGATGCGGATCGCGTGATTACGAACGCGCAGATCGTGCAGCGGCTCTCGCGAGATTTCTATTGGTACTCGCCGGTGTTGAAGAAGCTGCTGGACGACAAGGTGGCCGAGGTCGTGGTGCAGCCGGTATCGACCGCTGAGGTGGTGAAGGTGCTGGCTTGTTGTTATGCGCGTGGAGTGCCGGTGACGGCTCGCGGCGCGGGCACGGGCAACTATGGGCAGGCGATTCCGCTGCATGGTGGTGTGGTGCTCGACCTCTTGCGTATGGATGCTATCGAGGAGATCACCGGCGATGGGGTTGCGGTGGTGGAGCCAGGTGTTCGGCTGGGCGTGCTCGAGAATGCGGCGCGGGCCGTAGGTTGGGAGCTGCGGTGTTATCCCAGCACCATCGTGAAGGCCAGCGTGGGCGGGTTTCTTGGCGGAGGCTCGGGCGGCATCGGCTCGGTGGCGCACGGCGGGCTGCGCAGCTTTGCGACGGTGCGAGCGGTTGAGGTCGTCACGATGGAGGCGGAGCCGCGCGTGGTGTTGCATAAGGGCGAGGCGGTGCACGAGGTGCTCCATGCGTGGGGGACCAACGGCATTATGACGAAGGTGTGGCTGGCGCTGACTCCGGCGGTGGCGTGGGCACAGTGTGCGGTGGCGTTCGCGAGCTTCGATGCGGCGTTCGACTTCGGGGAGAAGATCGCTTGCGATGAGGCTTGGATGAAGCGGTTGGTGACGGTGTTCGAGTGGCCGATTCCTTCCTGCTTTACCTCGATTGCAAATGTAACTCGAAGCGGTCAGGCGCTCGTTTTTCTGATGATTGCTGAGGCACAGTTGGAGCAGCTTCGAGCTGCGGCTGAAGCTGCTGGCGGCGAAGTTACGCTGGCTGCGCCGTATAGCGGGTTGCGCACGGTGCCGCTGCTCTCGGACTACACGTGGAACCACACGACTCTATGGGCGATGAAGCAGGACAGCGCGTTTACCTATCTTCAGTGCGGGTTCAGCGCGAGCCAGGCACGGCGGCAGTTTGCAGTGCTAAAAGAAAAGTTCGGCGATGAGCTTCTGCTGCATCTCGAGTTTCTGAAGACCGGCACGGGAGAGGTAATCCCGGCGGCGATACCGCTGGTGCGGTTTACGACCGAGGAGCGGCTGAACGAGATGATCGACTTCTGCCGATCGATCGGTGTGAGCGTGGCCAACCCGCACAGCAACAGCGTGGAGGGCGGCGGCCGATATCGTGAGGACAACATTCAGCTTCTGACCAAGCAGCGTTATGACCCGCGTGGGTTGCTGAACCCGGGCAAGATGGTGACGTTTCAACCGCAGTAGATTTTGAGGTGCACGATGCGTACCTGGATTCCTGATGCACGCAACTTTGCTTACCTGACCTGGAAGCAGGTCGAGGCTATCGAGAAGGACAAGGCGCTGCTGGTGCTTCCCACGGCGGCGATTGAGCAGCATGGGCATCACCTGCCGCTGGCCACCGATACGCTTATCAACAACCTGCTGCTGGGCAAAGCTCTGGAGCGGCTGGGGCCGGAGGCTCCGGTCTATGCGCTGCCGCCGGTCTGCTATGGCAAGAGTAACGAGCATCTTGGGTTTCCGGGAACTTTATCGGTGTCGGCCTCGACCTTCATGGCGGTATTGCGGGATATTGGCGCGAGTGTGGCTGCGTCGGGCTTTCGCAGACTGGTGCTGTACAACACACATGGGGGCAACAGCTCGCTGGTGGATGTGATGGCGCGCGATCTGCGTGCGGAGTTTGGCCTGCGGACGTTCTGCATGTTCGGCTCTGCTGGCGCGAAGTTTGAGGGGCTTAGCGCGCAGGAGAAGGCGTATGGGTTTCATGCTGGCGAGATCGAGACGGCTTATCTGTTGAGTGGCATCCCCGAGTTGGTGAGGTCTGAGGAGTACACCTCGAACTACATCGCGGAGCTTGCAAACCCAGACTTACTGCTGCCGGAGAATGGTCCGGCGACGTTCTCGTGGTTGACGCGGGATATCGCGCCCAGTGGAGTCATGGGCGATCCTCGACCAGCTAGCAAGGAGAACGGTGATCGCTGGATCGAAGAGGCTGCGACGAAGATCGCGGCGGCACTTGAGGCGATGCTTGCGTTTGAGGAACGCGTGCCCGCATGACGGTGAAGGCACAGATCGACTGCGGTGGCGGCGTGCGGCTTGAGCGCGGTGTGGCTTGCCGCATGTCCGACGGCGTGGTGCTCTATGCGGATCATTACTATCCAGCCGAGGCTGGGCCTCATCCGACGCTGCTGATGCGGCAGCCCTATGGGCGCGATATCGCCTCGACAGTGGTGTACGCGCATCCGGTTTGGTTTGCGCGGCATGGCTACAACGTTGTGATTCAGGATGTGCGCGGGCGCGGCGACTCGGAGGGGAGCTTCTATCCGTTTCGGCATGAGGCTCGCGATGGCGCGGAGACGATTGCGGCGCTCATCGCAAGGCCGGAGTCGAACGGCAAGGTGGGGATGTATGGGTTCTCGTACCAGGGGATGACACAGTTGCTTGCAGCGGCGGAACAGCCGCAGGGATTGGTGTGCATCGCCCCGGCGATGACTGCGCATGATCTTTATGAAGGCTGGTTCTATCACAACGGTGCGATGCGTTTGGCTGCGACACTGGGCTGGGGATTGCAGATGCTCAAGGCCGACGCACGGCGTCTGCAACTGCGTAAGGCGAGCGACACGCTCGAGCGTGCGTGGTCGAATCTGCCCGCGCAGTATCTGGCGACGCCGTATGGAAGCCATGCTGCTCTGCACGGAGAGGGCTTGCCGAGCTACGTGCGGGATTGGATGGAGCATGATCGGCCGGGGGCATTTTGGTCCTCGATGGATGTGAGTGAGAGGGTAGAGAAGATCAATGTGCCGGCACTGCACCTGTCGGGTTGGTATGACATGTATCTCAAGGGAAGTATGGATGGGTTTGCGGCGATGTCGGCAGGACGTGATGATCAGTATCTGATTGCAGGGCCGTGGGTGCATATTCCTTGGGGTGACCGGATAGGGACGCAATCGCTTGGTGCTGATGCTGCGCTGGATACGGATGCGATATTGCTACGCTGGTTCAATCACTGGCTCAAGGGGACAAACGAGTTTGCGGGTGAGCCCCGGGTGCGGCACTTCGCGTTGAATGAAGGCCGGTGGCATGATGCAAGCGATTGGCACGCCGATGTGGGGCTTACGTTCTACCTGCACAGCGGCGGACGGGCGAACTCCAGCAAAGGCGATGGTGTGTTGTCACTCGTTGTGCCTGATGAGGCGGAGCCGCCTGATGTATTTGTGTACGACCCCGAGGTTCCGGTGATGGGGCCGGGTGGTTTGGCGAATGTCGCAGGGCCTTCGAATCAAGCTTTGCTTGAACTGGGAAATAATTTACTGCTGTACACAACTCCGCCGCTCGAGAGAGCGGTGCATGTCTTCGGTGCTCCCTCGGTGGAATTGTACTGTGCTACTTCGGCCTGCTCTGCGGATCTAGCGGTGAAGCTAGTGTGTGTGAAGCCCAATGGGGAGGCAACGTTCGTCTGCATCGGTATCGCGCGTAGTCATCACGAGGCGGATGTGGCGCGGAGGTGGACGTTCTCGCTCGAGCCTACATCTTGTGTATTTGCTGTGGGAGATCGTATCCGCATCGAGATAGCGAGCAGCGCATATCCTCTGTATGATCGCAACCCCGGCACCGATGTTGCCGCAAGGCTGGCGGACTCGTGGAACTGGAGCCGATCGACGCAGACGATCTTTCACGATGTGGATCGAGTCTCCACGATCTATCTTCCGGTGATCGCATGAACGAGCGGCGTGTGCCTGCGGTGAACTTGGAGAGCGTAACCAAGGTCTATGGGCAAGGTTCGCCGATTCTTGGAGACCTCTCGGTGAGCATTGCGCCGGGAGAGTTCGTGAGCATCATCGGGCCTTCGGGGTGCGGGAAGTCGACGCTGCTCAAACTTGTTGCGGGGTTGAGTCCCGTGACCTCGGGGACGATTGCCGTGGACGGCATGACGCCGGTGAATGCGCGCGAGATCACCTCGTTCATCTTTCAGGATCCTACGCTGTTGCCCTGGCGGACGGTGCGTAAGAACGTCGGACTGGGTTTGGAGTTGGAGGGGGTGACGCGAGAGCGGCAGGAGTCCACCGTGGACTCGCTGCTGGCTCTGGTAGGGTTGGAGCATGTTGCGGATTCTTATCCAAGGCAACTTTCCGGCGGGATGAAGATGCGGGTTTCCATCGCGCGTGCGCTGGCGAGCAATCCTCGGGTGTTGTTGATGGATGAGCCCTTCGCGGCGCTCGATGAGATGACGCGGGATCACATGAACGAGGAGTTGGCCCGGCTCTATAAGGAGCGGGAGTGGACGGTTTTATTTGTAACTCATTCGGTTGCAGAAGCTGTTTTTCTATCGTCACGAATTTTGGTGTTGGCTCCACATCCCGGGCGGCTGGCGCATGATATTGCCATCGACCTGCCGGGAGAGAGGACGGCGGAGACGCGGAGGTCAGAGGAGTTTGACCGGCTGGTGGCGCGGGTTTCGCGTAGCCTGCGAGAGGTTGGGCGGACATGAAACGCCATCTGACTACGTTACTTTCAACGGTGATCCTCTTCATGCTCCTGTTGCTGCTCTGGGGGGCGCTGATTCGTCTGCTGCATATTCCGTCTTATCTGCTACCGTCGCCGGTGCAGGTAGGGACGGCGGCTCTGCATCGGTTTCCTTCTTTAATGATCTCCCTGGGCATGACTGCGACCGCGGCTGCTGGTGGCCTGATCGCGAGCATCGTTGTCGGTGTTCTGGTTGCGCTTGTATTTGCGCAGTCGCGCTGGGTGCGGCGGATGTTCTATCCCTACACGATTCTGTTGCAGACCGTGCCCATCGTGGCGATTGCGCCGCTCATCCTGATGTGGATTGGACCGGGAATCTTCTCGGTTGGGTTGGTGGCGTTCATCATCTGCCTGGCTCCGATCATCGCGAATACAACGCAAGGGTTGATTGGCGTTGATCGTAACCTGATTGACCTCTTCCTGATGAATAACGCTTCGCGAGCACAGATTTTGCTGAAGCTGCGCCTGCCTCATGCGCTGCCCTCGTTGTTTACCGGGATACGAATCTCCAGTGGAATCGCGGTGATTGGGGCGATCACGGGCGAGCTGTTCGCGGGCTCGGCACGCGTGGGTGTGGGCGGAATTGGATATGCGATCCAGTATGCTAACTCGCAGCTCGAGACGGACTACCTGTTTGCGTTGGTCGCGGCGGCTACGGTGCTGGGCTTCGCGTTCTTCTTCGCGGTCATGTTTCTGGAGTGGTACTTTCTGCATAACTGGCATGAGTCGGCGCGCACGGCTGAGATGGAGTAGGAGGCACGATGCTTCGCATAGAGTCGGAGACAGGTTGGTGGTTGATAACGCATCCCGATCATGCTCGGTTGGCGGGGCTGTTTGCGTCGCACTGGGGAAATGAACGGTTCGCTCGGCCGCATCCGCGCATAAGTGTCCTGCATGGAATCCATGTGCATGACGATGGCTGGGCGGCGCGGGATGCTAAGCCGGGGATCACGCGGCAGGGCAAGCCTTCTGCGTTCTCGCATGAACTGGTAGGGAAGTACTCGGCGTTCGAGGAGATTGATTTGGCCGACTATCTTGCGGTGCGCGAGAGTGCGGTGGAGCTGGTCGAATCGCAGGATGCCTATGCGGCCCTGCTTGTTTCGATGCACACCTATAATCTGCTGACGGCGCGGGCAGATCGTTCGACGATTGCGCCTGCACAGTTGCCGCTGCTCGATGAGTTTCTCGAACGACAACTGGCTCGGCAGGAGAGGCTGCGGCGTGCGATCCGCGCAGACGTGCAGTATGCAGAGAGCGATGCGACGGATGAGGCGATCCTGAATAACTTCAGGCTTTTGCAGGCTACCGATAACCTCTCGTTGCTCAGCTGTGTGGCTTATCTGCAACCGAGCACGCTGCTGCATCCTTTGCCTACGACGGATGGTGCTTGTGAGGAGGTCGTCGTGCTCCCGGTTGGGGAGCGGCAATTTCGGCTGGAGCCTTATCCCTTCGATGAGCCTGTGCTGCGTTGCCATGTGCCTGCGCGGCATGTCGCCGGGCATCTCTTTGCTTCGTCGGATGAGCTTGCGGAGAAGTATGCCGCCGCGCCGGTGGAGCAGCTTGAGATCGTCGTGTCGGCGTGAACGCTATGGCAACAACGAGACGTGCGCGGCGACGATGCGCCAGCCCTCGGGCAGCCGCACCCATACCTGGCTCTGGCGTCCGCGTACCACTTTGGCTGCGGTCTCGCGCTCGAACTCCAGCATGATGCTGCCGTAGTCGGTGTCGAAGGTGACGATCTCGAGACGCGTTACCTTGCGGGCCAAGCCCACGGCGGCACGAGCTTTGCGGAAGGCCTCGATCTCTTCGATTCCGTAGAGATTTTCGGTCGCTCCGAAGCGCATGGCGTGAGGAGATGCCCAGAACATGCGGGTGAGGGTCTCGACGTCATTCTCGACCAGGGCTGTCTCGTATTGCGGATACAGCTCGGTGAGTTCGCCATGCGTCTTCGGATCGTTGATGAGCATGAGTTAGAAGAGCTTCCTTTCGGGCAGAATGCTCTTCTGGATGGCCGCGCTGACCGTGACCATCGGCGTGTTGACGACCTGGCTCAGGCGCAGGTTCATGGCCACGCTACAGAGAAGGTAGGCATGGACCTCGCTGAGTCCCCAACGTGCGGCCAGTAGATCGACCATGCGGCTGGTGGCGGCCTGTCCTGCCTTGAAGGCGTCAGGGCCGGACTCGATGGTGATCCACGCGGGGCCGTGCTCGTTGGTGCGCGGAGCGGACTCAAGCAGTGGGCCGGAGAGTGGCTGGTGCTTGTGTAGCGTGAGCCGCACGGTGACGTCCGACGGGCACTCCATGCCGTTGATGCAGATCTCGCCATCGCCCTGCGCGGCGTGGGCGTCGCCAGCGGAGAAGAGCGCGCCGGGGACGAAGACGGGGAGGTATAGCGTGGCTCCGGCGCTTAGCTCGCGTACGTCGAGGTTGCCGCCGAAGGGGCCGGGTGGGCGCGTGCGAAATGCGCCGGTCTCGGCCTGGGCCACGCCCATGACGCCGCAGAAGGGACGCAGGGGAACGATGGCCGGTGCGAGCGAACGAGTGACATCGGGCTCGAGCTGCCAGTGGAAGAGATAAGGCTCGGTGAAGCGCTCGCTGAGGTAGCCCATGGCGGGCGTGACGCTGGTCCAGGCCCAGCCCTTGTGCGCGACCTCCAGTACATCGACTTGCAGGACGTCGCCGGGCTCGGCTCCGGCGACCGCGATGGGGCCGGTGAGCGCGTGGATGCGTGTGCGGTCGATGGCCATGAACTCGGTTGCGGTGGAGTGCAGGGTAAGCTGGCCGCCGGTGGCGTCGGTGCAGGCCATGTGGACGACGTCGCCGGAGGAGACGACGAGTCGAGGCTCCAGATCGCGGTTCCAGACCGAGTGTGTCGGCTCTGCGCTGAGGATGTGTTCTCTCATGCTATGGCCACCACCATCTGCAACTCGACGAGCGCGTTGCGGGGCAGGGCACTGACGCCGATGGCGGCGCGAACGTGACGGCCCTTGTCGCCGAAGATCTCGACCAGCAGGTCGGACGCTCCGTTGATGATCTTGGGCGGGTCGGAGAAGCCTGCGACGGCGTTGACGTAGCCATTGACGCTGACGATCTCGTGAATCGCATCGAGCGTGCCCAGGTGACGGCGGAGCACGGCGAGCAGGGTCAGTGCGCAGGCTCGAGCGGCCGCGTAGCCCTCTTCGATGGTGCGGTCGAGACCGGCTGTTCCGGTGATGACGCCGTGCTCGTCGCGTGAGATGACGCCCGAAAGATAAACGAGATTGCCGACGGTTTTTGCGGAGATGTAGTTGCCGCCGGCGCTGGGTGGTTCCGGCAAGGTGATGCCTGTTGCTGCGATTGCGTTCTCTACGGTCATTTGGCGGTACTGTAACACGCGGATGCCCGAAGTGAGAAAAAGATGATTGGATTTGCGCGGCGATGGAGGAGATATCCGGCTAAGATGCCCTTATGGTCCTGCAAGCTCTGGTTGGGGTCGTGATGGCCGGTGGGGTGGCTGCGTGCATGTTTGCGGGCGCGGCGCGGAGCCCGCAGGTGACGCTTCCGGTGCACCTCGCGCGCCAATCGGCAGACGATCTGGAGATTACCGGTCTGCCGCCTCAGTCTTCCCGTTATGTGGGGTATGCTGAACTGACTGCGCTGCCCCAGGTGACGGCAGAGATCAACGCCGGTCCGGACTTTGGCGGCCTCACCATGCAAGTTACTGGCGTCGATCTCGATCGGCTTGCGGCTGCGTTGGGTGTGCCAGCCTCGGCCGACCTGATCGATGCTCTCTGCACAGACCGGTATCGTTCGTACTTTCCGGCGGAGTATCGCGCGCGACATCATCCGTTGCTGGTGCTGAAGGTCGATGGCCAGCGGATGGCCGAATGGGCGGAGCACACGCACCAGTACGATCCGGGGCCGTACTTCATTGAGTATGACAACTTTGTCCCGGCGTTTCATGTGCTCTCGCACGCGGATGAGGAGCAGCAGCCGACCAATGTGATGCGGCTGAACTTCGGCAGCGCGGTGAAGGAGTTCGCGGTGCTCAAGCCGCACGAAAGCCATGCGCCGGATTCGCCCGTGGGGCAGGGATTCGTGATCGCCAAACAGAACTGCTTGCGTTGCCACTTTAGTGGAGAGGTCGGAGGCACAAAGTCGGGTGTGAACTGGAGTGTACTGAGCAGGCTCGCCCGAGAACAGCCTGCGTTTTTCGCGCAGTATGTCAGCAGCCCGGCGGCGGTCGCGCCGCAGGCTCATATGCCCGGCAATCCGCAGTACGACGAGGTGACTCTTGAGGCGCTGACGGGTTACTTTGCAGCTATGACGGAGGTACGCCGATGATCGTTCGCCTCTCCAAGTGCGCGCTGTTGCTGGGCGTTGCGGTCTACTTCTCGCTGGTCGCGCTGAACAATACGGCGGACTACGACTCGAACTACCAGTTCATGCGGCATGTGTTGATGATGGACTCGACCTTTCCCGGCAACCACGGGATGTGGCGTGCGCTGCGCCAGCCCTGGATTCATACGGCTTTTTACTTATCGGTGATCGCGTGGGAGATCGTGACCGGCGTTCTCTGCTGGTGGGGAGCGATTCGTCTGCTCAGCTTGCTCAAAGCTCCTTCGTCTGTGTTTCAGCGGGCTAAGGCTGTTGCGGTTGTCGGCTTGACGCTGGGCTGCCTGCTCTGGTTTCTGGCGTTTCTGAGCGTAGGCGGCGAGTGGTTCCTGATGTGGCAGTCGAGGGTCTGGAATGGTCAGGATGCGGCGTTCCGTATGTTTACCGTACTAGCGATTATCTTGTTATATGTAACTACTCCTGAACATGAAGCGAATCCCTGAACGTGATGATTGCTGACTCGCCATTTACGGAATTGTGTCGCTCGTTGTCCTCCGGCGCTTCTACTGCCGTGGAGGTTGCTGCTGAGTTTGCGCGCAAGGCCGACGGTAGTGCTTCGCACAATACCTATCTTTACCGGAATGATGATGAGTTGTTCGAGCAGGCTCGGAGGCTCGAAGCGAGTTTCCCCGATGCGGGTTCGCGTCCGGCTTTATACGGTGTGCCGATCTCGTTGAAGGATTGCTTCGATCTTGCCGGGACCACGACGACGTGTGGATCGAAGTTTTACGCGCAGCATAATCTTCCCGCTACGGATGACTCAGGTATGGCGAAGCGGCTGAAAGATTCGGGAGCGCTGATTCCGGGCAAGACACATCTGCATCCGCTGGCCTATGGCATCACTGGACAGAACCCCGACTACGGCGATTGCTTGCAGCCGCGTGATGCAAGCCTGCTGACGGGCGGCTCGTCGAGTGGCGCTGCGGCGAGCGTGCAGGAGGGTTCGGCGCTCGCTGCCATTGGGACGGATACCGGCGGCTCGGTGCGCGTGCCTGCGGCGCTGTGTGGGTTGGTGGGCTACCGTGCCTCGCACGGGTTGGCTTCGGTGGCAGGAGGGTGGCCCGAGGCTTGGGATGGCGCGGCTCATCTCGCGGCCTCCTTCGATACGGTGGGCTTTCTGCTGCGCGATGCCCGCGATGCCGCGCCTATTGCTCACGCGCTCTTTGGCATCACGCCACAGCAACCGCCTATTGCGCCTCATATCGGCTACGTCGGCCACTCCTTTCTCGATGACTGCGATGCTGATGTGCTCTCGGCCTACGAGACGTGGCGTGAGCTGCTGCTGAAATCCGGCGCTGAGCTTACCGAGATTCTCCCCGCAGGTTGGGAGCGATCCCGCGAGATATTCGCAGGGATTCAGGCGCATGAGGCGTCTACGTATCATCGCGGCCACTACGATGAGTTCGAGCCAGCCATCACGCAGCGGCTGCACTGGGGCGCGTCGCTTACAGAGGCTGACCTTGATCCGTTGCGGCAGCAGCTTGTGGAGTTTCGAGCCGCGATGGATGAGCTTTGGGCTCGCTTCGATCTGCTGGTGCTTCCGGTGGCTCCGGTCAGTCGACTGGTCGCAGCTGAGGATCAGAGCGATGCACGCGCACGCATCCTACGCTACACGACGCCCTTCAGCCTGGCCGGTGTGCCTGTGGTGTCACTGCCCGGAACGCTCTTTGGAACGGGTGTTCAGGTGGCTGCGGCTCCGGGGCGAGATGGCGCGCTGCTGGCTTACGTGGCGTCGCTTGCACAGAAGCCCTGACCGGCCACGCCGGATGCTACCCTGCTGCTATTCCACTTCGTCTGGAGATTTTGCTATGCAGCTTCGTAAGCTATTGTTTCTGGTCTCGTTTTGCGCACTTGCCGTCATCTCCTTGAATGGATGTAAGGCGAAGCCATCATCCGATGGGCTTATCCCCATCACGTTGCAGACGGATTGGTATCCGCAGCCGGAGATGGGCGGCTTCTACGAGGCGAAGATGCAGGGGCTGTATAAGGCGGCGGGGCTTGACGTCACCATCGCGCCGGGCGGCCCGATGGTGGTGGCGCAGCAGCAGGTGGCGAGCGGCGCGGCACAGTTTGCCATGGGGTCGTCCGACCAGGTGCTGGTCTTCCACTCGCATGGCTTGCCGCTGGTGGCCGTGGGAGCGACCATGCAGCAGGACCCGCAGTGCGTCATGGTGCACGAGGAGTCGCCGGTCCACGGCTTCGCCGACCTTGAGGGCCATACGCTCGCGGTCAAGCCCGGCTCCATCTGGTTCCAGTACCTGCTCAAGCGTTACGGCCTGCACAGCGTGCGCGAGATCCCCGCGACCTATAGCGTCGCTAACTTTCTGCAAGACCCCAACTACGCGCAGCAGTGCTTCGTAACCTCGGAGCCGTACTTTGCGCGCAAGGCCGGGGCCAAGGTGCGGACGTTGCTTATCAGCTCGACCGGCTACCAGCCCTACCGCGTTATCTTTGCCTCAAAGCAGTTTCTGGATGAGCATCCCGATGTCGTGGCGAAGTTCGTAAAGGCCTCTATGCAAGGTTGGCAGAGCTATCTCGCCGATCCGGCGCAGGTGAACGCGGAGCTATCGAAGCTGAACCCCGCGATGAGCCCCGAGCAGATGCAGTACAGCGTGGAGACGCTGAAATCCGGCCACTTTATTGACGGAGCTGGTACACCCGATTCGCATCTGGGGCACTTTACCGCCGCGCGTTGGAACGCCACGTACCAGCAGCTGGTTGACCTTAAAGTGCTGGAGAGGCCGATTGATCCGGCCTCTGCCTACAGCCTGAAGTTTGTCCCTTAGGCGGACGTGCCCCGCAGCACTTCCGCCAGGTGCATCGGGCGGGCGGAGGTGTTCTGCGTGATCTGCTCGGAGCAACTGAAGCCGTCGGTGAGGATGATGGTGTCGGCTGCGGCATCGCGCACGGCAGGCAGCAGCACGCGGTTGCCGAGCGTCTGCGAGACCTCGTACTTGTCGTCCTCGAAGCCGAAGGGACCGGCCATGCCGCAGCAGCCGGAGTCGAGCAAGCGCACCTTTGCGCCGGTCATGCGCAGCAGCTTCATCTCGTCGTTCATGCCTGCGACGGAGCGATGATGGCAGTGGCCGTGGACGATGATCTCCTTGTGGGCAGAGATAACCGGCGGCTGGTAATTCGGGGCGAAGCGGACCAGGAACTCGCTGAGCAGGAAGGTCTGGTCGCGGAGCTTCTTCGCGCGAGGATCGTTGGGGAGCAGGTTGGTCAGCTCATCGCGGAAGACCGAGGCGCAGCTCGGCTCGAGGACCACGACGGGCGTTCCAACGGCGAGTTGCGGAGCCAATGCGTCGAGGATATCGAGCAGGTACTGCTTGGCGGTGTCGAGAAGGCCGAAGTCATAGAGCGGGCGTCCACAGCAGAGGTGACGCTTCGGTAGCTCGATCTCGAAGCCCGCGTCGCGAAGGACGTGGTCGGCGGCCTGCATGGTGGCGGGGTGGAAGTAGTTGTTGAAGGTGTCGGCCCAGAGCATCACCTTGGGCAGTGTTTCGAGGTGCCGCTGTGGCTTGCGGGTACGCGTGTAGGCCTTGGCGAAGCGCGGAAAGATGCGGTTGGGATGGATGTGCAGCGTGGACTTGATGATCGACTTGATGCCGGGCGCGTTGTTGATAGCGTTGACCAGGCCGGGGAAGTACGACGCGATGCGGGCCAGCCGGTCGATACGACCGAAGGCGTGGTGCGCGATGGGGCGCGGCTTGTGCTCGTAGTGGTGCGAGAGGAACTCGGCCTTGTAAGTGGCCATGTCGACCGAGACCGGACACTCGCTCTTGCAGGCCTTGCAGGAGAGGCAGAGGTCGAGCGACTCGCGGACCTGCTCGTTCTGCCAGCGGTCGGCGAGTGCCTCGCTGCCCGTGGGGGTGCCGTCGCCCTGCATCAGCTCCCAGAGCAGGTGGGCGCGGCCCCGGGTGGAGTGAAGCTCCTCGCCGGTGGCCATGAAGCTGGGGCACATGGTTCCGGCGTCGGTCTTGCGGCAGGCTCCCACGCCCACGCAGCGTAGCGCGGCTGAGGCCATGGAGCCTTTGTCCTCGGCGAAGGCGAAGTGGGTCTCGGGCTTCCAGGGAGCGTAGTCGGCACCCAGGCGGAGGTCTTCGTGGGCCTCGTGCGCGTCGATGAGCTTGCCGGGGTTCATGCGGTTGGTGGGGTCCCACAGGCGCTTGAAGACACGGAAGGCCTCCATCAACTCGGGGCCGAACATCTTGGGCAGCAGGGTTCCACGAGCCTGTCCGTCTCCGTGTTCGCCCGAGAGCGAGCCGCCGTGCGCGAGGCAGATATCGGCGGCGCGGTCGATGAACTCGCGGAAGGCGAGGATTCCGGCCTCGGTCTCGAGGTCGAAGTTGAAGCGCATGTGCACGCAGCCCTGGCCGAAGTGGCCATACATGGGGCTGAAGTAGCCGTACTCCTGCATGAGCGCGCTGAGGGCGCGGAGGTAGGAGCCGAGCTGGGTGGGATCGACGGCGGCGTCCTCCCAGCCCTCCCAGCCGGTGCCGACGCCGGGGATGAAGGCGGTCGCGCCCAGGCCGGACTCGCGGATGTGCCAGACGCGGCTGGCCTCGGCGGGCGTGTAGATGCGGGAGTCGGGCGCGACGGGGAGCGTGGCCAGTGATGCGGCCAGGGCTGCGGCTTTGGCGTCGGACTCGGCCTGGGTGTCGCCGCCGAACTCGGCCAGCAGAAAGCCGCGGCCCTCGGGCAGCAGGGTAAGGTCGTCGAGGGACTTCTGCTTGCGGCGCAGGGCGTCGAGCAGGTAGCCGTCGATGCCTTCGAGGCCGATGAGCGGGTGCGAGAGCAGGTGCGGGACTTGATCGGCGGCGACGTAGATGTCTGAAAAGCCAATACCCAAGAGGGTGCGATAGGGTGGAGACTGCACGAGTCGCAACGTGGCCCCGAGGATGACGGCGCAGGTGCCTTCGCTGCCGACGAGGGCGCGGGCGATGTTGAATCCGTTCTCGGGCAGCAGCTCGTCGAGATTGAAGCCGGAGACGCGGCGGGGGATATCAGGGAAGCGCTCGCGGACCTGATTGGAGTGGCGGTCGCGCAGGTCTTTCAAACCCGCGTAGATAGCGCCGATGCGTCCACCGGCGGCGATGTGAGCTTCGAGTTCTTCCTCTGTCGTGGGGCCGACGGTGAGGCGGGTTCCATCGTAGAGCAGCAGGTCGAGCGAGACGATGTTGTCGACCGTCTTGCCGCCCATCAGAGCGTGGACCCCGCAGGAGTTGTTGCCGATCATGCCGCCGAGGGTGCAGCGGCTGTGCGTGGCGGGGTCGGGCGCGAAGGTTAGGTTGAACTTTTCGGCGGCGTCGCGCAGACGGTCCAGCACGATGCCGGGCTGAACGTGGACCGTGCGGGCCTCTGTGTCGATGGGGTCCATGCCGTTCATGTACTTCGAGAAGTCTAAGATGACGGCGAAGTTGCAGCTCTGTCCGGCGAGGCCGGTGCCCGCGCCACGAGAGAGGATGGGCGCGTCGAAGCGGCGGCAGACGTCCACGGCGGCGATCACGTCGGCCTCATCGCGCGGGATGACGAGGCCGATGGGGATATGCCGGTAGTTGGAGGCGTCGGTGGCGTAGAGCGCCTTCGACGCCGGATCGAAGCGCACCTCGCCGCAGATGGCTTCGCGGAGCGCCTCTTCAAGCGCGTCGGACTGAGGGAAGCGGAGGTGCGCCCGGGCGTGGGAGCTGGGGAGCAGGACGAAAGGAGAAGCCGCCATTTGTATCCGATCCGGTTGCGTTTAGCTGGTTGCGGTCATCTTGAAGATGGCCTGGGCGTTCGATGGGTCGAAGCTGAGATCAAGTATCGGCGCGGTCTGCGTGGCCTCGCCAGGGATGAAGTCGCGGGCGATGAACTCGAGGAAGGAGCCGGGCACCTCGCGCTCGACGAGGGAGCCCGAGGCATCGCGGAAGCTGCGCATGACGCGGGCGGCGTGGAAGGCGGTCTGACGGACGCGGCCCGAGCCCGAGACCTCGACCTTGTCCTTCATGGGCTGGCCGAGGGCCTTCTGCTCAATCGTCAGCTTCTCGACATCCTGCACGCGATCCGTTGCGTGGTTGAAGGCGTTGCCCTCGGTGGATATCCAGGCCATTTCGGCGGAGTGCGGCAGCAGGGCCTCGTAGTCGGCAAGCGTGGGCACATCGTGCTGGCGGTCGAAGCAGAGGACCAGCGCAGGTAGCAGGGCCACGGCGTCGGCGATGGAGAGTGAGCCTTCCACCTCAAGTTTCGTGAGCAGGGCCACGGCTTCGGGTGCGAGAGGGTCTTTCGAGGAAGAGGTGACGCGCGTTACGGCCTCGCCAAACTCGGCGGGGAAGCGGTCGACGTGTAGCTCGCTGATGAAGAACTGGGCGATGGTCTCGGGGTGCTCGGCCTGGGCGTAGGAGCGGCCGGTCATGCGCAGGCGCTCGAGCGGGTAGGTGCCACGCAGTTGGTAGCCGAGCGGACGCAGGATGCGCATGATGGCCTCTTGTCCACCGGGAAGAGCGCCCATGCCCGCGAGATCGACCGTGCGGACCGCGCCGTGGTCGTGCAGGATGGTGCCGCCATGCTCGAGGCAACGTTCCACGTAAAGGGCGGCGGCGGGAACGCGGGCGATGAGGTCTTCGAAGAGCAGCACGTTGAGCGCCTGGGCCAGGACTGCGCGGCTGACTCGGTTGCCGGGTGCGAGCAGAGCCGGGTCGAGGGTGAGGATGCGAAGCAGGCGGCCGGTGCGCTCGGGCCCAATGACGGGCGTAAGGATCTGTTCGAGGACGATGGGCTCAGACGATGGCATGGGAACTCCGTGTGGCGGCTGATTCAGCGGTTCTTGCATGATAGCCCGAGGCTGGATTGAGCGACAATCTGTATCTTGCCGGTCCTCGAGCAGGAAGCCACGTAACATGGGGCCGAATGCAGAAATGGAGCTGCGATGAGAACGGATTTGCTGCGATTCAACGGTGCTGTCGAACGCGATCCCGCCATTGGTGCGTGGATGAAGGAGCATGAAGGAGAGTTGGGAGCCATCGCGCAGCAGTGGTTTGAGGTGATGCGAAGCTGCGGGGATGAGGTCCGGGAGGTCTTGCACGACGGTTGTCCGGTCGCCTGTCTGGGCGATGCTCCCTTCGGCTACGTCAATGTATTCACCTCGCACGTGAATGTGGGGTTCTTTCACGGCGCGGCACTACCGGACCAGGCCCGCTTGTTGCAAGGTGCTGGCAAGTTTATGCGCCATGTGAAGCTGCGACCGGGAACCGCTACAGATGCCGCGGCGCTCGGCAGGCTTATCGAGGCAGCGTATCTGGATATCAAGGCGCGCGTTGAAAACGGCTAGCTGCGCCCTCAGGCCTCTTCGCCCATGCCGCGTGTGCAGTCTATTTGGGAGAAGATCAACGCGGCGATCAGCACCATGGCGGCGACTCCGCGCAGCGGGAGGTTGTAGTCGCCGGTGGCCTTGATGATGTAGCCGAAGACGACGGTGCACACCCAGCCGCCGAGGTTGCCCGCCGTATTCATGACGCCCGTGGCTGTGCCGCCGTAGCGTCCGCCCAGGCTCATGCACATGGCCCAGGCAGAGGGCAGCATCAGGTCCATGACGCCGAAGCCGAGCGTGGACAGGACGACGATGGCCGCGTGGCCATGCACGAGGCTCATGCTGAGCAGCAGGGCGCTGGTGGCGATGAGGCAGAGGCTTGTGACCCAGCGGTAGGTTCGCCGTGCGCCATGGTGCTCGACCAGACGCTCGCTGACGACTCCGCCGACGAGGTTTCCGGCCAGCCCCATGACGAAGGGGAACGATGCGAAGATGCCCATCTGCGCGACGGAGAGGCCCGCGCCGCGTACCAGCCAGGTGGTGAACCAGCCGTAGTAGAACCAGCTTCCCCACGCGTAGCAGAAGTAGGCGAGGACGAGCAGCCAGAGTTGGGGCAGGGCGAAGAGACGTCGCCATGGGATGGCATGATGCGTGGCTCCGTGCGCGATCTGTCCGGCGCGGATCTCTTCTAACTCACCGGAGGTAATTCCGGGCATCTCAGACGGGTCATTGCGGAACCACAGCCACCAAGCCGCCGACCATGCGAGGCCCACGCAGCCGAGGACCCAGAAGACTCCGCGCCAGCCGACGTGGCGGGCGAGCGGCACCAGCAGCAGGGGAGCCAGTGCTCCGCCCAGACGGCTTGCGCCCCAGATGAATCCCTGGGCGCGGGCGTGCTCGTTCTTGGGGAACCAGCGCGAGAGCACTCCCGCCGCATTGGGATAGGCTCCGGCTGCTCCGACGCCGAAGAGGAAGCGTGCGGCGGTGATCTGGAAGAAGCTGCGGCACCAGCCGGTGAGCGCGGTGAAGCCGGACCACCAGACCGTGATGCGCGTCAGCTCGAGGCGTTGGCCGTTGCGGTCGCCGAAGGCCCCGGAGGGTATCTCGAAGAGCGCGTTGGCCAGCACATAGGAGCTGAGCACCCAGCCCCACTGCTCGGGTGTCAGGTGCAGCTCGCCGCGGATGCCGGGCTCGGCAACAGGAATGGCGAGCCGGTCCAGAAAGGTGATGACCGAGACCACGCACAGCAATCCCAGAACGCCATGCCGCTTCTTCAACGTGCCGCCGATCCGTTGCGGGAGGCCATGATCTCCGCCGCGCGCCGTACTGCCAGCTCAGGGCTGCTGAGCACGGGCATGGCCAGCAGGCCCTCGGGCATCGCCTTCACCACGCGCGCCATGGAGGCCTGAGCCAGCACGACCACGTCGACACCCTTCATGTCGTTCTGCAAAGCCTGGCTCAAGATGCGGTCGTGGGTCGCGGTGTCTCCGGCGAGCACGGCGTCGAAGGCTCCGTCGCAGAGCGAGGAGACGATCTCGATCTCCCTGCCTGCCTCGGCAGCCTTGGCCTGGAGCAGCGCGATGGTGGGTTCGAGCGTCGTGCGCAGCGTGGCCATCACGCCGATGCGGCGGCCCATCCGCACGGCCTGCTCGGCCATCGCGTCATCCACGCGGACGACGGGGAAGTCGAAGAGCTGCTTGCCTAGCTCGACGCCCGCGCCGATGGAGGAGCAGGTGACCATCACGGCGTCAGCACCGGACATCTCGGCCGACTCGATCATGGCGAGCAGCCGCCGCATGGTCACGCGGCGCAGGTATCCGTTGCGGATCGTGTCCTTGATGAGGCTCTCGTCCACCATGTGAAAGATCGTAGTCTCAGGCATCTGTTCGGCACAGAGAGCACCGAACAGCGGGGTCAGGGTGGGGCTTGTGTGAATCAATGCAAGGGTCTGCGCCACGTCGGGTCATCCTCCAGAAACACCGTTAGAAACACCATCAGGAACGTCATGCTCCGCCACTCTCGTGGCCGCGGCATGGGACGACTCTCCTTCTACGCGGAGCTTGCCTCTTAGTAAAGATGAGTTTGCTCTCGAGTGGCGTAACCGCGGGGAACCAGCGCGTAAGGCCATCTCAATGAACCGCATAGCGGAACGCTTCGGCTCTTGCGGCGTCGTGGAATATCGCGGCCTGCCCTGGCTTCCATTGTCCATCATGGACGGGTTTGAGACACAATGCGATTCCTGCATGGATAAATCAGGCGAGAACGTTTTATGCTGGCTCACGTTTATTGCAGAAGTTGCAGCGCAGGTCTAAGAGTTATTGAGTTATCTCCGAGAGGTTCCGCTTGTATCGCAAACTATTCTTCGCGCTCCTTCTATGTGCCGCGCCTCTGGCTGCGCAGGCTCCGATGACCTCTCCTCAGCCCCTGCGGTTCGGTACTGCATGGTATCCCGAGCAGTGGCCCGAGGAGCGTTGGGAGGCCGATTTGCAACTGATGGAAGCGGCGCACATGAACGTCGTGCGCGTCGCCGAGTTTGCCTGGTCTACGATGGAGCCGTCCGAAGGGCACTTCGATTTCACCTGGCTCGATCATGCCATCACCCTGGCCGCGAAGCATCACATCGCTGTCGTGTTGGGCACGCCGACCGCCGCGCCGCCTGCGTGGTTGACCACGAAGTATCCGGAGACGCTGCGGGTGGACGAGGACGGTAAGCGCGCGGAGCATGGCAACCGCCAACACTTCTCCTTTACAAGCCCGCGTTACCGTGAGCTGAGTGCTCGCATTGCGCTCGAGATGGCGAAGCACTTCGGCCACAACCCAAATGTGATCGGCTGGCAGCTCGACAACGAGCTAGCGGCGCCCTCGTTCGATCCTTCCGCGAAGCAGCAGTTCCACCTATGGCTTCAGCATCGCTACGGCACCATCGCGGAGCTGAACCGGCGCTGGGCTACCGCCTACTGGTCGCAGACCTACGATAACTTCGACGAGATCCCCGTCCATGCCAAGGGAGAAAACCCCGCGCTGCTGCTGGACTGGAAGCGTTTCGCTACCGATACCTGGGTTGACTACATGGCGAACCAGATCAACGTGATTCGTCCCAACATCGCCCCAGGCCAGTTCATCACAACCAATACGATGCACTGGTTCCAAGGCTTCGATCACTACGTGCTGCATCGCTCGCTCGACATAGCCGCGTGGGACGACTACTACCCCGACGGCCATCTCGATCCCGTTGTGAACGCGGTTCAACACGATCTCGTGCGCGGCTTCAAGCAGAAGAACTTCTGGGTGATGGAGACGCAGCCGGGCTTTGTGAACTGGGGGGCGATCAACACGATCCTGCCACCGGGCGTGACGCGCGAGATGGCGTGGCAGGCCGTGGGCCACGGTGCCGACGCGGTGCTCTACTGGCAGTGGCGCTCGGCGCTCAACGGGCAGGAGGAGTATCACGGTACGCTGCTTGGAGCGGATGGAACCCCGGTGCCAATCTACGCCGAGCTTCAGAAGACGGGTGCGGAGTTCGAGCAGGCCAGCAAGGCTCTGGCAGGAACGTCTCTACATGCCTCAGTAGCGGTGCTGCAATCGTACGATAGCCACTGGGCTATTGACTTCCAGAAGCATAGCCAGAAGTTCGATTACGAGGAGCAGTTCACGGACCTCTATCGGGCTCTTCAGCCTCTGGCACAGAACATCGACATCCTCTCGCCGGATGCCGATCTGACCGGCTATAAGGTGGTCTTCGCGCCTTCGTTGAACGTCATCTCGGACGCGACTGCTAAGAATTTGCTGGCCTATGTTCAGCGGGGCGGACACCTGGTGCTGGGTCCGCGTTCCGGAATGAAGAACGGGGACAACGCGCTTCAGCCCGAGCGCCAGCCCGGCCCCCTGGCCGCCGCGCTGGGCGGGCATGTGGCGCAGTACTATGCCCTCGACAAGCCAGTGGAGATTACCGGGCCGCTCGGCTCCGGCTCAGCCGCTATCTGGGCCGAGGAGCTGAGCCCGACGGCTCCTGATGCCAAGGTGCTGATGACCTACGCCGACAGCGCGGGCTGGCTCGCGGGCAAACCTGCGGCCATCGAGCATGGCTTTGGCAAGGGCAGCATCACTTACATTGGCGCGACGCTTGACGCGGGACTGATGAAGGCTGCGGTCACTTCGTCGCTGAGCGAGGCGGAGGTTCATCCCATCCTGCCGGGGCTACCGGCTGATGTGGAGCTGATGGATCGTTCTAGTGCTCAGGGAGCTGTGTGGATCTTCATCAATCATGGTTCGGCAGCCCAACATGTCGAGACGCATCGCGACGGGACGGAGCTGCTCTCCGGCAAGTCCGGTCAGTCGATTGAACTGCCTCCTCATGGCGTGGCCGTGTACCAGCTTGCGAGGCGGCCGTGATCCGAGCCGGAGTTGTACTTGCTGTAGCTCTTATCTCGGGTACCTGGAGTCATGCTCAGGAGGCAAAGCCCCACATGACGCCAAACGCTCCTCTGCTTGGATCGGCATGGTATCCGGAGCAGTGGCCGGAGTCGCGCTGGGATGCTGATCTCGCGCTGATGGAACAGGCGCACATGAACGTCGTGCGCATCGGCGAGTTTGCGTGGTCGACGCTGGAGCCATCCGAGGGGCGCTACGATCTGGACTGGCTCGATCGGGCGATTACTCTGGCGGGTAAGCATCATCTCGCTGTCGTCCTTGGCACGCCGACCGACGCACCGCCCGCGTGGCTGACCACGAAGTATCCTGACACCTTGGGCATGAACGCCGACGGTCACTACCGTGAGCACGGCGGGCGGCGTCAGTTTAACTATGCCAGCCTCCGCTATCGGCAGCTCTGCGCGCTGATCGTGAGGCAGATGGCTCAGCGCTTCGGCCACAATCCCAACATCATCGGCTGGCAGATCGGCAACGAGTACACGGACGAGTCCTTCGACACTGCGACCCGCGCACAGTTTCAGCACTTTCTTCAAGCGAAGTATAAAACGCTCGACAACCTGAACCGGCAGTGGACGACGGCTTACTGGTCGCAGACTTATACCGCATGGGACCAGATCCCAATGGTGAACACGAATGGAAACCCCGGCTTGTTGCTGGAGCATAAGCACTTCGTTACTGCGACGTGGCGCAGCTTCCAGAAGGAGCAGGTAGACGTACTGCGTGCGGCCATCCTGCCGTCGCAGTTCATCACGACGAACATCGGCGGCCTCGCTTGGTCGGATAACTGGGATCACTACGAGATGACCGAGGACCTCGACCTGGCGAGTTGGGACGACTACGTCGGGCAGGGGCATCTGCAGCCTGCGCGCAATGCCATGCTTAACGACTTCGTGCGCGGCTGGAAGCGGCAGAACTTCTGGGTGATGGAGACGCAGCCCGGCTCGGTGAACTGGGCTCCGATCAACAATGCGCTTGCGCCTGGCGAGACCCGCGCTCTGGCGTGGCAGACTATCGGCCACGGTGCTGATGCTGTCCTTTATTGGCAGTGGCGCGACGCGCTCAATGGGCAGGAACAGTATCACGGAGCCATCGCTGGGCCCGATGGCAAGCCATTGCCGATCTATGACGAGATCGAGCAGCTAGGCCGCGACCTCGACCTTACGCGCAGTGCGCTCGCGGGCACATCGCCTCATGCGGAGGTGGCGGTTCTGCATGATTACGATTCGCGCTGGGCCATCGACTTCCAGCTCCACACGCGAGAGTATGACCAGCAGCAGGTGCTGGTACGCTTCTACGCGCAGCTGCAAGAGCTTGTCCGCAGCGTCGACGTCATCCGGCCTATAACGAACCTCGATGGTTACAAATTGCTGGTCGCGCCCTCGCTCAACGTCATCCCGCAGACGCTGGCCGATCATCTGATGGCGTGGGTGCAGGCGGGTGGTCACCTGCTGCTGGGGCCGCGTTCGGGGATGAAGGACGAGTACAACTCACTTCATCCGCAGCGCCAGCCGGGGCCGCTGGCTGCGGCGCTGGGAGGCCGCGTGGAGCAGTACTACGCACTCACAGAGCCGGTGCGGATCGGCAAAGATGCAACGACTGACATCTGGGCTGAGCAGCTCTCCACTACGGCGGCCGATACGACGGTTGACCTGCGTTATGGTGTGGCCAATGGCTGGCTCGACGGCCGGCCGGCCATGATTACGCGAGCGGTGGGGAGGGGAAGCATATCCTATCTCGGCGCTCTGCCTGATGAGGCGAGCATGCGCAGCCTGATGAGCACGGCTGTGCATGACGCCCACGTCGCCGCATCCTCGGCCAGCCTGCCTAAGGATGTGGAACTCTGCATCCGCAGCAACGCGGAGCGCACCATTGCCATCCTCATCAATCACTCGAACGCCGCTCAGCAGGCTGTCTTGACGGGGCGCTATCGTAGTCTTCTTCCCGCCGTCAGCACGCGGCCCGGCGCGAACACAACCACGGTCGAGCTGCCCATGCAGGGCGTCGCCGTTCTTGAGGTATCCCGATGATGAACCGTCGTTGCTTTCTTCGTGCCAGCCTCCAGGCTGCTGCTCTTGCCTCCGCGCCGCCACTGCTTCAGGCTGCCGACGATCCCGTTGCGCCTTATCGCACGCCGTACAAGTACCCCGAGCTGATCTACAAGGCCACTGGTAACAAGATGGATTTCGATGGCCTGGCCGTCGATGACCCCATCGTCTTTCGCGCCAACGGAAGGTTCCACATGCTCTACATAGGCTTCGACGGTACCGGCTATCAGACCGGACTTGCCAGCTCAGGGGACCTCGTTCACTGGACGCCGACAGCGCTGGTCGGGCCGCGCGATGCGAACTCGCAGTATACGAAGTACAACCTTGCGATCAGCTCCATCCTGCGCGATAAGAACCTGCACGGTACGGGCGAGGCCCTGAAGGTTGATGGCCATTACATCGCCGCGTGGAACGCCTACCCTTCTGCCGGTTATGAGTCGGGAGCCGCCGTCATAGGCCTTGCGCGTTCGTCCGATCTGTTGCATTGGACACTGACCGACGCGATCCTGTTGCCGCAGGACGGAGCACCGTGGGAGCACGGCGGTCTCTATCGCCCGGACCTCTTGCTCGACAACGGGATGTACTATCTCTACTACAACGCCAAGACCGACACGTTGCCAAAACTCGAAGGCGGCGGATGGCACGAGCAGAGCGGCGTCGCGACTAGCCGTGACCTGAAGACATGGACACGCTCTCCGCTCAGCCCGATCCTGAAGAACGGGCCGCGTGGCTCGGCGACTTATCCTGCGGCAAACCCGCTGCATGACCAGATGCCAGCAACGCCCGATGCGCGTGATAGCCGCTTCGCCTCGAACCCATACGTGATGAAGTATGGCAAGCAGTATGCGATGTTCTACTTCGGCTTCGGTTATGAGCGCCCGGGCCGGGCCTGCGAGATGCTCGCGCTCGGCAACGACCCACTGCACTTTACGAAGGTTCCCGAGGTCTTGATCGACATCGGTAGGCCCGGCACAGTGGATGAGACCTTCGCGCATAAGCCCTCGGCGATCTACCACGAGGGCGCGCTCTATCACTTCTACTGTGCTGTCTCGGGCAAGTATCCCAACGAGGTTCGAGGTATCGCGGTAGCTCGCTCGAAGCCCTGGTAGCTAAGCTTTAGCACCGCGTATGGAGAAGGTGGATGTACCGGAGCCTAGGCGGTACACCCTTGCCTCACCATCCTTGCGCAGCAGCTTCGCGGTGCGACTTGCCGTAACGAACTCGCCCTTGCGTGCCGGGACCACGACCGTCGCTTCAACTCCCGTAGGAATGGTTACTTCCATGCGGGTGATGCCGCCTTCACGCTTCCAACTGCTCGCGATTTTGCCAACCGTCGATTTGTAACTGGAGTTGATCCAATTTAAACCTGCGACCATATCGGGCCGAATCGTAATTCGCTCGGCTGGATCGGGCCGTGACATGTCGATGTCGATGCCGCCCAGGCCGCGATAGAACCACTCCTCCACCGCACCGAGCATGAAGTGATCCTGGCTGGCGTGTGGGTTCGCATCCCACGCCTCGGTCAACGCGGTCGCGCCCGCAGCCAGTTGCGAGCCATAACTTGGAGCGTCCTTGCGCAGTGTCATTGTGAGTAGCAGGTCGCCGCGTCCGGCGGCCATCAGGGCGCGCAGCAGGTAGGGATAGCTCACCTCTCCGGTAGTCACGTGGTCATCGTGCGCGTGGATATCCGCCACGATATGCGCAAGCACCTGCGCGCGCCTCTCTTCCGGCACTACGCCCAGAGCCAGCGGCATCGCGTTCGCAGCTTGGCTGCCCTTGTCGTAGAAGCCGGCCTTGTCATCCCAGAAGCGCCGGTTGAATGCGGCCTTGGTGCGCTCGGATAGAGCGGTATATGCCGCGGCATCTTCGTTATGGCCTAGCAGCGAGGCGATCTTTCTCATGACCACGGCGTCCTCGTAGAGCATCAGCGTTCCTGTCACGCCAGTCGTCGTTAGCTTACTGACACCGGGATTGCCCGGCCCAATGTCGTACCAGTCGCCAAGGCCGTAGTCGACGACGCCGTCGTGCGCCTTGCTCTCGAGATACTTCACGTATGCCTGCATCGTCGGATAGCTGCGGGCAAGCTCTCTGGCGTCGCCGTAAAACCGGTAAGCCGCCCACGGAGCCAGCACCGCGGCCGAACCCCACTCGGGCGAGTCGTTGAAGATATCCCACTTGGGGTCAAAGACCATGTACTGCGGCGCGATCTCAGGCACCATGCCGTCGGTTCGCTGGGCATCGGCCATGTTTTTGTCAGTCGCCTGAAAGAGGGCTTCGAGATTGTTATTGAAGTTCAATCCCGCCGCGACCAGGTGCGTCTCCTCCAGCCAGCCCAGTTTCTCGCGATGCGGGCAATCGGTGAAGAGGCTGGCCTCGTTGTTGTGCATCGCGGAGACGATCAGCTTGTGAATCGCGTTGAGCATCGGGCTTGAGCTTGCGAAGGTGCCTGTGTCGGGCGAGTCCGAGGTCAGGCGCTTGGCGGAGATATTAACGATGTGCGCTCCTGTGCCACTCCACTCGGCCTGCATGTAGCGGAATCCGTAGTAATCGAACTGTGGTTCCCACTCTTCGACGCCCGTTCCCTTGAGTGTGTACGTCCACCACGCGGGACCGCCGGAGCTGCGCTGGATCGGCGTGCCATCGGGATTGAGAAGTTCGCTAGGGGTGAGCTTCAGCACCGCTCCCGCCGGTCCTTGCACCCTGATCCGGGGACGGCCTGAGAAGTTCTGGCCGAAGTCATAGAGGACGGTATTGGGGCCGAGGTCCTTCGCCTTTGCAGGGGGATAGCTTTGAGCCTCGTGCATCTCGGGAGATATCTCGGCGCGCAGCTCGCCGCCCGGCCCCGCAACGATAGACACCTCAGCCCAGCTTGAATCGTCGAAGCCCGCACGGCTCCATCCCGCCTGAACCTTGCGCGCATCGTAGTCCTCGCCACCATAGGTGGAGCTGAAGACCACGGGCCCCCGCGCTGCCTTCCATGCTGTATCGCTCGCGATCACCTCAGTCCGTCCATCCGAATAGCGCAGGCGCAGCTCGGCGATCATCTTCGGCGGTCCAAAGCTGCCCTCGAACTTGGTGTACCTTGCCTTGCCGTTCGGCATCACGCTTCTCTGCACGTTGTACATGCCGTTGCCCAGCATCACACCCAGCGCATGGTGTCCCGCGTTGAGTTGCGCGGTCAGGTCGTAGCTCGAGTAGGTCACGGTCTTGCGATAGCTGGTCCACGCCTGATGCAGACCGGAGGGAGCAATCGTGGAGCTGCCATCGAGCTGCGCCTCCCACTGGCCCAATCCGGCGATGCGCAGGATGGCCTCCACGGGCTTCTCACGCAGGGCAAACTCGCGCCGAAAGATCGGCATGGGTTTGCCGCCATCGGACTCGGCTCCATCGCGTATGGTGCTCCAGGGAGCCTGAATCCACTTGCCCTGCCACTCTCTTTCCGCAATGCGGAAACGCGCGGGATCGCTCCAGGTCATCGGAGCGCCGTTTGCGTTGTGAGTCGTCACGCTCCACCAGTACTCCGAACCTTGCTCCAACGCCGGGCCGGTGTAGATCATCGCGAGGGAGTTTGTCTTCACCCAGCCGCTATCCCAGACCTCTCCTTTGCCTGCCTTGGCCGTGGCCGCGCTGTGAGATACAACGACGCGTGCCTCGTCTTCCAGCGTCCCGTGCGGCAGCGGTGTGCGTTCTCCATAGGTCCAGCTAAAGCGGGGATGAGCCTCTTCCACGGCGAGCGGAGTCTCGCGACCTTCGCAGTGCAGCTCCGTTACCCGGCCCGGGTGTCCGGTTGCTGCTCCCGCTCCTGCCATCCCTGCGAGAGCCAACGCCATCACCGCCGCTGTTCCACTCCATGCCATTGCCGATCTCCTTCGAACTTGCCTATCAAACTACCCCGCCCTCTGCTATTGTGTCGCCGTGAAATCTATCATCCGTCTCGCCGCCCTCGTCCCCTGCGCAGCGCCCCTCGCGTTGCTCGCCCAGACTGCTCTTCCTACCCCTGAGCAGAGCCAGGCTAACATCGCCCGCCAGGTTGCTCGCGTCCATGCAGAGGTGGCCGATTCGAACCGCGACGCGCCCTTCCACGGCAACTGGGACTCTCTCGCCAGGTACAAGGCAGGGGACTGGTTCCGCGACGACAAGTTCGGCATCTTCCTGCACTGGGGCGTCTACTCCGTTCCGGCATTCGGAAACGAGTGGTACTCCCGCAACATCTACGTGCCCGGCAATCCGGCCAACGAGCATCAGGTAGCCACCTACGGCCCGCTGACGAAGTTCGGCTATAAGGACTTCATTCCGCAGTTCAAGGCGGAGAAGTTCGACGCCAAGGCCTGGGTTGATCTCTTCGCTCGCGCAGGTGCGCGCTACATTGTGCCCGTGGCCGAGCACTGCGACGGCTTTGCCATGTACAACTCCGACATGACGCCTTGGAACGCCAGCCTGATGGGGCCGCACCGCGACGTCGTAGGCGAACTGGCTGCCGCCACGCGGGCCAAAGGGTTGAACTTCGGTGTCTCCTCCCACACGGCCGAGCACTGGTGGTGGTATGGCCGTGGCCGCTCCTTCGCCTCCGACGTACGCGACCAGACGCCGCTCACCGCCGAGCTATACGGTCCCGCCGCGACGATGAACATGCCCGGTCCCGATGGCACCGTGGACGACGAGAAGGAGCCCGATCCATCGCATCTGGAGAAGTGGCTCCCGCCCAGCCAGGCCTGGCTCGACAACTGGCTCGCCCGCTCCACCGAGCTGGTCGATAAGTACCATCCCGACTTCATTTACTTCGACTGGTGGATTGCTCAACCCGCGTACAAGCCGTTTCTTCAGGAGTTTGCCGCTTATTACTACGATAGTGCCGCTAAGCGGAACCAGCAGCCAATCCTGACTTACAAGGGAGAGTCCATGCCTGCCAATGTCGCAACGCTCGATATCGAGCGCGGAAAGCTCGATCAACTGCGCCTTCTGCCTTGGCAGACGGACACCTCCATCTCGGTTCATTCGTGGGGATACGTGGAGAATGACGAGTACCGCACGGCAAAGTCGCTCATCCATCAACTCGTCGATACTGTCTCTAAGAACGGCAACCTGTTGCTCAACGTCGGCCCCAAATCCGACGGCACCATCCCCGAGCAGGCCCGTGCCATCCTGCTCCAGATGGGCGACTGGCTGAGCGTCAACGGCGAGGCCATCTATGCCTCGCGGCCGTTTACGGTCTTTGGCGAAGGCCCTACCAAAGCGCCTAAAAACTCCACCGAGAAGAACAAGGACATTCAGGATTACACTCCGCAGGACATCCGCTACACCACCTCGCACGACGGCAAGATCCTCTACGCCACCGAGTTGGGATGGTCGACGACGCACTCGCTCATCCTGCACACGCTCTTCCGCGCCAATCCCTATCTGCCCGCTCCGGTCTGCTCGGTGCAGCTCATTGGCTCGCCTAATCCCATCCCCTTTACGCAGGAGATTGACGGCCTTCACCTTACGCTTCCCGATACGCAGCCCGCAGGCGATATCGCTTATGTCTTCCGCATCTTGACGCAGTGCCCTCGGAGCCACTGATCTGCAAGTGTTCCATTGCGCGGAACTGAAACTCGAGAATCATCCGCGAAAACAAGTTCTTTCATAAATTGGGCGATTCCTCTTCATTCCGTATTGACAGTGAGCCTTGCGCTCCTTAGGTTGGCTCCCGCAATCAGATCAGTCCGAAAGGCCACGGCCTTTCGGACGTGATGTTTTCTTTCGGAGGCACGTCCCATGAAGCGTAAGTTGCTCCTGTCCACTCTCCTTGTGTTCTTGTTCTCCTGCGTCTCTCTGCAGGCGCAGAACACCAATGCCGGCGCCATCGCCGGAACTGTCACCGATTCCACCGGCGCCGTTGTGCCCGGCGCGCAGGTCACCGTTACCAACCAGAACACGCACCAGGCCTCGACCGCTACTTCGACCGGCAGCGGTTCCTACGCGGTGCAGAATCTCTCCGATGGCGAGTACACCGTCTCGGTCTCGAAGTCCGGCTTCCAGCAGACGTCGGTGACCGACATCCACCTCGACCCCGGCCAGCGGCGCGGTCAGGACATCAAGCTCTCCGTCGGCGCGGTCGACAGCAAGATCACCGTGCAGGCCGACACGCTCGCCGTACAGACCGAGTCGGCTGAGAGCGGCGGAACCATCTCAGCCAAAGAGGTCTCGAACCTCATGCTCAATGGCCGCAACTTCCAGCAGCTGGCCACGCTCGTTCCCGGTGTCAGCAGCGTAAACGGCACCAACCAGCAGGTGAACGCGGGCTATCTCGGACAGACCGACCTCATCATCGGCGGAGCCTCCTCCGAGGAGACGACTTACACCATCGACGGCGTCTACAATATGACGCCCACCTCGCTCGTCAACATCAACATTACCCCGTCCATCGACGCCATCAATGAGATGCGCATCCTCAAGAACTCCTACAGCGCCAAGTACGGCTTCGCGGGCTCGGGCCAGGTGCTGATCGAGACCAAGCAGGGCACGCACGACTTCCACGGCTCCGGCTACGAGTACATCCGTAACAACAGCTTCGCGGTTGCCCGCCCCTATGCCATCAGCGGTGTTCCTGCCACCAACTCCAGCCTGCACCTCAATATCTTCGGCTTCTCCTTCGGCGGTCCCATCTATATCCCGAAGGTCTACAACACCGGCAAGAACAAGACCTTCTTTTTCACCGGAGCCGAGTTCAAGACCAACCACTACGCTTCGGTTCTCAACAGCCGCTCCGAGTTCACGCCCGCCATCCGCGGCGGCGATCTTAGCCTCAGCCACGACGCCCCGGTCTGCACACTCTCGGGCGCTAACTCCGCCAACGCTATCGCTTCGGGCTGCACCTCGGCCACGCTCAGCGATCACTTTCTCTTCTGCGGCCCGCAGTGCCAGAATCTGCTAGCCGCACGTCATCTCACCGCCGCCAACTGCATCACCAAGGACTCCTTTGGAGTCACCAATCAAGTAAACCCGAACTGTTTCGACGCAGCCTCGGCCTACTTCATCAACCCCAGCAACACCTTCATGCCGCTGCCGAATCTTTCTCAAAACAACAACACCAGTTTTGCTAACTACATCAACACCAACCCCGAACTGGATAGTCAAAACGACACGATCTATCGAATAGACCATCACATCGGAGACAGCCACCTCATCACGCTGCGCTACATGCACGAGGAGGTCAACAACATCCGCCCCGCGCGCAACTACAACGACCCCGCTCCCAATCCCGGAGCCGGTGTCTACACGCCCGCGCTCAATATGCTCGTGCGCTGGAACTACAACATCACTCCCAACATCATCAACACGGCGGGCATCGCTTACACCGATCAGAAGGTATCGCTCTTTCCCACCGGCAACTACAACATTCCGGGCAGCCTCATCCAACAGGCCTTCAACAACGGCGATACCCGTCTTCCCGCCGTCTCCATCGGCGGTTTCTGGAGCTGGCTTGGCGTCGGCGTCCAGCCCAACTTCTCAAAGAGCGGAGACGGCGTCTTCTCCGACGACCTGACCCTCGCCAAAGGTCCTCACGTCATTCAGGTCGGCGGTCTTTATATGTGGAACATCCTGCGTTCCAACGCCTCCGCCTTCTCGATGGGCAACTTCTCCTTCAGCGGCGGTGCCCAGACCACGGGTGACACGGCAGCCGACTTCCTCCTCGGCATGGCTTCTTCTTATTCGCAGTCCAATGTGCAGCGTGCGGGCGTCTTCCATCAACACTGGTTCGAGCTCTACGCGCAGGACGACTGGAAGGTCACCTCTCGCCTCACGCTCAACTACGGCGTCCGCTACAGCTTCTACTCGCCCACCACCAAGGAGGGCAACGACATCACCAACTTCAACGCCGGGGCCTTTGTCGTGTCGCAGGCTCCAGCCATCAATCCAACCAGTGGACAGTTCATCGTGAACTCCTCCAACCAGCCGCTGACTCCCTCCGGCGGCATTGCCAACTACCTCACCAACGGCGTCGTCACCGCCTGCCAGAACGGCACGCCGTGCGGCTTCACCACGCCCAAGAAGAATCTCTTTGCTCCACGCGTGGGCTTTGCCTATCGCGTCAATAGCAAGGGCACTATGTCGATCCACGGTGGATACGGCCTGGGCTACGCTCAGGTCGGCATGTTCCAGACATCGAACCTGCTCAGCAACTCGCCCTACGTCTCCACGCCTACCTTCTCCTATGCGCAGTTCAGCAGCCCTGCGGGAGGCACTGCAAGCGCACCCGGCCTGCAGTCTCTCTCCGCGATCGACAGCACCTATCGCCCGGCCATGCTGCAAAACTGGTCTTTCAGCGTCGAAGACGAGATCGTTCCCCACGGCATCCTCAACATCACCTATGCGGGCGACAAGGCCGATCACATCTTCTCGAACTCGGTCGATCGTAACTTCGCCATCAACACCACCAGCGCCAACTCCGCTGCCTGCGCGGCCAGCGGCCCTACCGTCGTGCCGTCCAGCAAGTGGCTCTTCGACCCCTGCATCAACACTGGAACTATCAACACTAACTTCGATCGTCCCTATCCTGGCTACTCCGGTATCACTACCGGCGTCTCCATTGGGCAGTCCAACTACCACGGCCTTCAGACCGGCTTCGTCTACCGCCTGGCCGATCTCCAGCTAAACTCCGCCTACACCTACTCGAAGGCTCTGGGCAACCAGAACCAGAGCGCCCAGGGCAACCTGGCCTATGGCTTCGACTCCAACATCGGCTTCCAGAATCCTCGCAACCCGGCCGGAGACTACGGGCGTCCCAGCTACGACCGCACCCACGTCTTCACCAGCGCCTATGTCTACGAGCTGCCGTTCTTCCGTCACTCCAGCCACCTGCTGGCGCGGGAGATCCTCTCCGGTTTCGGCACCTCCGGCCTCATCACGGTGCAGAGCGGCTTCACTACTCCGGTCGGCCTCAGCTCCACCACGGCCGGTCTGGCCAATCGTCCGAACCAGATCGCTCCGCTCATCCGCAATGGAGGCAGCGGCAAGAAGGCGCTCGGACAGGCCCCGCTCTACAGCTACACCTCCTTCGCGCTGCCCGCCTACGGCACCTTCGGCAACTCCGAGCCCGGCGTCCTGCGCGGACCCAAAGAGGTCAGCTTCGCCGCCGCCGTCAACAAGGACTTTCCCGTCACGGACCGCGTAAAAGTGCAGATCCGCGCCGAGGCCTTCAACGTCTTCAACCACCCCAACATCAACTCCATCAACTCCACCTTCTCTTCGTCCACGGCGACCAACCAGTCGAACTTCGGCTACGCCTCCACCGCGGGTGATATGCGCCAGATGGAGTTCTCCGGACGCGTTACCTTCTAATTTGAAATTGCATTCGATCTTCTTCTGGCCGCCGGAGCCTCCCCGGCGGCCATATCTTTTTTTGCAGGAAACCTTGCCGCTTGTCTATTTCACGACGTAGAATCCGGTCTCCAACATTGGTATGAAAAGGAGACCATTCTAGTGAAGATTCCGGAGGCTAAAACCTTGAAAATTCTCGCAATCTGTCTACTCGCCGCCCTGCCGCTCTACGCGCAGCAGAAAACATCCAACCCGCTCGATGCACTACCGAAGAACATCGAGATCCTGACCCACTTCGGCGAGCGCGCCGACATCTCGCCGGACAACAAACGCATTGCCTTTATGGACAAGAGCTTTGGCGACGCCTTCGTGCTGGATCTGGCGACGCGCACCATCCGCTGCCTTACCTGTAACGTTCCGGGCGCGGCCTTTCTCCGCATCATGCACCTGTCGAACGGGGATTACATCCTCATCGGTGCGCGCAAGTTCACCGACATTATCACCAGCCGCACGCGCGACAACGAGCTGTGGTATCTGAGCCAGAAGCCCGGTTCGAAGCCGGTGCCCTTTGGCGTCAAGCTCAGTGAGGGCGCGGCACTTTCAAAGCACAGTCTGAAGATCTCCTTCTCGGAGCTGCCCGCGCAGTTTCCCGAGCTGGGTAAGGGCAACTCGCGGCTGGTCGTAGCGGACGTCGATCTCTCCGGCCCCACGCCGAAGCTCACCAACCGCAAGGTGGTCTACGAGAGCCACACCGAGATGTGCGATCTCGAGGCGCAGGACTTCTACGACAACGATAAGAAGATGACCTTCACCTGCTACCAGCACAGCAACGTGAAGCCCAACGCCGACGAGTACGCCACCGTACACGGAATCGACCTGACCACGGGCAAGACGGTGGATTTCACGCAGTCCAAGGAGACCTATAACGAGTGCGAGGGCATCTTCCCCGACGGTAAGTACACCTTCGTCGAAGGTGACCGCCACGAGGACCAGGACGGCGGACGCCGTGGCTCGCACAACATCGACCTCTACAAGCTCAAGCTGGACGGCACCGGAAAAGACTTCGTGCGCCTCACCCACTTCAACGACTACGCCGGATGGAAGGCCTCAAATCCCGTTGTCTCCACCGACGGCAAGTTCGCGGCCTTCCAGGTCGCCCACACCGCAGACGTAGCCGGCGTCGGCTATGGGCTTCTCATCATGCACTTCTAAAAGGCTCATCGCTATTACGGGTGCCCCTAAGGGCACCCGTAATCATCAAGGTTGTGGCACTGCCGAAAGTGGCAGATGCACGTACTTGATCGTCTTTCGTTTCCACGTATACGTCATCTCCAGGCTCCCATCCGGCCCCTGGATCAGCGCCGGATAAGAGTACTGGCCAACCGTATCTTCCAGCGTGGCAAACATCTTGAAGTGCTCGCCATCCCTGCTCACGGCGAGATTCAAAGGAGTCCGTCCCACGGTCGTGTTGTTGTAGATCAACACCACCCGCCCATCCTTCAGAGTTACTGCATCAATCCCCGAGTTGTTATTCGGCACGTCGATAAACCGCGCCTGCGTCCACGTCAGCCCATTATCCATCGAGTCCGCCACCGCGATCTTCGAAGCCAGACTTCGCGACCGCGCATACAGCCGCAGATGCTTGCCTCCAAGCGAGATTACCGACGGCTGAATGATCCCCTCGAACTTGCGCGGCCCTTTATCGGCTTCCCAGCCCGGAGCGCCCGCGGGCGGATCGGCAGCCGGAGGCTCCGCCTTATCTAACTCCCGCGAGATATCAATCGGCCCGATCTTGGCCCACGTCTTACCTCCATCGGTGCTGCGCTCGATCCACGCGGCCCATGTTTCATGCGCCTCGAACGATGTTCCACTCACAATCGTTCCATCCTCGAGCACCAGCGGCTTGGCCCGGATCGGTCCCAGCAGCCCCGCAGGCAGACGCTCATCGCTCGACCACGTCTTGCCCTCATCATCGCTATACTTGCGCCCCGCCGACCACTCCCCAGGCGAAGGCCCCACCTTGTAGTAGAGCCACAGCCGCCCATCCAGCGTGTGAAACAGAACCGGGTTCCACGAGGGCACATTCTTCTCCCGCTCAAGCTCCACCGGCGCAGTCCACTTGCCGTTTACTCGCCGCGAGCCCCAGATGGCCACATCCGGATTGCGCTCCTTGGTGCCGCCAAACCACGCCGCCATCAGCTCGCCGTTCTTCAGCGCCACGATGGTCGAGGCATGGCTCTCTGGAAACGAAGTAGAGCCGACTTCGAAGATGAACTCGCCCGCAGGCTTGGTTTGCGCGTAAGCCGTGGAGACCATCACCGCAGCCAGAGATAGTTTGAGTGCAACGTTCACAGAGATTCCTTTCAGTTGACCGCAAAGGTGGAGAGGGTAACGATCTCGCCGGGCTGGACAATAACTTCCTTAGGCAGGGAAGTCGTGGTCTCGTTCTCGGCGTAGAAGCTGGTGCGCTCCATCTGAACCCAGTTGTGCCCCACCCACTGCACATCCAATCGCTGTGCCTCGGTCGAGCGGTTCATCACGATCATGCTGGCCCTATCGCCCTGCTCGAACGCAGCCGTCATCAGGTCCGGGTTTGAGCTCTTCGCCTCCACGCGCGTCATGCCCTTCAGCACATGGCGGCTAAAGGCCCCAAGCACGCGCAGTTGATAGCTGGAGGCCACCGGCACGTTGCCGTGGCTCCTGTCCGGAACCAGCAGCGAGCGCGACGCGCCGAAGTTTGGCTGCTCCACATCGAGCAGCAGCCAGCAGTACATCAGCGATACAGCATCCAACTCGGTCAGGTTCTTCTGGTAGAGCTGCGCCACGTTGAACGAGATACGATACGACGGCTCCTGATAGTGCGGATCGTTGAGGCAGATCTCGGTCGCGATAAAGGGCTTGCCCTCGCTGGCATCGTGCATGGCCAACATGCGCGCGTCGTACAGATCGGGGTTGGCGAAGTACTCCTGATAGTCGTACTCGTGCGCGGCGGTGTAGTCGATTGCGGCCCAGCCCGCCGGGTTCTGCTGCTTCAGTGCATGGGCGCGGTCGATGCCGAAGTAGAGATAACTCGCATCGGCCATGTGGATCTTCGTCGATTGAAAGCCTGCCTTGTCCAACTCGCGCCGCAGCGTCAGCGCCATTTGGTTGAAGACCTCGGTCGGCTGCTCGACCTCGTTCTGTATCCCCACGATGGCAGGCGCGGAACCCGTCCGCTCCTTGGCCCGTCGGCAGTACTCCACGACAATGCGCGCATACTCCTCCGGGTTGGCGGTGATCTTGATCGACTTGTTCCATGCGTCGAGCACCGGCGGGCCGGAGTAGGGCTTAGTGGCCCACTTTGGTAGCGCCCACATCTCGTAGATCACCTCGCCGCCCAGCGCCAGCGCATGTTTGCTGTACTCGAAGCTCGACACCTCGCCGTTGGGGAAGTTATCGCCGTAGTAGTGCGGTGTCGCGTCGCTCAGGTGATCGAAGTTCGACAGGTCGGGCTTCAACTGCGTGCCCATCGGGTACTCACGATCGAGCAGCAGGTTATAGCGTTGCAATAGCTCCCAGTACTGCTTCTTGCCTGCATCACTCAGTTGCTCATAGGCCGGAATACTCGGGCTGCCACCGAAGCCGATCATGGTCTGGTGCCGTTGTTGCGGAGTTACGGTCACCGAAGCCTGTTGGGTAGACTCCGCGAACAGAGCTCCTGCCACTACGAGGTGTTCCGTTCGCGGAGCGGTGAACATCAACTGATGGCGCGTGACATCGAAGACGCACGGCTGCGTAAGGAGAACGCGCCCATTGAGCAGAACCCGCAAGGAGAGATGCGAATCCATGACAACCGTAAGGGTGCGCGCATGTCCGGTGTACTGCTGCTCCTCGTCGTGAACTATCTTGTCGGGAGAGCTGCCCTGGCCGCTATAGAACGCGGTGGAGTTGTAGAAACGCTGCACCAGTCGCACCTTCGAGCCGGTCAGCTCCACCGTGAAGCCCGCGTGCGGCCCGGTAAAGATCCACTGCAGCTTTCCATGACCGGGCACATCGCCGTCGAGCCGGATCGTACGCTGAAAGAGAAGGGGAAGCTGTTCGTGAAAGTAGGCCCGCGCGATCTCGTCCGGCCGCGACCAGCCCGGCCCGGTGGGCCCATCGGAGGCGAAGGAGAACTCCTGCGCCACGGCCTGGGTCGAGGTTGCGGCAGAGGGCAGAGATACAGCTTCTTGAGCCATCATGCGCGAAGAAACAGCGGGCAGGAGCATCAGGCAGAGAGTGGCTGCCGCAGCCCCAAGGCCTCGGCGCAGTGGAAGCGCGCGATCTGGAAACATTTCTAAACCCTCGAAGATTGGCCGTACGGTTGAGTTGGCCCCATTATGCGGAGCGTGCAGGGAACGCTGTCAAGGCGGAATAGCTCAGGCAAGATCATGGTGAATTGAGACGCTCTCCTCTGCTAGTATCCAGTGGTCGAACCACTCAGGAGTTTTCATATGTTGCACGATTCTATTTCACGTCGAAAGTTTATGCTCGGAATCGGAGCCAGCGCCGCCCTGGCTCCCGCAGCCGCCATGGCCCAGGAGGCCGGGGCCGCGCCCACCGGCAAGCAGACCGACCCCGCCCACGAGACGCCCGAGCAGCGCGCCTCCCGCGCCCGTCGCCTGGCCTGGTGGCGGGAGGCTAAGTTCGGCATGTTCATTCACTGGGGGCTCTACAGCATCATCGGGCACCAGGAGTGGGTGCTCGAGTCCGAGGGCGTTCCCATTCCGCAATATGAAATTCTGGCCAGGCACTTCAAGCCCAAGCCCGGAGCCGCTCGCGAGTGGGCACGCCTGGCCAAGCGCGCCGGGCAGAAGTACATGGTGCTCACCACCAAGCACCACGAGGGCTTCTGCCTCTGGGACACCAAGCTCACCGACTACAACGCCATGAAGCAGGGGCCGGGTCGTGACCTCGTCCGCGAGTTCGTCGATGCCGCCCGCGCAGAGGGGCTGCGCGTCGGCTTCTACTACTCGCTGATGGACTGGCACCACCCCGACGGAGCCAAATGCGAGACGGACGAGGAGGCCCGCAAGCGCTTCGTCGCCTACACCCACGGTCTCATCCGCGAGCTGCTGACGAACTACGGCAAGATCGACATCCTCTGGTACGACGTCGACAAGCCGCTGACCAGCGCGCAGTGGGAGGCCGAGAAGATGAACCAGATGGTCTTCGATCTGCAGCCCGAGATCATCGTCAACAACCGCAACGGCCTGGCTGGCGACTTCTCCACGCCGGAGCACAAGATCGAGGCCGCACAGCGCGCGTGGGAGTCCTGCGACACCATGAATCTCGGCTGGGGCTACCAGAAAAACGACACCGAGTGGAAGTCGCCCACGCGCATCGTGAACGACCTGACGATCTGCGCGCAGCAGGGCGGCAACTACCTGCTGAACATCGGACCTAAGCCAGACGGCTCGGTGCCGGAGGAGTCTGTTCGCGTCCTCGAGCGCGTGGGCCAGTGGCTCGACGTCAACGGCAAGGCCATCTACGGCACCGATGGCGGCGCATCCGTCAGCTTCGGCAACTATGACAACTTCACCCGCAAGGGCAACACGCTTTACATCCACGTCTACTTCTGGCCGGGCGGAACCCCCGCAGCCGAGTGGCTCACGTACTACCAGCCCGGCACGGTAGTCTCAGTCGGCGGCGTCAAGGCCAAGGCGCTCTCGGCGCGCCTGCTCAAAACCGGCGAGCCCGTGCAGTTTACACAGGATGATATCCACCTGTGCCTTACCGGCCTGCCTGCAACGGCACCGGACGATCCTGTCACTGTCATTGAGGTCGAGTGCGACAGACCGCCAGTCGTCGACCACCACCTGATCCGCCCCATGTGGCAGCGTTACAAGGTGGGGATCAGCAGCTAAGCACTTCGTGAGGTTTCGGGGCGGCATGGGGAAGTGGTCTTCTGAGGTCTCCCGTTGGTCGGAAGCAAGCATCTCAATTCCGACCAACGGGAGAACCTTCGTTATGAAGTGCGCTTTACTTACCGTTGATCGTTAAGCCCGGCCCTTTGGTGAGCGCATCGCCACTCGCAGGAGTAATCACCAACCCATCCTGACTCACCTGCGCGTACTGCATCGTCATGCCGGTAGCGGCGGTCAAATGCACGTTCTTCAGCACCACGTTTTTGATCGGGCTCTCCGGCAGTCCCATGATGACGCCCGCGCGTTTTGCTCCTGTTGCGGTTACATTTTCAATCGTGATGTCATGGAACCGCGGCGTGTGCTCGGTCACCGGCTGGCCGGGATCGTTCTTCACCAGCCCGGTGTAGTAGTTGGTGATCTCGATGGGCGTCTCCACGTCTTCCATCGTGATATCGCGATAGACGAAGTTGCCCACATCGTTGCCGCGCCCGCGAGCCGATTTGATCCGTATCCCCTGTCGCGTCCCCGCAAAGGTGACGCGTTCCACCGTCACATTCCTCACGCCACCGGCAACTTCACTTCCAATCGAAAGCCCGTGCCCATTGCGCAGAATGCAGTCGCGGACCACGATATCCGTGCTGGGAACATTGGGATCACCACGCTCCACCAGCCCGGACTTGATGGCGATGTTGTCGTCACCCGTGTCGATCAGGTCGTGCTCGATCAGCACATGGCTGGTCGACACAGGATCGATCCCATCGGTGTTCGGAGCGGTCCGGCCCGGGTTCAGGATCTTCACATTCCGCACCGTCAACCCGTCGCACCAGAACGTCGTGATGTTGTACTGCGGCGAGTTCTGGATCGTGACGCCCTCAATCAAAATCTGCTTCGAGTTGGTAATGTCGATCAACAGCGGACGCGGAGCCTCAGGCGCACCGCGTTTGTGGTCTTCGGCCTTGGCCTCCCACCACACATGCCCATTGCCATCTACCGTACCTTCACCGGTAATCCCGATATCCACCGCATGATCGGCATGGATCAGCGAGACCTTGCGCCATTTGGCATCCTCGCGGATCGGGTAGTCCTCCCGGTCCGGCGAGCCCAGTAGCGTGGCGTCCTTATCGAGTTGCAGATGAACATGGCTCTTCAGGTCGAGCGGAGCCGAGACATACGTGCCGCTGCCCAGATGAACCACCCCGCCCGATTTCTTTGCGCACTGGTCAATCGCCCGTTGCAGAGCTGCCGTATCCTTGGTCTTACCATCGCCCTTAGCGCCAAACGCATGTGCGTCGCAGGTCATCATCTTCGCCTGCACCGAGGAGGCAAGCCCCGCGGAGACGACCACCGCCGCACCCAGGTTCAGGACGCTCTTCGCCCAGACCGATGTATACAGATTTCCCATGAGTTTCCGTCTCTTTCAAAACAGTTCGCTAACTTTCAGTTGTGTGCATATACTGTGCCCTGGCGGGAATAGAAGTCAATCTCCTTATCGTAAAGAACCGGGGTGACGTGGTGTCAGTGCTGGGAAAAGGGGGAAGGGAACGGAAGAGGCGGAGTTTAGCCGCCCCGGCGCTGCTGTGCTGTGTCGCGTTCGCAGCCTCGGCAGCCGCTCAATCCCTCGATCCCGCCCGCGACCGCACCTCGCTCCACATGCCGCCTGCCACCACTCTGCGGGAGCAGTTCATCTGGACCAAAAACGATGCCGCCGCACTCGATCCGGCCTATCAGGCCAAGGTTCGTGGACAGGACGACAAGACCGCTCCCCATTATTTTCGGACACATTTCCGCGTAGATACGCTCCCCCAGCAGGCGACGCTCTACATCGCCGGTCCCCGCTCCGCCACAGTTTTTTTGAACGGCACGAAGGTCCTCGAGTTCGCCGATGCGGGACTCGGCAAGGGCTTCCACGTCATGCACGCGGAGGTCGCTGCCGCGCTGCACCCGGGCGAAAACGTGCTGGCCATCGAAGAGGTGCGCGGCCACAGCTCGCTGCACACCGGGGCCGGTCCGGTCATCAATCAGGTCACCTACGGCGAGGTGCTGGCGGCCAAGATCGTCCCCGCGGGCATCGCCGCGGACGCGCCGCCGCTGCTGATCTCCGATGCCTCATGGCGCAGCTCGCTCGAGGCCCACGGCGAATGGTCCGCACCGTTGTTCGACGACTCCGGGTGGCCCCTCGTGCAGAGCCTCGGTCCCCTGGGCAGCCGTAGCGACTTCCTCCAGTGGAACGCCGACGCGGGTCTCTACGAGTGGCCCGGTTACGCTGGCATCGGTCCCGCTATGCGGACCTTTGACGCCTCCGTCACAAGCGTCCGCGACGTGGTTCAGCCAGAGAGCCTTGCCCACACCGACGGCCTGCTATCCAGAGGCGAGTTCACGGTATCTCCCAGCGCAACGGCCCCCGCGCTCACGCTCGACTTCGGCAAAGAGATCAGCGGTCGCCTCCGCTTGGTCTCCTCCTCCGACGTTCCCGTCACGGTCGAGACCAGCTACGGCGAGTCCGCCGAAGAGGCTATGGGCCACGCCTACCTCGGCGTCCGCAGCGTCACCGTCCCTCCCCACGGCGAAGCCTTCGGCCCTAAGAGCGCCTTCCGCTACGTGCGCCTGACCTTCCCCGCGGGCACAGCTTCCCAATGGAGCCGCATCGACGCGCAGGGCATTGCCTTTCCGGTCGATTACCTCGGCTCCTTCGAGTCTTCGGACCCGCTCCTCAACCGCATCTGGGAGACCGGCGCCTACACCGCCCACCTCTGTATGCAGGAGGGCATCTGGGACGCGCCCAAGCGCGACCGTGGCCGCTGGATGGGCGACCTCGACGTCACCGGCCGCGTCATCAGCAGCGTCTTCGCCAACCGCGAGCTGATGGAGCAGACCATGACGGAGGTCATCGGCGACTCGCCCGTCACCCGCGACGTCAACACCATCGCGGGCTACTCCGCCCTCTGGATCACCGGCCAGGCCGACTTCTACCGGCACAGCGGCGACCTGGCCTACCTGCGCAGCGTTCACCCGCAGATGCTCGAGCTGCTGCGCGTGATGGACGCCGAGCTTGATGCCGACGGTGTCTTCGCCAATCCACAGAAGCACAAGGTCTTCGTCGACTGGTCCGACGGCTTCAGCGCCGACACGCCCGACGCCCGCATCGCCACGCACATGGAGTTCTACCTCGCCTATCAGGAGGCAGCGTACCTGCTTGCCGAGATCGGCGATCCTGAGAACGCATCGGCCTACCGAGCCAAAGCCGAGCATCTACGCTTAGCAGCGCAACAGAAGCTTCTCGATCCAGCAACAAACACCTTCGGCAACCGCTGGCAGTCGAACGCGATGGCGGTGGTCGCGGGCGCGGCGACGCCCACGCAGCAGCAGGCCATCTGGACCGGCGTTCTCTCGCATGTGACCGCGCCAGTCGGTCCTAAAACCGTCGTCACCCCGTACTACGGCTTCTACATGCTCGACGCGATGGCCCGCCTCGATCACCGCTCCGACGCGCTCACCTGGATGCGCCAGTACTGGGGCGGCATGATCGCCGAGGGTGCAACCAGCTTCTGGGAGGCCTACGACCCGCGCTGGCCCAAGCAGAACTTCCACGCCTACCTCGAAGCCGACGGCAAGCGCGGTTACTACACCAGCCTCGCCCACGGCTGGGCCAGCGGCCCCACGGCGTGGCTCATGCAGCAGATCCTCGGCATCCAGCCCACGGCGGCGGGCTTCCGAGCGGTGACCATCCGCCCCGATCTCGCGGGCCTCGCGTGGGCACACGGCGCGGAGCCGACGCCGCGCGGCCTCATCCGCGTCGCTGCCGATGCAGGTTCCATCAAGGTGTCGATCCCGCCCGCGACGGTCGCAAAGCTCATCCTGCCCTTTGCTTCGGGGCAGGGAACGATCCTCCAGAACGGCCGAGCCGTGAAGGCCGTTGCAGCCGAGGACGGCACCCGCTCCGTTATCACGCTGCAACATGCAGGTGAGTTCACCTTCACGCAGAAGGGAAGGGCCAAGTGAGACTTCTGCCCGTCTGCGCCGCGCTTCTAGCCGTTCTGGTAGCCCCTGCATTGGCCCAGCACATCCCCGGCTACAACTACGATGAGGCGAAGATCCCTCCGTACACGCTGCTCGACCCGCTCACTGCCGCCGATGGTAAGCCCGTGAATACCGCAGCCGCATGGTGGCAGCAGCGCCGCCCCGAGATCGTCCATCTCTTCGAAGAAAACGTCTTCGGCGTCACTCCGGCGAACGCCAAAGTCCCTCTGCGAGCCAAGCTAATCGAGACCGACCCACACGCACTCGGCGGTTTAGCGATCCGCAAGCAGATCGACCTCTACTTCACCACCAAAGGCGCAGACGGCCCGAAAATGCGCATGTTGCTCTATCTGCCCGCACGTGCAAAGGGAAGAGTGCCCGTGGTGCTTGGGCTGAACTTCGGCGGCAATCAGACGGTGGTAAACGACCCCGGCATCCAGCCCACCAAAATCTGGGTCAAGCCGAAGCCCTCGCTGGTGCTCCAGCAAGTAGCCCCTGATGAAAAGACACGCGGCAGCCAGACAGAGGAGTGGCAGGTCGAGAAGGTCCTGAGCCGAGGCTACGGCTTGGCCACGATCTATTACGGAGACCTCGAGCCTGACTTCAAGGATGCCAGCCAGTACAGCATCCGCCAGCTCTTTGCTCCATCGAACGCCCCCGATTCCTGGGGCGCGATCGGTGCGTGGGCCTGGGGTCTGAGCCGCGCCATCGACTACCTCGAGACCGACAAGCAGGTCGATGCGAAGAGAATCGCCGTCACCGGCCACAGCCGTCTGGCCAAGGTCGCCGACTGGGCCGCCGCGCAGGACCCGCGCATCGCCGCTGTTCTCTCCACCGAGTCCGGCAAGGGCGGCCAGTCCATCCAGCGCCGCGGCCTCGGCGAGTCCGTCTATCACCTCCAGCACTCCTTCCCCTACTGGTTCTGCCCCAACTACGCCCGCTGGGTCGGCCACGACCAAGAGATCCCAGCCGACGGCAACCTGCTGCTCTCTCTCATCGCGCCTCGCCCGCTCTACGTCGCCAGCGCGGTCGGCGACGAATGGTCCGACCCCAAAGGTGAGTTCCTCTCCTCCGTCAGCGCCAGCCGCGTCTATCAACTGCTAGGCCGCCACGGCCTGCCCACCGACACTATGCCGCCCGTAGACCAGCCGATCAACTCTCCGGCAGCGAACGTCGCCTACCACGTCCGCTCCGGCATTCACGACGTGACAGCCTTTGACTGGGACCAGTACCTTAACTTCCTCGACATTCATTTCAGAAGGCTGACTCGTCCATGACTCTCTCGACACGCATCACCGCATTGCTGTTGCTCGGAGTCGCCATCGCCGCGCCCGCGCAGGTGGCCAGCAAGAAGCAGGTCAACCAGTGGCGCACCCAGATGCGCCAAGCCCTCTTCATCCCCAACCCCCTGCCCGCCGTGCAGCCCGAGTCTTACGGCACCTTCACGCCAGCCCCGGGCATCGTCGCCGAGCGCGTCTCCTACCGCTCCGAGTACGGCCTGCGCATTCCAGCCGTCATCTATGCACCGGCCACCAAGCCTAAGGGCAGGCAGCCCGCCATCATCGTCGTCAACGGCCACGGTGGCGATAAGTCGAGTTGGTATGCCTACTACACCGGAGTCCTCTACGCCCGCGCCGGGGCTGTCGTTCTCACCTACGACCCCATCGGCGAGGGCGAGCGCAACGACGACCATAAGTACGGCACCAGCGAGCATGACAAGATCATCGACGTCCCCACCATGCCCGCGCGCATGGGCGGCCTCATGGTCACCGACGTCATGCAGGCCGTCTCGTACCTTTCGCAGCGCCCTGATGTGGACGCCCACCGCATCGCCGTCATGGGCTTCTCGATGGGGTCGTTTATCTCCGCGCTGGCGGGTGCGGCGGACCCGCGTATTCACGCGCTGCTGCTCACCGGCGGCGGCGATCTCGACGGCCCCGGCGGCTACTGGGATGCTAGCCACGCGGTCATGTGCCAGTCCGGCCCGTACAAGGCGCTCAGCTTCCTCGGCGATCGCCCGGCTGTTCTCTACACCATGAACGCCCGTCGCGGCACCACGTTCATCCTCAACGGCACCAACGACACGGTGGTCGATATCCCGCACCATGAGCAGGACTTCTTCGACGCTATGCGGCAGCGCGTCATCGCACTTAACGGTGGCTCGAAGGGAGTATTCGAGACCCTCTTCGACCCCGGCGCGAGCCACCGTCCCGGCTGGATCGCCCGCCCGTCAGCCAAGTGGCTGGGCAACAATCTCCGCTTCCCCAACTGGCCCGAGAGCACCATCAATCAACTGCCGATCATCTCCATTCGCGCATGGGCCGCGAAGGTCGGCTACCCTCTAGGTAAGAGTTCGGGCCGCGAAGACCGCGACGCGGGCATCCAGTCCATCGACGGCGATGTGCCGTTGATGACCCACGAACAGACCGACGTGCTCAGCATGGAAAAGTGGCAGGAGCGCAAGAGCGAGTTCGTCTACGCAAACTGGGTGAAGGCCGCGCTGGCACAGGCAAACAACGAAGGAAGCAGCAAGTGACGATGAAGAACGCCCCATCCATTCCGCAGCAGCAGGTCGATACGCCCAGAGTCATCATCCTGGCCGATGACCTGACCGGCGCCTGCGACAGTGGCGTTGCCTTCCTCAGTTCGGGAAGACAGGTGCGGGTCGTTCTCGATCTGACGAGCTTCGATAGCTCAAGCGGTGAAGATGAGGTGTGGTCGTTCACTACCGAGTCGCGTAACCTGCCGATGCATGAGGCCGCAGAGCGCCTGACCGAGAGCATGGCGAAGCTGCCGCACGAGGGAAGCCTCTTCTTCAAGAAGGTGGACTCCGCGGCCCGCGGTCACTTGGGTACTGAGGTTATTGCAGCGCTTCGTTCCTCCAGTGCCAGCATCGCCTTGGTCGCTCCGGCGTTCCCCGAGGCTGGCCGCACCGTACATGCTGGCGTCCTGCGCGTGAGCGACTTCAGTGGTCAGGACTCGACCATCGCCCTGCGTGACCTCTTCGCTCACGAAAAAGAAATCAGTATCGACGTGCTGGCCGATGATTCTCCAAGGCAGCAGCTTGCGGACGATATCTCCGCTGCCATCGCCAACAACACCGACATCCTTCTCTGCGCCGCAAGGACGCAGCAGCACCTGCACGATCTGGCCGCAGCCGCTCTGCATTTGGATCAGCCGATCCTCTGGGCTGGCTCTGCCGGTCTGGCGCACGCGCTGGCGGATGAGCTGCCGAAGGCCAACGCATCTTCCATCGCACAGGCCATTACAGCCAAGCCGGGAAGAACCGTGCTCTTCGCGGGCACGCCGCACCCGGTCACTCTGAGTCAGGTAGCGCGCCTCGACGGAGCCGCGCACGAGACCCACATCATCGACTGCGCCGTCACGCCCGAGGCTGCAATTCGAGAGACGTTTTCTTTCTCGCCGGTCTCCGCGCTGATCCTCACCGGCGGCGATACCGCAGCGTTCGTCCTGCGTGCGCTCAGCGCTTCGAGCATCCTGCTTGCAGGCGAGATCGCCCGCGGCATCCCCTGGGGCATCATCGCGGGCGGCATGGCTGCGGGCTGCATCGTCATCACCAAATCCGGCGGCTTCGGCAATCCCGAGTCGCTCGTACACGCATTTGAGTTCTGTGAACGGAGGTTGTATGAGTCTGCCTAAAATCGCTCTCACCATCGGAGACCCTGCCGGAGTAGGCGCGGAGATCACCCTCAAGGCCCTGGCCGACCGCGACCTGCTCGGCATCGCCGAGTGGATCGTCATCGCCGACCCGGTTGCCCTCGAGGCCATCGACCCTGAGTTCCGCAAGTCGCTGGACCCGCGCGTACGCCTCGTCGAAGCCAGCAACCTCGACCCTGCCAAGCCCATCCAGCACGGCCAGCTCTCGGCCGACTACGGCCTGGCCGCTATCGACTACGTCCGTCGCGCCACGCTCATGTGCCTTGCGGACGAGGCCGACGCCATGGTCACCGCGCCGCTCAACAAAGAGGCCGTCACCATGTCCGGCCAGATCTTCTCGGGCCACACCGAGTTCATCGCCGAGATCTGCGGCGCCACCGAGTCGCGCATGTTGCTCGCCAGCGAGAGGCTCTCCACCGTCCACGTCTCGACGCACATCGCGCTCGAGCAGGCCTGCAAGCTCGAGCAGGGCCGCATCATCCGCACCATTGAGCTTGGAGCCGAGGCCATGCGCCTCATGCTCGGACGCCCTGCGCGCATCGGCGTCTGCGGCCTGAACCCGCACGCGGGCGAGCACAACCTATTCGGCCATCAGGACTCGGAGATCATCGCCCCGGCGGTGGAAGCCGCGCAGAAGCTGGGCTTCGACGTCACCGGCCCGCACTCGCCCGACGCCATCTTCCTCAAGGGCGTGCGCGGCGGCTTCGACCTGATCGTGGCCATGTACCACGACCAGGGCCACATCCCCATGAAGCTCATCGACTACGAGAAGACCATCAACATCTCGCTCGGCATCCCCATCATCCGCACCTCCGTCGATCACGGCACGGCCTTCGACATCGCGGGCCAGGACAAGGCCGACTGCCGCAACATGCAGGCGGCGATGCGCATGGCGGCGCGCATGGCGGCAGGCAAGCTGAGCCTGAAGGGGGCTCAATAGATGCACCTTCTCGATGAGATCGTCATCGGTCTCTACATGGCTGTGCTGGTCGGCATCGGTATGCGCGTCTCGCGACGTCAGCGTACTACCGACCAGTACTTCCTCGCCGAGCGCTCCATCCCCGGCTGGGCGATCGGCATGTCGCTCTTGGCGACGATCATCACCAGTGTCACCTTCATCGCCTATCCGGGCGCGGCCTACGCGGGCAACTGGTCGCTGCTGGTGCCGGGCATCATGTTCGTCCTTGTCATCGCGGGCATCGGCGTCGTGGTCGTCCCGTTCTTCCGCCAGGTCGTCGCCATGAGCGTCTACGAGTACTTTGGCAAGCGCTTCGGCTCCGGCGTGCGCATGTACTCGTCCTTCGCCTTCGCCATGGGCCACTTCTCGAAGATGGGCTTCGTCTTCTACCTGCTGGCGCTCTCGGTCGGCGGCATCACCGGCTGGAGTCTCACGAAGGTCATCATCGTCCTCGGCATCATCACCATCTTCTACACGCTGATCGGAGGCCTCGAAGCCGTTATCTGGACCGACGTGATCCAGGGATTCGTCCTCTGGAGCGGCGTCGCCGTCTCCATCGGTCTGCTGCTCTTCTCGCCCCGCGTCCACACGGGCGAGGTGCTGCACCTGATCGCGGCGAACCACAAGACCAGCCTCGGCAGCATGAGCTTCGATCTCCACACCCAGACCTTCTGGACGATGGCGATCTACGGCCTCTTCTTCTACCTGCAAAAGTACACCGCCGACCAAACGGTCGTGCAGCGCTACCTCGCCGCTACCACCGACCGCGCCGCCCTGCGCGGCATCGGCATGGGCGCGATGCTCTGCCTGCCGGTGTGGACGGCGTTCATGTTCATCGGCAGCCTGCTCTGGGCCTTCTACCGCATCACCGGCGAGCACCTGCCCAAGTCCATCACCAAGCCCGACCAGATCTTCCCGCACTTCATGGTCACGCAGATGCCGCCCGGCGTCGCCGGCCTCTTCATGGCGGCTCTCTTCGGCGCGGCCATGTCGATGCTGGCCTCCGACCTCAACTGTCTCGCGGTCATCGTCGTCGAGGACTTCTACGGCTACCTGCTTCCGGGCCGCACCGACCGCCAGCGACTACGCGTCGGCAAGGTCGCAGTGGCGGTCTCGGGTCTGCTGGCCATCGCGGTGGCGCTGCGTCTCTCGAACAGCCAGGGCTCGGCACTGGCTCTCTACTACCTCATCACGGCTGTGGTCGCGGGCGGACTAGCCGGGCTGTTTCTACTGGCCTTTCTGGTCCGCAAAGCAGGCCGTGCCGCCGGGCTCATCGGCATCGTGGTCAACCTGGTCTTCACCACCTGGGCGACCCTCACCATGAACCACGGCCACACCTGGAACCTCCACCAGTACAACTACCCCTGGCACGAGTTCACCATCGGAGCCATCGGCAACATTCTGCTCTTCGTCGTCGGCTATCTCGCCTCGCTCGCGCTGCCCGCCAGCGAAGCCTCCGGCGCGACCCTATGGGATTGGCTGGCCCAGCGCCGCTCACACCCACAACACCCAACCCTCAACACACAACGGAGTAACGGATGAATCGGTTGCGCAAGGCAGTTGAACTGAATGGTGGCAAGACGCTACTTGGAGCGGCACTCTACTTCTACGATCCCATCTTCCTTGAGATCGCCGCTCACCTCGGATACCAGGCCATCTGGATCGAGATGGAGCACGCGCCCATCACCTTCGCCGAGGCGGCCGACCTCTGCCGCATGGCTGCCGGCACCGGGATGCTCACCATGATCCGCATCCCCGACTCCCGCCGCGAGAACGTCCTCAAGGCCGCCGAGTGCGCACCCGATATCATCGACGTCCCCATGGTCAACACCTCGGCCCAGATGGGCGAGATCCGCCAGTATGCCCGCTTCGCTCCCGACGGCCACCGGGGCTACTTCAGCGTCTCCCGCGCGGTCAACTACGGCGTCAACAACAGCGTCAACGAGACCCAGCAGAGCGTCAACCGAGAGTTGTGCCTGATGGCTCAGATCGAGCACACCGATGCGATGTCGGAGCTGAGCCAACTGGCCGCGACGCCGGATGTCGATCTCTTCGTCGGCCCCGCCGACCTGGCCGCGAGCATGGGCTATCCCTCGCAGACCAACCACCCGGTCGTCCGCGAAGCCTGCACAAAGATCGTTCAGGCCGCGCGCGCGAACAACAAGCTCATCGCCTCGGCCTGTGCTCCGGCGGACTTCAAGTTCTGGCTCGACCAGAACATCGACCTGCTCTTCTGCACCAACGACATCGCCTGCCTGAAGCGCGGCGCGGGGCTGGCTCTCGAAGAGGCCCGCGCTCTGTTGGCACAGGCTTGAGATAGACTCAACACCCCGGCGAACGAGGCTTGCAGCTTGAACGCCGGGGCAGGGAATTTAAGGACACGGCTTCAGTCGTGCCATCCACCATCCTTCCGCATTGCGGCTTTAAGCCGCTGCGGGACTCCTTTCTGCAGCCGTCCCGTCCCTTTCTCCTTCAACTTCATCATTTAACTTTCAAAACATGATTGATACCTCCACATCCAGCCGGGTATAGTGGCAGACGAATGAAGACCTCACGCAAGCACGCAACTCGAAGCTGGCTGACGATCCTCCCGCTGGCTCTGGCCTTGCCTGCCGGTGCCCCGTCTGCCGGTGCCCAGACCGTCCTCCATCCAGCGGACTACGCCCACTACGTCGACCTCTTCCACGACCAGGAGCGCGAGGCCACCGGCAAGCTCTACGAGGGCGAGGGCGGCGAGTCCACATGGCCCTGGATGCAGCGCGAGATCCCCTGGTTCGACGCCTCCGACAAGCACTTCGAGGAGATGTACTACTTCCGCTGGTACGCCTGGAAGAAACACCTGGTCAAGACCTCGAAGGGCTACGTCGTCACCGAGTGGCTGCCCAAGCCCGACTTCAAGGACGGCAGCTACGGCGCGCTGAACGACGCCGTGCCCTTCCACCTCGGCGAGGCCCGCTGGCTCCACACTTCCGCCATCGCCGAAGATGACGCCCGCTACTGGTTCTCGGTGCCCGACTCCGATACCCGAAAGTACAGCGCCGCCATGGCCTCGGCCGTCCGCGACCTGACGCTGGCCAATGGTAACGCCGCCCTGGGCACAACGCTTCTGCCCGCGCTCAAGACCTACTACAAGGCGTGGGAGACGACCCAGCAGGATGCGAACGGCCTCTTCTGGTCCATCGACACCCGCGATGCGATGGAGAAGAGCATCTCCGGCGACGGCTACCGCCCCACCCTCAACTCCTATATGTACGGCGACGCCCGCGCCATCGCTGCCATCGCCGCCGCTGCTAACGACACGGCCACGGCCACCGCCTTCAACCAGAAGGCCGACACCCTCCGCAACCTCATCGAAACCCGTCTCTGGAACCCCAAGGACCAGTTCTACGAGGTGGTCTCGCCCGCCGCCGACTCCGGCATCCGCAAGCAGAAGAAGTTCATCGACCCCGGCACCCAGATGCAGCTCTCCGGCGTCCGTGAGCAGATCGGCTACAACCCCTGGCTCTTCGACATCCCGCCCGTCAGCCACGCCATTGCCTGGAAGCAGCTCTTCGATCCCCAGGGCTTCGACGGCCGCTACGGGGCCACTACCGCCGAGCGCCGCAGCCCGCGCTTCCGCTTCGCCAGCTCCGACCAGTGCACCTGGAACGGCCCCGCGTGGCCCTTTGCCATGACCCAGACCCTGCTGGCGCTGGCGGCTTATGAGAACCTGCCCGGCTCTTTCGTCCTCGGCCCGGCGGACTACTACAAGCTCTTCTCGCGTTACGTGCTGGCCCAGCACCAGACGCTGGCGAGCGGCCACACCATCGACTGGATCGACGAGGACTACGACGCCGACACCGGCGAGTGGATCGCCAAGAACATGCTCATCGCCAAGAACAAGCAGGTGGGCCGCGGCAACTACTACAACCACTCCGGCTTCGTGGACCCGCTCATCACTGGCCTCATCGGCCTGCGCCCGCGCGCCGATAACCAGATCGTCCTGCACCCGCTGCTGCCGCCGGGGCAGTGGAGTTACTTCGCCATCGACGCCCTGCCATACCACGGCCACACGCTCACCATCCTGTGGGACGAGACCGGCAAACGCTACCACCGGGGCAAGGGCCTGACCCTCCTCATCGACGGCAAAAAAGCCGCCTCACGCAAGACCCTTGGCCCGCTAGAAGCGGCCCTGCGCTAAAGATCAGCACGAGATAACGGAGATCGACCCCATGCAGAAGACCCACCTCGCCGCCGCCGTGTTCACTCTCACTCTGGCCGGCTCGCTTATGGCGCAAAAAGACGGCCGCCTGGCCACGTTGGAAGGCACCGCTCCGCCGCTGGCCGCCGACGGCGTACCCGCCACCGTCGCCATCTCCCCCGGCAGCTTCCTCATGGGTGCTGACGCCGCCACGCTGCCCGAGTCCGTCATCAAGAACTTCGGCGTCATGTCCTCCCGTCCCGAGCATGGCGATTACGACGAGCTGCCCGCGCACCCCGTCCAGATCACCAAGGGCTTCCGCATCGGCGTCACCGAGGTCAGCCCGGCCGAGTTCCAGCAGTTCGATCCCACTTACGTTGCCGGCTCCGCCACCCCGGCCTATGCGGCTGGCGTCAGCTACGCGCAGGCCGTGGCCTACTGCGCCTGGCTCACCAAGAAGACCGGCAAGCCGTGGCGTCTGCCCACCGAGGCCGAGTGGGAGTACGTGGCCCGCTCCGGTGGCAAGTCCATCTTCGGCGCATCCGACACCACACCCAAGGCCGACGAGGCCAACCCCTGGGGAGTCAAGAACATGGAAGTCGGCCGTCCCGAGTGGGTCGCCGACTGGTATGGTCCTTACCAGCCGGGCGAGCAGGCCGATCCCTCCGGAGCAGCCTCCGGCTACACCCGCGTCGTTCGCGGCGGCGGGCTCGACTGGCGTCACACCGCCACCAAGACCTCTCCCGACCTCAACGTTCCGGCCACCGCGCCGTTCTTCGTCCGCCCCGCCAACCGCGCCTCCATGCCTCCGGTCTACGCGTCGAAGGAGGGCAACATCGGCTTCCGCGTAGTGCAGGCCGGTCCGGTCACGACTGCGCCCACTCCGGCCCAGCACTTCTTCTTCGAGACTGCCGTCAAGCAGACGGGCCTGTTGGCGAAGGCCAAGCTCAGTGGCCCCGACCTCTCGAAGCCCTGGTATCACACGCACGAGATGTTCCCGAACCTGCAAGGGAAGGACATGCCCGGCGTCGGCTGGAAGCTTGGCATCGCGTCCGGTATCGGCATCAACTACCACAACTCCGCTATCCAGATTCTGCCCAACGGCGACGCCATCGCGGCCTACTACAATACGCCCGACCGCGAGGACGACCCCGACCAGACCGTCCTCATCATGCGCCGCCGCGCTGGCTCGGAGGAGTGGGATATGCCTGAGGCCTTCCCGCAGTTTGCCGACGCCGCCCTGGCCGCGCCTGTCTTCTGGAACGACACCACGCACCCGGGAAAGATCTGGTTGTTCTGGGGCTTCCCGCGCCTCATCGGCGCCGGGCCCTTCTGCTACGCCATCTCGAACGACAACGGGGCCACCTGGTCGCCGGTGATCTTCCCCTACTTCCCGAATCCGATCGGCCGCTACGTCTCGCAGCCCATCAACTCCATCGTCCGGGCCAAGGACGGCACGATCTATATTCCGACTGATTCCACCGGGCGCGACTCGGACGGCAACGGCTCGGTCAGCGCCGTCTGGGCCACCAAGGACGAGGGCAAGACCTGGTACGACACCGGCGGACGCACCGCCGGACGCCACACCACCATCGTGATGGCTAAGAACGGCGATATCCTCGGCTTCGGCGGCAAGAACTCCAACATCGAGGGCCGTATGCCGCTTGCCCGCTCGACCGACGGCGGCAAGACCTGGACCAAGTCCAAGACGCCCTTCGACCAGCTCCTCAGCGGCGAGCGTCCCAGCGTCATCCGTCTCGCCAGCGGCCGTCTCTTCTTCGTGGCCGATTACAATCCAACCAACCAGAAGCACATCCACAAGGATGGCTCCTATGTGGCTCTCAGTGACGACGACGGCGCAACCTGGACGATGAAGAAGCTTCCGTCGGATGTTCTTACCGTCGGCTACACCACGGCCACGCAGGGACCGGACGGCATCATCCACGTCGTTACCTCGAAGAACAAGCCGGACTACGAGATCGAGCTGAACGAGGCGTGGGTATTGGACAAGAACGCCTCGGGCGACACGGGCGCGAGCGCCACGGTGGCCAAGGCTAAGAAGTTTACCGAGGGTAAGACTGTCTGGTCGGCTGGCGTCGCCAGCGATGGTCGCGTACTGCTCGACGGGCCGGAGAGCTTCTTCTACGCTAACGGCAAGCCGATGTGGTCGGTGGACTTCAAGGCTGGCCGCAAGGTCGGGGAAGAGAAGTACCTGCTGCCGGACGGCACGCCGGTTTGGACGAAGCGTTACAGCGACGACGGGACTTGGACGTGGGATAACTTCGATCGTACGGGCAAGCGAGTCGCCACCTCGCACTGGCGCGGCAAGACCCTGCTCGACAGCGACGTTCCCGATCCCATCATCAAGAAGAAGAACGACAAGCTGGCCGCACCGGAGGGCGAATGAAGCGTCTGATCTGCACACTCACTCTCTCTGCTATCTCCGTAACGGCCTGCGCACAGGCTCCGGCTCACGCGGCCCACTCGCGGCACAAGACGGTGCACGCCGCTCACGAAGATACAGGCATCACCCTCTTCGCTTACTTCAAAGAACCCGGTTCGCAGGGCATCTATCTTGCTCTCAGCCGCGACGGTTACACCTTCACTCCGCTCAACGACGGCCAGCCCTGGCTGAAGCCTGATAAACCAAAAGAGATCATGCGCGACGTCTTCCTTACCCGCGATCCCAAGGGTGGCTTTCGCATGGTGTGGACGTGGGACTGGCGGGGAAGCACGCTGGGCACGGCTTCGTCGCCGGACCTGATGACCTTCTCGCCCCAGACCGAAGTGCCGATGATGAAAGACTTTCCCACGGTCCACAACGTCTGGGCGCCTGAGACCTACTGGGATGAGAAGGCACATCAGTGGCTCATCATCTGGTCTTCTTCCTTCAGCGACGATCCCTCGGGCAACCACATCTGGGCCTCGCGCACCAAGGACTTCGTCACCTTTTCGAAGCCGGAGAAGTTCTTTGATCGTGGCTTCGTCGTCATCGACGCGACGATGTTCCCGCGCGAGTTCCACGGCAAGAAGGATTGGGTGATGGTCCTCAAGGACCAGTCCATCGACCCGCTTCGCTACTCGGAGCGTTGGACCTCCGGCCCCAGCGTTGAAGGTCCGTGGGGACCGCTCTCGGGGCCGATCAATGAGAGCTGGTCCGAGGGGCCTTCGGTGACGAAGGTTGGCTCCGAGTGGGTTGTCTACTACGACCACTACCGCCAGCCGCGTGCGCGGTATGAGGGCGTGGCGACGAGCGACTGGGTGCATTGGACCAGCGTCAACGACAAGATGCACTTTCCCGAGGCTTCCAAGCACGGCAGCTTCCTCAAGATCTCCGAGGAGGAGGCGCAGCGGTTGTTGGCTCGCCACGATGCTCCTGGTGCTACCACGACGCGGTAGTCCCAGAGTCTGTGACGGATAAGAGACCACATACAGCCTGAGAGTTGGGTTGGATGGCTTCGATTGCTATTTGTCGAAATCGAGAACACGTTCTATTGTGATGCGTCCGCACGAGCTGGTCTTATACTGGCCCCAGCGATTCCAGATCGCCGAATCATGTATGCGGAGCACTAATCATGAGTGGAACGATCGCTGGTTACATCCTCGATACTGCGACGGGAGAGCTTCTTTTCACGCCCCAGGTAACTCTGACTCGAACCGGTGTTGCCGGAGAGTCTCTTACACAGGCGGATGAACTCGGACGCTTCGCCTTTAGGTCGCTTACACCGGGCGGCTACAACCTCGGTATTTATGATGATCGTTACGTCCCTCTGTACCGCGATCTCATCCTGGAAGAGGGAACATCTATAGAGGACCTGCGGATATCTTTGACGCCTGCTGCCTTCATCAAGGGGCAGATTCTGGATGAAGACGGCGTTCCCCCGCAACATTGCCATTTCACTTTGATCAGGGCTGGCAATCGCAGAGGAAAATCAGGCTACATTAGCGATTCAGGAGACCACGCTGTAGATAAGGACGGACACTTTGCTTCGCCGCCCCTGAGGCCGGGCCGCTACTGCCTCCGATTCGCCGGAGTTCTGCGAAAGCATTTTATCGCTCCTCAAACAACTCCTTGGGCGATGCAGGAACGAATCTTCGATTTCGTTTATCCAAACGTTCAGGATGTGGTGGATGCCGTTTTTTTTGATCTCGAGATGGGGCAAACTCTGGATCATATCGAAGTGCGTATCCCTCGTCCGATTTGGCGCACCGTTCGAGGAAGATTGACGGGCGCATTGCCGGATAACCTGGCGGATACTTATGTCCATTTCGCTCGAGACGTGGGTATGATCGACGACTTCGGCAGCATGGGGGTCAAGGTAGATTCCCTTGGAGCGTTTGAAGGGCCTGCCCAGCCAGGCCGCTACAGACTGTTCGTTTGGGAGATGACACCACCAGACCAGGACGGGTATACGCAAAGGAAGAGGGAGTTCTCTTCTGCTGAAGTAACCGTCGGCGCACATGACACTGTGGGAGTTGAGATTCAGATAACCGGCTACAACTGAAAGCTGCCACAAAAAGGATAAGAATGGAATTCGAGCTGGAGATTCCATTCTTATCCTTTTTATTCCTGCTGGCTTGGTTTTCCATTACTTAGTTCTCGAAGAGCCAGTCCAAATTTGGCGGATGCCCATCCGAACTTGCGGTCGAGAAGTTGATGTGCGGCGTCACGTGGGTCTCTTCGGGGATGAATCCCAGGACCACGTACGCTCCCTTGCCGAGGTCGAGGTCGTTCTCCCCGGCGGGCAGGGGCTTGGTCCAGACCGTGATGGGCAGGCCCTTGGTGACCGTCACCGCGTTGGGTAGCAAGATGTTCCACTGCTCGGTTGCGGGGGAGACGTTCATGGCCTTGCGCGAGTCGGATTTGAAGAAGCCGACCAGGATCTGCGCGGGCTTGTCCAGCGTAAAGTGGATCGGCACCTCCTGCCTGGTCGAGACGCGGATGCCGGTGAGGCCGTTCAGCTCCGGAGCGACCGTGGCGATGGGCGTGGGCGCATCGGTGTAGAGCTTCGCGCCGGGGGCGATGTTGAAGATCTCACCCGCGCCGGAAGCGAGTGTGAAGCCCACCTGTGGAAGCTGCTTCGGAGCCTCGGTCGCGGCTGCGGAGCTAGGGTTGGTAAGCGACTTGAGGCGCACGTCGAAGGTGGCCAGCTCCTTCTGGTAGACCGGCAGCAGGTCTCGCCAGTGGTTCGTGGTCGGGCCGCCGCGGACGGGAATCTGGCGCTGCGAGGTCTGCATTCCGGCGGCGTTGCGGTAGGTGGTGTCGGTCAGGTCCTTCAGTTTGGCGAAGTCGTCCACGCTGGCGGCCAGCAGGGTGCGGGCCTTCTGTAGCTCGGAGGGATCGTGGTCGTAGCCGAACTTCATCACCAGGACGGCGGCCTGGGTCTTGTGGTTGTAGAAGGACATGAGGGCAGCGATGGCGCGCATATCATTGACCACGCGCTCGTACTCGGGCTTTGCCGCCGCGCTGATGCCGGGGGCTGCGGCCTCTGCCTCGATGACCGCCTTAGCGGAGCTTTCGGCAGCCATGGCGGCGATGGCTACGGGCGTCTCGCCGTGGTGGGGCTTGTGGTTCACCTCGTTGGCGACGTACTCGTCCAGCCGCTCGCCGTCGGGGGCGTCGCCGGTCCAGAGCGTCTCGGCGGGGTTGTAGCGGGCGGCGTCGATGAGCTGCGGCATGGTCATACCGAGCGAGAGCACCTGCCGGTTGCCCTCCGTGATGCCGATGCGGGGCAGCAGCTTGGCGGCGCAGATGCCGGATAGCTCGTAGGCCGAGAGCAGGTGCTCGCCGGTGGCCAGTTGCTGGACCGTCAGCCTGGTCGGCTCGGAGCCGGTGAAGTGGTTCTGCGTGGCCAGCGTGCCTCCGCCCATCGCGGGCAGATCCGCCACTACGTGCGACTCAGGCGAGTCGGTAAATCGCTCGGCGAAGCGTTCAGCCCAGTAGCTGTGCTCCGCCCTGGGGTCGCGCTCGGGATTCCAGCCGTAGCGTGCCCAGGACTCGTACCAGATCCAGTCGCGGTCGGTCTGGTTCAGCAGAGGATCGGTCTTGTCGGCGGCGTTGGGCCAGTCCCAGTAGCGCAGCGGGTACACATGGACGCCACCGATGCCGAGGCGGACGAAGCTGAGCGTCGTCTGGCGGATGAAGTCGGGGTTGCCCCAGCGGAAGGGTTCGAAGTTCGACATCAGGTGCATGTTGACGACGGTGGTGTTCGAGCCGGCTACGAGCTTCTCAAACCGCTGCTTGACCGGCCCGCGGATGTTGGTCCAGGTGAAGGACTCGCCGTTCCACTTCCACATGGTGTCGAGGTTGGGATACATGGCCTTGGCGGCGGGCATCACGTCCTCGATATCGGTGGCGTGGGCGCGGACGACGATGGGCGGCGGCGGCACGGGATGGCCCACGGCCTTCTCCTGCTCGGCCAGGCCGTCAAGCACGCCGGGGATGATGGCGCTGGTGATCCACTCCTTGCCGTAGTGCGGTCCCATGGCCTCGCCGAGTGTCATGAAGATGCCGACGTTGGGATACTCGCGGATGAACTCGGAGATGCAGTAACGGGTGTACTCGCGCGAGATGTCGCTGGGCGCGGAGAGGTGGAAGGGCAGGTGGTGGGCCTTGGCGAAGGTGTGCGAGAGGTGGATGTTGTAGAAGCCTTGCAGGACCCAGATGCCGCGCTTGTCGGCCTCGGCGGTGAGCCACTTGAACATGGCGATGTTGGCGTCGAGCTGGGCGGTCGGAAGCTCCTGCGCCTCGGGGTACTTGGGCAGCTTCAGCAGCGAGGTGAAGGGGTGGCCGTTCCAGATGAAGAGCGAGTTGACGCGCTGCGCGGCCAGTTGGTCGAGGTACTTGGTCCACGCAGCCTTGTCGTAGAACCAGGGGAACTCCTCGGGCGTGTAGCGATAGTCGTACTCGGCGTTCTCGTAGGTCAGCTCGGGCTTCTGCATCCCGATGACGGCTCCGCGCAGCTTGAGCTGGGGGTGGTCCTCGAAGTCGAGTTCAGAGGGCAGGGTGTGAGCCGCGTTGATACGGTCGATCAGCTCCTCGGCTCCATAGAGGACGCCCGAGGCGTCGAAGCCGGTGACGATGATGGTGTTGCCGATGCGGCGCAACAGGAAGGCCTCCTTGGCATCGGGCCAGAAGGCGGGGATCTGCTTGTCGTAGGGGGCCAGCAGCGGGTCCATGCGGGTGGCCATGAGGATCTGCTCGTTGCCGGGGAGCGACTTGAGGGCCGTGCGCAGGCGTTCGGCGGCGAAGCGCTCGCGCGGTGTGGGGTTCGCGGCTAGACGGAGGTGCGGGGCCGCGAGGGCCGGGGTGGCGAGCGAGAGGAAGAGCAGGGCGGTACGGATCTTCATGGGCGGCCTTTGTGTTGGGGCGGAAGCGGGCGGTGCCACTTCATCGGCGATGAAGTGGCACCCGGTTCGGGGGCTTACAGCTCGCCCGGCTCGTTATCAGGGACGAGGGGCTGCTTGGTCGTTGCTGGCTTAGCCCCCTTCACGTCGGAGACCTTCTGGAAGAGGACGGCGCGGTAGGGCTTGCTGGGCAGCGACAGGCGTGTCTTGCCCGAGTAGGTGCCGGGGAGCGGCGTCTCGGTCATCGCGAACGGGTCGATGAGGGTGGCCGAGAAGGTGGCCGTGGTGGGCAGCGGGAAGTCGTACCGAGCGGGGCGGTGCGTGTCCATGTAGTAGAGGATCAGTTCGTTGGGCGTGCCCGCCGAGAGGTAGTAGGCTCCCTCGTACTCGTTGAGGCCGACCTTGGTGATGCGCTCCACGAGGGCGCGCAGATAGGCGATGCGTGGGCCGGACTCGCCGCGCAGACGGCCCGCGTCGGACCAGCTCGACTCGCCTGTCTCGGAGATGAAGACCTCGCCGTGCGAGGCGTAGACGCCGCGGACGGTAGCCAGCCAGAAGCGGCGGGTCATCTCTTCGGCCGAGAGGTTGCCCCAGCGGCGATCCACGTCGCCCTCGTACTGGATCTCGTCGTGGACGATGGGCTTGCCCCAGGCCTCGCGGCGGCTGGCCGACTTCTCGAAGTCGTACGTTTGCAGACTGGCGTGGGTACACCAGGGTTTCGAGTGGTCGTAGATGACGCGGGAGTGGTGGATGGAGCGGAGGTGCGAGTAGGGGTCCTCGGCCTGGGTGATGCGGAAGAAGCGGTCCCAGTCGGACATGGTCTTGGTCTTGACCAGGTCGTACTCGTTGGCGATGGCCCACCAGACGTTCCGGTATGCGGACAGACGGGCGATGGCGTAGCGGAGGTAGAAGTCATCGGCCTCGGCTCCCATGTTCTTGAAGCCCCAGCCGTCGTAGGGGTGGAAGAGGATGCAGTCGGCCTCGATGTTGGCCTTCTGAAGCTCGAGCAGGCGCTTCTCGACCAATTGAAAGTAGGCCGGGTTGAAGCGGATGAGATCGTTGGTGCCGCCGCGTCCGTTAGAGTCGGAGCCGGTGTGGACGAAGGGCAGGATCTGTTCGCCCTTGCCGAGTGGCTTAGGCATTACGCAGACGCGGCTCTTGTTGAAGTGGACCTCCTTCATCCCGGCGAGCGAGGCGGCTGCGGCCTGGTCGGAGGTGAAGAGATAGGCATACGTCGTGGTGCCGAAGGGGAAGTAGGGCGTGCCGTCGGCGTACTGGAAGTGGTACTGGCGCGTGGTGGTGACGGGGCCGTGGTTGCCGGGCGTGGTGGGCGCGGTGCAGACGAACGCGCCGGTGTGGCCGTTCAACTCAGCCGTGGGGCTGTGGGTCTCGAAGGTCCAGTGGCCGAGGGCGTCGGGCATAAAGCGCACGCGGTAGGTGCCTTCGCCGTCGTAGAAGCCGGTGACCTGGACGGCGCGGTGCTCGAGCGTGAAGGTGGCCTTGAGGGTGATGTCCTTGAAGGGGTTGCCGGTGGTGGGGCCGGGGAAGGAGGCTTCGAAGAGGCCCCACTGCTCGATGGACTCTTCTGGCTTACTGCGGGACGGCGATTTGCTGGCGGACTTGTTGGCGGCAGAGAGCAGCGCGGGCTGAAGCGTGGCAGCTACGGAGGCAGCGCCGAAACGGATGAGATCTCTACGGAGCATGTCTGTTCTCACTCGGACGCCCAGTGAGGGAACGTCGAACTTTCCAGCCGGCGGGCCAAAGGCAGCCACGGACAGCGATCGGAAGACCTCTTTTCTATCAACGTGGATTGGGAGTGTCAATGTGATTATGGAAATAAAGGGTAAAAACTGAAAGAATGATTGGCACAGGTTGCGTTAGCATGGAGCTTCCAAAGGGTTTAGTACGGGTTTGGAACGAGGGAACCGATGATGAAGAAAGCATCGAAGGCGCTGGCCGCAACCGCGGAGAAGTCTGTGCGGAGGAGAATCCCCAAGTGGGCGCTCCAGAGCGGTGAGGGGGCTTCGACAAACGATGGAGCCGCCGGGAACGAGCAGTACTATCTGCGCACGATTGGCCGCGGGCTTGAGGTGCTGGACTGCTTTGACGGCAAGGTGCCGCTGTCGCTGAAGGAGATCAGCACGCGTACGGGGCTGCCGGAGACGACGCTCTTTCGCGTGCTGCTGACGCTCGAAAAGCACGCCTATGTGCAGCAGCACCGCGATGGCACTTATCAGCTCGCACCGAAGCTGATCTTCGGCTGGCTGGTGCAGGCAGCTGACAAGGTGCGAGAGATCGCGCGTCCGGAGATCGAGCGGCTGGCCAACACCTTCAACGAGACCGTCAGCGTCGCGTACCTCTACGACGACCGGATTCACGTGCTGGACTGCATCGAGACCTTCCACGAGATCCGCATGACCAACAAGATCGGCCGCGTGCTGCCGCCGCACTGCAGCGCCATGGGCAAGGTCATCACGGCCTTCCAGGATCGCGCCCTGGCCGACCGGATGCTGGAGGTGTACGGCCTCTCGCAGCGGACGGAGAAGACGATCACCGATCGGCAGAAGCTCTTCAAGGAGTTCGAAGAGATTCGGCGGACCGGCGTCGGTTCGGACCGCGAAGAGTCGATTCGCGGCGGAATCTGCTTCGGTACCGCATTGCGGACTGCCGGGCAGCCGGTTGTGGCGGCCATCAGCCTGTCCACGCCGACGATGCGCATGACGAAGCAGCGGGAGCGGGAGATCCAGTCCGCCCTGGTGGAGTCGGCGGCGCGCATCGTGGAGCTGTTGCAGGGAAGAACGGGAGCCTCTGGTCGGCGCTAGTGCCGGGGATGGGCCGCGCCGCGTCCGGATTCGGTAGCGATACCTGAGTCCAATGGACCGGCGTTGCGGCAGGCCATGCGCCTGTTCGGAGAGCATGGGCAGAAAGTCCACCGAAAATTATCTTCATTGGGCGCAAGTTGTTGTGATTATCTTTCGATAATTCTGTTGACACTGGTTGGACCGCTTCTTTAGTGTTGTTCGCTCAAAGGAAGAATGGTTTTTTACCAATGAACGGGAGTTTTCGTATGAAACGTATTGCACCGCTTCTCCTGGCTCTGGCCTGCGTCTCGGCCTCGGCGCAGCAAACCCGTGCCACCCTTACGGGCCATGTAACCGACTCCACGGGCGCGCTGGTTCCCAAGGCTCTCATCATCGTGACGAATACGAGCACGGGAGCCAAGACCACGGTCGTCTCGAACGATGCGGGAGATTACACCGTGCCGTTTCTGGTGGCCGGACCCTACTCGGTGACCGCTACGGTAGCCGGGTTCAAAACGTACGTTCATCGGGGCCTGAACCTGCAGGTTGAGCAGACGGTGACGGAGAATATCGTGTTCTCTGTCGGCGCTGTGGACCAGACGGTGACGGTCATGGGCGATGCTCCGTTGGTGGATACAGCAACGGCTTCGACGGGCCAGGTGTTGACGGCGGAAGAGGTCCAGGACCTGCCGAGCAACGGCCGCTCTCCGCTGGGCTTTGCGCGCGATGAGTACGGCGCGGTCTCGAAGGGTAAGCACTCGCAGGCGCAGACGCGGCCCTTCGACAACAGCGCGGCGGACGACTTCTCGCTCGGCGGCGGCAACTCGGCTTCGAACGAGATCCTGCTGAACGGCGTGCCCAATATGCAGGACTCGAGCCGCCTGGCCGGTTACAGCCCGCAGCTCGACTCGGTAGACGCCGTGCGCGTGGATGAGTTCTCCTCCGATGCCTCGACCGGCGATACCTCCGGCGGTACGGTGAACATTACCACCAAGGGCGGTACAAACGACTATCACGGCAGCATCTCGGAGTACTACGCCGGTTCACGGCCGCTGACGGCGAAGCCATACTACACGCCAGCGGGCGTGGCAGCCTCCTCGAATCACTTCAACCAGTTCGGCGGGACGATCGGTGGCCCGATACGGATTCCGCACCTGTACAACGGACGCGATAAGCTGTTCTTCTTCTACTCGTTCGAAGGTTATATTGGTTCGCTGCCTTTGACACTGGTCACCAGCGTTCCTACTGACGCGGAGAAGATGGGCGATTTCTCGGCTCTGCTGGCGATTAGTCCGAGCTACCAGCTCTACAACCCATACGCGGTCACGGCGACCACGTCGCCGAAAGGGGGGACGACGTTTTCACGTGCAGCGATTCCGGGCAACAAATTCTCAAATGCCGGGCTCAACATCAATACGGTTGCGGCGAACTACTTCAAGTACTTCCCGGAGCCGAACTACAACGGCCCCTCAACAAAGGCGGACGGGACGAATAACTTCTTCTCCGACGAGCCGACTCAGAATAACTACAAGTCGAATGCAGTGAGGATCGACTACAACATTTCGCAGTCGAACAAGATCTTCGGCGAGATTCACCGGAGTACTGCGTTGACCACCCAAGGGAATTACTTCCACAACAATGCTTCGGGTACCACCGGCGAGGTGCTGCTGTGGGGCGGTTCGTTGGACGATGTGCAGAACTTCAGCCCAACGCTGAACCTGAATACGCGGCTTGGTTTCAGCCGCAGTGTGAATACGTCTGAACCGACGAGCTTCGGAACCGACCCGACCTCGCTGGGATTCCCGGAGTATATTGGTTCGACCTCAACACTGCATGCAATCCCCCGGCTGACTTTCACGGAGAACAATAACACCAGCCTTATTCCGAGCGTGAGCACCGCGCCCGGTAACGTGGCGTACTTCGACACGATCCAGTTCTTTGCCAGTCTGAACAAGACGTGGGGCAAGCACACGATCAAGATCGGGCCGGATATCCGTCTCAACAAAGATTCAACGTTGTCGCCGGGCAACGCGAATGGTACATATGCCTTTTCCTCGACGGCGAATGACTTTGTGACGTATGGTACGACGGGCAGCATACAGCCGTTTGGAAACGATTTTGCGCTGCTGGCGCTGGGGTTGCCGACGAGCGGATCGTTCGATGTGAACACCAAGTTCCAGTACAACAACTGGTATGCGGGCATGTTTATTCAGGACGACTGGAAGGTAAAGTCGAACTTTACGATCAGCCTGGGGCTGCGCGTGGAGCATGAGACGCCGATCACGGAGAGCGGTAACCGGATGACGACGGGGTGGGATCCGACGATCGTGAATATCGGATCGGTCGCCGCAGCGGCTGCCTATGCTAAATCTCCGTCGTTGTTGCCGGTGTCGCAGTTCGTACCGACGGGAGGGCTGATCTATGCAACGCCGTCGAACCGGAACGCGTATCACACGGCTGCTGCTTACCTTGGGCCTCGTGTGGGCTTTGCATACTCGCCGGACTGGAGCCACGGCAAGACGTCAATTCGGGCGGGCTTCGGTATCTTCGATAATCCCTTCAACGATTACTACAGCAGCCAGACCTACGGATACTCGCAGACAACGTCGGCGATCTTTACCCCGGATAACTACCAGTCGGTGGCGACGACACTCTCTGATCCATTCCCGACATCGAACCCCATCCAGCAGCCTGTGGGCTCATCTCTGGGAGTCAACACGAACCTGGGCAATAAGATCGTGTTCTATGCCCCGAATGTGAAGGTGGCTTACTCGGAGCGGAGCAGCTTCGATATCCAGCAGCAGTTCGGCAAGAACTGGATGTTGGATGTGGGATACATCAATAACCACCAGGTGCATCAGTCGTACTCGAATTCGGTGAATGCTGGCAGCGGTGCAGTGCCGGTGCAGTACCTGAGCCAGTCGAGGTACTACGACCCTGTGGCGACGGCAGCTTACTCTCCCAACGTTGCGAATCCCTACAAGGGCACGCTGACGGCTGGACCTGCGGCGACGACCTCACTGAATACATCGAGCACGATCGGTCAATCGGCGCTGCTATGGCCTAATTCGGAGTATTCGAGCGTGACAGAGCAACTGATTCCCGGCGCAAGTGCGAACTACAACGCGCTGCTGATTCGGCTGGAGAAGCGGATGGATAATGGGCTTGAGTTCAACGTGAACTATACGTATTCGCGCAACCTGGGCGCGCAATCGCAACTCAATCCGGGTGGACCACTCTGGTATGGCGAGACCGCTTCGGACTTTCCGCACAGTCTGCACCTGACAGGGATTTATCAACTTCCCTTCGGCAAGGGGATGAGATTTCTGAACCAGGACTCTCGGCTGGTGGACGAGTTCGTCGGCGGATGGCAGATCTCTGCGATCTGGAGCTTCGACTCGGGTACTCCATATAGCTGGGGCAACGTGATCTATAACGGCGACTGGCACGACTTCAAGAACAACCCGCATAACCCGAATGGGCTGGCGTTCAATACGTCGGTCTTCGATACGCGGACCTGCACCAACCCTGCGGCGGCCTGCAACAATACCGTGGGTTCGGCAGGATATAACCCGAATGTGCAGCCGAATGCGTATAACAATCGTACTTTCCCGTTGATTGGGCCCCTGCGTGCGGACGTGACGAACAACTGGGACTTCTCGGCGATGAAGAACTTTCACATCTACGACCGGATCCAGATTCAGCCGCGTATAGATGCATTCAACGCATTCAACCGAGTACAGTTCGCAGCACCGAATCTGAGTCCGACGAGTACTGCGTTCGGGCAGATCAGCGGTCAGCAGAATACGAACCGTCAACTTCAGGGTGGTGTGCATATCATCTTCTAACAGCGGTAAAGCAAAAACGGTGGCGGGATGCGATGTGCATCCCGCCACCGTTTTTCGTTTGTTACTGAAACTGTTACAAGGATTAAGCGAAGGTGATGAGGTAGGTTGCGTTGGGGGTGGCCTTCAGTTGCAGCAGGCCGTCGGGCGAGAGTGCGTGGTCGATCTTGTGGCCGCCCGAAGTGATGGCGGCGATCTGCTGGCCCTTGGGGATGGCGATGGTGTGCGTGCGGGCGAGCGTGGAGCGGAGCGTGGCTTGGGTGGCTCGGCCGTTCTTCCATGTCAGGTCCAGCTCCAGCCCGCCGCGGGCGCGGAGACCGCGGAAGCTGCCCTCGGGCCACGCGCTCGGCAGCGCGGGCAGCAGGCGGACGACGGCGTCGTGCGATTGCAGCAGCATCTCGATGAGCCCAGTGGGGCCGCCGAGGTTGCCGTCGATCTGGAAGGGTGAGTTTTCCTTGAGGCCGCAGACGTCGAAGAGGTTGTGGCGCGTGGACTGGCGGAAGAGCTGGAGGACGTTCTGGTAGGCGGCCTCGCCGTCTTCGAGCCGGGCCATACAGTTGATGATCCAGGAGCGAGACCAGCCGGTGCTGCCTCCGCCTGCTGCCAGGCGCTTGTCGAGCGTCTCGCGGCAGGCGCGGGCCAGCTCGGGGGTCTTGCGTAGGGTGATCTGGTCGTCGGGGAAGAGGCCGAAGAGGTGCGAGATGTGGCGGTGGCCTGGCTCCTGGTCGGCGAAGTCCTCGGGCCACTCTTGCAGTCGGCCGTCGTGGGTGATGCGGAAGGGCGGCAGCTTGGCCAGCGCGGCTTCGGCGCGGGAGACGAGGTCGGCGTCGGGGTTGCCGAGCAGCTTGGATGACTCGACCACGCGGGTCAGGACGGCGCGGGTGATGGAGAGGTCCATCGTCGGCCCCATGCAGAGGTTGTAGGACTTGCCGCTCGGGAGCTTGTACTTGTTCTCGGGCGAGCAGGAGGGGCCGGTGACGAGGTAGCCCGCGTAGGCCGTGCTCTCAGGCGCGGTGACGAGGTAGTCGAGCAGGAAGACGGCGTTTTCGCGCAGGATGGGGTAGGCGGTCTGGCGCAGGTACTCGAGGTCGCCCGAGAACTCGTAGTGCTCCCACAGGTGCAGCGAGAGCCACGCCGCGCCCATGGCCCAGATGCCGCCGCCGAGGCCGTCGATGGGGCCGGTGTCGCCCCAGATGTCGGTGTTGTGGTGGGCGACGATGCCAGCCGCCTTGTAGTACTTGGCTGCGGTGATCTTGCCGGGGCCGGACATCTGCTGCATCAGATCGGGCAGGGGCCAGTGGCAGTCGGCCAGGTTGGCGCGCTGGGCCAGCCAGTAGTTCATCTCCAGGTTGATGTTGATGGTGTACTTGCTGCCCCAGGGCGGATCGACCGACTCGTTCCAGATGCCTTGCAGGTTGCAGGCCAGGGTGTGGGGGCGGCTGCTGGAGATGAGCATGTAGCGGCCGTACTGGAAGTAAATGGGGAGCAGGTGGATATCTTCGCCGGCGTCCTTGATGTGCTGGACGCGCTGGTCGGTGGGAACGTGGGCGTTGGGGTCGTCGCCGAGGCGGATCTCGGCGCGGCGGAAGAGGCGCTGGTGTGCGGCGATGTGGCGGCCGCGCAGGTCGGCGTAGGGGCGGCGGCTGGCGGCGGTCAGGTTCTTGGCCACGGCGGCCTTCATGGCGTCGAGGCCCGCGGGGAAGCGGTAGCTGGTGGCGCAGTCGATGAGGAGCGTGACAGAGGAGGCGTCGGTGACGGCGAGGACTCCGTCGTCGCTGGTGACCTTGCCGCCTTCGGGCAGCGAGAGCAGTTCGCTGTGGAACTTGATGCCGACCGGGTTCTCTTTGACGGGCTGGCCGGGGTTGTCGTTGACCGGGATGGCCTCGCCCGCGAGGAAGAGGTGGCTTGAGCCTACGGATCCGGTGGTGAAGTGGGCCGGGCGGTCGAGCTTCGCGGTGAAGGAGAGCTTGCCTGGGCCGGAGGCGGTGAGGCGGACGACGATGACCTGGTCGGGGTGGGAGCTGAAGATCTCGCGACGGTAGGCGGTGCCGTTGTGGCGGAAGCTGGTGGAGGCGATGGCGGTGTCTAGGTTCAACTCCAGCCGATAATCTTCGACTTGCACGTCCGGTGTGAGATTGCTCGGCGCGAAGTCGAGGCGCAGGTCACCGAGCGTCTGGTAGCAGGGCATCCGCTGCGGGATCGAGAGCATGTCGGACTTGGCCAGCTCCTCGGCCTCGGCGATCTTGCCCGCGAAGAGCAGCTCGCGAATCCTGGGCACGGACTCGGCGGCGCGGGGGTTGTTGCGGTCGCGGCGCTCGCCATCCCAGATGGATTCTTCGTTGAGCTGCACGCGGTCGAGCGACGGGTTGCCGAAGACCATCGCGCCCAGGCGACCGTTGCCGACGGGGAGCGCATTGGGCCACTTGGAGGCGGGCTGCTCGAAGTGGAGGAGGTAATCGAGGGATTCTTTAGACTCGTGCGGCGGGGCGGCGGCAAAGGCTCGGCGCTCGGCCAGCGTGGCCGCCAGCGCAGCGGTACTGCCGAGGAAGGTGCGGCGAGAGAGACGGTGGGATTCGATCTTCATCGTTGTTCCTTACATGCTGGTTCGGTGCCGGACTTACTTATAGCTCGAAGCTGATGGCGGTGCGGGCCGGGACCGTGAGGGTGCGGGTATGCGGCAGATGGGTCGAGCTTAGCGTGATGCCGTCCTTGCTGTCGAAGCCGGGGCCGGTCAGGGTGAGGGCTTTGCCTTTGGGTGGTGAAGGCAGCTCGACGGTGAGCGGCGTGTCCTGCTTGTTGAAGATGACGGAGCGGTGTTTGCCGTGCTGCTCCAGCATGTAGGCGGTGGCGCGGGTGCCTGCGCCGGTGAGGGTTGCGGGCAGAAAGGTTGCGCCCACAAACGTCTGCGCGAACTGGATGCCGAAGTACTCCGGGCGGCGGGTGAGGCCGGTGGAGGGCGTGCCCGCGATGGGCGTGTAGAAGCCGTTGCCGCCGCCGTGCAGGTTGACCCCGACCCAGCCCATCTGGGCGAAGCGGAGCATCATGTCGGCGCACCAGAGGGCCGAGGCGAGCGTGTCCGAGACGCCGGGCTTGCCGCCATCCCAGCAGGAGTTGCCCTCGCTCATGCGGAAGGGCAGCTTGGCCGTCTTGATGGCCTCTTCGATGGCGGGGAGATTGTGCTGGTGGATAGTGGCCAGCTTGGGATCGGGCTCGAAGAGCTGGTCGAGCGTGGCGTTGGGGTTGCTCGCCGGGCCCATGGCGTAGTAGTGGCCGGTGAGGAAGAGGACGTTGGGGTGTTTGGGTGCCTCGGCTGCAAAGGCGGTCAGGAAGGGGAACTTGTTGGAGATGTCGGGGCCGGCGAACTTTGCGGTGGGTACGGCGGCGACGATGGCGTCGTGGAAGGTATTCCACTCCTTCAGGAAGTCCTCCGGGCCGTACTCGGCGGGGCGGTAACGCTTGCGGAAGGAGTCGGGCTCGTTGCCGATCTGGAAGACGAGGAGGCGCGGGCCGAGGATGCGGGTAACGGCTGCGGCCTCGGCGGCGGCGTTCTCCTTGGTGCCCTGGCCGAGGTTGAGGCCGTAGATGCAGGTCCAGCCGGTGGCGTCGAGGAAGGCACGTAGATTGCGCAGGGCGAGCGCTGAGGTGATGGTTCCGTGCTTGACCGTCTTGCTCGTATCGGGGCCGAAGACCTCGAAGGGCGGCGGGCCGGTGGGGTCGGCGTCCGAGTAGGTAGTGTACTCGCTGGAACCGCCGCCGAGGCGCAGGACGCCCGAGGGCGAGAGGCCACGGAAGAGCGCGACCAGCGGCTTGTTGGCGGCAGAGAAGAAGGTCGGGTTGGCGAGCTGGGCGGACTCGTAGGAGAGGCCGGTGAAGTCGTGCGGGATGGTGGGGCCGCTGGGGCCGGGTTGGAAGGTCAGCGTGGCGTTGGGGGACTGTGCTCGTAGCGAGGCCGCGGCTGCGATGGCGGCGAGTGTGGCGAGAAAGTGGCGGCGGTTCATCGGGCGAACTCGAAGGTGACGGTGGTGGGCTTGGAGACGTGGTGCAGGGTGAGCAGACGTCCGGCGGGATGCGCGGCGCTGCCATCGACCGTGACCGACTTGAGAGTTGCGCCCTCGGGCACGGGTAGGTGGACGATGACTGTCTCGAGGGCGTTTGCGCCGGGGGCGAAGCTGAGGTGCATGGCTGTGGCCGAGGTGCGCTCCAGCTTGAGCGAGACCGTGGTGCCGAGTGTGGTGGGGGTGCGGTCGATGCTGACTACGTCGCCGGGTTTGGAGATCCACTCGGGCAGCAGGCCGGGGAGGAGATGCAGCGTGGTCTTGCTGTCGATGGTGGAGGGCATCTCCGTGCGCTCCTGAACCAGGTTGTCGCGGAGCAGATCGACGGCGTTGGCGTTGCCCCAGGCCTCGGGCATATCGCCGGTCCCTTCCATGTTCTGGCGCTTGCTGTGCGGGGTGTCGCAGGCGCGCTCGCGGGTCACGTCGGTCAGGATCTCTTCCTTGAAGACGTTGGTGGTGTAGGAGTGGTTGAGTGCGGCGATCAGCATCTCGGCGTTCTTCTTCGCGTCGTCGCGGAGCAGGTAGGTCTCGCTCATGTTCATGGCTTCTCCGGGCCACACGCCCGCAGGACCGGCCCAGGCGACGTTGGTCGGCAGGCCCTGCACCTCCTCCTTCTCCATGCGGGTGAGCAGGCCGGTGACCAGCGGGTCGTTGGGGCTATAGAGGCCGGTGGGCCAGATGCCGAGGAAGGTCTGGGAGTAGGCGGCGTCGGGCCGGGTGGGCTGCGCGGGCAGGTACGCGGGGCTGATCTTTTCGAGCGTGACGGAGCGCTCCACCGAGGCGCGGATGGCGGCGGCGAAGGAGCTGTACTCCTTGTCGAGCCAGGCGGCGTCTTCGGTGCGTCCAAGGGCGCGGGCGGCCTCGGCGCTGACGCGGACCCCATAGGCCGCGAGGAAGTTGTGCGAGTAGCTATGGCCCTCCGGCAGGCCGGAGTCGCCGTAGGACCAGGGCAGCAGGCCGTACCAGTAGGTCTTCTCGCCGGGCTTCAGCTCGGGCTCTGGTTCGGGACGGCACTTGGCCCCGGTGAGCATACGGTGGATCGGCTTCGCGCCGGTGGGGATGCCCGCTACGTTTTCGAGCTGCGTCTCTTCGCGATGGGCGTGAATCCACTCGGAGGACTTGAGCAGGTAGGGGTAGGCCTTGGCCAGCCAGGTCTTGTCGCGGGTGTAGAGATAGTAGTCCCAGACGGCTCCGGCGTTGCCTCCGGTGTTGTCCCAGGCGGGGAAGCCGCTGGTGGGCGGGCCGTCCCACTCGCCGTCGTCGATCATGATGCGGAAGGCGTGTTCGATAGACTCGCGTGCGGGGGCGAGGTGTCCGGCGACCTCGAGGGCGCGGGCCTGGAAGTACTCGCCGCGACCCCAGTACTGGCGGTAGACGTCGGGGCCGTCGAGCGCCCAGAGGTCGCCTTGCGCGTCGTACTCGGTGAGGATGAGGACGTAGGCGAGGGAGGAGTCGAAGAAGTCGTTGAGGACCTGCTGGGGGTAGTGGATGCGTGTGCCGCGGGACCAGATGCCATCCCACTGGGCGGCGGCTTTTTGGAGCAGGGCGTCGCCGGAGAGGGTGGTCAGCTCGGAGTTCCGCTTAGCGGACCACTCGTAGGGGACTCGGAGCCAGATGGTCTTCGTCTGGCGCGGCGCGAGGGTGGCCTTCAGGTTCAGCGTGAGGCCGTTGTCTTCGGTGGTCTCGGTGGCGCCGCCGTTGTCGGCGACGAGGGCTACGTCTTCGCCGGAGCCGGAGATGAGGGCATGGCCCGTGACGTGGCCGGGGAGATTGCGCTCGCGGCCGCTGAGCTTGAGCGCGAAGCTTTGGGGGGCAGAGCCTTCGTTGGTGAAGGTGAGCTTGATGAGGTCGAGGCCGCGGGTGCCGGAGCCGTTCCTGGGGTCCACGGCGGGGTCAGCTTCGGGATCGGCGGAGAAGGCTAGTTCTTCGAGCGTGAGGCCGCCGCCTGTGAGCTTCGAGACGATGAAGGGGTAGCGGCCCTTGTAGAGCGTCTGCGAGGTGGTCTTGAGGCGGGTATCCGCGCCGCTGCCGGTGGCGAAGGGCTCGATGGCCAGCGCGCCGTCCATCTGGCTGGAGAAGCCAATGGGGACATCGAGCGGCTTGCGTTTGAGCGACCACTGCGACCACTTGAGCGAGCCATCCTTCTCGACGGTGGTCTTGTGCGAGCCCATGGGGAGGCCGATGAGGCTTTGGGCGTCGGTGTTCTGGAAGTGGTGGTCAATGCCCAGTTCTGTGGCTTGTGACAGGCAGGAGGGAGCGGCCAGCAGCAGGGTGGCGGCGCTCAGGCAAAGCAGGCGGCATGGGGCAGAATTCAATGCGGACTCTCTTCCGAACGAGGAGTGTTTTCTGGGGAAGTCTACAAGGAATTTTCACTTCAGTACAGTAAGTTCCGGATTGACGGCTTTTACGCGAAGCGTCGAGAACCGCACGAAGTGCCGCCTGCCCGGCGTGAGGGCGTTGTTGCTGTTGCTTCTAGCCGTGGTTTAGGATCTCCCAGCCCAGGTAGTTGCCGAGGCCCTCGGTGACGGCTCCGGCGCAGTGCGCTCCGGTCATGGCGGCGTGGTGCTCGAAGCCGTTGCGGCAGATGTAGCGCATCAGCTCCGGCAGGCGGGGCACCGCGACGACGGCCTTGGTGCCGAAGGTGTCGAGGGGATCGTCGGTGAACTGACCCTCGCCCACGTAGGCGCGGATGATGCCCGAGGTGTCGTCAGTGCTGACGCGGCCGAAGGTGACGGGGCCAGCGGGTGTACGTCCGGCGAGTGCGCCGACCGTATTGGCCTCGCCGAGCACGGTGCCGAGGATGGGCGCGGTGCCGATGCGGATGTCGGGCAGGAAGTCCTTGGCCCAGTTGCCGCAGTGGAAGAAGACGCACTTGTCGGGATCGTTGCCGTAGTTGTTGTTCCAATCCACCAGCGCGCTGGGGCGGCCGCTGGCGAGTTGCAGAGCGTACATGCTGACGACGCCCGCGATATCGACCTCGCAGGCCGAGGGCAGCATCTGCTCGCTCATCATGCTCATGATGGTGCAGACGTTGACGCCGTAGTTCTTCTGCATACTGCTCCAGCACTGGATGGCGGTGGCGGTGAGGCCAAGCTCCTCCATCCAGCCGTCGATGACGACGGCGAACTTGGCCATGCGGAGCATACTCTCATCGGGTGCGGCGGAGCTGTCGGCGTAGGCTTTGATGGAGTCGATGCGCTCGACGACGCGGCGGTCGGCGCTGCCGATTTCGGCGGCCTGGCCGAAGACCTCGGAGAGGTCGATGGTGTTGACGCTGATGCCTGCGGCTTCGAGGAGTTTTTCGCTGTAGCGGGTGGTGTTGAAGGCGTTGGGGCGAGCGCCCACAGCGCCGATGCGGACGCGGCGCAGCCCCTTGACCACGCGGCAGACGGCGAGGAACTCGACTAGATCCTCGCGGAAACGGTCGGACTTGATGGCGACGGTGTGGTCACGGGTGAGGGTGAACTTGAGGCCGTACTGGCGGAGGTTGTTGCAGGCTGAGATCTTGCCGCAGAAGGAGTCGCGGCGGCGCTCGAGGCCGAAGTGGTCGAGGTCGTCGGGGCAGGCCTGGACGAGGATGGGGCAGGTCAGCTCGCTGAGGCGGAGCGCGTCGGCGATGCCCTTTTCATCGCCGAAGTTGGGCAGGCAGATGAGTACGCCGTCGATGCGCTGCTTGGCCTCGCGCAGCAGGTTGCCGCAGAGTACAGCGTGCTGCCAGGTCTCGACTGCGCCGAGCTTGGTCTGTTCCGGCGTGAGGGCGACGACGGCTACGCCCATGCCTGCGAGCACCTCGAGCAGGTCCTTGCGCGCCTCGGCTACGAGGCCGTCAGGAAAGAAGTCGCGATTGCCGAAGATCACACCCAGCGTCATACCCTGTACACCCATCATGCTGCTACCCTCCATTGCTTACTGTCTCTTTTCGAAGTTGACGTACTGTGCGGCGTTGGCCTGGACAACGAGGTCGCAGGGGATCACCTGCATCTCGGGCTTGCCGGTGGAGCCGGTCTTGAGGAACGCATCGGCCTCGTCCATGGCGATGCGCGAGATGAGCACCGCGGGTTGCAGCGCGGTGGCCTGTATCTCGCCGGACTTGATGGCTTCGACCGCGTCGGGGCTGCCGTCGAAGCCGACGATCTTGATGCCGTGCAGACCGGCTGACTTGATGGCTGCGGCTGCGCCCAGCGCCATGGTGTCGTTGCCCGCGATGATGCCGCGTATGCCGGAGTGTGCTTGGAGCATCGTCTCGGTTTTGCTGAAGGCTTCGGACTGGCTCCAGTTTGCCGACTGTGCGGCGGCCTTTACGAGAGCGGGGGATTGGTCGAGAACTGCGTGGAAGCCCTTGGTGCGGACCTGTGCGTTGGTATCGCTCTCGCGGCCTAGCAGCTCGACGTACTCGGCCTGCTTGCCGTTTGTATCAGCCGCGATAGAGCGCACGAACTCGGCTGCGACGAGGCGTGCCCCTTGGTCGTTGTCGCTGACGATCTGGGCCTTGGCAAAGCCGTGTGCGGCGATCTCACGGTCGATGAGGAAGACGGCGATACCCGCCTGCGCGGCGCGGCGGACGGCGGAGACCGAGGCGTCGGAGCCCGCGTTGTCGAGGATGAGGACGGCGGCGTTGCTGGCGATGGCGGCGTCGATCAGGTTGTCCTGCCGGTAGGCGTCGTCGTTGTGGGCGTCGACGCGCACGCGGTAGCCGAGCTGCAACGCGCGAGCCGCGGCTGCGTCGGCCTCGGTCTTGAAGTAGGGGTTGTCCTGCGAGGGGACGATGATGGCGACGAGGCGGCGGGTGTCGTGCGAATGGCATCCGGCCAGCAGCAACAGGGCCGTACAGGCGAAAGCCTTCGCGGTCTTCACGCGGCCACCGTGCTCCGCTCCGCGCGGGGCGTTACGGGAGTCATGCGCGACTGCACCTTGGTCTGGAGCTGATCGACCGTGACGGCGAGGACGATGACGACACCCTTGATGACGATCTGCCAGAACTCGGAGACGCCGAGCATAACGAGGCCGTCGGCCAGCACGCCGATGACGAAGGCTCCGATGAGCGAGCCGCCGATGGAGCCGCGCCCGCCCATCAGCGATGTGCCGCCGAGGACGACGGCGGCGATGGCGTTCAGCTCGAAGCTTTCGCCGGTGGCGGGGTGGGCCGACTCGAGCTGCGAGGCGATGACCAGGCCGACTAAACCCGCGCAGACAGCCGAGAAGCAGTAGGTGAGGAGTTTGACGCGCTCCACGCGGATGCCCGCGAGACGTGCGGCGCGCTCGTTGCCGCCGACTGCGTAGACGTGGCGGCCGAAGGGGGTGCGTGTGGCCACGGCTGCGGCCAGCGCGGTGATGACGATCATAAGCCAGACGGGCAGGGGGACGCCGAGGAAGAAGCTTTGGCCGATGACGCTGAAGCCGGTGCTGCCGCGCTCGGCTGTGCCTGCGAGGTTGGGGAAGGTCTTGCCCTGCGAGAGCAGAAGGGCCGTGCCGCGCGCGATGTACATGGTGCCCAGCGTGGCGATGAATGGGGCGACACCGAGCCGGGAGACGAGCACACCGTTCAGCAGGCCGACGAGGCAGCTTACGATCAGCGCGATGATGGCGGCGGGTACGGCTCCTGTGACGTGACCGGCGATTCCTACCGTGAGCAGGCCGCCCGCCACCATGCCCGAGAGGCCCGCGATGGAGCCGACCGAGAGGTCGATGCCTCCGGCCAGCACGACGAAGGTCATGCCGACCGCGAGGATGGCGCTGATAGCGACGTGCTTGGCCAGGATGGAGAGGTTGTTCGTGGTCAGGAAGCTGGGCGTCAGGATGGAGAAGGCGACCAGCAGCGCGAAGAGCACAAGCACGGCGCGCAGCTTCAGGAGCAGCAGGACGAGGGAGGCGAATCGGGGTTGGTTCGGGGTGCTCACGCAGCCTCCATGGTTGGGCTTGCGGCTGCGAAGAGAGCTTCGTCGGTGGCGTCGGCGTTTGCGAACTCGGCGGTGAAGCGGCCTTGCGCCATGACGACGATCCGGTCGGCGAGAAGACGGGCCTCTTCGATCTCGGATGTGGCGAAGAGGATGCTGAGTCCCTTGGCGGCGAGCGTGTGCAGGGTGCGGTAGATCTCGGCCTTCGCGCCTACGTCGACGCCGCGTGTGGGTTCGTCGAGCAGCAGAACTTTGGGGCGGCGCATCAGGCAGCGGGCCAGGACGACCTTCTGCTGGTTGCCGCCGCTGAGCGTGGTGACGGGTAGCTCGAGGTCGTGGGCGGCGAGGTGCATCTGGATGGCCAACTCGCGCACTCGTGCGGACTCGGCGCTGCCGCGCAGCCAGCCGCCCGGAGCGAACTCTTCGAGCGAGGCGAGGCTCATGTTCTCGCGGATCGAGAGGGCGGGCACGAGGCCGTCGCGCTGGCGATCTTCCGGCGCAAGGGTGATGCCCGCCGCGATGGACTCGGCGACGGAGCGGAGGGAGACCTTCTGGCTCGCGAGGGTTACGGTGCCCGACTCCATTTTGCGCAGGCCCGCGAGGGTCTCGAGTAATTCTGTGCGACCCGAGCCGAGCAGGCCGTAGATGCCTACGATTTCGCCTGTGCCGACTGTGAGGTTTACGCCACTGCTTGTGGATTGGCCTGCGATCTTGATGGAGACTCCGGAGACCTCGAGCATCGGCTGTGTGTTGAGGATGCGGGTGGGGCGCTCTTCATGAACTAAGGCGCGGCCGCTCATGCGCTCCACGATCCACTGGCGGTCGACGCTGCCGCGCACACCCTCGCCGACGATGCGGCCGTCGCGCATGACGGTGAAGTAGTCGCCGAGGTAGAGCAGCTCGTGGAGACGGTGCGAGATGTAAACGATGGCCACGCCGCGTGCCTTCAGGTCGGCGATGACGTGGAAGAGGCTGGTGGCCTCGGCTGCGCTGAGGGCAGAGGTGGGCTCGTCGAGGATGAGGACGTCGGCCCCGTGCGCGAGTGAGCGCGCCAGCTCGACGACCTGCCGGTTGCCCAGTGAGAGGTCTCCGGCGAGGCCGCGCACGGCGATGGGCTTGCCCAGCTCTTTGAGCGCGGCGGCGGCGCTTGTCTCCTGTGCAGTGCGGTCGACCAGTATCGAGGAGCGCACCAACTCGCGTCCGGCGAAGACATTTTCGGCGACGTCGAGGTTGCCGAGGACGGAAAGCTCCTGGTGGACGATGGCAATTCCGGCGGCGGTCGCATCGCGCGGGGAGCGCATCTCGAGTTGCTGGCCGCCCTTGAATATCTCGCCTGAGGAAGGTTGCTCGGCTCCGGCAAGGAGGCGCATCAGGGTCGATTTGCCCGCGCCGTTCTCGCCGATCAGCACGTTGACCGAGCCGCACCGTACGCGGAAGGTGACGTCGTTCAACGCGAGGTTGCCGCCGTATCGCTTGGAGACGTTGCGGGCTTCGAGCACCACATCCTGCTGCGGCTCACTCATGCGGCTGCTCCTCTGAGGATGCACGCAGGCGGGTTCGCGCTACGGCGGTCTTCCAGCCTGAGTAGAGGCGGTCTTTCTCCGCTGTGGCCATCGTCGGAGTAAAGGTGCTTGCGTCGCGGACCATCGCGGTAAGCTGCTGCATCGTGGTCCACCAGCCGAGGGCGAGGCCACCGAAGAAAGCGGCTCCCATCGCGGAGAGGTCTTCGCATCCGGCGCGTACGACGGGCTTGCCGAGGATGTCGGCCTGGAACTGCATCAGCGTGTCGTTCTTGGTGGCTCCGCCGTCGGTGTGTAGTTCGGGCAGATCGCAGCTCGCGCCTGCGGCCATCGCGTCGAAGACGTCGCGGATCTGGTAGGCGATGGACTCGACGGCGGCACGAGCCAGATGAGCGGCGCGGCTGGTGCGGGTCAGTCCGCTGATGTTGCCCTTGGCTTCGCCGTCCCAGTAGGGCGCACTCAGGCCGCTCATCGCGGGTACGAGGTAGACGCCTTCGCTGCTGGAGACGGACGCGGCGAGTGTGGCCGCATCCTCTACAGGTTGGGCGAGACCGAGGAACTCGCCGACCCATGCAAGCCCTGCCCCGGTCATGGCGATGTTGCCTTCGAGAGCGTATTGGGGCTTGCCGTTCAACGACCACGCGATGGTGGAAGCCACGCCATGGCGGGGAGCTTCGAGCGCGGACAGCAGCGTCATCAGGGAAGAGCCGGTGCCGTAGGTGGCCTTCACGGTGCCCGGCTCGTAGGAGCCGTGGCCCGCCATGGCTGCGTGGGAGTCGCCCATGGCGCTGACGATGGGGACGCCTTCCAGACCGATGATTCCTTTGCAGCGTCCGAAGACGCCGCTGGAGTCGCGGACCTGCGGCAGAGCTGTACGGGGCACTCCGAAGATCGCTAGTAGCTCTTCGTCCCAGTCGCCTTGAGCGAGGTTTAGAAGCTGTGTGCGGGAGGCGTTGCTGGCGTCGCAGAGATGGGCGCTGCCGCCGGTGAGCTTCCAGATAAGCCAGCTGTCTATAGTGCCGAAACAGACCTCGCCTGTGGAGGCGCGCTCGGGCAGGCCGGGAATGTTTTCGAGCAGCCAGCGCATCTTGCTGGCGGAGAAGAGCGTGTCTATGCCGAGGCCGGTGCGCTCGCGTAGCAGAGGCTCGAGGCCGTCGCGGCGAAGCTGCTCGCAGATGGCCGATGAGCGCTGGCACTGCCACACGATTGCTGGGGCAAGGGGCTTACCGGTGAGGCGATCCCAGACCACGACGGTCTCACGCTGGTTCGAAATGGCGACTCCGGCGACGGCGACGCCGGGTGCAAGCTGGAGGCACGCGGCCACGGCTTCAAGGACGCTCTGCCAGATGGCCTCCGCATCCTGCTCGACCCAGTTCGAGCGCGGCGTCGAGATCGTCATGCGAACCGATGCGCGCGCCTGCGGCTGACCTTCGCGATCGACCAGCAACGCCTTGGTGTTGGTGGTGCCCTGGTCGATCGCCAGAATCATGGACGTCATCCTGCGGCGACCCCGTTTAACAGCTCGACGGCGGCTGTCTCGATGCCTGCGGCGGTGAGGCCGAAGTGCTCCAGCAGGAACTCGGCCGAGCCGGTGGGGGCGAAGACGCCGGGTACGCCGAGGATCTTCATGCGCGTTGGGTGCTCGAGTGCGAGGATCTCCGCCACCGCGCCGCCGAGGCCGCCGTAGATGGAAGCCTCCTCGACTGTGACGATGCCGCGTGTCTCCTTCGCTGCTTTGATGATCGCTTCGCGGTCTATGGGAGCCATGCTGGAGGCGTTGAGCACGCGTGCGGAGATGCCGCGCTGGGCCAGCTTCTCTGCTGCCTCGAGTGCGCGGCAGACCAGCACGCCGTTGGCCACGATGGTGATGTCCGTGCCCTCGCGCATCGGCACGGCGCGGCCTGGGGTGAAGACGTAGTCCTCGGGTAGCAGCACCGGAACGGGCAGGCGGCTGAGGCGGAGGAAGACTGGGCCTACGTAGTCTCGCGCCCACAGGAGAGCGGCTTTGGTCTCGACTGGATCGACGGGCACGATGACGGTGAGGTTCGGGATCACGCGCGTCCAGGCGAGGTCTTCGATGGAGTGGTGCGTGGGGCCAAGCTCGCCGTAGGCCATGCCGCTGGACATGCCGCAGAGCTTCACGTTGTTGCGGGCGTAGCCGAGGTCTACCTTGACCTGCTCCATCGCGCGTGCGGTCAGGAAGCATGAGGCTCCGCAGACGAAGGGAATCATGCCTCCGTTGGCGAGACCCGCGCCGACGCCCACCATGTTCTGCTCGGCGATGCCGACGTTGACGAAGCGCTCGGGGAACTTGCTGCGGAAGCCCTTGAGCTTGGTGGAGCTTACCGAGTCGTTGACGACGGCGGCGATGCGCGGATCGGCTGCGGCCATCGCTTCCATGGTTGCTGCGAAGCTGTCGCGGCAGTCGAAGAGGCCAGCCTGTACGGTTGCTTCGGCGCTCATCGGGCCACCCCCAGCAGCTCAGTGCAAGCCTGTTCCAACTGGGCTGCGGTGGGGACGCCGTGATGCCACTCGGGCTTGTTCTCCATGAAAGAAACTCCGCGTCCCTTGATGGTGTTGGCGATGACGCAGGTGGGCTTGCCGGGCTGGAGCGGGGCAGAGCCCAGCACGCTTTGCAGCTCCGCGATGTCGTGTCCGTTGACCTCGGCGACGGCCCAGCCAAAGGCCTCCCACTTCTCGCGCAGAGGGTCCATGCGGATCGTCTTTTCGGTGAAGTCGCCCTGCTGGATGCGGTTGCGGTCGACGATGAGGACGAGGTTGTCGAGGTTATAGTTGGCGGCCGTCATGGCTGCCTCCCAGTTGCTGCCCTCCTGCAACTCGCCGTCGCCGGTGAGGACGAAGGTTCGCCATGCGGCACCTTTCATACGGGCCGCGAGCGCGTTGCCTACGGCGATGGGCATGCCGTGGCCGAGCGGGCCGGTGTTGGCTTCGACACCGGGAACCTTATTGCGGTCGGGGTGCCCGTTCAGCTTCGAGAGCGGGTCCATGTAGGTGTCGAGCAGGGAACTGGGGATGAAGCCGGCCTTGGCCAAGGTGGCGTAGAACGCGCCCGAGCAGTGGCCCTTGCTCATGATGAAACGGTCCCGGTCCGGCCAGCCGGGGTTCGCGGGGTCGAGCCGCATGACGCTGAGGTAGAGCGTCACCAGCACATCGGTCGAAGAGAGGTCTCCGCCGGGGTGACCGACCTTGGCGTGATGCACCATTTCGAGCGACCGCATCCGAACTTCGGCGGCGGCCTGTTGCAGGTATTCCTTCTGCTCCGAACTCTTCGCGCTCACAATCTCTCTCGCTGTTCCTACTGCTGGGATTTCCTGCGGCCCATGCTCAATGGCGGTTGTGTCCTTGTCAATCGCGAAGTAGATCCTGGCTGTGTATTCCGACTTAGAACAGTTGTTCTGCCTGGAAGGAGTCCGAATCTTCTGGATAAGGAGAGGGTAGGATGCATGTGTCTTGCGAATATTAATGGTCGGATATGAAAGAAATGTTTTTACCTAATCTCTTCTCGTGGGCAGCGTGAACGCCTCGGGGTTATGTCTTTTTGACCGCATTGCGGAACCGGAAAAATAGCTATTGGAGATCTGCCCGGGCAGGGCGAGTTGTCGCTTGTAAAGCCCAGGCACTAGAGTTCAGAGAGATCAAAGAGGTGCGGCACGCGAGATATGAGACAGGAAATAGTGGTGATTGGCAGCTTGAACCTCGATCTGGTGGCTACTGTGCCGCGCTTTCCGCAGCCTGGTGAGACTCTGACCGGCTCCGCTTTCTCGCGTCACACGGGAGGGAAGGGCGCTAATCAAGCTGTGGCTGCGGCGCTTGCGGGAGCGCGGGTCGGGATGATCGCGCGGCATGGCACCGATGGCTTCGAGCACACGCTGCTGGCGACGCTCTCGGACGCCGGTGTGGACACGACCGGAATCCGGGCTGTCGCTGGACCATCCGGTATCGCGCTCATTACGGTCACGGAGGCGGGGGAGAACAGCATCGTCCTGATGCCGGGCTCGAACGGCGAGCTGCGGCCGGAGGATCTGCACGATCAACGGGACCGCATTGCGGCATCAGCCATGGTGCTGACCCAGTTGGAGACTCCGGTGGAGGTCTTGCGTGCGCTGTTGGAGCACGCGGCGAGAGCCGGGGTTCCGGTGATGCTCGATCCGGCTCCAATGCGGCCGCTGGCATTGGAGGATCTGCGCGGGGTGACATGGCTGACGCCCAACGAGACGGAGGCTGCTTTGCTGGCGGGCGCTCCGGTTCCCGCCGAGGCTTCCGGGTTGCGAGGGTTTGCCGAAAGGCTGCTCGCGATGGGGCCGCGAAATGTGTTGCTGAAGCTTGGTGCAAAGGGCGCGTTTCTGGCGACCAGCGACGGACTGCGAGAACTGATTCCCGGCTATGTGGTCGATGCGGTTGACTCCACCGCCGCGGGCGACGCGCTCAATGGAGCTATGGCGGCGGCTTTGGCGCGTGGTGCGGGACCTGTGGAGGCTGCTCGCTTCGGCGTGGCCGCTGCTGCGCTCTCAGTCACGCGCCACGGTGCGATTGCGTCGCTCCCTTGCCTGTCGGAGATCGAAGGTTTTCTGGTCTCTGTCTCCAGGTAGCTGAAAGAATGGCAGCGCTCGGTGTTTTTGTACTCTGCTCCGGCTGTGAAGCGGACTAAGTCTTCGCGGGATGGCAAAACCCTGTTGGTGTGAATTGCGAAACCATGTGATGTATTGGGGTGAGCGCTGTTCTTGCGAAGACATCCTATGAAGTCACGGCAGAGGCTATCGAACCCGTTCAGGTCAAAATATTTCAGCGCGACGACTTTCTCCATCGTTGACGAGGGCGAATAACAAGCAGGAAGTGGGGCGGTAAGCGGTCCTCCCTGTTGTGGTCAATTGCAAATTGCCTCGAGAGTGTCTGTCGCTCCACCAAGTTCAAGGTGAATGGCCAACGCACCCAGGGCAATTCCTTTACGGTGGATGGCGTTGCGGCCAATACGTGTGCATCGCCGGGAGGCATCGGATTTGGCGATGGCTTCAGTGGGACTATACCGATTTTGTAATCCACACAAAAAGAGGAAGGCCCCGGATCGCTCCGAGGCCTTCGCTTTGTTGGGTTGTGCTGCTGGTTAGAAGACCACGTGCAGGTCCATGGTGATGATGCGACTGCTGCCGATTGCGCCGGTTACGGAACCGAAGTTCGCACCGTTGTTCGCGCAGGTTGTTGAGGTGACTGAGGTCGCTGCGGTACAGCCATTCACGCCAAGCGGCAGCGTTGTAGGAATGATGGTCGACTTGCCCGAAGTTCCATTGGTGTAGGGACGTTGGTAGAGGTTCGAGCCAGCCGATCCTCCGCCAGCCGGTGCACCGGCTCCCTGAACTGCGGATGCCTGGTCGGCCCGGTTGGTGTAGATCATGCCGAACTTCTCATAGTTCGATTCGCAATCGTCGGTTGTGGCAAAGGACGTCGCACAGGACCCGTGCTGTGCGATCTGGGGCCCGTTCTGAGGAATATCCATGCTGGTAGTGTTGGTCAGGTTGAAGGCGTTGAAGCCGTAGCGCAGGGTGAACCGGTCCGTTACCCGGAAGTCCTTGCGCAGGGAGATATCCAGACGTTTCTGTGCCGCTTGGCGGAAGATATTGCGCTGGTTGACCGGAGAGAAGTCCGTTTCGTACACGTCGACAGGATCGTTGGGATTACCCTGTGCTGCGGTGGGGACGCCCTTCTGGCCAGGCTGCAGGTACTGAAGCGCAATCTGGTTCGGATCAATCGCGGGCATGTAGCTACCACCTACGCCGCGGAGCCGACCTGAATTTCCGGTGAGTGCCGAGTTTGGCTGTTTGGGGTTGGCGATGGGAAGCACGGGGTTGATCAAGCTGGGAAAGTAACCAAGCTGAGCACTCGCGACGGCTCCGTTGAACTCATAGAGCGAGTAGGGCTGGCCGCTTTGCAGGATGCCGATGCCTGTCAGGCCCCAGTCGTTGGTCAGGTACGAGATCAGCGAATGCTTTGGGGCTGCGTTGGGGATCAGCACTTGGAAGTTGGCTGCGAAGATATGCGTCCGGTCAAAGTCGGCCGAGGCATACGAGTTCTTCAGGTGTGCAGGATCGTTGCCGGTAAAGAACAGGCCGATGTCGCTCTGCTCGTCGAGCGCGTGGCCCCACGTGTAGCTCGCTCCGAACGCAACATGGTGTGACATGCGCTTCTCGAGGTGAGTCTCGAGCGCGTCGTAGGCTGAGTTGCCGACCGTCTCGAAGAGAGCCGAGTACGGGCTATAACCCACATATGGCACGCGGAAGTCCGAGTTACCACCGTCATAGGTCGACCATGGTTCTGACTTGATCGGGCAGGGATCGTCATACTTGCCGCAGCTCGTGTCGCCATTCAGCACGCTATAGCCGTAGGTCGTATTCTCGCCGCTCGAGTGGGAGGTCTTGCCGAGGATCATCGCCGGGTTGCTAGCCGTGGCCTGCTGCGGCTCGTTGAAGGGGATCGGAATCACTGCGTGACGCCCGCGATTGCCGGTGTAGCCGATCGTGACCGCTATGTCGTTGCGAGGCTGCCACTGGATGCTCAAAGTGTAGTTGATGGTGTAGGGCAGCACGTTGTTCTTGTCATAGGCTCCCAGATAAAGCGGCGTCTGGGTGCAGTCATCTTCAAGATTGCCGACCGCGCCGCAGTTCAGGCCGAATGAACCACTCGAGGTCATGTAGTTGAGCTGGTTTTGCAGGGCCGTCTTCTGAATCGCGGGATTGACACCGGGAGCCGGAGGGGTGGTCGTGGAGGTAAGGGCTCCCGCCGTACCCAAGGGGTTCTGCAGCGTCTTGCCGTTGCCCGAAACGGCGGCAACCAGCGGCGACTGCTGGGTTACTCCGAAGGGGCCACCTACCGAGCCGCCCGCCGGAGGAGAGAGATAGGTGAAGAGCTCGCCGCGATCATAGTACATGCCCACGCCGCCGCGGATCACGAAGGTGCCATTATCGCGCTTGGGCGACCAGGCAAAGCCCACGCGGGGCGCGAAGCCCCACTGGCGGCCCGTGAGGGTAGAAGCGCTGGTTCCGGCAGTCGGTGCAGTCGGGTTGTTGCCTGCTACCACGAGGCCGTCGTTGTTTACGGTGAAGCCCGATCCTCCAACCGCCGGATCGGTTCCGGTCACGTCGTAGGCATTGGGATCGAAGTTGAAGAAGTTGCCGTATTTCTCGGTCATGCCGCCGTGGTAGTCGTAACGAACGCCGAAGGTGATGCTGAGGTTCGACAGTGCCTGCCACTTATCCTGCACATACGCGGCCGCCTCGTTGCTACGGTAGTAGCGGTTGGCAAGGTTCTTACCGTTCTGAAGAGTTTCGAGCACGCTCGAGCTCCTGACCTGTCCCTCGAGGAATGTAGCGAGGCTGGTTGAGGTCGCCGAGAGCAGAGCGTTGCGATTATTTTCGATGTTGAGTTGCGTGTAGCTGTATCCGCCGCCCGCGGTGATGGCGTGCTTACCCAACTGGAAGATGACGTTGGTCGAAGGATTCAGGCGGTTCTGGAAGTAGCCCGTGTTGACGAAGGTGCTGTTGGGGCCGATTCTGAGAGAAGGCGTACCCGAGCTTCCGGTAGCGAACTCGGAGATGCTCAGGCTGGGCAGAAGCGCGGCAGCTCCCGGGGCGCTGTTGGCGATCCCGAAGGTGGGATCACCTCCGTTGGTTACGGTCTGGTTGTAGGATGTGTAGCTGCCCATCCGAGCGTAGCCCAGACGCTGCTCCCAGTTCAGGTGCGATCCGATGGTGATTGTATTGTCGATGACTCCGACCTGCGATCCGTTATAGCTGTTGGATGGGAACCCGGCCACCTGCGAGGAGAAGCCGTAGGGTTTAGTCGACGGATCGTTCTGATAGAAGTACTTGAACGACAGGCGATCGCTCTTGCTGGCGTTGTAGTCGATCGCGACCGTTGCCTGATCACCCACCAGGGAAGAGACGCCGATCAGAGTGACGTTGGGAACTCCGAACTCGTAGGGTGCATTGTTCTGCGCTGAGGGGATGATGTACTGACCGTTCAGCTTGGCGCGGAACAGGCTCTGCGCGATTCCCGTCGGGTCGAGGGCGAAGCCGGAGAGGGGCTTGTTATGGTTCCACGGTGTGATGAGCGCGGTCAGGGCAGCGTCGGAGCGATCATCCGTAAGGTTGGAGGGAACATTGAACTGGGACAGACCAGTCGACTCGTCAGAGCTGTACAGATGTTGGTATGCGATAAAGAAGAACAGCTTGTCCTTGATGATCGGACCTCCCAGTGTGCCGCCGGTGGTCCAGCGGTGCAGCGCCGGGTTGGCCAGCGACTGGGGAAACGCACCCACACCGATCTGTGCCAACTCGGCCTGCTGTTTGAAGAAGAAGGGAGAGGCGTTCAGCGCGTTATTGGCAATGGAGCCGTAGACCTGACCATGAAAATGGTTTGTTCCCGTAGAGATGTTGGCGTCGATCTGCGCTCCGCTGGTCGCGCCCTGCTGGGCATCGTACATCGAGGTGTTGACACGCAACTCCTGCAGGAACTCGGGAGGAGGCGTCGGCAGGCTGTTTCCGTTAGAGCCGTATACCGAGGTGCCGGTCTGACTCTCGCCGCCGATCGCCGAGCTTTGGCCGATGTTGAACTGAACACGCTGCGACTCGACACCGCTGGTCGTCTTGCCGTTGAAGAGGTTGGTGATATCGACACCGTTCAACTGGAAGGTATTCGAGGTGTCACGCTGTCCGTTGGCCCAGATCGCCTGGTTGCCGAGACCCGCGTTGGTGTCCACTCCGGCCAGTAACTCGGCGCTGGCGCCCGGCGCCAGCACGGCCAGTTGGGTAAAGCTTCCGGTCGCCAGCGGGGTCGAGGCGATCTGCGTCTGATCCATCGTATAGCCGTTGGTGGTGTCGGTCGCGTTGAGCAGCGGGCTTCCGGTTACTTCGACCGTTGTGGAGACCTCCCCGACCTTGAGCGTGACCTTGACGGTCGCGGCGCTCGCCTCCTGGACCCCGATGCCGACTAGTTGCGTGGTGTCGAAGCCATCGTGGCTGACCTGTACCTTATAGGTGCCCACCGGAAGGTTGAAGACCTGGAAAAATCCATTGGATTGGGCGCGCGTGGTGCGCGTCACGTTGATATCGGCGTCGGTGATGGTGACGGTCGAGTCCGGAACTGCTGCACCTGATGCGTCGAGGACTGTTCCATTGATGGAGCCGAGTGTCTGCTGCGCATTCGCTGCTGCTGCAAAGAGTGCCAGGACAGAACACAGCACTAGGGTAAGAATCTTCCGCATGAAGTTGGTCTCCTGAGTGTTTGTCGAGCTTCCGTGGCATAACGAGCGGTTACAGTCTGCTCGCCAGTCGGTCAGGGGCTCTGTCGTAAAACGAATCGGTGTCAGTTCATATTCCGCAAGGGCACGGTATAGATAGTTAACAGATTGATTCAGTACGAAATAAGATGACACGCTACGATGAACGTATGGTTACGGTTTGCAAAGAACCTTGGTGTGAAGGTTGAAGAAACCGTCGGCCGATCATTGGTTTGCCGCCATGTTTTTCATTGCTGAAAAGACACACGTCCCGTCATGAATAGAGCAAGGCAAGGCACGACAAATCGATGACAAATTCCGATGAGGTCTTAGCTCATGATTTCATGAGGTTTCGCGCCGGAGTGCGCCTGCGCGTACCGGCGATGAAGCCTGGGCGGAGTAGACATGCCAATGCCATTTGCTACTGTGCCGTAGGCATCGTGAGGGGAGCCTCCGGGCACCGCAATTCGACCCGCCGCTCAGGCCTTGACCTGTGCAGTTTTCGAGCGATTGGGCCGCGGTATGAGCCGACTCAACGCGATGCCCAGTAGCAGTCCCACCACGAACACAACCAATACAAACAAGAACTCCCGCGTCCTGCCTCGGGCATATTCAAACCAAAGCTCTCGAATCTTGCCTACGGCATTGGGTTTGGCTGCGGAGTATTCAGTGCGTTTCCTTATAGGAACGCCTTCCGGGATATGTTCATAAGTGTTTGGCCAGTCGGCCAGGATTCTATGCAACACAATCGACCCGCAATGCCAGGCTGACTCCGCCGCTATTCGACCGTTGGAATACGACCTGGTCAGCGACTGAACGGCATCATGCCCAGGCGGCTGCATCGAGTAGTTCGACGCGGTCCGCAATACCATCACTCGCTGCGGATCGACGCGGTGCATTCGCCCGAGCCGCTCAATCGCCGTCATAAAGCCGACGTCATCCATATCGGTCATGGCGAAGGCACCTTTGCCGTCAGTCCACAGGTGTACCCAGTCTTCAGCAAACTGAGTCATGATCCTGCCGTGCCAGAAGACGTCGGAGGAGAAAGTGTCGCCCAGGGCTACAAAAGGCGGCCTCTGAGCGTTGGGAAAACCGACGTACTCAGCGCGGAACGCTTTCAACTCTGTGTCATCGCCCAGATTGATTTCCCTGGTCTGCTCGTAAGCCCAGTTCGCTAGATTCTCGTTCAGCGGATAGAGATTGGATAGGTCGCCCTGGCGCGGCGGACCCGGATTGCGCTGATTTGGCTCGCGCGCCCAAATTGGCAGCCAGCCATACGGCCACTCCTTGGGTATCTCGCGCGCATCAATCTCGCGAGCTACATCGCTGAGAACGTAGCGAGCCCATGCAGCGGATCCAATCGAGCCCCAGTTTGGATCGACGCCTGCGGCGCCGTTGATCAGGATGTATGCATGACTTAAGTCGAAACGTGGATCGAGCCCAAGCAACATCGTGCTCGCGGTCGCATTGGCTAGAGTGGCACCGCTCAGCATCCCGAGAATGGTGTGGTCCTGGTTCGTGCGCAACGGATGTTGCCCCTCTGGCAGGTTCGGGCCACCCTGAAATTCGAGCACCTCATCCAGATGCTCTCGCTCAACCCAGAACTGGTACTCGCCCGGAGCGTCACCAGTGTCTTTGCCGACTTCGGACGTTACGATCACCACTGCGCGGATCGGCCAGGGATTCACAGGAGTTTGAGCGCAAACGGTGGTCGCGAACATCGCGAGAAAGACTGAAGCACAAAGACTCGGGGCGCGCTTGATATTTTCCATCTGAAGCTGGAGGAAGCAGCTTGAGGGATCTGTTCTATTACAGATACTTCGGCAGGAACCTATTTTCAAAGCCCAATTCTTTTTTCTCAAGGAGTAGGTCTCTGGCTCAAGCGCCACCACCCTGCCAGTGCGTCCAGTTAGCCGCACCGCAGCCATCGGTAGCGAATCTTGATGCGCTCTGGCATCGAAAAAGACATCGTCAAGTTTCAGGTGCCGGGTGATCCAATGCAGAGGGCTTTTGCCGTACACGACATGGTTCCACAACTTGGAATGCGTCCAGACAGGTCTTCCCCAAAGCATCTTCGGCAATGAAAGTCTCATCCGCTGAGCAACACTCGTCAGCAGAAGCTGAAAACCAGGAGCATATCGTTTCAGGAAGGAATTTACTTTACCAAACACCCGCACCTCGATCCATGCCGCCGATCGGCGGAGTGACATGGGTCTCATTGTTCAATCATTACGAGAAAAAGTTGTCAGGAAGATGTAATTTGCGGGGCTGAGTTGTTGGCAATTTCCTTAATCGGTTGAAGAGGGATTTACTTTTAACCTCAAGCAGCCAGCTAACACCGGGGAAAGAATCCGTAGTTCCTCAACATATCCATTCCGCTGCTTTACTCGACGAACCGCCCCTATGAATTGACCTTTCCATGACAACTTGGGTGCCCGGTTTCGAATAAAGTTCGTTAGGTCCCGCTAACGATACCTCAGGGATACGGGCGAGAACCGTCGCAACCGTCTTCGCTAAGAGACGTGTAGGGGAATACTGTGAAAAGCGAAAATAACTCGGTCTTGGGCCTCCTTCGCGTCGCAAACGACAAAAGACTTGCGGCTGTCCTCACGTTTGTCTTCGCATGTATTTTCACAGTTGCATGCGCAACTTGGCCAGACATCTATGACTTTGCCCGCACGTCTCAGCCTGAGCCACCGCGGCAGCACCTCACATCGCCCGTTCGCCTCTCCGACGACGTCATGATCATCCTCAGAACCGGCTATATTCTGCGTGAGCGAGGTATACCGGCGTTCAACCGGATTGATGTAGCTCAGCCATCGACGTCCTATATCGCTCCGTATCTGTTTGCCGGTTTGTTAGAGTTGCTTCGACCGAATGTCGCTATTGTTTTCTATGCACTGTTAGGCCTCTTTTCTGTCGCGGGTACAGCGACGATCATCGTCTGGTATTCACGCTCCACCACCAACGCATTGCTTCTCGTGTTATTGCTCCTGTCTACCTCGACCAACCTCATGTTCGCTCTCAATGGCTGGGATCACCTTTTTCAGGGATTCTTCCTGGCATTCGCAACCGCCTTGTCCTTGCAGCCCGGAATGACCTCCCGCAGAATGTTGGCCGCATCCTTTCTTCTGGTTCTCGGCACGCTGTGCCGGCCAGACGGCCTCATCCTTTCGCTTGGAATTCTCGCAGTCCTTTACTTAGCCACAAGGTCCCGCCAATTCATCCTCTTCGGAGCAGCCCCGTACATGGTGCTGGTAGGTGCAGCTCTCGCTCTGAATCTCCATCAGTTTGGCCATCTCACACCGACGACCGCGAGACTCAAGTTCGGCGCCGCACCCTCTCTTGGCTACATCCTCAAATACATCGTCGCGAATGGACTCCTCTCTTACAGCGTTCTGACACTCCTGGTGATGTTGACGGTCTTCTACTTCGCCTTCTCAACCACGGTGCCCAGAGCAAAAGGCCTCATCGTTATCAGTTGCTGCCTGGTGACAGCGGCTATCGCGTTGTATAACAGCGACTGGCTAGGCGGTGCGCGAATGATTTGGTCGCCAGTATGCGTACTGGCAGTCCTGATCGCCGTTTCATCCCCCGCGTTGTTCTCCTCATCCAAACGTCGGCTGGTAGAACTGCTGGACATCGCCCCGATGTACCTGCGTCAACCTTCCGCTTCGCCCTCTCAGCACACAACGGCGGGGTTTCGCGCGTTCCTCGCCTTCATGACGGTAGTCGTCCTGGGCAGCTTGGCTTCTCTTATTGCGCAACGCCACAAGAGCGCTGTCGTCACACAGAATTCGTTCTATGAGTCGCTGACCGCACAACAATTTTTCATTTCGCAATGGATTGCAAGCAATCTGACGCCCGGGGACGGCTCCATCGGATTCTTTCATCTTGGGGTCAGCTACGATCTGCCTCGATTTGAAATTGCTGACTTCAATGGGCTGGCGGATGAATCGATCGCGACGCTCAAAACCAATCCCGGCGGAATGCCTGGGCACAACAAATGGAACGTCAGCAAAACCCTGGACAAGTGGAATCCGCAAGCGATCGTTCCAGGCGGTCCAATCGACCCCACTCGCCCGGAGACAAGAGCGAATTCCCTAACCCATGCTCCCTATCTTTTATCCAATAGCAAAATAACGGGGAGTACGCCTACTGCTATGTGCCGGATTCTGCGGTCGGTATGCCGGACAAATGGGGCTTCTACCTTCGCAAAGACATCGCAACGCGTCACCTGGATCAACTGAAATGTCCAACGGAATGAGAGTCTGCCCTATTCATCGATCACGCTGCGATGAGTTGATATGACATCAGGGGTTGAGGCCTTATCGAACTTGGGAAGAATCCTGTTTTTCCATTGCAGGTGAAGGATGCAAGCAAGCCTCTGAAGCGAGCACGACCTCAAGCTCATGGGTTGAAGGGAAAGCGTAGCTGGTTGCAATTGAGATACTCGGCGGCACCTCCACGATGGTGGCTAGAGGCGGAGTCGCGCGACCCGATCTTGACCGTGGTCTGACCATATGATTAGTATCGCTCCACGAAATCATGCCTCCTTGCGCTGTTGTGTAAGGAGATTGGTGTGCTGCAATGCAGTTCGGCGAAGGAACGTGGAAGGCTATCGTGAAGATCAATCGGAGTGTTTTGGGGCGTATGGGATTTGTCGCCTGCGCGGTGGGAGTGCTGGCGATGGCGGTGGCCGGCAGTGCGCAGGTGAAGAACAAGGCCGTGAAGGCGGGGCAGACGGACTGGGCTGAGTATAACGGTGGACCGGGTGGAAGCCACTACTCGAAGCTGAAGCAGATCAATACCGCGAACGTGGCGACGCTTAAGCAGGTGTGGAGCTTCGATACCGGGCAGAAGGGTGGGTTGGAGACGAATCCGCTGATCCTCGATGGAGTGCTGTATGCGTATACGCCGACCCAGCAGGTGATTGCGGTGGACGCGGTGACGGGGAAGCTGGTGTGGAAGTTCGACTCAGGGGTGATAGGTACGAGGCCGCAGAGAGGGCTGGCGTACTGGACGGACGGGAAGGAGCGGAGGCTGATCGCCGGGGTGACGAACTTCGTCTACGAGATCGACATGGCGACGGGGAAGGTGGTTCCGACGTTTGGGGAGAAGGGACGCATCGACCTGCGCGAGGGATTGGGGCGTGATGTGGCAACGATGTCGCTGTCGATGACAAGTCCGGCGGTGGTCTATAAAGACCTGCTGATTGTGGGAGATGCTACGCCGGAGTCGCTACCGGCGCCGCCGGGTGACATACGGGCGTACGACGTGCATACGGGCAAGCAGCGGTGGATCTTTCATACGATTCCGCATCCGGGTGATTTCGGCTATGAGACGTGGCCGAAGGATGCGTGGAAGACGAGCGGCGCGGCGAATAACTGGTGCGGAATGACGCTCGACCGGGAGAGGGGGATTGTCTATGTGCCGACTGGCTCTTCGGCGACGGACTGGTATGGCGTGGATAGGGTAGGGAACGATTTGTTTGCGAACTCGCTGGTGGCTCTGAAGGCGGAGACGGGGGAGCGGATATGGCACTTCCAGGGAGTGCATCACGATCTGTGGGATCGGGACTTCGATTCGCCGCCGACGCTGGTAACCGTAAAGCGGAACGGCAAGGAGGTGCCAGCGGTAGCTCAGACGTCGAAGCAGGGGTGGCTGTATCTGTTCAACCGGCTGGATGGGACGCCGCTGTTTCCGATTGAGGAGCGACCTTTTCCTGCCAGCGATGTTCCAGGAGAGGTCACGTCGGCGACGCAGCCGATTCCAATGAAACCGGCTCCGTTTGCGCGGCAGATTGTAACCGAGGCGGACCTGACCGAGAGGACTCCGGAGGCGCATGAGTGGGCGGTGGAGCAGCTGAAGGGAATGGTAAGCAAGGGCATGTACTACCCGAACACGGTGGGTAAGCCGACGATGATGATGCCGGGATGGGACGGCGGGGCGGAGTGGGGTGGGTCGGCGTTCGACCCGGCGACGCATGTGATTTATATCAATGCGAACGATGTGGGGTTGACCGAGTCGCTGGTGAAGCATGAGGGCGGATCGGGCGGGAAGTCGACCTATGAGGCGCAGTGCAGTGTGTGCCATCAGGAGAATCGTGCGGGGTCGCCTCCGGCGTTTCCGTCGCTACTGAACCTTGAGGAGAAGTTTACTGCCGCGCAGATTATGGACATCGTCGAGCATGGGCGGGGGAGGATGCCGCCGTTTCCGGGCTTGAAGGAGGAGCAGAGGAAGGCTGTTGCAAACTATGTGTTGAACGGCGAGGCGAAGCAGGTGGCTGCGGGGCCGGACCGGTATGACACGACAGGGTATAAGAAGTTTTTGGATCCGGAGGGGTATCCCGCGGTGGCGGCTCCGTGGGGGACGCTGAATGCGCTGGACCTGAATACGGGCGAGTACTTGTGGAAGGTGCCGCTGGGGCAGTATCCGGAGCTGACGGCGAAGGGGCTGAAGGATACGGGGTCGGAGAACTATGGGGGACCTGTGTTGACTGCGGGAGGCGTGATCTTTATTGCGTCGACGGTGCTGGATAAGAAGATTCGGGCGTTTGATAAGAAAGACGGCAAGCTGCTGTGGGAGGCGACGCTGCCATATCCGGCGAACTCGACGCCAGCGGTGTACGAGGTGAACGGCAAAGAGTATGTGGTGATCGCGGCAGGAGGCGGAAGAGAGCCTAAGCTCCCGACGGGAGGCGTGTACGTAGCGTTCGCGCTGCCTTAGCACTTGGTGCCGTTCTACGTGTGCAGGGACTCCGGTCTGTCCGATAGGGCAGCCTTTAGTGGCTTTGTTCCGTAAGGTCGAGACGGGCTTTGAAGGGGTCAGGTTCGAGGATAGCGCCCTGGTCGGTGATGTTGAAGATCTGATCCGGCGATGGGGTGAAGAGGGGCCAGTGCGGCAGGTGGTCGCCGTTAGGATTGCCGGTCTTGGCGAAGTTGACCCAATAGGCGTGGGTTAGGTTGGCGATGGACTCGTCGTGGGGAGTAATGGTGGAGGGGTAGCGGGCCTTGAGCGTCTCGAAGACATAGGGGACCTCGGAGGCGTGGGTGGCTCCTGGCCACTCGGAGCGCATGGAGGCGGCGACGTAGGAGAAGCGGAAGAGGTAGACAGGCTGGTCCTGCTGGGTGAGGAGGCGGGCGACGAAGCGGGCGGGTTCGATCTCGGCGCGGTCGGCGGCGACGCGCAGACCGACAGTGTGTACGTCGTTGGTGTGGTCGGGGTCGTAGACGGCTCGGGCTTGTTCGCGAGCTGCGCCGAAGGGTGCCAGGAGTGCGTCGACGGTATCGCCGGTGTAATAGGCGAGGTCGTTGTCGTTGGCGCCGATGATGAGGGGGATCTTCTTCTGGTGAGCGGCGCGGTAGGCGGCCTCGGAGGTCTCGACGACGATGTGACCGTCGACCATGGGGCCGGGGAAGGTGGCGTTGAGCGACGGGTCGACGCGGCGGGTGAGGATGTTGTTGCCGCCGACGAGTACGTCGGCAGGGAGGGCGCGGAGACGGGCGAGGGTAGTGGCGTCGTCTCCGGTGATGCCTTTGGATTTGGCGAAGGTTAGGCCGAGAGACTCACCGGAGGGCGGGTCGCCGGGCTTGGTGTCGGCCTCGAGGACGTGACGGGGATGGGCACTATCACGGCCACCGCCTGACTGGATGATGGCCTTCTGGAAGAGACCGTCGGACGCGGGTGATGCGAGCAGCATCTGGACGGAGGAACCACCGGCGGATTCGCCGAAGATGGTAACGTTGCGCGGGTCTCCGCCGAAGGCTGCGATGTTGCGCTGGACCCATCGGAGCGCGTCGATCTGGTCCATGTAGCCGTAGTTGCCGAGAGGCTCGGAGCCGGCGGCGCGGGAGAGGGCGGGGTGCGCGAAGAAGCCGAAGCGGCCGAGACGGTAGTTGAAGCTGACAAACACGACGCCGTCGCGGGCGAAGCTGGCGCCGTTATAAATGGGGGTGGAGGTGGAGCCGTTGACGAAGCCTCCGCCGTAGATCCAGACCATGACGGGAAGGTGCTTGTGGGCTGCGTTGGCCGGTGTCCATACGTTGAGGACGAGACAATCTTCGGATGGGCTTGTGGTGCCCGCAGGCGCAGCCTCGCTAGGTGCGGGGAGCTGCATGCAGTCGTGGCCGAAGGAGGTTGCGGGGCGCGTACCGGTCCAGCGCGGAGCCGGTTGGGGTGGACGCCAGCGGAGGTCGCCGATGGGGGGCGCGGCGTAGGGGATGCCCTTGAAGGCAAGAAGATGGTTTTCGAGTGTGCCCTGGATAGTGCCGCTCTCGATGGAGACGACGGGATTGGGGGAGGCAGGGGGAGCAGCGAGGAGAGGTGCGGAGGCGAAGGCGATGACCGCAACGCGGAGTAGCGTTCTAATCGGCATGGAGTTGAATCTTTCTGTTAGCGAGAAACTTGCTCTTGCGAGTTGGTGAGTCTGTCATGCACGGGATGGGCTGCATGCAGACTGACACTGTACAGGAACGTGCAAATGACGGCATAGCAGTATTTGTTCTTGCAGGCGTTTGGGTGTAGCGGGTCAATGACAAAATGAAATATTTTATTTTCGTCTTGACGATGGTCTGACCATATGCCTATTATCGCGCCGCTCAGTAAAGAGATATTTTGCTTCCTTCTGTAAAGGCGATCAGGACGTGTTGCCCTGGCCTTTCAAGGATTCATCTCGTCACTGTGCAAAGACTTTGCAGGAGAAGATGCCCGTGCGCAATCTCAAGATAATCGTGATACTCGCCGCCCTGATGCTGGGCGGTTCCTTTTCAGCCTTTGGCCAGGCTGTGACTGCCACTCTTGTTGGAACAGTGAGCGACCCCGCGAAGGCGTCGGTCAGCAATGCACAGGTGAAGATTACCGAGCAGCAGACCGGAGCGTCCTTGACCCAGACGACGAACGACAGCGGAAACTACCAATTCACGTTTTTGCCGCCAGGGGTGTATACGGTCACCGTGACGATGCAGGGGTTCCAGACGCAGACGACGAAGAACGTGCCGGTGTCGGTGAATACGACAGCACGTTTGGACGTGATGCTGCAGACCGGGTCGGTGGATCAGTCGATCACGGTGACCGACTCGGCGCCGTTGCTGCAGACAGACAGGTCCGATATCAGCACGCAGTTCGAGACAAAGCAAGTTGAGGATCTGCCGCTGGGGTCGAATCGTAACTTCCAGGGCATGCAACAACTGGTGCCGGGTATGTCGACGCCGATCTACGATCACTCGGCATTCTTCGACTCGCAAAACTCGATGTCGTTCCATGCGAATGGCCAGTCGGAGATGGTGAACAACCTTCAGGTAGAGGGTGTGGACGACAACCAGCGTGGAGGCCTGCTGCAGGTGTATATTCCTCCGGCTGCGGCGATCCAGACGGTGGACGTCGAGACAGCGAATTATGCTCCGGAGTTTGGGCGCGCTGGCGGCGCGGTGACGAACGTGACGATGAAGTCGGGTACGAACAAATTTCATGGATCGGCGTATGCGTACAACGGTGTGAGTGCGACAGCGGCACGGACGTACTTCAACCGTACGGGTATCTTTCCGCGTTATACGAACAACTACGATGGTGGGACATTTGGCGGGCCGATCTTCAAAAACCGGACGTTTATCTTTGGGGACTTTTTGCGCTACTCGAATGTGAGCAGTGTGTACAGCCTATTCAGCGTTCCGAGCGCGGCGTTCCGGGCGGGCGATCTGCGGACGAGTCCGACTCCGATCTATGATCCTGCAACAGGAAATCCTGATGGTACGGGACGCACTCAGTTCGTCTCCGATAGCTCGAACCTCTCTCAGGGAATACCGATCGGGACCAAGAATGTGATTCCGCAGACTCGTCTGGTGAAGATTCCGCAGAGTGTGCTGGCTCTTATTCCGCTACCCAATATTCCGGGCGCGGGCAATACGAGTAACTTCCAGGAGTCGGTGGTGTTGAGCCAGATATCAAACACCTTTGACATCAAGGTCGACCAGAACGTTCGGGAGAAAGATCACTTTACGGGACGCTACAGCCGCGAGGTTGTCGATACGAATCAGCATCCTGCCTTTGGTAACGCAGGCGGACCTTCCGCCGGTGGCTATGAGGGGATCGGAACCGATACCACCTGGGTGGCCGCGGTGGAGTACACGCATATTTTTTCGCCTAGCCTGTTTGCAGAGGGGCGCTTTGGCGTGAACTACTTCAATAATGTGCAGCAGCCCAGCGACTATGGACTCAATACGGCAAACGATCTGGGTATTCCGAACATCAACAATGGGTTGACGAGCAGCGGCATTCCGAACTTTACAATCAATGGCTACTCGGCACCGATCGTGGGCTACCAGGCGTTCATCCCGGAGACCGATCCACAGACGAATATTGATGGGGTATTGAATGTAACAAAGGTGTTGGGGAATCATTCTCTGAAGTTCGGAGCCGAGACCCGCGCCATTCGCGATGATATTACTCAGGGCCAGGTCTTTGGCACACGAGGCGCGTATGTCTATGCCGATGGGCAGACTGGCACTCCGGGCGTAACGACTAGCTATGGCAACGACATGGCGAGCTTTCTGCTCGATCAGATCAGCAGCGCAGGCATCGATATCAATGTCAACGATGCGTCATTCCGGCAGAAGATGTACTTCCTGTTTGCGCAGGATACATGGCAGGCAACGTCCAAGTTGACGCTGACCTATGGCCTTCGTTGGGAGTACTACGCTCCGCCGACACCTAAGGCGAAGGGAGGATTTTCGCAGTACAACCCTGCGGATAACAGCCTCTCGGTGGTAGGATACGGCGGAATTCCGATGGATCTTGGGGTGAACAAGAACCTGAAGAACTTTCAACCACGTGTCGGATTTGCTTACCGTGCCAATCCTTCGCTGGTGGTGCGAGGTGGATTCGGTGTGGCTAGTTCTCCCTTTCCGGATAAGTTTTATGCCTATAACTATCCTGTTAAACAGAATATTTCGATTAATTCGACAAGCAGTTACATTGCTGCACCGGTGACTCTGGCGCAGGGGTTCCCCACGGCTGCTACTCCAACCATTCCATCGAACGGAATTATTCCAAGCTCTGTTCTAATAGCTGCGGGTCCTACGCTTAATAACTCAAGCTGGGTTTCGGTGAATAAGAACTATCACGATCCCGTCGTAGCTTCGTTCAACGTGGCTGTAGAGCAGAGCCTGGGGCATAACTGGGTGATGACGCTGGCTTATGTCGGGAATCAGGGACGTCATATTCCGGGTAACTATAATCTGAATGCCGGTCTGACTATCGGTGCAGGCGCTGCGGGCCAACCGGAGTTTGCGTCCTTCGGACGTACTGCCGCAACGGAGTTACTGCCCAAGGGGACAAGCGAAAACTATAACTCGCTACAGGCGCGGGTGGAACATCGCTTCGCGAGCGGGTTTACATGGCTCTCGTCATTTGCGTGGCAGAAGGCGATGGGGTTCAACTCCACAGGCGGTGGACTTGCGACATATAACTTCTACATCGACCCACACCGGGACTATTCTCCACTGGCATGGGATACGCGCAACACCTATGCAGAAAGCTTTGTGTACGAGCTTCCTTTCGGCAAGAACAAGATGATGCTGCAGCATGGTATCGCATCGAAGCTGGCGGGCGGCTGGGAGGTGAGTTCACTACTCGGGATGCAGACTGGCACGCCGCTCTTCTTCTCAGCGAGCAGCTCCGCGCTGAATGCTCCGGGGACGACGCAGACGCCGAATCAGGTTGCTCCTTTCCACAAGCTGAAGGGAATTGGCGCGGGGCACGCGTGGTTCGATACGACGGCGTTCGTGGCACCGCCGAGCGTCATCATCAAAGGAGTGAAGACACCCACGCAGGGAAATGTCGGCAAGAACGTCTATAGTGGTCCCGGACAAGTGCAGTTCAACGCGTCGGTCTTCCGGACCTTCCCCATTCATGAGTCGGTGAACTTCCAGTTGCGTGTCGACGCACTGAATGCACTCAACCATCCGACGTTTTCGAACCCGAGCACGGATATGACTAGCTCGAGCTTTGGACAGATTACAGGGACGAGCACTTCGGCGGCGGCGGGAAATAATGCTGCTCCGGGACGTACGCTACAACTGGCTGGGACGATCAGCTTTTAGGTTTTTCGGAAGCAAATAAATAGGACTTACTCGATCGAGTAAGTCCTATTTATTTGCTTTTATTTTTAGAAATATTAGACCTTAGTGTCGCCGACAGCGAAGACAAAATAACTTGCGGGTGTGGTGCCGATGTTCTTCCAGCCGTGGAGGACACCGGAGGCGGCGAAGATGACTCCACCGGCGCCGACGATCTCGGGCTTGCCGTCGTTCAGGAACTCGAGTGTTCCCTCGCGGATGAGGGTGAACTCGGAGTGGATATGGCGATGGGGTGGGTGTGGGATCTGGCCGGGTGGCAGCACGGTCTCGTGAATGTCGACGAGTTCGCCGGTGGGTAGCTTGCCGTGGAGGATGTTGCGAGTCTCGTATCCGTTGGGCTGGCGGTTAACGTGGAGGTCTTCGAACTTGTAACCGACGGAGTGCGAGAGGACGGAATCGGTTGCGGTGAGAGCCTGGGCTTGCAGGGAGTGGTTACCCAATGCGGCGAAGGCGGCGAGCGCGGTACAGAGATCGCGACGAGAGAGATTTTCCATGACGATCATGGTACTCGTCTGGGACGGATAGGGCTAGGCACAATAGAGATAGATCGCTCTTCAAGATGTAGGCAGTAAGGTGAGGTTGTGAGCAGAGAAGCCGTGGCTGTGTAGATGTAAGGCGCGAGGGACCCGGAGCCGACAGTGATGATGCATGAGGCGGAGTCGAGGACGATGGAGTCAGCGCTTGAGCGAGACCTGATCCTCGGGTGAGTTACCGCTGTGGGGGACGGTGCTGGCGAAGGCGAAGGGTGTCGAGCTGCTGAATGCTTCGGTGACGAGGATATGTCTCAACGAGTGATAAATTGCCAAGTCACTCATCGACAGCGTATTAGGAAACACAAGACGACTTGTTATTACTAATCTCGTCGAACCTGGCTACAGCGTTCGTGACTCGATCAGAATGAGCATCCGCGCCGCTCCGGTCTTCGCGTGCTGCAACAGCGCAGCCTCGTCAATGGCTGCTGTTCCTAGCAGAACCGATTCAAACCACCCCGAACGCAACAGCCCAGCGAAGGTGTTCGCAGCACCAAGTAGGTCTTTGATTCTCCATCCTTGCGAAGAACCCCATCGCTTCAGGTACTCCATGATAAGCGTATTGCGATTTTGGATGACTTCTTCCGAATACCGCTTCCCAAGTTCTGGAAACCGTCCTGCATCGCGTAATACTACTCGATAGAGCGCTGCTTGCTCCGCGGACAATGCGTGTCGAAGATATTCAATCGCAGCCAGATTCAAGCCAACGCGAGGAGCTTTTTCGAGCCAATTGCGTTGTGCCGACGACTCGTCATGAGCTTCTGCGGAGCAGGCGGCCTTCATCACTGCAATAAAAAGATCGTCCTTGTTCTCAAAGTGGCGATAGACGGTCTTAATAGATACGCCAGCGCCTTTCGCGATGCTGTCCATCGAAGTATCCGCGTACCCACCGTTCAGAAACGCCTCCCGTGCGGCATCCACGATCAGGTCACGCTTCCTCTTCATCAACGAGGCTTTCGGGTCATTGTCCTCCCAAGTTTTCAACGTCACTCCGAAAGACAAGATGTCTTGACACATCATACGACAACGCTTAGTGTCGCTGTAGCGACATTGATCGTTGTCGCATGGAGGCTTCCTCAACATGACCCGGCGGACCAGGTTCGACTACAAAGGAAAGTTCGCTCTTGTAACGGGGGCGTCCAAGGGACTGGGTAAGGCTTATGCAGAAGAACTTGCCGCCAGGGGCTCGAATCTTGTGCTCGTAGCGCGCTCTAAAGCCGAGTTGGAAACGCTTGCCGTAGCTCTGCGACGCGACTACAAGGTGCGCGCTGAGGTGATTCAAGCGGATCTGGGAGACATGTCTGCGCCTTCGACGATTGCCGAAGGACTTGAGCGGATTGGGATTCAGCCCGACTTATTGTTGAACAATGCGGCTGTCGGCTACAGCGGAAGATTTTTCAGCAGACCGCTCGGTGAGGAATTGATTCCCGTTGTCGTGAACGTGCAGAGCCTCGTGGAACTCACTCATGTTTTGGGAAAGAAGATGGTGGCGCGTGGAAGCGGCGGCATTATCAATATTGGCTCGAATGGAGGATTTCAACCTGTCCCGTACAACGCGACCTATTCCGCAACGAAGGCGTTCGTTCTTCTGTTCAGCGAGGCCGTGGCGGAAGAACTCAAGGGATCTGGCGTGCGCATGATGATAGCGAACCCCGGACCGACGGCGACGGAGTTTTTTGTGCAGAGCCCTACCTCAATTAAATTGGAGAAAATGGACTCAGCCCAAAGCGTCGCGCGCCGCACATTGGATGATTTCTCTCGGGGGAAGGTCGTATCGTATCCGGGCCGCTTAAGCACCCGCGTGTCAACCTGGATCAGTCGCATCCTGCCACGCGGATTAACGACTGCACTCGTGGCTCACGTATCCAGAAGTATGGGATTCGACCGATAGCAGAGATACAGCAGGATGCCTGGTCTTCACAGAACCTGACTCAGCTTTCAGGGACAGGCAAGCCGATCCAAACAGGTGCCGGACCAGCCATCGTGAATTTCAACGGTATGCTGCTGATTGAGAGCTTGATGAAATCCGATATGCGAGAATTTCGGATTTGGATGCATTTCCATTCATATTATTGGATTGAAGAAGGAGTTCGAAGTAGGGTAGGGAGCCATCTTCGTTCTTGATCTTGTTCAGGAATGGCAGAAGCCGAACATCATCGAAGATAAAATCCGCGGCTGACTCGGTTCCAGCCATGGACGTTCCCTCGAGGAGAAGAATTTGCCCGGAGCCTTCGAGATTGGGCTGTAATGCAATCAACCCGTACACCTTATGCAGAGGGTCTGCCTGATCGGAGTCGTACTGAGAAAGCTCATTTCGCTGCGGTGATCGGTTGAAGACCAGGAATGAGTGCTTTTGACGATCATGCCGAAAGACGAAATTCATCCGGTCTTCAAATAGCTCCACCCAGGGTGTCCCTTCCTGCGCTCCCAACATGATGACGGGTCCGCTCTTGAAATCATTGGGACGAACGTCCCGCGCATAACGGACTTGTATCCGATTCAAGGGGATCCCGGGGAGCATGTAGAGCTTGGTGACGATATTGAGGTCGACGATGGAGGTGTAACGTCGCGACGCCAATGTCCGCGCAACCTCAATTGTTGTTCCACCTGGCAGACTAATGTGATCTCGGTAATCGTCGTTCAGGTACTCGGCTAATTTCACATTTTTCCCGGTGATGGTTTGCAGACTCGTCAAACCCGTGTCCGAAGCCACAATCATCGTGGGGTGGTCCAGTCCGAACAGGCTGCTCCAGAGAGGATGTTTCGTTGCAGTGACCGGCACTGCAATGGGACCTGTTCGCTGATGAAGGACCAGGTACATGATTGAAATGCACGCCATGGTCAGCGCCAGCGTGAGCGCTCGAACTATCCAGGGCGTTGAGATAGCGGGAGTTGCTGTGTCTGGCGAAACGACTGCAGCACTGACGTTCGTCAGTAGAGGAGGGAATGGAACGATCTCTTCTTCGACGAAAGGACCTGGGCGCGGCTCAAACACCGGAGTGTAGCCTCCCTTTGGGATCGACAGACGAATCGACTCGTGCGCGCCCTCCTCGCTAAAGTACTGCTCTAATCGCTGCCGGAGGCGGCTCGCATGCGAACGCACGATGCCATCGATGGAAGGATCATAGTTCGGAGCGCGGGCAAAGAGAGCTTCGCCGATGTTCAACTCGTTGATTTCGTCTGCGCGTCCCTGCAGGGTTAGTTCGCAGATGTATCTCAGGAAGCTGCAAAGCCGAGGCGACTTAATAAAAGAAGGCGATACAACGATTCGTTCCACGAGCTCCCAGCGCGGGTCGTCAACGCCGACAGAGTCTGTCTCGAGTTGGGCGGAGCTGTGGCTCATACGTGGCCGGAAATATTTCGGTATTCCCAGTACACACGTCCGATATGAATATCTCGTAAATGGCAATTAGCCGTGCTTTGCATCTCGGAGGCCTGTTAAATCGAGGATAAAAGTGAGCAAGACATCTTCTGTAAATGCGAGGTAAATGCCAGAAAACAGATTAGATATTCCTCTTAACAATGATGTTGCGGCGAATTGACTGCGCGGGGAGAGAAACGTTGGCTAGAGTTCGGCCATCGAGTAAAGCTTTCCCAGTTAGCACCAGCAAGAGGAGACCGTCGCATGCCGATCAAAACTGTCCTTGGAACGAAAATCGAACTGTCCATCGCGTTCGTCCAGAAGTGCGCTTCAAATGCAACCGGCGCTCTGGTCATCATGCTCGTGTTCCTGCTGATGGGTGGAATGCCCGCGCGGGCACAGTTCGACACCGCGAGCGTGCTCGGAACAATCAGTGATCCGGACGGAGCAGCGGTGCCATCCGCGTCCGTTGTTCTGCTCAGTGTGACAAGGGGCGTAACCGTCACACGGCAAACCGACGGAAGCGGTAACTACGAATTTACGAATGTCCAGCCGGGAGAGTACTCGATTACGGTTACCGCGGCTGGTTTTGAAAAAACGGACACCGGCCGGTTTACTGTGAACGTGGGTGCCAGGCAGCGTGTTGGGCTTGCGCTTAAGATTGGCACGAACTCACAGACAGTCACCGTCTCTGGAGCTGCCACTCTTCTTGAAACCGATACCAGCGATCGTGGTGAGACGGTGCAGAACCGTGAAGCGGTCAACTTGCCGCTAAACGGCCGCGCTTACGCCGATCTTTCAGCCCTTGTTCCGGGCGTGCGTAAATCGCTACTCGAAACGCTCTCGGTCCCGAGCCGCGATGCGTCCTATAACGTCAATGGCCAGAATTCAATGACCAACAACTTTCAGCTTGATGGTATCGACAACAATGCGTACCAGAGCGCGAACCAAGGCTATTCGAATGAGGCGATCATTCCGTCGCCTGATGCCGTGCAGGAGTTCAAGGTTGAGACCGACAATTACAGCGCCGAGTATGGCCGGGCTGGCGGCGCAATCATCAACGCGACGATTCGCAGTGGAACGAACCAGTTCCATGGAGTCGCCTATGACTACCTCCGCAATACCGTGCTCAACGCTTATGGCCCGTTTATCGGCAACGGAGTAAAGCCAACGTTGGTACAGAACCAGTTCGGTGGTGCGATTGGCGGCCCCATTAAGCGGGACAAGCTCTTCTTCTTCGCGGACTATGAGGGGCTGCGGGTCGTCAATCGAGCGATCACGACTGCAGTGGTCCCGACTGCGGCCCAGGCGCAGGGGATCTTCACGGATGCGAGCGGCAATCCCATTCCCTTGGTGAATCCAATCACCGGCGCGGCTTATACGAACGGAAAGATCCCGTCATCCGACCAAAGTCCGTTTGCGGCCAAGGTGCTGAGCATCCTTCAGTCGGACGCGGCTCCAAACGCAGTCGTCGCGGCGGGCGGCAACAATTTCGTCTCTACCCCTGCCAATACAACGAATGTGAACAAAGGTGATGGCCGCCTGGACGCGTACATCAGCCCGAGGTCGACCGCCTTCGCACGCTACAGCCAAGACTCGTGGGTCTACTTTCTGGCACCTAATATTCCGGGGCTCGCCGGAGGAAACAGCAATGGAACGCTCTATGCCTATACCCGGCAGATTGCGGGTGGTTATAACTTCACTCCCACGCCGAGTTCGATTCTGCAGCTCCGTCTTGGCCTTACCTGGACGACCAGCGGCAAAGCGCCGATCAACATTGGCGCAGACAATCTGCTCGCGGACTTCAACATCCCGAATATTCCGAGCGATCCGAGCATCAATGGTGGTCTAAACAGTCAGGCTGTCACCGGGTACTCTCAGTTTGGGCGTCAGACGACAAACCCGCAGTTTACGAATCCCTACGTCGCAAACCCCAAGGTCAACTACAGTTTCCTCAAAGGTCGCAACAGCTTCAAGGTGGGAGGGGAGTACGGGTTCCTCAATATGGCCATATCGGACTTCCACCCGCAGTTCGGTGAAGATTTCTATGGCGGTCAGTTCAGCCGTGCGACTGCGACCCAGGCGACCGACGCCGCACACATCCAGGCATACAACCTGGCTGACTTTCTGGTCGGCGCTCGCAACAGCTATCAGCTGAATAATCTTGCGACGATTCAGTACGAACGCCGCTGGTATATGGGTTATGTGCAGGATGACTATAAATTCAGCGATAAGTTGACATTCAATCTTGGACTGCGCTACGAGTTGGTGACGCCGAACTGGGAGAAGAACAACCATCTGGCGAACTTCGATCCAACGACTAATACGCTGGTCCAGGCTTCCGGAGGATCGCTGTACAACCGATCTCTGATCAATCTGGATAAGAAGGATCTGGGACCGCGCTTCGGATTCGCTTATCAGGTAGACCCGAAGACGGTGATCCGGGGCGGCTATGGCATCGGGTACATGCACTACTTCCGCTTCGGAGGAGAGAGCACGCTTGGCTACAACGGACCTTACATCGTGGATGCGACGATCAACCAGACTCCGCCGCACCAGGTGAGCGGCGCGACCCAGTCACTTTGCACTTCGCTCACCGAGAACCCCAGCACCTGCTTCCGTACGACGCAGTCGGGCTATCAGACGAACTTCGCCTCGGCGCAGAACTTCTCGACGCTGGCCGCGCAGACCCGCTATATCCCGCGTAACTTTGAGGCGGCTTACATCCAGGCATATCACCTCACGGTGCAGCGGCAGTTGATGAGCAACACCACTCTCGAGGTCTCCTACGTCGGCAGCCACGGGGTCCACGTTCCTGTTCTCACTGACTTCAACCAGGGTGCAACGCAGCCTGTCAGCTGCAACACCGGCGTTGGATGCTTGACGCAGCAGCAACGGCGGCCGATCTCCACCTTTACGAACATCCTGACTGCATTGCCCCAGGGATATCTGATCTACAATTCGCTGCAGACGAAGCTCGAGCGCCGTTACAGCAACGGACTCTATCTCATCAACTCATTCACCTGGTCACGCGCCTTCAACAATGCTTCTGCCGATCTTGAGACGTATGGTGGTGACGGCGCGCTGGTCAACCGCTACAATCCGACAGGAGATCGTGGCCCATCCGGTTACGATCAGCCGTTGAACGACACCTTGTCCATCATTGCGGACCTGCCCTTCGGGAAGGGAAGAATGTTCGGTCAGAGTGCTCCAGCGTGGCAGCAGGCTGTGCTGGGAGGCTGGCAGCTCGCGGCGATCAATGTGGTCACGAGCGGTCTGCCGATCAACCTGACCTACACCCCCTCCGCTCAAAATGTGGTATCCAGCACCAGCGAGGTCTATTCTGTCCGTCCGAACCTCGTCAGCACTGCGAAGGCGGTGTATGCGCCGAAGTCTCACTGGGTGAAGACGGGGAGCGCACTCAGCGGAACTTTGCTCGCCAGTCAGGTCAGTGTTCCGACACCAAGCCAGTACTTTGGCAATGCGGGACGCAACGATCTGCGCGGGCCTGCATTTGGACAGCTTGATCTAGCATTGCACAAGTCCGTTCCGCTCTGGTCGGATTCGAGCAACATCGAGTTCCGCATTGAGGCCTTCAATGTCCTGAATGCAACCAACTTCCAGTATCCTGACAGCTCAGTCACCGATGGCGCTAACTTCGGTACCTACACCGCTTCGAGTGCCTATCCATCACGTCAGGTGCAGTTCGCTCTGCGACTCGCATTCTGACGTGCGCTCTTCATCCTAGAGCCGGCAGCGAACCTGCCGGCTGTACCATCATGAAATCGGCCCATACGACGTAAGAAGGAATCAGAACCGTGATCAATCGCCGCATACTTCTCGCAATAGCACTCGTCCTTTCTCTTCCTAAGCCGTCCGTTGCTGAGGACGTCAAGCGAGGTTCTGTCAGTAGCCTTTTTGCCTTTTCAAATGAAGGCATTGCTGTGGTCGCTCATCGTGGCTGCCATGATCCCGCGCCAAAGCATGGTTTTGGCTACGCCCCTGAAAACTCTCTACTGGGGTTGGAGCGCTGTGTCGTCATGGGCGTGGACATGATGGAGACGGATGTCCACATGACCGCTGACGGCTACCTTGTCATGATCCATGACGAAAGTGTTGATCGAACCACTGATGGCCATGGCATTATTTCGACGATGACGCTGGCCGAAGTTCGCAAGCTGCATCTGCGTCAAAATTTGGGTGGCTATGCGGAACCGCTGACCGACGAGCACGTACCCACCCTGGACGAGATGCTCAAGGCAGCCAAGGGGCGCATTACCCTCAATCTTGATGTAAAGGCCCCGATCTACGCCGAAGTTGTCGACGCGGTTCTGCGTGCAGGAGCCGCCGATCTCGTCACGGTCAAGACGCGAGCAGGTATCGCCAGCCCTGCACTGGCCGCCATCGCTCCGTTCAACAAGGTGCCATTTGTGCCGGTACTTAACGCAAAAGGCAGTGATATCGTGGCGGTGGCAGAGCGGCAAGCGGCCAATGCCAAACCTGTGGCCTTCGAGTTGCCGCACATGCAGTCGGAGGATGTACCGAAGATCGCTGCAGTGGGACGGCAGCACGGAATCAAGCTCTTCAACAACACATTAGGTGATGGTTCCTGCATCGGCATCGGCGGCGACAATGACGCGCTGAAAGACCCGGACGCCGTATGGGGATGGCTGTATCGCAATGGAATTTCCATCTTCCAGACCGATCGTCCCGAAGCATTGCTCGAATTTCGAGCCGCGATGCACAAATAGCTCTCTATGGGACCCAGTCGGCACCCTGTTCGACTGGGTTCACGCTTGTTTCGTTGCGGTGTCCACACCAGAGAATTTCTATGAGTCTTGAAAGATCAATGGCAATGGCCCGCAGGAGGTTACACGATCTCGGTCGGAGGCTTCTCTTGCTCGCTCTACAGACCAAAGCTGTGCTGCAGCATGATATTGAACTGGAGCCGCCGCCGCTTGCCGAAGCTTCTATCAAATCGCGGTGATCATTCTCGGGTTGGACGCCGGAGTGTTCACGGCGTCCAATCCGGCGGCTACTTCGTTGACGTTTTCGGCTCCAAGGTATGCTGGAGCGTGTCGAATAGGGGCTGTGCCGGAGCGACCGTGGGGCCGTTGTGCGCGACCGAAACGGCGAGTATGCGCACCTTGCTGTTATTGGGAAGCGTCAGTTGTCGAACTCCGGGTGGCAGGTCCAACGTATATGCGAAGAGATAGGAATACGCATAGGGATCGTTGAGGCCCGCCGCTGTATGGTGGTGCGAGGCATACCAGGCGACGGAAGCCGGTTTGATGAAGCCCTCCCGCAGCCCAAGATAATCCTCGGGGAAGTGCGGCGAAGGCCGCTCCGCTTCACTCTGATCCAGGTTTGCGGGAGGCCAGACGGCATGATGGGCCGATATTGCCCAGCTCTCCGGCGTGCCCTTCCAGAGACGAGTGTCCCACTGGCCGATGAAGCCTCCCCAGTTCTCCACGTTGAGCGTGACGGCTTTGCCTCCGATGTGGAACTGGGCCTGCTGGTCGCCGTCGCCAGCGGCGAGGATGTAGACGCGGTTGAAGTCGCCAACCGGCAATGCAACGCTCTGGCCATTGGCGGCGACTGCATTGGGTGTGCCAGTGGCGGCGCGTGTGAGTTGGAACTCTACGCCGTCGTAAGAGAGTTGCTCTGGAAGCATCTCCGCCGGATAGGCGTCGCCCTTGCCGTCAAAGCCACCGCCCTTGGTTTCGCTATCGTCGTTCGTCGCTGTGGCGAGGTCGTAGGGAAGCGGTACCGGCTTCGAGGCAATCGCGGAGACAGTGGCAGGCGGTGTGGTCAGGCGCAACGCAAAGGTTTTCGGCTGATAGCCGCCGAAAGAGGTGACTAACTCACCGCCGGTGACCGTCGCTTCACCGAGCGGCTGCTCCTGGGCGTTGATCTCGCGTGCGGAGTTGATGCCCGCAGCAAAGCGGACATGGACGCCGGGTGCAGATTTGCCGTCCAACTCGACCATGCGCAGCACGAGTTCATCGCTGTCCTCCGCCTTCTTGAGAGCGAGGACGCGAATACGAGAGTTGTCGAGGTGCAGGAGCGAGAACTGCTTACCGAGGGAGCCTGGATGGCTGGCGGTGTAGAAGGCCCGCACCGGGTCGTTCAGCCGGTATGCCTGCCAGTCTGTCTGTGCTTCGCGCCAGCCGTTTGCGTGTCCGGCAAGACCGAAGGTGAACTCGTGATGCCCCCAGTCTTGATTGGCCTGATCAGTGTATGAGGCGCCCTTGGCGCTAATGCCGGGCGAGCGCAGCAGGGTAAGGCGAATGGTGTTGTCGTTCCGCTTGTCTGAGCCATTCTTATCGTCAGTCAGAAGGGTGACCCCATAGCTGCCGCTCTTATCCGTCAGATCGATCCAGCGATGCGAAAGAACCTCGAACTGCCGCTCCATCGCGTTGGGGCGTTGGAGCGTGCCGACGTCCTCGTTATAGGTTGCATTGGGGTTAGAGGCTGTGAGAGGGAAAGATGCCTTCAGGTTCTCTTCTTTGCCACGCCAGTCGATGACATTTGCGAACTCGACACGATTGCCGGAATCACCCGCCGCCAGGCTGATCGTCTGCGCATACCTGGAACCCTCGCTCTCGCGGACGACCTCGATCGAGACGCGAACAGGGCCGTTCTCTTTCACGCGGATCTTGGCAGGTCCACTCACATAAGCGCGCGGCGCGGCCTGCTCCTGGTCGAAGTCCATGTTCCACGCGGGCCATTGCTGCGGGGTGTCGTGGGACAGCGCGAGACGGATAGGAGCCGCGAGCAGCTCCTTCTTCAGGCTTTTATCAAAGATGCTTGCGACGTCGCCATCGGAGTTAAGCTGCACACGGTATCGCGAGTTCTCAAGCGAAGAACTCGTTACCTTCAATTCGTCGCTCGTTCTTGAGGCAGCGCCGGGCACAAGATGGTATACCGCATAGCCAACAGAGGGCAGCTTGGCGACGAAGAGCACCTTGCCGTCCGCGGTCTGCGCTGGTATCTGCTCCCCAGTGGAAGATACGACGTGCATCGTTCCGGAGCTTTGCATGGAAGAGGGAAGAGCGACTTCCACTACGTCCTCGCGGGCGATGTTCAACGCGTTGAAGAGCACAAGCGGCGTACCGGGACCGCTCGTGTCGAGCGCCGAACTGACCGACTCCGTGGCACTGGTAAAGACGCCCGCAAACTGGTTCGCGGTGAGAACGTCATCATTCCAGGCGAACTCGTAGGAGCGCGGTGTGGCAGTCCCCGCGGCTGTGTCGTGGAAGTGGCCGCCAAGGGCAAGGGTCCAGGCATCGTTCAGGCGTTTTTGCGGGTAGGGCTGAGCGCCCATCCATGCAGCGGCCAGTGAGGCCTTCTCCGCGGCATCGGCAAGCAGCTCGTTCTTCGCCACCCAGCGTTTATGGTAGGCCTGCGAGGTGAGCGAACCGGCCGAGTGATTGATCAGCTCCAGATCGCCCTGGTACGTTGGCATACGCTCTGTCTCATCGGGCTTGATGTCGTTGAACATCTGATCGGCGGCCGATACGACAACGTGGACAGGGCCCATGCCAACACGAACGGGCGGCATGGGTGGCGCCTTCACGAAGTCCGGAAGCGCCGGCAGGCTGATCTGCTCCTTCTGAACGATAGCCTCCAGAAGCTTGATGGAGGTCTCCTCGGCGGCGCCTCCGATATCGCCAGTGCCCACGTACTCGTAGTCGGCGAACAGCCCGGTTACTTTGCCGTTCAGACCGATACGCTCAGGCCAATTCGGCTCCTTCTGGTTTCTTATCCGCTGGAGAGAGCGCTTTTGCCTTGAGGTGAGCGCATCTAGCTCGGTCTGCGAAATAGTGGGGAAGGTAATCGGGGCGTCGTTACGGGTCAGGTCCGTGTTGACGTTGTGGTTGTAATCGCTGGGGTTAAGCGCAGACACCAGACGGCTGCCATCCGGACCAACCCAGACGCCAACATTGAAGGGAATGCCCTCGGGCGTCTGTTCCGGCGAGTTCGCTCCGCCGATGCGGGGCGCAGGCTGCCATTGGGAGTTCAGCTTCTGGGTCGAAAAGCCCTTTACGCCTGCGTGTGCCAATATGGCTGGAAGCGAGGCGGGGAAGCCGAAGCAGTCAGGCAGCATGTACTCGTTGCTGGCTTTGCCGAACTCATGCCGATAGTAGGTATTGCCGTAGAGCACCTGGCGAAAGATACCCTCCGCCGTGGGCAGGTTGACATCGCCCTCTTCGACCGACGAACCTGCCGGGAACCACTGGCCTTTGGCGACGTATCCTTTGAGGCGGGCATAGTCGTCCGGGTAGTACTCCTTCATGAGCCGGTAGCGATTGGAGCCGGTCCAGTTGAAGACGTAGTGCGGATACTTATCCATGTAGTCGAAGTTGACGCGCATGGTCTTCAAGAGATATTCGCTGATGACCTGCGGAAACTCCCAGCGCCACTGCGTGTCGAGGTGAGCGTAGGGAACGACATACAGCGTAGGCGTCTTGGTGATGTCGGGCGCTTGCATCGTCTGAGCCCGGGTTGCGGTTGCGGCAAGCGCCAGCGAAAGAGGGACATAAAAACACGCGCGATGGCCGCTGCGTCGTAATACTCTTGCCGAGAAGCTATGTGGCCGCCTCTTCCTCATCTTTTCGTCTCCTTCGAGCGACGTTGTATCGTTTTTTCAGGCTGTTTGAGCCTTAGCGTGATAACGATACCACGAATGTAGAGCAATAATCTTTGGGGAGCAGGGAAGCTCCGGAAGGTGCCTGATACGTCTGTTGTGACCGATAAACATCGATACCACGGTGGTACTTTTCTCAAGTCTTCATGTTGATCGGATGGCTGCCGCAGGACTGACGCACAATCAGACGAGCGGGCAGGACGATCTTGGCTGGAGTCGTGTTCTGGTCCATCTTCTTCGCGGAAGTCGTCTGTGCCTGAAGAGCATGGATGCGCTGGAGAAGCAGGCCCATAGCACGTTGCGCAAGCTCAACAGGGGACTGTGCCACGGTCGTAAGCGCGGGCCGAATGACGCTGGACAGATCGAAATCGTCAAAGCCCGCCAGGGCGACCTGTTCCGGAATCTTGATATTGCGTTCGGTGAGCGCCTGCAGAACGAATATGGATGTCCGATGATTCAGCGCAAAGATTGCCGTGGGCGCGTTCTTCCCGGTGAGCACCTTGCCGAGCCAGCTCCGCACGTCGTCAAGGGTCAGGAGCCCTAGTCCGATCTGCGGCTTCAGCGTTGCTTTCTGCATCCCATATTGGTAGCCCTGAATGCGCTCGTATATGGTGTAGACCTCCTGGTCGTAACCGGCGCAGGCGATATGTTTGTGGCCATGCGCGATCAGGTGTTCGACTGCCTCCTGTGCGCCTGCGCGATTCTCTATAACGACGGAGTCCGTTTCCAGGCCGGGCAGGGGGCGATCAAAGGCGACGATCGGTAGACCGGAGCTCTGCAACCGGCCCAGGCGCTCATCTCCCTGCCTGGTGGAGCTGACGATCAACAACCCCGAGACCATACGGCTTGCCATCAGCTCCGCTTGCTGAACCTCAAGGTCGGCATCTCGCTCGGAGGCAACGATCAACGTCATCAGATCGTGCTGCCGTGCCATGTGTTGTACGGTATGCGCGCAGGAGGCGAAAAAACTATCCGACAGGTCGGGCACGATCAGGCCGATCATGCGTGCCCGCTGCCCCTTCAGCAACCGCGCGGCTTCGTTCTGTTGGTATCCGAGCGCGGCAATTGCCAATTCTACCTTCTTGCGTGTCGCCGGTCGGACGGAGGGGTGATGATTGATAACCCGCGATACTGTCATCAATCCGACGCGTGCCAGCTTCGCTACTTCGCGAATCGTGGGAACACGCTCTGTGTGTTGTCGCTTCACGCCATCAGAATACGGCATCCGGCGGATGGGCTCCCTCTCACTAACGATTGTTCCGGTATTGCGTTATATTGTGGCAACGATGCCAAAACAAATTTCACATAACAGATCTCAGTTTGGCTTTGCTAACTGCATTTATCCATAACTGCTAAATTTTATGGGATGCCGAATTGTTGGTACGTTCCAGATCGATGCGGAAACGATCAATGCCGATTTGTCAGCGTTTCTTAAGAGATTAGGGTATCGGCTTGTCGTCAAGGAATGGTGGGCAGTTCTAAGCCTGCTATTTCCTGGTGTTGCCGGGGGCTCGATGCGATACTAGTGGGAACATAGACGCAGACTAAGATTGTTGAAGACATGGATACTCCCAGCGAGCTTAACGAGGTTGTTCTTCCGCAGAATGTGGTTGGTCCGCTCACGCGGTCGGCGATCTTTCTGGTGCTGCGAATCCGTCAGGACGAGGATGCTTACACGAGTCTGCGCGAGTTTTGTGCAGGGCTCTCCGGGTTGATTCGCGCGGTGGAGTTTCGCGATGTAGAGGCTGGCCTTACCTGCGTTGCCGGATTCGGATCGGATGCCTGGGACAAGCTCTTCGGAGTGCCGCGTCCTGCCGAGCTTCATCCTTTCAGGGAGATTCATTCCGGAGGACGACATGCCGTCTCCACACCGGGAGACATTCTCTTCCACATTCGTGCCAAACGCATGGATCTGTGCTTCGAACTGGCCACGCAGATCATGAATAGCATTGGGGATGTGGTCTCCGTGGCCGACGAGGTGCATGGCTTCCGCTATTTCGATGATCGCGATGTAATGGGGTTCGTCGATGGCACGGAGAATCCGCGAGGAGATGTCGCGCGCGAGGCGGCCATTGTCGGCGGTGAAGATCCGGCCTTTGCAGGCGGCAGCTATGTCATCGTCCAGAAGTATCTTCACGACTTGAAGGCGTGGAATACGCTTCCAGTGGAGATGCAGGAAAAGATCATCGGTCGTCGAAAGCTCTCGGACGTGGAGTTGAGCGACGCGGACAAGCCTGCCTATGCTCACAATGCGCTCACGAATATCGAAGAGAACGGGCGTCAACTGCAGATCCTGAGGGACAACATGCCTTTCGGGCGTCCGGGCCATGGCGAGTTTGGAACATACTTTATCGGCTACAGCCGCACGCCACGGATCACAGAGACCATGCTCGAGAACATGTTCATCGGGCGTCCGCCCGGAACATATGACCGTCTGCTCGACTTCAGCCACCCCGTGACGGGTAGTCTGTTCTTCGTGCCTACAGGGACATTTCTCGACAATGTTTCCACCGATGCACCGACCGTCTCACAGAGCGCAGAAACTTCATCAGCCGAGCCACCTTCGTCCGCGCCCGCATCCAAGCCGGTTGCCGGATACGACACATCACTCAAGATAGGATCACTCAAGGGAGAGAAAGATGAATAACCTCCACCGGGAACTTGCACCGATTTCTGACTCAGCATGGGCGCAGATTGAGGAAGAGACAACCAGAACTCTGAAGCGTTATCTGGCCGGACGACGTATCGTGGATGTTCCTTCGCCGGAAGGGATCGCTTTGCCCGGAGTTGGGACGGGGCATCTTAAGTCAATCTCCGCTCCGGCAGAGGGTATCCTCGCAAGGCAACGCGAGGTGAAGCCGCTGGTAGAGCTGCGGGTTCCGTTTGAGCTGTCGCGTCAGACCATCGACGATGTGGAACGCGGTTCCGACGACTCCGACTGGCAGCCTGCGAAGGACGCCGCGAAGAAGCTGGCCTTTGCGGAAGATCGGGCGATCTTCAACGGATACCAGGACGCGGGTATCCAGGGTATTCGGGAGGGTACCAGCAATCCCATCGAGACTCTGCCTGCGGATGTGCGGGATTATCCGGATGCGGTTGCCCATGCGCTGAGCCAACTGCGGCTGGTGGGCGTCAATGGACCCTACTCGGTGGTGCTGGGTGCCGACGAATATACTGCGCTCGCCGAAACCCGCGATCACGGATATCCCGTGCTTGAGCACGTAAAGCGCATCGTGGATGGCAACCTGATATGGGCACCTGCGATTGAAGGCGCGTTTGTTCTGACAACCCGGGGTGGTGACTTCGAACTCAACATCGGGCAGGATGTTTCGATCGGCTATCTCAGCCATACCGATTCTGCCGTACAACTGTATCTTCAGGAGTCGTTCGTCTTCCGGGTGCTCACTACCGAAGCTGGGGTTGCGTTATCGCCGTCACAAAAAACTTCTCAAGATAAGTAAATCTCTGAGACGGTAGCTTCGTTCCATCAGAGGCCAGGTGTTTGCAGGACGCAGGTGCATCGTGAGTGGAGGCAGTGGGAGGCAGTTGTGTTTCATGCTGTCCGGTGAACGGCTATCATGAAGGCGTGCGTGCTCATCTTGCCAGCCTCGTAGAGGAGTTCCGTCGGCACGCCGCGGAGATAGCGGTGGTGGAGCATCGCGGCAATCGACGCTACGCCACGACGTACAGCGGGTTGGCCGAGTTGGCTGGGCGGTTTGCCGCCGAGCTTGAAAGACGCGGGATCACAGCGGGGGAACGTGTCGTGCTGTGGGGGGAGAACTCGGCGGAGTGGATCGGTGCCTTCTTTGGCTGTCTGCTGCGTGGAGTGGTCGTAGTCCCGCTCGATGCAACCGGATCAACTGAGTTTGCTGAGCGTGTGGTAAAGGATGTTGGCGCGAAGCTAATCGTTGGCGACCGAAGCCTGTTGTATTCCCTTGCGGTTGAAGTGCCGCAGTTGCTGCTCTCCGGGATGATGGCGCAGATGCCTGCAGAGCCGCTATTCGCCGTAAGTGATGCTGTCACCTCACAGTCAGCGTTTCAGATTGTCTTCACCTCCGGCACGACATCCGAGCCAAAGGGCATTGTTCATACGCACCGCAACGTGCTCACAAGCCTGCAACCGATTGAGAACGAGATTGCGAAGTATCGGAAGTACGAGCGGTGGGTGCATCCGCTGCGGTTTTTGCATGTCCTTCCTCTGAGCCATGTCTTCGGGCAATTCATGGGACTGTGGGTGCCTCCGTTGTTGGCCTCAGAGGTTCACTTCGGCAGACAGCTCGATCCGGTTCGGATGACGGAGTTGATACGAGAGGAGCGCATCTCGGTGCTGGTGGCGGTGCCGCGAGTGTTGCAGCTTCTTCGAGTGCATCTGCTGGGCCGATTCGCGCATCTGGCCGATGAGCTGGAGCAGGCGAAGGGGCTTTCGATATGGAAGCGTTGGTGGCGTTTCCGGCAGGTGCACCGTGCGTTGGGATGGAAGTTCTGGGCAGCGATCTCGGGCGGAGCGTCACTGCCGGCAGAGCTTGAAGGCTTCTGGAGTGGGCTTGGTTTCGCGCTGATTCAGGGCTATGGCATGACGGAGACGGCTGCGCTGGTGACGTTGAATCATCCGTTTCACATCGGACGCGGGACCATAGGGAAGGCCCTCCCGGGGCGGGAGGTGCGGATCAGCGACGAGGGCGAGATCTTGGTGCGCGGTGACATGCTGGCTGCGGCGACGTGGCAGAACGGAGCGATGAGTCTGCGCGTAGGGGAGTGGCTGGCCACGGGCGACCTTGCGGCGCAGGATGCGTCCGGTGAGCTGCGGTTTCTCGGCAGAAGAGGCGATGTGATTGTCACGAGTGCCGGGTTGAATGTGCATCCTGCCGACCTCGAAGAGGCAATGACGAAGCAGCCGGGCGTGCGCGGATGCGTGGTGGTTCCGTGCGAACTGGCGGGAGGTGCGGAGCCGGTAGCGGTTGTGCTCTTTTCGGGAGGCGAGCAAGAGCTGCAGGCCGCAGTCAGTCAGGCAAACCAGGGACTGGCCGAGTATCAGAAGATCCGCCGCGTGCTGAAGTGGCAGGAGCCGCAGTTTCCATATACCTCGACGGGAAAGCTGTTGCGCAGGAGGATGGGGCAGTGGGCTTGCTCGATGCTTGCGAGACAACAGAGCGGAGCTTCAGCGGACACAAGGGAAGGGGACATGCTGCTGAAGATGATTGCGGAGGTGACAGGCGAACATCTCTCGAACGGTCCTGATCACCTGCGGCTATCGGAGGATCTGCATCTGGATAGCCTTGGGCGCGTGCAGTTGCAGTCGGCACTAGAGCCGCGGCTGGGGCTGGAGCTCGAGGACGATGCGATTGCCACGGTACAGACACTGGGCGAGCTTCGAGCGGTGATCGAGAAGGGTGCTGCGTCGGAGTTGCCATTGCAAGCGAGCAGCAGCGCAGCGTATGGTCCTCCAGCCGCACCGTCCCCAGCCAAAGCGACAGAGGTGCTGCCTCGGTCGCAGATGGAGACCGCAGTGTCCGAGCATTGGTATCCTAGATGGCCGTGGACATGGCCGATTCAGGCCATTCGCGTTGTGTTTGTCGAAGTTGTGATGAGGCCTCTGGTCTGGTTGCTGGCTGCGCCGCGGGTGGTGCGGCCAACAGGGGGACTACCACAAGGGCCAGTGCTGGTGATTGCGAATCATGTGACCGCATACGATGGAGCGTTGATCCTGTATGCCTTGCCGGGGAGGCTGCGGCGTCGTGTGGCGATTGCAATGTCGGGTGAGATGCTGCTGAGCTTTCGGCGGGGGAGAGGCCAGCGGAGTGCGCTGCGCAACCTGCTGGCGCCAGTGGCGTACTGGCTGGTAACAGCGTTGTTCAATGTCTTTCCATTGCCTCGGCTGCGTGGGTTTCGCAGGAGCTTTGCGCACGCGGGCGAGGCGATGGATCGGGGATACTCTGTGCTGATCTTTCCGGAAGGAACCCGAAGCCAGGATGGGAAGCTGCATCCATTCCGGCCGGGTATTGGACTGCTGGCTGAGGAGTCGCGCGTGCCGGTAGTGCCGGTGGCGCTGATCGGGCTCGGTGCGCTGCGAACGGAGAAGGCTCAGTGGTTTCGCTCAGGGCGCTTGGAAGTACGCATTGGCGAAGCCACTCCTGTGGTAGAGGAGACAGGCCCCACGGAACTGACCGTAAAGCTCGAGGAGAGCGTCAGGCGGCTTCAGTCCGAAGCGTAAGATGATTTGCTCAGCTGCGACTGCTCCACACACCATCGCACAGCCGCCGCTACTTCCACTGGACGCTCCAAGTGCAGCCAGTGCCCGGTCTCCGGCAAGATCGTGTGCTCTGTCTTGAGTAGCCCTGTCAGCCAACCATAACGTTCGCGCAGCTCGTCTTCTGTCGCAGAAGAGGCTGAGAGAATGGCGACCGGCAGCTCCGTTGGCAGCAGGATGTGGTCTGCTGAGTTGGCATAGGCAGGCAGAGCCTCCAGCGTATCGGCCATCGCGCGAAAGTTGTGGGGGCGGCTCCAATGCGCCGCAATCACCGGCCACAGCTCCTTGGGTAGTTTGCCTACCTCGCCTGTCAGTCGCTCGAGCGTCGTGGCGGCGCGTCCCGCAGCGCGACGGCCGATGAGCCTCGCAAACGGTTGGCTTCCGCTCAACAGCAGAGCAAGCGCCGCGCGCACGATTCCAAACTCTGCGAGCCAGGCCCCGCGTCGCGAGAGTTGCACACCAACTTGTAGCCGGTGTTGGTCGGCAGAGGAGCAGTCCGACCAGGTCGAGAGCGATACTGGATCCACCAGAACCAGACCGGCGACCAGCTCTGGATGATGCCGCGTGAACGCGAGCAGAAGCAATGCTCCGAACGAGTGCCCGACTAGCACGACGGGCTCGCCACCACCTGCCCAGGCAACAACGCCGTGTACATCCTCAAGCATCTGAGCAAGAGATGGAGGCGACGTACGCGGAGAACTCCAGCCCAGCCCCGCTCTGTCGTAACTGACGGAACTCACAAAGGAAGTCACCAGCGGTTGTACGCGCGCCCAGCTTGCCGAACTCGCTGCCAGCCCTGCTTCGAAGACCACCGCAGGTTGCCCGTCTCCCCGCCGAACGACATGGAGATGCCGGTCGCCGCGTGGGAGCAACAAGCCTGCGGGAGGATATCGTCGAGCATCCCGCCTGAGACCGGCTCGCTGTAAGATCCATCCCACTCCTGCTACGGCAACAAGCACAGCGGCCAGTGTCGCCGCGACCCACTCAATCCGCAACGATCGACTCTCCCGGCAGAATGGGGCGCGTGCGCGGCAACAGACCTGCGGCAGCTGCCAAGCCGACGGCTAGCAGCACGACGCAATACACGACAATCTCTGTCACATCCGATGTATGGGAACGTGGCAGTGTCTTCCAAAGGATAAGCAGTACAGCCTGGGCTAACGTGACTGACCACACGGTTCCATAGAAATAACGCCGCTCCCAACCTTCGCCTTTGGTCGAGCGGCGTACGCGCGGCAGCACACCTGCCGCTCCCAGCAGCACGATCAACGCCAGCACCGGTGTGTACACATGCGCATAGATCTGCTGCATGTACCAATGTCCTGTCGTAACGGCGATGATAAGACCAAGCAGATTCATCAACGCAAAGTTGAGCGCGGCATTCCAACCGAAGGTATAGCAGACGCGCCGGTAGAGCGGATTCGGGCGATCTTCGGTAAAGCGCAGGATGTACGGCCCCGGCTCTGCGCCTGGGAGCCGCCCGCGCAACGCCGCAATGCCTGTCCCGATCAGCACGACGATGAGCCACAGGATGTTCCAGCGATTCCCACGGCCAGCGAATAGATCGAAGACCAGTGGTCCGGGCGCAAGGAAGAATACAAAGATCCAGAGCGGCCAGTGCGCCGCACGATAGATGCGTGTATTGCTCTCACGCATCTTGCGCTGATGGGCATATTCGACGCGACGCAGGGTTGTCATAGTCTTCATACGATCATTGCACGATTTCATAACAGGAGTAGCTGTTTTCAATCTCTTCGATGTACCGACATCCGCTCTATGATGGGACGCCAGTACGTCTCCGCAGCGGTCAGGTACGGCTCATTGTGCGTAAGCCCCTTCACCACCATCAGTTCGCCCCAGGGGCCAGCGGCCTTTGCGATTCTTCGCGGCATCTCCAGCGGAAATAGACGGTCACCATCGCTATGCACCACCCATACAGGCATCTGAATGCGTTCCACCGCGGCGACAGTTACCCAGACATCCGGTACCGCATGCGCAAGCCATCGCGGCACACCGGCAGCGCACGCCGCCTCGCGAAATGAATCAAAGGCTTCACACAAAAATAGACCCGCAACGGGAGGTCGCAGCGCGCTCGCTCCGTGCGCTGCAATCCCGCTGCCCAGGGAAAATCCCAGCACAAACACTGGTGTCTCCGGGCTAACCCGATGCCGCAGCTCCGCGTACGCAGCGAAAAGATCTTCATCACAATGTTCCGCGCGCACCTGGCCTGAGCTCTTTCCATAGCCTGAGTAATTGAACACCAACGACCCAATCCCATGGTCACAGAGGAGCGCCTGGACCGCACTCCAGTGCTCTATGGTTTCGCCGATGCCATGACACAGCAGGATGGCCGGCCCTCCCTGGATGCCAGGTACATATGCGCATGACAGTGTTCGCATTCCGCTCGCGATAAAAAACTCCTGTCTCGCGTCATGCCTGCGCAGGCGCTGCGTCACGCCACATACTCGGTCGCGAAGCATCAGTACACCACTCACCGCGGTCAGCATCCACGATAAAAGTTGTGAGTTCCCACGTTCCATCTTCGTCCTGGGTTCCATACGTCGCTCTATTTGGAAGACGATCGGGACGTCCCGATCCATAAAGTATCTTCCTCTTTACCTGCGACATGGTAACTGGGGCTGGCCAAGAGCTAGCCGATGTAACGAGCATCATCACTACAAGCAGATGCAGGAAGAGGACGTGGCGATCTCTCTGAAGACGGGTACGGACCTGATCGGAAAAGGGGAGCCGGTGCTGAGGCGCACGAATGCTTCAGTCTGCTGGTGTGGCAACGGCGTTCCGTATTACGTCGAGAGCACGTTCCCGGAGTGGGAAGGTGGACACAGTCGAAGAATATTCGCGGGGTGTCAGGCAGGATTTGTGGAGCCCCCCGTAATCTTCTCCACCAACTTTCCTGCCTTATCTAACACCTCTGCCAGTTGCGGAAACCCTGGCTCGAGTTCCCATCCTTTATCTTTGCTGTATTTGAGTTTGGAGATCACTGCAAGGGCAATTAGAAACCCACCTCCCACCAGGAGGTCTACGATTTGCGCCTTGCCGACCTGAGACTGGGCCTGTCTGATCTCGTTCTGAACCAGTGTCGCAAGCCGCTCATCGCCTGAGTCCAGCATCTCCTCGAGCAGCCTTCGTGCGAGTGGTCCTGTGGTATCGATTGACTGTGTGGGATCCGAATACCAGTCCGGCAGCTTGGATACCTCCGAGCGAACTGTCACGTCTACCATCTTGTCTACCGTACGGGCATCGTAGCCTGCGTTCTTGACATACTTTTCTCCGACCTGTGCCAACACTGCTACGCATGTTTCGTTCGAGAGTTTGCTGAGATCCATCGTTCCTCCTCCGACTAGGCTGTTGTCAAAGCTCTAAGCTGGGCCGACGCGGGTTTGGTCGAAGCTACGACCACCGGCGTTCCCTCGAAGCGCTCCGGGACAGTCCCGGTAAAACTTGACTCCGTCAATACGAGTAACGCCAAAAGGTTGTCCTGCTTTGTCATGGCGACACTCACGACTCCAGAAATATTCTTCGACCGAAGATATTTCAACAATCGACCTCTCTTCGCAAGCACGTCCTCATACATCTCGTTCTCGCGGGAGGAGTTCACAGCAAACTCGCTTCCATGGCGGTGAGGCAGAGGTCGGCGGGAACTATATAGCTATGAGTCTCGCTCCCGCCGACGATAAACCCGACGGCCTTGCACTGATTGCCCTTGAGGGCATAGACCACGGCACCGGAATCGCCGCCCTGAGAGAATCGGCGCTCGGGATCGGAGGATTGGACAAGGGCCAGACCACCGAACATATAGTTTTTGCCGTTCGGCATCTTGATGGGAAACTCGAGAATATCGGTTGCCTCCAGGGTTCCATGCCCGAACGAAGTAGTGCGCCCGACAATGAAGACCTCTTGCTTGGTGTGGTCCCGCATTTGGACGAGGGTCATATGATCAGTCATAGGGAGAAGGGCTTTAGATGGGGCGTTCGGGTCGGGAACTTCGTTACTTACCCTGAGTGTGTCATCGTCGAGATATCCAAGGGCGACGTCCGCGCGATTCACGATCAGATCCGCCTGTGTGGCCGTAGCGTAGTGAATCAACTCGCTCCAACGTGCAAGGGTGCCATAGGTGAACTTTCCGTCGCGAATGGGCCCGCAGTCCGGATAACCAGGACTCAGTAGACGATCCTTCCGGCTTGCGCGTCCCATCTCGCTCAGGACATGAGACGCGCTCAGGAACCCGAGGACAGGTCTTTCCAATTCGTCGTCTTCCACGCGTACATAGGCGCCGATCGAGCCCGCATTATAGCGATGGTGGCCCACGGATCGGCCTGGGCGATGCTGATTCTTCGGCACGGTAAGAGCTGGCTGCTTTGTATTGTCTTGAGGAATTGTCGCAGCAGCTTGGCCTACGACCAGCGTCTTAGGGAGACTGCCAAGATCACGCGTCGCCCAATCGGGAAGCTTGTCACCCCCGGAGGCAAGCAACACAATCGGATGCGGTCGGCCGTTTACGCGAGTGACGCCAAGGCCGAGCCGTCGTTCGGGGCGAACGACTTCGAGCTTGCCATCTACTTCTCTGAGATTTCGGCCGGGTTCAGCTCCGGTAAGACGCTCCGTTAGAGCAAAGGCTCCCACAACCTCGGAGGCCTGTTCGATCGGCAGAAGATTCAGAGCGGAAGTCGGATCGGTCGGAGGAGTCTTCCCGTCTGTGATCTTTGTTGCAAGCCACCGCATCGACTCCACGGCGGAGGAGAGTCCGTTACCTCCCAGCGCCAACGATGCGATTGTGGCCGCTATCTCTTTATTGTCTTTCAACCAGCCGGTCACCAGCTTTATCGTCTGCTGCTCAACCTGCGGACTCAATGCTTCGATGACAGCATCGGACAACGCCATAGAAATCTCCAATTTTCAAAGGTCCGGGCCGAGTGTGCTGCAACTGCACAACATTCTTGCACACGTGGCGGAGTAACTTCCTCTTGAAAAGGCGCTCAGTCGTAAAATATTCACGTTCTCCGTGCCTCTAGCTTTCACCACCTCAAGAACATCAGGAGGGAAGCGGATGCCGTTATTTCATCTCGTAAGGCAGCAGCCGAAGTAGCCTAACCAGAATCGAGCTGGATGGATACACCCGCTTGTTAAGCCGGAAGATAAGCCTCTGCACATCAGACAGAGTTGCTGGCTGTTCCTGTCGAATGTTTAAATCGCCGATGCTAGTCGTCTTGCAGAAAAGTCACGGTTGGGCCGCGTTCCGCAATCGAGACGGTGGCCCACAGTACTCGTGTAGGCGAGTGGAAGCGAGTTTGTGGATGTCAATAGCTCAATGGCGGCGACTCGATACGATTTCTTCTAAACTAGAGGTTCCATTGACGAGAAGCCTCATGCCAACCGAAATTATCCTCCAGCAAACTCCGGACGCCGCTGCTCTCCGCGACAGGAGCGAGCGGCTTGCCGCTGTTCGCGCCGCACTCGCCGAGCGCGAATGTGAGCTTGCTCAAATCCGCGCCGAACTAAAGACCTTCGAAGGCCGTTACCTTCGTCAGGTCGGTATTCTGTATGCGGAACTTGATGAGCTTGAAGCACGCATCGCTGAGCGCGAAGTTGATCTCTATGACTCCGCCTCTGCCCGGCGGCGAGCTCGGGATGCCCGCCAGCGCGCGCAGGAGACCCATGATGCCGCATTCAGCGATGCCCATGAGGCTGAAGAGTTAGACCCGCCACCTAGTCTCAAGACACTCTTCCGCGAAGTTGCCAGGCGCATACATCCCGACTTCGCGTGCGACGACGCCGAGCAGAAACACTTCACCCTGCTGATGGTCCGCGCCAACCAGGCCTATAGCTGCGGCGATACCACAGCTCTTCAGCGTATTCTTGACGATTATCGCGAGATCAACGCCTCTATCGTCGGCGAAGGCGCTGCTGCCGAGCTTCTTCGCATCACACGCCAGATTCAGCACGCGGAGCGCGATATCGCGACGCTCGATGCTGAGGAACAGACGCTGGTCACTAGTGAGCTCGGCCAACTGCATCTCGATGCGAAAGCCGCCGCTCTCGAACTCCGTGATCTGCTGGCCGAGCTTGCCACCAGCCTCCGCGAGCAGATCGCCGAGGCCCAGTATCGGTTCGATTTCGTCGACCGCCAGATTCGCGCCCATGGAAAATAAACCCCAAACCGGCCTGCAACACGTGCCTACCGGAGCCGCGCTGTCGCTGCATTCCACTCGTTCCGGCATCATCGCCCGTGGTCGCCGCGACGCAGCCAACGCAGCTTCCAACCTGCACTATCGGCAGGCCGCAATCGACTACAACGTCGGCAACTTCAGCGAAGCCGCAACCAACTTCCAGCTCGCAGCCGAGCAAGGCCACGTCGAGTCGCAGTACATCCTGAGCACAATGTACGACACAGGTAAGGGCTTATCGAAGGACGATACCCAGGCCGCTTATTGGGAGCGCAAGGCCGCCGAGCAGGGCCACGTCTATGCGCAGGCCAACCTCAGCTTCCGTCACTATGCAGCGAATAGCTTTGCTGAAGCGTTCGCATGGTGCCAGCGCGCTGCCGACAGTAACCTTGCCTGGGCGCAATATAATCTCGGCCTGATGTATCGCAAAGGGGAAGGGTGCGAGCGGAACAACACGGAAGCTGCCTACTGGTATCGCCTGGCCGCTGCTCAGGACTTTCCCGAGGCGCAGCAGAAGCTGGCTGACCTCTACTATCTTGGCGAGGGCGTCCCACTGAGCTATACGCAGGCCGCTGCGTGGTATCGCAAAGCGGCCGATCACGGTAACTCTGAAGCCCAGTTCCGACTCGGCTATCTCTATGAGGTTGGTCTGGGCGTCGAGCATGACTATACCCTGTACCGGCATTGGATGCGTCAGGCAGCTCTTCAGGGACACGAAGAGGCTCTCCGAGAAGTCAAACGACGCGAGTACCGTGACGCAGTGTGAACACGATATCGATCTCCTCCCGATCGAATGCTGCGTCCGACCGACTATGAATACCGTCTTTAGGGGAGCGCTGGCGAGAAGTTCAATGAACGATTCAGTTGTGAGGCTCGACGTCCCAGTGCTTCACCTCGCGCACCCAGATGTTGCGGAAGCTTATAGGTTCGCTCTTGTCGCCGTGGGCCTGCAGTTTGATGGGTGCGGTGTCGTAAGCCTTGTAGAAGGGCTGGCCAATATAAAGTGTCTCGCCCTTGAGCTGGAAGTGGTCCTCGACCAGTACGCCATTTTCGAAGACGGTAACGAAAGCAGCGGTCTTCACGGTGCCGTCAGCGTTGAAACGCGGCGCGGTCCAGGCAACGTCATAGCTTGACCACTCGCCGGGTTTGCGGGCGGCGTTGACCAGCGGTGTGGCCTGCTTGTACAGGCTCCCCAACATGCCGTTGGTGTAGGTCTTATTGTTGTAGTTATCGAGTATCTGCAGCTCGTAGCCTGCATCGCCGGGACCGGTTGAGGCAAGGAAGACGCCGCTGTTGCCACGCGCCTGCCCCTCGCCCTCGATGCTGGTGGGAATCTTCCACTCCAGATGGAGTTGGTAGTCCTTGAACTTCTGCCTGGTCTGGATGTTACCGCCGCCGCCCTTCTTCACGGTCATCACACCATCATGAACGTCCCAGTCGGCGGGAGTGATACCGTCCTTGGCGGCAACCCATTGCTGCGTGTCTTTGCCGTCAAAGAGGACGATGGCGTCGGACGGCGGTATGCCGACGGTCTCTGCCGGAGTCACCACGGGCGGAACCGGCTGGTAGAACTCGGTGTCTTCGTGCTTTGGCTTGTTGACGCCGGAAACCTGGGCGCAGGACGGCAATCCCACCATAAGTGTGGTGGCTGCAAGCAAAAAGAGCGTCATTTGGGACAGCGGCGAGGCGTGCTTCATGATGCGATGAGCATACACCTGCCCGAGGATGAATTGCTCGGGAAGGTCCGGACGGAGAACCTGATTTACTCTGTGAGGTCCAGTGAATGAGAAGCGTTTATGGGGATCTATTCTTCTCTTCGAGAAGGTTCTGAAGTCGGTGTTTTGGGGAGAGCAGGAGGGACCCGTTTACGGCATACTTACACACGAGATCCACCCTTTTCACATTCATCAGGTGTACTTTCTTGCTTACGGAAAGACGGAATATCCATCGGTGATCCGAAATGGATGGACACAGCGAATGTCGAGCCGGGCCAGTCCAGCGACCTCATCATGGACTTTACGGACCCAATCATTCGGGGTGTCTCAGTCTGTCATTCTCATCTTCTCAAGCATGAAGATAAAGGCGTGATGGCGAAGATCCGTTTTCAGTGAGAACAGTAGGCCAGCAATAAGCCTACATGGCAACCGCAGCAATTTGCTCTTAGAAGCACGAAGGAGCAAGTCGTACAGCAGAGAAACTCTTCGAAGGGTGCGATTTCGCAGAATGCAACGCGTACGCTCCAGCTTCATGGTCGTCTTGACCTCTGACCGTCTGCATGGAACTTCCGCGATGAGGTGCTGCGCTGGCTTCTTCATGGGGGAATAGTCTCTTCCTTCTGGGTGACCCGCTCATCCATTTATCAGAACTAATTGGGGGGCAGGATTCCAATGACAGTTTCCGTGTTGGCGGCATGAGTATATTCACCGAAAAGTTCTCAGCCCTCACTGCGGGCCAGTACGCTGCAGGATGACGTTCTGACGGCGTACGTGATAGTGTTTCCTGGAAATCACGCGGGGGAATCGTCGATGACTCACTCACGCCGTACCTGGATGAAGACCGCCGCTATGGGCGTGGGTGGCCTGCTCGCGAGCGAGCGCAACCTTGGCGCACAGCCGGTGAATCACGCCTGCGCTTTGGCCGACCCCCGCGACGAGATCAAGATAACCGGACTCGAGATTATCCCGGTCAACTCGCTGCGCAGCATCTTCGTCAAGATGCACACCGACGCCGGTATCACCGGCATTGGCGAGGGCACGGTGGAGGGACGCATCCCCACCGTGGTCGCCGCCATCAAGGAGATTGAGCCCTACCTCATCGGCAAGGATGCACGCCGCCCGGCACACCACTGGCAGGCGATCTACCGGCACGCGTTCTATCGCGGCGATATCGTCCTCACCTCCGCGTTGGGCGCGGTCGATATCGCGATGTGGGACATCAAGGGCAAGGCTCTGGGAGTCCCCATCTACGACCTTCTGGGCGGCCCCACGCGCGACCGCATCAAGTGCTACGGCCAGGCCGAGAGCGTCGAAGAAACTAAAACCCACGTGCTCGCCGAGGGCTACCGGTCGATGAAGACCAGCGTCTCGCGCACACGAGGCCGACTGTCGCGCTCGTCCGAGAGCCCATACTACATCGACGGCTTTGTCGAAAAGGTAAAGGCGATCCGTGAGCTCATCGGTCCCGACTTCGATCTGGGCATCGAGATGCACGGCGATCATGAGCCGCCCGCCGCGATGGAGATCATCAAGGCACTCGAGCCCTTCCGCCCCTGGTTCTATGAGGAGCCGATCCAGTTCCAGAACCTGCCTTTGATGGCGGAGATGGCTAAGAAAACGGCGTTCCCCTTCGCCACGGGCGAGCGCATGGTAACCAAGTGGCAGTTCCGCGATCTGCTGACGGCCGGCGCGGCGCAACTGCTGCAGCCGGACGTCACGCATGTGGGCGGCATTACCGAGTTAAAGGCGGTGGCCACGCTTGCGGAGGCCTTCTACGCCGATATGCTGCCGCACTCGAAGGAAGGAGTGGTGGGCTTCGCCGCCTCGATGCACGTGGCGGCGTCGATCCCGAACTTCCTCGCGCATGAGGTGCCGTCGCTGCAGGCGGTGACGGGAGGGCCGCCCAATGTGCAGCGCAGCCCCATGGGGAGGAGCTACATCAAAAAGCCGTTCGTGATGACCGAGGGCAACATCATCCTGAAGGGCAATCTGGATGGGCCGGGGCTCGGCATCGAGCTTGATGACAACCTCATCGACAACGAGCGCGGTATCCCGGAATGGAAGTTCCCGGAGATGTGGGATGCAGTCGACGGCTCCGCCCGCGACCATTGAGCGTCAGAATTCAAAACGATCAATGGTCGCGTTATTTACCATTTCGTCGTCGCTGAATGGCTGGCGACAGACTGTAAATGTGCCGGTACCGCGCTCGTCGACGGGCGCTAGATCGACGAGCGCGGCACCAGGGTACGTGACAGATGAGTTGTACCTGCACGTATGTTGTTTGTTCCACACAAGAGCCGCATCTTTGCCTATTGATGGTATCCATGGGCACGCAAGTACGCTGTGAGTTCCTCAGGGAAGTTGGTCTGAATCCCGACAGCCCCGTTGTCGATCGCGTCCTGCCACTCCTTCTCCGTCTGGCGATCGACAAAAATTCCTACATTGACCTCTTTTGCGGCTGCAATAGTCGCAGTATTGAAGTCGCGCTCATCAGCGCCCAGCAACTGTGGATGAAGCATGTCGATTAGCTTGTGCACATTTTGCGGATTGAACGCCTCCGGCATAAGCACCCAGCTAGGTTGCAATGTAGCGATCTGCTTCAGAAAATCAGGATGTTCCGACCAGAACATCACATGCTTTCCCATATCGTGCCGATTAATCGCTGCGACCAGGTCCACCGGCGTGGCATCCTTCGTATCGACGTAGATGCCAATTTTACCCTTGCAGAACGCCAACACTTCGTCGAAGGTAGGCACCTGCAAACCAGGAAACTGCCCGGGAAAGCGCGCGCCCAGATCGAGCTTCTTGATCTCAGCAAGGGTCATGTCTTTTACCAGTCCCTTACCATTAGTCATGCGATTGACCGAAGGATCGTGCATCAGCACAAGCTGGCCATCCGATGTAGTACGTACATCAATTTCGACATAGTCCGTACCCGCATCAATTGCCCCCTGGATAGCGGGAATTGAGTTTTCCGGATGGTGCGTGTGTTCGCCGCGATGGGCGCTTGTCATAATCGTTCGGGGAGCGCCATTTGTTGCCGTTGCCTGCCCAAAGCACGGAGCCGTAACAATCAGCGCGGCAAACATCAGGCCCACAGGAATCTTTCTCAGAGAAGACTTAGAAAATACAAAAAGCATAATCGACTCCAATCGAAATTATTAGCTGTTTCGTTGGCTGGTAAGTACCGGGGTGGCCTTCGACAACGCCGTATAACGCATGTCGAAGGCTTCCCGGCCTGCACTAGAACATGTACTTCAAGCTGAACTGCACTTCGCGCTGGTTATCAGGCAGGGTCGACGAGATCGAAGCTCCACCCGGAACATCCGGCACAGTGTTAGGTATCTGAAACTGCGCATGATTAGCCACGTTGAACATCTCAGCCCGGAACGTCAATTGCTGCTCCTCAACAATGCGGAAGCTCTTCATTAACCCAAGATCGAAGTTGAGTTGCGAAGGACCGACGATCGAACCCGCATAGCTATTGCCGAAGTTATGGGCAAAGGTCTGCCCAGGGGCGAGTGCGGGAATCGCAAACGCAGCCGGGTTGTACCAGCAGGCCAGCGTCCTCTTGCCCGGTGTGCATCCGAGCCGTGCTTGATCCGTCGGATCGATGGAGAAGTCCGCAGGGTTACCCAATTGATCGGGCCGTGGACCAAAGCTTCCCGTGTTCGTGTAATCGTGAGAGGTGCCTTCTTTCGCGTGCTCGCCCGTGCGTGCCACAGTAATTCCGCTCAATTCCCATCCGCCGAGGGCCAGATCGGCACCCCGTCCCATGTTGCCGCCGAACTGGCGTCCTTTACCGAACGGAAGCTTGTAGGTATAGCTGATGGTGAAGCGATGACGGAAATCGGGTTCCACATAACCCCGCTCGCCATTGGTGTTATAGGAGTTCTGCACCGAAGTGCCCGCTGTTCCGTGACTTGTTCCAATGTCCTTGCTCCATGTATAGGAAGCAAGCATGGTCAAACTATTGGAAACCTTCTTCTGTAGCTTGGCTTCGAGCGCATTGAAGTGTAGATTGAATCGCGGATAGTCGATCGTAAGAATATCGCTTAGATCAGGATCTACCTTGAAATAAGGCCGTCCGTAGTTAGGAGCAGGACCGAAGTTTGAGTCGAGCGGTACAGGAGCTTGGTTCAGATCGCTCGCCTCGTTATCCCACAAGCGCTGCCCCTGCGTGCCCACATATGCAAGACTCATTACCCAGCTTCCTGGCAGTTCTTTCTCAAGACCCAGATTCCACTCCGTGATGCGCGGAAGAAGTCGCTGCGGCCCGCTCGTCTTCACCTGCCCGGTCGGATGGAGAGGATCGATCGCCGGAAGCGTCGCAGGAAATCCTGACCGCAGTAGCTGTGCCGTTTCTGGAATCTGCGCCGGGCTATAAGCCGCCGAGTAAAGCTCCAGCAAAGGAGGGTTCTCGCCAAGGTCGTTGAAGATGTTGCCCTCAGGAGAGTAGAAGATGCCGAACGCCCCATGTATCACCATGTTTCCATGACGCTGCGGCGAATAAGCAAATCCAATACGCGGTCCAAAGTCGGTCTTGTCATACGCTACACCGGCATTGGGGATAGCATTCGGTCCGAAGTTATTATCGACAACTCCCGTCTGTAGGTTGAAGTTACCTACCCTGCCACCTACAGGTGAGTAAAGGTCATAACGAAAGCCAAGGTTGAGAGTAAGTCCGGGAGCGATCTTCCAGTCATCCTGAAAGAAGGTATCAAACTCCCTCATGTTGGTCTTGTCCATGCTGGCCAGGTTGTCCTGCAACTTGCTCACAGGAATACCCAGCAACAAGTCCGCAATCGCGCTGCCGCCATCTCCAGTGGCGATATTCTGCGTGTACTGGCCGGAGAAGGAGAAGGTTCCAAAGGGAGCTTCCGCCTGGAAAAAGTTTCTGGAGAGATAGCGGAAGTCGCCACCGAACTTGAAGGCGTGACGCCCCTTCAACCAAGTCACAATATCGGCGATCTGGTACGTGTCGTCGGTGGCAATCTCAGGAACATAACTCGAATCGCCAAACGAGGTATAGCCGGAGAGTGTGAACAGCGAAAGTCCTGTGGAATAAGGGTTCCCTCCACGGTTTGCATTGGGAATCCCCAGCTGCTGCGAGCGATCCTGCCCCGCATCCAGATGCTGCGTATTGATCTGCCAGCGCAGAAAGGCAAAGTGCGCATCGTTCGTAATGTTCTTGCTGAAGGCATGGTATTCGCCGATGGCGTAGCTCTGTTCACGGCCATCAATGTTACTTCCGAACCCCTGGCAGCAGCCTCCGGCCTCCCCTAGCGGTGCAGGCTTCAGAAAGCGGACATCCTGCAAAGCCGCATGTCCAAAAAGCTGATCCGTCTCGCGGATGTTGTGGTCGATGCGAGCATCGAACTGGTCTCCATTCGTAACTTGCTTCGGCGTGTACACATAGTTATTCACCGTGCCGGGAAGGTTCGGTAACGGCAGAACATTCAGGACGGCCTGTCCAACGCTGTCGATACGGTTCAATGGAATCACAAACGGATTGTTTGGATTCAACAACGCGCGTTGCGAGCTCACAGCATTGGTCGTCTGCGGATCATAGAGATTCGCTTTCAGCTCGCTAAAATCTCCCGCGTGCATACGGACCGTAGGGACCGAGCTCACATACGAAACACCCTGACGGATTCGTTCTCCCTCATAGTCTGCAAAGAAGAAGGTGCGGTTATGAAGAATCGGCCCGCCCAGCAAGGCTCCGAACTGGTTTCTCTGGAACGGTGGTCGCTGCGGATCGAAGTAGTTCCGCGCATCCAGCTTATCGTTACGGATAAACTCATAGACCCCACCATGAAATTTGTTCGTGCCCGACTTGAGCAGCACATTCACCGCGGCGCCTCCCCGCCCGAACTCCGCCCGCATAGAGTTCTCCTCCACGCGAAACTCCTGGATAGCGTCCGGTGCAGGCTGAATGACCAGAGTGCCCTGTCCGAATTCGTTGTTGTCGACACCGTCCAAAAGGAAGTTGTTATCGAAGCTGGTAAGACCGTTGACCGCTACCTGGATTCCCGGTCTGTTGTTGTCGGTCGTGCCGCGCAGTGGACCATTGTTCTGCGCGCCCTGGTTTGCTCCGGCGCCCAAATATGCCAGTTGCAGGAAGTTACGGCCATTCAAAGGAAGATCGACGATACGCTGTGTCGTCTCAATCGTGCCCAGGGATGAACTTGTCTGATCAATGATAGGCACACTGGCCGCGACCTCCACCTGCTGCTGCGAGCTCATCAGGCGCAGTTGAACATCGAAGCTCAGCGACTGGCCCACATTGATCGTGATCGGTTCGCTTGAGGTCGTTGAAAATCCAGCGGCCTGTACAAAGATCTGGTACATTCCGGGGTTCAGGAAAGGTACGGTATACAAGCCGTCATTGTTGGTCGTCATCCTGCGTTCCACGCCGGTCGCCTGGTTCACAACACGGACCTCCGCGTTTCGGACGATCGCTCCTTGCGGATCGCTTACTCGTCCGGAAAACTGCGCCGTCGTCTGTGCAGCCGCCGAAAACCCACTAACCAGCAGGACTACAGCCGCTATGATGCGCACTACTTTCTTAAGCATTGCTTGTCTCCGTGGAGTTAATGATTCTGGGAAAGGTTATTTGTAGTGAGTGGAGTTTGATTCCGCAGCGAGTAAGACCGTATTCCTACTCAGTAAGTGAAGGGTCTTAGCCATTTCAGAGGCTATCGATTGCGCTGTGCGAGGAGAGGAGTTGCTCGAAGAGATAAGCTCTCTGCACAAAGCCACATTGCGCTTACTTTGGTCCATCAGACCGATGGCTGTGGATGTTATGGTTTGCCCATCTTCGGTACTCTGCTCGGGTATGAGCGAGATCGAATGAAGTATCTCCATCTCCGAACGCAGAGCGGTTCGAAGCATCGAGGAGTGGTTGGTAAGTAACTGGGCCAGAGCGGAGCGCCCCGACGGATCCAGCTCATCATCCCCATGAAAGCGCCGGTTGAGCTCCGCAAGAGCATTACCCTCTCGCTGAATCTCAAGAGATAGGCTGAGTAGCTGGTTGGAAACCCTGCCCATCTCCTCTGCGCTTCTGGATCTTTCGCGAAAAAACTCTTCAAGCGGCCCGGACTGCGCCGCTACGGCGCTCTCACGAATCGCGGCCGCACCGGACTCCTCATTGTGGCGCGCGTTGAGTTGTTCCAGACTCAGAATTGAGGGAACGACATGCGCTACCTGTCGCAGCCCGGCGCTCAGAGCGCGCTGCCGTTCCGTGGTATCCACGATGCCTTCCACATGCACCGCGTTCCTCGATCGCTTGATCTCAATCTGTTCGCTGGCATCGGCGTTCAGCTTATTCAGAACAAGCCTTGCTTCCAACTCGGCGACATCGAGCTGGTCGCTGCTCAGCAAACCTCTTGTCGGTAGGCTCAACTCGGGCTGACTTTCTCCATGCAGCATCGGAGAGAGCGGCTTCCACAATGCTTCATTTGCCTCTCCCCACTTCAGCTCGGTGTAACTCAGCTCGGCAATCTCCAGCGTGTCTTGGCTGCGAGTCTCAATCGTGCGCCGCACCGGATGAAAATCGGAGGTTCGCATCGTCAGCGACTCCTGCAGGATCGGCCCATCCTGCAGGCTGGTGATTACGCTTACCAGTCCATCTCCGGCCTGCTTCACATGGTCCGTCGCAGAGCGCTGATTATCTCTCCAACGGTTGTAGTCAATGGCCGAAAGTGGCTCATCCCAACTCACGCCACCAGCCTCCAGCGCGTGCTTCATCGCCGTAGCAGTTTCATCCAGATGCTGCACTTTGGCCATGCGCTTTCGTTGCAAGTCGCGATAAACCGTGCGTTCGATAGTATGTGTGCCGCGCCGGATGGACAGCTTCTGATAAACCACTCCAGGCTGCGCGCGTTCGGCGGATGCATGCTCATTCGCCATCGCCTTCCCCAACAGATCGGAGGCGCTCAGCGATGTTGCCGCCTGCTGCCAGATGAAGAACAGCGTGACCGACGCCAGGGTAACAACCAAAATGCTTGCTAAAACCGGATTCATAGAGGAGGGCAGGAATAACCGAAGGCCATGTAAAAAATGGTTTCGTGAGGATTGTTCTTTTCGAATGCTCTGCTCGTTCAGCAATGCAACCAGGCGTCCTTCCGCACCGTCAGAAGGAGGCAGGTGTGGAAGCTGCCGTCGTTCGCGCCGCTCCACCAAGGCAAAGACCGTCTCTTCCATCTGTTTCTTCCGTGCAAGGCACTTCCAGCAGCCCTCCAGATGGTGAGCGACCGTCGCATGCTTGCGAAGAGTAAGTTCGCCATTAATAAACGCAACCATCTGTTCGTCGTTCGGGTGCTTGTCCACACTCCATAGGAGCCAGCTCGTAAACTTATTCATGGAGCGCCCCCGTTAAGCGAACGATGGCGCGCTGCATCAGCTCTGAGACGCTGGAGACGCTGATCCCCATCACTGCAGCAATCTCGCGATACTTCAATCCTTCAACACGCAGCTGCAAACATTGCCTCTGTTGGTCGGTAAGCTGCATCATGCAATGATCTAGTTTCTGGTCCAGCTCTTTTTGGAGGTAGGAATCTTCTGGCGTCGGCCCCTTACCTGGCTCCTCCTGTATTCTCTCGACCGTCTCTTCCTCCTCATTCTGTAGGAAGCGCCGCGACGACCGCTGCAGGTTGACCGCCAGGTTATGCGCCACTCGAAACAGCCAGGAGCGGAAGTCAGCGATCTTTGTGCCCTGGTCGAACTGCTGGTGCAACAGCAAAAAACTCTCCTGGATTACATCCTCCGACTCAGGCGGCGTAAGGCCAATGCAGACAAGGTAGCCATAAAGTGGTAGCCGCAGTTCACGAAACAGCTCGACCACGCGGGCGCGATGGGCCGCTCCCTTGCGCTCTTCTGTAGCGAAGAGGCTCAGGTGAGACCGCAACAACGCACTGTTTTCGTTCTCCATACCGGGACAGATTCTTCCTTACTCAAATTGCCAAGCTCAATTGTGCTGTTACTGGAGAGACAAATGAAGGGTATGAAAGTTCGGGTCTGTCATCGAACTTTCATAGAGGCGATGGAACCAGAACTGGGGTGCGATCGACCGTGCCAGGTCGTGTGCGGCTGCGGTTGGAACAATCCCGCGGAGTCCGGGTAAACAGTGTGCGCCCGATCCGTTGTTCGAGAGACTTAAGCTGCCCGGAGACGGCGGGTTGTGAGAGGTGAACATACTCCGCAGCTTTGGTTACAGACCCGCTTCGATAGATTGCGAGAAATGCTCGAAGATATTCGAGATCGATCATAGAAAATGATCGTTGAGATAGAAATACACAGTAATGTTGTCCGCATCAGACTGCTCGGATCAACTCTTGAATTATCAGCGATTCGGATGTTGGCATCGAGTCGGAGTCCCGATCAGTAACACATTGCCAACGCGCTCACCGGACTCGGAACTGCAGTGGCATTCGACTTACGTTCACTGATTTGCCAGGGCCGCCGGGAACACCTCGAGCACTCTAGCCCCGTACCTCTCCCGCGTAGGGCCATCTAGCAGTCAGGTCGTTAAGGTCGGGAGCCCTGAATGAGAATGTCCACGAAACGTCGCGCCTTCACGGGCCAATCGTCTGTGCTGCCCGCGCTGGAGATGCCATAGATGGCACGCAGCATGTCCATCGGGTCGACATCTGGTCGAAGATCTCCACTAGCGACGGCTCGGCTCGCAAGAGCACTGGCAGCTTCCTCCATGACACGGGTGGTCTGCTGATATACATGCGCCGGGCCGCAAGCCATCGCGCTTAATGCAGGGGCAATGATCCTTTTTGCGTCAATGTAGTCGATGAAGACCAGTATCCAAGCCCGCAGCGCCTCGATCGGAGTCAACTCGGCGGAGAACTTTCTCTGTGCTTCAGCCAGCTTCTCGACTTCGCTGATATAGACAGCCGCCAGCAGTTCATCGCGCGTAGGGAAGTGACGATAGAGCGTTCCCGGCCCGATCTTGGTGAGCTTCGCAATCTCGTCCATGCTGGCCTCTGCACCGCGGCGCGTGAAGACCTGCTTTGCAACTCTGAGAATCCGTTCACGGTTGCGCTGCGCGTCGGCCCGCGGTTTGCGAGGGCTTTTCTGTGAGATTGAAGTTTTCATCGAGCTTTTCTGAATCCGGAGAAACTCTCCGGTAATCTATTTTGCATAACGGAGATTGATTCCGTTTTATTCCAGGCCGAGGCCGATGTCAAAGATTTGTGATCGGAGAGCATAGTATGGCAGCGAAATTTGGAGCAAAGTCTACAACGGATGAGGTCCTTGCAGGTGTCGATCTGAAGGGCAAGAGGATTCTAGTGACGGGAGTCTCTGCAGGTATCGGCGTAGAGACGGCGCGTGCGTTGGTGGCACATGGCGCAGATGTTGTGGGTGCAGCGCGTGATCTTGAGAAAGCACAGCGGGCGACATCGGAAGTCAGTAAAACCGCTGCGGACAAGGGCACGAGTTTCGAGTTGCTCGAACTCGACCTTGCCAGCCTTACGAACGTGCGCGCCGCTGCGGACAAGCTCGTTGCTGATGGCCGCCTGTTCGATGTGATTATTGCGAACGCCGGTGTCATGGCGACGCCGTTCGGCAAGACGGAGGACGGATTCGAGACGCAATTCGGGACCAATCACCTGGGCCACTTCGTCTTCGTCAACCGCATCGCGAAGCTAATCAAGGATGGAGGACGCCTGGTCAATCTCTCTTCTTCGGGGCACCGTTTCAGCAATGTGGATCTGAACGATCCCAACTTTGAGACAACGCCCTACGAACCCTTCGTGGCTTACGGACGCTCGAAGACCGCGAACATTCTCTTCGCCGTCGAGTTCGATCAGCGCCATCGAGAGCGCGGGGTCCGCGCGACGGCTGTACACCCGGGAGGTATACAGACAGAGCTTGCCCGCCACATGGACCCGGCACACTTGGAACTGATGGTTAAACAGATTAATGAACAGGCCGCAGCTGCGGGTAAAGGACCGTTGGAATTCAAAACAATTCCTCAGGGAGCAGCTACTTCAGTATGGGCAGCTATTATTGCGACCGCCGAAGAGGCCGGAGGACGGTTTTGCGAGAACTGCCATGTGAGTGATGTCGTCGCAGATGATGCTGCGCTTGGCCTGCTTGATGAAGGAGTGCGCGGCTACGCTCTCGATCCGGAGAACGCCAAGGCTCTTTGGACGAAGAGCGAAGAATTGGTTGGTGAAACTTTCGCGTAAACAGCGAGCGAGACGATGAGAGCGCCGGGAAGATGATTTACGTTTTGTACCGTGGAGGGTGGCTTTCGTGTTGGTCAAAGGCAGGCTAGGCCCGGTCTAAGAGACGGATATCTCCCGCCACCTTAACGTTGGGAATATGGGAAACCCGAAAAGATTTCCAATAGGAATGGGAAGGGGGAAAGCCAGTATTTTGGTTTTCAACGCTTTCCACTCCTCGTCATTTCCAACGCGCTCACTACGGCAGGGGCGGACCAAAGCGCGCATTGCTGGCGAGATGCGCGTTTACCGTCCCGTTGCGCCAAAGGAGAACTCCTGACCTGAAGTTTTCTTCGTCTAAACGCATACCAGGACATCACAGCGAGCCACTCGAAGAAATAAGGAATACAGATGACGAAATAACTCGGCAGCACTTTCAATTTTCCCGGCACTACGCTCACCGTCCACCGCGTTGGCTACGGTGCCCGCCAGCCCCCACGTTTTCGGCCCGCCACGTGACCGCCCTGAGGCTATCGCGGTACTCCTCGAGGCCATCGCCTCGGGCCTCAACCACATTGATACCAGCAACTTCTACGATTCTCACGTAACCAACCAGGTCATCCAGGAAACCCTGCATCAGGACCTGTACTCAGGTCCAATGGCCGCGTCGAAACGCCCGTCAACGCCGCGGAGTGCCAATGATGGGGTGGAATCGGCGGTCAAGTCGCTGGTGAAAGACCCTCCTAACGTCTTGTAGGCTGCGATCAGGGCGCGCAACCGCTCGTTGATCGGGCGATTCATACGTTCCCGGTGCTGCTGAGTCGCGACCATTGCAAACAGGCGAATCGCGATGCCGATCAGACGACCTCGCGGACATCGGGACATCGGGACATCGGGACATCGAGTTACTTTGCATCTGTTTGCTTCGCCGTAAACGTACCAGAGTAGCCGAGAGGCTTTACGTCGATATCACCACTAAGTTCGCCCTTATCATTCCAGGTCCCGGTGTAAGTCAGGGTCAGAGGCTTGCTTTCGTATTCGCCATCGTGAACGAAGATGATCTTCTGGCCGTCGATGGTGACGGTAGTGTCTCTCTTCTTGCTGTCGGAGTCCACGCAGGAGCCGGTGACTTTATCACCGATCTGCGTGAAGGTGCAGGTCTCATTGATTGGATATCCCTGAACGTCTCCGGAGATCGTCCAGGTGCCGGGCACAGCGGGTTGTGCGAGAAGGGTCGTCGTCGAAAAGATGAGCAGGGGCAGAATGCGCTTCAATGGAGCTCCTTTGTTTGTGTGCTCCTCAATATACATAGCGTCATCGCAGGAAATATTAAGACTCGATATGTAACATCTTGATTAGGTGACGGTAGGTGTCTTTGGACACCATGCCCGAAGAACCATCGCCGTTTGTACCGATGACGAATGTCGAACTGGACGACACCGCTGCGTTGGAGTGGCAGTTAATCGAATTATCTATAGTCGTCAAGCGATTTCTTCCTTTTGTTGGGGCCCTGCACGTCGTGAATATGTCCACGACGTGCAGAGTTTGTGTTTGAGGGACGCACTGCGAGTTCGCCGTAGGCAAGCTCTAGTCGTTTGTTCAGCTCGTCATTCTTTGCTTCGAGTTGCTTGATGCGGAGTCGCAGCGTGGCGATCACGCGGTCTTGAGAGAGGGAGCGGCGATCCTTGGATGCGTTTTCGACTGGTGTCTTGGGAACGCTGCGCAGCCTCATGATGCGGTCACGCAGCGTCCTTGTTTTATAGAGCCATGCCGTGGAGACCCCGGCCCGCGCGGCGACTGTGCGGAAGTTGATCGGTACTTCTTCTGCCTGCATATGACGGATGGCCGATTGTGCCTTTTCCATTGCAGCTTGGCTTCTGTGCTGCGCGCTTTGCTGGAGGCCGATTGTGTTCTTAAGCATGTGCCACCTCCAGTGACGTGATGATCTTCACCAGGTTCTCCCGCTTTCGCTGGTTCATTTCGCTTTGTCGCATCCAGCCATTCGCGTCCGCTTTGGCGATTACTCGCTCGGTCTCATGCAGCTCTGATCGATGAACGTCGAGGAAGGTAATATCCGTTCGGAAGTGGGCGCAGTTAAGACAGGCATTCGGATGAGGACATGGACCGGCGACTGTCGGGATCGCACAGTAGCCGTTGGTCAACGCCTGCGCGAGCACGTTTCGAGTGAACCACTGCAGCTCCGCTGTATCGTTCGCCGTGTTCTCCACCACCTTCTTGCCAGTGACATCGACCAGTGTTCCTGCAAGATACTCCGACAGCTTCTCGCGCATCGTGCTGTCGTGGATGTGGGCATAGCGGCTGGTCATCTCCGGGCCTTTATGCCCCAGATAGCGTTGGATGATGTGGTGCGGCACACCGAGATTGATCATCCGCGTTCCCACCGTGTGACGGAACTGATGCGACTGGAAGCGGAACAGCTTTCCCGTCGCATCTTTGATCTGGTGGACGTAAGCCAGTTGATTGATCGCCTGCGAGAAGCTGGCCTGGCGAGCGGGACGACCACGATCGTTCGGGAACAACAACGTCGCCACTCTTCCTTGGTCGCGTACAGCGTCCTGTTGCTCCTGCACGACACGCGCGATCTCTTGGGAGACGGGGATTGTATTTTCACGCCGTACCTTGCCTTGGAGGTAGCGGATATAGAAGACACCGCGCGCATCCTGCGACAGACAGTCAATAGGGAGTTGTAGCAGCTCGTTGATTCTCATCCCGCACTCCTGCAGGATCAGTACCATCCGCATCCATGATGGCTTTAACTCGTGAAGATGCTGGTTCAACTGGTCCAGCACCGTGGAAGGGATATATCGAGGCTGACGCTTTTCGGGCTGCGGAACCTCTTCATCATGGATTAGTCGCTCAGGTCCAGCCGCCAACCATCGTTCACGATGGGCCAGTTCGAGGAACGTTCGAAGATTGATGATGTGATTCTTCCTCGTCCCTGTGCATACGCGACCCGGAAGGTAAGCCATGTAGCGCAACAGCAGCGGGCGCGTGATTGAACGAACGGTGGCGCGTGGTTTCTCCGCTGCGAGGAACTCAGAGAAGCAGACTATTGCCTTCAACCGAGTTCGGCACGTTCCCTCGGCGTAGATCGGAAGACAGTAGGACAAGAAGGATTTAGCTGCCGCACGCAGCCACGACTGTTGGATCAGCAGGAAGTTCAGCGGTCCAGGAGATAGAGTGGGATTGTGCAGCATCGATAGCCGGCGAAGATCCCAGATATCCTTCTCCTGCTCGGGACGTTCATCGTAAGCATCACTCAGCATTAAATAGGCTTGGCGCAACGTGCTGATATAGGCGCTGTCGCGTGGCGTTACACGGGGTTGTTGATCGCCATCCATGCGGCGCGTCGTTCCCATCCGATACATTCCACGCTTCTTCAGATAGCTTGTATAAGATCGTCTCCACCATTCCAGGTCATGCTCCATAAACGACCCCGGAAGCCGATTCAGACTGTTGAGCCACTTCACCATCAGATGGACTCTGGTCAGTTCCTGCGTGCTTCTCCATTGGCCTTCAACGAACTTCTTCCAGAACACATACTTCAACTCGCCATTGATCGTTGACGACTTGCATCCGAAGCGCAGCCGGCGTTGACTGGCCTTAGGCGATAGCCCCTCCACGGGGCTGCTGTGCATGTCCCAGAGATTATCGTTCCAGAAGCCTTGCGACTCGGCGAGGAGGCGGCGCTGTTTGGCGGGATTCCAGTGCGCAGTTCGACGGCTCATCGCGCACGCTCCCGTAGATAGCGCGCATACGCCTCTCCCATGTCTTCTCCAGACAGATGCGCATAGATGCTCGTCGTGGTTTGGATATGAGCATGGCCCAACCGCTTTTGCACGTAAGCGGCATCCCAACCAGATCGCAACAACTCAGTCGCGTGAGTGTGTCGGAGCATGTGCGGAGTCACCTTCAGGCCAGTTCTTGTTCCAAGAGAGCGGAACAGGTCGATCACTGTCGCATAGCTCATCGGAGCGCCGATCCGGCCGCCCCACCAGCTCACGAAGACATAGTCATGTGCGGCCTCTCTGTACTCATGCACCAGGTAGTCTGCATACAGTGCCATCGCTTCCTTGGAGACGTGCACCACATAGGCACTGCGTGACTTCGTGCGCGCCCCGTTTAGATTGGAGTGCGGAACGATCTCTATCTCTTTATCGAACGAGCGTATGTCAGCGTGCCGCAGACCAAGTGCCTGGCCGATACGCATTCCGCTCTCGCAGCAAGCTTGCACAAACACGGCGCAACTGTTCGCAAAGTTATATGAAGAAGGATCGGCTACTTATGTCGAAGACATATCGGCGCTGCCTCAGTCCCACTCTGAGGTCGCAATCAGGCAGCTAGCCGATCTCCACGATGGGCTAACGCACATCAACAACAGCGCGACGTTGCTTGAACTTTCCGTGGCGGGATTGAACGCAACCGAAGCTGTTCCGTACGACGACATTTATGATGTCGGGTTCTACGGTCACGGCGAGCTCTACAACATTGGCTATGTGATGGCAAAATCTATCGTCGAAGATGACGGCCCAGATGGCCTCGCGGCATTCCTCAAGCTTCCACCCTACAAGTTCGTCTTGCGCTACACGCAGCTACCCCAATACGGGATGGATAAAGACCATCCCAAACTTGGGCCAAACACGGTGAACGCAGCCGACCTTTTGGCGAGAGGGTGTAAGTGAGACACCACCCTTTCCGCGATCTGGCGCCGAACGGCAAAGTCATTGAAGCAAGCAAATACTGATGAAAGATTTGGAGAACAACTGTTATGTCGAGGACCACACCGGAACAGAATAAAGCGATCGTCCTGGAAGCATTCGATACGCTCTTCAACAAACGCGACTACGCAGCGGCAGAACAGTATTGGTCGCCTGACTATATCCAGCACAGCGCGCACATAGAGCCTGGAAGGGATGGGCTGTTCGATCTAATCAAAGGCATTCCTCCGACGTTGAGGTATGAAGCCGGGCTGATCCTAGCAGAAGGGGACTTCGTGATCATTCATGGCAGATTCTCTGGATTCGGGGCACCCGTGAACTGGATTGCGGCTGATATTCTTCGCATGAAAGACGGCATCCTTGTTGAGCATTGGGACGTCATCCAGGATGAGGCGACCAGCCAGCAATCGAAGAGTGGAAGGCCAATGTTCGGTGACACGTTTCCTATGTATTGAAGGGTCTAGTTAGTCTGTAACTTGGCACAAATCTCCCTTGGCGCTTGTCCAATTATTTAGTTCTCCGCTCCGCGCTTCCGGCAGCTTTGTAAAGATCGGCAAAAATCTCCGTTTGCGTCTGCTTGAGAATCTCGTCCGCAAGCTTCGGATTGCCGGACGAGACAGCTCTCGATAGCAGAAGACTGCCGACCATCTGGCCGTATAGGGCAATCGCCCTTCTATGCGCGCCTTTCTTCGAAAGAGTCGGCTTTTGAAAGCGGATCATCTCCGCTATCCGCTCAAACGTCTGCTCTAATGCCTCGGCATAGGAGGATTGCGCCTCTTTCGTCAGCCGCGGAATATCGCCGACAAAGCCAGCCATCGCGCATCCGCATTCGATGTCATCTCTCTGCTCTGGAGAGAGGTACCAGTTGATCTGCCGCGTCAGAGGATCGATACCTTTGGCCCGCGAGTTGGCAATCGCATCACTTAGCTCCTGGACCCCTTCTTCAACAGCCCTTTCCAGCGCCTCTGAGACCAGAGCCTCCTTGGATTTGAAATGGTTGTAAAAGCCGCCTTGCGTAAAGCCGGCCTCCCTCATCAGCTCCGTAAGACCCACCGCATCGACGCCCTTTTCGCGGAACAGCCGTTCTGCGGCTGCAAGAATCTTCTGCCGATTCTCGGCGGCCATCTCTTTCGTAACGCCCATTCCACACCTCCCTGGGCCGTACTGGAATAAACGTATCAATCCTTCTTCAAAAAGACAATGGTGATCGGAATCGTCTCTCTGCTATGGCGCATCTACTACGACAATGGCGATCACAATCGTGATCTCCGGAAAGCTGGAGCCTATGAGTTCATCATTCCTCGCCCACGAAGCAGCCGGACCACGGGCCTCGGCCCCGCCTGTGCAACCTCTTCTCACTCCCTTTCGCATGGGAGATCTCAGCCTTCGCAACCGCGTCGTGATGGCCCCGCTTACGCGAATGCGCGCCCACCCCGACAATCACGTACCCACCGCCCTTCAGGCTGAGTACTATGCCCAACGGGCCGGCGGTGGCCTCATCGTTGCGGAGGCCACCGCAATCAGCCCCGAGGGCTTTGGCTGGGCCGACACACCCGGCCTCTGGAGCAAAGAACAGGTCCGCGGATGGAGGCTCGTCACCGACGCTGTTCACAAGGCTGGCGGTCACATCGTTGCTCAACTTTGGCATACCGGCGCAATGTCTCATCCAGAGTTGCGCGACGGCACTCTCCCCGTTTCGGCATCGGACGTAGATCCCGGGCAGGTCTCCGTCACCAGGGACGGCCGCAAGCCGACTGTTGCGCCCCGCCCGTTGACCAGTGAAGAGATCAGGACAACGATCCGTGACTACGCACAGGCCGCGCGTAATGCGGTCGACGCTGGGTTCGATGGAGTCCAGATCCTGGCTAACTACCTCTACCTGATCGCGCAGTTCCTGAACACCGCGACCAATCGCCGTACGGACGAGTACGGAGGTAGTATGGAGAACCGGACCCGCTTTCTGTTCGAAGTTCTCGAGTCCGTGCTCGTCGAAGTCGAGGCCAACAGGGTCGGCATCAAAATCAGCCCGATGCATGAGGCCAACGCCTTCGCCGCGAATGACGAGACGCTTCCCACCATCGACTACGCCGTAACGCGACTGAACGACTACGGCCTCTCTCACCTGCTCCTCATGGGAAATACCACGGACTTCTCCGGCACGCCCCTTGAGAAGCTGACGGGCGACGGCATGTTCGAGCACTTCCGTCCGATCTACCGGGGCGCTCTCATCGCGAACGTCAACATGACGCAGGAACGCGGCAATCGCCTGATCAAAGCTGGTCTAGCGGACCTCGTTGCCTTCGGCCGCCCCTACATCGCCAATCCCGATCTTGTAGAACGGTTCGGTTCGAGCGCACCACTTGCTGACGTCGATTGGAGCACTGTTTATGCATCCGGGCCAAAGGGTTACTCCGACTATCCCGCGCACATGCTATCGGCTCAGTAATTCAACAACAACCCATTCACAAAGTAGATCAAAGGAGAGATCATGAATCTCACTGGCAATACAATCTTCATCACTGGCGGCGGCTCTGGTATCGGTCGGGCCCTCGCCGAAACGCTCCATCAACGCGGCAACAAGGTCATCATCTCGGGGCGGCGTAAAGGACATCTCGATGCAGTCGTCGCCGCCAACCCCGGCATCGAAGCGGTCGAGCTCGACATCGCCGATCCAAAGAGCATTCAGTCCGTCGCAACAAAACTGATCGCCGAACACCCCGAACTGAACGTGTTGATCAACAATGCCGGCATCATGCTTCCAGATCAGGCCGCCGGTACCATCGACGATCAGTTGCTCACGTCCACTGTCGACACCAACCTGCTCGGGCCCATCCGTCTGACTTCCGCCTTCATCGACCAGATCAAGAGCCGGCGCGGCACCATCATCTACAACACCTCCGTACTCGGCTTCGTTCCACTTGCTCTGACAGCCGTTTATTCAGCGACAAAGGCTGCGCTTCATTCCTATGTCCTCTCGCAGCGGTTCTTGTTGCAGCAAAGCGGCGTACGCGTGCTTGAGATTGCACCTCCCTGGGTGCGCACGGAGCTGATGAACAGCCAGGAAGCCAAGGCAGCAATGCCGTTAGATCAGTTCACCGAGGAGACACTGCAGATACTGGGAACCGATGCCGATGAGATTCTCGTTGAAGTCGCGAAGCCGCTGCGCGCCAATCCTGGCCCCGCAGAACATGCCTTCGTAAATGGCTTCAATGAGCAGATGGTGGCCCTGTTCTCCAGCATCTCCTTATCATGATGCACACCATAGGAGGTGCCGGCAATTCAAATGGAGCGCCTTCTGTACATGACTACCGGGAACGGTTATTGCTGGTCAGCCGGCGATTCAGACGGTAATTTCTAAAAGTTCAGCTGATGCCAAATCGCCAATGCGCTCACCGAGCCGGGTTCGTCCTCATAAGTCGGCATATAGGAAGTAATCAACATGCGCGATGAGTGCATCGGCGATTTTGCACTCATAGAGATCACAACTGATGAGAAGAGCGTTTGTATGAGCAGGTCACTGATGTCAATGTTTTTCCTTATCAGGGTCTTTGCTTTTGCTGTTGTCGTTGCGGTTGTTGTTGCTCTCCACCGGGTTTGTATTCGCACTCTGATGAGCTGATCGTGATCGAAGCTCGGTGCCGGTTGGGGTTCGAGAGGAGAGTCGATGCTGCCATTTATCAGACGGACTTGGAAGACCAAAACGCCGACGCAGTCATCGGAACGCGGTGTCGATGCAACGGGTGAACTCTATGCAGCCTGCTGATAGAACGGGATGTAGGGTTCCTGTGTGTTCCAGAGGTGATGGAGTAAGACGGCAAGCTTGCGTGCGACCGCCACGACGGACTTGTTTTTCGCCTGCTTGCCTCCACGGGCTGCCAGGTGCAGGCCCCACTGTCGAAGTGCTGAGTCCCGGCCATGTGGTCGCAGGATGTGGTTGGCGCACTCGATCAGCAGACTTCGAAGATATGCGTTGCCAGCCTTGGTGATGCCGAGTTGCGGGTCGCGTTCGCCGGACTGGCTGCGTTTTGGTCGTAGCCCAAGGTAGCAACCCACATCTCGACTTCGACCGAATCGTGTCTTGTCGCCAAGCGTCAGCACGAACGTAAGAGCAGTGATATGGCCGACCCCGTGAATCGTCATCATGGACTGGGTCTCGGCATACTCGGTCTGAGTTAGGCGTTGGATCTCTCGGTCATACTGCTTGATCTTCAACGTCATCTCCGCGATCTGTGAGAGAACCGGACCCAGTGCCAGCTTCAGCCCTGGCGGCATCGCGGCTTGGCCTCGTTGAGCGAAGCACTTCGTGGAGGATGCGGGCATACGATGGCCGCAAGCCTTGGTTAATCCTCGAACCGCGTTGATGGCCGCTGTTCGCAGTCGAACCAGAAGCTCGCGAGCACGAATCAAAGTGAGGGCTTCCTGCTGTTCAACCGTGCGGTGAGAGATCGGTCGCAAAATCTCAGGATCGAGTCGGGCGTAACGCGCCAGCTTCTCCGCATCTACATCGTCGCTCTTGCGATCGCTGTGTGAGATCGCCCGCAACTCACGCACGTTGGCGACGATCACCTCGTGGCCCAGTTGTTCGAGCTGTTCGCTGATCCAGATCGAATGCACGCCGGCCTCCATCGCCACTCGGGCATGAGGCACGTCGGTGAACCACTTATCGATCGCCTTCGCTGTGGTCCTGAAGCGGCCTCGATCGATCACTTCTCCTTGCTGGTTGAGAGTACAGTAATGGCTCCAAACGTCGCCAAGGTCGATGCCGATCGTCAGCTCTACCTGGCCACGCTTCCGGGGTGCTTCCGCGATGAGGTGGTGCGTTGGCTTCTTCATGGGAACAGTCTGCTCCTCCTGCGGAGGACCTGCTCATCCCATTTATCAGTAGCAACCCAAGCACATATTGCGCATATAGGCTTATAGCTATACGGAATTCCTCATCGGATGGCTGTAGGCGATGGCCAATCCGATCCTTGGCAAGAGAATGTGCTTCTCGTCAGAACTATGCGAGGCCGGAACGCTCACTTCGGCCTTTTGCCCACCACATCAGAGTTGATTGGCGGTTTCATCTGGACGCGCAGGAATCGAAATGATAAAGTTTCTTGATTATGTAATCACTAACTACTTGATTTTGAAGCTCCTCCTTTGAAGGAAGCCTTTGCCTTGTCTGCCCGATGAGTAATTTTCCGCAGAGCGCTGCCCATTCCGCCGAAGCCTCAGCACTTGGCTTCTACTATCAAGCGCTCTTTGCGCTCCTTGTGCTATTCCAGCAGAGTACTGACCTTGCCGCCGTTTCTGTTGAGCAGTTGGATGACGTTCAGCTCACCACAGATGGCGAGGAACTGCTTTTCCAGTTGAAACATTCTTTTTCAGAGACGCCAACACCCATTAGCCTCAAGTCGCGTGCATTCTGGAAAACCATCAAAGTCTGGATCGACATTCTTGATGAAATCTCTCTTCCCGAAACGACGCTGCATCTGATCACGGTAGCTTCCGTCCCTCAGGATGATTCGCTCCAGTCTTTACTTCAAAATCCGCCTGACATCAACGCGCTCGTCGCCGCGATGGTTGAAGAAGCACAACGAGTCAAGGACGACCGCGACCTTGCCAAAAGCCTGAAAGAGAAATTGCCCCATGCTGACAGAGCAGCTGGCTGCCTGGCATTCCTGGAACTCGGGGAGACCACGCGCTTAGGCTTGTGCTCGCGAATTCGCCTCGCACCCGGAAGCCTGAATATTGCAGAGATCGAACCGGCAATTAAGGCTGGACTCGGCATTTTGCCTGCGGAGCAACGTCCTATCGTGGCCGAGAAACTTGTCGCGTGGTGGAACCGGGAGATCATCTATTCCCTTTGCGGAAAAAGGAACCGGGTCATCACACGTTTTGAACTTCAGAGTCGGATTGTCGAGGTCGTTGGTGAACTCGAGAGAGAGAGTCTCTCCGTAGATTTCGAACAGTTGGAGCCGCCTGAAGATTATCAACCAGATGGAATGCTCACTCGCCAAATCAAATTAGTCAAAGGTCTGAAAAGTGATTTTTCAAAGGCTATTCGGGAAGAATGGCGCGCACGTTCTCAGCGCTCACGGTGGATTGAGGCAAACGCAGGGAATGCGACCAAAATCGATGCATACGACAAACTTCTCGGGGAAAATTGGTCCGATCGGCACAGCACAATCAAGGAAGAGTGTGAGACAAAGGACGAAGCCTCCAAAGAGGTAGCTGGCTTGAACCTTCTCCGCTGGTCTCACGAAGGCGCTCCAACCTCTATAAGACCAATTGAGCCTAGCCTGACGGCCTCTTATGTGCGAGGCAGCATGCAAATCCTTGCCGTGAATCTCAAAGTTGGGTGGCATCCAGAGTTCGAAGATAGGTTAGAGGAAGGAAACGCAAAGTGAGCGTCACGCATGACATTTACTCCGAAACCAATCCCGCGTTCTGCGCTTATGTGATTGCTGCTTTCGTCACTGCGTTTAGCTCTATCCGTAGCGAAGGACCCGAGCTTGTCACAACATATGCGTCGATACCCATAGCTCTATCTGGTGAGTTGGAAACCACTTTCGAAGGAACAAACAAGAGTACGGGACTCATCGAATGGCTAGGGCGCGCCCCGGTTGTGCAGATCGGTTTGACGTCAAGGATCAATGAAAGTCTCAACATCGTTACCGAAGGACTTCGCTTCGCCTGCTTCGCAGGAGTTATTTCACTGGATACGAGCTCGCGGCTCCGGCTCGGCAGCAACAAACTCAAAGAAGGTCCCCAGAAGGCGCTCTCGGTGCAACCGAGAAATGCCATCAAGAGGGCTACCCGTCTTGGCTATTGGTTTGCAGCTGAAGGCTCTTCCCGTTCGACCTTTGAATCTTTGGGGTTAACCGTATGAACCGATGGAACATTGAAACGATTTTCTTTCTAGGGGTGACAGGGGAAAGACGAGAGATCAACTTCGAAGTCAATCAGGTAAATATCATCACGGGAGCATCGGGTACAGGGAAGTCGACACTTATTAAAGCCATCGACTACTGCTTGGGTTCAAAGAATTGTGAGCTTCCGGCGCATGTCCGTCGGCGCTGTATCGCAGTGGGCGTGAAGTGGGTTCGTGGCCAACAAGAACTAATTGTTGGAAGACTGGTTCCTCCCATTGGTCAGGCGACAAGTACTCACATGTTCTGCACCGCCGGCCGGAATCTAAAATTACCAGCAAAGGTGGAGGAGTTTGAAGGGCCTGCGCCCGTGAACGCAGCAAAGCGCTTTATTGAGAGTGCATTCGGTATCGACGACGTCGTCGGCTCACAAGACAATTTCGGCGAGGTCAAGGGAAGAGCAACAGTCCGGCACGTTACGCCTTATTTGTTTGTCACAAAAGAGGTCATTTACAGCGAGACGATTTTGCTTCACGGCTTCGAAGATCCCGAGAAAGCCCGGGATATCGTAGCGTCAATGCCGTACTTCTTGGGAGTTGTGGACCAAGCTGCGGCAATTGAACTTCAAAGATTGCGCCAACTTGAGAAGGCGTTAGAGCGCGAAGAAGCAAAGGCGCTCGCTCGCTCCCGCGAGGAGAGCAGCTCTAAGCAAAACGCATTCGCTCTTCTGTCCGAAGCACATCGTTTTGGCATTGCCGCAGCCGTCGACGAGACCGCTTCTGAGAGGACACTTATCAGCACTCTCAGGAGTGTGAACGACATTGGGGTGCCGAGCGGCAACGTCATCCCCGAGGATGAGTTGACAACCTTGACGGATCGGCGCCAAGCGACGCTAAATCGACTGGCCGACTTGCGTCGACAGTCGAGAGCCGCGAAGTTCGCGCTGCGAGACGCGAGTGATGCGGGTGATGCGATTACACGTCAACGCGAAAAGCTCCAGCTAGCGGAACATCTGAAACTCGACGCGATTCCGACGGTATGCCCTATTTGCTCGAGTCCCTCAGATAAAGGGAAGGAAAGCGCTACAGCCTTACAAAGCACTCTCGCGACCATCCGAGCCGAGAGCGCGGCGGTCGATCGTGTGCGGCCTACCTTCGTTGAGCATGATCGATCTGTGGATGTGAGTCTCGCTACAACTAACGCCGAGCTTCGCACGATCGATGCTCAAATAGCAGGAATCATCCGTGCCAATGAGTCGGCTCGATCACTGGCCACCGCAGCGCAAGCCCGAGCCCACGTCTTGGGCAAAATCTCATTCTTTTTGCAGTTGGTCGATAGTGTGCCGACGTATGCTATCTCCAATCTGGACACTCTGCGTGAATCAGTTGAGGAGCTCCGTGCACGCGTCGGACGCGAAGAGAGAGATACACGACTGCAAATTGCAGAAGGCGAAATCTCTGGCTATGCTTCGACAGCGTTTTCAGACCTTCCGAGCGTTGATCCGTGTGTGGGAGCACGCCTGTTCTTCAACTCCCGCAGGCCGGACGTCTCAATCATTGAGCAAGGCACGAATGTGCTTTTACGAATGACCGATGTTGGCTCGGACCAGAACTATCTGGCCGTGCACATTGCATTAGCGTTCGCGCTCCAGCATCACTTCGAACACGTGAAAGCACCAGTCCCGGGAATCCTAGTCTTCGACCAAATCAGCCGACCTTATTTCCCGAGCAAATCGGAGAACGAAGACAGGGACGAGGCTGAAATCGTCGGCGGAAGTGAAGATGAAGACATCGTAGCAATGAGAAAGCATGTTGACTTCCTCTTCAAAGAGACGGCCCGACGAGATGGCTTGCAGGTCATATTGATTGAACACGCGTACTTTGCGGACGATCAACGTTATAAAAACGCCACTCGGGAGAGGTGGACCAAGGGATCGGGCAAAGCGCTGATTCCGCTGGATTGGCCGTTACGAGCGGATGCCTAGTCAAATAAACATCAGCGCCGAGTACAGGCGCATTGCTACCTATAAATCGGCTTGTGTTTACCAACGCCGATCTCAACTGGCGAGTACAGGCCGATACGCTCATCCATAGGCAGGGGACGGCAACACTACATAATGGTAGCATTATAAATCTGGAAGTTCGGTGACCAGTTGTACGGGTGCTTACTTGCCGGCAATGATCCTTTGCGCTCGGTCGAGTGCGGCGAGGGCGACAAAACTGCTGAGACTGCGGCGTTCCAACTTTGCCGCCTTCTCCAGCAGTTTCCGTTCTTCCTGGGTGTAGTAGGAAAACACTTTCGCTCCAAGCGAGGTCTTGCCGGTGCGCCGGGAAGGAATGTGTTCCTCTTTGGCCACCGACTGTTATGGTACTACCGCACTACATAACAGAGGTATTGTGCGACAAATCGTTTTTATGAGATTTGGAGGGTTTTAAAGCAAATTCATCGTTTCCCGCGTTCCGATGGCTATGCTCGGATCGGGACCGTTCTTTTGCTGCACAAGGAGTTTTTATGGCAAAGAGCAAGGATCGGGAAGTTATCCCCTTGTCAGATCATCCGCGCAGGTCGCTTCTGGTGGAACTGAAGGGTGAGAAGGTCGCGGAGGATGGAAGTACGACAACCGCGACAGAGATATTCGCTGCACTCAGCCTGGAGGAAGTGATTGCCTATGTGCGAAACCGCCAGCCAAGTGTCGAGATCATGGAACTGAAGGTGTTGGGTCAGGTGCAGGTGCTGTCCAGCTCGGAACACCTGGAATAGTGCAGGGGCAAGCCTGCGGACTATTTGCTTCTGCCTGCTGGGACGCAGATGCGGCACAACATCGCCTTGGTAGCTCCTCACTCTTTTGAGGGTTTGTAGATCAGGCCGTGTCAGCTTGCGAATGGGTTTGAAGAGCTCGGAAGCATCTCGGAAGTTGATGGCTTCCGAGTTCAACTCTTGCTGGAGTTGTTGGGAACAAAGTGTGCCCTCGTCTTCCAGACTGTTCCGAGAGCGAGGACGGGTCGCACACGGTTAGATCTCCACTGCCAACCTCGTAAGCGAAGGTATGGAGAAGCCTTCAGCGTCGGCTCATTTCAATTCGCGACGCAGTGCGTCGCGAATTGAAATGAGCCCGATCGAAGGTGGAAGCGCAGCCTTCCAGCGAGCCACGGATGGCATTCATTCACTCGGTTGTCGTGGTGGAATGTGCTGGCATAGCCATCCAGGGGCCGCTTGGCTCCCACTGGAGGTCGGGCAAATCTTGGGGAGCCGGTGGAGGCAGAATCGGCAGCACAAATGAACTGATGGCGGCGATCACTTCCCGAAGAGGGATGGGGTCGATATAGAGCTTGTTCTTTGAAATGAACGCATCCCACTGCTTCTGTTTCGTTTCATCCTCATAGAACTCTGAGGTGAGAGCGGTTGGCAATGCGCCGATGGGCACTGCTGTTTTTCTTCTTTCGAAGGTGCGTCGAATAGCTTCTGAGAGTGCCTGACTATCAAACGAGAAGAGGCTGGCCAAGATTCTCAGGTCGTGAAAATCCTTCATCCGCGTATTGGCGCGTCCAAGCTTTACCAATGCTTCAAACTTTTCCGCGACAACTGTTTCACGAGGATAAGCGAAGAGCAGAGGTGCGGGATATTCCAGAAGCGTCGGGAATGGAGTCTCAACTGGAGCAGGGGTAATCGCATCTCCAAATCCAATATCAATTTGGACAGGAAGGCGTGCGGCTTCGAGATAACCAAGAAAAGTTACACGGATGCCTTCGTAATCCTGGTCTTCCTTAATGCGTTCGGCTTTGACAGAGGCAGGATCAAAACGAAGCCCATCATCTGCAACCTTCAGCTCGCAGATCTCTCGGAATATCTTCTGGAATCGTTCGAGGCTGTTCTCTCCCTGCGACAGAAAATCGGCGTCGCGTGTGGGGCGGTGCGTTTGTTCTGTCCACAGCTCAAAAAGCAGAGCGCCCTTGAGGACAAATATCTCCTTATGGGCCGATTGGCTGATCCTGTAGAGAATTCGTTCGAGCGCATACTTCGTTAAAAGAAGATTGAAGTCTTCCTTCTGTGCTTTGGCCCGGTTCAACAGGCGCTGCTTCACAGATGCAGCTGTATTGGCGGGGATTGCTTTGCTCAAATGAGGGACTCCATATAAGGCCGCATGACATTGACGACCCGGCAGACCTTTGCGGCATCCCACAGATCGTCCATAGACGCTTTTTTCTCACGGTAGGCCGCGCGAAGAGCTTGAATGGCTGTTTCAATGCCGACTTTGGAGCGGAACTTAAAACAATCCGCAACGGTCTTCGCCGGGCTGTAAACGCGCAGGGTTCCGCCATCGACCGAATGGCTTTCAATGCCGAACTCGAAAGTTGCCTTGGAGTAATGGACGATGCGAACCGGCGGATAATCCATCTTGGGAGTCCATGATCCGCGTTCGATGGCGAGCCAGACTTCAAAAGGATTTTCGCTGGTAAGTTCGTGGTATCGCAGCGCGGAAGAAAGGCAAAGGACTCCGCGGGGAACTCTCTTTGCCGTTTCGAGCAGCGTTTCGTAGGCCGATAGAGGAGCTTCCTTTGAGCGATAGAGTCCGTGGCCGACACGTTCGATCTTGCCCGCCTTCGCTAGATTCCAGAGATGGGAGCGCGAAGCAGGAAGGCCCTTCAGCTCGTTTGAGCGCACGAGGGTTCTCTCCTGGACAAATGCTCCGATATGTTCGGCCTTTCTGCTCATACGAGTAATTCTATCAAAACCTAAACACTTATTAAAATCTATATAGGTTTTGTTCTTTCAGTGTCTACTCTCACGAGGCAGCAAACGGTGTCCTTTCAGGACACCTGATGGAAAGTTTTTCCACGTTTTGTGCTTTCTGTCCGCTCTACGCTTCCTTTCAGCAGGGGATTCCTGGGGAGTTGCGTGGAAGCCAAAAGCACCAAGAACGGGAAGGGCGCTGAGTCGGAGCGGCAACACCGCTCTGTCCGGTCCAAGAGTCTCGGAAAACGGCTCGATCCCGATCTCAAATCATGGCTGGACAACGTCATCATCCCTGCGTTGGTACGGGAATATATAGCCGAAATTGAGAAGCAGAATCGACTTGCGATGACTGGCGGTTCAGAGTTACCTTCCGACTAAGACAGGGGGAAAACCATGACCCTTCGCTGCGCCGCCTACGCCCGCTATTCCAGTGACCTTCAGAGTCCTCGCTCGATCGAGGACCAGCTTCGGATCTGCCGCGAATACGCACATTCACATGGGTTTACCTTTCTCGAAGAACACGTCTACGCAGATGAAGCGTTAAGTGGCGTCGGTGCGGATCGTCCCGGACTGGGCCGCTTGCTGACTGCGGCGCTCTCTCCTGAGCGTCCCTTCGACATCATCCTGCTCGACGACAGCAGCCGTTTAGCGCGGAACACGAAGGATGCGTTGACCTTCTTTGAGCGGCTGAACTTTGCCGGTATTCGGCTGATCGCGGTCAGTCAGGGCATCGATTCGGATAACGAACAGGCGCATGTTCTGGTGACTGTCCACGGCATGGTGGATAGCCTGTATGTGAAAGAGCTTGCGAAGAAGACCCACCGGGGACTCGAAGGTCTGATGCTGCGCGGCCAGCATACGGGCGGGCGCTGCTTCGGCTATGACTCAGTACCTGTACCCGGCACAACGGGCAAGCAACTGGTCATCAACGAGGGCGAAGCAGCGATAGTGCGCCGGATCTTCGAGATGTCGGCGGGGGGCCAGTCGCTCAAGACGATTACGAAGACTTTGAACCACGAGTGCGTCCCACCCCCCAGACCGAGATCCGACAAGCGGTTTGGGACTTGGTGCTTTACCTGCATCCGGGAGATGCTCAGGCGGGATCTGTATAGGGGCAAGGTGATATGGAACAGCTCCCGCTTCGTGAAAACTCCCGGCACAAACAAACGGGTGCGCCGCCCGAGGCCTGAGAGTGAGTGGCGTATCGTCTCTCATCCCGAGCTTCAGATCATCAGCGACGAATTGTGGCAGCGGGTGCAGGATCGTCAGAAGACTCTGATGGCCACCTATGGAGGAGCAAAGAGTGGAGGAGTTCTGATACCGCGTTCTGCCACAAGCCCCTATCTCCTCAGTGGCATCCTGAAGTGCGGCGTATGCGGAGGCAACCTGATCATCGTCAGCGGATATGGTTCTTACGGTCACTATCCGAAGTACGGTTGCTCCCAGCACTTCAATCGCGGGACCTGCTCGAATGCGGTCACGGTGCGGCGGGATTGGCTCGAAGGGCGGTTGCTGGATGAGTTGCAGAATCAGGTTCTGAAGCGCGAGGCCATCGAGTACGTTCTGGATGAGTTCGGCAACCACGTTAAGAACGCGTTTGCCAATCTCACCAACCAGTTAGCTCAGATGCGTGAGCGGAAGCAGAAACTCGAAGGCGAGCTGCGGCGGCTGGCGGCGACTGCGGCGGAAACAGGCCCCTCGGCATTTCTCATTGAGGCGATCCACGAGCGCGAGCAGCAATTGCGGGATATTACCGACCAGCTTCTGGCGGGAGGGGAGAATTCCGTGGACGCCCATCTGTCGGACATTCGCAGCTTCGTGACGAAAAGATTGGGAGACCTTCGCACGCTGTTGTCCGGCGACGCCGTGGCAGCCCGAAAAGAACTACTGAAGCATGTCTCCGAGATTCGGATGGTTCCGAAGGAAGGAAATGCGGATGTGAAGCCACATTATGTGGCGGAAGGTAGCTGGAATCTGCTGGGAAGCGAAAAGGAGATATTTGCCGGAGATACAACGTCACGGCAAATTCGTGTGGTTGCGGGGGTAGGATTTGAACCTACGACCTTTGGGTTATGAGTGACCGGGAACTCGCGTAAAGTGAAGACTTTACAGCATGAATGGCTACCCGGAAGTATCGAAAAGTACCCTCTGGACACCCATTTGGGAGTCAGTTGGGAGTGAATTTTGCCGGTTGGGTTTTCCGCCCAACGTTCGTTCGATGGACGTTCTCCCCGACCCAAATTTCCAATTTCCAAATTGGAAATTTACCCTACAATGAGTTCATGCAGGGACAAGATATCGCGCTTCTCCTAAAACTCGCTATTCAGAATGAGCCGCAGGTGCCATCCAAAAGCCTGGCGGAAAGCCTCTTCATCTCTCCCTCCGAGGTGTCAAAGGCTTTGAAGCGATGTGCGGATGCGGGTCTGCTTTACATGTCCGGGAGTGAAAAGAGAGTGAATCGGTCCGCGCTCATGGAATTTCTGACTCATGGAATGAAATACGCCTTTCCACCAGTAAGGGGTTCTCTGGTTCGTGGCGTCCCTACCGCCGCCGCAGCGGAACCCTTGAAGTCACGTTTTCTGGAGGATGGTGAGCCTCCTCCGGTTTGGCCTTTTGCGGGGGGAAAGATTCGAGGAATTTCGCTCGCGCCTCTCTATGCAGGCGCACCCAAAGCCGCGCTTCGAGATCCCAAGTTTTACAGCGTTCTCGCACTCTCCGATGCCATCCGTAGCGGAAGAACGCGCGAAAAGAACCTTGCGGTCGAACTTCTCGGGAAGGAACTGAATGCCTGATCCTAACCTGCCATTGCTGGAGGATGCAGTCCACAAACTCGCGCCGTTTTTGGATGAGATCGTTTTCGTCGGCGGTGTCACGTTAGGGCTGTTGATTACCGACGAAGGCGCCGCTCCCATTCGCGGTACCAACGATGTCGATGTGATTGCTGAGATTGTCACGTATGCGGATTACATCGCATTCTCAGAACGTCTGCGCGAGGCCCACTTCACAGAAGACGCAGGGGAAAATCCTCTTACTTGTCGCTGGCACAACGGCGCTCTGACTCTGGATGTGCTGGCCTTGAACGAAGAAGTCCTCGGATTCACCAACATCTGGTATGAGCCTGCGCTTCGACATGCGTTCATGGTCGCTCTGCCTAGCGGACAATCGATCCGAGTCATTACTGCGCCGTTCTTCATGGGGACAAAGATGGAAGCATTTCGGGGACGCGGCAGGATGGATTTCCAGGCCAGTCACGATCTTGAAGACTTTGTTGCCATTATTGAAGGACGGGATACCTTGCTTCAGGAGATCGCCGAATCTCCGCAAGCGCTTCGAGATTATCTTGCGGAAGCGGCAAAGACTCTGCTTGCGGAATCTCGTTTTCTCGATGTGCTTCCGGGATTCGTCCTGGATAGCGAGCGAGTCCCTCTGATCCAAGAACGGCTCGCTTCAATCGCTGATGGACGCCTGCACGATAGCCGAAGAAGTTCCTATAGCTAGCGCTCCCTCTCAGAACATCCCCTACGGTTGGACGATGGAATAGTCACATTCAAAGTGTCAGAAATTGCTATATAATTTCTGACAGAAGGTGAGACATGGAAAGATTGACAGAGTCCATTTTGGAGCGAGTCACAACCCTCCCCGAGGGTGCGCCGGTGAGCGCCAGGATGCTGCTGCATCTTGGAACGCGGCCAGCCATTGACCAGTCGCTTTCCCGGCTCGCCCGCCGAGGCCAGCTACTGCGAGCTGGTCGGGGAATCTATGTCTCGCCCGTTGTCACTCGTTTCGGGAGTAGCGCCCCTTTACCAGAGAAGGTGATCGAAGAACTATCCTCCCAGCGTGGGGAGACTATTGTTCCCTCCGCCGCAGCATCAGCGAACGCACTTGGTTTGACGACACAGGTTCCCGTCCGCACGGTTTATCTGACCTCTGGTAAAACCCGAAAGCTCACGCTCGGAAAACAGATCATTGAGCTACAGCACGCCGCCTCCTGGCAACTTGCCCTCGCCAAGGAACCTGCCGGAGAAATCGTCCGCGCCCTTGCATGGGCTGGCCCAGAGCGAGTGCATGAAGTGCTGAAAGAGATCGAGAGCAAGGTTCCACGATCCGACCTCCGAAAGGTCAACGAACATATCTCGTTGTTCCCCGGATGGCTGGCAACCGCATTGAGTCGAAGTGCCACGTATGCCTGAGAGTTTTCTCCAACTGAGTGCGAAGGACAAGGCGGATGCCCTTCGTGTAGCGGCCTCTGCCTCGGGGCGCCCAGGCTCTCTCTTGGAGAAGGATGTCTGGGTTGTTTGGGCTCTTTCGACTCTGTTTGAGTCTCCGCTCGGGAGCCATCTGGTATTCAAAGGCGGGACGGCCCTCTCAAAAACGTACAAGGCTACCCCTTAACAGCCATCCTTGTGTACCCTCGGGTTGCCAGCCACTTATTCAGCTCACGCTGGCCAGTAAATCTTCTTCAAAGGAAGAAGGGCACGGCTCTCTGCGTCCATCACGTCGTAGTGCTCCATTACGGACCTCCCAAACCCATCCATATCAAGCAGCGAGAGGTGATGGTTGGCACGCTCGGCTTCATACTTAGCCTCTCGTGTAAAACCGCCGGTGGAGACGTACAGCCCGTTATCGTTTTGTCTCAGTCCGCCTAAGAAGGCTCGGACTTCCGGCGCGCCGGTTGTTCCTTTCCGGTGCTTAACTTGAACAATGATCCGTGGTGTTTGGAAGCCAAACCCATCAGGCGAAGCCACGATATCGCGGCCTCTGTCTGCGCCAGGAAGTGATACTTGAGTCTTATATCCCATTGCCCTCAAGAGACCCGCTACCAGATCCTGCAGCTCATCCCATCCGAGTCTAGCTAACCTATCCTGAAGAAATTCAAGAGCGCGTTGTTCGATGTCCCTTCGGATGTCGGCTTCACTATCCTTCACTTCGCTCTGACCCTCAACGGTACCACTTAGGGGAGCAGCTGCCTCTAGCTCCTTCAAGGTCTCGGACCGCGAAAGAACTTCTTGAGCAGCTTCCTCCGAGATGCAGAAAATTGTGGCTATAGATCCGAGCGAATTCTTAGTCTGTGGAGAGAGCACATCTCTACTGACGACATGCGACCATTCAACAGCCTTTGTGTGCCGGAGTTCCTCGTCTGCATTTGGATCAAACTTGTAGTCACCCTTTATTATTCCCACGCGATATAGACGAGTGGCAGGCTCGTACATGAGGACGGTACTCTCAAGAACCAGTTCCTCGCGGAAGCGAAATACCTGTCCTGCCGCATTTGCGACTCGAAATCTGTTGTAGTCCGGGAAAGAGTCACTGATCAACGAAGAGATCTCATCCCTTGTATGCACTTGCTCAAGGCTTCCGATTAGGCCCCAGCCAATCGCCGTAATTTTCTTGGCGAGGAAATCCGGCGCATACACAGCTGACTTTCCTGCTCGCACCATCCAAATCTTCTTCATAGTCTCCTATCAGCCCTAAAGCAGCCCTTCGAACGCCTTGGAAAGCATCCCCGGAAGTATGCCTTCCAGTTCGCTCTCCCATGTTCCATAAGCCCACTGCATCTGTTTTACCAAGGTCAACTGTTCGTCGATCAGATCAACAAATCGCCGTTGCTCCTCTAGCGACAGATTAGATGGGAACGGAATGGCGTTAACGATGGGCTGTGAGATCTTCTTCATCGTGGGACTTGTACCTTTAGCTTTCAGCCGAATAAACTGCCGGATTGGTGTGGTCTGTAGCCAATACCAAACAAATCTCTTATCAGCCAATTGCTCGTCAACCGGTAAAAGCATCATCAGATCGGGATAGATGCACGGGCTAACCTGGCCGTCGTACAAAGCCGCATGTCCAACAAGCTCAAGCGTATTGCTGCGGGTTAAAAGCAGATCTCCAGGTGTAAGCCAATAGGGAGCGCCCGGTTGTGTCGGTTCTGAGGTGAACTTGATTGCATCTGGCTTGAAAGTGAAACCAGTAACAGCGCCCAAAGCAAGCACGGCAGTTCCGCCCTCTGCGTTATCACATTTGACGGACCATCCATTGCGAGGTGGACCTGTTAGTACATCAGCCAGGCGCCCTGATCGATTGAGCGACTTCAGGAGGTCTGAGATGACTACTTGCGTCAAGACTTGTGTTTCACTCAAAGCAGACGCCTTGATTTGTCGCACTTCGTCCCTCTTCATCGCTAGAGAATCCAGGATTTCTGCTATGCGTTTTTGCTCCGTCAACTCACGAGGAGCAACAATTGAGAGTTCAAGGAACTTAGGCGGGTTGAGCGTCAGCCGTGATATCGCGGCTGATCCAGTGGACTTGATTCTCGCCTGCTCCCAAAGTTCTGGATTACGAAAGTACCAACGCAAGTAACTGGCGGAGACCTTCGATTCATCCAGCGTATAGGTGGGAAATTTATCAGACACAAACATCTGGTTGAGATCCTGTGAAACGATTCCGAAAGTGCCTTTCCACGCGAACAGTTTGTTATAAATAACGTCACCTGCGTGAATCACAAAATGGCTTTTCTTCGCTATCTTTGTGGCAACTTTGAGTTCACGGTGAAAAGGGCCTTCGCCATACCAACGCATACCGACCAGATTGGCATCTTGGTCGGGCCGCAGGTCTATGGGACGCAGATTGGGTGCGAGAAATTCTCGAAACGTAATTTTATGCCATTCTGCTTTCATCATCTATGATCCTGCGACCATCTGCTTTATGTCCTTTAGGAGTTCAACGACACGTTGCTCCTTTTCTAGGAGTGAATCAATGATTTGAATTGGAGAGAGCTGTTCGGGACCTTTGGGGCGATTTGGGTTCTGCAGGTCTAAATTGAAGCCATCCGCACGTACCTGATCGACGGACACTTTCCATGCTTGGCTATTTGCTTTTCTCTTCTTCCACCACGCTAAGCAAGGACCAAACTCGGACCACTGGATAGGTGCGGTTTTGGAGTAGTTCTTCTTCCCAGCGGGTAACGGCTGTTCGTAGAACCAAATGTCCTTCGTGGGACCTGATCGATCAAAGAACAGCAGGTTTGCAGGAATCGGGGTGTATGGTGAAAACACACCGTTCGGCAGTCGCACCACTGTATGAAGATTGAAGTCTGTCAGCAACTCATCTTTGATCCGAGCCGCCACTCCTTCTCCCGACAGGAACCCATTTGGCACGATGACTCCACACCGTCCAGGTTTAGCACCTCGAATAGGTCTTCTAAGCTTTCGCATGATTAGCTGCAAGAACAGCAGCGCGGTTTCGGCAGTCTGCTTATCACTAGGAAAATTCGTTAAGATGCCACGCTCTTCCTCCCCACCAAACGGCGGGTTCGTGAGTACGATGTCGACGCGTTCCTTGTCACCAATCTCACGGAGGGGAAATCGCAAAGCGTTTTCGGGATCGATGTCCGGGTACTCAATTCCGTGAAGAAGCAGGTTCATTTGACATAGCAGGTACGGTAGAGGCTTCGCTTCGACACCAAAGAGGGTTCCCCGTTGGAGGGACGCAAAGTCTTGAGCGCGTCTCGCCTGGGGGACGAGATGCTGGAAGGCTTCGACTAGAAAGCCGCCCGTACCAGCAGCCGGATCGAGGACACTCTCACCTAGAAGCGGATTAATCACCGTTACCATAAATTTCACAACGGCACGTGGTGTATAGAACTCCCCGTTTGTACCAGCTGCGTCGCGGATCTCACGTAAAATCGATTCATAGAGCAAGCTAAGCGTATGAACCTCATCTCGGGATGTAAAGTGAATTTCATTCACTTTGTTGATTACGTCCCGTAAGAGGTAGCCATTGCGTATTGGGTTTACCGTGTCTTTGAACACGCGGGCAATAACGTCCCGGCGATCACCGTTTCTGCTTTGGAGCGCACGCAAATAGGCGAACAGTCCGGGTCCTTCTTTGCCGTCAGGGCGCATTGTCTTGTCTTGGCTGATGAAGGATATGAGCTCTGAGCCCGTAATTCCGTCAAGTTGCGCGGCCCAATCTCGCCACCGGTAGGGTGCTTCGATACCAGGAGAGAAGTGCTTCTTGGCAAGGGTAGCCTCCTGCTCGCGCAAGGATTCCATGTCATCCAGAAACTTAAGAAACATTACCCATGTCAGAAGGGGTAGCCGCTCGACATCAGTGGATAGACCTTTGTCCTTTCGCATGATCTTCCGGCAAGCAGCTATGACCGTGGACAGCTGTTGTGCTGTAGTGTTTGGCGTAACGAGTTTTTTCGCAGATCGTTTCAATTTGTCCTATTCTGTTTGCGAGGTGTAGAGCAGAGTTTGTAATTCTTCAACAGCCTGCATTAGCTGATCAGTCCCGCCAAAGATGGCCGCGATTTCGGTCACGTTCCCGTGTTCGGACAGCGGCTGCACTTTGAAGATATCTGGCATGTCAAACTCTGCGACACCAAATTCACTATACTTTTCAAGAATCTGCATCAGTACAACGGCAGCTTCTCCGGTGTATTTGGTGAAGAACTGCGTATTGGATTTCAAGGCTTCCGTCCGCTGCTTGCGCGTTATAAGCTGCGTATCGTATGCGAGGTTGCATAAAAGATCGAGCGGATCTACCTCTGGTTGCCCTGCGGCAAGCGCTAAGTCTTTTAGGATTATGCCTCGCTCTTGGAGAGCACCAATCACTTCAGCACGGGTAGCCGCAAGAGACCACCGCGTTGTCAAGTCGAGTGGACTCTCATAGAGTTTACGAACTGTTTCGGCAGAATAATCAGTTAGTTTTCTGACTTCAACCCGTCGTCCCTCAGCATCGAGATCGTAAACAAGGTGAGTAGCAATCTCCACGGCCGTTCCATCGACGTAGTATTTACGAGGTGCCGCATTAATAGGACCGTCATCTAGCGGATTCGGGTCTTCGCGAACAGGTTCAGGCTCTTCGCCATTCTCATCAGGATCTTCATCGCCAACTATGCGAGGCCCGTCAATCACCTCGCCTTCTCCATTAACTTCCTCTTCGGTTATGAGAGCAGGTTCGCCGTCGAAAGCAGGGTCAGCAAAAAGCGTTGTGGCGCTCCCCGTGTAATCAAGAATGTCAAAGAATAGCTTGCCATAATCCTCACGGACCCGTGTTCCTCGCCCTATAATTTGCTTGAATTCTGTCATTGAATTCACCGTTCTCACGATGACGACGTTCTTGCATGTTTGGACATCAACTCCCGTGGTTAGCATCTGTGAAGTCGTGACTATAACGGGCGTTTCAGTCTCAAGTTCCATGAAGTGGCTTAAGTGCGCTTTGCCGATTGGACCCTCATCCGAGACCACCCTCACCACGTAGTCTGGGTGTTGCCGTAACAGCCCGGGATTTAGGTTGCTCAATACTCGTCGCATCTCATCGGCGTGTTCTTGATCAACACAGAACACTATCGTCTTCGCAAAGACACCATTCTGTTGCATGAAGGCGCTTAAATGCTTTGCGATCGCTTCAGTGCGAGCCTTCAGAACTATCAAGCGTTCAAATTCTGGCGTTCCATAGAGTGCATCTGGAATTTCACGTCCATACCGATCCCGCTCTCCCTGAGTTGGCCTCCAACCCGCAGCGTCCACTGTGGAAACTATTCTGTGAACGCGATATGGTGCCAAGAAACCATCATCGATCCCTTGCCCAAGACTGTATGTGTATAAGGGATTGCCGAAGTACTTGTACGTGTCCTTGTTGTCGTCTCTGAGAGGAGTTGCAGTCATTCCAACTTGATATGCGCTATCGAAGTATTCGAGAATCTCGCGCCAGCGGCTTTCGTCTCTCGCACTTCCCCTATGGCACTCATCCACGATAATGAGGTCGAAAAAATCTGGGGCATACTCCCGGTACAAGCCTGGTCGTGAGGAGTCCTCTGCTAAAGCTTGGTAAATAGCGAAATACATTTCCCGACTAAAAACTGCCTCCCCTTCAATCTTGTGACGAGCATCCCCAAAGGGGGCAAACATTTTGTCTTTGGGTTCATCTACGAGAACGTTACGGTCAGCAAGGAATAGCACACGGGGCCGACGATATTCCCCAGACTTGTTCCAACGAGCGCTCCAAAGCTTCCAAGCGATTTGGAACGCTACCATCGTTTTGCCTGTACCTGTCGCAAGCGTGAGCAGATTCCTCTTGCTGCCCTGCAACACGGATTGGATTGTACGGTTAATCGCAATCTCTTGGTAATAGCGAGGCGGCTTGCCCGATATCTGATAAGAGGGGGTCAACAGCCTTTCAGAGTTCTCTTCTGAAAGTTGCTGAGAAGCCTTGAGGCGGTCCCACAGCTCCTTTGGCGTAGGAAAGTCGACGATTTTCGTCTCAAGGCCAGTCAGAAAGTCGAATTCAAGGATTTCTTTACCGTTCGTAGCATAGGCAAACTGGAGGCCGAGTATCTGAGCGTAATCTTTCGCTTGTTGCATCCCGTCACCGGCCGTCTTATGAACGACTTTCGCCTCCACAACGGCAAGCGGAAAATCACGGGTATAACGAAGAAGATAGTCGGCTCTTTTTTGCTTCTTCCTGACGGGAGTCTCTCCGGCCATCACTATTCGTCCATCGGTAAACGTGCGCTGTTCTGCTATTTGAGTATCGTTCCACTGCGCCGCATAAAGACGCGGCAGGACGAATTGGCGGCATGTATCTGCTTCGGTATGGGCCATTAGAGTTTTATCCAAGAGTGCATGGTAATGAGCAGTCTTACAGCCTTTCTGGAGTTGGCACTATTTGCTAGGCAAAATGATCTCAATGATTAGGGGAAACTACAGACGAGTTTTGCTTGGATGCTGCGCCCTTCTGCAAGTTACGGATATACACGGAACCGACCTGCCAGAGCGTTAATACTGTGATCAAGAATTGCATTAGGGCATATAGACAAAGCGTGATGCATGTCCCCAAAATGATCCGTCCGTGGAGAGTCCTGGTTGCAAACAGATTGCCGTCCGCATGACCTGACGTGACAAGAACAGCTAGAATAAGAATCACCGAAAGCCAATGTACGATTGCAGTCCAACAAAAAACGAAGAAGAGCCCAGACAGCGCGTCGCCCTTCTTGTTAGGAATAGTGAGCGTCGCTAGCATCACAACGAAATCCCTGTCGGGTAATGTGAGCGCGATTGTTACGCCACCAACACAAAAGCCCAAGGCGATTGCGGCATAAGCCAAATATCCAAGTGATACGTCTACGATCTTTGCAGACTCTGGAAAATATGATGAGCCTGCGAAACTGAAGACTCCGCCAATAACGACAGCCAACAATATCTCCTGGCTTAGGACGATCTCTTTCAGGCGGCTTTCGACAGCATTCTTGTAGAAGCTCCAAAGAACGGTGAAGATACCCTTTGTGAAAATGTCAGTTATCATGACCCCTCTTTCGGATCATTCATGAAGGCTAACGACGCTTCTGTCACTGCACCTGGATTTGGCAAACCGTCGCTCTCTAGCGGAACTTTGACCATCCTCGCATCAATGTGTTTTGTGAGATTTAGTGTTGTCAGCGCCGATTCATTATCTCTCATACCTTTTATGACTACGGCCTTAAGGATGCTCTTAGCCCCATCTTCAACCTGTGAAATGACCTCGGTTATCGTGTGAATAAGGCCCTTTGTCTTCGATAAGGACTGATTGCGACCGGCTACTGCCGACACCGTGATGTTATGCGCATTTGTGTCTTCAGCTAGTGAGTTGGCGGCATTGCTGAAATCGTTCCAGTCGATGTTTGGCCGAGTGAGAGTAACAGACGCGGATTGTATCCGATTCATCGCAGCAAGCTCCTGCCGAAATGTGCGACCAGGAGTAGGCGCAAACTCAAGCGTAGCCCCCTCAAATTCTTTTGATCGAATCCGAGCTAGCTTTTCAAAGAGCGTTGCAATCTGGGTAGCTCGGACACCGGTATGCACATATTGCACAATGACTCGACGTGCAACGGGATCGATGAGACCGACCGTCCTCGTTGCTATCACTTTACCTCTCTCGATTTGCCTAACTTCTTCTGTTTCTTCTTCCAAATCGAGGACGAGAAACGAGCGATCGGTAGATCCCGCATAAGCGACGAATCCATACTGACCCTCGTACCTTGTGAAGTTAGGGACTGCGATGAAGCGATCCGCTACGGTTTCTCTTCTCGTTTTCGAATCCTGTTGAGCTATGAAGTCAAAGAAAGCCACATAGTCAAAGGGCTCAGCGCCGTTATGACCCTGTATATCAAATGCTTCTAGGCGCACAGCTTTGTTGGGCGTTGCTGGTGTTTTCGGCATGTTCGATCTCTTCTAAGCCTAAGACTCTGGTGTGAACTCCAAGCTATCAAGCGGCGCGGTTGATGAAGCATCCGACATGAACGGGTGCAGGGATGATTAGATTGCGAGGAAGGAGTGCTTGAGCCGCACCCAATTTTCTACTACCAAATGAAACTCCTTTGCCTTCTTACTGATTTCCTCCGCTTCCGTGTCAGTTGCTACGGAAGAAGTCATATAGTCGATGACATTCCGTTTTCTGCGGCAGGTCTCAAAGTAATCTGCGAGCGCAGTGGCGCCGTCACCGATGGCAGCTCCCGCAGCTTCAAAGGTCACTTTGTGATGTCCTGATCGAGCACTGACCCTATACCCAGAACAAGCGATCGCAATCGTTGCTGCTTGCAGAGCTGCATTGTAGGCCGTAGCAAATCGCCGGTCTGCCGACAATGCGACTAAAGCGGCGTCAGCCAGATCACGTGTGATCAGGGCTCGAAGATTGTCGATTTCCTGTTTGCTGGTCTGGTGCGTCTTGACGTCACCTTTAGCCAGCCACTGCTGCCAACTCGCCATCATCGCCTTTCACAAACTCTTTTGCGCCGCGCAGTACCGCTGTTAAGAAGTGGTCGTGGTTCCTTGCTTTCGTCTTGAACTCCTTGAACGAATACACGGTGGGGTTGACCGGCCTTCCAAATCGTCGTTCGGCCCTCCTCAGCGAAGGCACAAGGTCCGACAAGCCCACATCGCCCACGATCATCAGGTCCACGTCGCTCTCCGACGACTCTTCGGACCGTGCCGTCGAGCCATACAGAAAGGCGAGTTGGATGCGCTCGCCAAAGGTCTCCACCTCTTCTCGGAGGATAGGAACGAGCCCTGCGGTCTTTTCAAGGAGACCTTTGAGGTCAGAGAAAACGGGTGAATTTGTGTCAGCCTGAAAGTAAACTCGACGACCATCTTTGGTCTGTTCCAGGAGACCAGCTCTGCTCAAAGCCTCAACCTCCCTCTGGAGGCTTGAGGGCTGAGTGCCCAAATGCTGGGCCAGTTCCGTGAGGAACCAACGCTTCTCAGGCTGGAGCAGCAACGCCGCGAGGATCTTCGCCCGGATCTCCGGGAAGAGTGCGTCGAGAATGGGCGAGCTACGCATCCTGCGTATATATTTACGCATTCGGCGTATCAAGTCAAGACTAATTGCATGGCGTCTACTCCCCCAAGAACAAGGCTCAGATGGATTTTACCAACCAAGGCCTGCGCGGGCGGAACTGCTTATCGTCTACTGTGAACCGAACTTCCCCGAGGATTCCCAGTGGCATCCGTCCTAACATCTGGAATGAACGGTCGCCCGACAACGAGGGTGATGCTGGCAGGTCTGCATCGGCGGGAGGTCGATTGTGACGGCTAGAGTTCATAATCGCGGATGATCTCAGGAGTACCGATTCCGCCCTTGTAAAGGGAACCCGAGCAATCCGGACTGAGTGCGGGCAATGGATATCGCAAGTTATGGGACGACGCCACCGCCCCATTCGCACAGGACGCTCGGTTCTCTGATCTCCGCCGAGTCATGTCACCGAAGAGTGCCGCCTCGTGCGGCGCTTTTCTTTACTTCGGGTCGGAGCACCGTGGCAATTAACACAATACTAATTCCGTCCCCGCCCCTATGCTCGATAGTTAATTAATCAGGGTCCAGGAAGTATTGCGGAGGCTTCGCATATATCTGAGCAAGTTGGATGAGTTCAAATACTTCGATGCTGCGCTCGCCTGTCTCGCATTTGGAGAGAAAGGAATGCGCTCTTTCCATGCGTGCGGAGACTTCACGCTGCGTCAGACCCGCTTCCTCGCGGGCCGAAATCAGCTTTTCAAGAAACCTATCGTAGAGAGCCTGATGGGGCGTTGTCCTCCCCTTGCGCGAGATTCGAGTCTCAGGCTTCTTCTGCTTCTTCACCTTTCAAGTGTGGGTAACGCTTGACGAATCCCCTAATAAGGGGCAGTGTTGTTTGCATCGAATTCTTTCCAGGAGGTAGAAGTGCCGAGAAATTATGTGGAATGCGCCGAGGTCGCAGGCAAAACGATCAAGGCACTCAAAATATATGAGGATGACGTAGACGGATGCGAAACGCTTATCGAGTTCACGGACGGCACATCATTCTCCAGCTCCGTCTCCTATCGGGTCGCTGTGAAAGGAACCTTATTTAAGGGTGGCGTTGGGACTCCCCAAGTCATCCGCGATTACGAAGTATAGGCATTCTCTGCACGACCCGAAGCACCGTCATTCCCAAATGGAATAACGCTCTCCCTAGAAGTTATTGGACGTTTCTGTAGGCTGCCCTTAGCGTTGCGCCTAGCTGACCACATCCGGTCAGCGGAGGTGCATACATGCTCAGAATCCGCCGCGCATTCCGATTGTAAAAGCCTCTCAATCGGTCGTCCAATCCCCGCCCTAAAAGGTGGCCGCAACCCTTTTCCAAACCAACACTCCTTCGCGCAGCGCGTGTGATAGGACCGACGCTCGTTGCGCTGGCCTTCGCGGGCGTTGCCCATGCCCAGGGAACGATGGACTTCTCCGGCGCTCAAACGCTGATGACGACGTTCAATCCGCGCTTTGCCTACGTTTCCGTCTCGCGGGCCTCGCACGACGCGCAACTTTTCACGAATGACGCGGCCACGCTCGCCGAAAGCCTCAGCCATAATGTGAGCAAGGCTTCGGCGGTTGACTTTAACAAAGTCCAGAGCCCCGTTGCCAGCGTGGGACAAGAACGGACCCCGACGTCGAGGCCAAAGCTGTCTGAAGGACTTGGATTGGCCCTCTAAGTCACCTTCTCCTTATGATCCGCTTGTGCCGCATAAAAATGCGAGGATTCCTGCGATATCCTTCATGGAGATAGAAACAGATTGAACAACACACTCCAATTCCCACGGTCGAGGTAAAGTCACCGATGCCAGATGAGATCGAAATCGTTGTCTTCTATTCATGGCAGAGCGATCTACCCAAAACGACTAACCTCCAGGCGATACGGACCGCGCTTCGAACTGCAAGCTCCAATGCGGAGGCTGATTTATCCGACCGGGAAATCTCGATCCGGATAGATGAAGCCACTAAAAGAACCTCAGGCAGTCCAAATATCCCCGACACAATCCTACGAAAGATTGCAGTCAGCGATATTTTCGTATGCGATGTCACACCGATCTACAAGGCATCGGCTGGACATCCCAAGAGCAGCGCCAACCCAAATGTTATTTTTGAATTGGGGTATGCAGTGGCGCAACTGGGATGGGATCGAGTCGTCCTGCTTTTCAATGAATCCTTCGGGGCTTTTCCTCAGGACCTGCCCTTTGACTTCGACCGCCATCGCGCATCCCCTTATAAATTGGCAGAAGCATCAGTTCCAAAGAAGGGCGGGTATGCCCCTTTAATAGTCCTACTGACCGAGGCGATCGTGGCCGTCATCAGGGATGATCCAAAGAAACCTTCAGAAATGAGTCAACTGACCCCAGAGCAGACCCGAAGACAGCGAGATGTGAAAAACCTTCGTTGGTTACTTGAAAACATCCACTGGCCGACTCTCGAGCAGCATATCGACGAGGCTCCTAAAGTCATGCCCGCTAGAGTGCTCCACTTCTATGAGGGGTTTCATGGAGTCCGCACGGCAAAACTATTTCATATTTTCGACAACGATCTACTCGCTCTTATAGACGCAATACATTCCGCTTGGTCGCGCACCACGAGCTTTGGAACGAGATATGAGCGAGTCGTAGGCGGCGATCACTATATCTTTACCGTACCGCCTAACCGTGCATGGACAAAAGACGAGGAAAAGGCATGGGCGGCGATTGAAAGGGGCATCAAGGACCTCCACAAGGCAATCGAAGACTTCCTGCGATATGTCAGAACAAACTACTTGGAGATCGATATCGACGAACTCAACGAGATTTCGTGGAAGCGTTATGTACAGTTCCATCAAGAGTTCGAAAAATCCATAGCCCGCCGGAAATAAGTGGAATTTTACCTTTGATGGGTCAAGGCCAAGGCCGCGACCCGCATATTCGAGGTTGTGTGCCATCGCCTTCTTCCGTTCTTACTCCAGCGCGATCTTCGCCTGAAGATCAATCGCCTGAAGCATCAGCTGTGCAGTCAAGTACGACACGATTCTGCGAAATGCTTCGCTTGCGGAACCGGGCGCTCGGATCAGTTCGCGATGATTTTCCAAGCATGTTGTACTACGGCGAGTAACGCATCGCCGATTTCCCTTCCGCTGATCTGGCTTCTCTGGAGAATTCGGAACGGCAGGTCGATTATCTAGGAAAACCATTGTCGGTGGCCATGTACCACGGTATACACGACGTTATTTGTACTTGATCGCGATTTTCGGGACTTTTGATTCGACACCCATTAATCGAACGTCTTCCGGCTTTCCCTCCACGTCACGCACCTTGATACCCTGCGCCCACGTTACATACTTCGGCCAGGAATTAGACAAGTGGCTAAGGCACGCCTGTATGTCTTTGTCCCGGTCAGGCTTGCGAGTTCCGCTAAACCAAAACAATGCCGGTTCACTTGCTTGCGGAACCTTCGCCGGCATCCGTGGATTAAAATACGCCAGCCCATGAATACTGGAGTAGGCCGGGTCGCCACTCTCCTTTTTCTTCTGAAGCGTTTGCAGGAGCAGATACCAAACAACGTCTGGTTGAAAGTCTTCGTTGCCATCGTGAGCGACCCACAGAAGGCCCTTCGCATCTGGCATGTTCAGTAATGACTTTGTGCTCTTGATCTGTTTGTTCGCATCGGCAATCACATGCTTACGAATGGACTCTCCCATCAAGGCGAACATCTCTTGACGACAATCGGCTGGAAGTTTGCTGCTTTGGAGTTGCACTGTCCCGTAGACGCGCAGACGGCCTTGCCGATCCCATTTGCCCAGCAGTTCTGCAAATTTGCGATGGAACGATTCTGCGAATCCGCCAGTTTGTAGTGATTTGAGTTCTGCAATTACATTGTGGGCCCGGAATAAATAATCAGCATTTGACGGCAGGTTCTTGTTGCCGATCAGATCCGAGACGATCTCTCCACCGACGCCTTTGACGAAGGGGTCAATGATCGACTGGAGTGTTCTAACTTCCTTCAGGGGGTGCCTCCGACAAGCGTCTCGTCTTCTATTTTCGCGCAATCGAATGCGACTGGTTAGGGGACCCCCAATTAAAGATCCACCGCAAATTTACCATCCCAGCGCGGCAGCTCGTGATACTGCATAGAGATTGTGCCAACCGCCAACTTGGGGCTGGCATCTTCACGATCTGCGTGGATTCAATTGGCTTATTATCGACCCATGCACGACGACGCGCTAAACGAGCAACTGAGGCTTGCGACCAACGAGAAAGTGGCGAGCTATACGGTTGGGATTGCTGTCGAGAAGAACACCGGCGCCGGTACGGGAACCCTCATCACCAACGGCACGCACAGATACATCCTGACAGCAGCCCACGTTATTGAAGGCGTCGATATGGCAGGTGTGAAGTTCTGGCTCAGGCCGAACAAAGGGCTTATCGAAAAGGCGGCGCAGGACACCACCGGCCAGGAAGTCGGAAGGCTCACCGTCGGAGCTGCAATTCCCATCGTAGAGACGCGCACAGACCCGAAAACCGACATTACAATTCTTCGCATTGACGATTCGTATGTTTTTCCCGAAGGACCGGAGATTTACCACATAGCCAGATCGTTCGAATTCTCCAGTTGGCCGGAGGAACAGCTCGACGGGATTTCAACGCTGATTTTCGGTTTCCCTGTGGAGAATTCGCGGCCCCTGCACACCATCGGGAACAACACGTTCCGTTTTCTCGGCGCAGCCTCGATGCTCTCCAAATACTCGACAAAGACTAATACCGAAGGATTCAACGGATTGTCTGGAGTATCACCGGACAAGGATTTTCTGTTCGAATATACTGCCGACAACATTGAGCCTTACGGGTTCAGCGGCTCCGGTGTTTGGATTCCCACAGATACGCGAGGACGGAAGGTTTGGACCGCTGACCCGGTATTGATTGGCGTGACCAACAGCTATTTCAGGAAGGCGAATCTCATCTCGGCAACAAAGCTTCCAGCCATTGTGACGATCACGCCACCGGACGGCAAGACATCCTAGAGCCTTGTTCCGTGGCTCAATTTGTTTTCGCTGACTGGTACGTTATTCCGAAAGACCACGCTTTGAAAGCGTTCATCTTGGTCTGAGCCATAGATGTGCTATCAATGTAGGTCTGAGAAGGACCGAACGCGCGTGAGAAGGTTATCTTTGATATGTTCGTGAGCATGACTCCGGCTGTGACCTGCCCGATGTCGTTATTCACTCTGCCGCCAAATCCGTAATCGCGCGCGTATCCATGCGATGTATAGCTGTATCCGTAAGACCCTCCCAAAAAGAGTGTTCCTGCAAATCCAGTCGAAGTTGTGGGAGGAGGGTTGAACGAGTTGACGAGAAAATATCCTTCAAGTTGAGTCGCATGATGCGAAGGAGGCGACGACACGCTTGTCGAAGTGCCCGACTTAAAGTTCTGAACGTCGACCCCTTCCCGAGTCACGACGTCAAACTCCACACCGACTCCGCCTGCTTGGTTAAACTTGGAGCCATAGAAAAACACAGGAAGATCAGCAGCGAACGCTATGGTCCCCCCATAGAGTATATTCTGTGTTGCTTGACCCGCCGCACTAGCTGACAAGGTTGGAATCGTGCCTTGCGCAACGGGGGTCTCACCAGATGAGCCCGCTTGAATGTTTGTAATGCCTACGGCTTGGAAGCCGCCCGGCATGATTAGCGTAAAGAGATTTGCCGAGACCGTTGCGGATGCAGACGCACCGTTATACGCCGATCCCAGTTGGGTCAATGGTGAGATCGTTCCATTCGCTCCAAAAAAGGTTTGAAGGTCTGTAGATCCCAAATGGGAGGTGGGGAAGAAGTATTTTCCAAAGCCTGTTGCGGCGGTATGGTCACTCTTGAGTGGCGCAATCTTGGTAGTCGGCACGCGGATGGACTGTGCAGATGCAATCGGGTAAATGAAGAGACTAACGAGGATGGACGTTACAAAGGCATAGAGATGCCTATTAGAGACGATGCGCATGTTTTCTCCCTTACTCGCTCGTTTGTGCAGGGGTCCCATGTGGCAGATGACAAAGCAAGTTTGGGCTGGGTATGGTCGGTGCGTCAATTGAAACTGCTGACCTTGTGCCTATGTAGTTAATCCATTTGGGGCCGTCACCCAAAAAAGAAGGAAGCCCGTGGATAGTGACGCATCGGGAAAACGCCGATAGGTGTGTTTCCGCCCGATGCTTGAATAAGCTGACGCTTCTTCACACTCTCCACCGGCTCAAATAGCCAAAATGTTTCAGAATGATTCGATCTTGATTGGGGAAATGACGTAGCCAGCCGATGGACGCCGGAACATGCCACGCACATGGCTGATGAGCGATGGAGGCGCTTCGGCCGTTCCTTCATCAAAGCGATCAACCGCGCCCACAAGACATGCCTGCCAGCACAACGGAAACCAGATGATGGTGTTGTGGTCGTTCAGAGCATCTTCGAGGACCGGCGCATCGTTGGAATTCGGATATCTGCCCTCAACAACGATGGGCTGTGTCCCGGTCACGAACGGGTCAGCGACAGATCGTGTATAGCGGAGGCACCAGTGGAAATTCTCCATCCAGTCCGGACCCTTTTTGATTTCCTCGCGCATCGCGGTAATCGTGCGGTTTCGGATGAACCGAGCTGGCGGCGGGTACGGGACGGTCGTATCGACTCCGACCTGATTGCCGGGACCGACCGAAGTGACAGTCATTATTCGCGTGTTCTCGTTTTGCGCTGTTTGCTGTTGAAGGAAAAGCGGCGAGCGGGCGCGCATCATCTGGGCAAATTCCAGAAGAAAATGCTTGTGCTGCTTCACCCATCCCTTGAAATTCCGGCGTAGCAGATACTCCCGAACGAGAGGAAACTCCCGTTCAAATCTTTCGAAGACCTCATCCGGATGTTCCAGCACATTCGTTCCTGGATGATAGTCGTACATGCCGCGTTCCCAGCCAATCGAACCCGGGCTTTCTCGGCTCCATGCCGTGGTTTCGAGATCGAAGTGCCACAGCGGCTTCGCAAGGTCCTTGTTCGCGGGGTCGATAAACCCCTTCAGGAAGCCGCGCGGCAGGTAGTGATCCTTTCGGTCTCGCTCGCGGTTATCAGGCATGAGGTCATCCTAAAGCCTTGCACCTACCCATCTGCAATTCATTGAGGTGCAATTTCTCGTCCCGGCTCAGGGCATCGGCCTGATGAAGAATGCTCTCGTAGGATGGGCTGCCCATAACGTCTTCCGGTTTCACGATACGCCCGGTCCTTGCGGGAGACCAGAAAAGACTTGTCGGCAAAGAGGCAGAGTCCTGGGGGGAGGAACAAGGCTCCTCCCTGGCTCCAGCCGCGTAGCGTCTTCCGCCACCCTCCTCAGCGGGGAGGTCCACCCTCCCCCGCAACGCCCCACTGTGAAGAACAACGACAACCGCAAAAGCTGCTAAGGGGAGCTCCGCCCCTCGCGCCCGCAAGCCACTCCCCAATCTTCCGCGCTTCGCTTGTGCAGACCTCCGCTGCGCTCCGCCCTTCCACTGCGTTTCAGGGTGGGGATACCCCTCGGCTTGCAGTTGCTACCCCCCGCCTTCGCCAGGAGGCGTTCGGCATGTACATGCCGCGTTTCAACGCGGACGTGCAAAAGCAACGGCAAAAGCCAAGGAGGATGCACCCATGAAAGCCAAGAAGACAGCACCCGACACCACCGCAGTCGCCACCGTCAGCCCGTTACCCCATCCACGAAAACCCCAAACAGCCGCAGCCACGGCAGACGGCCAAGGAGATCGTCGCCGCCAACGTCAAGGAGCTTATCGCGCAGTTGGAAGCAGGGCGCAGTGATGCGCTTACAGCCTATCTCGACGCGATGAGCCGCTTCCATAATTACAGCTTCGGGAACGTCCTCGAAATCGCACGGCAGAGGCCGACCGCTACGCGAGTGGCCGGTCTGTACGCATGGAACCAGCTAGGCCGCAAGGTGAAGAAGGGCGAGAAGGGCATCCGGATTCTCGCTCCCATCATTGGCATCAGGCGTAAGAGAGACGAGGAAGCCGAGAAGGACATTACCAAACAGAACACGTCCGTCTTGGTTGGCTTTCGCAATGCCTATGTGTTCGATGTTTCACAGACCGAGGGCGTAGAGCTTCCGGCCATGCGCGAAGTCGGCGGCGACGTTGGCGAGAACCGCGACCGTCTTCTGTCCTTCATTGAACGGCAGGGCATTGAGCTTGTCTTTACCGAGAAGATCGCGCCCGCGTTAGGCGTGAGCTATGGCGGACGCATCGCCATCTTGCCGGGGCAGTCCAAGGCCGAGGAGTTTTCAACCCTCGTGCATGAGTTGGCCCATGAGATGTTGCACAAGGCCGACCGCCGCACCACCACCACCAAGGTAGTGAAAGAGACGGAGGCCGAAGCCGTTGCGTTTGTTGTCGGCAAAGCCGTTGGTCTGAAAGTCGGCACAGCATCGGCTGATTACATCCAGCTTTACCACGGCAATGCTTCCTTGCTGGCCGAGAGCTTGGAAGTGGTGCAGCAGACCTCCGCTGTCATCCTTGCCGCGTTGCAGCCTTCCCGCACCGAGACGATGTCCGATGCAGAACTGGCGAAGGTGGCGTAATGCAAACCATCCTCGCAATCCTCAAGCTGGCCGGTGGGTGGCACCCCGGCCTTCACCTTCACATCGACAATGCGCCGTACATGACGCTTGTCATCGAGGCACTGGACGAGTCCGGCCCGATGGGACTCCCCGCTATCTCTGTCGCGCACTACGGCGAACAGAACGGCGACCTCATGCGCGACCCGGAGATGTGCTTCGAGCTTGGCCTTGCAGGTGGGGCGCATCTCTCCGCGTTCTACTACCGCAACGATTATCTCGGCATCGAGCAATGGAGCCGGGACGTAGTGGACGGCAATTACATCCACCTGATTGCTCTCCATACGCAGCATGAACGCTTCGCTAAGACGTGGGACAACAACCTGCGTTTGCAGAGCTTCGTGGAAGCCTTCGAGCGGCAGCAGAACCCACTCGCCTAAACCCTTTCCGCAGCGGAGCGGACACAGGGCAGCGCGTTCGCTCCACAACCTCATGCAGTGCAACCGCTCGAAAGGAGCCATCACCATGAACACCACCGTTATCAACGCCACCGAGTACCGCAACCTTCCGCTTGCCTTGCTCACTGAGTCCACGACCAACCCACGCCGCATCTTCGAGGATGCAGCTTTGAAGGAACTTGCAGAGAGCATCCGTACCCAGGGCATTCTCTCCCCCTTGCTTGTGCGTCCCTTGAATGAGCGCGGCTTTGAGATTGTGGCAGGAGCACGGCGTTACCGCGCCGCGCAGATGGCAGAGTCTGAGACTGTGCCCGTCCGTATCGTCAATCTCACCGACGCCGAAACTCTTGAGGCTCAATTGGTCGAAAACCTGATGAGGCGTGACGTTCATCCGATGGAGGAGGCGCAGGGTTTTCGCGCTCTCCTGAATCTGGAAGAACCGAAATACTCCATCGAACAAATCTCCGCACGTACCGGGAAAAACCCCACCTATGTCGCGGCTCGTGTGAAGCTGACCGAGCTTGCGCCTGTCGTGGTCGAAACCTTCTACCGGGAGGAGATCGGCGTCGGCCATGCGCTCTTGCTGGCGAAGCTCCAGCCCGACCAGCAGGAACAGGCGCTTGCCGCTTGCTTCAAAGAGGTGTACGGCGGGGGCGACAAATCCGCACGTATTCTTCTCCCTGCCCGCAGCCTCCGGTTCTGGATTGAGTCGAACATCCTGCTCATTCTGAAACTTGCTCCGTTTGATAAGCGGGACGGGCAGCTTGTGCCAGCAGTCGGGAGTTGCGTGGACTGCCCCATGCGGACAGGGCATAACAAGCTCCTGTTTTCCGACCTCGGCAAATTGGACGCCTGCACTTCGCCAACCTGCTATCAGGCCAAGGTGGATGCACACGTCGCCAAGACCATCGCCGCGAAGCCGGAGCTGGTGCAGATCAGTACCGCCTATGGTGGCCAGAAGGAAGGCAGCCCGGTATTGCCTCGCAACAAGTACACCGCGATTCGGGACGACAAGCCCAAGTCGAAGGACGACGCCAAGCGTCCTGAGTTCAAGGTGTGCAAGTTCACCACGGAGGCCATCATCACCGAAGGCAGCGAGGTTGGCACAATCCATAAGGTGTGCGCCAATCCCACATGCCCCGTGCATCATCCAAAGCAGCCGACCAGCCGCAATGATGAGAAGTGGAAGGCAGAGCAAGAGAAGCAGCGCAAGGAACAGGCCATCGCCAACACGACCGGCATCCGTGTTCTCTCTGCGATCGGCGCAGCCGTTCCGGTTCGGTTGCTCAAGCGCGATTTGCTTTTCATCATCGAGCGGCTGGTATCCGTGATGGATGACAACCGTGTCGAGATGCTGGCGCGGCAGCACGGCATCCGGCAGAAGCGCGACGAAGGAGGCATCAGAAAAAGCTTTGCCGTCTTCGTTCGCCGTGCCGATGAAGGCACGCTCTCGCGGCTCTTGGTAGAGTCGGGCATCCTGCTTGCGGCCTCACGGGGGAACCCGTCCACCGTCCTCAAGGATGCGGCCACCGCCTACAAAGTGGACACCGACGCCATCTCCACCAAGGTACGGCAGGAGTTCACGGCGAAGAAGAAGGCACCGCAGCCCGCAACCAAGGCCGCAAAGAAAGCGGCCTGAGCAGCAGTCGAACCTTCGAGGGGCGGCGTTTCGCCGCTCCTCATTTCTCTATCTGTAAAAAACCGGCAGGGAGAACCCGTGCCGGTTTCTCCCTGCACCCTCATCCGCTTTTCCCGGCCTTCGCTCGCCGGCAGTTCGCGGCAGGAGTCGAGTTCCTCCTCCTGCACCTTCCCCTCAAGTACAGAGACTCTTTCCATCCCCATACCCGCTTGTGCAATTGGCTTACTTCTGACAGTAGTCGGGAAGAAGTATGCCGCTGGAACAACCGAGGGGTAGATGACGTCGTTACCAAAGACGTACTTGACCCATAGCCCCAAGTTTACCCGTAACCTTATTTCTGCTTTCCTCTGCGTTCTCCTCGCCGCGCCCGCTCACGCTGGCACGCCGCGAGAAGAACTCCGTTTTGCGCTGATTCTCTCCGGGCACGGCATCCACATGCCTCTCCAGTCGCCGGCAAGCCTGAATGAATATGCCGCGGAGCCGTGGCCAGAGTGGGAGGTGCTTCTAGGCCATCTAACGCCGCATGGCGCAGCGGCGATCCGCGAAATGGGAGCGTTTATACGTCTCGATTTCGCCCGGCAGAGCCTCTTCACCGCCAGCGGATGCCCCTCACCAGCGGAAATCTACCTCCACGCTGATACCGACGAAAGAAACATTGCCAGCACCGCAGCACATTTGAGGGCTTTGCCCCTGGCTGTGATGTGCTCCCCTTCAGATTGCTCCATAGCAGCCAAGGCGTACTAGATTCACCAGAGAATGGTGACGAGTATCTCTATTCGACCCGATATGCAACGACCTGCAAACGCGACGCATCGCCGTTCAGACTCTTGGAAGCGATTAGGACTTCAAAATGCGGAAGCGACCCATCAGGACGCTTGATTTGTTTTAGAAACGGCAGAAGGTAAGTGTCGTCAAAGACAAAGTCTGTCGCGGCTTCGGTGCCTGCCATCGTCTGTCCTTCGAGGATAAGGGCATCACCTGAATCGCTCATAGTGGGCTGAAAGGCAACGACGCCGTACACAGTGTGGTCCGGGTCCTTGCTGTCGTAAGTGTATTGCGCCTGCTCGCCAGCCTTTGGATGACGATTCATTAGCGCAAAGTATGATGAGCGCAGATCGTTTAAGAAATAGAAGTTCATCCGCGGCTCAAACATCTGTACCCAGGGCGTTGACTCATAGGTTCCCAAGAGCACAATGTTTCCGTCTTTGAGTTCGTTCGGATGCAGGTCGCGTGAATACCGAACCTGCGTATTGCTGAGGTCTACTCCCGGAAGGCGAAGTAGCTTTTCGACGGTGTTCAGGTCCACCACGGACGTATAGCGGCGAGATGCTAAATTTTGCAGAATCGAGCTTGGAATCGAGGCATGTTCGGAAAGCTTCTCGCCATATCCGCCTTCAACATACTGCGCCAACGTGATTCTATTGCCGCTTAGATTTTGGAGGAGCACCAGAGAGCTGTCCGCAGTGACGACGAGAGTCTCTTTGTCCGTGCGGAACAGACGGTTCCACAGGGGATTACGAGGCCCGACCACAATAGCGTCAATCTGCTTCAACTTGTGGGGATGTAACAGCAGGTAAATGCCGGAAGCCAATGACCAGAGAACGCAAATAACGAGGAGAACGGGAACGGTTACCCGCAAAATCTTGCGGGCGCTACCCTCTGCCATGTCTTGCGACGTTTCCTTATGAAAGGAAGACGAAACGACATCCTCCAGAGGAGCGGGCTCCGCCGGAGCCACATTTATGTCCGATTGCGAAAAATTCTCAGGTGTCTGGTCCCGTACTTCAATTTGACGGGGGATGAAAACCGGAACATACGCGCCCTTGGGGATTTCTATGACGAATGGAGAATCTGTCCCCTCGGGTAGGGCAAAGTATTCCTTCAGCCGCTGGCGTAAGCGGGAGGCGTGTATCCGCACAATATTGTCGTTGGCGGCATCGTAGTTTTCTGGACGCTCAAAGATGTTCGAGCCGATCGCCTGTTCGTTGATTTCCTCATTCTTGCCTTCAAGTGACAGCTTGCACACGAAGAGCAGAAATCCCGATAGCCTCTCCGACTTTGCGAAAAGAGTAGAGGCAACGACGCATTTAACGACATGCCAGCGAGCATCGCTGTTCAGATCGAAGGCAGCTTCAGAATCATCGATTTGGGTCTCGGCTAGCAGCATGATTATGGCTACCTCGGCAAGAAGCGCGGGGAAGCCGAACCCCTTTATACCCTACTCTAGGGTTCGGACATTTCGCGGAGATGAATTCGCCTTTTCTTTTACTCTGCAACGCACTCTGTTAACGCAAGGTAAATAGCTGACTATAAGAGGCTTACGGCGGATTTTACAGTAACAATTTTTGGCCCGACAGTGAAGTCACATTCGCAGCCACGCCGCCGCGTCTTAGCCTGAATCCATCGCCAAGCTATCAAGAAGGAAGTCCGACTATGCTCCCAGTCACCCCAGTCACATCGATGCTTCGATCCCGTACAGAATCGCCTCGCCGTCTCGCCAAAAGCTTAGCGTTTCTCTGGCTGCTTTCAATCATGCTCTTGCCGGGGAGTGCTCGCGCACAGTTTGACAGCGCAAGCGTCTTGGGCGCAGTCAAAGACCCGACTGGAGCGGCTGTTCCCGGAGCAAGCGTCGCGCTGCGAGATGTAGCGAAAGGGGTTGTGACCACCCAGAGGGCCGGAAACGATGGCCAATATGAGTTTTTGAACGTGTCGCCCGGACAGTACGTCGTCAAGATTACAGCAGATGGATTTGAGGGTGCCCAGACTGATCCGTTCGTGGTGACCGTCAGCGCGAGGCAACGTGTTGACCTCAATTTGAAATTGGGAGCTGCGAGCGACGTTGTCACCGTCAACGGCGCTGCCACATTGCTACAGACTGAGACAAGCGATCGCGGAGCGACGATTCAGGGGACAGAAGCGGTTGCGCTGCCTCTGAACGGGCGGTCGTACGCAGACTTGACTACCCTCGTACCGGGTGTCCGCAAGTCTCTGCTTGAGAACAATGCGTTCCCGCCCCGAGACGCTTCGTATGACGTCAATGGGTTGGCGTCTGTATATAACAACTTTCAGCTCGATGGCATCGATAACAACGCATATCAGGAAGCGAACCAAGGCTACAGCAGTGAAGCCATGGTGCCCTCACCGGATGCTATTCAAGAGTTCAACGTCCAGACTGACAACTATTCCGCCGAATACGGTCGTGCCGGTGGCGCGATCATCAACGCAACAACGAAGAGCGGAACGAACGCTTTCCACGGCGGAGCTTATGACTATCTACGTAACACGGTGTTGAACGCATATGGCCCGTTTATCGGTTTGGGGGTCAAACCTACGCTCGTACAGAATCAGTTTGGCGGTACCATCGGCGGCCGCATCATTAGAGACAGAATATTCTTCTTTGCCGACTACGAAGGTCTGCGGGCAGACTCAAAAACTCTTACGCAAGCTGAATTGCCTACCGCTGCTGAACACGCAGGTACGTTCACGGTCGACGGCACTGCAAACAATACAGGCACCAATGTCATACCAGTGAAGAACCCCTACACCGGGGCCGTTTATACGAACGGACAAGTGCCGCTTACAGATCCCAATATCAATCCGCTCTCTGTCCTCATCCTGAAAGAATTACCGCTCCCAAATATCCCAGGCGCTGCATTGACCGCGAACAACTATCAATACATGGGGCCAAATACCACCAATGACAACAAGGGAGATGGGAGACTCGATTTCTTCCTGAGTCCGAGGCAGACTGGATTCGCTCGCTACAGTCAACGCGCCGTCACCTATTTCACTGCTCCTCCCATACCGGGTCTCGCTGGTGGAAATAGCAATGGTTATCTTTCCGCACACACCCGCCAAATCGCACTTGGCTACAACTTCAGTCCATCACCCACTTCGGTCCTTGAAGTCCGTTTTGGCTACACTTCCACGCAAGCCTCAAAACAAGCAATCGATTTCGGTCAGGCAAACGTCCTCGCCGGTCTTGGCTTTCCCAACGTGCCCAACAACCCGCAATACACAAGTGGCATCAACTCGCAAAGTGTGACCGGATTCTCGGCGTTCGGCGGGCAAGCAACAAGCCCACAATTTCAATCCCCTACCCAGTACAACCCAAAGGTCAACTACAGCTTCGTACGAGGACACCACAGCCTCAAGATCGGTTATGAGTACGGCTGGCTTGCCCAGGCAGTCGACGATTTCAACCCCGTATTTGGGTCGGATGCGTATGCCGGCAAGTTCAGTGCGGCTACAAGCGCTACCACTCAACAGGCTGCCAATCTCACGGACTTTCTCTTCGGAGCGCGCAACAACTACTCCCTAAACAATATCGCCGAAGTGCACCTGGAGCGTTTTTGGCATATGGGGTACATTCAAGACGACTGGAAGCCTCTTCCTAATCTCACCATCAACGCCGGTCTCCGATATGAATTCGTATCTCCTAACCTGGAGAAGGACAACCACATCCTCAACTACGATCCAGTGAATAATCGGATATTGCATGCCGGAAACGGTGCTGACATGAGCACGTCGGCGTACACCATTCACTACACCGGAGATGGGTCTCTTGCAGCTCGCGGATTGGTCAATCCAGACTATAAAGATTTTGGCCCGAGATTGGGCTTTTCCTACCAGGTGCGTCCGGGAACTGTCATTCGCTCTGGCTTCGGCATCAGCTATGCCTACCTGTTCCGGTTCGGCGACGAAGGCATGCTCGCGTACAACGGTCCAGATATCGTAGATGCGACCATCAACCAGACACCCTCACAAGGATTGTGTACTTCTTTGACGCAAGATCCCTCGACGTGTTTCCGGCGGACCCAAGACGGCTACCAGACGAATTTCGCGACCGCCCAAAATTATGGCAGCACAAAGGCAGAAACACGATATCAACCCGCGAACTTTAAGACCCCATATGTTGAGTCCTGGCATTTGTCGGTACAGCAGCAACTTCCTCTAAAGACAACTTTGGAGATTTCCTATGTCGGCAATCACGGAGTTCAAATACCTACTCTCTATGATCTGAACGAAGCCAATCTATGCACGCAGGCCCAGGTCACAGCGAACAACTGCCCGTCTCTTCTGAGTCGGCGTCCAATACCGGGCTTCACCGATATCTTGACCGAGTCGAATGCGGGCTTTTTGAGCTTCAACTCTCTACAGACTAAGCTCGAACACAGATTTGCCCAGGGACTATTTCTCACGAACTCCTTTACTTGGGAACGAGCGCTCAGTAATTCAGCCGCCGATGGTGAAGCGACTAACTCCACTGGTGATAGCGCTGTTGTTAACTACCGTAATATTGCCGGTGATCGGGGACCGGCAACCTACAATCAGCCGCTCAACGATACCTTGTCCGTGATTGGTGACTTGCCGTATGGACGTGGTAAACAATTCGGTAAGAATGCCAACGGAGTCGAACAGGCCTTCCTCGGCGGCTGGCAGCTCACTGCGATCAACATTGTTACGAGCGGTCTGCCTATCAACCTGACCTACATTCCGGCAACGAATGTGCAGGTGTCCACTACCTCCGTGCTTTACTCTCTGCGGCCGAACCTCGTGAGCACGAATGCGGCTGTTTACGGACATAAGTTCGTAAAGAGCAACACGAACGTTTCGGGTTATCTCAACTCAAGCGCAGTCAGCGTGCCTACTGGTTCTCAACTCTTCGGAAACGCTGGACGCAACTCTTTGCGCGGCCCGGCATTCGGACAGCTCGACTTGGCAGCGCACAAGAGCTTCAATCTTGGGTCTGAGGCGAGAACCCTTCAGTTCCGTATTGAAGCGTTCAATGTATTGAACGCTACCAACTTCGCGCAACCTGATACCACTCTCACTGATGGAGCCAATTTCGGCACATTCAGCTCCGCTCTAACCAGCTTGTTTCCATCTCGGCAAGTTCAACTAGCGCTTCGCTTTTCGTTCTAGTGCGGTCGTACAACATCTTCGACTCGAAGTGTTGGTACATATCCGCCCTTGGCAAGACCATGCACAAGGGCGGATAAACTTGCTTCCTATCCACAGGAGTCATCAGGCCATGAAATCGTATGCAAAGTCTCTTTCTCGTCGTCACATGCTCAAGCTCTCGGCTGGTATAGGCGCCTACTCTGTTCTAAATGGCTTGACGGGCGCTATTGCGGAGCCGCTATCACAGACTGGAAACACTCCTCCGCCGCATTCATCGAATCCAAACGCAAACAAGTTTGCCGAGGACCGAACGGCACGCCCTTTCGCGGGAAATACCGTGATTTGCCCGCTCCCGAAGGATAGTCTTATCTTTCAAGCGTTGACTCATGTCCACCATGAATTAACAGGGCATCCCTTTGCACAAAGACTCGCTTTGCTGCCGCCTTCCAGCTATCACTCAACGATCTTTAGCGGCGCGAATGACGCTGATCGGAAGCCGGATGTATGGCCTTCGGATATCCCATTCGACACACCGATCAGTGAATGCAATCAAACCCTCAAGGAGCGGATCGGCAGAGCCAGGTTCCCTCTGTCTCTGCCTTTGCGCTTCCGCATCGACGCCGACCCACAGAGTCAGCCGAAGGACGTCAGCTCAATTCGGCTTCTTCCGTTCGATGAGGCAGAAAATCGCAAGGTGCGGGATCTTCGCAATCGATTGTCGGAAGTGATGAAGATTCATGCTCCAGACCATGACAGTTATCGTTTCCATATTTCGCTAGGTTATTGGGTGCAACCGCGCACTCCAGAAGAACTCGCTGACTATGACAGGGTGCTTGCAGCCGCCTTGAACAAGCTGACAAGCGAGATCCACTCGATTGACCTCCAGGCCCCTGTCTTTTGCACGTTCGAGAATATGCTTTCCTACTCGCCACGGGAGTGGCTAAAAATCGTTCCTCCAGGGAGTGTTGTTGAGTACACCACCTCTCCCCGCTCATGATATGAACAAAGCACCTCGCGATGATGAAAAGCTGATTCACGTCCACGTCTGCGTTCATTGCGGGACGATTTCCAGGAGGGAGGCCTTTGAAGGAAGAGGTCTCACTTCCGGCATATTCACTTGTCCCAAGTGTGGCGAAGAAGGTCCGCTCAACGTGGAGATCAGGACTACTGGGGAGCTGCAGACCTAGCGAATTTCACGATCCGGTGAGCGGCAGTCGTCCTTGCGACTTGAGCGCAAGACTGTCCATTTTTCGTGATGTGGCCCGAACGAACTCTTTTACGAGACGTGATTTTGTTTCAGAACGGACCGCTAAATTCGTCACCAATCGAAGTTGCGGTTCCGACAACGGCCTCATAGTGATGCCATCTCGTGAGATTCGCCAAGCGGCATTTCGAGGGAGAAAGGCCAGTCCTCGATGCTCCAGAATCAGCTCTGGTGTCTCTTCAGGGCTCATGACAGGGTGGATCTCGGAAGGGCGTATTCCTTTGTCGGACGCAACGAGTTGGATTGCGTCGTAGAGATGTGCGTTCGCATGTCGCCCGAGGAGTATCCAATGGCGATTGTGCATGTCCTCTATGTGAAGCTCACGATTCATCGCAAGCTCGTCATTCTCTGACATAGCGATGTAGAAAGGATTGTCCGCCAGGTTCAAAACACTGAGTTTTGGATTGTCAGGTACACCCGTGGTCAAGGCAAGATCGAGGGTTCCCGCGATGACCTGATGGGCAAGCGCATTGGAATAGTTACTCCAGAGTTTTACTCTCATACCGGGAAATAGTTGTAGACGAACCGATAAGAGGGTTGAAACCAGAAACGGATCGGTATAGGCCGACTTTCCGACATTGAGAATTTCGTCGGCTCCATTGAAGACGGCTTTCGCAGCCATCACCGCTCGTTCTGCATGAAAGACCGCCTCTCGCGCTTCTTCAACAAATGCGCGTCCGGCATCCGTCAAATGGACGATCTGGTGATTGCGCTCAAACAGCCGGAAGCCGAGCTGCGCCTCCAACTCGAAAACCTGCTTACTAAGAGCGGGTTGGGTGAGGTGTAGACGTTCCGCTGCCCTTGAAAAGTTCAGCTCTTCCGCAAGGGCAATCGCCGCTTGCAGCAATCGGATCTCTGGCAGCGCCATGACCATCCTCCGAGTGGGGATTCTGGGAAGGACAGCAGTCGTTCAACAACGTCAAAATCAGCGACCGAACACGATTATTGTAAACCCGTTACGCGCTTGGTTTGTCTCACAAAAGCTGACCTTGAATGGCTCGTTATTCCTGAATGGAATAACGGTCTCCCGAAAAGTTATTGGACGGCAAAGCGCTGGAGCGCGAATCTCGCTGATGAAGAAGTAATGCCAGATTCAATTGCAGAAGGGAGTCACCATGTCCGACGAGAAGAAGCCACCGGCAAGTGCAGGGACACCAGATGGCCGCCCCCGAATAGACCGCGAGCCATTGCTGGACAGTCATCAAGCAGCGGCCATTCTGAAGGTTCATCCAAGGACGCTACAGAGGCTTGTGCATCGCGGCGAGATTGCTGCCGTTCATGTAGGCAAGCTGTGGCGTTTTAAGGCATCGGCACTTACGGAATGGATCGACAAAGGGCTTGCGAGCTGAGGCTTAAAACCATAACAAAATCACTGTTTTCCCGTGATTTTCAGGCATGATGGCGTTACCCTAACAACAGCCATTCGTGCTGTGAAGTCGAGGAGAAATGCCTTGATAGATCGCACACGATATCAATTTGGAAGCGTCACGCTCAAAAAGCGGGCGAAGGGAGCCGACGTTTGGGAGTTCCGGTACTACGAGACGCAGGCCGACAATACGAGGAAGCGTAAAGCTACCTTTGTCGGGACCACGAATCAGTACAAGAACAAATCAGACGCGCGGGTTGCAGTAGAAGCCCTCCTCCTAAAACTCAACGAAGAAAAACCACAGCATCATCTGGGTGCTGTCACCTTCGGCGCAATCTGCGACCGATACATCGAGGAAGAGTTGCCAGAACGCTACTCAACCCGGAAGTCGTATCTGTCGAATATCAAGCTGCACATTCGCCCAAGGTGGGAGCGTTACCTGCTACACCAAATCCGGCCTATGGTGGTCGAGGGATGGTTGAAGAAAATGGAGATGGCCCCGAAGTCGAAGGCACATATCCGCAGCGTCATGCACTTGATGTTCGAGTGCGCGGCCCGCTGGGAACTCTTCAACGACCGCCGAAACCCCATGCAGATAGTTCGGGTCAAGGACAGCAGCAAACGGCGTCAGCGTCCAACAGTGTTGACTGTGAATGAGTACGAAGCCATCCTCGGTCTGTTGAAAGAACCGTATCGAACGATGGTGATTGTTGCCCAATGCCTCGGTCTTCGCGTAAGCGAGATCGCGGCGCTCCAGTGGGAAGACTTCGATTTCGAGCGTCAGCAGCTTCTCGTGCAGCGGAGCATCGTGAACGGGCAGGTGGATGACGTGAAGACGGAGTATTCGCGGGACCACGTACCGCTTCACGAGGCGCTTGTAGAGGTTTTGCTCGAATGGAGCAAAGAGGCCACGCCAACGGAAGAAGGCTGGGTCTTCGCCAGCCCACTGACGAACAAACCCTATCAGACGACCGAGGTTCAAAAGCGTCACCTTCGGCCTGCCGGATGGTGTTTGGTGGAGTGTCCGAGGTGCGGTGCTGGTTCGGGCGTCTGGTGTCAGCAGGATCGTCCGACACCGAACGGCGCTCGGTTGCCGATTCACGAGGAGCGTCGAGTTGCAGCCGGGAAGTTCAGTTCGATTGGGTGGCATACCTTCCGCCACACCTATCGTTCGTGGCTGGACGAGACGGGAGCGCCAATGAAGGTGCAACAGGAACTCATGCGTCATGCCTCGATCCAGACGACAATGAACGTCTACGGACAGGCCATGACATCATCCAAGCGGGAAGCAAACAGCAAAGTCGTGGAAATGGTACTCAAGCCAATGAAAGCGAGCGCCTAAAACCACTAATTTTGCGAATGGGAGTCAGTGGGAGTGAATCTAAGGGAAAGGGCACTCAAATTCGACTCGTAACTAATTGATTTGTTTGGTTGCGGGGGTAGGATTTGAACCTACGACCTTTGGGTTATGAGCCCAACGAGCTACCGGGCTGCTCCACCCCGCATTCCCAATATAGCTCTAATGACGGCAGGGGTCAAACCCTGGACTCTGCCGTAACTTTTTCCTGGAAACTGCGTCTTCATCAATGTGTGTGACGCGCGCCGTGAGCTTGACGCGCGGGTACTGCCGGAGGTTTGACAATGAGGATGAGGGAAGTTGGATTGGTGGCGGGGTTGCTGGCTGGCTCGGGTACGGTGTGGGCGCAGGCCAATCTGCCCGATGCACAGGTGGAAGCGAATGTGCTGAAGGCCTTGGCGAGCGCGCCGGAGTTGGCAAATGAGCCGATCCAGACGCGTACGGTCTACGGCGTCGTAACGCTGAGCGGTACGGTCGCCGACGAGGCGACGCGCGGCAAGGCCGAGACGCTGGCCGCGAATGCCAAAGGTGTGCAGAAGGTCGTGGATGAGCTGACTCTACAGGGGGCGGCAACAGCTGGAGGGCCGGAGAAGCCGAACCCTGCGGCAGGAGTGACCAGCCCGCAGCGCAATAACCCGGACGCAGACCAAGCGCTAGACCAGCAGATGGACCAGCAGGCCGGTGGAAGCAGCCAGCCCGGGGCGAATCCCGGGACTCAACCGGCTCCTCAGGCGCAGGCCAATAACGGCCAGTATCCTCCTCCTCCCCAGGGGCAGTATCCCCCCCAGGGCCAGTATCCAGCCCCGCAGGGACAGAGCCAGTACCCGCCGCCTCCTCCGCAAAGATATCCGGCGTATGGTCAGCAGCCGTATCGTCAGGCTTACGCGGGTCAAGTGGGTGGGCGAGCGGTTGTAATCCCAGCCGGTGCGCTGGTGCAGATACGGATCAACGAGCATCTCTCGAGCAACCATACGGTGCCGGGGGAGATCTTTCACGGCATCGTCGTGAATGACATCTTCGCGGGCAACGCGGTAGCCATTCCGCGAGGCGCAGCGGTGCAGGGCGTGGTCATCAACTCCACCAAATCCGGCACGCTGAAGGGCCGGGGCGAGATGTCGGTCCAACTGACGCAGCTGATGCTAGGCGGCCGGACCTACCCGATCGTCTCCGATATCTGGTCCCATGCGGGGCCGGATAAGACGCTGGAGACAGTGAACCGGACCGTGGGCCTGGGTGCTCTGGGCGCGGTGATCGGTGCGGTGGCTGGCGGTGGCGCGGGCGCTGCCATCGGTGCGGGCGCTGGTGCGGCGGCTGGAATCGGCACGTCGGCTGCCTCGGGCAAGGGGCAGGTCGTGATCCCGTCGGAGGCGTTGCTGGCATTCCACCTGACACAGCCGACGCCGGTAACCACGGTATCGCAGCAGGAGATGCAACGACTGGCATACGGAATCCCGAGCGGTCCGCCGCCTCCGGGTTATTACCGGCGGCCGTACTATCCCCCGCCGCCCCCGCCTCCGGGCTACTACCCGTACTAATAAGAGCATTGGAGTGGGCACCGTGCGTCGAACGCGCGGTGTCCATTTTCTTTAGAAGCAAAAGCTCCCTCACGCCAGGCAGGACTTCGTGCGCTCTTTGGACGCTTCTCGTGAGGCAATCATCCTTAGGCTCTGCTTTGAGGCGTTTGTTTTAGCGGTCGCAACGGTGTATAAGCCGACCTGATTTATAATCTAGGCTTGCCCTGCAACGGATGCGGTGCGCGTCCTTTCCGGTTACGGAAGACGTATGCGCCGGTCACGCAAAATCCCGGGCACGCGAGCTGCGGAACGATATTCCGCGCCGCGCGAAGTGAAGGTCGTCAGACAAGCATGATTCGCATTCTGCAGCAGGATAGCCGCATCGTTAAGAGCATCTTCGCCATCATCATCGGCCTGGCCGTCGTCACGATGGTCATTACGCTGGTGCCGGGAATCTTCGATAACACGGGTTCGACGTCGGATGGAAGCGTCTATGCGACGGTGCGGGAGCCCGGGCTGCTGGGCCGTCTGGGTATCTCCAGCCTGCCGGTCAAGCAGGCGGACGTGACGCGTCTCGCGCAGATGCAGCTCCAGCAGCAGAAGCTGCCGCCGTTCCTGCTCCCCTACATGGAGAGCCGCGCCGCGCAGAGCCTGGTGCAGCACGCCATGCTGAAGCAGGCGGGCGACAAGCTGGGCCTCCAGGTGAGCGACGCCGACCTTCGCCGCGAACTGCAGACCGGCCCCTTCGCCGCGTACCTCTTCCCGGGCGGCAAGTTCATCGGCTCCGATGCCTACATGAACTTCATTCAGACCAACTTCCAGCTCACCGTTCCCGAGTTTGAGGAAGAGGTTAAGCAGGATATGGAGTTCAATCGCCTCCAGGCGCTAGTCGCCGGTGGCGTCACGGTGCCGGACAACGCGGTTCGTGAGCAATACAAGGTGCAGGGAACTAAGGTCAAGTTCGACTATGCGGTGGTCTCCGCGGACGACCTGAAGAGCCAGATCAAGCCCACGGACGCTGATCTGCAGACCTTCTTCAAGAACAACGCCAAGCGTTACGCGACGGCGATCCCTGAGACGCGCAAGATCGCCTACATCGCCTTCGACGCCAACAACCTGCCGGGCGGCAAGCCCCAGGTCAGCGACGCGGATCTTCAGGCGTACTACACTGCCCACCAGAAGGACTACGAGGTGAAGGATCAGGCCAAGGTGCGCCACATCCTCATCGCGGTGCCCCAAGGCGCGGATGCGAAGACGGACGCAGCGGCCAAGGCCAAGGCCGAAGATATTCTGAAGCAGATCAAGGCTGGCGGTGACTTCGCCAAGCTGGCTCAGGCCAACTCCGACGACCCGGGCAGCAAGGGCACGGGCGGCGAGCTGGGCATGTTGAGCCCCGGCCAGACGGTGCCCGAGTTCGACAAGGCAGCGTTCTCGCTCCAGCCGGGCCAGACCTCGGACCTCATCAAGACCAAGTTCGGCTACCACATCCTCCAGGTTGAGGAGCGAACGAAGGCTCACACGCGCTCGCTCGCCGAGGTAAAGGCGGAGATCGCCCCGCTGGTCGAGCAGCAGAAGATCGGCGCGACCGAGCAGGGTTTTGCCACCTCGCTGGCAAATGATGCTCTGAAGATCGGCATGGAGCGCGCTGCTGCGGCTCGTGGCCTGCACGTAACCACCACCGACTACGTCGCCAAGGATGGTGTCATCGCGGGCGTTGCTGACGGCGCTGCGCTGCTGACGGGCGCGTTCGGCGCGGCTAAGGGCGCGGCTCCCACCTCGGTCTCGACCGGCGACGGTTTCGCGGTCTTCCAGGTGCAGGACGTGAAGGTGGCCCATGCGCCTTCATTCGACGAGTACAAGACACACCTGGTGGCGGATTACCAGGAGCAGAAGCTGCCGGAGCTGTTGCAGGAGAAGCTGGGCAAGCTGGACGACCGTGCGAAGGTCCTGAACGACCTGCGCAAGGCCGCTGCTGAGCTGAATGTTCCGGTGAAGACGAGCGAGTTGGTGGGACGCGACGGACAGGTGCCGGATGTCGGCGCGATGTCGGGCCCGGCTTCGGTGGCCTTCACCATGCAGAAGACCATGATCTCGGGTCCGGTGAATCTTGGCCGTGTGGGTGTCGTGATGACCCTGCTCGACAAGCAGGAGCCGAGCGCAGAGGAGATTGCGAAGAACTTCGAGCTGACCAAGGACCAGATGCTGGGCGAACAGCAGAAGGAAGTCTTCGAGGTCTTCGTGGGCAACCTGGCGACTCAGTACGAGAAGGCGAAGGCGGTGCGTTACCTGAAGAAGCCGGCTACGCCTGGGCCGCTTGGCATGTAAGAACACGGTTTGGGCATATGAGGCCTGCTGTAAGTCCTTCCGGGCTTGCGGCAGGCCTTTTGTTTTGGATCTACAGAGTGCGTTTCGCATCATACCGGTATAGTTTGGTGCAGGGGTGGGGTAGGGATGAGCCAGGAGCGGATTTCGGGAGTTCTGCTACATGTAACGTCGTTGCCTTCGTACGGCGGGGTGGGGGACTTCGGTCCGGCGGCTTATGAGTTTGTGAACTTCCTGGCGGCGTCCAAGCAGAGCCTGTGGCAGGTGTTGCCGCTCAGCCCGACGGGCTACGGCAGCTCGCCCTACTCGGCCCTCTCGGCCTTTGCCGGGAATCCGATCCTCATCAGCCTGGAGAAGCTGGCCGAGCAGGGATGGATCGGTTGGGACCGGATACAGGGGCTCGCCGGGCATGACGGCGCGGTGGACTTTGTGCGGGTCTCCAAAGAGAAGCTGCCGCTGGTGGAAGAGGCCGCGGCAAACTTCATCGACCGTGCGGGCGACGAGCAGAGAGCGAAGTTCCAGAAGTTCTGTACGGACAACGTCTCCTGGCTGCCGGACTACGTGATGTTCACCGTGCTGCGGCGGCAGTACAACTATGCGAGTTGGCACGAGTGGCCGACGGAGTTCGCGCACAGGAGCGGCGACTGGCAGACGACGGTGCTGAGCCAGTACGGTCGCGAACTCGAGATCGAGCAGGCAGTACAGTTCTTCTTCTCCGAGCAGTGGTGCGAGCTGAAGAGCTACTGCGCCGAGCGCGAGATCCGCGTGATGGGCGACGTGGCCATCTTCGTGAACTACGACAGCGCCGACGTGTGGACGCACCCGGAGCTATTCGAGCTGGATGAGAGCCTGAACCCGGTGCGGGTCTCTGGCGTGCCGCCGGATTACTTTTCGGCGACGGGCCAGCGCTGGGGCAATCCGCTCTACCGCTGGGCGTTGATGCGGGAGCGCGGCTTCGACTGGTGGGTGGCGCGGATACGCCGCGCGCTGGCCCTCTACGACACCATCCGGCTCGACCACTTCCGCGGCTTCGAGGCCTACTGGTCGATTGCGGCCGAAGAAGAGACGGCGATCCATGGCCAGTGGGTCAAGGCTCCGGGCCACGAGCTGTTCCAGCGGCTTCGCGAGGTCTTCGGAGAGCTGCCGTTCGTCGCTGAAGACCTGGGGCTGATTACAAAAGAAGTAGACGAGTTGCGCGAGCACTATGGGATGCCGGGGATGCGTATCCTCCAGTTCGGCTTCTCGGATCGGGGAAGTCACATCCATTTGCCGCATCGGTTTGTGCCCAATACGGTTACATATACCGGCACGCACGACAACAATACGACCCAGGGCTGGTGGCGCGACGACCTATCGCCAGTGGAGCGCGAACACGTCCAGACCTACCTCCAGACGATCCAGTACGACGGCGAGATCGTCTGGGCGATGATCAAAGCGGCAGCGCGGTCGGTGGCGAACATATGCATCTTCCCCTTGCAGGACGTGCTGCACCTGGGCAGCGAAGCCCGTATGAACACTCCGGCAGCCCCGGCAGGGAACTGGACCTGGCGTTATCGCCCGGACGCCCTGCATCCCGATTTCGCGACGAAGCTGTCGGCCCTGATGGAGATGACGGACCGCGACGGGTATGTGGAGCCGGTAGACAGCACTGACGCCGGTTGACCGGCAAAGCTGGCCGGGACGATTTAGACTGTAACGATAGCAACAAGAACAGGAGCACGAATGCCTCTCTCTGGCGAAGCAATCCGTACGATGAACTACGTGGACGATATTTCGGTAACCCTGCGGCGCATTCTGGCCGTGCTTCCGTCGCTGACGGAAGAAGAGCGGCAGCGCGTGGCGGACCACATCAAGGTCTCGGAGCCGAACTACGAGACGGTGCTGAACACAATCGCGGCGAAGAAGTAATGGCGGAGCCGGTCTCGGAGCCTCTCCTGACAGTTGCGGTCATCGGGGCAGGCTCCGCGGGGCGGAGCTTTGCCCTGCGCGCGGCGCAGGCCGGATTCCGGGTGATCCTCGAAGACGTGATGCCCGCGAAGCTGCGCGATGCGGCTGCGGAGTTCCTCCAGTTGGGAACGGCTGTGGAACTGGCCCTGACCGTGGAAGACGCGGTACAAAACGCGGATATCGCGGTGGATTTCGTGCCGGACGAGCTGGAGTCGAAGCTGGAGATCTTCAGCCTGTTGGACCGGATGGCTCCTCCGCGAACGATCCTGCTGACCCCCAGCGAGGTGCTCAGCGTCACAGACCTGGCCTCGTGTACATATCGCGCAGATCGGTGCGTGATGGTGCGTGGGCTGGTTGCTGCTTCGGACACAGTGCGCCTGCTGCACCCACGCAAGGCGGCTGCGCACACGGTGGATCTGGCGTCAGAGCTGCTGGTGAGGATTGGCCGTAAGGTGGCGGTCGAGCTGGACCCGGATCTGCCCATGCTGATGAAGAACATGGGCTATGCGGTGGGGGATGCGGAGCTGGAGTAAAAGCAAAAGCGTCCTCACGCCGGACGGGCGGCACTTCGTGCGATCTTGGACACTTCGCGTGAAAAGCAAAGATCGCAAGGCTCCGCTGTAAGCAGTAGGTTTTTGTCTTAGCGGTCGCGGCTGGTGACGAAGCCGGGAACCCATAGCAGGGCACGCTTGGCGTCGGTCGCGGGCAGGTCGGCCAGCGACAGGCGAGCGGCCTCAGCGTAGGCGCAGGCGGTGTCTACCGCGTAGTCGATAGAGCCATGCCGCTGTAGAATCTCGAGAATCTCCGGGTGGGAGATTCGGGCGAAGCTGCGGTCGGCGAGGACTGTGCGGATGGCCTCACGGTCGGCCCCGGTGCCGCGCTCGAGCGCGTGGATGACGGCCAGAGTAGCCTTGCCCTCGCGGAGGTCGGAGGCGACAGGCTTACCCAGAACCTCTTCCGAAGCGGTGAGGTCCAGTACGTCGTCGATGATCTGGAAGGCCAACCCAAGATTGCGGCCATACTCGCCCAGTGCGTTTTCTACTTCGGGATCGGCATGGGTAACAGCCGCTCCGAGCTGCATCGAGACCTTGAAGAGGCAGGCGGTCTTGCGGTAGATCAGGTCGAAGTACTCTTCCTCGTTGATGAGGCGGCCGAGCTTCTCGATCTGGAGCAGCTCGCCTTCGACCATCTGCTGCGTCAGCGAAATAAGCAGATCGAGCACCCGGAAGTTGCGCTCTTCGAGGGCGGTCTGGAAGCTCTGCATGTACAGCCAGTCGCCCGCCAGCACGCACTTGGAGTTACCCCAGGTGGTGTTCGACGAGGGACGTCCGCGGCGGGTCTCGGCCTCGTCGATGATGTCGTCGTGGACGAGCGTGGCGGTGTGCAGCATCTCCACCACCGCGCCCAGGCGGATGCGCGAGTGGCTCGTCGAGCCGAGCGCCTTGGCCGAGAGCAGCAGCAGCAACGGACGAATCCGCTTGCCGCCGCCCGCGATCAGGTACTGGGCGATGTCGGTGATGACGGCGACGGGGGACTGAGACTGTTGGGCGAACTCCCGCTCGATGGCGGCAAGATCGTCACGGAGGAGGTCGATAACCTCAGATGCAGTCGCGATGGAGATCGTGCTCACTCGTTGATTAGAGTATCAGGGGATGGATTTCGGGTCCGGTTATCGCGCAAAACTCTGCACTTTGGTTTCGTCAGGGGTTAGTTGGAGCGGAAGTTGGTGAACTGAAGCTCGACGCCGAAGTCGCCCGAGCGCAGCTTGCCCATGACCTGCTGGAGCACGTCGCGGTCCTTCGAGACGATCCGTACCGTGTCTCCCTGGATGGAGGCGTTGGCCTTGAGCTTGGAGTCCTTGACGACGGCGACGATCTTCTTGGCGTTGTCGCTGGCGATGCCCTGCTTGAGCTTGATCTTCTGGCGGACGGAGGAGTTCGAGGCGGGCTCGACCTTCTCGTACTCAAGGTTCTTCAGGGAAATCCCGCGCTTGACGAGCTTCTGCGAGAGGATCTCGATCACCGCTTGCAGGGTGTACTCGTCCTGCGAGGCAAGCTGAATCGCCTCGTCTTTTTCAAGCTCGATCTTTGACTTCGAGTTCTTGAGGTCGAAGCGCGCATTGACCTCTTTGCTCGCCTGGTCGATGGCGTTTTTGACTTCCTGGATCTCTACTTTGCTGACGACGTCGAAGCTGTTATCTGCGGCCATAAGGGACAGTATAAGGCAGTTGCGGGTTGAATGTAGCTAGTTCTGCGTTGTGGGGAAGAGGGTTCTGAAGTTTGTGGTGGTGAGTTGGGCCAGCTTCTCGGGCGAGAGGTCTCGCAGCTCGGCCAGCGCGGCAGCGGTGTGGACGACGAAGGCGGGCTCGTTAGTCTGGCCGCGGTGGGGAATTGGCGCGAGAAACGGCGAGTCGGTCTCGACGAGGATGCGGTCAGCTGGAGCTTCCACGGCGGCCTGGCGGATGCCGACGGCGCTGGGGTAGGTGAGGTTCCCGGCGAAGGAGAGGTAGAAGCCCGCGGCGACGGCCAGACGGCCCTGCTCCGGGGAGCCGGAGAAGCAGTGCATCACGCCGGGCAGGCCGGTCGGGGTCCAGTGCTCGGCGATCAGCGCCAGCAGGTCGTCCCAGGCGTCGGCCGGCTCGTACTTTGCCTTGGCTTCGGGCTTGGCCAGCTCGCTGGTGCGGCAGTGGATGAGAATAGGCTTGCGCGCGGCGGCGGCGACCTTCATCTGGGCCACAAAGGCGGCCTTCTGCGTGGGTATGTCGGGGTTATCGAGATGGTAATAGTCAAGCCCAATCTCGCCGATGGCAATGCACTTTGGATCGGAGGCCAGCTCGGCCAGCAGTGCCAGATTCTCCGGCGTGGCCTGATGGGCCTCCTGCGGGTGAATGCCCGCGCTGGCGAAGACGCTGGCGTGGGTGCGGGCAAAGTCGAGCGCGCGGTGCATGGTGCTGGGGCCGTCGCCGATGCCGATGGCAAGCATGGAGCCGACTCCGGCGGCGTGGGCGCGGGCCAGGACGGCTTCGGGATCGTCGTAGAAGTCGATGTGGGCGTGCGAGTCAATAAGCATGGTTTTCTTAGGTTACAGGGTCGGAGCACAGGGTAAAATCGGCGCGTGGACCCTATGGACCCTTCTATCGACCCGTTTGACCAACCCGTAAAGACGGTAGGCGGCGCGCTCGGCGGCTGGCTGCGTGCGACGGCCCTCGATGGGCTGATCGTCTGCGTGCTGTGGCTGATTGGGCTGGAGCTGCTGCACGTGCCCTGGGCTCCGCTGTGGGCGCTGGTGGGCGGGCTGATGCAGTTCATCCCCGGCGTGGGCGGGATGCTGGCCGTGGCTGGGCCTGCAATCGCCACCGCATTATCGGGTGGAGAGGACACGCTCTTCCGGCTGTCGATGGTGCTGGGGCTGTACGGCGTGATCGCGATCCTGGACGGCCTTGTAATCAACCCGTACGTGCTGCACCGGACGACGCTGGTGCCGTGGTGGGCGGCGTTCCTGGGACCGATCGTGCTGGGCTTCCTGATCCCCCCGTGGGGCGTATTGATCGCGCCGCCGCTGCTGGCGGTGATCTTCGCCTTCCGGGGGCAGCAGAAGCCTCGTTAGCCGCCGAGCCGGTAGCGCGTCTCCGAGAGCCGGAAGAGCGGCCGCCAGACCAGGCGGTTGGTCGTAACGACCATCAGGGCCATCACGATGGTGGCCAGCAGCAGGATCTGGAACTGCCCGCCGTCGGTCGCCCCGCTGATAACCGCTCCGAGGCCCGTTGTCTGCATGGTCTGGCCTTTCAGGTGGAAGTACTCGGCGATGATGCTGGCGTTCCACGCCCCACCCGAGGCCGTCACCAGCCCGGTGATGAGGAAGGGGAAGATTCCCGGCAGGATCACCGTCTGCCAGCGCTGGAGCTGACTGAAGCGGAAGAGCGTCGCGACTTCTTTGAGGTCGGTGGGGATGGCCATCGCGCCCGCGATGACGTTGAACAGGATGTACCACTGCGTACCCAGCATCATCAGCGCGATGGAGCCGATGCCCAGCCCGCCGCCGATGCGGATGAGCGCCAGCAGGATGACCGGAAAGAGCGCCGGGGCGGGCACGGAGGCGACAATTTGCACGACCGGCTGGGCGATCCGAGCAAGTTTAGGGTGGAAGCCGATGGCGACGCCGACCGGGATCGTCCACAGCGAGGCGAGCAGCAGCGAGAGGTTGACGCGCAGGAAGGTGGCGAGCGCGCCCTTGCCTACTTGCAGATACTCCGCGCCGCTGACCTGCCGCAGCAGGATGAGCGCGTGACCCGCGGCGAAGATTACTCCAGCGCAGGCGGCGACCATAATCGCGCCGCGTCCGGTTGTCAGCAGACTCTCTGAGGTCCCGTTAGCCTTGACGGCAGGCGCGGCCTCCAACTGGGCGACACGCTCGCGCCGCCGCCGGGCCAGGGCGATGTAGATCTTCTCGCGCAGCGGGGTGGTGGTGCGCAGGCGCAGCGCCTTGATGGCGTTCGAGTGCGTCAGCAGGTGCAGCAGCGGAGAGTTGACCCGCTGCGAGGACTCGACCTGCTCAAATTTAAACTTGTCGCTCCACGCGATGATGGGCCGCCAGATGAGCTGGTCGGTGGCCACGATGATGGCGATCATCGTAGCCAGCCCCCACAGGATCGCCGGGCCGTTGCCGGTGCCCGCGGCGGTCTGGAGGTACGAGCCGAGGCCGGGCAGGCGGAAGTCGCGCGTGCCCAGCACGAACATCTCGCAGGCCATCAGGAAGAACCAGCCGCCCGCGACGGACATGATCGAGTTCCAGATGAGGCCGATGGCGGCGTAGGGCAGCTCGAGCTGCACCAGCCGTTGCAGCGGCGAGAAGCGGTTGATGTCGGCGGCCTCGCGCAGCTCCTTGGGGATGCTCTTGATGGAGGAGTAGAAGCTGAAGGCCATGTTCCAGACCTGGCCGGTGAAGATGAGCACGATGGCCCCCATCTCGACGCCGAGCTGGCGGGTGGGGAAGAGAGCGACCATCGCCAGCATGACGCCGGGCAGGAAGCTGAGCACCGGGATCGACTGCAGGATATCGAGCGCGGCGATCATCAGCGGCTCCAGCCGCTTGCTGTACGCCGCCACGTAGCCGTAGCCCACCGCGAAGAACAGCGAGAGCAGGTAGGCCAGCCCGATGCGCACCACGGAGTAGAAGGCGTAGAGCGGCAGCGCACGCGGGCTCTGCGAGATGATGACCTCCGGCTCCGACCGCCCTGCCCAGAACATGGCGATGCGCACGATGCCGTAGAAGGCCGCGAGCGCGATGGCGGCGACGGTGAGATCGAGCAGGAAGGGCCAGCTACGGGCCAGTACCTGGCTGCGGGCCAGCGTCTCGCGGCTCGAGCTTTCACGCGGAGGCCGGTTGATGAAGCTCCTGTGCAGCGGCGTCATGCGTCCATCTCCTCCTCGTCCGCGGCGTCGTGCTGGGGCTTCGCGGGCAGGATGAAGCGGTGGCGGGAGGCATCGAAGTCGAACAGCTCGGCGTAGCGGCCCCAGTTGATGGCAGTTTCGAGCTGGCGCAGGGTCTCCTCTTCGCTGAACTGCTCATCGAGCACATCGTGGAAGAACTCCTCGTGGACGGTACCGTCGCTCTTGGCCTCGAGCGCGCGCACGATCTGGCGCAGCAGCAGCACGTTCTCGACGGCGGCGGTACGGAAGAGCTGCTTCTGCCGCAGGATCTCGGAGTTGGCGTACTCGGCCCCGGAGGATGTGATGGCGGCGTCGCCCTCGGTGACGGTGAGGAAGCCGAGGAGCTGGGCGGCATCGACGATGGGGAGCAGGTCGTCGATCTCAAAGGCGAGGTCGTCGGCGAGCCGATAGATATCGTCCTTGCCGTTGTGGTCGATCAGCAGCTCCAGCAGTCCGGCGATGCCTCCTGGGCGAGCGTGGGGGAGCATCTGGTAACTGGGAGGGCGCTGGGCACGGGAGAGCTTCCCGGCGGGCGTCTGGGGCAGCTCAGGTGGCTGCGCGTCGGGCTGTGTGAGCACCTTGTAGATGTAATCGACCAGTTGGGTGAAGGCCGGGGCCTTGCGGTCGCGCGGATGGGGCAGCCCCACCTTGAAGTCGGTGCGGACGTGGCCGGGGTTGCGCCCCAGCACGATGATGCGGTCGGCCAGCAGCACCGCTTCTTCGATGTTGTGGGTGACGATGAAGATGGAGCGGGTGGGGATGGTGTTGTTCTCCCACAGCTCCAGCAGCTCAGAGCGCAGGTTCTCGGCCGTCAGGACGTCCAGGGCGGAGAAGGGCTCATCCATGAAGAGAACTTCCGGCTCGACGACGAGGGCACGGGCGAACCCCACGCGCTGCCTCATTCCGCCCGAAAGCTCCTTGGGGTAGGCGGCCTGGAAGCCGTCGAGACCGACCGTGTCGAGGATCTTGAGGCTCTGGCGGCGGCGCTCCGACGCCTCGATGCCGCGAGCCTTCAGCGGCGCTTCGACGTTCTCAAGCACGGTGAGCCAGGGGAAGAGCGCGAAGCTCTGGAAGACGATGGAGACGTTGACCTCGGTGGAGGCGATAGGGCGCTCGTGCCAGTAGACCTGGCCCGCGGAGGGCGCGGAGAGGCCCGCGAGCATCCGCAGGAGGGTCGATTTTCCAGAGCCGGAGGGTCCGAGCAGCGCGACGATCTCGCCCGCCACGATGGAGAGATTGGTCGGCGAGATGACCTGTATCCGGTTTTCGCTCGGCTGAGCGTAGTACTTCTCGACTGCTTCCGCGCGGATGATTGCTTCCTGCATATCAGAATCTCGTATGTTGGCTTTAGGGGCAGAGTCCCGGCGTGCGCTTTGCGGCCGGGAGAGCCGAAGTGTCCTGACAAGATACTTGGCGGCGTTTGCCCCTCGCACAGCGTAACATCAGAATACTGATATAACGGTAATGTGTCTGGCGGATCGGCGAACCAGACTCTTATGAACTTTCAACACGACCTTGGGGACCTTCAGAATGCCGGAATCTGCTTCCGTTAATAAGCCAAAACCACGCGTACTCGTTGCTGATGATGAGCAGGTGATCGCTAATACGCTCGCCATCATCCTCAATCAGGCGGGCTTTGAGGCGCGTGCCGTTTACAGTGGCGAAAAGGCGATCGAAGCTCTCGAATCCTTCTCTCCGGATATGCTCATCTCCGACGTCATCATGACCGGGATGACGGGCATCGAGGCGGCGATCGCGACGCGCAAGAAGCTGCCCAACTGCAAGATTCTGCTTTTTTCGGGACAGGCCGCGACAGCCGATTTGCTGGAAAAGGCGCGGACGGAAGGGCACGAGTTCGAGATTCTCGCTAAGCCCGTGCACCCGACGGACCTGCTGGCCAAGCTGAGGCGCTAAAAACTCTGTTCACAGGCCTGCCGCGAAGATCTTTCATTCCGGCCAACGGGAGGACAGCGCGAAGTTTTAAGAAGGTGTGTGAACGCCCGTCCCGAGCGCGGCGGGTTCGTCCGGCAGGACAGGTCTTTTCCGCTCTTTAACCTTCACCGCGGGAGCGCCCGCATATACCCCCCAGGGCTCCAGGTTGCGGGTTGCGACCGAGGCCAGCCCCAACACCGCTCCCTCCCCCACATTGACTCCAGGAGCCACTGAGGCCCGCGCACAGACCCAGGAGTAAGCCCCAAAGCTCATCTCATAGGCGAGCAGGGGGAAGGCCGGATCGTCGAAGTCATGGGTCGCCCCGCAGAGATAGGCATCCTGGGAGACGATCATGTGCGAGCCGAATCGCATCGGCGCGGGATTGTAGATCTCGGCCCCGTCCGCAGCCGTCACCTGGTCCGCGCAGATCAGGTTCCAGGGAGCCCAGACCTTCGATCCGGGATAGAAGTGGCAGTTCGGCCCCATCTTCGCGCCAAACGCCCTTAGCAGCAGCGTCCGCCACGCGTGAAACGGACGCGGCGAAAGGCGGTACAGGAGCAGCCAGCATAGGTTCCAGAACATGCGTCTCAGGCGGGTTTCGAAGCTGAAAGCAGGACGCAGATAAGCGTCTTCCGCCGTATCTGCCGAGATGTGCTCTGCCGCGTTGTAGCTTGCCTGCTTGGCCATGACGGCTATGCCTCAGTCACCGCTTTGGGGTAGTTGCGCTCGGCCTGGGCCTCTCCGATGAGGCGAATGATCGTCTCGGCGTTCCGCTGCATATCGTAGCGTTCGTCGAAGCAGACCAGCGCCCGTTCGCTCATCGCCTGCCGCTCTGCGGAGGGAGTGGCGATCCAGCGGGAGAGCAGGTTCTCGGTTCCGGACTGTGTGTCGGGCTCCATCAGCCCGGCGCCGTACTCGGCGATCTCCGGGGCGATGTTGACCTGGTCCGAGAGCAGCGCGGGCCTGCCGCAGGCCAGCGCCTCGGCTACCGCGATACCGAAGTTCTCCTGGTGCGAGGGCAGAATAAACGCCTCACAGGCACGAAAAGCGCCCCATTTGACGTTGCCCTTCAACATTCCCGGCCAGTGGACGCGGTCTTCGAGACCGCCCTTGCGGACGATCTCCTTTAGATCTTTGCCCCAGCCTTGCTGGTCGGGACCGGCCATGACCAGGTGCAACTCAGGATCCTGCCCGGCGAGCTTGACGAATGCCTCGATCAGCAGATCGCAGCCTTTTTTGCGGTGGATACGCCCGAGATACAGGATGAAGCGCTTCCCGCGAACCTCCGGGCATACGTTGTAGAACTCCTCGACCTGCTCGCCTACGGCGGTGCCTGTCGCCGGACGGCTGGCGCCATAGGGAACGGTGTGCCCGGTCCAGCGATGCAGCCAGAAGCTCTGCTCGGCGAGGCGGCTCTCCGCCCGCGTGGTAAACAGTACCCGGTAGGCCCCGCGCAACACCCAGTACTCCGCCAGCGCCCAGTAGACCCACTTTTTCATGTGCTTGAGCGGGAACTTGCGCTTGAAGTAGGGATCGAGCATCCCGTGGCAGAAGACGAGGTAGGGTTTTTTCCCCTCGAGCGCTTGTTTGGCTGCCCGCCCGCCGTAGGTCCACAGCCCATTGACCACGATGCCGTCGAAGCGATGGCGGTTCTGCTTGATCCAGGGGACGAGCTTGCTGTTGTACGCGTAGGTGGTGGAGACAGGGCCGAGCGCGTGGACAGGGAAGGGCAGGCTCTTGAGGAAGGGTGCATTGGGATCGTCGGACGATACCACCTCGCCGTCGTAGCCGATAGATTTGAAGCTCATCAGTACCCGTACCGACTCAGACGGCCCTCCGGCATCAGGATTGACGGTCGCCATGACGTGAAGAATGCGCATAATCTCCCCTGAAGTGCTCCGGCCTCGCGAAGCTGCCGATCTTGCCTGTATGACTTTGAGAGAGGCGGCTGCAAGAGGCAGCGCCACGTCTTCTGAACGTGCGCTGCCCATGACTCGGTCTCATGTTAGCGGCTGTTGATGAGCGCGTAAGAAAGAATGGATGCTGCGCCCAGTACGGTGCCAAGACCACCGGACTTGATCGCCGCCTTGATGGGGACAGACGGCAGGAAGATAATATCGTCTGCCTGCAGCACTGGATCGGGCTCTTTGCCGCGCAGCACCTTCAGGATATTCACCTGGATCATCTTGCGCTCCAGACCGATCGTGCGCACGATGCGAAGATCGTTATTACGAGCCTCATAGCCGACGCCGCCGCTCAGTGCGGCGACCTGCATCAGGGTCAGGGGCGAGTTCTGCACGAGAGGGATCGCCCCCTGGGTTTTGAAGGCACCCACAACGTAGACGACGCCGATGCGGGAGACGATGATCGTATCCCGAGGGAAGATAGGGATGTTGGCTTTAGCGGCGGTCTCCGGGTCGGTGCCGATGTCGACCACGATCGGCTTGGGTTGGCCCGACCGCAGGATGGTAATGATATGGCTCGCCGATGGCGGCAGGGTTGAACCGCCGCCGCCTCCGGCTGTGGCTTGTCCGTAGGTCGCTCCGAGGTTGTTTAGATTGGATGCGTTGCCGCTTCCTCCCGCCGCTGCCAGAATATCGAACAGGTGGCGCTCGCCAAGGACCGGAATCACTGCGTGCATCTCTCCGGTGATTGTGACGAACTGGCCGGGAGCATCTATCAGCTGAATCACGACCTGAGGATTGCGGTACATTCCGGCATCCTTCAGACGCTTCGCGATTAGCAGTTGTGCCTCGGTAATGGTCAAGCCGTTCAGGTTGACGCTACCGATGAGGGGTAGCAGAACCGTTCCATCGATTGCCACACGCATGCTGTAGTCATAGTCAGGAGTCGCGAACAGGTGGATCGCCAGCCCATCTCCAGGAAGGATCTGAAGATCCCGAGGCCCAGGATATAAGATCGCAGGATCGGTGGTGGGTGGAGACATGACAGGCGCGACGGAAGGCGCGCTGAGCGAGGGGCCGCTGAACTGCGCGTGTCCAAGGTTGGTCAGGCTGGACAGCATACAGGCGAACAAGACGCCCTTCAGAAGCCGCCGCGATATTGGAGTCATCTTAGGCATCATCATCGGTTGCCCTTCTTCCCGTTGCGGTGCTCGGTCGGAGCCCCCTTGGACTCCCAGCCCGAGGAATCGACGCTGGTGTAGGAGTATCCGGAGTAGCCGTAGTAACCGTAGTACTCGGGCGAGTTCAGATCGACCGCGTTGAGGACGATACCGGAGAGCGGTGCGCCCGAGCGTACGAGTAGATCGCGCGCCCGTCGTACCACGGGCTTGCTGGACTTGCCGTGGCGTATGACGAGCACCGTGATATCCGACTGGCGCGCCAGCAGCACGCCGTCCGTCACCGACAGGATCGGAGGCGAGTCGATGATGACGTATCCATACATCTGGCCGGCCTTGGCGAGCAGTTGGGACATGGACTCGGAGCTCAACATCTCGGTAGGGAAGGGAGGTACCGGCCCACTGGCCAGAACATCCAGGTTGGGTACCTCGGGCACATTCTGAACGGAGTTCTCGAGGGTCGAGGAGCCGCTGAGAATAGTGCTGAGCCCCAGCTTGCCGGCCAGGCCGAAGCGGTGGTGAACGTTGGGCCGGCGCAGGTCGGCGTCGATCAGCAGCACGCGGGCATCTCCCTGCGCCATCACGGTCGCTAGGTTGGTGGCCGCCGTCGTCTTGCCTTCCGATGGCGTCGCGCTGGTGAACAGGATGTACTTCGGTTCGCGGCCCTCGCTCATGGAGAGCAGCAGTGCGGTCCGCAGAGAGCGGAAGGACTCCGTGAACTGGGACTTGGGCTGGGTCAGCACGTTGATGTTGCGCTCCACGGTCGTCATGCCCGCAAGCTGCTCGGCTGTGGAGCGGCGCGACCGGGGAATGATGGCCAGCGACGGCAGCTCGGTGATCGCTTCAATCTCCGCGATGCTGCGCAGGCCGGTGTCGAGATTCTCCAGCAGGAAGGCGAGGAGGACGCCGATAATCAGAGCGACGAGGCTGGCAAGCAGCAGGTCGAACGACTTCGAGCGCATCGTCGGTCGTGCCGGTGGAATGGCCTGGTCGACGATATCGACCTCCATCGACTCGAGCCCAGCCTCGACGCCCGCCGAGCGCAGTCGCTGCAGAAGCCCTTCGTAGAGCGTCCGGTCAGACTCAAACTCGCGCTGCCGCAAGGTGTATTCCACCAGGTCGTCCCGCATCTTGTACGCGGCTGTCTTCTGCGCTTCGAGGACGGATTCAGTCTGGGTCTGGTTGGACTTCGCCAGCTCAAAGTTTTGCTTTGCCTGCTCCAGCAGCCGATTTTGCTCGGCGGTGACCTCTTTGGACAGTTCGTCAATCTGAGCCCTGGACGCCAGCGCCTGGGGATGATTGACCCCGAGCGTGCCTTCCAGCATGGCGTAGTTCGACTTCGCAGTGGCCAGCGACTGGCGCAGCGAGGTGAGAGCGGGCGGAGGGAGATTGTTTATGCCCGGATTCATGGGGATGTCAATCGAGCCTTCCATGGCGTCCGGATCCATGCCCGCGAGCAGCCGGTAGCGCGCCTCCGAGACGATTCGCTGTAGACGAGCGACTCCGGCAGCCTTCTGTAGATCCTCGATGGCGGCGGCGATCTCGTCGTGGCTGCTATCGACTCCCAGTACGCCGAGCTTCCTCTGCAAGTCCAGCATCCGCTGCTGCGAGGTCTCGACCTTCTGCTTCAGGTCATCGAGCTGTCCCGACAGCCACTGCGACACCCGCTGTGTGGAGGCAAAGCGGCTCTCATAGCTGCGCTGGATGTAATCGGCGATCAGCTTATTGACGATGTCTGCCGACAGCTTGGCGTTCAGGCTGCTGTAGCTGATCTTGATGATGTCGGTCTTGGGGACCAGGGCAACCGTCAGGTTTCCCTTCAGGGTCTTGATGACACCTTCGCGCACCGCCAGATCATCCATGCTCTTGTGCTGGATGGGGTCACGGGTTTCGAGGAAATCCGGGTTATTGACCAGATTCAGCTCGCGCGCGAGCGATGCCATCAGACTGTCGCTCTGCAGGATGGAAACCTCGGACTGCAGCTTGGTCTGGGAGTCTTCGTCTCCCCCCATGGCGGCTGTGGCGACGTTCATCTTGTATTCGCTGGCGGAGCTGGAGGAGTGAACCTGGATTCTACCGGTGGCCACGTACAGACGCGGCTCGGTAAAACCTCGATACAAGCCTCCCAGTACGCCGAGAATGATGGCGACGATGAGGACCCAGCGCCGTTTGCGCAAGACAACCAGCGCTTCGGAGAGGGTTGTATCAGTTGATTCGGGAGCGCTGAAGGAGAAGGTGGGGCGGGGAGCTCCTACAGCGGTGGCGTCTTGACTGGCATCCGGCGTCATGTGCCCCGATTCTAAACGACTTCATGTAAATCTGAAAGCAATGCTGTCGTAGTTGGGTCAATGATTTCATAAAGACTCGATCAATTCTCCGATCCGCGTCTCGCTCCATTCTCCTGTGAGATCAAATTGGCTTCGCGTCCGTTACACTACAAAGGCTCGAACCGATTTTCTGGAAAAAGAATACTGAGAGAGCCTTTACTGATATGAGCAAGAAAATACAAATCGCCGTCGTCGGATCGGGATATGTCGGCCTGGTCGCTGCAGTCTGCTTCGCTGAGATGGGGCACGATGTCATCTGCGTCGATAACGACGAGCGCAAGGTTGCGGCGTTGCAGGGAGGGGACACCCTCATCCACGAGACCTTCCTTCCCGAGCTTCTGAATCGCTATCGCAACGCCAAGGTTCGTTTTATGACGGATCTGGCCGAGGCGACCCGCGAGTGCGAGGCGATCTTCATCGCGGTCGGAACGCCTCAATCCGAGACCGGCGATGCCGATCTCTCGTATGTAGAGGCTGTAGCCTGCGAGATCGCACGCTCGCTCACCAGCTATAAGGTCATCGTCGAGAAGTCCACCGTGCCGGTGTATACCAACGAGTGGATTCGCCGGGCCATCGAGCGCAATGGCGTAGCGCGTGAGATGTTCGACGTCGTTTCGAACCCCGAGTTTCTGCGCGAGGGAACGGCAGTCTCCGACTTCCTGCACCCGGATCGCATCGTCGTGGGCGCCGACAGCGAGCGCGCCGCAGCCGTACTGGCCGAGATCTACGCCCCGCTGACCGGTGGCGAGTACTATACCCGGCCCGACCACATCACCGGCATCTGCAACCAGAACGAGCCGCCCGTGCTGCTCAACACCTCCACCAAGAGCGCCGAGATCATCAAGCACGCCTCAAACGCCTTCCTTGCGATGAAGATCTCCTTTATCAACGCGGTCTCGAACCTGTGCGAGGCGACCGACGCTAACGTCGAGCAGGTGGCGCGCGGCATGGGGCTGGACTCCCGCATCGGGCCCAAGTTCCTGCGCCCCGGCATCGGGTATGGCGGCTCCTGCTTCCCGAAGGACGTAGCGGCCTTCCGCTCGGTCGCCGAGCAGATGGGCATCGACTTCGGCCTGCTGACCGAGGTGGAGAAGATCAACGTTCAGCAGAAGAAGCGCTTCCTCTCCAAGGTGCGCTCGGCTCTCTGGACGCTGCGCGGCAAGCGCATCGCGGTGCTGGGCCTGGCCTTCAAGGGGGAGACGGACGACATCCGCGAGTCTCCGGCGATCGACCTGGTCGGCATGTTGCTGGGCGAGGGCTGCTCGGTCGTGGCCTACGATCCCGCCGCCATGAAGCGTACCGAGGAGAAGCTCCCCGCCAGCTCGCAACTGCGCTACGCCACCGATGCGTACACCGCGGCGCACGATGCTGACGCTCTGCTGATCCTGACTGACTGGGATGAGTTTGCGACCCTCGACCTGGATCGGCTCTACACGACGCTGCGCTACCCGATCGTCCTCGACGGGCGCAATCTCTATGACCCGCAGGTGATGCTGCGGCATGGCTTTACGTACGTTAGCGTCGGGCGTCCCTCGACCTTCCCGGTGCGGGAGTATGCGGGTAGCTCAGTACTCTGAGGCCTGCCAGGCAGGCTCAGTAAACAGGAAATATGCCTGGCCAGGGATCCATATAAGACCCTGGCCGGGGAGAAGGTGAGCCCGTGGCTCGCTGGCGCAATCGCGAGGCCACGGAAGAAGGAGTGGCATTGGGAAAGCGCACAGTACTCATCACAGGGGCAGCCGGATTCCTTGGCTCGCATCTCTGTGACTACGTCCTCGGCGAGGGCGACAGCGTCATCGGCGTGGACAACCTCTCGACCGGGAGCCTGGCTAACGTGGCTCATCTGGCCAACGAGAGCCGCTTCCAGTTGATCGAAAAGGATATCTGTCAGCCCTTCGACGTGGGCCGGGTAGACTTCGTCTTCAACTTTGCCTCGCCCGCCAGCCCGGTGGACTACTCCCGGCTGGGCATCGAGACGTTGCTGGTCGGCTCGGCGGGCACCATCAACACGCTTGAGATCGCCCACAGGTACGACGCGAGCTTCCTCCACGCCTCCACCTCCGAGTGCTACGGCGACCCCGAGGTACATCCTCAGGTCGAGACCTACTGGGGCAACGTCAACCCTGTCGGCCCGCGCTCGGTCTACGACGAGGCCAAGCGCTTCTCCGAGGCGGCGGTTACGGCCTATCACCGCTATCACGGCGTCGATACCCGCCTGGTCCGGATCTTCAACACCTACGGCCCGCGCCTGCAGAGCAGCGACGGCCGCGTCATCTCGAACCTGATGACCCAGGCTCTGCGCGGCGAGCCGCTCACCATCTACGGCGACGGCCTGCAGACGCGCAGCTTCTGCTACGTCTCTGACCTCATCGAGGGCATCATGCGGCTCTCGAAGGTGACCGAGCACACGCCGGTCAACATCGGTAATCCGATTGAATGGAATATGTTCGAGTGCGCCAGCGAGGTGCTTGCGGTGACCGGGGCAAAGGTTGAGTTGATCTTCAAGCCTCTCCCGCAGGACGATCCCACGCGCCGCCGTCCCGACATTACCAAGGCGAAGGCGCTGCTCGGATGGGAGCCGCAGGTGAACCTCCGCTCCGGCCTGGAGCGCTCGTTGGAGTACTTCAAGGCTTGCGTAAGTGCAGAGGCCGCGCCCCACAGCTAGACATCTGTTCTGCTGCTATAGCGACAAAGCCAGACCCTTGGGTCTGGCTTTGTCGTCTCCCCCAAAACTTACTTACCCGGCAGGACATGCAGCTTGGGGAAGTAGGTCACCTGGAACGCCCCAATCGAGTCGTTCTGCGCTCCGGGCAGATAAATCGGCGCCTTCCAGCGCTCGAACTGGTACCAGCCGTTCAGCTCCAGATCGTGCCCGAGCCGCTTGGTGACAGTGACCTTGAACGAGTTCTGCGTGGTGCCGCCGGGGATAAAGTCCTTCGCGGTCTTCTTGTTCAGGTACTCCAGCTGAACCGACTCGTTGCCGGAGAGGTGGTAGGTGAGAAACACCTGGCCTCCCTTGGCCTCGCGGCCGATCCAATCTCCCATCAGGAAGCCCTGGTTCGTGTACCCCTGGCGCTGGACCGTCTCGAAGTAGTTGCCGCCGCCGTGGATGCTGGCCAGCGTGGGGTAGTCGGTGTAGACCGCCTCGGCGCGCAGGTCGAGCTTGGGCAGATAGGGAACCTGCGACAGGTACAGCCCCGAGAGGATGCCCGCCCGGCGCGGCGCGCTGATCGGACTTACGTCGTCGTGCGCCGTCGCATCGGCGTAGAGCGTCAGGCGGTCGCGGACGAAGGGAAGCCGGTAGGAGAAGCTGAAGTCGCTGAACCGGGCACCGGGGTCGTTCCGCCCGAACTTCTCCGACTGGTTTGTATCGCTGGTGTCGAAGAAGCCCTTGAGGAAGTTGTGCAGGGTCACGGGCGTATGTCCCGCGCCGCCGAAGATGATCGTACGCTGGAAGGTAAACTCGAAGTTCTTCGTCGGGCGGAACGAGAACATCTCCGAGTGGGCGTACGGGTTGTTGGGGTAGGTATGGCCCTTCAGGCTGCCGTAGAAGAAGTCGTAGCGCAGCGGTCCCAGCAGCGCGGAGATATAAGGAATATGCAGCGGCTCCACGCGGTTGATGCGGAACGAGTACATGTTCTCGGCGTTGTTGGTCCAGGCCATCGCGCCGCCGAGCCCCGGCCCCTCCCAGGCGTCGGACTTGCCGCCCGAGATCTCGTGTCCCAGCAGGTGGAAGGAGAGCGTCGCCTCGACCAGCCGGAAGGGATTGGCCGCGTCGATCGGGCCGGTAGGGATGGTCGCCTGGTTGAGGTTGAACCCGGAGTAGGGGATCTGATCGATGGTGGAGAGCTGGCTGCTGAGGGCCTGCGAGTAGCCGGGCGCGCCGGGGGCGTGCTCGTACTCGCCGCGCACGTAGAGCGAGAAGCGGCCGTGCTCGGAGATCGTCGACGCGCCCAGGATGTTGTTGAAGCCCGTCTGGTAGGGCCGTCCGTAGTCGTTCACGATGGACTGGCCCAGGTGCCAGCTATCGCGCAGCGTGGTGCCGCCGATGCCCATCACCCGGTCGTAGGCCGACTCCATGCCGTAGACGGTGCCGCGCGAGCCGCTCGCCGGAGTTTCGGCCGCAAGCTCATCCAGCAGCTTGGCCAGGATCTCCTGGGCCTCTCCGTTGTTGCCGTTCACGATGGCGTCCTGCGACTGCTCGAGCATGTGCAGCAGGCTCAACCGCGTCCAGGGCCGCATCGAGAGAAACGTGGTGTCGATGTAGCCCATCGAGTAGAGCCGCAGCACCTTGGGGTAGATCCAGCTATCGACTGGGATGTAGACCGAGCTGTCATGGCTCTGGCGGTGGCCCTCGGGGAACTTTCCGCTGTGGTAATAGTCCTGATACCAGGGCGCGCCATAAGGCGGCCACGCGGAGTAGGGGTTGCCGTGCAACGGCGCGACTGCCGGAGGAGGTGCCGGAGTGGGCACTGGAGCGGCGCTTCCCGGCGCTTTTTCCTTATTGACATCAGGATTGTAGGCCGGACGCGTCCCAACCTGGTCGACGGATTGGGGAGTTGGTGTGGGCACGAAGACCGGAGTCGTGGAGTCGGTTCCGGGAACGGGTGCCGCAGGCGCCTGCGGCGCCACTGACTGGGCGACCGCGGCAGGCAGCGAGCCCATGCACAGGCCGACCAGCAGAATGACTTTTCCTCTATGCACGCATACCTCTTGGATCGGGATCGGTCGATCCAAACGGATACGGACCGGTCGAACCCCTCCAGTGTAACCCGTGCATTTACTGCTTCGCCAAAGCCGCCTCGAGCCTGCTCTGGCAGCGCGGTTCCACCTTGGCCAGCCACGCCGGAGTAGCCGCCTGTTTGGCGATCAACTGCTCTCCCAACAACTGAATCGGATCGGCGGCTTTCTTTGCCTTGCCCGCGGCAATGAAGGGAACACCCGCGATCAGAGCGGGTTTGCTGTCGGCCCTGGCGCGCACGATGGATTCCTGCGCCACCCGGTAGATCGCCACCGCATCGCTGGCATCGACGGGAATGCCGGGCACGCCGCAGCGGCTCGCCAGCCGCGCCAGCCCGCTGGTGCCGTTCTTCTCCGGCAGCACCACGAAGATGATCGGAGCCTCGGCCTCCGCCGCTGCGCGCAGCACCCGCTTCCACTCGGCATCCTTCAACTCGCGCTCGCCGACGTAGGCCATCAGAACACCCTTCTCCCCCGAGGCGCGCAGGCCCATCGCCGCTCCAATCGAGGTCCACATCCGCTTGACGGGCGAGAAAGAGCCGCCCAGCCTGCCCTCGCCGCTCTCTCCGCGCAGCGTCGCCGCCAGCACCTTGGCCTGCGCGCGCGCGGCATCCCTTACGTAGCCCGGCAGCGGCCCCACGCCCGCGTCGCTGGTCAGGTCGCCCTCGTGCAGGTCGATCGCGGTCGCCACCCAGCAGGCCTCAAGCCCCGGCGCGAAGCCGGTGTGCTGCCGCCGCATCTGACGGCTCAGAACCCGAGCCTCCACCATCACCGTGTACATCTCCCGCAGCCGCACGTTGCGGATCAGCGGGTTCTCAAACGGCTTCGCAGCCATCGTCTCTCCCCAAATAGTCAGTGAACCAGCACCCAAAGAAAAAGCCACCGCAGCCTGCGCCACGGTGGCTTTGATTCTATTGCCTTAAGCCCGGAACGGATCGCCAATCTCGGAGTTCACTCCAAGTTCCGCCATCGCCGCCTGAGCCTTGCCCGCGTCGTAGGCTCCATCACGTGCCAGCTTCGAGAGCGTCGCCGCCACAATCGACGGAGCATCCACCTCAAAGTGCCGCCGCAGGTGCTCGCGGTTATCCGAGCGGCCAAAGCCGTCCGTACCCAGCGTCACCAGCCGCGACTGCAACCAGGGCGAAAGCGAGTCCGGAATAGTCTTCATGTAGTCGCTGGCTGCGATGATCGGTCCCTTCGCGCCTTCGAGCACGGTCTCGAGATAGCTCTTGCGCGCGGTCTCAGCCGGATGCAGACGGTTCCAACGCTCCACCGCCAGCGCATCGCGCCGCACCTCGACGTAGCTCGGCACGCTCCAGACATCGGCCTGGACACCGTACTTCTCGGCCAGAATCTCCTGCGCCTTCAGCACCTCGTTCAGGATGGGGCCGGAGCCGAAGAGCTGCACCGTCGCCTCGGACGCCGCCGCCTTGAACTTGTACAGACCCTTCAGGATGCCCTCGCGGCAGCCCTCGGGCATTGCCGGCATGGCGTAGTCCTCGTTATACATCGTCACGTAGTAGAAGCAGTCCTCGCCGTCCTCATACATGCGCTTGATGCCGTCCTGCAACACCACCGCCAGCTCATATACGTAGGCGGGGTCGTAGGTCAGGCACGTCGGGATGGTGCTTGAGAGCACGATGCTGTGTCCATCTTGGTGCTGCAAGCCCTCACCGAGCATGGTCGTGCGGCCAGCGGTGCCGCCCATCAGGAAGCCCTTGCCGCGCGAGTCCGCAAACGCCCATGCCATGTCGCCAATGCGCTGGAAGCCGAACATTGAGTAGTACATGTAGAAGGGAATCATCGGCACCGCGTAGTTGGAGTACGACGTTCCGGCGGCCGTGAACGAGGCCATCGAACCCGCTTCGGTGATGCCCTCCTCCAGAATCTGCCCGTCCTTCTTCTCCGAGTAGCGCAGCAGCATGTCGGCGTCGTGCGGCGTGTACTTCTGCCCATCGGGAGCGTAGATACCCACGGCCTTCATCACCGACTCGAAGCCGAAGGTGCGGCCCTCGTCGGGCACAATCGGTACAACCAGCTTGCCCACCGTGGGGTTCTTCAACAGACCGTTCAGCAGGTTCACGAAGCCCATCGTGGTCGAGACGGCGCGGCCCTTCGAGCCACCCAGCCAGTCCTTGTAGAAGTCCAGCTCCGGAGCCTTGAAGTCGAGCTTCGGCACCACGCGCTGCGGCAGGTATCCGCCCAGCTCCGCACGCCGCGCCTGCATGTAGACGATCTCCGGCGAGTCCTGCGCCGGACGGTAGAACTCGCCGTCCTTGGCCGCGTGCTCGGGCACGGGAATGTCGAACCGCTTCACGAACGCGGCCAGCGCGTCGTCGGCCAGCTTCTTCTCGCTGTGCGTGGCGTTGCGCGACTGCGCCGTGCCCAGGCCGAAGCCCTTCACGGTCTTCGCCAGGATCACCGTCGGCCCGCCCTTGTGCTCGGTCGCCCGCTTGTAGGCGTTGTAGACCTTCTGCGGATCGTGCCCGCCGCGGTGCAGCAGCTCGAGCTGCGCGTCGGTGTAGTCCTTCACCAGCTCCAGCAGCTCGGGATACTTGCCGAAGAACTCCTTGCGCAGATATGCGCCGTCCTTGGCCTTGTAGGTCTGGTAGTCGCCGTCGACGCACTCTTCCATCCGGCGCAGCAGCAGCCCGGTGTGGTCGCGGGCAAACAGCTCATCCCAGTCGCCGCCCCAGATGACCTTGATGACGTTCCAGCCCGCGCCGCGGAAGACGCCCTCCAGCTCGTCGATGATGCGCTTGTTGCCGCGCACCGGCCCGTCCAGCCGCTGCAAATTGCAGTTCACCACGAAGATCAGGTTGTCCAGCTTCTCGCGTGTGCCCAGCGAGATCGCGCCCAGCGTATCCACCTCGTCCGTCTCGCCGTCGCCGATAAACGCCCAGATCTTGCGGTCGGTCTTCTCGATTAGCTTGCGGTTCTCGAGGTAGCGCATGAACCGCGCCTGGTAGATCGCATTCAGCGGCCCAATACCCATCGAGACGGTGGGGAAGCTCCAGTAATCCTTCATCAGCCAGGGGTGCGGATAGCTCGAAAGGCCCGGCTCGCCGCGAAGCTCGTGGCGGAAGTTCTTCAGTCGCGACTCGTCAAAGCGGCCCTCGAGGAACGAGCGAGCGTAGACGCCCGGCGAGGAGTGGCCCTGGAAGTAGACGAAGTCGCCCGGCTGATTGCCGTAGCTGGCCCGGAAGAAGTGGTTGAAGCCCACCTCCAGCAGCGTCGCCAACGACGAGTACGTCGAGATGTGTCCGCCGATACCGGCGTCGTACTTGTTCTGCTTATGCACCATCGCCATCGCGTTCCAGCGGATGAGCGATTCGACCCGTGTCTCGAGCGCGCGGTCGCCGGGGTAGGGAACCTCGTCGTGCTTCGGAATGGTGTTCCGGTACGGCGTCGTCATCTCGGTGGCGACGGGCACACCGGCCTCGCCCGCCCGCTGCCTGAGCGCCGAGATCAGTTCGGCTCCATGCTCCCAGTCGTTCGCGACTACTTCGTCGAACGCCTCAATCCACTCCGCAACCTCTGCGGTAAAGTCCTGCTGGGCGGCTACATCAAGCTTTGTTGTCATGGGCGTATCCGGTTCTCGCTTGCTTCAGGTTTATGACGACGTGTGTCGTCCCAATAAAGATAGTTGTATTTAAGGGAAAAATCACGTCGCCGAAAGTTCATTCCGATCATACGCCGGAACCCGGACTAAATTCGACCTGTATTCATCCCGGATTTTGGTCTCCGGCTGTTCTATGGTCAGACCATTGCTGCACGCAGGCCAAGGTCAAGGCCAGCAAGATCGAGCCGAACCAGCAGTACCAGCCGGTCAGGGGGTGAATCATATACGAAAGAAAGACGCCACCCTCGTCCTCGTGATAGGGCTGCACCCTCAATTGAAAAGTTTGCAAAGCGAAGATCACGGCTAAAGCAAGGCAGAGTATGGCTTCGCCCGTCCTCCGAAACAGAATCAAAATGCAGCCCACCAAGAGGAGAGGGTTCGCGAGAACGGCAAAATTGCCAAGAAGGGGACCAAGTAGTCCGCCAAGGGCCATCTGCTTACCCGTTTTGACTACGTAGCCTGCGGGAATCATGGCGTTTCTCGGACCGGCAGTAGACATTCGCCTAAAGAGAATCGCCGGTTGCTGAAGCGATAGAGCAAAGAGCGCAGTCACGCCGATCAGAGCGAGCGTTGTCCGGAAGGTAGGCAGGCGCATACGGTCTATCAGTATAGGGGACTACATTTGGGACTAAGATGATCAGCCGCGTGCTTTTCCCCCCTAATCACAAATCTGTGCCGGGAAGAATGTTAGCCTGGCCTCAACCGAAGAGGACCCCGCCATGAACGCAGCCGTCGTCACCACCTTCACCGCGCCTCCCAGCTTCACCACCTTCGCCGACCCCACACCGCAGCAGGAAGAAAAGCTCGTCAAGGTCCTCGCCGCCGGACTCCACCCCATCGTCCGCTCTCTGGCCAACGGAAGCCACTACGGCAGCACCGGCCAGTTCCCCTTCATCCCCGGCGTCGACGGAGTAGGACGCCTCGAAGACGGCACCCGCGTCTACTTCGGCGGAGTCCGCTCGCCCTTCGGCACCATGGCCGAGCTGGCGCTCGCCTCCCCGGCCATGTGCCTGACGCTGCCCGACGCGCTCGATGACGCCACCTGCGCGGGCATCGCTAACCCGGCCATGTCCGGCTGGGTCGCGCTCACGGCACGGGCAAAGTTCGTGGCGGGCGAGACGGTCCTGATCCTCGGAGCCACCGGCAGCGCTGGTCAGATGGCCGTGCAGATCGCCAAGCGCCTCGGCGCGGCCCGCGTGATCGCCGCCGGACGCAACCCGCAGGCGCTCGAGGAGCTGAAGTCGCTCGGCGCGGACGCCGTTATCTCGCTCGACCAGCCCCACGACGCCCTGGTCGAGAACATTCGCAGCGAGTGGGCCGTCAACGGCGTAAACGTGGTGCTCGACTACCTCTGGGGACCACCCGCCGAGGCCGTCTTCGAGGCAATCGCCCAGAAGGGCCTCCAGCACGCGACCTCCCGGGTGCGCCACGTGCAGATCGGCGAGAGCGCCGGAAGAAAAATCTCCCTCCCCGGCTCTCTCCTGCGCAGCACTGCGCTCGAGATCCTGGGCAGCGGCTTCGGCAGCGCCTCCTTCGACCAGATCCGCCAGGCCGTCACCGAGTTCTTCGCCGCAGCCGCCGTCAAACCCTTCCACTTCGAGGTAAAGTCAGCCCCGCTCAGTGACGTCGCCGCTCTCTGGAACACCAAAGAGCAGGGAGCCCGCCTCGTCTTCCTGCCCTGAGAGCAAGTCAAAGAGGAACATTCCATGAGGCTTATTTTCATCTATGGATTACCCGCGACTGGCAAGCTCACGGTTGCGCAGGAGTTATCGAAGCGGACTGGTTACAAGCTCTTTCACAATCACCTTGTAGTCGATCTCCTGCTTTCGACGTTCGAGTTCGGCAGCGCGCCCTTCGTAGAACTGCGCGAGGAGATATGGCTTTCGGTCTTCAGCCAAGCCTGCCGTAGTCAGTTGCCGGGTTTGATCTTCACCTTCAATCCGGAGAGAACGGTGCGGCCGAAGTTCGTTGAGCAGACGGTGGACATCGTCACCGGATACGGCGGACAGGTGGATTTTGTCGAGCTGGCCTGTCCGCTCGACGAGTTGAAACGCCGGATCGATAGCCCTTCACGATTGCAGTATCGAAAGCTAAGCTCTCTCCCCCTGTTTGAGAAGTTGCAGGCTGCCGGAGAGTTCGATACATCGCACATGCCAAAGCCCAGTCTCACAATCGACACGAGCCGCAACAGTCCGATTGAAGCCGCAGCACAGATAAGCGGCACACTCAATCTCAGCTTCCTCAGCGAGGTTGCGTCAGGAACACCGCAAAAGAATCAAGGCGGATTAAAGCCAGACTATTCTGGTTTTTAGTCCGCCTTGATCCCTTTATCCGCGTCAGGCTTCCCCCTGAAAGGGTACGGTTCTAAACGGATTTTAAGTGGAGTAGTCCGCGTTGATCTTCACGTACTCTTCCGTCAGGTCGCAGGTCAGGAAGGTGCAGCTCGCCTCGCCCTGGCCCAGATCGAGCGTGATGGTGTACTCCCGTGCCAGCATCACCTGGTGCGCCGCGGCCTCGTTGTAGAGCGGCGACCGCACTCCGTTCTCGAAGACCGGCTCCGCGCCGATCCATATCCTCGTCGCAGCCGGATCGAGCGCCACTCCCGACCGTCCCGCGGCGGCCAGCAGCCGTCCCCAGTTCGGGTCCGCGCTCGACCACGCCGTCTTGCACAGCGGCGAGTGGGCGATGGTCTGGGCCACGGCCTTGGCGTCCGCATAGCTGGCCGCACCGTTGATCTGTAACGTCACCACGTGGCCGACGCCTTCGCCGTCATCGACGATCTGGTGCGCGAGGCTGCCGCAGACCAGCCGCAGGGCGTTCGCAAACGCCACCGAAACCCGCTCGTCCAGCCCAACCCCGCTGGCCCCGCTGGCCAGTAGCAGCACCGTATCGTTGGTCGAAGTGTCACCGTCAATCGAGATGCTGTTGAAACTGCTCTCGACCGCCGGTTCCATCATCTCGCGCAGGTCAGTCGGCTGCGCAACCAGGTCGGTAAAAAGGTAGACCAGCATGGTCGCGTGCGGTGGCCCCAGTTGCGGATAGATCATCCCCGCGCCCTTGGCCGCGCCGAAGATATACACCGGCCCGTCGTCCGTCTCGATCGTCGCCCGCGCCACCTTCATCCGCGTGTCGGTGGTCATGATCGCCGTGGCGAAGGTCTCGGCATGAGCCGCCGTCGCGCCCAGCGCCGCAGCCGCCGACGGCAGCGCGCCGATCAGCTTCTCCACCGGCAGCGGAACCCCGATGATCCCGGTCGAAGAAGGGAAGACCTCGTCGAAGATGCACCCGAACTGGTCGCCCGCCGCCTTGCAGCTCTCGAGACACGCCGCGATCCCCGGCTCACCGGTCGCGCAGTTGGCGTTGCCCGCGTTCACCAGCACCACGGAGACCCGTCCGCCCGTCGCCGCCAGGTGCCGCCGCCCCACCGTCACCGGCGCGGCCACCATCCGGTTGCGCGTAAACATCGCCGCCGCGTTCGCGCCCTTCGGAGCCCGCGCCACCGCAACATCCAGCTTGCCGCTGGCCTTGATCCCAGCCTTCACCGCGCCCCACTCGAACCCCCGTGGCAGCGCGCCCACCTGTTCTAAACTCTTATCCATTCCAATACTCTATAACCCGGATGTATCCTCAAGCCATGCTCCTCGAATCACTTCGTACCGCCGTACTCGAAGCCAATCTCGAATTGGTAAAACGTGGTCTGGTTCTGTACACATTTGGGAATGCCAGCGGCGTCGACCGCGAGCAGGGATTGGTCGTCATCAAACCCTCGGGCGTCGACTACGACGACCTGCGGCCCGAGCACATGGTCGTCACCGACCTGCACGGCAAGATTGTCGACGGCAACCTGAAGCCCTCGTCTGACCTCGACACCCACACGCTGCTCTACCGCGAGTTCCCGACCATCGGCGCGGTTGTCCACACGCACTCGGAGTTCGCCACCAGCTTTGCCCAGGCGGGGCTGCCCATTCCGGCACTCGGAACCACGCACGCCGATTACTTCTACGGCCCTGTCCCCTGCACGAAGCCACTAACTGACGAGGCCATCGCGGGCCGCTACGTGCACGAGACCGGGCTCGCCATCGTCTCGCGCTTCGCCGCCACGCCCGAGCACCCGGCCATCGACCCACTCGCGGTCCCGGCCTGCCTCGTGGCTGGCCACGCCCCCTTCGTCTGGGGCAAGGACGCCCACGACGCCGCCCACAACGCGGTGGTGCTCGAAGCCGTAGCCCGCATGGCCTACCGGACGCTGACGCTCAAGAGCGAGCTGGACGTAGTCACCCAGGCCCTGCTCGACCGCCACTACTTCCGCAAGCACGGCCCGGCAGCAACCTACGGTCAGTAATTTCTCTTCAGAAATGCAGCGCGAAGCGCCGGAGACAGCCTGAAACTGGTCTTGTCGAGCCGGTCGAGCGCACTGAGGAGATCGGTCTTTCCCAGCTTCGCGGCACGTTCTAGAACGCCGAGTGTGCCGCGAACCTCAAGCTGTAGCCGCTCGGCATGGCGTCGTCCGTCCGCTTCGTCGATCAGAATGGCATCGGCCCCGACTTCAAGCGCGAGCTGAATGGCCTCTCGCTCTCCCGGATCGAGATCCATCAACTGGGGCAGCATCTCGGCGACCACGGCGCGGACCTCCAGCCACTTCGGAGGACTCCCAATCCACTCCCGAACTTTTGCCGGTGTCTTCGGATGCAGAAGCTCCCGCAGCACAGCCTCAGGAATCAGAACCGTCCCAAAGATCGCAGGCAGCAGCTCAATCTCATCAATGAGCACCAGATAGTTCAGGGGTGTTGTGTCGGCGACGACGATCATCCCTTTCGTTCAAATCCCGCCGTATCTTTTTCAAGGTCGTCAAGGTTATAGGAGTTCTCCCAGACCTCGTGCTCCTTGAGAAAACTGTCCAGCTCCATCCGCGTCTCAAATCCCAACAGCAGGCGCGTCTGATAGGCCGAGAGTGTTCTCGACCGATACCCTTCGATAGCCAACGCCTCCAGCGCTTCACGCGCAGGATTGGCGTGTTGGGTCAGATCGTCGGGGAGCTGGACCGTGATGTGCATGGCTAGACCTTACCAGAGCTGGATTCTGATGGCCATTAAATAGCTATTCCTAGCTATCCTTCAAACGCCACCGTCCGCCCTTCCTTCGAGCTGACACGCGCCAGCTCCAGGATCTTCACCGCCTGATACCCATCCTCCGGGCTGACGATCAGCGGCTCCTTGCCCAACACGGCGTTGCGTACGTTCACGTAGAACGGCCGGTAATCCCCCGGTTCGGTCTTGACCACCGTTTTCACCAGCTTGCCCGGCTCGGCCAGCACCGGAGCTACGCTCAGCGTGCCCCACTGCGACTCGTCCTCCTCCAGCCACACCTCCGGGCTGCCCAGCAGAGGCACCTGAGCCCCGCCCACCAGGGCCGGTTCCTGCGGGTCCAGTCCGTACTTCTTGAAGCTGCCCGCCGTCCCGTGCAGAAGGAAGCGCGGCGACGCATCGCAAGCCAACATGCTCGACCGGCAGAACGCCAGCATCCCCTCGTAGGCCAACACGATGTCGAAGGCATCTTCAATCGCGGAGTTGTCGCGGTCGGTCCGGACGCTCGCGGTCACGCTCTTCGGCGCGCCGAAGAGGCTCGTCACCTGGTCCACCAGGTGCGGGGCCAGGTCGAAGAGCAGCCCGTGCGAGAGATCGCCGGACTCCTTCCAGGTGTTCTCCCGAGGCATCGGGCGGAAGCGGTCGAAGTGCGACTCGAAGGTCACCAACCGCCCCAGCGCCTTCTCCTCCACCAACTGCCGCACGGTCAGAAAGTCGCCGTCCCAGCGCCGGTTGTGGAAGGGAGCGGCGAGCAGCCCCTTTGCCGCCGCCAGCTCGATGATCTCCCGCGCCTCCGCGCTCGTGCCCGCAAACGGCTTGTCGATCACGATATGCCGTCCGGCTTCGAGACACTGCTTGGCCAGCGCATAGTGCGTCTCGTTCGGCGTGGCCACCACCACTACCTCAATCGCCGCATCCTCCAGCAGCTCTTCCACCGACCGTGCGATCTTCACCTCGGGATATGCCTCAGCGGCCTCATTGCCCTTGCGCTGCACGATGGCCCGCAGCTTCAGCCCCGGCACCGCGCTTACAAACGGCGCATGAAACACGCGGCAGGCCAGTCCAAATCCGATTACCCCAACACCAATCTCACGCAGCTCACCCATCTCTTTGTTGCTCCTCTCGCCTCTTCCGGCACTATGAGGAGAGTGTATCGGTCTCTTGTTTCCAACGTCCAAAACAATGTTTCAACATCGAAAAAAGAGGCTATCCCGAAGGCGGAGGCGACTCTTCTCGATTTTTTTGCATAAGACTTGCATCTTGGTGCATCCAAAGGACGACCCCAGCAAAATCTCATGGGGCACTTCAGCGACAGGTGCAGGTAACATACAAGGTATGACTCCACGCAAAGCAGCGCCCGGCGTACGAGCAGGGACCCAGGCGCATCTCTTCCGCTCTGTTGCCCGCAATTTAGGGTTGGGCATAGGGTTGGGCATAGGGCTTGGAACCACGGCACAGGCTCAGGCACCGGCGACCTCGGCCGCCACCTCTGCCACGGCGGCCAGCACGGCGATCTCCGTCGGACAGACCCAGCTCTACAACGCTACCGGCCAGAACGGCGCGCAGAGCACTCCGGACTCCTACAAGGGGTCCATCGTTGAGGGCAGGAACACCGGCACCATGCTTGACCTGACGCTGGACGACGCCATCGCTCGCGGGCTGCGGACGAACCTCGGCCTCATCCTGCAAGGCTCGGCTGTGCAGAACGCCAAGGGCCAGCGGCTGCAGCAGTTGCAGGCGTTGCTTCCCACCATCACCGGCTCGGCCAGCGTCGAAGTCGAACAGATCAACTTGGCCGCCTTCGGACTTCAGATTCCGGGCCTCAAGCCCATCATCGGGCCTTTCCAGGTCGTCGACTTCCGCGCCTACCTGACGCAGAACCTCCTCAACCTGCAGGCGCTCAATACCTATCTGGCGGCCAAGCACAACTTCACCGGGGCCAAGCTCACGGCTGAAGATGCCCGCGACCTCGTCACCCTCACAGTCGGCAACGCCTATCTGCTCTGCATTGCGGACGCCGCCCGTATCGAGGCGGTCAAGGCCGAGCTGGAGACCTCGAACGTCACCCTGAACCAGGCGATGGCCGGTCACGACGCCGGAACCAGCCCCCGGCTGGACGTGCTGCGCGCTCAGGTGGACGTGCAGAACGAGAAGCAGAGCCTGATCTCCTCGACCAACCAACTGGCCAAGGACAAGATCGCGCTGGCCCGCACCATCGGCCTGCCGCTCGACCAGGAGTTTCGCCTCACCGACCTGGTTCCGTTCCGGTCGCTCGACGAGATCAACCCGGATACGGCCTTCCAGCAGGCTCTCAAGGGCCGCAAGGACCTGGCCGCGACTCAGGAGCAGCTCAAGGCCAGCGAGTCGCAGAAGAAGGCCGCCTTCGACGACCGTCTCCCCACCGTCAGCTTCTCGGGCGACTACGGCGACCAGGGCACCACGCCGGGCCACTCGCACGGTACGTTTACGGCGACCGGCCAGGCGCAGATGCCGATCCTCCAGATCGCCAAGAACAAGGGCGAGGTGGAGGCCGCCGACGCCCAGCTCCAACAGGCGCGCGAGCGTTACTCGGACCAGATCCAGCAGGTCAACGCCGACGTTCGTGACAGCATCCTCGACATCCAGGCCGCAGCCAAGCTCGTCGAGGCGACGCACACCAACGTCACCCTGGCCACCGAGGAGCTATCCGAGGCGCAGCAGCGCTTCCATGCCGGAATCTCCGACAATCTTCCCGTCTCGCAGGCCCAGAGCCAGGTCGAGCAGGCCAACGATCAATACATCAGCGCGCTCTACCAGCACAACGTCGCGAAGCTCTCGCTCGCCCGTGCGCTCGGCGTCGCCCAGACCAACTTTCACGACTATCTCGGAGGCAAGTAACCGTGCCAGATCAAGACCAGACTACGCAAACCGTCCAGAACCCACCTGAAGAGTCGATGGAGAAGAAGACCGGCCGCAAGGTCATCCTCTTCGGCGTCGTCCTGCTGCTCATCTTGGGCGCTATCTTTTACTACTGGCGCTCCACCTTCTCCGAGGAGACCGACGACGCCCAGGTCGATGGCGACATCTACCAGGTAAGCTCGCGCGTCGCGGGCCAGGTCATCCATGTCTACGTGGAGGACAACACCAAGGTCGAAAAGGGCGCGCTGCTGGCCGAGATCGACCCCAAGGACTTCCAGGTAGCCCTCGAGCAGGCGCAGGCCACCCTGGCCAACGCTCAGGCCAGCTACCAGCAGGCCACGGTCAACATTCCGATCATCTCGGTCAACACCCGCACCCAGGTCAGCACGACCGGCTCCGACGTCCGCTCCTCCTCGTCCTCGGTGGAGCAGGCGCAGAAGCAGGCCGCCGCTGCCGCTGCCCGCGTCGAGCAGGCCAAGGCCAACGCCGTCCGGGCCAAGCTCGACGTGGACCGTTACACCCCGCTGGTGCAGAAGGACGTCATCTCCAAGCAGCAGTACGATGCCGCCATCGCCACGGAGCGGGCTAACTCGGCTGCTGTGGTTGAGGCTGAAGCCTCGCTCGTGGCCGCGCAGGCTGGCATCAGCTCGGCCCAGCAGCGCCTCGACAGCGCCCGCTTCCAGGCCTCGCAGGCCAATAAGAACGGTCCCCAACTGGTCGCGGTCGAGCACGCCCGCGCCGAAGCCGCCCTGGCCGACGTCAAGCAGGCTCAGGCCCGAGTCGATCAGGCGATGCTGAACCTCTCCTACACCCGCATCACCGCGCCCACCTCCGGCGTCGTCAACAAGAAGAACGTACAAGTCGGCGCGAACCTCTCGGTCGGCCAGGATCTGCTCTCGATCATCCCGCTCTCCGACCTGTGGGTGACTGCGAACTTCAAGGAGACGCAGCTCAAGGAGATGAGGCCCGGCCAGAAGGTGACCCTGAAGGTCGACGCGCTCGGCGGCCGCAAGTTCACCGGCGAGGTCGCGCAGATCGGCGGAGCCACCGGCTCGCGTCTCTCGCTCTTCCCGCCCGAGAACGCCACCGGCAACTACGTCAAGGTGGTTCAGCGCATCCCGGTCCGTATCAACTTCACCAACCTGAAGCAGGAGAACGGCGACTACGCGTTGCGTCCCGGTTTCTCGGTCACGCCTGAGGTCACGGTCAAGAATTAGTCAAGAACTAACCTGTCAGCCCTATTCGAATGCCCCATCCGCCACAGCGGGTGGGGCATTCGAGCTTAAGGTGCGAAAACTAAAAAGGCAAAGGGGCAAACCCGCTCGCCTGGGCCGCATCAGAAGGGCAGTTGGAAGTCATTCTTCGAGGTGCCCCATGGCAGTAGCAATCAAAAAATCAACCGATCAGGATGTAGCCCCGCACTGGCACGCTCACGCTAAAGAGATCCAGAAGTTCGGCACCGTCATCGAGGACATGCCTCACTACCTCGACGCCAAGGTTCGCGGCAAGATGTGCGCGAAGCTCAACATCCTCCTCGCCGATACCATCGCGCTCCGCGATCTGTACAAGAAGCACCACTGGCAGGTCTCCGGCCCCACCTTCTACCAGCTCCACCTCCTCTTCGACAAGCACTACGAGGAGCAGGCCGAGATGGCCGACAAGATCGCCGAGCGGCTCCAGCTTCTGGGCGGAGTCACGGTCGCCATGGGCGGAGACGTCGCCGAGATCACCGGGATTCCGCGTCCGCCCCGGGGCAAGGAAGAGGTGCCGGTGCAGATCTCGCGTCTGCTCGAGGCCCACAAGATCATCATGAAGCAGTGCTCCGAGATCGCCGATGCGGCTGACGACGCCGGAGACCAGGGCACCAACGATCTCGCGGTCTCGGACATCCTCCGCCCCAACGAGCTGCAATCCTGGTTCATCGGCCAGCACCTCGTCGAGATGCCTCTGATCCTCAGTAAGTAGAACCCCGACGACCAGAAAAAGCCCGGCTTTACAAGCGGGGCTTTTTTTCTTCACCCGCACCTAACAGGGTGGGGCTATCATCTTATCTTTAGCCGCCATGCCAATTGCTCTCCTATTTTTCGTGCACTACGTCTACCCCATCCTCTTCCTATGGGTATTGGTGGAGCAGCTCGGCGTCCCGGTCCCCAGCATTCCCCTGCTCCTCACCGCAGGCACCCTCTCGGCTACCCACCGCGTCTCGGCCTTCGGCGCATTGCTGGTCGTCCTCCTCGCCTGCCTCATCGCTGACTCGCTCTGGTACGCGCTTGGCCGCCGCTACGGCAACTCGGTCCTCAAGCTCCTCTGCCGCCTCTCGCTCGAGGCCAACACCTGCGTCTCGAAGACCGAGGGCTACTTCAGCAAGCACGGAGCGGTCACGCTGCTCTTCGCCAAGTTCGTCCCCGGCCTCTCCACTGTGGCCGCGCCCATCGCCGGGCAGACCGGGATGCGCTTCAACCGCTTCATGGCCTACGATATCGCCGGGACCATCATCTGGGCCGAGATCTACCTGCTCGCGGGCCGCTTCTTCGGCGACATCGCCAAAAAGAGCCAGCCCTTCTTTGCGATGCTGGGCCACTTCGCCGTCGTCATCTTCGCCCTGATGGTCCTGGGCTTCATGGGCTACCGCCTGCTCAAGCAGCGCCGCTTTCTCGCCAACGTCCGCGCCATGCGGCTCGACCCCGACGAGCTGAAGCACATGATCGACACCGCCGCCCGGCAGGGCAACATCCCGCCCTTTATCGTCGACCTGCGCCACCCGCTCGACTACCTGCCCGACCCCCGCGTGCTGCCCGGCGCGGTCCGGGTCAGCCCGTCGCAGATCACGCAGCACGAGGCTATCCTGCCGCGCGACCGCGACGTGATCCTCTACTGCACCTGCCCCAGCGAGGAGACCAGCGGCAAGGTCGCGCTGCAACTGCACCGGCTCGGCATCAACCGGGTCCGCCCGCTGCGTGGTGGCTTCGAGGGCTGGCGGGATGCAGGCTATCCGCTGGTGGACTATGTAGAGCCGCCCATCGCCGAGGCGCTGACCAACCCAGCCACGGCCCATCCGGTCCCACCCGAGATCGTCACCCTCACCGAAGCCTGAGGCCCGTCCGGCAGGACAGGTCCTTTGCTGTTGCCCCTTAAGGGCACGGCTTCAGCCGTGCCCTTAAGGATGGGACAATAAACTTGATCCCTCTTCTATCCCTTTTCCTCCCAGTCCTTTGCGAGCAATCAACAGAGCAGGGGATGAACAACGAGTACGATAGTAAAAGCACCCGAAGGAGCAGGGAATTGGCCTACACCGACCTACGCGAATGGATCTCGAAGCTCGATAAATCCGGCGAACTCGTCCGCATTAAACACTCCGTCTCGCCCGACCTCGAGATGGCCGAGATCGCGGATCGCGCCGCCAAGCTGCCCGCGACCGCCCAGCACGGCCCCGGTGGCCCCGCGCTCCTCTTCGAGAACGTCATCGGCTACCCCGGCGCCCGCGTCCTGATGAACCAGTTCGGCTCCGAGCGCCGCATGAAGCTGGCCCTCGAGGTAGACTCGCTGGACGCCATCGCCGACCGCATCCGCGTCCTGCTGCACCCCGAGACCCCCACCGGCCTCCTCGAAAAGCTGAAGATGCTCCCCAAACTGGCCGAGGTCGGCAGCTTCTTCCCCAAGCTCATCGACCGCAACGCCGCGCCCTGCAAGCAGGTCATCCACAAGGGCACGGACGTCGATCTGCTCCAGCTTCCCATTCTCAAGACCTGGCCGCAGGACGGCGGCCCGTTCATCACGCTGCCCTGCGTCATCACCAAAGACCCGAAGTCCGGCAAGCGCAACGTCGGTATGTACCGGATGCAGGTCTACGACGGCCAGACCACCGGGATGCACTGGCAGCGCCAGAAGAACGCCGCCGAGCAGCTTCGCGACCGCCTGCGCGCTGCCGCGACCGACACGACCGCCGCCGTGGACCTGATGGCCCTGACCGCCGGAGGCACCACCGCGGCCACGTCAACCGCCAGCCTCAACGCCCAGACCCTGACCAAGATCCGCGGCAACCGCATGGAGGTCGCGGTAGCCATCGGCACCGACCCGGCGACCACCTTCAGCGCCATCGTGCCCGCGCCGCCCGAGGTGGAGGAGTATCTCATCTCAGGCTTCCTGCGCCAGAAGCCGGTCGAGCTGGTCAAGGCCGAGACGGTCGACCTCGAGGTTCCGGCCCACGCCGAGATCATTCTCGAGGGCTTCGTGAGCCTGGATGAGCTGCGCACCGAAGGTCCCTTCGGCGACCACACCGGCTTCTACACCATGCAGGACGAGTACCCGGTCTTCCACCTCACGGCCATCACCCACCGCCGCGACCCCATCTACGCCGCCACCATCGTGGGCAAGCCGCCGATGGAGGACGCCTGGATGGGCAAGGCCGTGGAGCGCATCTTCCTGCCGCTCATGCAGCTCACGCTGCCTGAAATCGTCGACGTAAACCTACCCGCTGCGGGCGTCTTCCACAACCTGATGATCGTCTCGATCCGCAAGTCCTACGCGGGCCACGCGCGCAAGGTGATGAACGGCATCTGGGCGATGGGACAGGCGATGTTCACCAAGTGCATCATCGTGGTGGACGAGGACTGCGATGTGCAGGACCTGAACGAGGTTACGCTGCGCACGGCCAACAACATCGACCCGGAGCGCGACATCCAGTTCACGCTGGGGCCGGTCGATTCGCTCGACCACGCCAGCCGCCTGCCCAACTTCGGCTCGAAGATGGGCATTGACGCCACGCGCAAGTGGGCTGCGGAGGGCTTCACGCGTCCCTGGCCGCCGATGCTCAAGATGGACGAGAAGGTGACCGAGCGGATCGACGCGATCTGGAGCAAGCTGGGCATCAACTAGTCTTTACGCGAAGCGTCGAGAACCGCACGAAGTGCCGCCCGTCCGGCGTGAGGGCGCTTTTGCTGTTGTTTCTATAATGGTGCAATGATGTACACGATCGCCGCCTTCTACCGCTTCGTCCTCCTGCCCGCACCTGCCGGTTTGCAGCAGCAGTTGCTCGCCGCCTTCACGGAGGACGAGCTATGCGGGACCATCCTCATCGCCGAAGAGGGGGTGAACGGCACCATCGCAGGCTCGGCGGAGACCATCGACCGCGTGCTGGCGCTCCTGCTGCAAGAGACCGGCCTCGAGCGCGCCGAAGTAAAGTTCGCGACCTCCGAAGAGCGCCCCTTCGGACGCTTGAAGATTCAGCTCAAGAGCGCGATCATCCCCTTCCGCAAGGCCGAGGTCGATCCCTCGCGCACCGGCACCTTTGTCGAGCCGCAGGAGTGGAACGCCCTGATCGCCGACCCCGAGGTATTGCTGCTCGACACCCGCAACCACTACGAGGTCGAGTACGGCACCTTCGCCGAGGCGACCGACCCCGGCATCGAGACCTTCTCGGACTTCGCCAGCTATGTACGCGAGCAGCTCGACCCGGCGAAGCACCGCAAAGTAGCGATGTTCTGCACCGGCGGCATCCGCTGCGAGAAGGCATCCGCCTTCATGTTGCAGGAGGGCTTCGGCGAGGTCTATCAGTTGAAAGGCGGCATCCTGCGCTACCTGGAAGAGATTCCCGAGCAGTCGAGCCAGTGGCGCGGAACCTGCTTCGTCTTCGACCGCCGCACCTCGGTAGGCCACGCAGACCTTGCAGGCTAACGGCCAAATCGGCCTTGCCTCGAGTTCCTGCTAAAATCCTTAAGTCGCGCATCTCTCACGAGGCACCGAGGGAGCAGCGCAAAAATCCAGACCATCGCCATAAGCGGATATGAGGGGTTTCAATGTCAGGCCATAGCAAATGGGCAACAATCAAGCATAAAAAAGGCGCAGCCGATGCCAAGCGCGGCAAGGTCTTCACCCGCCTGATCAAGGAAATTACCATCGCAGCCAAGGGCGGCGGCGGAGACCCCGACGGTAACCCGCGCCTGCGCACCGCCATCCTCGCCGCCAAGGCCGAGAACATGCCCGCCGACAACATCAAGCGTGCCATCCAGCGCGGCACGGGCGAGCTTGAAGGCCTCTCCTACGACGAGATCACCTACGAGGGCTACGGCCCCGGCGGCGTCGCCGTCATCGTCGACGTGCTGACCGACAACAAGAACCGCGCGGTCTCCGAGGTCCGGCACGCCTTCTCGAAGAACGGCGGCAACCTCGGCGCCGAGGGCGCGGTCGCCTGGATGTTCTCGAAGAAGGGCGTCATCTCCATCGAGAAGGATGAGGCCAGCGAGGACAAGCTCATGGAGATCGTCCTCGAGTCGGGAGCCGAGGACCTGAACGACGAGGGCGACACCTGGGAGATTCTCTGCGATCCGAAGGACTTCGAGGCAGTCGTCGAGGCCCTGAAGGCCGCCAAGATCCCGACCCAGACCGCCGAGGTCACCAAGATCGCCAGCACCTACACGAAGCTCGAAGGCAGCCAGGCTAACGCCATGATCCGCCTGCTCGAGACCATCGAAGACCTGGATGACACGCAGAACGTCTACTCCAACTTCGACTTCGACGAAGCCAGCCTGAGCTAAGCACTACCAACCCGCACCATGGAGTCTGAATGAATCGTTTGAGTCTGGTCGCCGCTGCCTTTTTGCTTACTCCCATTGTCCAGGCTCAACAAGTCTCCAGCCCCGCAGGTACGAACCCAATCGACACGGCGAGCACGCGCCAGCCCTTTGAGCTGGGCGTGCTCGTCCAGGGCGGCACCGGCATCACCGACCAGCGGGACGGCTTCAAGTTCCTCTCGGCCGGTGTCCACGCGGGCCGCATCCTGACCGGAAACTTCGGCCCCGGACCCCTGCGCGGCAACTTCGAGTACGCCGTAGAGGCCTTTCCGTTCTGGCAGTCCTACACGCCCAAGTTCCAGAAGGTCGACTGCACCCAGGCGGCGAACAGCGCGCTCATCAACTGCTCGCAGCCCTACACCGTCGGCGGCACCTACACCGGAGCCTCGATCACCCCGATCATCATTCGTTGGAACTTCGCCCGCCACGGCCGCTTCACCCCGTGGGCGCAGGCAGCGGGCGGCGTGCTCTGGACCAACCACAAGTACCCCGCCTACGGCGACACCACCACCAACCTGAACACCAACGGCCCCAACGGCGACGCCAGCGTCTGGAACTTCACCCCGCAGGGCGGCGTGGGCTTCCACTACTTCACGCGCCCCAACCGCTCGGTGGACTTCAGCGCCAACGCCGTGCACATCTCGTCGGCCTCGCTCGGCGACCGCAACCCCGGCGTCAACGTCTCCCTCCAGTTCACACTCGGTTACACCTGGTGGAAGTAGGATCGGACCAGCATGAGTCCCGAAGCCATTCTCGAGTGCGTTCCCAACTTCTCCGAGGGCCTGGACGCGCATAAGGTGCGGCAGATCATCGCGGCTATGGAGATCGAGGGCGTGCACCTGCTCGACTGGTCGCTGGACGCCGATCACAACCGCTCCGTGGTGACCATCGCCGGTGCTCCCGCGCAGGTGATGGAGGCGGCGATCCTGGCCGCGGGCAAGGCCGCGCACCTGATCGACCTGACCCGGCAGACCGGCGTACACCCGCGTATTGGCGCGGCGGACGTGATCCCCTTCGTCCCAGTGGCCAACATCTCGCTGGCCGACGCCGCGATGATCGCCCGTCAAGCCGGTCTACAGATCTGGCGTCGCTACGGCGTCCCGGTTTACTTCTACGGAGCTGCCGCCGCCCGTCCCGACCGCGTGAACCTCGAAGACGTGCGCCGAGGCCAGTTCGAAGGGCTGCGTGAGGCCGCCCTAAAAGACGCAGCGCGACGGCCCGATATCGGTGGCCCCGAGCTGCACGAGACCGCCGGAGCCTCCGTCGTCGGCGCGCGCAATTTCCTGATCGCCTACAACATCTACCTCGGCCCCGCCGCCGAGATCTCGCAGGCCCGCGCCATTGCCCGCGACCTCCGCGCCTCCTCCGGCGGCATGTCGGGCGTCAAGGCCATCGGGGTGCTGGCCAACGGCCGCGCCCAGGTCTCGATGAACATCACCGACTACCGGCTCACCCCGGTCGCGCGAGTGCATGACGAGGTGGTCCGGCTCGCCCGGCAGCACGGCGCTGAGATCGCCGAGGGCGAGCTGATCGGCCTCATCCCGCAGGACGCGTACGACCCCTCCGCGCTCTGGCACCAGCAGATTCCCGGCTTCGACTCCGATGCCCGCATCCTCGAGAGAAAGCTCGACCATCCCCTGGCATGGCCGGGCGTCTGACCCCTATGACTCCAGTGCTTGACCTGCAACACGTAAACGTAGCCCGCGGCGACGATGTCATCCTGCACGACCTCAACCTGCTCATCCAGCCCGGCGAGCACATTGCCCTGCTGGGTCCGAACGGCTGCGGCAAATCGACGCTGCTCAAGACCATCACCCGCGAGCTTTACCCGCTGGTCGAGCCGAGCATGAAGGTGGAGATCTTCGGTAGGGAGCGCTGGGACCTGGTCGAGCTACGGCAGCGGCTGGGCATCGTGCAGAGCGACCTGCCTGGACAGCCGATCCTGAAGTGTACGGGCCGCGACGCCATCCTGACGGGCTTCTTCTCGGCCTCGACCCTGTGGCCGAACCTGGTTGTCACGCCGGAGATGCAGGAGCGCACCGACCATGTCATCGAGCAGATCGACGCTACGCACCTGGTGAGCAAGATCTTCGGCGAGATGTCCGCCGGACAGCAGCGCCGCATCCTCATCGGCCGGGCGCTTGCGGCTTCGGGTGCAGCAGCAGGGAACCAGGCGACGCTGCTGCTCGATGAGCCGTCGAACGCGCTCGACCTGAAGGCGCAACACGAGCTACGCGAGCTGATGTCGTCGCTCGCCCAGATCGGCACAACCCTGGTCCTGATTACGCACCAGATCTCCGACATCGTCCCCGAGATGCAGCGCATCCTGCTGATGCGGGGAGGTCGCATCTTCGCCGACGGCACACGCGCGGAGCTGCTCACCGAGCAGAGCCTCACCGACCTCTTCGGAGTATCGGTGCATCTCACCGAGATTGCCGGCCGCTACCACGCTTGGTAGAGGGTTTACTTGTGGGGAATAACCGAGGTTTGTAGCTTCACCAGCTCCGGCTGCGGGAACTTGGTCGGCCCCAGCACCGCGATCTTGGGCAGCGGCCCGCGCACCATCGCCACCTCGTCGCAGGCATAGAGCCGCGGGCAGGTCTGGCAGTCCTTGTAGATCTTGTCCGGCAGCGCCGTCCGGTCAGCCACGCGAAAGCCGAAGTGGAAGAAGAAGTCGGGGATGCGCGTGAACAGGCTCACGCACACGACGCCCTGGTCCTCGGCTTCTTCGAGCAGCGCCCGCAGCAGCTTTCCGCCCGCGCCCTGCCCCTTGGCCTCGGGCTTAACGACGATCGACCGCACCTCGGCCAGATGCGGCCCGTAGAGGTGCAGCGCGCCGCAGCCGAGAAATACGCCGGTCTCTGATTCGGCGACCGTGAAGTCGCGCACGTTCTCGCAGATCTCGGCGTAGTTGCGGCGCAGCAGCGTGCCGTCGTGCGAGAGCGAGTTGACCAGCTCGAAGATGTTGACCGCATCCTGCAACTTGGCCTTGCGCACCGACGCACCGCCGACCCGCGGCCGCGACGAGGTCGTCGAGGTCGAGTCGCTGACGGGCTCAAGTGGTGTAAACACAGCCATCTTTCTAGTTTATTCCTCGTTGCTGCTTAGCGAAAGCCTCTGCTTCGCGGCCTGAACCGCCTCTGCCACCCGGTGTCGCGCAGTGCCGCCGATCACGTCGTGGCAGTCCAGCGTAGCCTCGAGCGTGACGGAGGCAAAGAAGTCTTCGCCGAACTCGGGTCCAAACTCCTGAAGCTCGCCCAGCGTCAGTTCGCCCAACTCGCGCCCGCTCTCCAGCCCAAACCGCACTGCATTACCGATCTTCTCGTGCGCCTTGCGGAAGGGAACTCCCTTGTGGGTCAGGTAGGTCGCGGCGGCCATCGCATTCAGGTACCCGGTATCGGCGGCGACCTTCATGCGATCCTCGCGGAAGCGCAAAGCCCGCGTAAACGCAGGCAAAACGCTGAACATCCCCGCCAAAGTGTCGGCAACATCAAAGACCGGTTCCTGCCCCTCCTGCAAATCCTTGTTGTAAGCCAGGGGCAGCCCTTTAATTAGCACCGAAAGTGTTACATTTGCCCCCAGTAGCCGCCCCGACTTGCCGCGAATCAGCTCGGTGAGGTCGGGATTCTTCTTTTGAGGCATCGCGCTCGACCCGGTCGAGAAGGCTTCGGGCAGATCGAGAAAGCCGAACTCAGCCGTCGAGTGCAACGTCAGCTCTTCAGCAAAGCGCGAGATGTGGATGCCGAGAATCGAGGCTGCCGACGTGAACTCCAGCGCGAAGTCGCGGTCGCTGGTGGCGTCCATGCTGTTCGGCGTCGGCGCATCAAACCCCAGTGCAGACGCGGCAATCGTGCGATCAAGCGCGAGCGTAGCCCCGGCAATAGCACCCGACCCCAGCGGGCAAAGGTTCATGCGCTTGCGGCAGTCGGCCATGCGCGTGCAATCCCGCTCAGCCATGCTGACATATGCCAACAGCCAGTGCGCGATGAGCACCGGCTCCGCCCTCTGCAAGTGAGTATAGGAGGGCATCACCGCGTCCTGCGCGGCTTCCGCAATCTCAATCAACGCCGCGATCCACTCCCGCAGACCCGCGAGCGTATTGTCGATAGCATCGCGCACAAACAGCCGCATGTCAGTCGCAATCTGCTCATTGCGGCTGCGCCCCGTGTGCAGCTTCAGCGCAAGATCACCGATCTCCTTGTGCAGCTCAAGCTCGGAGAAGTGGTGAATGTCCTCAGCCCCTGGGCTTGAGGCAACAATGGCCGCGCCCGTCTGCTGAAGATCTCCCGAGGCAGGGAAGCGAGCCGCGACAGCCGCCAGGCCATCGAGCATCTGCTTCAGTTCCGCGTCAGTCAGGATGCCTGCCGCCGCAATCGCACGGGCGTGCGCTGAGCTGGCGGCGATCTCCTGGGGCAGCAGCCGCCAGTCAAACGGAAACGAACGCTGCCACTGCTCGAACGTCGCGTTCAGCGGCTCGCGGAAGCGGCCAGACCACATCTTGGAGGCGTTTTGATTGGACATCGGTTCAGTCTTTCTCAGAGCTTCAGATTCTTGATGAGCGAAGGAGGTGGGCATGGGGAGCTCCCGTGCCCACCGATTATTCCTTGTTGCTGCCGCTGTTCAGTTGTGGCATCTCCGTGCCCTTGCTGCTCAGTTTGAGCAGGCCGGTCTGCGCGTAGGTCACCAGCTTGGCGCGGGTGTCGGTGATGTCGAGATTGCGCATCGTGAGCTGGCCGATACGGTCACGCGGCGAGAAGGTAGACTCGGTCTTCTCCATGCTGAGGCGCTCAGGGTGGAAGGTCAGGTTCGGCGAGTCCGTGTTGAGGATCGAGTAGTCATTCCCACGGCGCAGCTCCAGCGTGACCTCTCCGGTAACAGGGCTTGCAACCCAGCGCTGAGCCGACTCGCGCAGCATGATCGCCTGCGGGTCGAACCAGCGGCCCTGGTACAGTAGGCGTCCCAGCTTGCGGCCGTTCTCCCGGTACTGCTCGATAGTGTCTTCGTTGTGGATGCCGGTGAGCAGGCGCTCGTAGGCGATGAACAGCAGCGCCAGGCCGGGCGACTCGTAGATGCCGCGGCTCTTGGCCTCGATGATGCGGTTCTCGATCTGGTCGCTCATGCCAAGGCCGTGGCGCCCGCCGATCCGGTTGGCTTCGAGCAGCAGCTCGACCGGGTCCGTGAACTCCTTGCCATTGAGCGCAACAGGGAAGCCCTCCACAAAGCGGACGGTGATCTCTTCACGCTTGATCTCGACGTCGTCGCGCCAGAAGGCAGTGCCCATGATCGGCACCACGATCTTCATGCTGCTCGAAAGATGTTCAAGATCCTTGGCCTCGTGCGTTGCGCCCAGAATGTTGGAGTCAGTCGAGTAGGCCTTCTCGGAGGACATCTTGTACGCGAAGCCGGACTTCTGCATGAACGCCGACATCTCGGCGCGTCCGCCCAGTTCTTCGATGAAGGCGGCGTCGAGCCACGGCTTATAGACCTTCAGCTCCGGGTTGACGAGCAGGCCGTAGCGGTAGAAGCGCTCGATGTCGTTGCCCTTAAAGGTCGAGCCGTCGCCCCAGATGTTGACGTCGTCTTCCTTCATCGCCGTAACCAACATCGTTCCGGTTACAGCCCGGCCGATCGGCGTCGTATTGAAGTAGGTGACGCCCGCCGTGGTGATGTGGAACGCGCCGGACTGGAGCGCAGCGATGCCCTCGCGCACGAGCGGTCCACGGCAGTCGATCAGACGTGCCGCCTCCGCACCATACTCGAGCGCCTTGCGCGGAATCTCATCGTAATCGGCCTCATCCGGCTGGCCGAGGTTGGCGGTGTAGGCGTACGGCAGCGCGCCCTTCTGCTTCATCCAGTGAAGTGCGGCGCTGGTGTCGAGTCCGCCCGAGAAAGCGATGCCGACCTTCTGGCCGAGGGGAAGTGTTTCGAGGATGACAGACATGATAAGGCGGACCCTCAATGGTTCAGCCCCGCAGAGCTGAACCATTCTCTAAGTAACTCGTTTCGTTACAAATACCGATAACGCGTGTGATCTACGCGTGCCGTTTGCGCGCCTGCAGGCCACGGTCGCGGCTGTTGGGAACCCGCTTCGCACCGCCCAGCAGCATTAGCAGCAGGGCTTTCTGGACGTGCATCCGGTTCTCCGCCTGGTCGAAAACGACCGACTGCGGCCCATCGAGCACCGCATCGGTGACCTCGGCGTTGCGATGCGCCGGAAGGCAGTGCATGAAGACGGCGTGCGGCTGCGCGTGCGCCATCAGAGCCTCGTTCACCTGGTAGGGCTTGAAGATCGGCGCGCGCTTGGTGGCCTCATGCTCGAAGCCCATGCTGGTGCAGACGTCGGTGTACACTGCATCGGCCCCGGTGACGGCCTTGACCGGATCGTTGAGCAGCGTGATGCTGCCGCCGGTCTGCTCGCTGATCTCGATGGCCTTGTGGATGATATCGAGCTTCGGAGCAAAGCCCTTCGGCGTGGCGACGAAGCAGTGCGCGCCCAACTGCGCGGCGGTCAGCATCAGCGAGTGGCAGACGTTGTTGCCGTCGCCCACATAGGCAAAGTGAATCCCCTCAGCCGAGCCGAAGCGCTCTTCCAGCGTGAAGAAATCGGCGATGGCCTGACACGGATGCTCAAGATCCGAGAGTGCGTTGATGACCGGAATCTTCGAGCACGCGGCCATCTCGGTGATGGTCTCGTGCGCGTAGGTGCGCAGCACCATGATGCTCATCCAGCGCTCGAGGTTGCGCGCCATATCGGCCAGCGACTCGCGCTCGCCCAGCGGAGACTGCGTCTGGTCGACGAAGATCGCATTGCCGCCCAGCGTATTGATGGCGGACTCGAAGGTAAGCCGCGTGCGCAGCGAAGCCTTCTCGAAGAACATTACCATCTGCCGCGCGTCGAGCGCATGGCGGAAGTCCTCGGGCTGTCCCTTGACGGCGTGCGCCAGCTCCATGATGGCAGCCATCTCGCCCACGGTCAGGTCGGAGATGGAGCAGAGGTCGCGCCCGCTCAGCCGCTTGGCAGCCTCGCTGAAGGCGGTGTCGGATTGAATGCCAAGAGCCGCGGTGCCCCGCGGGCCACTCTCTACGCCTTCGCCGTTCTTCGGGTTCATCGTCACGGTTTTGCTACCCATGTGCCTTTCCTCCGGTTACTGCATCGGACGCGTATGCGGCGCTCGACTTTGCCAGAATCTCGCCGAGCACCGTGATGGCCTGATCGACGTGCTTGCGCTCCAGGATGTAAGGCGGCAGAAAACGCAGGACCGTCTCGCTGGTGCGGTTGATGATGATGTGCCGCGCCAGCAGCTCGGCCGCGATTTCCTTGGCCAGGTCGGCCGAGTCGATCTCGACGCCGACCATCAGGCCCAGCCCGCGAACCTCGGTCATGGCGGGATACTGCTTCGCCAGCTCGCGCAGACGATCCATAAAGTAGTTGCCGGTATCAGTGATGTGCGCCAGCAGATCGTCGCGGCGAATGGTGTCGATCACCGCAATCGCAGCCGCGCAGGCCAGGGGACCACCACCGAAGGTCGTGCCGTGCATCCCCGGCGAGATCGCCTTCGACGCAGCCTCGGTGCAGAGCATCGCGCCGATGGGAATGCCGCCAGCCAGCGGCTTCGCCACAGTAGTGATATCCGGCTGGATGCCGTAGTGCTGGTACGCAAACCACTTGCCCGTACGCCCAACGCCGCACTGAATCTCATCCACCAGCAAAAGAGCACCGGTACTGTTACATAAATCCCGAGCCGCCTGGAAGAACTCCGGCGAGACGGGATGAATGCCGCCCTCGCCCTGAATAGTTTCGATGCAGATGCCGCAGACATCGTTCGAGAACTTGGCGCGCAGGCCCTCAACATCATTGAACTCGACGAACTCGACGTCGCCCATCACGGGCGCGAAGGGCTCGCGGTACTTGGCCTTGTGCGTCGTTGCCACCGAGCCCATCGTGCGCCCGTGGAAGCTGTGCGACATCGCCAGAAACTTCGTGCCGATGGTCTTGCCCTCGTTGCGCAGCATCAACGCATGAGCGCGAGCCAGCTTCAGCGAAGCCTCCCACGCCTCGGTGCCGCTGTTGCAGAAGAAGACGCGATCCATGCCGCTGATCTCGGTCAGCCGCATGGCCAGCTCCGCCGTGCCCTGGTGGTAGAAGAGGTTCGAGGTATGGATGAGCTGCGTCGCCTGCGCGGCGATCGCCTGCGTGAGCGCAGGATGCCCATAGCCCAGCGCCGAGCAGCCGATGCCGCTCAACAGGTCGAGATAGTCGTTGCCCTCGCTGTCGCGCAGCAGCACGCCGTGGCCGCTCTCGAGCAGGATCGGGTTCCGTTCATAAGTCTTCAGCAGCAGCTTGTTCTCTACTGCCTGAATTGCGTCGAGTGTCATGCGACCATCACCTCCGTACCATCGTTGACGCGTGAAGAGACGAGATCGGGCAGTACCGCCGCCGACTCCGCCGGGAGAATCCGAACCCGCTTGACCCCTTGCAGCAGGGCATCGCGGCAGGCCTTCAGCTTGGGCAACATGCCGCCCGAAACCACCATTGCCTTCTCGAGCGCGGGAATCTGCCCGAGCGTGAGCCAGCGCATCACCTTGCCGTCCGCGCCCTTCACTCCGGGGACGTCGGTCAGAAAGACCAGCGCGTCGGCCTTGGTGCAGGCCGCGCAGGCTGAGGCCATCTCATCCGCGTTGATGTTGTAGTACTCGCCGTCGAAGCCCAGCGCGATCGACGAGATGACCGGCACCGCGCCCATCTTCCAGATGGCCTCGAGCCAACGGGGATCGGCTGCCGCGATCTCGCCCACGAAGCCGAGGTCGGGATTGGTCTGCTTCTTGCGTGCGCGGAAGACGTGTCCGTCGCCGCCCGAAAGCCCGACCGCCGCCTGGCCCACACGGCCCAGCTCCGCGACCAGAGACTTATTCACACGCCCCGCCAGCACCATCAGCGCGGCATCGCGGGTCTCGGCATCGGTCACGCGCAGGCCGCTGATGAACTCGCTCTTCTTGCCCAACTGCGCCAGCGTCTTGGTCAACTGCACGCCGCCGCCATGCACCACCGCAACCTGGTTGCCGTCGTTGACCAGCTCGAAGATGGACTTGGCGCAGAGCTGCAGAAGCCGCTTGTCTTCGAGTGCCGCACCACCAAGCTTGACGACGAACTTCATAGCAGGCCCTCCTCTTCGCTCCAGCCGCACATCACGTTCAGGTTCTGCACGGCTTGTCCCGACGCGCCCTTCAGCAGGTTGTCGAGGCAGCTCACCATCACCAGACGTCTCCCATCCGCCGCCAGCTCGAAGCCTATATCCGCGTAGTTGTTGCGCACTACATGCTGAATCTGCGGCAGGCCCGGCGTCTTGTGAATCCGCACCATCGGGCTGGTCGCGTAGAACTCGCGCAGACACGCCTCCACTGCATCAGGCTGCATGGCGGAGTTCAACCGCAGGTAAATCGTTGAAAGAATTCCGCGTGGAATCGGCAGCAGGTGCGGCGTGAACTGGATCTGCTCGGCGGCGATGCCAAGCTGCTCCAGCATCTCGCCCCGGTGGCGATGGTTGAAGACCTTGTACACGGAGAGATTGTCCGCTGCGGAGATGAAGTGGTTCCCGGGCGTCAGGCCCTTGCCCGCGCCGCTCACGCCGCTCTTCGCATCGCAGATGATGCCGTGCTCGACATCCACCAAGCCCGCTTGCACCAGCGGAGCCAGCGGCAGCAGGATCGAGGTGGCATAACATCCGGGATTGGCCACCAGCCGCGCCGTCGCGATCTTCTCGCGGTGCAGCTCCGGACAGCCGTAGACGGCCTCCGCCTGCAACGCACGAGCAGCGGCTTCATCGGCATCATGAAACTTATAAACAGCCCGATTGGCATCCTCATTCAGCCGCCACGCACCGCTCAGGTCGATCACCTTCAGCCCACGCGCCAGCATCTCCGGCACCCATCCGCGCGAGCTCTCGTGCGGCGTCGCCAGAAAGACGACCTCGACGCCCTCAGCCTCCAGGCGCTCCCAGCTAAACGGCACCACCTTCGGCAGCACCTGTCCCGCGCCCAGCGCGAGCTGAGGCTGAATCTGCTCCAGTGGCACCTCAACGGCGTTCTCTTCGCCCGCCCGTCCCAAAAACAGGGGAGCGGTCCCGACCAGCCGGGGGTGCTTCAGCAGCAGCCGCGCCAGCTCGCCGCCCGAGTATCCGCCCACGCCGATCACTGCTGTCTTCACTGTCGTCGCAATCTTCTTCTCAGCCAAGGTAGCCTTCAATTCTGTTCTTCAACGTCTTCGATTGCCGCTCATCCGGACAGATGATCAGCACCGTATCGTCTCCGGCGATGGTCCCAATGACCTCCGGCCAGTCTTCATAGTCGATGCCCGCCGCCACCGGCTGGGCACTGCCCGTCTTCGTAATCAGTACCAGCAGGTTTGCCGCCTGCCGCACCTGCAGCCCAAAACTCCGCATCACATCGCGCATTCCAGGCATATCATCTTCTATAGAGTCGGCGGCGCTCGAAATCGAGTATCCATCCGGCCCCTTGGAGATGCGCAACTCGCGGATATCGCGCGAGAGCGTAGCCTGGGTTACATTAAATCCTCTTTTAGCCAGTTTGACACGCAGCTCGTCCTGATTGCCGACCTGTTCTCCCTCTAGGATGGTGCGAATCGCGGAATGTCGCAGTTGTTTCATCGAAATCGCTGATCCTGTTCACAAGAGAGTGGTAGAAGCAAATCAACCAAAACGACCGGATCTAGACCAAATGTCGTAGTGCATAAAAATACATTTCAATGTATAAATATTCACAACACCGATGTCAAGCTGTACCCGGGGCCCACTCCGCCCCTCGAACACAAAGCACCCGAAAGGCTGGGCCAGGCGTCTCTAGGGATACCTGCCAAGTATAGTGAATCATGGATCAGTCCCGCTCTCATCTTCGGAACGAGGAGCTCGCCGCGACGGTATCGGGCGATAGTTCGGCTCTCCTGCGGCCCTCACTTATAGACGCTCGTTTCGATCAGGACTCCTGCGGCGTCGGCTTCGTCTCCTCCATCGCCGGTAAAGCCTCGCACTCCATCCTCTCCCAGTCCCTCACCGCGCTCGCCCGCCTCGCCCATCGCGGAGCCACCGCGGCCGACGGCAAAAGCTCGGACGGCGTCGGCGTTATGACGGCGGTCCCCCGCGCCCTGCTCCTGCGCGAGACCGGCATCACGCTTCCCGAGGATCAGTTCCTCGGCGTCGGCATGGTCTTCATGCCGCTCGATTACACCAAGACCGAGCCCGCGCTAGAAGAGTGCCTCACCGCGCACCAGATTAAGGTTCTCTGTTGGCGCGACGTCCCCGTCAACGTCTCCGCGCTGGGCGAGATCGCCCTCGGCACCATGCCGCGCATCCGCCAGGTGCTCGTCGTCGACGAAGCCCCGGCCAATCCCGCCCTCACCCCCAAGCAGTCGCAGGACGCCCTCGAGCGCCGCCTCTACCTCGCCCGCAAGCAGTTCGAGCGCATGTTCACCGCCGGGCAGGTCATGGGCTACCTCTGTTCGCTCTCCTCTCGCACCCTCGTCTATAAGGGCATGTCGAGCGGCCAGCTCCTGCCCGAGTTCTACCCCGACCTCACCTCCCCCGAGTACGCCACCCACTTCTCCATCTTCCACCAGCGCTACGCCACCAACACCACCCCCGCGTGGCACCGCGCCCAGCCCGGCCGCACCCTGGGCCACAACGGCGAGATCAACACCGTCTGGGGCAACCGCGCCCGCATGGACGCCCGCGACGCCACCCTGCCCGACGAGTGCAAGCCCATCCTGACCAAGACCGGCACCGACTCCACCTCGCTCGACGAGACGGTCGAGCTGCTCTCGAAGAACGGCCGCACCATCTCGGAGTCGATGCGCATCCTGCTGCCCCCCGCAGCCTCCACTCGCCGCCCGTCGAGCTTCCTCCAGTACCACGCCGACTGTGTCGAGCCGTGGGACGGCCCTGCCGCCATCGCCTTCAGCGACGGTCGCGTCGTCGGAGCCATCCTCGACCGCAACGGCCTGCGCCCCTCCCGCTTCGCCATCACCTCGGGCGGCCTCGTCGTCGCCGGTTCTGAGATCGGCCTGGTCGATCTCGACCCTGAAGAGGTCATCCACAGCGGCCGCCTCGGCCCCGGCGAGATGCTCGTAGTCGACATGATCGACGGCAAAGTCTTCGAGAACGAAGAGCTGCTCACGATCTTCGACACCGACGCCACCTACGCCAAGCTGCTCGATCGCCAGACCTTCGTCGGCACGCGCCCCTACCAGTCGCTCCTCGCCGACGAGATCGCGGCCTTCCACCGCGGCTTCGGCTACACCCGCGAAGACGTCCGCATGATCCTCCAGCCGATGGCGACCGAGGGCAAGGACGCCGTCTGGTCCATGGGCGACGACACCCCGCTGGCCTTCATGGCCCGCGCCCCGCGCCCGGTCTACGCCTTCATCCGCCAGCGTTTCGCGCAGGTCACCAACCCGGCCATCGACCCGCTCCGCGAGGCCATCGTGGTCTCGCTGCACACGCGTCTCGGCCCGTGGTCGCACATGCTCGATAAGAAGTCGCCGCTCGCCGGTCTCTCGCTCGAGTCGCCCTTCCTCTCGCTCGACCAGATGGAGACCCTGCGCCGCGGCGAGCACCCCCACGCCGAAGACCTCCGCATGGAGGAGCTGCACTGCGTCTTTGCCCCCTCTGAGACCCTCGAGTCGGCCATCGCCCGCATCGCGCAGCTGGCCATCGAGATCGTCCGCAACGGAGCTCGCATTCTGCTGCTGACCGATCGCACGGCGCGCAGCAACGCCCTCATCGCCATCCCTATGGCGATGGCCACCGGAGCCGTCAATCAGGCTTTGACGCTCTCCGGTCTGCGTACCGAGAGCGGCCTCGCGGTGGAGGCGGGCGACGTCCGCGACATCCACCACGCTGCCGTCCTTATCGGCTACGGCGCGGGCGCGGTCTGCCCCTGGCTGGCGCTCGAAACGGCCCGTTCCTTCTCCGCCGACGAGCCTCTGCTGGCGGAAAAGAAGATGCTCAAGAGCTTCGACGCGGGGCTCGCCAAGGTTATGTCCAAGATGGGCATCTCGGTCGTTGACAGCTACCGCGACGCGCACCTCTTCGACATCCTCGGCCTGCACCAGACAGTGGTAGACCGCTGCTTCGCCAACACCCCCGCGCCTCTTTCGGGTATTGGTTTTGCTGAATTAGACCGCCAGCTTCGCCTCGGCTGGCAGCCCACCGCCGAGCCAGCGGCGGACCTCCCCGACTACGGCTGGATTCGCTTCCGCAAGGCCGACGTCTCCGAGCCGCACGGCTGGCAGCCCTCCACCGTCCGGGCGCTCCAGACCGTCGTCGGCAGCACCCGCGCGGGCGTTCTGCCGCCCGATCCCGCCGCCGCCTTCACCATCTTCAGCCAGGAGATCGCGGCCCGCCAGCCCGCCGTGCTGCGCGATCTGCTCGAGATCCGTCCCAACGGCGCGCCGCTCGCGCTCGATGAGATCGAGTCGTCCTCCAGCATCTTCAAGCGGTTCATCGCCAGCGCCATGAGCCTCGGCTCGCTGAGCCCCGAGGCGCACCAGTGCATCACCATGGCCATGAACATGATCGGCGGCCGCTCCAACACCGGTGAGGGTGGCGAAGACCGCGACGTCTACCGCGTCCCGGCAGCCGTGCCGCCCACGCCCAGCCCCTCCGGCTCGGGCAGCGGCGCGCAGCTTTCCGGCGGCACGGCGGTAGCCGAGCTGGTCTCCACCGAAGCCCCCATCCCCGGCCTCCTCAACAACCGCATCAAGCAGGTGGCCTCGGGCCGCTTCGGCGTCACAGCCGAGTACCTGGCCCACGCCGAGGAGATCGAGATCAAGGTGGCACAGGGAGCCAAGCCCGGCGAGGGCGGCCAGCTTCCCAGCCACAAGGTCAGCGGCCTCATCGCTCGTCTCCGTCACGCGCAGCCGGGCGTGGCCCTCATCTCGCCTCCGCCTCACCACGATATCTACTCCATCGAGGACCTGGCGCAGCTCATCTACGACCTCAAGCGCGTCAATCCCAAGGCCGCCGTGGGCGTCAAGCTCGTCTCCGGCTGCGGCGTCGGCACGGTTGCGGCGGGTGTGGCCAAGGCTTATGCCGACTTCATCGTCATCGCCGGAAACAACGGCGGCACCGGCGCGGCGGCTCTTTCGAGCATCAAGTACGCGGGCAATCCGTGGGAGCTTGGTCTCGCCGAGGCGCAGCAAACCCTGATGCAGACCGGGATGCGTGGCCGCGTGCGCCTGCGCACCGACGGCGGTCTCACCACCGCCCGCGACGTCCTCGTGGCGGCCCTCCTCGGAGCCGACGAGTACGCTTTCGGTACGGCGGTCCTGGTCTCCATCGGCTGCGACATGGCGCGCCAGTGCCACCTCAACACCTGTCCCACCGGCATCGCCACCCAAAAGCCGGAGCTGCGCGCCAAGTTCCGCGGCAAGCCGGAGCACGTCGTCCGCTTCTTCGAGGAGCTGGCGCAGGACCTGCGTCACCTGCTTGCGCAGTACGGCCTGCGCTCGCTCGAAGAGGCCATCGGCCGCACCGATCTGCTCGAGCAGGTGCGCCACGACGGCGAACTGAACCTCGCCCCCATGCTGGCCCACTCCGCCAACGGACCGGCGCAGTGGCAGCACATCCGCAACACGCAGCCGGTCGAATGTCCTCCCATCGACGAGGCGTGGACCGAGCCCGCACTAGCGGCTATCGCGGCTGGCGAGCCTTACGTCGTCGAGTCGGCCATCGCCAACTGCGACCGCGCCCTGGGCGCACGTCTGGCGGGCGAGATCGCCCTGCAACGCGCCCAGGCCGACGTCCCCGCCGATGTCACCTTCCGTCTGACCGGCACCGCTGGCCAGTCCTTTGGAGCCTTTACGGTCCCCGGAATGAAGCTCGAGCTTCACGGCCAGGCCAACGACTTCGTCGGCAAGGGCCTCTCTGGCGGCGAGCTGGTCATCCGCGCCCGTGGCCTCGCGGCTCGGGACAGCGGCCAGCACGTCATCCTCGGCAACGTCGCGCTCTACGGCGGCACGGCTGGAATGTTGCTGGCGGCGGGCCGCGCTGGCGAGCGCTTCGCGGTGCGCAACTCGGGCGTGACGGCAGTTGTCGAAGGCGTCGGCGACCACGGCTGCGAGTACATGACCGGCGGTACGGTCGTCGTGCTGGGCCGCGCGGGCATCAACTTCGCGGCGGGCATGACGGGCGGCCTGGCGTGGGTCTACGACGCCGACGGTTCCTTCGTGCGCGACCAGCGCTTCCACCTGGAGTTCGTCGAGCCGGAGTCGTTTGCCACGGTGGACGCGGAGTCTCAGGAGAAGCTGCACGCGCTGGTGAAGCTACAGGCAGAACAGGCCGAGAGCAGCCTGGCCAAGTCGATGCTGGCAAACTGGCCGGCATCAGCCGAAGCCTTCGTCCGCCTCACCCCGAAGCCGCAGGTTTAACTGGTTGTGGTTTGTGACGGAGGCCACTGTCTCGGAAGCGAGACAGGGGCCTCCGTCATTGGCGTCAAAAAACACGCGAAGCGTCGAGCACCGCACGAAGTGCCGCCCGCCGGCGCAAGGCGCTGTTGCCGTTGCCTGTTTTCTTGGTTGTCATTCAGGAGCGAAGCGGAGGAATCTGCTTCTGCCTTTGTTGTTGCTTTTGCTTCTGGGGTAGGTCCGGGCTTTGGCCCGGACATCAAAACCAGCCACAGAAGCGGGCTTTAGCCTCCGAGGTATGCTTTCTTTCTCGGCCACAAGGGCAAAAGCAAAAGCGTCCTCACGCCGGACGGGCGGCATTTCGTGCGGTACTGGACGCTGCGCGTAACAATTCATTAGAGTGGCCTCTACCCGGAAACCTCCGGGCCAGCGAGGTCCAGACTGAGGCGAGACCAGGCACAGGCAGGCGCGGAGACCGAAGGCACGGCCATTCCGCCATCGAGCTTTGGCGGCGAGAAGTACCAGCGCATCCTCGACGCAGCCATCGAGGTGATCGCGGAGAACGGCTACTTCCACTCGCCGGTGAGCGCCATCGCCGCCCGCGCAGGCGTGGCCGACGGCACGGTCTACCTGTACTTCAAAAGTAAGGACGAGCTGCTCCGCACCGCTATCGACACGCACATCGGCCGCTTCTACGCGTGTCTGGAAGCGCAGTTCCTCACTCTGACCGACCCACGCGCTCAGCTCGAGTACATCGCCTGGCTCCACCTCGAGAGCCACCGCGCCAACCGCAGCATGGCGATCCTGATGCAGACGGAGATGCGCCAGAGCGCACGCTTCGTTGAAGAGTTCTCCCACAAGCATCTCGTCCGGTACATTCAGGTGGTGCGCGAGGTGGTGCGCCGCGGCCAGCAGCAGGGCACGTTCCGCGAAGACCTCTCCGACGGCGTGGTGGCTCATTGCATGTTCGGGGCCATCGACGAGCTGCTCAGCTCGGCAGTCTTCACCGGACGCACGTATGATGCGAAGGCGACCGCATCTCAGGTAATCGATGTTTTGTTGAATGGAATAGGGAAGAAAGCCTGACGCCGATAGCAAGAGTCAAAGGGATCAGGCTGGTTTTACAAAGTCAGTTTGAGGGCAAACGATGTTCGATGTGAAGACGATCAACGATATGTTCGTGCGGGCGACCAGCCGCGGAACCAAGCGGGCGCTGCTCCGGCAGGATGCGGCGGGACAGTGGCAGCCGATCTCTTCCGTCGAGCTGTACGGGTGCGTGCGCGCTCTGGCCGACGTGCTGCGCGGCTGGGGAGTGGGCAAGGGCGACCGCGTAGTGCTATTAAGCGAGAATCGCTGGGAGTGGCAGGTGTCGGACTATGCCGTACTGGCGCTGGGCGCGGTGGATGCGCCGCTCTATTCCACGCTGACGCCGGAGCACGTGGGTTACATGCTGCGCGACTCGGGCGCGAAGGTCGCCATCGTCTCTAACCGGGAGCAATACGAGAAGCTGCTGGCCGCGGGCGAACTACCCGACCTTGAGCGCGTGGTGGTGATGGACGAGGGCAGCTTCGACAACGCCGAGAGCTTCTCCAATCTGATGAAGGACGCAGTGGCCAAACAGGCTCCAGACGCGGAGTTCGATGCAATGGTCCGCTCGGCGGAGCCGGGGGATCTGGCGACGATCATCTACACCTCCGGCACGACGGGCGAGCCCAAGGGCGTGCGGCTGACGCATGGCAACCTGGCCAGCAATGTCAGCATCTCTACCGACGGCTTCGCCTTCTCCGAGCAGGATATCTGCATCTCCTTCCTGCCGCTCTCGCACGTAACGGCCCGCCACGTGGACTACGCGCTGATGTGCCACGGCGCGACGCTGGCCTACTGTCCCAAGTTCGACCAGATGCCCGCGGCGATGAAGGCGGTGCTACCGACGATCTTTGTGGGCGTGCCCCGCGTATACGAGAAGATCCGGCAGGCGGTAGAGGCCAAGAGCGCGCACTCGCCAGTGAAATCGCGGATTCTGAGCTGGGCGTTGGGCGTCGGCAAGGCGCATCGGCCGGAGACGCTGGACGGCAAAACCCCAGGCGCGCTTCCGTGGAAGCTGGCCAACAAGCTGGTATTCGGCAAGATCCGCGAGGCCTTCGGCGGACGGGTGCATACGTGGATCTCGGGCGGCGCGCCGCTGGGTATGGACACGGCGGGCTGGTTCGCTGATGCGGGCATCCGGATCTTCGAGGGCTACGGGCTGACCGAGACCTCGCCGGTGATCGCGCTGAACTACCCGAAGGAGCACCGCATCGGCACGGTGGGCAGGCCGCTGCGCAACGTCGAGTGCCGGTTCGCGGCGGACGGCGAGCTGGAGGTGAAGGGGCCGTCGATCTTTCCGGGTTACTGGAACAAGGAGCAGGAGACCGCCGAGGCGTTCAGCGAGGACGGCTGGTTCAAGACGGGTGATATCGGCTCCATCGACGCGGACGGCTATCTCTCCATCACCGACCGTAAGAAGGAGCTGCTGAAGACCAGCGGCGGCAAGCTGATCGCCCCGCAGCCCATCGAGAACCGCCTGAAGGCGAACACGGTGGTGGCGCAGGCGGCGATGGTGGGGGACAAGCACAAGTTCGCCTGCGTGCTGATCTCGCCGAACCTGCAGGCGCTCGAGGCATGGGCGAAGGCGAACGGCGTTGCAGCCGGAGACGCTGCCAGCCTGGTGCGCGACCCGAAGGTGACACGGCTCTACCAGGGGATCGTCGACAAGGTAAACGAGACGCTGCCCCCGTACGAGAGCATGAAGCGGGTGAGCGTGGTAGCGGAGGAGTGGTCGGTGGAGGGCGGCGAGCTGACCCCGAGCATGAAGCTGAAGCGGCGTGTGATCGCCCAAAAGTACGCGAAGGAGATCGACGCCTTCTACGCGGACGAGGCCACCAGCAAAAGCTGAAAGCATGTATATGCTTGGGGTATGTGGCTCAAGCAGGCTGTAAAGGTAGGCAAGCAGTACATGAATCCGGTGGCTACGGCGGTGGGTGGCCTCTCGATCATGTTCAAAGTGCTGCCGTTGTACCTGACGAATAAGGAGGAACGCACCCCGAAGGTCGCTCCGGGGCCGTTCCGGACAGACCTGCGAGTGTACGAGACCCCACCGGCGAGCGGCTTGCGGGTGACTTGGTTCGGGCACTCGGCGTCTCTGCTGGAGATCGACGGGGTCCGGCTGCTGGTGGACCCCGTCTGGGACGAGCGGGCCTCTCCGTGGCAGTGGACGGGGCCGCGCCGGTTCTTCGCGCCCACGGTCCCGCTCGCGGAGCTGCCGCTGTTGCGACCGGATGCAGTGTTCTTCTCGCACGACCACTACGATCACATGGGCGAGGCGACGGTGCGGCATCTGGCCAAGGCGTCGCCGAATCTGCGCTGGATCACTCCCCTCGGAGTCGGCTCGGTGCTGCGGGAGATGGGAGTCCCGGCGGCCCAGGTGACGGAGTTGGACTGGACCCACTCGACGGTGGTGCAGGGGACGGATGGTGCCGAGCTGACGGTGACGGCCCTGCCGACTCGCCACTTCTCGGGCCGGAGCCTCTTCAACCGCTTCGAGACGCTATGGGCCTCCTACGCGCTGCGCGGCTCGAGCCACAACGTCTACTACGGCGCGGATTCGGGTTTTTGGGACGGATTTAGCGAGATTGGCGCAGCATATGGCCCGTTCGACCTGACGATGCTGGAGGTTGGTGCCTACCACCCCCTTTGGGGATCGATCCACATGGGGCCGGAGGGCGCGATGCAGGCGTTTGCGGCGCTGGGTGGCCACGGGCTGCTGATGCCGATCCACTGGGGCCTCTTCGACCTGGCCCTGCACGGCTGGCGGGAGCCGATCCGGCAGGTTTTGGAGCTGGCCGTGAGCCGGGATGTGCGGCTGTGGTCGCCGGAGCCGGGGCTGCCGACGGAGGTGGTGGCAGGGCAGGAGGTGCGGTCGGGGTGGTGGCAGAAGAGTTAAGAGCCTATAAAGTAGCTTGCGGAGGTGTGGAAAACGGGGTACAAAAGGTCTACTGCGTGGCTATAGAAAAGCGGTGGAGGATAAGAAGATGGCGGGAGCGGTGCAGACGATGATGCGCGAGGTGCTGGATATCCGGCAGGCGTCGGAGTATCTGGGGATCAGCGACGATACGCTGTATCGCTATGCAAGCGAAGGGTTTATACCGGCTTTCAAGTTGGGGAACCGATGGCGGTTCAAGCGCAGCCTGCTGGATGCATGGATGGTGGAGAAGAGCGCGGGGCGGAGCGGCGGGGTGGCCGTGATGCCGAAGCAGCGAAAGCCGATGGGGCGGGCGCGGTAGGATGAAAGATTTTGTAGGGCATGATCAATTAGCAAGATTCTCGTTAATGTTGGTTTCTAGCTAAAAGGATCTTCCCCTGGAGCATACTCTTTTGGAGTTTCTTTGCCTGAACCCCCGCAGTGCTTGCACGTTCCGCCAAGTTCTTCCGTACCTTTCCCATGACATTTACCGCAAGGAATTGGTTCTAGGTTCATTTTGTGCCTCCCATCATTCCGATTTGTAGAGATCATAGCAATACGGGTAGTCACCCTTTTCTATTGGTTCACTCTTCGGCATCGTGACGCATTCCTGGCCACTCTTTGTGTCTAAAGCCATGCCGCCTCCAGCTTGAAAGGGCATAAATCGGTTAACGGGATGTCCGCATCCAGTGATGGCTATGGTCAGAATGATCGTAAGTTTCTTCATTCTCGTAGTTTAGTATCGGACAGAATCTAAGTCGCTAATAGTTAGGCTGTTTACGGTGACCACAGAGGTCACACCGGGGCCAGAGTATGCAGGGTAATCTCCGGCGGGCAGTTCAGCCGGAAGGGCACGCCCACGGTCCCGATGCCGCGATTGACATAAAGCTGAGTGGGGCCGACCTGGTAGAGCCCGTCGTAGTACTTCGACGCGCCCGGCGGCAGGGTCAGGGGCCGCCCCCCAGGCAGCCGGACCTGCCCCCCGTGCGAGTGGCCGGAGAGGATCAGGTCAACCGGCTCGCGGTGCCATTTCTTGTACCGGCCAACGGCGTAGTCAGGCTCGTGCGCCATCAGGATGACCGGCCCGTCCGGCCTCTCGGGCACGGCGAGATCCGCCGAGGGGTTGCCGTGGCCCAGGTCGTCCAGCGCGGCGAGCCAGAGCCGCTGCCCCTGCCGCTCGATGGGGATGTGCTCGTTGACCAGCACCCTGAGCCCGCTGGGCCGTATGCGCTCGATGACCCCCTGTGAGCCGACGCTGGCGTCGTGATTGCCCAGGCAGCCGAAGCGGAGCGGGCACGTAAGCCCGTGGAGGATCTCGCCGCAGCGGACAGCGGCTTTGAGAGAGTAGGAGACTGACCGGGGACCGTCGCTGATGAAGTCGCCGGTGACCAGCACCAGGTCCGGTGCCAGCGCGTTGACCCGCTCGACGACATGGCGCAGAAAGTACTCCTCGGTGAACTCCTCAAGATGAAGATCGCTGATCTGCGCGATCCGAAACCCGTCAAAGGCGTGCGGCAGGTCGCGGATGGGGACAGTGATATGGGTAAGGTCGATCTCATGGCGGGCGATCTGGCCGGAGTAGAGCGCAAACCCCGCGGCGGATAGGCCCGAGGCGAGCAGGAAACGCCGCCGCGTCCAGAACCCATGAGGGGGCTGGGAATCGAATGATTCTGGCGTAGAGTCCTGCTCCGTCAATGGATCACCTTGCATAGACCATGATAGCCGGGAAGGGCGGCGGGGAGACTTAGGTAAGATGGTGAAATGAGTTCAAGTGTAAGAAGAAGAAAGCTGCGGACGCGGATGGCCTCGGCTGGCGTGGAGGCCATGCTGATCACGCATCTGCCCGACGTGCGCTACCTCTGTGGGTTCACGGGATCGAACGCGGCGCTGTTGGTGGTTGGAACGCGGGCGACTCTGTTTACCGATGGCCGGTACATCGCGCAGGCGGCGGCAGAGGTGGACGGCGCGAAGGTCGTCATCGCCCAGAAGCCGGTGCTGGCTGCGGCGGTTGACGCGGTGGTCGCCGAGGGCGTGGCCACATGCGGCTTCGACTCGACCCAGACGTCTGTGGCGGCGCTGGAGTCGCTGAAGGCGGCGCTGCCCGCAAAGCTGCGCAAGAGCCTGCTGGTGCCGGTGGCCCCGCTGGTGGCCGGGCTGCGCGAGATTAAGGATGAAATCGAGATCGACAAGATGCGGGACGCGGCCGGGCTGGGCTGCTGGCTCTTCGACAACGTCTTCGAGCACATGGTGCCGGGCGCGACGGAGATCGAGGCGGCGCTGGCGCTCGAGTTCACGGCGCGCATGGCCGGGGCCGAGCGGATGTCGTTCGACACCATCGTGGCCAGCGGCGAGCGGTCTGCCTTGCCCCACGGCAGAGCGACCGGGGCCAAACTGCCGCGCCGGGGATTCTGCACGCTGGACTTCGGCGTGGTGCTGGACGGCTACTGCTCCGACATGACCCGGACGGTACACATGGGCAAGGCCCGCCCCGGCGAGCGCGAGGTCTATGAGGCCGTTCTAGACGCGCAGATGGCGGGCGTGGCGGCGGTGAAGGCCGGTGTCCAGGCGGGCGACGTGGACGAGGCCGCCCGCGCAGTACTGCGGGAGCGGAAGCTCGACCAGTACTTTACCCACTCCACCGGCCACGGCGTCGGGTTGGAGATTCACGAAGGCCCCAGGGTGGCGGCGAAGCAAACCCAGACCCTTAAGGCCGGAATGGTGATTACAATTGAACCCGGCGTGTATATGCCGGGCCAGTTCGGCGTTCGGATTGAAGACACGGTGCTGGTCACGGCCGAGGGGTGCGAGATTCTGACACCCTCGACCAAGGCCTGGATCGAGTTATAAAAAGCGGAATTGATCGGCAGCAGTTAGACTGACGTGAGCCGCATCGAGCGGCCTCAGGAAGATCAGGAAGAGTGAGATGGAAGATAAAGAGTTGAAGGAACTTCGCGAGCTGGTCGAATTTTTGAAGGCCAACGAGATCGCCGAGTTTGACATGGAGCGCGCCGACCTGAAGGTGCGGATCAAGTTTGCCGCGGACCCGGCTGCGGCTCCCGCCGGCGTGGATATGGCGCAGTTGGCGCGCCTGATGGCCTCCACCCCCTCGGCACCTGTTGCTGCCGCTGCGCCTGTGGCCGCTGCGGCCCCGGCGGCTGCGCCCGTGTCGTCGAACCACGAGGTCAAGTCGCCGATCGTGGGCACGTTCTACGAGTCGCCTTCGCCCGGTGCTCCGGCGTTCGTCAAGGTGGGGGACCAGGTCGAGGTTGGCCAGGTACTGTGCATCGTCGAGGCGATGAAGCTGATGAACGAGATCGAATCGGACATTGCGGGCGAGGTCATCGCGCGCATCGTATCGAGTGGGCAGCCGGTCGAGTATGGCCAGCCGTTGTTTGAGATCAAAGCTCGATAGACGAAGAGCAAGGCGGAACGGGGAAAAAGGGATAAAAAGGATAAGAGGGATAAGGCCCAGGCCAGTGCGGCATCTGGTGGAGTGAGTGCCGGTTCGGGCCTTTCGTTCTGTCTTTGTTTGATCCGCTTTGATCTCTTTTATCCCTTTTTCCTCGTTTGCTTTGTCCTTGGAAGCGGCGAGCCAGTGATGGGACGGAAGGTTGAAATATGTTTCGTAAGGTATTGATTGCAAATCGGGGCGAGATCGCGCTACGGGTCATCAGCGCGTGCAAGGAGATGGGTATCCGGACGGTGGCCGTTTACAGCGAGGCCGACCGGAACTCGCTACACGTGCGCTTCGCCGATGAGGCCATCTGCATCGGGCCTCCGCGCTCGTCGGAGAGCTACCTGAACGTCCCCGCGGTCATCTCGGCTGCCGAGATCGCCGACGTCGATGCGATCCACCCCGGCTATGGCCTGCTGAGCGAGAACGCCAACTTCGCCGAGGTCTGCCGTGCGAGCAACATCAAGTTCATCGGACCGCCCCCCGAAGTAACCCGGATGATGGGCGAGAAGTCCACCGCGCGCCAGACCATGAAGAAGGCCAAGGTGCCGATTCTTCCCGGGTCGGACGGCATCATCGAGGGCAAGGACGAGGCGCTGGCATGGGCCAAGAGTGTCGGCTACCCGGTCATCCTGAAGGCGGTGGCGGGCGGCGGCGGCAAGGGAATGAGAATCTGCCGCAGCGCCGAGGAACTTCCGGCCCTCTTCGATCAGGCGTCGACCGAGGCGGTGAATTCGTTCGGCAACGGCGATCTGTACATGGAGAAGTTCATCGAGCGGCCTCGGCACATCGAGTTTCAGGTGCTGGCCGATGAACACGGCAACGTGATGAGCCTGGGCGAGCGAGAGTGCTCGATCCAGCGCCGCCACCAGAAGCTGATCGAGGAGGCCCCGTCGCTCCAGGTAAGCCCGAAGCTGCGCGCCGAACTGGGCAAGACGATCGAGCGGTCTCTCAAGGACATCGGCTACTGGAACGCCGGAACCATCGAGTTCCTGATGGACGAGGATGGCAAGATCTACTTCATCGAGATGAACACCCGTATCCAGGTCGAGCATTGTGTAACCGAGATGGTTACAGGAATCGACCTGGTGAAGGCGCAGCTCAGGATTGCCGCGGGTGAGAAGCTCAGCGATATTATCACCGAACCGGTTACAATTCGCGGGCACGCCATCGAGTGCCGCATCAACGCTGAGCACCCGGAGAAGTTCACGCCGAGCGCGGGCAAGATCACGGCGTTCAATATTCCCGGAGGAAACGGCGTCCGCGTGGACACGGCCCAGTACTCCGAGGGCGTGGTGCCGCCGTACTACGACTCGATGATCGCCAAGCTGATCTGCCACGGCAAGGACCGCGAGGAGGCCATGAACAAGATGCAGCGGGCGCTCAGCCAGTTCGTTGTGCAGGGAATTCACACGACGATTCCGCTGCACCAGAAGATCTTCGCCGATGAGGAGTTCCGCTCCGGTTCGTTCGATACGAAGTTCATGGAACGCTTCTTTGAACGCCAGAAATAGAAGCAAAAGCAACAGCGCCCTCGCGCCGGGCGGGCGGCACTTCGTGCGGTACTGGACGCTTCGCGTGAGAGGCAACTGCTGATGGTGCATGGGCTTTATGCGATTGCGGATTACGAAACGCTGGCTGCCCGCGGAGTAACCTTGCGCGGCTTCGCCGAGGAGATGCGCGAAGCCGGGGTTACCCTGTTGCAGTATCGCGACAAGGCCGCCGACGATGAGGTCGCACTCTTCCGCGCCGAGGAGATCGGCTCGGTCTTTGAGGGCAGCGATGCCACCCTCATCGTGAACGACCGCCTGGACGTGATGCTTCTCGCCGGTTGGGACGGCGTCCACGTCGGTCAGGACGACATGGCAGCGGCGGACGCCCGGATCGTCGCCGGAGATGGCCGCGTGATCGGTGTCTCGACGCACACGATGGAAGAGGTGTGGGAGGCCGAGCAGGGCGTGGCCGATTACGTCGCCATCGGCCCGGTCTTCGCCACCGGAACCAAGCGGGATGCGGCTCCCGTGGTGGGTCTCGACGCGGTAAAGCGCGCTCGCGACCTGACCCAGAAGCCTCTGGTAGCCATCGGCGGCATCACCCGGGCGAACGCGCGGAGCGTTATCGAGGCGGGTGCGGACGCGGTAGCGGTCATCTCGGGCCTGGTACCTCCGGGCGAGCGGCCAGGCAAGGCGGCGCGAGACTTTCTCGATCTTTTCCGGTAGAACTGACGAACGTGAAGACCATAGCTCCAGCCGATCCCCCGACTTTGTCGCCCTCCGCCCAGCAGGGCAGCGGCGCGCCAAAGTTCGTAGAAGGGATGGGTCTCTTCTCGGCCACGGCCATCGTGATGGGCTCGATGATCGGCTCGGGAATCTTTATCGTCTCGGCAGATATGTCGCGGGTGCTGGGCTCTCCGGCGCTGCTGATTGCGGCGTGGCTGGTCACGGCGGCCATGACGATCATCGGCGCGCTGAGCTACGGCGAGTTGGCGGCGATGATGCCCAAAGCCGGTGGCCAGTACGTCTACCTGCGCGAGGCGCTGGGGCCGATCTGGGGATTTCTCTACGGCTGGACGCTCTTCCTGGTGATCCAGACCGGGACCATCGCCGCAGTAGGAGTGGCATTCGGCAAGTTTCTCGGCGTCTTCTTCCCGTCCATCAGCAAGAGCAACTGGATCTGGCACATCGGCAACGGAAACATCGGCTTGAACACGGCAAACCTCGCCGCAATCGCGATCATCACGCTGCTGACAGTGCTGAACACGCTAGGTGTGAAGCTGGGCGCGGCGGTGCAGAACGTCTTCACCTCGGCCAAGGTGCTGGCACTGATGGCGGTGGTTCTGGTCGGAGTGCTGGCGCGGAACACGGCGGCCATCGCGGCGAACTTCGGCGCGGGCTGGCACCAGTTCTGGGCGAGTTCTGGCTGGCATACGAGCCACGCGGTAACGGTCGGGGCCAACGGGCCGACGACGATGGTGGGCGTGCTGACCGTGGTCGCGGTGGTACAGGTGGGTTCGCTGTTCTCGTCCGACGCGTGGAACAACGTAACCTTCACGGCGGGGGAGATTCGCAATCCCCGCCGAAATCTGCCGCTCTCGCTGGCCATCGGGACCGGCGTGGTGCTGCTGCTCTACGTACTCTGTAACTTCGTCTACCTGAGCGTTCTGCCGCTCCCCGCGATCCAGCACGCAGCCGAGGACCGTGTGGCGACGGCGGTGATGGAGGCGGCGTTTGCGGGCTACGGAGCCAAGCTGATGGCGGGCGCGATCCTCATCTCGACCTTCGGCTGCGTGAACGGGATGCTGCTCGCCGGGGCGCGGGTCTACTACGCGATGAGCCAGGACGGCCTCTTCTTCAAGGCCGTCGGTCGGCTCAGCGAGCGCTCCGGCGTGCCGGTCAACTCGCTCTGGGTGCAGTGGGCGTGGACCTGCCTGCTCTGCCTGAGCGGAAGCTATGGTGATCTGCTCGATTACGTCATCTTCGCAGTCCTGATCTTCTACATCCTGACGATTCTGGGGCTGTTTGTGCTTCGCCGGACGCGTCCCGAGATGGCTCGACCCTACAAGGCATTCGGCTATCCGGTGCTTCCCGCGCTTTATATCGTGATGGCGAGTTGGATTTCTGTTGTACTCTTGCGTTACAAACCTCAATACACGTGGCCGGGGCTGATCCTGGTGCTGCTGGGAGTGCCGGTGTACCTGGTGTGGAAGAGTTCTGGCCGTGCGTCTGCACTGCGGGCCTGATTTGCTGTACAAGACTTTGGAAGATGGAGAATTGCGTTAGATGGCGAATCTGCTGGCGATTAAGCCAATGTCAAAGCTGCTGAACGAGGCGAAGAACGAGGGGGAGGCGAGCCTGAAGCGTTCGCTTGGCCCCCTGAACCTGATCACCCTCGGAATCGGCGCAATTATTGGTGCGGGAATCTTTGTACTGACGGGGCAGGCTGCGGCCAAGCACGCCGGTCCTGCGGTAATGGTGAGCTTTATCTTCGCGGGCATCACCTGCGCCTTCGCCGGGCTTTGCTACGCGGAGTTCGCCTCGCTGATTCCCATCGCCGGTTCGGCCTACACCTACGGGTACGCGACGCTGGGCGAGTTCGTGGCCTGGATCATCGGCTGGGACCTGGTGCTGGAGTACGCCTTCGGCGCGGCCACCGTGGCCTCGGGTTGGAGCGGCTACTTCGTCGGCCTGTTGCAGGACTTCCACATCCACATTCCGCCGCAACTGACGACGACGCCGGGCACGGTGCTCTACCAGTACCACGACCGCTGGATGCAACTGGCCGCGCTACCCACAGGCGTAGACCCGTCGAGCCTGCCGCATGCTGCCGGAATCTTCAACCTGGTGGCTTTCCTGGCCATCGCCGTCGTGACGGCGGTGCTGGTGCGCGGCATCGAGGAGTCGGCCAACCTGAATACGGTGATCGTTCTTGTGAAGCTGGCGGTGGTCGGGATCTTCCTGTTCCTGGGCATCGGCTACATCTTGCACAACCCGGCCCACGCCCATGCGAACTGGACGCCCTTCATTCCGCCCTCTGACGGGCATGGCAACTTCGGCTTCGGCGGTATCACGGCGGGTGCGGCTTCCATCTTCTTCGCGTACATCGGCTTCGATGCGGTCTCGACCGCGGCTCAGGAGGCCAAGAATCCGCAGCGGGATATGCCCATCGGCATCCTCGGCTCGCTGGTCATCTGCACCGTCCTGTATATCCTGGTCTCGGGCGTTCTGACCGGCTTGGTGAACTACCGCGCGCTGAACGTGGCCGATCCGGTTGCGGTCGGAATCGACGTGACGGGCGTGCGTTGGGGCTCCATCCTGGTGAAGATCGGCGCAGTCTTCGGCCTGGGCACCGTGATGCTGGTGATGCTTCTGGGCCAGTCGCGGGTGTTCTTCTCCATGTCGCGCGACGGCCTGCTGTGGAAGTGGGCTGGGGCGATCCACCCGAAGTTCCGCACGCCGTGGATCTCGAACATCGTGGTGGGCGCGATTGTGGCGTTCATGCCTGCGGTTCTGCCGATCGACCGGCTGAGCGAGCTGGTGAACATGGGCACACTGCTGGCGTTTGCCATCGTCTGTGCCGGTGTCTGGATTCTGCGCCGCCGCAGCCCGGAGCTGCCTCGTCCGTTCAAGACGCCTCTGGTGCCTCTGGTGCCGATCCTGGGCATCGTCAGCGCGCTATACCTGGTGTGGACGCTGCCGACGCTGACGAAGGAAGTGGTGATCGGATGGCTGATTCTGGGGCTGCTGATCTACTTTACGTACAGCGTGAAGCACAGCAAGGTGCAGGCGATGGAGCGGGGCGAAGACCTCGGCTAGGTCTCTCTAAAAGCCCAAATGCCCCCTGTCTCAAAGTCGAGACAGGGGGCATTTGCTTTTTTACGCGAAGCGTCCAAGACCGCACGAAGTGCCGCCCCCCCCGGCGCAAGGGCGTTTTTGTTTGTTCTTTTAGTCGTCATTCAGAAGCAAAGCGGAGGAATCTGCTTTTGTCGTTATTTCTAAGTAATGAATCAGTTTGAATCTACAGTTGCCAGATAGCCTGCTAGAGTGTGGGCATGTTCCGGAGACTGCTCTTCGCCGCTCTTCTTCTAGGCACCTACACGCTACACGCCCAAAGCCCTGCGGAGGCGGCTGCCAACGAGGGAATCTGGGAAGGCTACGACGGGGAATGGCGGTACGCCTCACGCCTTCTGGTCTCGATCGCGGAGGCGATTCCGGCTGACAAGTATGGTTGGCGGCCGGAGCCGGGAGTGCGGTCGGTGAGCGAAGTGCTCATGCACATTGCCCAATCGAACTACTACCTCCTCAGCGTAACCGGGCCGAAGATGCCACCCGAACTTGAGTCGAACGATGTGGAGAAAAGGATCGTGTCCAAGCCGGACGTGGTGTCCTACCTGAGGCGGTCTCTTGAAGCGGTCAAGACGGCGCGAGCCCAACTTAAGCCTGGAGATCTACAGCGCAAAGTGAAGATATATGGCAAAACCGTGAACGTAGACGGGATGTACCTGCGGATCATCTGTCACGATAACGAGCACATGGGCCAGCTGATTGCTTACGCGCGCATGAACGGCATCGTGCCGCCTTGGTCAGCGGGTGTGGTGCTCCCCAAGTAGGCCACATGGTTCAGTCAGAACTTGTTTGGCGTCTATCGGATCGGAACTAATCACCAAGAGGGGTGTGATCTGAAGGTGTCGAGGCGAAGGCCCCGACACCTTCAGCACTACTCGCTGGGATGATGTGGCGGAGCCGTCGAGGCAGAACTTGGCCTTACCCCGGGCTTTGCCGCCCCCGGCGTGGCCAGAGTCTCAGGCGTAATAGGCAGGCTGGTCCCGTGGACGGTGGCGGGGTCGTCGCGCAGCTTCAGGTAGAAGCTGGCCCCGAGCGGTCGTGGGATGAGCAGCGTGGTATCCACAAACCCCTCCGGAATGGTGGTGGGCGCGGTAAAGTCGGTGTCGGTCGCGATCGAGTCGATCAGGTAAAGATCGGTGCCGTCGAGCTGGCAGGGGCGTGCGACGTCGCTGGGGCAGCGCAGGCCAGTCAGTGTCGGGAGCCGCACCAGCGTCGCCAGCGGCAGCCACTCGCCGGGCGTCCCATCGGAGGCCACGGCGCGCAGGTGCAGCGGCCCGAAGGCCGAGGTCCCGAAGGTCTTGAGCGGATCCAGCCGGGCCAGGACGGTGTGCGAGTCCTGCAGGATGAGCGATCCGGCGGCGATCGAGAGCGTCGTGTGCAGCGAGTCGTCCACCGAGGCGACCTCGATCTGCTGGCTGCGCGGAAACTTCTGCTCCGATTTCACGAAGAAGACGATCTGTGCCCCCAGCGGCAGGTCGTCCGAGTCGCTGAGTGCAATGGGCGACGGTGGCGGAGCAGGGGAGCCAGTCGGCGGCGGCGGCTGGACAATCCGCTTGCTGATCAGCGTGACCGACGGGCGCGGAATCAGCACGGTCGAGGGTGCGTCAAGAGTGCGCCCGTCGGTCAGCTCGACCTTGGCGACGAAGTGGTCGCCGCTCTTGACGACGAGTGGCTTGGCGTCCTTGGCGATCGAGAGGGTGACCGATTTGTCGGTGCCGCCGGGGTCGGGCATGTAGGCCAGGCCGCTAACGGTGACCTGCTTGACCTCTTCGAGGCTGGTGCCGGTCAGGGTCAGGGTGTGGTCGCCCTCGTGCAGCGCTAGCGCCTCGATACGGGCGGGCTCGGAGAAGGTTTTGGTGCCGAGCTGGTCGGGTTTGGGTTGGCCGAACTGCTGGATGGCCAGTTGAATGGTGCCGGGGCTCTCGGCATGGGGCAGGTTGAGAGTCAGCTCGACGGGCTGGTCGGGTTTGGGCTGGCTGTCGGGAGCCCTCTCGGGTTCGGGGCCAGCTTCCACTCTGTCTTCAGGCCGGCGGGCTCAAGCGTGATCCCCTGGATGCAGGCAGTGCCGGAGCTGATGAGCTGCAGGTGGTTAGGCTGGCCCGCGATAAGGACGGTGGGCGTGGCGGCGTTGGTGGCGATGCGCCAGCCTGAGCCGGGCAGGCCCTGCAGCGGGACGGTGGGGCCGGTGAAGGGGTCGAAGCCCCACATGCCCTTGATGATGCCGGTGAGCTGCTCGCCGGGCTTGAGGATGGGGGCGTCGGGGGGAGCCGAGGCCGTAGTTGTAGCCGGAGCCGCCAGCTCCTTTCGCGGAGAGGCATCAGGGGCGATGGTCAGTCCGCCGTGGTAGGAGTCCGGGATGAGCGGCAGGTCCTGGGGGCCGGGCTTGCCGTCGGGGCCGGGGACGCGGGCGCTCAGGTGCAGGACGAGATCGTGCGCCAGTGCGGTCGAGAAGACCAGCGGTGCTCCCTCGACCGGGATGGAGACCCTGGGCTGCAACAGGCAGGAGACGTGATCCGGATCGGCCGTGCGCAACGGCGGCGGCGGGCTGGCCAGCACTGCGGGCAACCCGATAACCAGCACTGACTTGGGGTTATGGAAGGAGGGCGGTGTGTTGAGCCGCAGGTTCAGGCTCTCTTCATTGGGAAAGGCGATAGCCGGGATGTACTGGTACTGAGCCGTGTGCAGCGTGCTGGTCAGGCGTACCAGGTCCACGATGGCTCCGACGTAGGCCGAGTAGAGCCCGCCCCCCGCGGCCCCGGTGTAGGCGGCCTGATTGATAAAGTCCGACCCCGGCCCATTCGAGAGTGCGGCGACGATGGTCTGGCCGTGCCCGTCGTCGAGCAGGGTCTGGGTGCCGGTCTGAGTCAGGCAGTTGTACTGCTGGTCTACTGGCCGCTTGAAGCAGTCGGGGTTGGGCTTCAGGTTCAGCGTGCGGGCCAGCAGGTTGGAGTGCCGCTGCAGCGAGTCGGGGTCTCCCGGCGGTACCTTCTCCATCTCCGAGATGTACTTCTCGATACGCGCCTGCTCGAATCCGGCCTCGTTCAGGTCTTGCGTGGCGCGCACGAAGATGCCGGGCCGTCCGGTGACGGCCGAGCGCAGGGTGCTGTAGTCGCCGCCGGTCTCGGGGGCCAGGAAGAGCACGGCCTGCTGGGCCTCCTGCGGCACGGTGATGGTGACGCCCTCCTGCCGCACCTTCTTGTTCCAGGTCTCGATGCGGGTGAACCAGTGCTCGGGCGGAGGATTGGTGGTGCCGCGCAGAAAGACGGCTATGAGCAGATAGTGAACCGACTGGGTTGGAGGCAGGTCCGGGTGGAGCCAGATCTGATCGCCGGGCTGGAGATTGGGAACCCGCGCGATGGGCAGAGAGGCACCCTTGCGGGTGACGCGGATATCGATTTTGGGACCAGCGAGGTCAAACCGTGCCTGGGCGGCGGCGCGCCCAAGGGGGAGGAGCAGAAGCAGAATCATCACGCGTGCGAACGGCTTGACCATACTTGGAGTTTAGATGCAGCCTCGGTGTTACGCAGCAGCATTGGCTGCTGTTCTGTGGATGATGAATCAAAAGGGTTTCTGGATGATGAGAAAGGTTTAGACTGGCTCACAGTCTGGTGCGGAGCCGGATGTCTTCGGTAAGTACTGTTTTAGCACTGCGCGTCCCTGTAATTTTTCATCGTTTAACGGATGTGTCTTTGACGCAGCGCGTAGTGGTTTGTGGCATGATTGGATGGTTTAGGAATCAAAGGATTTTAGCTACTCCAGCAGTTGACGTTCCACTGTTGACATTCCACTCTCATGGTGAGGTTGTAATGCGTTGCGTCCGGACTCTCTCCTTCTCTCTCTTGCTCATGGCCTCCCCCTTCGTTATCGGCCAGACGAAGCTGCCGATTCAGCAGGCAATTGAGAATAGCTATCCCCTGACGAAGCCGAGCGCCGACCATAAGGATATCGTCACGCCCGGAGCGGTGATCGACCTTCTGAAGGACAACCTGACGATGTACAGCGTAGCCGCGGCAGCGCCGGGCAACGTGACCTACGAGGACGGCAAGTTCAAGGCCAGCGGCTTCTCCAAGCTGATGAACTTCCACGCAACCGGGACTCCGAATACGACGAGCCGGACCTTTGTGGCGGGTGAGAAGTTCTGGCTCATCGGTGTCAACGTCCGCGATGACGGCGCGGTGCTGGAGTTTATCTCCGACCCGATGAACGACATTCGCTATAAGGTCTTTGTGAAGTATCCCTTTCCCAAGGGCACCATTCCGCCGCCCGACGCGGTGATGGCGATGATCTCGCAGACCGTGAAGGCGGAGCCGGTGGATAACGCTCAGGGCTCCGGGGCGGCTCAGCCTGCTGCGCCCAGCGCGCCTCCTCCGGCGAAGATGGCCGATATCGCGCCTCCGCCGCCTCCAGCCGATGCCCCGCCCGCCGCGCCGAAGTCAATCTCGCTGGGACAGACCAAGGATCAGGTGGCGGCGATGTTCGGCCCGCCGACCAAGATCGTCAACCTGAGCACCAAGGAGATCGACTACTACCCGGACATGAAGGTCACCTTCGTCAAGGGCAAGGTCACGGACGTTCAGTAGTACGGCTGATGGGTTCTCGATAGAGAAAGACCGGGCCAGGTGGCTGGTGTTTGTTGTCTCTGCAATTCTTTGCACTCGTCCCCAAGAGTCATCAAGAGCAATTCAGGAGTAACCCAGATTCAGGAGTAACCCAGGAGTAGGTCATGCCTCTGCGCCGCCCACACACTCGCCGTGTTCTCTGTGCCTCGCTGCTTCTCACCGGATCTCTCGCCTTTGGCATAAGCTCTGCGGCGGGGCAGAAGAAGTCCGCTCCCGCGAAGCCCGCAGCCCATCCCGCTGCTCCGGCGGCCCATCCGGCCGCTGCGGGAGCGGCGCACCCTGCCGCCGGAGGCGCGGCGCATCCCGGCGCGACGACCACCACCAGCCGGACCACGACCACGACGACCAGCGCCCACGGTATGACCACCACGACCACCGCGCACACCACGACTACCAGCATGGGAGCGCGTCCCGGCGGTGCGATGGCGGGCCATCCCGGCGGCGGCGTTGCGGGAGCGCACGGCAGCCTGGCCCACGCGGGTCCGGTGGGCTCGCACGACCGCGTGGGAGCCAACGGCAACGTGATGCGCACGCGCGCCAACGGGCATCCGATGGACGTCCACGACGCGCGCCGGGGAATGGACATTCACCATAACCTGGCGGGCGGGCGGCGCATCTCGGTGGAGCGCGCGGACCACTCGCGGCTGGTCTACGAGCGGGGCCGCGGCGGGTACATCGCGCACCCCTATATGTTCCACGGGCACGAGTACGCGCGGCGCAGCTACTACTATCACGGCCGCGCCTACAACCGCTTCTACAACCACTACGGATATCGCGGCGTGTACCTGGACGTCTACGCGCCGGTCCACTACTACGGTGTCGGCTTCTATGGCTGGGCTTACAACCCCTGGGCGGTTCCGGTGGCCTACTCGTGGGGCTGGGGAGCGGCTCCGTGGTACGGCTACTATGGGGCCTACTTCACGCCGTATCCGGTCTATGCCGCGCCTTCGCTGTGGCTGACGGACTATCTGATCGCCACTTCCTTGCAGGACTCCTACGACGCGCACGTCGCGGATCAGGGCCAGGCTGACGCGGCTGGCTCTGCTCCGCCCGCGCCGCTGACGCCCGAGACCAAGGCTCTGGTTGCCGAGGAGGTCAAGCGGCAAGTCTCGCTCGAGAATGCCGAAGCCCAGGCCAATGCGCAGCATCAGGAGGGGGAGGCGGCCTCGAGCAGCATCGCGCGCCTGCTGAGCGACGGCCAGCCGCACGTCTTCGTCGCGGGCAAGGAGATGGACCTGACTGACGCCTCGGGGCAGGAGTGCGCGGTGACCGACGGCGACGTGCTGCAGTTGACCGCTCCGCCCCCGGCCGATGCCACGGCGGCGAGCCTGACGGTGCTTTCGAGCAAGGGCGGAGTCGAGTGCCGCAACCGCTCGGTGGTCTCGGTGAGCTTCGAGGATCTGCAGGACATGCAGAACCATATGCGCGAGACGGTCGATCAGGGCCTGGAGGAGTTGCAGGCCAAGCAGGGCAAGGGTGGTCTACCGGCAGCTCCGGCGTCGGCGCTGGGGCCGCCGGTAACGGCTCTGGTGGCCGAGAACGCTCCTCCGCCGGAGCCGGGCGGAGCGCAGGAACTGGCGCAGCAGGATCAGCAAGCAGCGGGCGCGGAGCAAGAGGTGGCGGGCACGCTGCCTCCGGACGGCGCCGGACCGGCAGCCGCCCCGATGGCTGCACCGGCACCCGCAGCGCCTGCGGCTCCGGTCTCGATTGCTCTGGGCCAGACCACGGCCCAGGTGGTCGGTGCAATGGGCCAGCCGTCGAAGATCCTGAACCTCGGCCCGAAGACGGTCTATGTTTACCCGGACATGAAGATCACCTTCAAGCAGGGCAAAGTAGCTGACGTCGAATAGGTACTTCGTACCGTTCTCGGGGCTGCACGGGGAAATAAACAGCATGGCCTCCCGCTGGTCGGCAGCGAGCATCTTTCTTGCCGACCCACGGGAGGACCATCTCCTGATTCTTAGGAATCCGCATGCGGCGGCGCGCTGGCTAACCGCGCCTCAATATGGCTGCGGTCGCGTGTCGAGATCCTATCGCTGGCCACGACGCCATCGCGAATGGTAATGACGCGGTGGGCATACTCGGCGATATCCGGCTCATGCGTAACCAGCACAACGGTGTTCCCCTTGGCGTGGAGATCGTCGAAGAGCGCCATAATCTCATCTCCGGTGCGCGAGTCGAGATTCCCGGTAGGTTCATCGGCCAGGATGATGGACGGGCCATTTACCAGCGCTCTGGCGATAGCCACACGCTGCCTCTGCCCACCCGATAGCTCGTTTGGTTTGTGCATCATGCGCGTGCCCAGGTTGACGGATTCGAGAATCGCCTTGGCCCTGGCCTCGCGCTCGGCGGCGGGCGTGCCGTTGTAGATCAGCGGCAGCTCCACATTGCGCAGGCTGGTGGCGCGGGGCAGCAGGTTGAAGGTCTGGAAGACGAAGCCGATCTCCTTGTTGCGGATGCGGGCGAGCTGGTCGTCATCCAGCTTGGAGACGTCGTGCCCGTTGAGCCAGTAGCGCCCCTGCGTCGGCGAGTCCAGGCAGCCGATCAGGTTCATCAGCGTCGATTTGCCCGATCCCGACGGCCCCATGATGGCGACATACTCGTTATGGCGGATCCGCAGATTGACGCCGCGCAGCGCGTTCACCTTCTGCTCGCCCATGGTGTACGTCTTCCACAGGTTGCTGGTGACGATGACCTCGCCTTCGTGGGGCTCTTCGTTGTGAACGGCGTCTGGATCGACTTCAATTTCGGCGGCCATATGACTTCTCTCCGGTACAGTTATCTCTTTATAGATGTTATCGGCACATCGCGGGACTTGGTGTTCTCGGATACCGAATCGATCCCGCGATCCGTCCTATGTATGACGCAGGGAAGATGCTCGAATGAGTTTGTCTGTTGCCTTGTTTAAGCCTACAATCTTTATGATTACCAGGAGTTGCATCAGCCATGACCATCCCGTATCGTTCGCTTCTCAGTGCAGTCACTCTGTCCCTTGTTTTTGTGGGAGCCAGCGCTCTCCGGGCACAGGATGCGCAGCCCGCGACGACGCCGGACGGAGTCAGCAAAGCCGCGCCGATCACGGAGAAGCCGGACCCCACCAAGCGTCCGCTGACCGACAAGGAGCGCTTCGCCCAGCAGAAGGCGATGCGCGGCGAGTTGCACGGCTCCTACAAGACCTGGGTCGACCAGGACGTGCGCTGGATCATCACCGACGAGGAGCTGCAATCGTTCAAGCACCTGTCGAACGACGAGGAGCGCGACCAGTTCATCGAGAACTTCTGGCTGCGCCGCAACCCCAATCCCGATTCTCCTGAGAACGAGTACCGCGAAGAGCACTACGCCCGCATCGCCTACGCCAACGAGCACTTCGCCGCGGGTAAGGCGGGCTGGCGCACTGATCGCGGCCACATCTACATCTCGTTCGGCAAGCCGGACAGCATCGACTCGCACCCCAGCGGCGGCAGCTACGACCGCCCCATGGACGAGGGCGGCGGTAATACCTCCACCTACCCGTTCGAGATCTGGCACTACCGTTACCTCGAAGGCATCGGCGACAACGTCGACATCGAGTTCGTCGATACCTGCATGTGCGGCGACTATCACATGACCATCGACCGCTCGGAGAAGGACGCGCTGAAGATGGTTCCGGGTGCCGGTCTGACGATGGCCGAGGAGCAGGGACAGACCTCGAAGGCGGACCGCTTCCAGGGTGGCGGCCTCGAGCAGTTGGGAACCGGGCCGGGCACCTCGTCGAACCAGTCCAAGCAGTTCGACCGTCTGGACCGCATGGCCAAGCTGATGGCTCCCCCTGTTATCAAGTTCAAGGATCTTGAGGCCTTCATGGTCTCGTCGAAGATCCTCACGGGCAAGCCCTTCCTCTTCGACGTGCGCACGGACTATGTGAAGGTGACCAACGACACCGTGCTGGTGCCGCTGACGCTCCAGATTCACAACTCGGACGTGACCTACAACACCAAGGACGGCGTCTCGATGGGGGTGGTCAACATCCTCGGCCGCGTGTCGAACCTGAACCACCGTGTGTTGCAGACGTTTGAGGATACGGTCTCGCTACAGACGCCGAGCGAGCTGTTGCCGCAGGATCAGAAGAAGGTCTCGGTCTACTGGAAGGCGCTGCCGCTGCCGCCGGGCCTCTACAAGATCGACATCGTCATCAAGGACGTGAACAATCCGGATCACATCGGAACCTATCAGCGCAGCGTCAATGTGCCGAAGTTTGATGACGATCGGCTGGGCCACTCGTCTCTCATATTGGCGGACCAGATGGAGCGGGTTCCGTCGAAGGATATCGGGGCGGGCAACTTCGTCATCGGCAATACGCGGATTCGTCCTCGGGTTCCGACCGGCGTCGCGGTGCCCATCCTCTTCCATCGCGATCAGAACCTGAACTTCTGGATGCAGGTGTACAACCTGGGAATCGGCGAGAACAAGCAGAACGGGGCGACGATCGAGTACCAGATCCTCGACCTGGCGACGAACAAGTCGGTGCTCGACGCTCAGGAGACGACGAACAAGCTGAACCCGAATGCGGACCAGGTAACGCTCGAGAAGAGCCTGCCGCTGGCAAGTCTACAGCCTGGGAAGTACCGGGTGAGTATCAAGGTGAACGACGGTGTGTCGAAGCAGCAGTTTGCTGAGAGTGCGCCGTTTACGGTCGAGTAAACGGACTCCGGATGCACGATCACGTAGATAGAAGGCGATGATCGGTTTCGGATACAGTCCGCGCAGGTCGCTCTCTCTCCCGGCAGGTATGGGAAGGACAGTGATTTTTGGGAGTAGGCCAGACGGCGCACAGGGGATCTGGACTGTGCAACGTGTATCACGTAACCCGGTAAGCATCAGCGCACCCGCCCGGACGGTCTTCATACTGGCGGTGTTGCTGTTTGCTGCCTGCGAGGCGCAGGCCAAGTCTCCCCGCCCGGCGAATGTGGCTGGGGCGACGGTGCAGGGCGTGGTGCGGGATGCGGAGGGCGTGGCTCAGATGGGGGCTCTGGTCCAGGTGCTCAGCGGCAACGCCACCGTGGGCAAGGCATTTACCGATCCGAACGGACATTATGTGATTGCGCTTGCGGAGCTTCTGCCCCGGCGCTACAGCGTGCGGGCCAGCGCGACCCTGTTTATCCCCGCGACGCGCGAAAATCTTCAGCTTAAGACAGGAAGTCGCACAGTCGTCAATCTGACGCTGGCGACGCTCTTCGAGACGACCTCCTGGCTGCCGAGCGACCGGCGCAGACCGGATGAACCCGCGGACGACTGGAAGTGGACGCTGCGTTCGACCGCCAACCGTCCCATTCTGCGAGTGCTCGACGATGGCGAGACGGTGCTGCTCTCCGCCGGTGACGGGGAGGCTGAGGGGCCGCGCCGGGGGCAGATTCAGGCACGGGCCACGGTCGAGGGCGGCAGCGGTGGTTTTGGCAATAGCGGTGTACGGACGACGCTTGAGGCCAACCGGGAGCTTCCGGCGGGAGCTGACCTGCTGATGCAGGCGCAGCTAGGCTCGGCCTTTGGCGAGGATAGCCGTGGGGCTGCCACGGAGGTCGCGACCGGATATCAGCGGCGCTCGAGCTTTGGAACTTCGCGGACGATTGTGCGCTATGCCTCGCATCCTGAGTTGGTGGCGGGTGGGGTGGCTGGGGTCCAGACGGTCGATATCCGCAGCGCGCAGTTGACCCAGATGGGCGACATGGCGGAGCTTGAGGTGGGCGGTAGCCTGCGAGCGGTCCATGCCGGGAGCGATGCCTTCCAGGCGGCTCCGTTTGTGCGGCTGACGGCTCATCCGTCAGGCACGTGGATGGTGCAGTACCGGATGGCGTCGGCGCGCGACGTACAAGGGATTGCCGATATGGACGCCGCGGACGACGACATTCCGGTGGCGATCGTCGCGAACGGGAAGCTGCGGCTGGAGCAGGGAAGACATCACGAGCTGTCGGTTGCGCACAAGATGGGGCGCGGCACGGTGGAGGTGACGGTCTACCATGACTCGCTGGATAATGCGCATGTGGCTGGAGTCGGCGCGGGGTTGGTCGATGCGGCGCTTGCTTCGCCCGGGCTGGACGCTATGCCGGGCGCGATGGTGGACACGGCCAATGGGAGCTTCGAGGCGCTGGCCGGTGGGTACAGCGGCGCGGGTGCGAGCGTCGAGCTGGACGAGACGCTGATGCCGGGGCTGGTGGGCGCGCTGGAGTACACGATGGGTAAGGCGCTGGCGGCCAATTCTGCGGCGGCGAGCACGTTTGAGGGTTCGGTGGCGGCGATGAAGGCGCGCTCGGCTGAGTCGGCCACGGTGGCGCTGCGCGGCAAGATCGGATCGACGCGGGTGCGGGCCTCGTACCGCTGGCAGCCGGTGCGGACGCTGACTTCGGTGAATCCTTATGGAAATCCCAGGGATGAGGGGTATCTCAGCTTTACGGTGAGGCAGCCGGTGCGCTGGGGGAACCATCTGCCGCAGGGGCTGGACGCGACGATCGACGTGACCAACCTGCTGGCGCAGGGGTATCGGCCATTTGTGTCGGCGGATGGGCAGACGCTTTACTTCGCCCAGGCTCCGCGGACCTTGCAGGCGGGACTCTCGTTTTCGTTCTAATTTGCGGTGCGTAGAACGCGGTTTTGTGATGGTGAAACGTGGTCAGGTGACGGTGAGGATCTGTGGCTGACGGCCATGCCTGGGTAGGGACAAGGAAGCATTGATTTGAATGGAGTCAATGCCTTTTCCGTTCGCACAGACGGTCACCGCAAGTTGTTCAATGATTTCAGTTGGCTTGTGAATGTCTGATGTCTATAGACGTCAGACAGGCTATTAGATCTCGAGCGTGCGAGTTCAGTCCTGCCATAGTGCCGATATTCTTTCGCTATGCGCTCGAATATCTCGATGGAATAAGGCTCCGTTGTCTGAGGGGCACGGAGTTTGAGACGGCGTAGAAGACTCCTTGCGTGGGAACGGGTTTTCCTGCCGGAAGTGGGCTCGCAAAGCTAGTTCAGCGAGTGTGCGACAGGAGTACCTGGGCCAGCGGAGCGACGAGCCGCCCCGTTTCGTAAAGGCCCCACGCTAACGGCAGCAAGACAACTGTCCAGGCCAGGACTATCTTCGAGCGAGCCCCCTTCTTTGCGTGCGAAGAAGAGGGCTGTTTGTCCGTGTCAGGAACGGCTTGCTTGTTGGGCATCGAAATGCAGGTTTTCGTCGTCATGGGGTCACCTTTTTCCGAAGTGGAGTGCTGCGCCTGCGGTAAATCGAAGGTTGTTTTGGTGGTTGTCTGCTTTATTGGGAAATGTTGTGACGAAGTAGTCGACCTGGGCGAGTCGGAGGGTAATTTTTCGGTTTAGGTTGAACTCGACACCTCCTCCCAGGGTCGAGCCGAAGACCGTTGACGAAGCGGCTCCGCCCGAGTTGGCCGGAGCCAGTCCTCCGGTTGCCCGGACCGCTCCGAGCAGCACCTGAGCGTAGGGAACGAAGCGAGCCTGCGGCCTGCGGTAGAAGAAGCGGGGCCCCAGCAGAAACGACGTCAGCGTCAGGTCGAGACCGCTGGCATCTACCTTCGAGGCATGCACGGCTCCGACCTCGAACACGGTGGCGAACTGAGGTCCCAGATGATAGGCATACGATCCGCTGCCGCCGTTCATGGAAAAACATCCGCATCCTCCCGGCGGCGCATTGGTGTGGAGGTAGGTGTAATCCAGCGCGATCTCATGGGATGGCTGAGCCTGCGCCATCAGGTTGACGGAGGCGATCGACAGGAGCGACAGGGCAAGGAGTGAACGCATGGTCATAGGTCCTCGTTTACTGCACGGTCAGCGTGACTGTGGTTGAGTGGGTGTCCGATCCGCTGGTTCCGGTCACGGTGATGGTGTAGGTTTTGGCGGACGACGGCAGCGCGAAGCCGGCACCGCAGCCTGTCGTTGACACCGCGATGCCGAACAAGGCAACGATGCAGGCAAGGCTCGCGAAGAGCCCTCGGCTTTTCTTCCCGAGGCTGAGTCTCTTGCCTGGGATGAGCAGCAGCAGGGCTGCGAAGACTGGTGCCGTGAAGGGCCACCGTGGAAGGCCGTTTCCTCTTGCCATCTGAGGAGAGGCTGTCCGGATGGTCATGGTGGACTGGGCAGCGGAGTCTCCGGGCGTGACTGAAGCGGGCGAAAAGGAGACCGTCGCTCCGGCCGGAAGGCCGCTCGCGGCGAGGGCGACCGCCTGGGCAAAGGCGCCGCCCGTCGAAGCGACGTTTACGCTGTAAGCGGCGCTGCTTCCCGAGGTGATGCTTTGGGAGGCTGGGGTCGCGGTCACGGTGAAATCGGCGGCAGCCGGTGACGCTGTGCCCGTGCCTGTTAGTGTGCTGCTCTGCGGTGAGCCGGGGGCGTTGTCGGCAATGGTTAGCGTCGCGGTGGCAGAGCCGACGGCGGAAGGCGTAAACGTTACGGAGATCGTGCAGGAAGCGCTCGCGGCAAGAGACGCTCCGCAGTTGTTCGACCCGACCGCGAAGGACTTGGCTCCGCCGAGGGAGATGGAGCTGATCGACAGAGCCGCGTTTCCATGGTTGGCAAGGGTGAAGGTCTGGGCTGCGCTGCTGCTGCCGGTCGCAACGCTGTTGAAGTTCACAGAGGAGGGGGTGAGGGCGGCCTGAGGAGTCGCTGGCGGAGCCGTTGCGACGCCCGTTCCTGTCAACGTCGAGGTCTGCGTTCCGGCTTGATCGACGATGGTGAGGGTTGCCGTGGATGAGCCTGCGCTGGTGGGCGAGAAGACAATGTAGAGCTGGCAGTATGTTCCTGACTGCAGTGCGGGTATGTCTCTTGGGTTGGCTCGGCTATGTGCGGCAGCCACGCTATGCGCTGGTCTGGCGAGGGCTGTCGCTCCGGTGGCGCAGTTGTCTGTGTCGATGGAGAAGCTGCCCGGATTCGCCCCGCCGAGCGAGATGGATGTGATGCCCAGCGATGTGGTGCCAGTATTTGAGAGCGTGAAGTTTTGCGCGGAGCTTGTCGTGCCTGTCGTCACACTGCCGAAGTCTACAGATGGAGGTGTGAGCGTCGCCTGGGGTGCGCTGGCCACGCCTGTGCCGTTTCCGGAGAGGGCTACGGTCAAGGGTGATGCAGGATGGTCGAGGTCATGGATCGAGAAGGTGGAGGTGAGTGCGCCTGCGCTCTGCGGCGTGAAGGTAAAGGTAACGGTGCAGGTGCCTGTGTTGGCCTCGATGAGACCGCCGCAGTTGTCGCTCTGAGTAAAGTCCGTCGCATCGGTCAACGAACGGCTGCTAAGGTAAATCGCCTGGTTGGTGGTGTTGGTGATGATAGAGGTAAGTGCGGAGCTGGTGCTGCCCACGGCAGTTGAGGCAAATGTCTGCGTTGTGGGTGCGATGGTGAGCGCTCCGGTACTGGTGCCGGCCTGTCCGGTGCCGATCAGCGAGATCGTCTGTGTGGCATAGGGGCTGACCGCATTCAGATTGTTGTCCGTCAGTACGAGCGAGCCGGTGATGCTGCCAACACTGGTTGGGGTGAACTCCACCGTGAGTCCGCAGCTACTTCCTTGTCCCAGCGTTCCTGCTGATGAAGATGGACCCACAAAGGGGCACGGCCCGCTCTCGCCGATGAAGAACGTGAAGCCCTTGGAGACACTCGCATTTGACCCGGTCGCAGGTGGCGGCAGAGTCAGTGGCGCGTTGCCGATGTTTGAAACGGCCACTCCCAGCGGGCCGTCTGTGGTGTCGGTCGATGCGACTGCAGTGGGCGTTACGAAGGTCAACGTGGTGTTGCTGATATCTGTCTTGCGGACAAGATTGTTCTTGGTGTCGGCGACGTAGAGATTACCCTCGCCATCTAACACAACCTTCTGCGGGCCATTCAAAGCTACCTGCGTTGCCAGTCCACCACCAGTAGAGCCCAGCGAGCCATTACCGGCGACGGTTGTGATGGTTTGGGTGGCAGAATCCACTTTTCGGATGAGGTTATTTGAAAAGTCCGCAATATAGAGATCTCCGGCAGGGTCCACTGCGACGCCCATCGGCCAGTTCAATTGCGCTTTGGTTGCCGCTCCTCCGTCGCCGCTGTAGCCGGGTCCTAGTGCGTTGTTTCCGGCAACGGTGTGAATGATGCCGTCCGTTGTTACTTCTCGGACGACGTGGTGGCCGGAATCCCCGATGAACAGATTGCCCGCAGAATCCACGGTGATGGAATCGTAAGACGCATAAACGCCCCCGCAGCAGAGAGCCAGGTTAGCCTGAGTAGCCGGTCCGCCATCACCGCTGTAGGTGGGTGAGCCTTGATTGATAGTCGCTGGATTACCCGCAACCGTCGTAATGATGCCCGCAGTATCTACCTTGCGAATCAAGTTATTGTTCTGGTCTTCGATATAGAGATTGCCCTGCAAATCGAGAGCGACACCTTCCGGCCGGTTTAGGCTTGCCTCGGTGGCTGGGCCATTGTCTCCGCTGTAACCTTCTGTTCCATTGCCCGCAACGCTGGTGAGTATCTGCGTGGTGGCATCTATCCTGAAGACCTGCTGGGCGGTCTCGGCTGCGAAATAGACGTTGCCCGCGGGATCGACAACAACGTCGGCAGGACGATCGAACGTTGCTTTGGTGGCAGGACCGCCCACGCCGCTTAGGCCCCCCGCGCCAGTACCGGCGATCACGGTGATGTTGCCACTCGTATCGATTTTGCTGACGGTATTGCTGTAGAACGCCGCGGTATAGACGTTACCCGCGAAATCCACTGCGCCCGCGGATGGATTGCACAGTGGCCCAAGCAGCGCAGGCCCAGTGTAGGCATTGCAGTTTGAACTGCCGACGTCACCGGCCAGCGTTGACATGGTTCCAGGAGTCAGCGACACGAGCGGACTCACACCCTGGCCGTTCAGGCCGATATTGATCTTGCCGGTACTGGTGACTGCCTGGACGGGCACGGCACGCTGGCCGGGATACGCGGGACTGAAGGTGACGGGAATGGTGCAGATCGTGCCAGCCGGGTTGGACGTCACGCCATTGACGGCGCAGCCGCTGACTGCGCCGATCGTATACTCCTGCTTGTTGCCCTGAGAGGCAGGCACAGTGAAGCTGGTGATGGTCTCGGCGGCCGCCGTCTGGAGGAAGAGGTTCTGAGGGGCACTGCTGCTGCCGACGTTGGTGGCTGGGAATATAAGTGGCGAAACTTTACGTATGATCGCGTTCCCTGTGTCTGCGATATAGAGATTGCCGTCGCGGTCCACCACCATGCCATTCGGGTAATTCAATTCGGCTTTGATTGCCGCTCCACCGTCGCCTGAATGGCCGGGTGTTCCGGTGCCAGCTACGGTCGTGATGATTCCGGTGCCGAGCGCCACCTTCCGAACGCGATGGCCATTTTCATCCACGATGTACAGGTTGTTGGAACTATCCACGGTCACTTCGTCGGGCAGGTTCAATTCGGCGCTGGTGGCCGGTCCACCATCCCCTGAGTCGCCTTGGGTTCCGTTTCCGGCAATCGTGGTGATGATTCCCGTAGCTGCCGTCACAAGCCTTATATGGTTGCTATTCTCGTCCGCGATATAAAGGTTGCCGATGCTATCGACAGCTACTCCATACGGAGAGGCCAGCCGCGCACTCGTCGCCGCTCCGCCATCGCCCGAATAACCGTAGGTTCCATTGCCTGCAACGGTCGTGATGATGCCGGTAGATGCGGTTACCTCGCGAATCCGCTCGTTCTGAAAGTCGCCGATGTAGAGATTGCCGGTGCTATCTACCGCCACGCCAAAAGGCGAGCCCATCTCGGCATGGATTGCTGCGCCACCATCGCCGGAGAATCCGTGCGTCCCCGTGCCTGCAACGGTCGTGATAGTTCCGGAGGACGCCGCCACCATGCGGATCCGATTATTGGACGAGTCCGCGACGTAGAGATTACCGGCTTTGTCGAAAGCCAGACCGTAGGGAGAGTTCAGCTCTGCGCTGATCGCCGGCCCACCGTCTCCTGAGAAGCCCGCCGTACCATTACCGGCCACGGTCGTAATAAGTCCTGTACTCGCGCTGATCTTGCGAACCCTGTTATTTGCGGAGTCTGAGACGTAGAGGTTGCCTGCACTATCGAGCGCCAGGCAATGGGGCTGAGCCAGCTCTGCGCTTGTCGCTGCACCGCCGTCGCCTGCAAACCCGCCGGTTCCGTTACCGGCTACCGTCGAGATGCCATTGACCTGCACCAGTTGGGCCAGCGAGACTCCGCAAGACATTACGAGTAACATTGCCAGGCAAAGAAATTGCAGGAGCCTGGGAACGTCTGATTTTTGTTTGAGAAGAAAGCGTGGGAGCTGACGAAGCGTCCCAGAGGAGATCACGGGCCAGTTTTTAGGGGAAAAGGGTTGCATCAGAGACTCTCCTTGAGTTCTTCAAATGACCTTTGGCAGATCCGTAGTTGACCGGCCGGGGAGACCTGCAGGTGCAGGCCGGATTGCTGGAGCGCGCGGTGGATGAGGTCGGTGTTGGCCGGGACCTCGCCGTCTACCCGAGCAACGATGGTGATCCAGGGACTACCGCAGGTGGGACAAACCGCCGGTGTGTTCGCAGCATCCGGTTCGCTGTCCTGAACGTGGAGCGTCGAGCCCGTAGCCGTGATGGTTATCTCACGGTGGCGGAACTCAATCGATAGCCGCTTCGTTCTTTTCATGGCGTCCTCGGTGAAGCGCGATGAGCTGGCGATGTCGTTTCCGAGCCTGTGAATCAGCATTGCTATACTTGGCTCGTCTGGATTCCGTAGAGATTCCGAGTCAGCTTTCCTCGGCACACCTGTTCTCCCACGGCGCCGAAATAGCGTCCTCAAGCCCGACTCAATCTCCCCTCAATTAAGGCTCAATCGACCTATGTCCTTTATTCCGAATCGTTTGATCAGGTTTGAGGAGTATGCAATTGATCGCGACCGATGGCAGTTGATCTGGCGTAACGAACCCCTGCCGCTCAATAGGAAGACCTTCGACCTGCTTCTCTACCTGGCAGATCATGCCGACCGGGTGGTGGGGAAGGACGAATTGCTGCGTACGCTCTGGCCGGAGTCGTTCGTCGAAGAGAGCAACCTGACCCAGCACATCTTCCTGCTTCGCAAGGCGCTCTCCCGGCATGAGTCGGGAGCAAAGATTATCGAGACTGTTCCCGGGCGTGGGTATCGCTTTGCAGTCGCAGCCTCTGCGGTCGAGGGGCAGCAGAACCCCGGCAATCAGATGGTTATCAGTGCGAGCGAGTCCATCACCCGGATTACCCTCGAAGAGGAGGAAGAGGACACCTCGAAGCTGTCTTTTCAGGAACTTGAGGTCAGCCACCCGCTACTGTCCGCTCCATCCGGAAAGCGCCGTCTCTATTGGGTAGCGGGGGGATTGGTCGCCGTGGCGGCGGTTTGCGTAATCGGCTGGTTCGGCTGGCAGAGATGGATGGACCGCACCGGCGGCCCACCGGTTCAGGTAGTTGTCACAGGAATGGACGGGACCACTGGCGATTTGACCCTTGACCGCGCCCTTCTGGCAGCGCTGCGAATCGACCTCTCCCAAAGCCCTTTTGTCTCCCTCGTCCCCAAGGACACGGTGAACGCCACCCTCGTCGAGATGAAGCAAAAACCGGATGACCCGATCACGGTCGTTACCGCCAGGGATCTTTGCGAACGGACCAATAGCCAGGCCGTCCTTCACGGTATGGTCGTCCGCAATGGCACGCACTTTCTCCTGACCGAAGAAGCTACCAGCTGCGTCGATGGCACTACCCTCGCCAGCGCCCGGCAGGAGGCAGGCAAACCCGAGGAATTGCCACGGAGCATCGACAGGCTGGCCGAAAGTATCCGCCGGAAGCTCGGAGAATCCCGCAATAGTGTGGCCCGCTTCAGCGCGCGGCTCTCACCTGCAACGACCGCCTCCCTCGAAGCACTCAAGGCCTATAGCGAGTCCTCGCGAATGTCTGAGCAGGGTAAGTTGCCCGAGGCTATCAATCTGCTCAAGCAAGCCGTCGCTGACGATCCAGGCTTCGCGGTGGCCTGGAATGATCTCTGGGCTTACACCGCCAGCGTCAATGGCGATCCGATCTCTGCCCGCGAGGCAATTCAGAAGGCATATAGCCTGCGCGACTCGGCCGGAGCCCTCGAACGCCTGACCATCACGGCCCACTACGACATGGTCGTCGTTGGGGACCTCTTTGAATCCGAAAGAAACTATCAGGCCTGGACGCAGCTTTATCCCCGCTCAGTCATTGCCTGGAACGGCCTCTCGCTTACCCAGCAAGAACTGGGACACTATCCTGATGCTGAGATCTCCGCCGCTCACGCGGTGGCGTTACGGCCCAGGTACGCCGGCTTGAACCTCAATCTTGCACTCGCTCAGATGAGTACGGGAAATGGGCAAGCGGCGCGCGCTACGTGCCAGCACGCCATAGACCAGGGGATCGACAGCGACCATCTGCGTGCGGGCTGTCTCTCGGTCGCTTACATGCTCCACGATTCGGCCATGCTTAAAACTCAGAGGGACTGGGCTGCCGCTCATCCGCAGACGCCGTTGTTCACCATCGGCGAGGCGGGTATTGCCGTTGGAGAAGGCCGCTTTGGCGATGCGGGCAGGCTGATCGCCCATGCGGCCCAAATCCTGCGTAATCAGGGGCTTGGGAGCCAGGCAGACGCCTATACGAGAAGCATGGGTATCAATCTCATCGAGGCTGGCGACATCGAAGCAGGCACGCGTATGTTGCGTGCCAGCCCTCCCGATCCCGAGAGCGGCATGGATCTCGTGGGTCTCGCTGAGATCAACGACATCGCCGCTGCCACTGCGGGCGTTCGGGCGATGGAGAAAGAACATCCGCAAGGCACGCTGTGGAAGCTTTACTGGGAGCCCATCATCCATGCCCAGATTGCCATGGCCAACCGCAAGCCCCACGATGCTGTCACTCTGCTCGAACCTACCCACCAGTTCGACTCCAAGGGCATCGACCTGCCTATGCGCCGGGGTCTCGCTTACCTTGCCGCAGGCCAGCCCGCGTTTGCCGAAAAAGACTTCCGCTACGTTATCGCGAATCAAAGACTAGATCCTACGTCGAGCTTCTACCCGCTGGCATGGCTCCAGCTCGGCCGCGCTCTTGCAAGAGAAAACAACCGCACTGCCGCAAGCGATGCCTACCAGCACTTCCTTACACTCTGGGTCCATGCCGATCCCGACGCCATATTTGTGAGACAGGCCAAGCAGGAGCTTGCCTCTTTGCAAACGGTCGCTCCGGCCCAATAAATGGGCGAAAGAAGAAGCTGAATACCTCAGAACAAGAAAGCGCCCGGCTCCCCTGGGGGCTCCGGGCGCTTCTATTACTGGACCTACTTTAGTTCCTTGGTAATCGCGTCCGCAGCATTGCCGGCCACGACCCAGTTTGCCGATCCGGCTACGACGGCTTCATCCTCGAACCAGAGGAATCCGAAGTCGTCGATGCACTCCGGAAAATCCGGTTTGATGATGATGTATCCCGGAATCACGGCACCCGGAATGTAGGCGTTGTCGGCGCGGTTGTTGCTGTATGTCTTCGTCTTGGAGACCGTGCCGACGCCAGCTACATACGAAGTGCTGGATACCGGATGCGTGCCGAGAATGTAATTGACGGCACGAAGCGTATATTCGGGGCTCACAAGATCCGGAAACGCTTTGTGCAGGAAGTACATCCGGACGGCCACGTCAACCACGGCCCCCGACCCGCCCCAGGTGCGCAGGCTCGGGGGAACGCCGAACGGGGTGGCGTCCAACTGCTTGTCCAGACCGGCCATGTAGGTCTTCACCGCCTCCCGCATCTGATCTTTCGCGCTCGCATCCAGATAGGGCAAGGCCCGGACTGCCGTCCAGCCACGCAAGTCCAGTTGCTGCGGGGTGATCATCTGGGGAAACAACTCCTTCAGACGGGACTTGTAGGGCTCGGCTCCATTCGTGGCAATGGTCAGTTCCAGAGCCGCGGCCCAGTCCTGTCCGACGCCAAAGCCGGTCCGAGGATTTGGAGGTGCGCTAGTCGTGCCAGAACCTGTCGGAGCGCCAGAGGCTGCGCCCTGAGAGGCAGCCAGCACGCCACCTCCGGGAGCGCCCGCTGGAGCCGCTCCGCTGCCGCCCGACATATTCGGAGTTGGGTGAGCCTTCTCGTCGTTCCATGCTTTGATCGCGGTATCAAGGCAGTCTTTCGCTAATGCGTCATCCCAGCCTTTCAGGGCATCGGCCGCTGCGGCCAACGCCGCGATGCCGTTCCATTGGTAAGACGGGTTCGTCGTGGAGAAGATCCAGCGGTCGTCCGGCCTGCCGGAGTAGCCGTCCTTCACTTCATTCAGACCGAGCTTCGGATCGTAGATGAGGCCGTCGGTCTTCGATGCTCCGTCTCCGAGGTGCGTATATTGGCGTAGATCCGGCTCGTGCGTGCCGCGGATGGCATGGCCGATATTGTGGAATTGCGCCAGGATGAGCAGTGCGCCATGCTTGACCTGCTCCACCGCGTCCGGCACGCCATCGGGACGGTGCATCTCAACCTGACGTGTGGTTTCATCCACGGTAAGCTCGTCGTACTTGAGGTTAAATTCGCGATACGCCAGGGCCAGACTCTGAATCACGTTCAGTTGCGCGGGCTCTTCCAGGTCGAAGTCTCCGGCGTCGTACCAGCCTCCTACGTTCATTCCGGGAATGTGATCGCCGCCCTTGTACTTGCCGTCCGTTGCCGTGGCCTGATTGAAGCCGTCGAATTGCTCCCCAACCACGGGCGCCAGACGGGCATCGTCAAGGTGTGAAGCGCCATGCCACACGCGGTAGCCTTCGCGAACGGAGACGTGGTCCATCTGCTCGGCAATGTGATGGTCCAGGCTGTCCTGCCAGACGTGAGCGTAAGCGTCTTTGGAGATAGGGAAGGGCGCTGTACGCTGGTCCGCGTACTGGATTACATAAAGGCCGGGGTCCTTGACCGGGGTGAAATCGAACTTCGAATAGGTGTAGCGCAGCCACGGCGTGGAAGGCGTGATCGGGCCTTCGAACACCTGCTTGTACGATCCGTCCTCCATCAGACGCATCACTTTGGCCGTCTTTGGGCCGTTGTACTTCGGGTCTAGCTCGAGCACAGCCACCTTGGAGAAGCCCGGCGCATAGCCGACCTGGCTGTGTGCGATCATTGGCGGCCGCGTCCAGTTCGGAATCACGTCCGGCCGGATGTGCCATACGATGGCTCCGGTGGTCTTTCCCGAAGGAATGAGCGAGCGCAACACAAACCAGCCATTCTGGGCGCGGTTTCGTCCATCGAACAGCATGAGGTCGGATGTATCCGACTTGACGTTGACCCGGGCCAGTTGGTCGTCGATCCCCAGGGTGATGCTCTTGCCCTCTGCGAACGGCAGCGGCTGAGTGTATCCCTTGGCCTTATCCCAGTCCTCCAGGTAGTAAGCCTTCTTCGGTTCGTCGGCCAGCGGCAACACCTTGACCATCGGATCGTTAGGCGTTCGCGGGAAGATACCGGCTTTGGTTCCGTCCACCAGGTAAGCCTTGCCCATGTAGATCGAGGGCAGGAACTCAAGGTTGAAGCCCGCTCGTCCGGCCAGTTTCTGGGGTAGCGGCTTGTCGAGATTGATGCTGACCTTCACGCCGCCTGGTTCCGCTGCGACTTCCAGGGTGTAGTTGAGATCAAAGGTAGGGAAAGCGAGGTTGGCGGTGAGCCGGTCGTTCGCCTTATCGGCCTGGCGGTCTTTGAGGGTCGCTACCAGGTCCCACTGTTCGGGCGTTGGCATCAGGCGCACGTCGCCGTTCGTGGCAATGCGCTGGCCGTGAAGAATCATCTCCATAGCCGTGTTCTTTTGGTCAACGAAAACGGGATGGTAGGTGCTGTCGTAGAGAAATACGCTAAACCCTTGAGTATCGAGGTAATTCTTGTCGGTCACCTTCATGGCGAAATCGGCGCCGAACAGGCTTGGGCCAGCAGTCAGGACCAAGAGAAGACACGCTTTAATTCGGGTAAGCATAGATTTGGATCAACCTGCTCCTTTGCCGCAATTTACAATGACATGCACACAGTCTAAGCGCCGTTTGTGTCCCAGGTATGGTTTTTTTGTGGGGCACAAAAAATGGGTAAACTCAGCAGTCGAAACTGGAGAAGACTCGCCGAGTTCCAGGTCTCAACAGCAAGACATGAACTTGGCTACTGTCTACTGTTGGGCTGGTGGCGCGGCGCACTCGAAGCTGGCGGCGTCATTGGTATCGCCCTTGCCCTTGTAGCGTGCCATCTTCGGATAAGGGCAGAGGGGGCGGGACATGGTCTTGGTGGGGGCATTGGGAGTCTTACCCGATCCGATGAGCATTTCAGGCGCGATGCCTTTCTCGACCCATTGCTCAAGCGAGAGCATCAAGTCGTGTTGCGGATCGGTCGCGTCTGCGCTGCCTGTTGGAGCGATTGAGGTGGGACCGGCTCCGCCATAGCAGTGGCCCATGCCAGGGATCATGAAGAGTCGATAGAAGGTATCGACCGGATTCGAACTGTCGCTCCTCGGATCAGGGTACTTGCTCATGAACGCCTCAACGTTTTCGTAGTAAACGACAGAACCGCCGGGGGGAATGAGGGCGTCAGACCAGCCATGGTATTGAATGAGCTTGCCGCCGTGGTCTCGGAACGAGCGGAGATCGGGATTGATGGAGTCGACCACGGGCGAGCCTTTGCGATCGGAGAACGCGATGTCCTTGTCGAAGTCCAGCGTCCGGAAGTCCCAGTTCTTTTGCTCGAACAGGGCCTGCCCGAAGTACGTGTCGCCGAAGGAGGACGTGCTCTGCCGCGAAGGAGTGATGATGGTGCTGCCTGGAGCATTTTCGATCCCGGGAGGATAGCCGGGGTAGATTTGCTCGCCAGTCCGAGGATTTTGGGGGCCCTCGTAGATCTTCTTCAATGCGGCAATCTGAGGAGCGGTGAGGCAGTTGGGGGCGTCTGTGCCTTTGCAAGTCAGCACGGCGGGGTCGAAGCGGCAGAAGCGTGGATCGGAGATTAATCCGTCCTTGACGCCGTCAATCGTATCGCAGGCGGCGATCACAGCACTTTGGATGAGGGCTCGCTTGGCGATAGGAATTGCACTGGGAGAGTCGGCGAACTGGGCTTGCTCGTTCCAGACCAGACCGGCAGCCCAGTGTGACCAATCGTTGCCCGGATCTCCGACAAGAATGCCGTCAAAGTCCTCAGGGAAACGCTGGGCCACCATCAGGGCCTCACGGCCGCCATCTGAGCATCCAGAGAAGTAAGACCGAACCGCGTCGTGGCCATAATATGCCTTGATGGCTGCCAGTGCGGTGGCTCGGGTCTCGCCAAGCGCGCGATAGCCAAAATCGATCAATTTCTCAGGGTGTCCAATTGCAAACGCTGCCGATCTTATGGCTTGTCGGCCGTCGGCTGACATCCCACCTCTATGGCCGTCGTCGGTCGCCGCTGCAACAAAGCCGTGCTGCAGGGCTCCGGCCAGCGGAGCCTCGTGAATGGCGCCGGCCCACCCTCCGTTTCCGAGCTGTTCGTAGTTGTCATTCCAATTTTCCGCAGGGAGCCATATCTCGATTCCTATTTCAGAATCGCTGGTCGGACGTGCCACAGCCTTAACCTCGCAGTGCGTGGCCAACACGACGGTGGTATTGCCTGCAACGGTCGGCAGGGAACTGGCAAAGGAACCGGCTTGCACCAAGGTCGCCGAAGTAATCTCTACCTTCGGCACTTGAAGGCCTTTCAGCTTTTCGCAGGATTGCTGGGCGAAGCTGGATTGGCCAAACGCTGTCAACAGAAGCGCGAGAGAGACGTCCAGATACCTGTTACTCATTCGATCACGCCTTCGATGGGGTGGTCTGGGTCGAGGGGGAGTTTCTCGAACGATTAGCTGCAGCGGTACGGTCCCGAAACGAGCTTCACTCGATCGGAATCATCTGAGTTGTCCGTCACAACTATCTGGAATGTCTCGCCGCCCGGCGCGACCCGAACAACAACATGGCCGTCCAGACTCTTCATCTTTGAGTTGAACTGGTTATTGAACACTTTGTTTTCTTCCATCGTGCATGTTGCGAATACGTCACGGTCGCCCGGATAGAGCTTGCTGCTGAACATCCGGCGCAGCGGTAAGGTCGACGGATGGGAGACGTACCAGGCTGGAATGATAAAAGCCTCGGGGCGAAGCTCACGGACGAAATTCGGTCCGACGGCATCGAAGAATGCGTGATGGTCGGCGATGGCGACTTCCACCGGACCCGCAGCCTTGGCGGCGGCGGTTTCGATGTCGCGCCAGGGCTCTGTCGATTCCTCTTCTGTTCCCGAGGTGAGATCGCCACCTGTGAAGTAATCAAACTTCCCGTAGCTAAGACGAAGAGCAATTGAGCACATGTTCTCGTTTGGATAATCCTGCTTTGCCAGCTCTTTCAGATCTGGAAAGGTCTTATGAGTCTGTTCTCCAATTCCTGTCCATACCTCTCCGTTGGCAGCGAGGTTGCGGACGGTAAAGTTTTTGTAGCGGTCGGGATGTTGGACGAGATGTATCTGAGTCGAGCTGCCAACGGTGATGCGCTCCGTTGGTTCGCCGAGGCGCTGGCGCGAGTGAACATAGTCCATATAGTTCTGAGCGAAGGGAGCCTGCCAAGGTGTTGGGTAGCTGTAGTCGGGAAAGGCCCTGTCAATCAGCTTTTGGATCGGTACCTTTGCATCGACGTCCGTTATGCCCGTTAACTGATAGTTGCCCTTGGTGGACGGCACCACCTCTCCAGTGGGATCGCCCAAATGGTCCGGATGGATGTGGGTGATCAGCGCATAATCCAACTCCTTTCTCCCTGCGGGTTTCATCTGCCTCAAGGCATACGAAGCAATCCATTCTCCCGGTCGAACATGGGTATCCGGCTTCTGCGCGCATGAAACCTTTGTGGAATCCTTCGTCACGCCAGCATCTATCAGGAAGGTTGTCCCATCGGGGCCAAGGATGAATGTTGAATTGCCGCGACCATAAGCTAAATGGTGGATGTCGAGCATTCCGGGCTGCCAGGGCTCCAGTGTCGGAGAGATGCCTTGTGCAAAGCCTCGCACGGAGTTGTATAGTCCGGCCGCAGAGGCCAGTTGCAAAAACCTTCGTCTCTTCATATCGCTCCAGTAAAAAGCACAATCGTTGACTCGGTGACTGGCTATACAGAAACAACGCCTCTCAACAATGCGGTCAAAAGGCGTTCGGTTGGTTGCAATTTGCTAAAAAAGAAGCTTCAGCATGAATTGCAGCGATCTTGGACCGCCTTGCTGGTAAAGCGCCGACGATCCGCCCAAGCCATTCGACAGCGTATTGGTGGCTTGGCCCATCAGGACGTTGTTGCAGGTTGCTCCCGGGGCAGTCACGCCGCAGGTTGTATTCACGGTCCCGAATGCCGGATGGTTGGCGACGTTGAAGGCTTCTGCGCGGAACTGAAGCTGTGAGCGCTCAAACAGTGGGAAGCTGCGTTGTACGGCGAAGTTCGCTTGATTCTCTCCAAATCCTCGCAAGAAGTTACGCGGAGCGTTGCCAGCCCCCAATGGACTTGCAGTGACGCTGAAGATCGTCGGATCAACCTGGCGACCGCCCGGGATTCCGGCTTTATTCACGTAGGGTTGTTTGCCGTTGTAGTTGAGTTCACCAGAAATTTGATATCCCGTCGCCGGATCGACTACCGCTGGACCGACAGGCTCGTAAGGAAAGGCACTGCGGGCTACGAACCATAGGTCTGCATTCCAGTAACCGAGCACCGACTTCACAAACCGATTCTCGTAGTTTGTCGGCAGGTTATAGACGAGAGCAGCCGTAAAGTTATTGCGGACGTCGTTGTCCGAGTTTCCTCGTTGGAGCGGGAATGCGGCAGTTCTGGAGTTGTCTGCGGTCGCCCAATCTATGGCGTGAGACCAGGTATAGGAGGCCAATGCTTGAAGTCCATGATTCAACTGGCGCTGGTACTTCATCTGGAGACTGTTATAGTTCGAGCCCGGACCATTCACAAATAAGTAGAACGTATTGAATAGCGGATTGAACTTATTTACGGAATATTGCTGGATCGTCGAAAGTTTACGTCCAAGGGAAACAACGTAGCCTACCGTGACAGTCTGTTTCTGGCCGAGTGCTTGCTCCAGGCTGCCATTCCACTGTATTGAATATGGCGGAACGATGTTGTTCGCTGGGTAGTTCAAGAATGAATAGGGTGGATTTATAGTAACGGGCAGTAGGATCTGGCTGGCTGTTAGTGGGAAAGCGTGACCAGTATAGGTGCCCTGCGATGCCGCACCGAGGTTCGTGCCGCCACCATAGGTTCCGTTCAGAGAGATGGAATCGTAGAAGAGGCCGCCGCCGCCACGGAAGACAAGTTCATGGCCGGGTGCGTCGTAGATCGTAACTGCTACGCCGAGCCGCGGCGCAAAATCCGTGTAGGTCGTCTGAAAGAGCGGGGCACCGGGTTTAGACAGTCCCAGCGACGATGGATTATTGACGTTGCCGGTATATGTAGTCGTCGGAGCACCAGAAACTGAAGGCGGCGGGTTAACATCCCAACGAAGCCCGAGGGATAGACTCAGGCGCGGGAAAAGATGCCATTCGTCCTGCACGAAGAGCCCGAGGTTCTTGGTTGTGGGGTCAGTACGCAAAATATTTTGCGCTGTGATAGAGGCAGCATTGCTCAGGACAGTGTCTGCGTTCGTAAAATTGTAGACGACACGTGGACCGCGCGAAAGCGTTCCGTCTCCGTAATAAGCCGTAGTCTGCAGGTAGTTGACTCCTGCCTTGACTAAGTGCCTCCCGTGCGACCATGAGACTGTATCGAGCGCATTCGGCTGGTATTGGCTCGATCCGTCATTTTCCTCATAAAAAAACGATCCACTTGGCAATGACATTTCAATCAAAGTCTCGCCGGTTGGATTCGGCAATCCCTGCGCCGTATACAAGTTGATCGGGACAGCGCCGCCTACATTGCCCGGGGTGTTGAGCCCGTTGAATACGGCCGATGAATACTGCAGCCGGAGTTCGTTCGCGATGTTTCCGCGCAACGCATGATCCAATCCCAATAGATAGATCCGGTTCCGAGTGTTGGTGGCACTTAGGTCGAGCGCCGTCGGCCCGCTTGTATTGCTGATTGTGTCGCTGTAGCGAGCGAATAATCGCATGGTCGGCGCGATCTGGTAGTCAACGCGAGCGTTGATAGAGTTGATGAGACCTCTGGTTGTCGCGCTGAAGATGAATGGGGAACCTCCGAGGCCGTTGTCTACGCACTGAGGGTTTGTAGCCGTCGAACAATTTGGCAAGGGGTAGGCATTCAAGAGCGGCTGGAGTGCGGCGGGTGCATTCGCGCGCAGGTTCTTATATGCGGGATTTGTATAGGTGGCGGTGTTGAATGTGCCGTTTGACGGAACAGTGGTGATTGATGCCGCCGATGGAAGAGTCAGACGCAGCCCTTCGTATGAGAAAAAGAAAAACAGGTGGTCTTTGCCTGAATACACTCGGGGGATCGAGATCGGCCCACCAAACGTTCCGCCAAAATCGTTTTGGCGTTCTTTGGGTGTTGGAAGAGGGCTGGTGCTATAGGTGTTGAACCAGTTGTTGGCGTCGAATGCGGAGTTTCGGAGATAGTCGTATGCAGTCCCGTGATAGTCGTTGGTGCCTGACCGAGAGCGGAAGCTTACTTGCGCGCCTGGCAGCCGACCGTATTCCGCTGAATAGCTCGAAGTCGCGATTTTGAATTCTTCCATCGCATCTACGGAGATGATCGATTGCGTGGTTCCGAGCGCGGTTCCGCTTGGCATTGCGCCAGCAGATCCAGCATAGCTGTTGTACGCGGGAGCATTCATCGCGCTTGCGCCGTCTACCGTAAAGTTGTTGGCGTCGGAGCGCATACCATTGACGCTGAACTGCCCCTGATTGTTATTCGCTGGAGTGGCAGCAGAAGCCTGTGGCGTGTTGGTCAATACTCCTGGCGATAGGGCAACCAGGGATTGGAAGCTTCTGCCGTTCATCGGTATGTCCGCCACAAACTGGCGATCAATCACGGTGCCTACGGTTGCGTCCGACGTGTTGATCGGTGCGCCTTCGCCAGTTACTGTGACCGTTTCGGAAGTCGATCCCACGGCCATCTGGAAGTTGATCTGCAGTACATCTTGCGTGTGCAGAAATAAATCTTCTTTGAGGATTGTGCGGAAGCCTAATTTTTCAATCTGCATTTGATACGGGCCAACTGGCAGTGAGGGAATGCTGTAGTTCCCGTCTTTGTTGGTCTTCGCCTCAAATTTCTGGTTTGTATCGGTGTTGATGGCGAGCACGCGTACGTCGGGGATGAAGGCCTTCGAGGAGTCCTGGATCACTCCCGTTAGACTCGCATTGCTTCCCTGAGCAAACACACGACCGGCGAAGAACAGCACAAAAAACAAGTAAGCAGCTAGGCGGCGCATTAGGATGGATTTCTCCTCTGAGGTCTGTGAGCAGATTGGGTGGCTACATCCGCAAGTACGGGGCCAGCTCGGGATCTGTACCGCTTCTCTCAGAGAAGTAATCTAATCTTCACAAAGGAAAGCTACGGGTGATTTGGCTCGCGCCGTAGCGATGCATAGAGGAAAGGCTTGCCACTAGGCTTTTCGATCTGCTTCCCGGGTTCGATCGTAACGAAGACCGCATCCAGTCTCGCGAGTTGCTCTGGATTGTCCACACGTAGCGTCCAGCGGCGGTTCGTCTCGCTGTCCAAGTAGAGTAAACCGAGATTGATGGGTTGGCGGTCGTTCGCGCTTGTCCGCCCCCAGACATGAAACGTGCTGGTCTGTTTTACTCCGGGCTGACGATCCAGATCGTACGCGTAAAAGATCAGCGATTTTGTTTTGGTATAGAACACGCGACCAAATGGTTTGCGCGCCTGCCCGGTCTCATTCACATCCATGATGTCCGCTATGTAGAGATTGCGGGCACCAATAAGGTCGCGGATATCTTTGTCGGACGCAAGGTATTGCTCATCGTTCTTTGTACGCTTGTCCTGATCATTTACCGCAACAGTGAGACCTCCCACTTGGCTCTCCAAGGATGCGATTCGCACGAGGTCTTGTTTGCGTTGCGACCGTAAGTTGTTCAATTCGTCCTGCACGGTCTGATAAGACTGCTGAGCATCGCGAAGCCGTGCGTTGGCGGCATCTCTCTGCTCGGTGAGGCTGACGATCTGCGAGGCGGCGTCCGTTTTGGATGCCGTCAAGGAAGCTGTGAGATTATCCAGGCGAGCCTGCGCCGCTTTAGCATCCGCGCGCAACTTCTCGATTTGCGCGCTGCTTGTAGACACGAGAGATTGCAACTCTGCTTCGTGTCTTTGGGATGCTTGCAGTGCGAGCTTTACCTTCTGCGTGTCACTATCGACGTTGCTCGTCTGAACAGGTAAGAACGTGGGAACGATAGCAGCGTCTCTGTGTCTACGTTCTCCAAGATGGTATGAACCGAAGCCTATGCAGCCCAGAATGGATGCTGCTGCAACTCCGCGCCACACGATAGAAGGCACGAATGGAAAAGGTGAGAGATGTTTTGACTTCGTGTTCGGCGGGGAATGTTTTGCCGTATCTAAGAGTCGCGCTAATGCCGATGTTTCATCGAACTGTGCAACTTCCGGTGTTGACCGATGAAGATCGGTCAGCATCGACATACCTTCATTGGCAAGGCTTTGATATTGTGCGAAAACTTTGTTGCACTCCGCACACTGATTGAGATGAGTCAAGAGGGCCGCCGATTCCTCCGTCGTCAGGGCACCTGCCGTGGCGAGAGCGCAAAGCTCTTCATACCGATCATGGTCGAATTGAGAATGGTTGTCGGTCATTCCTTCTCAGTATCCTTTAGTTCCTGCACGATGCCGTTTTTTCTTAGTTTCTGAAGGCCGCGATAGTAGTGGTGCCGGACGTTTTCCGGCGATTCGCCAAGTTGTCCTGCAATCTCTTTGAGCTCAAGCCCCTCGAAGAAAAACAACTGCAATGTGCGCCGCTGCTTTTCGGGCAGTTCGCACAATGCGATTTGTAGCTGGGCTAGATTCCATTTCGACACAATGTGATGTTCCACATCATTTGTTCCTGCCAATGTATTCGCGAGATCTGCCACATCTGTACCAAGGTAAAAATGTCGGCGATGCAAAAAGTCTCTGCGATCGAGCGATCGAGAATGTGTCACCTGAACGATCCAGGTTTTCGCACTTCCCTTGGATTGATCAAACTGAGCAGCCTTTTGATAGAGGTAGAGGAAGACGTCTTGTACGATCTCTTCTGCTTCACCCGCGTCGTGAAGGATGCGATAGGCCATGCTGAAGACAAGGCGGGAGTATCGGCGGAACAGCTCCGAAAGCGCATCCTGATCACGTTCTTTGAGAGCAGCCATTAGGCTCTCATCGGTGGAAGAAGGCACCTTTTCTTCGATTGGAATCACAGACGCAACCGGACGCTTCTGCTTGGCCCTGAGGAAGGGCAACGACAAAGCACGCTCTGGAGGGCTGCTGAATGACACCGAATACTCTCGCTTGGAGGACGCAAATCATGCGACAACCGAACAGTAGAGAGCCGTCGCATGACTCCACCGTATCCTTCGAAAATACACTGAAAATCCTTAGTTTTCCCCTGTATCGCTCTCACATTAAATTTAGGAAAACCATTGGTACAAATCTTCGATGACAGCCGTATTCACTTAAATCCAGTGCATGCCTGGGCGTGAAGTCTCCAACTAACAGATGTGTTGTGGAACTTGCTGCAAACGTGCTCTAAACCGCGTATTTCTTCCTAAGCCCGCTTTCAACCCCGGCTCAATTTTCTGTTTGGCTCGCTCAAGTGTAGGGAAGCAACAAGCTCCAAGACCAGCCGATGTCTCGAAGGCCAGAACCGCATCGCGGAAGGCATCGGATGCTCCAGGGATTCCAGCCAGATCATTGACCCAATCGTGATACTGCTTCTGAATGCGATCTTTCGCATCGAGAAGTGACTCATCTTTCCGGGCTCCTGGCGCGCGATGGGTGCCGTGGGGGAAGAAGAGCAGGAGGACGGAATTTGAAGTAAGCATCAAAGCCGGTACATCGATCTGATGATTCAGTATTGCGTCCCTGAGCCCCTTGGCACGCTCATCGAGCAGCGCCAAGCGAGTGTTCACGTCCTTCGCCGTAATCCAATCCTGGAATCCCGACTGACCGATCGCCACCGAAACCAGACGCATGAGTAGATGGAAGTAATCTGCGTTTCTCGCATGGAACGTATCGGATGTATCAGGATCTTTCGCGTGGGGAGAGACGAATAGATAGTAACGACTGTCCTGATTCTGATGGCAATCAATCAGGTCCACAAGATTCTTTGCCATACCGAGTGGCTGGTTCTGCAGAATACCCCCATCGGAATACGTGTAGAGTTGAGGGTCCTGAGCCCATTTCTCAAGATTGGGAGAGGGATAGTCGTTTGATTCTATCTTTGCAGAGCGCGACACATCTTGAGGACGAAAGGCAACGGGAAATGCCCCGCAAGCGACGGCAGCCTGCCGTAGTGGCTCCCAAAAATCTGAGGTGTCACTCATAGCATCGACGACCTCGCGGGACAACTGATCACCGTAGTCGATGTATGTGAAGCGACCTCCCGGGGTAACGTCGTATCCATAGGCGATGCCATTCAAGTTAGTCAACGCCACGCCCACGCGAATGAAATCGCCGACTCCGCTGTGTCGTTCCTTCGGTGACAGCTCTCCTTCATAGCGAGCCAGTAATGCCTCTTTCGAGATTGTCTCGATAAGGGTGGAAGAGAAGAGTGAGTGCAGGGCTGGTTCGCTGTCCTCGGGCTTCTGAAGCTCTTCGAGCGAGATTCGTTTGACCCAGATGTTGTATAGCGGGTTATCGTATGGCCCGACAAACTCGCCCGCTCCGTACATAAGCTTTTGCGCAAGGATGATGGCGGTCATGCCACCGGCAGATGCGCCTGTCAATACGTCGATAACGATTCGATCGCTTGCGGCAGTCGCAGAATTATTGTTGTGCTGATGGACAGCATCCAAAACCTCATAGAGCACACCAGCTTCATAGCTCCCAAGAGAGACTGCGCCGGCAATCGTGATGGCTAGTCGTTTCGGCATGATCGACACCAGGAAATACCGGAGGGAACCCGGTGGAATAAGACGCTGCTAGGGCCTAGTTCCTGCGAAGCGTGTCTGTTTGCGAGGGGAATGCACTTGCAATTTCGCCGGAGGGCATACAGCGAGTCAAGCGAAATCTTAAAAAGCAATTCTGTAATCGATTGGGTAACTCAGCGGAGCCACTGTACTCCTTGCGCCGTCCTGTTCGCTATCCCTATTTTGATCGATCGAGCAGATTTACGATCTGCTCTGGCTGATACTGCTTGCCGGGCAGACCCCGAAAGTTTGGTCAGGTTTGGAAAAATAAAACGGGTGGAGCAAATGATCTGGAGTTGATATTTGCTTGATTTCTGAGGAGATAATTGGTGGACGCGGAAGGAATCGAACCTTCAACCAGTCGATTAAGAGTCGAATGCTCTGCCAATTGAGCTACGCGTCCAATGTGAGGATCGAGGATGATAGAACCATGTTGTCGATGGTCCAGAGCGGCGCTTGATACGGAGCCGGGCGGCTCTTACGCGCACAGCAACACTCTCTCACAAACAAAGAATAGCACAGTTCGACCCGGCTTGAGCAGGGCGGAAGTGGAAAACGTTACTCCAATATGAATGAGCTGCGGAGGAATTTGTACGGGACTCCGGCTGACGCGTGCTAAGTTCAACCCATGCCCTCAAAGTGGATCTTTCCCCTGCCTGCGCTTCTTGCCTTGTCTGCCACGATGTCTGCCCCGCTGGTGGCCCAGCCCGCCGCGCCCGCGCCACGGGCCGCGCATGACTACACTGCGACTCGCAAGCCGGAGCTGACGCAGAAGTTCGTGGATTTCTTGTCGATTCCGAATGTGGCTGCCGATCCGGCGGGGCTTAAGAAGAACGCTGACTTTCTGGTGGAGCAGCTCTCGCAGCGTGGATTCGCGGCACAGTTGCTGACGGCTCCGGGGCTGCCTGCGGGGACGCCGCCGGTGGTCTTTGGCGAGATTAAGACGCCGGGTGCTACGCGGACGATTGTGCTCTATGCGCACTACGACGGCCAGCCCGTGACGGCTTCGGAGTGGGAGAATGGCGCTCCGTTTACGCCGGTGATGAAGCAGGTGAACGGGGAACCGTATGTTTTTGCGCGTAGTGCCGGGGATGACAAGGCCGCGATCTTTGCGCAACTGACGGCGCTCGATGCGTTGAAGGCTGCGCACATTCCTCTGAAGGCGAATATTCGTTTTGTATGGGAGGGCGAGGAGGAGGCCGGTTCGGTTCACCTGGAGCAGATTCTAATGGCGCATCGCGATCTGATCGGCGGCGATGTGTGGCTGGTGTGCGATGGGCCGGTGGACCAGACGCGGCAGCAGAATGTGATCTTCGGCGCGCGCGGCGATACGCATATGCAGATCGTCGTCTACGGGCCGAGCCGGTCGCTGCATAGCGGGCATTATGGCAACTGGGCTCCGAACCCGGCGATGATGCTGGTGCAGTTGCTGGCGGGGATGAAGGATGGGGACGGCAAGGTGCTGATTCCGCACTTTTACGAGGGGGCTGCGCCGCTGGGACCGCTCGAGAAGCAGGCTCTGGCTTCGGCTCCGATGAACGATGGGATGTTGCGGCAGGAGCTGGCTCTGGGGCATACGGATGGCGGCGGCAAGCCTCTGCGCGAGCTGCTGAATCTGCCTACGTTGAATATTAACGGCATTGCCTCGGGGCAGACGGGGACGCACTCGACCAACTCGATTCCTCCGAGCGCGATTGCGAATCTGGATATGCGGCTGGTGGTCGGGATCGACTGGAAAGTACAGCAGCAGCGGGTGATTGATTATGTGAGGTCGCAGGGATATTACGTGACCTCGGCTGAGCCTACGCGGGCGGAGCTGCTGGCGCAGCCGAAAGTGGCGTACATGAAGGGCGATGTGGGGGAGAATGCTTCGCGGACGCCGATGGACCTGCCGATTGCGGCGGATGTGATTGAGGCTATCAAGGGTGCTCGGGGAAAGGTAATTTTGCTGCCGACCTCGGGCGGGACGGTGCCGCTGGATGCGATGGAGCGGGCTGCGAATACGAAGACGATCAGTGTGCCGATTGCGAACCATGACGATAATCAGCACGCGGCGAATGAGAATCTGCGGATGCAGAATATGTGGGATGGGGTGGAGACGATGGCGGCCCTGATCGATATGAAGTAGGGGCTTGGGCGCGGCGGGCGATGGCTATAACAGGGCCAGGATGTCGTCGGGTTCGGGGCGTACGCGTGGGTCGGCGTGGGCCTCGGCGAAGGCGATGATGCCGTCCTGGCGAATGAGGAAGACCGCGGGTAGAGGTAGTCGCCACGAGGCCTCATCCGCGGTAGCGTAGGTGCCGCCGGAGTTGGCGAAGGGGATATTGACCAGGATGGATTGGAAGTAGCGCCGCGCGGCGGGTGGCACCGTGTGCATGATGCCGAACTCGGCGGCGAGTGAGCAGCCGGGGTCCGAGAGCAGGGGGAAGCTGAGGCCGTGCTGCTGGGCGGTGAAGTCGTTCTGGCGGCGGGTCTGTGGCGAAACGGCGGTGAAGAAGGCTCCGCGTTCGCGCAGGGTGGGGTAGAGATCGCGCCAGGCTTCCAGCTCGGTGACACAGTACGGGTCCCAGCGGCCACGGAAGAACGAGAGCACCAGCGGGCCGAGAGCGAGCAGGTCGGAGGAGCGGACGGTCTGGCCGGTGCTGGCGTCGGTGAGCGCGAAGCTAGGCGCGGGCGAGCCTGCGGACAGGATGCGGTCTTCGATGCCGGAGGCGAAGAGGTCGGCGGTGGCCTGCTCGGAGACGGCGAGGCGGTCGGCCTGGACGAGGGCGCGGGTGCGGGTGGTGATGGCGTCGAGCCGATCCTGTAACAGGGAAGCCATACTCCATTATGCAGCGGCGGGACGGCTTGGCGAAGGTGACCTGTGTGACGGCGGCGCTGTATGATTCCGGCCATGAATGTAGCTGGTATCAATCGACGCAACTTTCTCCGCACGGGCGCTCTCGCCGTGGCCGCTGCACAGGTGCCCTTTGCACGGGCTTTTCAGGGCCGAACGGCCGCCGCGCCGGTGAGGCTGGGGATGGCGAGCTATACCTTTCGCCAGTTCACGCGGGCGCAGGTGATCGGGTTTATGAAGGAGCTGCGGCTCCATACGATCAACTGCAAGGACGCCAAGGATCATCTGCCCTCGACGTCGATTGCGGAGGAGCAGCAGGCGATTGAGGCTTATCGCGCTGCGGGAATTGCGATTACGGGCGTGGGGACGATTTATTTTCCGAAGGACGAAGACGCCGATATCCGCGAGAAGTTCGAGTACGCCAAGCGGGCCGGAGCGCGGGTGATTGTGGCGGGCGATCCTGACCCGGCTGTGCTGCCGAGGATCGAGCGGTTTGTGCGCCAGTACGATATCCGGCTGGCGATCCATAATCACGGGCCGGAGGATAAGATCTATCACTCGCCGCTGGATGTGCTGCGCGTGGTGAAGGGGATGGACCCGCGTATTGGCTGTTGTCTCGACGTGGGCCATGCCATGCGCGCCGGTACGGATGTGGTGAAGGCGATCCACGAGGTGGGGCCGCGGCTCTTCGACGTGCACATGAAGGATCTGGCCAAGGCGGATGCGAAGGATAGTCAGGTGGAGGTGGGGCGGGGCATCATGCCGGTGCGGGAGATCTTTCAGGCGCTCATCGACATCAAGTATCCGGGGTATGTTGATCTCGAGTACGAGATCAAGGAGAACGATCCGATGCCTGGGGTGGTGGAGAGCTTCGCCTATATGAGGAAGGTGCTGGCCGGGATGGGTGTCCCGGCCTGAGTTTAGCTATGGCTCAACGCGGGCAGGTGAGAGGCTCGTAGGTCTTGGGCATTCCGGCGGTGGGGATCATCATGGTGCCGCCGTAGCTGTTCTTGGTGGGGATGACGGCGCGGCGGCCGTTGTTGAGGACCAGTCCCTCGACGGCGTGGATGTTGTAGGTGCCGGTGGGCTTGCCGAAGGTCGTGAACTCGTTGTAGTCCACGCGGATGGAGTTCTTCTTGAGCGAGAGCAGGTGCTTGCGGAGTTCGTCGGAGAAGACGGCATCGTAGCAGTAGCCGTTGGGAACGACGGTGAAGATGAGGACGGGGATGTCGCCATTGGGACCCTTGGGGATGGGGTCGGTCCAGGGAGTGGAGCCGTCGGCGGTCCAGTCCATGGTGAGGGTGCGGATGTGGGGACGGTTGGTGAAGATGCGGTCGACCGCGACGCAGAGAAGAATGCAGATGGCGGCGGTGGCGACGGCTGAGAGGGTGAGGCCGCGGCGGCTGATCTGGATGAGGCAGACGGCGACGGCGAGCAGCAGGACGAGCAGGATGGCGAAGCCTTTGGCGCGGGCTTCGGGCCAGCTCCAGGGCTTGAGGGAGACCAGCAGGACGAAGAAGATGAGGGTGAAGAGGAGCGAGAAGGAGGCTCCGAGGCGCGGGCGGAACCAGGCGATTCCGGAGAGCGCGAAGAGGAACGCGGCGGGGAGATACCAGAAGCTGGGGCCGCCGGTGGCGAGCAGAACCAGGGCCAGGGAGAGGCCGATGAGGAAGAGGTAGGTACCGGAGAAGATCTGGAAGATGCGGGACGGCCAGGGGTTCGCAGAAGGGACGGCTAGGTCGTTCATCAGGCTCTCCGAAGAGGGATATTTTTATGTCGGGGTCTTGGGGGTATTGTAGCTGGAGTGTTACAGGTCTCGGGATATTGCGTGGGCGTGCTTTTTCTCGATCTGGAGCAGTGGTCGCCAGAATTTCACAAACGGAGTGATTGACCTCGGTCCGAATCTTAGATACAAACAAATATCTTCAAGAAAAAAAATCAGTTGAGTAGGTGTGATGAAGGCCCCACTTTGTAGAGTTGTCCCTTTTGCTGCCTGTCTTTTACTGCTTTCGTCGATTGGATGCAGCCCCAATAACTCGGGAAGTAACTCCACTCCCCCACCCGTTGCTCCTGCCGTCTCCACCCTTTCGCCGACGTCGATTGTTGCGGGGAGTCTGGGGAAAACCCTGACAGTTACAGGATCGAACTTTGTTCCAGGTTCGGAGATCACCTGGAACGGGACCGAACGTGCGACCCTCTATGTCTCTTCGACCAGCCTCCAGATGGCGTTGCTCCCCGGCGATCTGTCCTCGGCAACGACAGCGCAGGTGGGCGTAACTGATCCCCCGGATGCAGGTGGCTTGTCTTCGGGAACTCTTCCTTTTTCCGTCTCGGCATCGCCTATACCAAACCCGATTCCCGTGCTGACATCGCTCACACCCTTATCTGTTCAGGTGGGTTCCAGCCAGACGTCCATTACCCTGAACGGAGGGAATTTCGTCACTGGTTCGATCGTCACCTGGAACGGACAGGCAGTAACGTCGTCTTATCAGAGCTCGTCGATTCTGACGGTACAGATTCCCGCCGCAGACGTGGCGGCTGCAGGCACCGCGCAGATCGCTGTGGTCAATCCGTCTCCTGGCGGCGGAACCTCTACGAGCCTTACCTTGATGATTAATGCGGTTGGAGCATCGGGGCTGACCGTGGTGAACGTTCCGGCAAATGATCTGGCCTGGGATGCTGTGAACCAGTCGATCTATCTTTCGCTGCCGAGCCTGGCTGGAACCAACGGCAATGCGGTACAGGCGCTCAATCCAGTTACCGGAGCTCTTGGTACTTCGACCTTTGCTGGGAGCGAGCCGAATCTGCTCTCTGTCTCCAGCAGCAGCAAGTATCTGTATGCCAGCCTGGATGGAGGAGCCAGCGTGCAGCGTTTTGCACTGCCTGGGTTGACGCCCGATATCTCCATTCCACTCGGGGCAGATTCGTTTGACGGCCCTTATGTGGCGTTGGATCTGCAGGCCTCGCCAGTGGCCGACGGCACCGTCGCGGTGGTTCGGGGGACGCCAGGGATAAGCCCGGAAGAAGAAGGCGGGGTGCAGATCTACGATAACGCTGTGGCTCGTCCGAATGCACTCTGCGGATTCATCGAAATCGGCTGTTCAGGTACCGGTGGAGATCTCTTCAACTCGATTCAGTGGAACTCCACCGGCACCGAGATGTTTGCGCTGAATACGGAGGATACCGGCTTCGATTTTTACACGGTCCCTGTAACTGCGAGTGGATTTGGGACAGTCAAGGACTATGGCGGAGTGGCGAGTGGATTTTCCGAGGGGTTTCATTATGACTCCACGACCCAGTTGCTCTATACCGATGGCGGCACCATCATCAATCCTGTAGATGGGACGAAGGTCGGTCAGTTCAATGCCTCGGGGATCGCTGTTCCTGATGGGGCGAACGGAGTGATCTTCTTCATCGGGCAGCAGTCGGGGGCCATCAACGGTACCTATACGATCGAGAGCTTCGATATCAATCGCTATACTCCGATCGGGACGCTGGCGGTGCAAGATGTGGTCGGAACGCCGACGCACATGATCCGCTGGGGAAGCAATGGGCTGGCGTTTACGAGTGAAAGCAACAATATAAGCTCTACGGCGCCAACGGGGCAGGTCTATCTTGTCAGTGGATCGTTTGTCTCGACGAAGAGCAGAGAGCCTGGTGCGCCGGTGGCGAAGGATGTACACCGGACGTGGACAGCGCACTCATCCAAAAGCATACCGAAGCAGAAATAAACAAGGGCCCCTGTCGGAGAGAATCCTCTCCGACAGGGGCCCTTTCTTTATCTACCGAACTTCTGGCGTCCCTGCATCTGGCTCATCATTCTTTGCTGGGCCTTCATGCCGCCGCCGGAGCCCATGGTCTTGAACATCTTCGACATCTGGGAGTACTGGCGGAGGAGGTTGTTGACCTCCTGAACGCTGGTGCCGGAGCCTGCTGCGATGCGCTTGCGGCGGCTGCCGTTGAGCAGGTCGGCGTTCTGGCGCTCCTTGTTCGTCATCGAGTTGATGATGGCTTCGACGCGTGAGAACTGGCTCTCGTCCACGTTCTCCGCCGCCTGGGCGATGCCCGCGAACGGGCCGACCGAGGGGAGCATCTTGAGGATCGACTTCATGCTGCCCATCTTTTTGATCTGGCGAAGCTGCTCGCGGAAGTCTTCGAGCGAGAAGCCCTGGCCGCTGAGGGCCTTCTTGGCAAACTGCTCGGCCTTGCCCTTGTCCAGCTTCTCTTCGGCGCGCTCGAGCAGCGTGGCGATGTCGCCCATGCCCATGATGCGGCTGACGATGCGGTCGGGGTGGAAGGGCTCGAAGGCGTCGGGCTTCTCGCCGGTGCCGAGGAACTTGATGGGCGCGCCGGTGATCTGGCGGATCGAGAGCGCCGCGCCGCCGCGGGAGTCGCCATCCATCTTGGTGAGGACAGCGCCGGTGATGGTGAGCAGGTCATTGAAGGCCTTGGCGGAGTTGACCGCGTCCTGGCCGGTCATGGCGTCGGCGACGAAGAGGATTTCGGATGGGTTGAGCAGCTTCTTGAGCTGCGCCATCTCGTCCATCAGGGTGGCGTCGATGCCGAGGCGGCCCGCCGTGTCGACGATGAGGATGTCACAGCCGAAGTTGGCTGCGTCGCGCTTCGCCTCTTTGGCGAGGCGCAGCACGGCGTCGGTGTTGGCCTCGCCTTCGTTCAGCTTGCCCTCGTAGAGATTGGTGCCGGTGCTCTTGGCGACGATTGCGAGCTGCTCGCGCGCGGCGGGACGGTAGACGTCGACCGAGACCAGCATGGGGCGGTGGCCGCCCTTCTTGAGCCAGGCGGCGAGCTTGCCGCTGGTGGTCGTCTTACCCGATCCCTGGAGGCCCGCCATCAGGATGACCGAGGGGGGCTGCGAGGCGGTCTTGAACTTGGCGACGTCCTTGCCCAGCAGGGCTACCAGCTCGTCGTGGACGATCTTCACGATCTGCTCCGATGGGCTGAGGGCGGTGGTGACCTGGGTGCCCATGGCCTTGGTGCGGATCTGCTCGACGAGGGTGTTGACGACGGTGAGATTGACGTCGGATTCGAGCAGCGCGACGCGGATCTCGCGCATCGCCTCGGCGATGTTCTCGTCGGTGATGGTGCCCTGGCCGCGGAGGGTCTTGAAGGAACGCTGGAGTTTGTCGCTTAGATTCTCAAACATGTCAATTATGAGTTTACCAGCGGCGGGGCTGTTGTTACGCGAAGCGTCGAGAACCGCACGAAGTGCCGCCCGTCCGGCGTGAGGACGCTTTTAATCTGTTGTCCTTTGGGCTTCTTTGGTCGTGTCGACCACGATGGTCTCGGCGATGCGGTCGTGGACGCACATGCGGTTGCGGTTGATGAAGTATTGGACGAAGCCGAAGCCGCCTTCGAGCAGGGATGCTCCATAGCCAAGGCCGCGTTCGATGGACTGCCACCAGCCGATCTCGTCGTGCGAGAGCGAGAGGACGCGGATGCGCATGATCCATTTTCCCGGCGTGCGGCCCTTGCCGAGCTTGAGGGCGATGGCGAAGTATAGGACGGATTCGAGAAGCTCTTTGGCCTTTTCGGCGGCCCCGTGGAGGATGGAGGGCCAACTGGTGGGATCGAGGACCTGGTTGGCGTGCGCGCCGAGATGGGAGAAGGGAAGTCGCAGCAGAAGCAGGATGCCGAGGTCGATCAGGATGGCGGCGGCTCGGCTCCAGAAGCTGGCGAGAGGCAGGCCGTCGAGCGCGTCGTAGCGGGCGGGTTCGTGGGCGCGGAAGTACCGTGTCCTGAGCATGGCGGGTCGCTGCCTTCACTGTAGCTCAGTGGACGGTCGGTGAGGAGATTTGTTGCGGAGATGGGTGGCTTCGGGGATGCGGGGCGCGTGTTGGGTGGTCGGGAAGGGGCGTTTGCGCGGGATAATAGCCCTCATGCGGGGAGTGGCTCCAGTGGTGGATGGTGTTGCGCGCGGTTCGGGGAACGTGGCGCTGGTGCGGGAGTATGGGGACTATCTGCGGGTGGAGAAGGGGCTGCGGCCAGCCTCGATTGAGGCTTATCTGCGGGATATCGAGCAGTTCGCCGAGTTTGTGGAGGGCAAGGACCGGCTGCTGATTACGGCTTCGCAGGCCGACGTGAGCGGGTTTCTGGAGGGGCTGCGGGGTCATGCGGTGGAGTCGCGGTCGATTGCGCGCAAGTTGAGCGGGCTGAGGGGACTGTATCGCTGGCTGCTGATGGATAAGCGTGTGGCGCACGATCCGACGGTGAATATTGAGTCGCCTTCGAGCTGGAAGGTGTTGCCGAAGTCTTTGGCCGAGAGCGAGATGGCGTCGATATTGGAAGCGGCAGATGAATCTGCCAGGGCGGCCAATGCTCCGGTGGCACGGCTGCGGGACTCGGCGATTCTGGAGCTGCTGTACGGCGGCGGGCTGCGAGTGAGCGAGATCTGCTCGCTGCGGGAGGAGGATCTGCACCTCGATCAGCAGCGGGCGCAGGTGCGCGGTAAGGGAGATAAGGAGCGGATTGTCCCGCTGGGGCGGAAGGCCTGCGAGGTGCTGGAGGCTTATCTGCTGCGGGGGCGTCCGGCGCTGGTGCGGCGGGGCGCGGGGTTGCAGCGGGCGCTGTTTTTGAGTGTGCGGGGACATGCGCTGACGCGGCAGTGGATTTGGGAGATGGTGCGGAAGGCGTCGGCCGACGGGACAGCCAGCCCGCACAAGCTACGGCATAGCTGCGCGACGCACATGGTGGAGCATGGGGCCGATCTGCGCAGCGTGCAGACCCTGCTGGGGCACGCCGATATCGCGACGACGCAGGTGTATACGCATGTTGCACTGGGGCACCTGAAAGAGGTTCATCGGAAGCATCATCCGAGGGGCCGGATAAGGGTTGCGGAATGAGTGAATTCGATGGATTAGCTGAAGGGTTTCTTGCGATGCTGCGCAATGAGCGCGGGGCGTCCGAGCATACGGTGCGGGCATATACGCGGGAGGTGCGCGACTTTGCCGCTTACCTGGGCAAGACGCTGGGGAAGGACGGCTCGATTGCGGCGGTGGAGCATCTGCATATACGGGCTTATCTGGCGGAACTTTATGGGCGCGGGTTGACCAAGGCCAGCGCGGCGCGGGCGCTGGCGTCGGTGCGGAGCTGGTTCAAGTGGCTGGCCAAGGAGGGTAAGGTGGCGCAGAATCCGGCGTTGCTGGTCAGTTCGCCCAAGCGGCCGCAACATCTGCCTCGGGTGCCGAGTATGGAAGAGGTGAACCGGGTGTTGACCTCGCTGGAGCAGCCGGTGGGCCGGGCTCGAAACCGGGAGGAGCAGGAGGATGCCGGGGCGTGGCCGGAGCGGGATCGGTTGATCTTCGAGCTGCTCTACGGCTGCGGGATTCGGAACTCGGAGCTGGTGGGGCTGGATACGACCAGTATCCAGTGGCAGAACGATGCTGTGCTGGTTCGGGGTAAGGGGAAGAAGGAGCGGCTGGTGCCGCTGGGGGATGAGGCGGCTGCGGCGATCCGGGCCTATCTGCCGCTGCGGGAGAGCAGGCTGATGGCTGCGGGCAAGGGGGGGCTGGTGCACGGCGGCGCGCTGCTGATGAACCTGCGGATGCGCGGCGACTGCCGGTTGACAACGCGGAGCGTGGGCCGCATCGTGAAGGCGATCGCGCTCAGCCGGGGACTTCCGGCTGACGTGCACCCGCACACGCTGCGCCACGCCTTTGGCACGCACATGCTGGAAGAGGGCGCAGACCTGCGCGCGATCCAGGAGATGCTGGGGCATGAGCGGCTATCGACTACGCAGAGGTACACGCAGTTGACTGTGGCGCAGGTGCAGCGCGTCTACGACGAGACACATCCCAGAGCGAACTAGGGCTTAGAAGCCGTAGTTACCCAAGACGCTCTTGCTAACCAATTAATATCAATCGGTTACGCGCTAAAATCTAATAACGACGCGGGTGTTGGCCTCATCGCTAATTGTCGGAGGATGTCATGCTTAGTCCTCCGATTATCCGATGATACTTAGTTTAAGATGGCGACCAGGATTATGTCGAGTAGGGGACGAGGAAGAAGCGAGGACGACGCAGAGGAAGGAGTAAGGCCACGCCGTCCATGTGAGAGCATAATCCACCCGGGGATTATGCTGCGGGATTGCTGCGCCGTGCACGGGTAATCTGTGCGAGGATCTGGTCAATCTCCTGGGTGGCGAGGGCGAGGGCATCGAGACCATAGGAGAGCAGGGTGGAGGGTGGGCGCGGTGGTGCGGCCATCATCCACGGTGACAGTTCTGATGCCGCCGCCATACCCAGAGGTCGTCAGCGTGGACATATCGCGGCTGAGGTGGCCCTCGAATCCATCACCGCTCACGATGTCCCTCACATCACACCAAACTCCCCTCATGTCCCACCCTGAGTCCTTGTGCTTGGCCCCGAGAATCAAGTAGCGGACCGAGCCATCATCGCTGAGGAGCATAGCCCAAGCGAGGAGGCCAACCCCTTAGTACATCTCCTCCCAGTCCGGGATGTATAGCATCTCATCGAGTCCCCGGGGGTGTTGTAGTTGAGTGACACCTACACGGCCCCGAATTTCCCGTACTCGGTTGCGGGCAATCTGTACGATAGCCACGGCCAGGGGTGGCAGGCCAACATCCTTCCCGTATTACGCGCAGGATGTACTGCACGGCCTCCCCGCGAATCAGTTTCAAATAGACGACGGGGGCGCAGTCCTCCCGAAGGACATCTCGCTGCCAACCGTCATTTCGGTCACCCAAGCCCAGCGCATCGCCAAGATCAATCTGATGCGCAACCGGCAGCAGGGAACCGGAACTTTCCCATGTCGCTCGAGGCTTGGCAGATGCAGCCTTGCGATGTCATGCAGTTCACCTTTGCGGAGAACGGATGGATCGGCAAGAACCTCGAGGTGATCGGCGTCTCGTTCTCGGTCTCGGACACCGAGAACGACCAGTTCGGCGCTCAAAGCGTTCGCGCCCGGATGAACGCGCAGGAAGCCGATCCCTCTGTTTGCGAGTGGTCCACCTCGGAAGAACTCACCATCTACTGTAAGCCCGCCGCGCAGGCAGCTTGAGTCATCCCTTTTCTCAGAGTGAGTTGCTGTTATTGGGGTAGTATGAGTTGCGAACGGCCCCCGTGTAGCAGCATTTTTCGCGCAATCTTCATGCCCAGTTAGTGCCTGCCGGATATTGGCGGCGTAACGTTCACGCAAATAACACTCACAGAAGGCAGAGGACTCACTGATGAAATGGAGCAACTTTCTTCTCGCCATAGCTGCATCTTTGCTTGTGACCGTGCCCGTTCGGGCTCAATCTACCCCTCCTGATTGCGACCCAACTTCACCCACCTGTGCTGCTGTTGTTACCGCTCCTTCGACTGCTCAACATGTCGTCAACGGCAGCGCGCTCTTGACGGTTGATGCTCTGGCTACAACCACTCCAATTACCACTCCAGGCATTACGCAGAACGCAGTGAACGTCCCTCTAGCCAATGGATTTGGCTATGCGAATCAAATCAACTGGATTGTGGATAACATCCCCGGATACAACGGCGCTACTGCTGGGCAGCAACTATTCAGCGTCCAAGCGCTACTGAGTAACCCCGGATTCTCGAACGGCTATATCGCTCCGGGAGCCACGCGCGATTGGACCAGTTACTCGCAGTTTTCGAACAGTGTCCAATTCTTGACCGCCGGAATCACTCAGGTCCATGGCGAAGGTGTCTATAAGGGCGGAACGGGCGATTTTATGGACCATTACATCTACAACTTTGGTCGTGGGGGAGCCAACGCAGCATCTGATGAAGGCTGGAAGACAATTGCTACGTCGTCGACCGAGATAATGTCGCCCATCACTGGCCATGTGACTACCGGAGGAACCGGGGCCACGACAGTTCAGATCGCCTGCGGCACTAATTGCAGCGTTCCCGGGGTAGGACAGTTTCTCACCGAAGAAGCCAGCCCGGTCGCGACCAGCTACATCACGGGGATAGCGACCACGAGTTCGGGGGGTATCATCACCCCCACTTCGATCACGGTAAACGAGACGGTGCCCGTCTCAACCGCATGGGGTACTTTCGCGGCGACAGTAACACCACCTAACCCTCCGGATGTCGATCACCCTGCAACCGATTCCAGTCATCCTGGTTGGCCATCGACCCCGTTTACAGTAAATCTCCTGTCTGGAAGCATTCCATATCCATTGGTTAATGGAGTATGGGCGTGTGCAGCTTCCGGAGCGTACGAGCGATTCCTTGCAATCCCGACGGGGCCAGCAAGCGGAGGCCAACAGTCGTTCACAGCTCAGATGATCCATCAGCACAACGCACCATCGACTAAGCCTGAAGCGGGATGGATCATGTTCGGGGGGCTGTGTGCGACCACGAACGCGCTCGACATTACGGCGAACATCTCTGGCACGATGCACTACCCGCAGCCCATCCTTGGAGCCAGTGACCCTCATACGATCCGAGCGACACAGGATTATCAGGGCTATGATCAAGCGTTTCCGTTTGGCCAGATGGCCATGTTTCAAACAGGCAACAACGCTTACAGTTCAACCGCTGGGGTTGGCAATATAACTCGCAATGCCAGCGGTGTGGTTAGTCTCGAGGTCGGCGCATCCTCCTATATGGCAGGCACTGATCCCATACTCAACAACACAATCTACATCAGCAGTTCCAGCACGAGCGACTATAACGGCCCTTGCACCGGAGTCTATGTAAATCCAACCGCTCCGGGTTTTATCTTATGCAATCAGGCAGGAATGGCTGACTCCACTCCGGCAACCGCTGTAATCAACGTTGGGTCTACGATACAGGGCAATACGCAGTACGAACGCATCTCAACCGCTGAGATCGTAGACGTTCGCGACCTGACGCAGCCCGGCGGCATTGTCACCACCCCGCCGCAGAACCCTCCGCAGATCGACGGAACCTTCCATCTAGTCCCGAATCCGGGCAATTGGAAGATCGGCGAGACGGCCACGATGTACAACCATCACCAGATGCGTTTCTGCTCCTTCTGTGCGACCGCCAATATCAACAACCCATTGACTAATGGTGTCAATGGGATGGCCGTCTTCGCGTATCAGGGTACGAATGTGCAAGCAGGATGGCCGGGTATGACAATCAGCAACGACGGCCCTAACAACATGTATAGCGGGTATGGAGGTACGCTTACGGCCCCCATTGGATACAACATCGTCGGCGCACATCGCTACTTCCTCAACTCTTCAACCTCGCCAGTCCCGTGGGGTGCTGTCATCAATGTGAGTTGCCCGCCGCTAGGATGCGCCGCCACCAACTACGGCAGTTACTATTTCGCGAAGCTGGCTGGAAGTGGCCAGGGGTACTCGCAGTTGTGGACTCCCCTCAGTCAGACCATGGTAACGACCATCGGCGGTACGAATGTACGGACTGAGACTCCGACTGGTACTAGCTATAGCGATCCGGTGACGCTCCCCAGCGTCATCCTGATAGATACCATAAACCATAAGTCCTACTCATTGACGATGGTCAATGGAGTGCTGACAACTACTCAGGTAAGCCCATAACGTCGTACCCCGAGGACATACTTCTTATGCAGGACACGCAGGAGATCATCCTCTCTGAGATACGCAGTCTCAGAGAGGACTTCAATCAGTACGCACGAGACACAGGAGAGAGGATCACGGCTCTCGAGGTACAAGTCAAGCACGGCATCACCGGCAATGGCCAGCCATCGCGATTGCAGGTAGTTGAGACGGAGGTAGGCAGGCTGCGAGGTTGGCAAAGATGGACACTCGGAACAGCGGCAGGGGTAAGTACGCTTATCTCGGAACTCACCTGGGTGTTCGTTGAAGTCGTCAAGGGCGGGTAGCGGTTGACGACGAGCGAAGCCGGCATCAAACTGATAGAGCAGTTCGAGGGCTTGAGACTATTCGCTTATTGAGATATAGCGGGGATAATCTCAACCGGCTATGGGCACACTGGTAAAGACGTTCATCCGGGGATGACCATTACCAAGGCGGAAGCTGAGCAATTGTTGTGGCAGGATCTCAGGGCGGCTGAAAATGCTGTCTCTCGGCTTGTTACGCGCCAACTAACTCAGGCGCAGTTCGATGCTCCGGTGGACTTCACTTTTAATCTGGGGCAGGGCAATCTGGAATCTTCAGCCCTACTGAGAGACATTAACGCTGGTCAGATTGCAGATGCAGATGAACAGTTCCTCCACTGGGACCACGCTGGCAGTAAAGAGGTCGAAGGGCTGCTGGAGAGACGGACTGCTGAGGCAAGGCTATTCAAAATGTGAAATAAGCCAGCTCCCGTTCTGGGGTGATGTGTTACCCCTAACCCGCTGCGTGGCAGCGTGCTTTTGCTTTCTACTCTCCAGCCGCTGCTCCAAGCCAGAACAGCAGGGTTCCGATAGCATCCGCAGGAGCGTATCAGCGAAGCACACCAAATGCCTAATGCAGTCATACTTGAAGAGCGTTCGTTAGCACTATGTAATCCTTCCCATTAAATCGAAGTTCTGCTGTCGAGACCCGTCCCGCAATCATCATTACCGCTTGGATATTTCGATACCCGTTAGTCCGAGTTGGCTTGATAGACAGGTCATGAGCGGGTAACGTGAGTACTAGCTTTAGCCCCTGAGGTCTCTGTGCGAAGACCCAGAAGGTTGTCACATTCGCTCCTTGAAGCATCCCTTTGCCGATAACTACATAATCGTGTTCGTTCGGGCCGTCAAGATGAACCTCAGATGCCGCGAACCAAGAAGTTGGAAGCTGGTCTGCTTGGAGATTTTGGCTGGCTAAAACCTCCATCACATTGTTGTCCTTCTTAAGGATTGAGCAAGCATCTTGAGGGATGCTGACGGGTTGCGTCACGCTTTCGTCTTCGGCACTAAATTGCACCTGTTCCGAAGGAATGGTCTTCTCTTGGCCCATTGCTCCTAATCCACAGAAGAGGCAGACCGCAACCAAGAAATGGATTGAAATTTTGGACATCATATTCTCTTTGATCCTCATTGACAGCTCGAAGAAACGATCGTCGAACCATAGGTCTGGATGGCGCTATTCATCGACTGGGTGAGTTGACCATAAGGTGAACCCGGAAGACTGGCCCGTTCACGTCCTCCATTTTGGATAGCCTGCTGGATGTGTCCATTCATTGCTGCAGTGACCATTCCTCGCTTGTCCATAAGCGTGTTTGCGGCGGCATCCTGCCCCGCTGGGGGAAAGTCGTTGAAGCCATAGCTTCTCGCGGTTCCGCTAAGAATTTGATAGCGGCCAAATGCAGTGCTGCGAAGGCCAGGACCAACTTGCACCAAGATGTTTGGGTGACCCGTCAGTGAACTCGGATCAGCAATTTGCGCATTCTTGGTTCCCGGAGATATACCGGTCGAGGCTGGTGCAGATATGACCGTACCTTTAACTACAGTCCCGTACCCATTGTTTGGCTCTCCAGGCGTTTCTCCTGCTGCGACGACAACTCTCAACGCTTGCTGTACGCACGGCTTCGTAGGGGGATTCCAGTCGAATGTGGCGGCACAACCGTCAGCACCGTGACAAGGATTTGATTGATCGGTCCAGTGTCCGCCTTGAGCATCGCAGTCGCCATGACTTGCTCCGCCATTGCTTGGATCGTCATCCGATGGGTTGTTCAGAACGAAAGAGTAGAGGTTGAAGCTTTGCGGATTCGTCAAGTCTGCATATTCTGGGCCCGTAGGATCAGGACTCATCCAGCGGCCCATGTTCGAACTGTAGTAGCGATGGCCGAAGTAGTCGTTGCCTGATTCCTGGTCTCTTTCTTTGCCGGGATAACGAGATATGTCTAAAGCGTACAACGGTACAAGACGTGGAATGCAGTCGTAGATGAAGGAGGTTTGCATCGTACGAACTGTCACTTTACTTTCGATGCGAAGCAGCGTGCTTTCGGGATGGTCATAGACCGCTAGTATCAGCCGCGTGGATATTTCTCTACTCTCTTCCACGTACGACGGGTTCTCTGGTCTGTATCGGATTCCAATTATGGTCTCTCTCAATTAGGGAGATCCCTAGTAGGAAGATCACGATGCAAATTGCTATGAGCAGTCTCTTCGCTTTCAGGTTTACTTGAACTTCTGTTGTCCTATCCTCTTCCGTCACGACACCGTCCAGATTTGAGAAGTCCGAGCGGTAGAACTTTTTGCGAGTTGCGATTCCGCATGCCCCAAGAGCACCACCGATCATTAAGATCCATCCGGATGAAATATTCATATACCTCCTTTAGCGGCATGTCGCATCGCCGAGATAACCCAAACTGGTAGACACGCCATCACTGAAAGGACCGTTCTTTCCATCACCCTTTTGGAAATTTGTTGAAACCCCAACTGTCGGATGAGAACTTCCAAGTCCATACGAAACTCTGAAAGGCGTGTCGGGTATTGGAACGCTCACTTGTGCTCCAGGCTTAGTTCCGCTTGTGGTCGCGTCAAAAGCGATGTTTCCCCCGTCGACACCGCGCGTGCTGGTCGAAATATGAAAGCCGTGACGGTCAAGACTCAGGCCGCCTCTATCTGGGTTGTAGGTATTTGGTATCTCGCGTTGATACTCACATTGCAGACCCAAGGTGTGCTATGCGTATTCTGAGCAACACCCTGAACGAGCGCATTTACGTTCGCGTCGTCAAGTTGTTGGGCGGTCGGATCAAGATATCTGCCAGATATAAGCGTCCCTAAACCATCGTCCGTCGTCCCGCTATATCCTGTCACTCGACCGCTGCTGTCCCCTGTTGTGGTGGATATGGTGTTGACGGTTCCATCCACATATTGCCCGCTGTTCGCTTTCTCCTCCGTCGAATTATCGCAGTCTCCCCTTTCAAAACCTTCGTACGCCCCCGTGTCAACGTTCGTGTGGATGCAATCCATTCCAGTAGGGTCGATGTTGATCAAGGGGTTGTTCCGCCCGTAGCTGTACAAATTGAAGCTCTGTGGATTCGTCGGATTAGCATAATAGAGCCCTGACGGATCGGGGCTGGAAAACCGGCCCATATTGGAGCCGTAGTACCTGGCCCCGAAGTAGTCCAGTCCTGATTCTGTGTCTCTTTCTTTGCCGGTGAAACGGGATTGCAGAGAACGCACTACAGTTGCACAAATGCCAGAGACCATCGTAAATCTGGACCGCCGTCGTAGTTGTAGTTCTGAGTCTCACGGTCGGACCCACGGCCAGTCGACCGAGAGCCAGCCAGCATCTCAACTAGCTAATGAAAAAGTGCGGCGAGACCTGAGTAAATGAATACTGCACAAATCGCGCTGATAGCAACTGCAATCCAAATGCTCACGGGTTTCCCTGATTCGCGCCTAAAATAACCGATCCACGTGAGCGCCAGCACGGCGAAGCCCACCAGTAAATCGAACGATGGGTCACTGTGCCCACCATGAGCCGCTTCCGCCACCGGTCCAAAAATAATCATTTCTTCTCCATGCAATTAGCATTGTTTGTGATGTTTACATAAAGACCTGCTCCCACTTCTCGTCCACCAGCGGAAACCTCGCCATAAACCCCGGCTCCGTTCGTGAATCCGACGAGCCCTGCTCCAACGTGAGCACCAGGAACTTCAACACCGGGACCACCATAGATAAAGTTTGAAGAACCCAACCCCTTCCCATCACTTGATACGATCAAACCGCCCCCGCCAACAACCCCTTCGCCACTGCCGCCTTCGAATAAGGCTCCCTTACTCACCTCATCTCGTGTGTCTGCCTCGACGATTCCTCCGGCAAATCCATTTGCGGGTCCGGCATCGACCGACCTGCCACCATATGCAAAAGCTCCTGCTCCGCAAACGGTTGGGGCGGCGAGTGCAATCGCCTTTATGTACTGATCGGGAGTCGGCGGCGTTAAGTTGGGATAGCGGGGCGCTTGGTTCTTGACGTACTGCACTAAAGCAGCGTTATCCGTTTCACCCTGAACTTCATTCGCCAGATTTCTTGAGCCGTCAGCGGTTACAACATTGATATTCTTGTTGTTTTGATATGCGGCATCAGCTTTATCAACAACATCACATCCCTTTCCATCGTTGTCGTCGTAGACCGTCCCATCTGATGAGTTTGTCTGGCATGTCTTACCAGTCGGGTCGGTGTAGATTAGCGGGTTGTTCAAGACGTAGCTGTACAGATTGAGACTCTGAGGATTGCGCATATCGGCGTACAGCAATCCCGACGGATCGGGCGACATGAACCTTCCCATCGAACTCGCCATATAGCGAGCGCCGAAGTTATCTAAGCCGCTCTCGGCGTCCCGTTCTTTGCCGGTAAAACGTGATTGCGAAAAACACACTGTGGCGGCACAAACGATGGAGCGCGTCATAAGTGTGTGGACCTCTATCGTAGGTGGAGCCCGAGTCTCAGAATCGAGATTTGGGCTCTCGGTGGGTTGCTCAGTTGCTCTGCTTCGTTAAGTTGTAGTGCATTCCTCCGGAAGGTGCGGCAGCGTCTTCGATTCCGCTTTGTAGCTCGACTTCAATCTGCTGGCGACCCACGTTGACCGTCTTGGAGACGTTCTGAACTGCTTTTGCCCGGAAATACTGAACTCGAAGAACATGGTCATCCGCCCAACTCAGGTTTACCCCATAGGCTTGTTCGTTTCTTAATGCCCCGTACAGATTGGCTACCGGATTTAGCGTCTTAGCCCCATCGATTTCGATGCTCACCACATATCCGAACGACGTAGTTGCTCCGCCATTCGTCTCGGTCAGTACCGCGTCTAAGCTGCCGTTTGGCGACTTGACGCGTGCTACTTCATAGCTTGACGGTTGCTTTTTGCAGCCGATCACCAGCGCCATTAGCACGAGAATTCCGGCTGCCAAACTTCTCGAGATCTGCTTCATGAATCACCCCTTCCTTTTCAACCGCACTTGTTCGGGACTGGGCATCATCCTGTGCAGCCCATCTGTGCGTACTTAATTCCCAAATTTATGAAATTCTGATCGTTCGGATCGTCCCCGTAAGGCGCAGTTCCACCGCCAGGGTTCAGGAAGATGCCGGGCAAGCTGCCAGGATCACCGCCGAATTGTGGTGATCCTGCGTGCCCTCTTTGTGCCCGACCCGCCGCTCTACGGAGTGTGAAGGGGGGGAGCACCGGCCGCTGTGCCTGTAGCACCGTAGTTGAAGTTACCGAAGTTCTCGTACTGTGCTCCTCCGGTTTTGTAGTCCCACACACCGCCGTAGTTCACCATATCCCTAAACCACAGCTGATTGAACGGAGGCGGCTGGAGAAGATACGAAAGCCTTGCAATCTGCATATTCTCATTCACACTGACTCCTGAAGGCGCTGTAGGAACAGATGGGCAGCCGGTTGTATGAGAGCTCTGGGTACTTTGATTTTGGACGTTTCCCGTGTTGCCGGTGAACACCGAGGTCGTGTCGGTGTCGCCGGTCTCTGCGTTGACATTCACGGTGGTACTTGCGTCGGGTACCCACTCGCCTTTATTTCCGTTCTCGTCCGCTGCAGTACACTCACCTGAACTCGAATGAAAGTCGTACTGCGATGCGTCGTTGGAGTCTGCGTCAGTGCTTCCGTAGTAGCAATACAATCCCGTTGGGTCGGTATTCTTGAGCGGGTTGTTTAGAGCGTAGGAGTATAGATTCAGGCTCTGCGGATTGCTCTGATCAGCGTAAGCAAGCCCTGATGGATCAGGCGAGGAGAACCTACCCATGTTGGAGCTGTAATACCTGGCCCCGAAGTAATCGAGTCCTGATTCTGCGTCTCTTTCTTTGCCGGTATAACGTGATGACGAAAAACTCGGTTTGGACGCACAGGTGGAGTCGGGCGTCATAGAGGCATCCCCCGTCGTCGTAGGTTTACTACGGCGCTGCTGGACCCGCGTGACCCGAACGGTAAGCCTCGGGAAGATCGTCCCAGAAAAACGCTACATAGCTGTAAGGTTGCCGCAAGGCAACGTGGGGGTCTATTGCAAATCTAAATGGAACCTCCATATGCCACGATTTCCCCACATGATTTGCAGGCACACTGAAAAGCACTTCTGCGCCAGGAGGAACTATTTTGAGAACAGGAGAAGACGGAGCATTCAGGTCTATGTAGCCGCGTGGTAATATAAAATCTCGCCCGTGGTCTGTGGTCTTTGAAAGAGCCTCTCCGCCTTTGATCTCGGCTTCATGATTATTTGGCATCAGGAATATATCTGTGAAGTTCTCCTCTCCATGCTGATAACCAATCATCGAGCCTACTGACTCAGCCCCAATCGGTAGAGCGTTTGGAACGACCTCATCGCCAACCCAAGATGCTTGGTCTGTCTTCTGCGTGTCCAGCGCTGACCCGATCACAACGATTGGAATCTTGCAGTTGTTTCTCAACCTAAACCAGATGCCAGATTCAACTTCTCCATCGCGAAGAGGCTTTCGTGGCCCGACATGGTCAATTGCAAGATAAACGTACGGCTTTGAATTATCTATGGTGAATGTGCTGCTCCCGCTTGGGGACGACTGCTGACAAATGGCCGATGCCACATAGAAAGCGACTAGAAAAAGACAGAGGCTGAAACGGCTCTTCTTCATGGCTGTATAGCTGCTCCTTTTCCTGCTGTGAACGCCGGTTTGGAGTCTCTATTGCCGTTCTCAGTCTTGATAAGAATTTGAAATTCAGGCAGCTTGAAAGAGTCGCCCTTTTTCCAATCGACCCGAACGTTCCCGTACTGCATATTTGCACTGAAGGTTCCGTTCGGTCCGTAGAGGTTGTTTCCAATCCCATTCATTACGTTGAACTGGACCTGGTACGCACGAAGCTCCGTAGCGTTGCTGGTAGGATTCATGCTCGCTGAAAATCCGGAGCTAACCCAAGCAGAAGCATCCCCGACATGCGACCCTTCGTGTGCTGCAAGTCCACCACTCCAATCGGTGTTTATCGCATCTGGTTTGAACGTGACATTTATGTTCTGACCAGTTGGATTGTCAGCACTCTTATTTCCGTTCGCAGTTCCGCTAACCTCGGTCACGCCACCTGGCTCTGAAATATTGGCATCGAAGCGAACATTTACGCCATTGTCAACGCCCTGTGCGCCGTATGCATCAATTGCCCGTTGAGCGGAATCTCTATCCGCTCCTGCCGCCATACCATTCACTGCGTTTTGCGCAGCGCCCAGAGCCTTGGCAAAGTTTTGATCATTTTGAGAACTGCACTCTGTGCTGTCCTCGCAAACATACATTCCGGTGGGATCAGTGAGTCGCAATGGGTTGTTTAATCCGTAGCTGTACATATTCCACGTTTGTGGATTAGTACGATCAACACCAATGTTGCCCGGATCCGGTGACAGCATTCTGCCCATTGACGATGCGTAGTACCTAGCCCCGAAGTAGTCGTTTCCTGATTCTGTATCTCTTTCTTTGCCGGTATAACGGGATAGATAGAGACGCTATGGATTAGGATCGCCATAACTTCCATAAAGCGAAAAGCAACATTCCGGCTCCGACGCATATGAAAAAGATACGTTGGAACCATGCGGGCCAAGCAATCAAAGGATTCTCACTCCGATCATCGTCTTTTAATGATCGGTTCCGAGATGTGAGGGCCCCCTGCACAAGCACCACAACACCCACCGCCGCTATGACGTAGTACCGAACGTGATTCAATTCAATCGTCATTTGCCAGGCCCACAGGTTGAATCTCCCAGGGAACCGATGTTTGCGTAGACGGCCAAGTTGTGCGGTGCAGAACTTCCAGGCACACTCCCGACCAAGCTCACTGATTGTATAGCGTTTGGATCTCCATTTTGGGTGCCAACCTCGACTCCCAGCGCGCCGCCAAGAGCATAGGCTTGATAAGACACATTGCCGGCAGCTCCTCCTGATATGGTGTAGTTTGCTTTTACACCGAAGCCACCTGGGCCCGGAATATTTGCTATATTTGCTCCGCTGGCGAACTGCACACCGCCTTGAGTATCTGCCGACAGTCCGGCGGCGACACGATCACCGCCATAAGCAGCAGCACCAACGCCACAAACATTTGGCAAGGAACTCGTATTTTTAGCGACATTTCGAATGAGTTGCATCGACTGTGACGAGATTGGTGGTCCCTTGTAATAACGAGGAGCTTGGAGTTGTAAGTAGCGGACAAGACTCTGATTAATTCCCGCATTCGTCGTATCCGTAGCGAGATCGCGCTGGCCGTTGGCATTTACCGTGGCACTTGGTGCCGCAGCCGCATCTGCCTTATCGACAACGTCGCATCCATTCCCATCCAGGTCATCATAGACAGTTCCGTCAGACGAATTGGTCTGGCAAGTAAGTCCCGTGGGATCCGTATTGCTTAGGGGATTATTCAAGACATACGTATATAGGTTCAGACTTTGCGGATTTGAAATATCGGCGTACAGAAGTCCCGACGGATCAGGGCTGGAAAACCTGCCCATGTTGGAGCTGTAGTACCTAGCCCCGAAGTAGTCCAGCCCGGATTCTGCATCCCTTTCTTTGCCGGTGAACTTGTAATGGTTTGTGCTTGTTCCTGCGGGAATCTCTTGCCCGAAGGGCATGTATTGGCTCGACATGAGAAGAGCGCCATTGCCATCGGTCAGAGCCTCGGTCGAGCCGAGCCGCCCAAAATGATAGAAGGTTGTGCTGCTCTGAGGATTTGTGGGTGCCATCGCCGTATCGGATCGGGCGATTCGTTGCCCATTGGCAAAGATGTAATCACTCCAACTCCCATCTCCATTCCTCTCCGCCAACTCCAGACCGTTGAAGTTGATGTATTCCGTCGAACTCCCGTTAGATCCCCGCTTGCTGATTCGGTTGCCGCCAGCATCGTAGAGGTAGGTTTCAAATGCTGTGGCAGTGCTGGATACGGCGATTTGTAAAATCCTTCCCTCCGCATCCCATGTATATTTTCGGAAACCTCCGGTTGGGTTGGTGTCGCAGAGTTGGTTGCCAGAGGCGTCGTACGGAGTAAAGGCGCTTGCGCATGGGAGGTTCGCGATACGATTGGTCGCTGCATCGAATGTGGAGAGCGGCGAGTTCCCGCTCATCATGCTCATGTTGCCAAACGAATCGGTTTGATATTGCTGCGACCATCCGAGTCCCGAGGCACTGGTAATGCGATTGACTGTGTCGTAGCTGAACGTCTGTAGGTTGGCACTGTTCACGATGTCTTTGATCTGTAGTACGTTTCCATTGTTACCGCTTGTGATCTGATCGCAAGGAGGGGAGATGGAGTCGATCGGAGAGGTCGCCATGCCAAAACAATAAAGCTTTTCATCGTAGCGAGCATTGTTAGAAAGTTGCAGATGGCTCGTCTCGTCAATCTGCAAACGATCATTGATATGATATCCGCTTGCCATTTGGTTCCCATAGAATAACGCCCGAAGGCTTCCATTCGGCCAATAAGCAGTCGAGGATATGTACGGGTATCCTATGGACTGTCCATTCCAACTGGCATAAGTAACCGACTGAAGCTGATTCGCGCCGTTCCAGCCCTGCGTGACGACACGTCCATCTGGGTATGTCAGGGACGTCATATTTCCGGCAAGATCGTAGGCCGCAGAAACCTCATAGACAGCTCCCGTCGTCGGATTGCTCGGCGTACTGGTCAAGGTCTCAATCGTCCGTCCCATCGAATCATAGCTATAGACCGTCATACTCTGGCAGGCTCCAGGAATGTTCACGCAGATTACACTCAGCCTTCCTTTGACGTTGCTAGTTGTAAACTTCTGTGTCGGACTAAAACTGATGTTGTTGGTGTCGTACACGTACAAGGCTGTCGGGGTTACGCCGTCAGAGTAGGTTCTGCTGGTGAGACGATTCAGAGTATCGTAACCGTAGCTGGTCGTGATGCCGCGAGCGTCGGTCCTGCTCATTACATTGCCGTTGGCATCGTATGTATAGCCGATCTTACCTGTCTCAGGATTGGTCGCCGAAGTCAGCCGCGAAAGTGAATCGTAGATAAATGTGCGGGAACGTCTCGTCTCACTCCCAATACCAATTTGAGTGGCGGTCGTAAGGTTTCCCAAAGCATCGAAGACATAGCCGGTAGAAGCGCCGTTAGGCTCCGTGACATTGCCGATACGCCCTAACGCGTCATATGCCCGCGACCAAGTGTGCCCCGCTTCATCCGTAGATAAAACGTTGTTGCCGCTATAAAACCATTTGAATGTTGTCCCGTCCGGCTGCGACCGAAGGGTGGTCCGGCCCAAGGCATCGTAGGTGTAGGTTGCGGTCCCATCTGATGGGGACGACGAGGTGAAATGTGGGTTAGAAACGGTGGAGACATGACCAAGGCCATCATAGGTCGTATCGAGAGTAGCTCCGCTTGGATCCGTCTGATGGATCGTTCGGCCCAGGCCGTCATACACCGTACTGCTATGAAGAATGCCATCCCCTTTTGTATTTTTGTCCTGAGTGACGGTAACCTGTGTCGGGCTTGGGTATTGATAGCTGGTCCAACTTTCCTGAGCTGTGTTCACAGCACTCCGGACCTGAGTGACTCGACCCAGTGGGTCATTATGCGCGTAGCTGGTCACGACGCCATTTTCATCGGTCTGGGACGTTATTGCTCCGGTATTCGCATCGAACGTATAGCCCACGGCATGCTGGACACCACTGGTTGTGGGATATTGAATCCCGCTCAAAAATGCTCCAGGGCCATCGTAAGAGTAAGCTGTAGTATTTCCCTTGGGATCGATAGCCTGGATTGGCATCCCTTGACTGTTGTATCGAGCATGGGATGTTGTCTGCGTCGGGCTGAGTCCATTGTTAACAGTAGTCGCATGTCCATATACCCCAGGAGTTGAGAGGTATTGAGATTCGTCGTAGGTGTAATCCGTCTCTGCCACCTGAGCTCCTGTTCCGTTCAGAGTCTTAACGGTCGCGGGAATCGTAAGGAGATTGGCGGCAAAGTAGCTCGGATTGCTTGCCCACTGAAATGTCGTATTGGTCGTGCGCAATACTGGCCCAGGCGCTCCCGAACCATAGTCCGTCTCCGTTACAGCCCAGGGCTTTGATGTATAGCCAGATGGTTGCGTTCCGAGGTCGACCTGACCATTGGAAAACGCAGCGACGCCGAAACTGAAACTCTTGCCCATGTCCCGATCATAGGTATAAGACACTTTGGACTGCTGTCCATTCGGCCAGATGGTTGTAATACTGGTTGGGAGGACATCATAGGGAGCAAGAATGGTCGAAGGCGTTCCATTCGCATTTGGCCATGTGACATACGAATAGGTGTTGGACACTGTTTTAATGAGATTTCCGCCGTTGTCGAACTGCTGGGTCTCGGTCTCATACGGAAAACATGGTCCTCCGCTGAACGTATGAATTGTTTTATTACCCAGTGGGTCTATGACAGTTCCAGAACTGATATCGTATTGCCACGTTTGTGGTCCTTTGCCGTCGTTTGCATCGACTGCTCGAGCAGTGACGATGGGATGAGCGAGGCCCGAATCCGAACAGCCAGCTCCGCCGACGGAATAGGTATAGGAGATACTCCCTCCAGAGGGTAGTATCACTTTGCTTAGCGCGGATAGGGTGCTCGCCTGGGTCTGCCCCACAAGAAGCGGGAGAGATAGAGTTTGGTACTGGAATGTGAAACTTGTCTGATCCGGGAGGGTGATGGACGTGATTTGCACCGTATTGGTGCCGATCGTATATGTCGCGCTTGCGCCGTTTGGCCCTGGGACCGTCCATGTACTCGAAACAGGGACAGTAGCGAATGAACTGGGGTTAGGAGGAGCTGGAATCTGTCTCCCCAGGGTGTCTGTCACGCCGTTTGTGCCTATGTTGATTTGATTTCCGTTCGGATCAGTTGCCGTACATGGAAGTGCCCCGTTACCCTGGTAAGGACAGTAGTAGGTGACTCCTGCGCTGTCTACTACAGTCGTGCTACTGTCCGATCCGAAAATTCCTGAGTACCCGGAGCCGTCCAGGGCACGGAGGGACGTAGCGTTGATGTATCCCATCTGATGTGAAGAACCATCTCCTTCATAGACGGCCCCATTGGAGTAGCAGGCACCTGGTGTGGCACAGTTCCCGTTGTTCGTCAGGCTAAACACCAGTCGAGCAATGGTGTTAGAGACAATCGTCGGTCCGGATGCTAAGAGGCCCTCCCAGAGATTGGTGCAAGGGCCATGAGGGCCACAATTCAACGACACCTCATTGGCTACCGGCGTATTATATACAACCGAATAATCCGCATGAAGTCTTCCGCCTCTTTGAGGAAAGGAAACCAGCGGGATATGCAGGGTCAGCTCACCCGTCGCCAGATTCACCGAATCGATATCGCCCCCGTGGTATGACTCGAAGGGCACAGTTCCAGACTGTAGCGCAGGCTCATAAGCGGGGGATTGCGCGTTCGCGCAAAGACTGAGAACGATAAAGGATATTGAGGCGCTCGAACGCAGGAAACCAAAGCAAAACAAGCCAATGCGTGAAATCATACGAGAAGCTATCCAGCCTTCCAAGTGAAAATGAGGAGCGGTCTCAGCTTTGACTAAAAGGGACAAAGAAGGCATAAGGCTGCACAAAATTCTCCGCCTGTTCATTTTTCAATGGAAACGAGTCTAAAAGGGTCGGTTTGCGAGAAGCATACGACCGGACTGAATGAGAATTGCCGCGTACCGAGTCCATGCATGGTGGGAACAATGGGGGCTTCCCATCCCGATGGGAAGAACGACCGTCCTGTAGGCGATCGACAATCCAGAGAGAAGGGCCACCGCTAAGGTGGCCCTCTTTGACGTTTCGGAGTTATTCATCACCGCGATCAGCCTATACGCCTAAAGGGCAGCTCAACGGGACACCCCGATCTTCTCCAATTTAGATGGAGCAACAACCCGGAAGTAGTGGATAAAACGGGCGTCATATCGTACCGACCAGTTCGTCAGCGACAAAGTAACAAAGCCGAAGAATCGCTCGGCACGATATCCTCGGGAGCTATGATAGTCAAGGCAGATCATGCGGCAGCCCCCACAGAAGGAACGAAACCCTGAAACGTGCTGTTTATGGTCGTCCGGATCGTCGCGTCGTCGGCGTCTGCGATGTACTTGATCGTGGTCTCAAGGCCGCTGTGCCTGAGGTATCGCTGCAAGGTCTGGGCGGGGAGCCCATTATGATGAAGCATCGTAGCAAAGGTCTTCCGCAGTTTATGCAGGACGAACTGTTTACAGACCGGATGGAACGCGCATGACCTGCCCTTCTTGTTTATGCAATGCCCATAGTTTGCCCCGGCATGAAGAGCGAGTCTCTTAAGGGTGATGAGCAGACGCCCATTCGGCTTGCCATGTTTACCGGGGAAGATTAGGCGAGTCCGTGGATAGCGGGCACGACGGGCTTTGAGCACCTCAACCAGGAGATCAGAGATGGGGAGTGATCCCTCCTCCTTATCTTTGGGGCGGTAACCAAGGTCGAGGTGCTCAGTAATCGTGTAGGTTTTGCGTCGAGATCGACATCCGGCCAGCAAGCATACTTGCCCTCCTGTTCCCGCGTACCGGTGCAAAGAAAGAAGTGCAACAGGTCGGACTTGTCCTGTGTCGCGTGTGCAAACAGCTTGCCAACTGGTCGCCACTATAGGCCCGGACTTTTTCTCCGTATAGCGGGGGAGGTCCTTCCCCACGAGGATGGGCTTGAGACCCTGGTGCTGGAAGAAGATTTGAAGGTGGTCAACCCGGTTACGGATAGTCCTGGGAGCATTTCCGATGGACCTAAGGAACGCAACGAACTCAAGGAGGTCTTGACGCGTGATCCTGTCGAGTGGTCGATTCTCATAGATCCGTTTGAGTTTTTCCCCCTTGCCTGTCTCATCCGCAAGGGGAAAAAACAGATGAACTGCTCGACGGTACGCCACAAAGGTGCCCTTGGAACGATGCTCCTCCATCTCTGCCAGATATTCTTTGACGGCGTCCGAGAGGAGCTTGCTCGATGGGTGGTTGGGGTCTCCTTTGGTGTTGGATCAGGAGAGGGATCTTTCCCTTGGGGAGGAGTCTCGGGGGCGAGGTCCAAGCTTCCCTGAAGTTCGAGGATTTTATTGCGGAGCTTGGCCAGGGCGAGGGAGGCATCTGGGCCGACGGGATGCCAGATCCGCCTACCGTCCTCCTCTCGGTACCGGAGACAGTAGGTAGCCCCGGCGAACTCCATCGCCCGGCCCTTGTAAATGGCATGATTCTGCTTTAGCCGCCCGTTCGCGGAGAACGCGGCTTTGAGATATGGATGTGATCCATCGGCGAGACGGACCCTAAGATAGAGCTGAACCGGTGTTCTCAAGTGTAACCCCTTTAGGGGCTAATACCTGCGTATCACCGGGTTCGCGCTTTATCCCTACAAAACTGGTAGCAGAATCGGGTAGCAGACGGCTATTCTGTTTTGTAAGTGATTGATTTTAAAGTGTGTTACGCGATAATGGCTTAGAAGCCGTAGTTCTTCTTGCGCAGGGCGTTCTTGTAGAGGTCGCGGGCTTTTTTGGCGGCCAGCTCGGTATCGTGGACTACGAGACCGGCGGTGTCCCAGTTCTCCATGGCGACCATAGAGTGATCGTCGTTGGCGAGCGCTTCTTCAGCGCGGATGGCGTCGACCCAGGCATCAATGGCTTGCTTGTAGTCCTTCAGGAGTTGGTTGAAGTCAATGTTTTCCATGTGAGTGACGTTAGGGTGGCGGAACGGGCAAGTCAATTGGGGCGGGAATGGATTGACAGAAAATTGATTGAGGCTATCCCGCCTGAGTGTGGCGAGTTACGGGCAGGAGCGGGCTAGCCGGACCAGGCGGTCGCGGGTCTCTTCCGAGGGGGCGGATTGGCAGAGGGCTGCATGGGCGTCGGAGGCGTGGAGATCGTCGCGGGCGATCAGGTCGAGGAGCCAGTCGGTCGCCTCCGGCTGGCGGGTGAGGGCGATGGCTTGCAGGACGGCAGTGCGGAACCACGGGTCGCGGATTTTGGCGTAGATGGCGTGCAGGGCCTTGAAGGCTTCGAGGGTGTGGGTCTGGGCGATGGCCATGGCGGCCTCGGCGGCGGCATCGTCCTCAAGCGCCAGGAACTGCGAGGCCCAGCCGATGGCGGACTCGCCTTCGAGCGAGAGGACGCCGGAGTAGCAGGCTCCCAGCAGCTCGGGTTGGTCGTCGGGCACCAGCGCGGCGCGTATCCGAGGATCGGAGGCCAGCTCGGCATGCAGGCGCAGCAGGAGGGCCGCGGAGTCGGTGCCCACCTGCTCGACGGCGCGGATGGCGTTGAGGCGGACGGCAGGCTCCCGGTCGGCTAAGAGTGGGGTGAGGTGGAGGAGGACACGGTGGCTGGAGAGCTCGCGACACTGCACCAGGGCGAGGGCGCAGATGCCGCGCAGGGTTCCGGCGGTGTCGGAGGAGCCGCCCCAGACGGGCTCGAGCTGATGGTGCCTCATGCCGGAGAGGAAGAGGGCGGACTCCTGGCACTCGAAGGCCGCCAGAGCCTTGGCCAGGGCGTTCTTGGCCCAGCACTGCGGGTCGGTCTTGACCGGGTTTTCGAGGAAGCGGGGGAAGGCCTCGGCCAGCAGAGGGGCGAGCGACGCGAGGCCGTGATGGACGGCGAGGTTCGCGGCCTTGGCTACGAGGAAGTTGTTGCGGAGTGCGAGGGCTTTGGCGAGCTGGGGCGCGGCAAGGCCCGGCTCGACGCCGCGGAGGGATTCGAGTGCGGCCAGTTCGTCGTCGAAGCTGCGCTTGGGGGCCATTGCCTCTAGTAGAGGGGGACGCTGGGGTCGATGACGCGGGACCAGTGATCGATGCCTCCGGCGAGCGACTGGGCGTGGTCGAAGCCCTGGTTGCGAAGCCACATCGTCACCGAGAGCGAGCGCGCGCCGTGGTGGCAGAGAACCACGATGGGTTGATCGGGGTCCAGCTCGGTGTGGGCACGGCTGGTGATCTCGCCCATGGGGATGTTGACTGCGCCGGGGATTGAGGCTGTGGCTACCTCCCAGGGCTCGCGGACGTCCAAGAGGAGCGGTGCGGAGGGCTGTTGGCGTAACTGGTTGTAGGCTTCGACGGTGATCTCTGGATCAAGCATGGAATAAGGATATATCGTGGTCTGATGCCTGGACCCGGAAAGAACTTCCTGGGATGGGAACTTATTACGTACAATCAGCATCCTACGGACATCGGAGATTCTGTCTTTTGTTTGGGGTACGGCGGAGGGTAGTAAGTGCAGGAAAAAGTTTTAATTGTCGAAGACGAACTCCATGCACGAACGGGACTGGCGGAGCTGGTCGAGTCCTGGGGGTATCGGGCGGAATCCGCCGCTGATGGCGTTGAAGGGCTGGAGAAGGTGCAGCAGTGGAACCCGGCCATTGTGGTGACGGATCTTAAGATGCCGCGCATGGATGGGATGCAGCTACTGGGCCGGATCAGCGAGATGCAGGAGCGCGTGGCCGTGGTGATGCTGACGGCGCAGGGGTCGATTGAATCGGCGGTCGAGGCGATGCAGATGGGTGCTTACGACTATCTGCCGAAGCCGGTGGACCCGATTAGGCTGAAGGTGATCTTGCAGAATGCCAGCCGCCAGCGCGAGGCCGACGTGGAGCTGGAGGCTACGCGGCGGCAGCTTCGAGATACCGGCGTGTTGGGGCCGCTGGTGGGCTCGTCGCCGGAGATGCGGGCGATCTTTTCGCTGATCGAGCGTGTGGCTCCGTCGAATGTGAGCGTGCTGGTGACGGGCGAGAGCGGCACGGGCAAGGAACTGGTGGCGCGGTCGCTGCACGATCTTTCTTCGCGGCGGGGCAAGCCCTTTGTGGCGGTGAACTGCGCGGCGATACCGGAGACGCTGATCGAGAGCGAGATCTTTGGACATGAGAAGGGCGCGTTTACCGGGGCGCTCGAGCGACGGGCCGGGTGTTTTGAGCTTGCGGAGGAAGGGACGCTGCTGCTCGATGAGATCGGCGAGATGCCTGCCGCGACTCAGGCCAAGCTGCTGCGCGTGCTCGAAGACCGCAAGCTGCGGCGGCTGGGATCGAAGGTGGAGACGCCGGTGGATGTGCGGGTGGTGGCGGCTACCAATAAAGACCCGGAGAAGGCTGTCGCGAGTGGTGAGCTGCGAGGGGATCTTTACTATCGCCTGAACGTTTTTAATATCCAGATGCCGCCGCTCCGCGCGCACAAGGGAGATATCGAGCCGATCGCCGAGAAGATGATCGACGATATGAACGAGCGGCACCACTGCAAGGTGACGGGGATGACCGACGCTCTGCTGGAGCGGCTCAAGGCGTATAACTGGCCGGGTAATGTGCGTGAGTTGCGCAACACGATCGAGCGGGCGACGATTCTGGCTGGCACCGGCATGATCGGCGTGGAGCATCTGCCGCCGCACTTCGGCGAGGCGGGATTTGCGCCTCCGGCGCATCCGGAGCGGCAGGCGGTTGAGCCGCAGCTTGCTTTGGTGGACGACCGTAGCACTACGGTTCATGTCGAGGTGGGTACTACCGTGGATGAGGCGGAGAAGCAGCTTATTCTGAAGACTCTTCTCTCCACGCATAACAATAAAACCAGGGCTGCGGAGATTCTGGGCATCAGCTCGAAGACGCTTCAGAATAAGCTAAAGGAGTACTCCTCTGCCGCGGCGAACAGCGAGTCGTAAGGGCCCGGGCTCCTCTGTATGGATTGGCTGATCCATCTTCCCCTGCTGGGGGAAGTGTGAGGTCTGGCCGGCTTTGAAGGACTGTACCCTGATGGACTGGGCTCTGAACGCGAAACCTGTAGATGCGGCTTAAGACCAAACTCGTGCTGGCAGCTACGGCGATGACCTTTGCCATCGTGATGGTATTGTCGCTGCTGTTTCTGGGCGAGCTGCTGCGGCAGAGGATCGCGCAGACCTCGTCGAGCGACGATGTGCTGGTGCGTGAGGTGCTGATGATGACGCGGCAGGCGATCGAGGTCGAACTGCCCGAGCATCCGCCGGTGGATCGCACCGATGCGGCGCTGTATGCGGCGGTGACGGACGCGCTGCGGAGCCACCAGCCGCTGAGCGATGTGATGAACTCCATCGTGCGCTATAGCCCGGCGGTGCAGGATGTGAGCGTGACCGATGCGCATGGATATACGCTCATCTCGACCGATGCCGACGCGCTGGGACAGATGGCTGCGCCGAGGATGAGCTTCGTCCGGCTGCGGGACGGCAGCGTTACGAACCAGATGCGGGAGATGTTCGGGCGGGCGCGGGTGCTGGATGTGACGGCTCCTCTGGACCGGAACGGAAGGCCGTTTCTGGTGGTGCATATGGGGATTCGGTCCAGTTTTCTGAAGAACTATTACGCTCCCTTTCTGAGGGCAGCGGTGGTTTTCGTTGTACTGGCGGGGATCGGCTCGATTGCGGCGGCAGGGCTGCTGGCCAGCGTGGCGCTGCGGCCGATTGAGGAGATCAGCAGGCGGCTGGATGTTTTGGCTGTGACGACGCGGGAAGAGAAGCCAGCCGGTGGCGGCGTGCCGAGGATCAGTGGGGCGAAGCGGTTCAGCGGCACATGGCCGGGGGCTACGGACGATGCGGTGGTAAGGGTGACCCATACCATCGACCAACTGGGGCAGCAGATGAGGACTGCCGAAGAGGGCTACACTGCGCTGCAGGCCAACCTGAACCAGATGCTCGATACGCTGCGGGATGGGGTCCTGCTGTTTACTCCGGAGAGGCGCGCGGTGATGGTGTCGGATGCGGTGGCGCACTTTGTCGGGGAGTACCCGGAGCCGCTGGTGGGCAGGCGACTGGAGGAGATCTTCTCGGCGGAGACGGCGCTGGGCGCGGCGGTGCTGACGGCGTTCGACGCGGGGGCGGCCTCGAGCCGGGTGACGCTTGAAGATGGGCGCGAGGTGGAGATTGCGATCGACCGGCTGGATCGAGGGCACGGAGCGGGCGGGATGGGAACGATGGTGACGCTGCACGACATCGAGACGGCGGCGTGGCTGGAGCAGGAGCTGGAGGTGTCGCGCAGGCTGGCCGCGATCGGCAGGCTGACGGCGGGCGTGGGGCATGAGGTGAAGAACCCCATCAACGCGATGGTGGTGCATCTGGAGCTGCTGCGCGGGAAGCTGGAGGAGCATCAGTCGCAGAATGGTCCGCTGAAGGGGGCGCAGCGGCATGTGGATATTCTCGAAGGCGAGATGCACCGGCTGGACCGGGTGGTGCAGACGCTGGCGGACTTCTCGCGGCCGCTGGAGGTGAACCTGCGGGAGCAGGATCTGCGAGGGCTGGTGAATGTGGTGGTGGAGCTGACGGGCGGCGAGATGGAGGAGAACCGCGTGGTAGTGCGGGTCGCGGAGCCGTCCGAGCCGGTGATGGTGAGGGCCGATGGAGAGCTGATCCGGCAGGCGCTGCTGAACCTGACGCTGAACGGGATGCAGGCGATGCCGGAGGGTGGGACGCTGTGGATCAGGCTGCGGCGGGAGCGGCAGTTTGCGGTGCTGGAGGTGGTGGATGAGGGCGGCGGGATTCCGCCGGAGGTGATGCCGAAGATCTTCGACCTGTACTTTACGACCAAGGAGAAGGGAAGCGGGATCGGGCTGGCGATGACGTACCGGATCCTGCAGATGCACGGCGGGGCCATGGAGGTGCGGACGGCTGTTGCTCAACCCGATACTGCGGGCGAGCATGGCACGACCTTCACGCTGAGGCTGCCGCTTGCTTCGGCCATGATGGAAGAACGGCGCGGAGAGCTGGCGGGAGGAATCGTTTGAGACCGGCCTGGGTTGGGATGGGAGGTAGCGCGGCAAGGCTGGCTCTGCTGGGTGCGGTGTGCCTGGGTGCGATAGGGTGTCTGCACCGGGTGCGGGCGACGGTGCCCAGGGTCCCGAATGCTCCGATGGAGATGCTGCCGCTTCCGGCGTTGGAGCGGGTGGAGGCGGCGGAGATTGCCAAGGTGCCGCCGCCGTCGCAGGAGTCGGTGCCGTCGGCTGCCGCAGTGCAGCGGGAGCTGAGAAGGCTGCGGCGACGGCCAGCGGTGAGGGCTGCGGCTCCGCCGGTTCAGGTGGCTACGGCTACGGCTGCTCCAGATGCAGAGGTGATGCCGGATGCGGTGGTGATTGGGGAACTGACGACGGGTGGGGACTCGACGGAGCGGCGGCAGGCGGCGGTTGGCTTGATTGCGGATAATGACAGGCGGCTGGCCAGGATCGCGGCTGGGCTGGCCAGGGATCGGCGAGCGCAGATCGCTCAGGTGAAGGATTTCCAGAAGAAGGCGAGGGCGGCGTTGGACTCGGGGGATGCGGATGGGGCGGTTACGCTGGCGACCAAGGCCCGGCTTTTGTTGGATGATCTGTTGAAGTCTTAGGGGCTTCGTGCAGTTCTCGGAGCGGTATAGGGTGGCGTAGCGGCGAGATTTTTTGTTTCCGACCTGCGGGCGAAGCGGTGTGAACGCCCGTCTGAAGCCGTGCCCTTAATGTTTTGGGTTAGGCGGAAGAAAGCGTACCTCGGGGGCTAAAGCCCGCTTCTGGGGTGAGTTTTAATGTCCGGGCTAAAGCCCGGACCTACCTCAGAAGCAAAAGCAAAAGCAGCAGCAACGGCAAAAACAAAAGCAGATTCCTCCGCTTCGCTCCTGAATGACAACAAAGAAAACAGGCAATGGCAAGAGCAACAGCGGGCCTTCGGCTTCGCTCGCTCGGGATGATAGGTTTTGGGTGGGTTAGGTAAGGCTTGGGGGTATTTTAGAGGCAATGGCAGAAGTGAAAAGGCGTCAGGCTTGGGAGCCTGACGCCTTTGGTTTAGTTGGTGGCTTCGATGCCGTGGCAGCGTTTGTACTTCTTGCCGGAGCCGCAGGGGCAATCGTCGTTGCGGCCTACCTTTTCGCCGCTGCGACGGGGTGTGGAGGCTTCGTTGGTCGAGGCGGCTCCCGCCTGGCGGGCCTGCTCCAGCTCGCGTTCTTTCCGCTTCTGGAACTCGCGCTCCAGCCGGTCGATGGTGGTCGATGGGGCCTGGATCGGGACGGCTGGGCGCTGCGGGGCTTCTAGCTGCGGGGTGGGAGCAGAGGGAAGCTGCTGTTGGGCTTGCTGGGCGGCGGCGAGCTGCTCCGCCGACTCGATCGGGTTGCCGTCGGGGCCGATGATCTGCATACGGAAGAGATGGCGGGCCGTGTCTTCCTGGAAGCGCAGCATCATGCCCTCGAACATCTCGAAGGACTCCTTCTTGTAGGCGACGAGAGGGTCCTGCTGGGCATAGCCGCGCAGGCCGATACCCTCCTTCAGATGGTCCATCGCGAGGAGGTGATCCTTCCACAAGCCGTCGAGGACCGAGAGCATGACGATGCGCTCGTGGTAGCGCATCTGGGTCTCGCCAAGGATCTTCTCCTTGATGTCGTAACGGGCCTGGAGCTTCTCGAAGATGGTCTCGCCCAGCTCGTGGCGATTGAGGGAGTTGATGTCGATCTCTTCGGCAAATTTAGCTCCGAAGATGTCGAAGAGCTGCTCGAAGATGGCGTCGGTCTTCCACTCGTCGGGGTTGGCCTTCTCGGGGGCGTACTCGTCGAGGATGTTCGAGAGGATGGTGGAGGTGTAGTCCTCGGTGATGAGCTGCTTCTGGTCTACACCTTCCATCAACTGGCGGCGAAGGCCATAGACGGCCTCGCGCTGCTTGTTCATGACGTCGTCGTACTCGAGGACGTGCTTGCGGGACTCGAAGTTCTGCGTCTCGACGGCCTTCTGGGCGGCCTCGATGCGCTTGGAGATCATGCCGGACTCGATGGGCACGCCCTCTTCCATGCCGAGGCGCTGGAGCAGACCTGAGACCCACTCGCGGGCGAAGATGCGCATGAGGTCGTCTTCGAGCGAGAGGTAGAAGCGCGAGGCTCCGGGGTCGCCCTGGCGTCCGGCGCGGCCGCGAAGCTGGTTGTCGACGCGGCGGGACTCGTGGCGCTCGGTGCCGATGATGTGGAGGCCACCGGCGGAGATGACGGCTTCGTGCTCCTGCTTGGCCGAGGCGGCGTGGGCGGCGATGGCTGCGTCCCACTTCTCCTGGGTGGTCTCGAACTCCTGCGACTGGTAGTAGAAGCGGACCATGCCGGGACCGGCTACGGGCTGGATGGCTCCCTCGGCGGTGGAGACGGCGCGGGCCTGCTGCTTGCGCACGAGGTCCTGGCGGGCCATGAAGTCGGAGTTGCCGCCGAGGAGGATGTCGGTTCCGCGGCCAGCCATGTTGGTGGCGATGGTGACCATGCCGAGGCGTCCGGCCTGGGCGACGATCTCGGCCTCCTTCTCGTGGAACTTGGCGTTGAGGACGACGTGGCGGACACCCTTGCGCTTGAGGATCTCGGAGAGAAGCTCGGACTTTTCGATGCTGGTGGTGCCGACGAGGACGGGCTGCTTCTGCTCGTGGAGGCGGGAGATCTCGTCGGCCACGGCGAAGTATTTTTCCTGTGTCGTGCGGTAGACGACGTCGGGGTTCTCGATGCGGAGCATCTTGCGGTTGGTGGGGGTGACGACGATCTCGAGCTTGTAGATGCTCTCGAACTCGGCGGCCTCGGTCTCCGCGGTTCCGGTCATTCCGCTCAACTTCTTGTAGAGGCGGAAGTAGTTCTGGAAGGTGATGGTGGCGAGGGTCTGGTCTTCCTTGCGGATGCTGACCTTTTCCTTGGCTTCAACTGCCTGATGGAGGCCGTCGGACCAGCGGCGGCCCGGCATCAGGCGGCCTGTGAACTCGTCGACGATGATGACCTCGCCGTCCTTGACCACGTACTCGACGTCGCGCTTGTAGAGGTTGTGGGCCTTGATGGCCGTTTCGACGTGGTGCTTGAGGTCCCAGTTTTCGGGGTCGGCGATGTTGCCGATGCCGAGGAGCTTTTCGATCTTCTCCCAGCCGTCGTCGGTGACGGTGATGGCGCGGGCCTTCTCGTCGATGACGAAGTCGCCGGTGTAGACCTTGGTGTCGATGGTCTCGGTCAGCTCACCGGCCTCGAGCTTGGGGATGATGACGTCGACGCGGGCGTACTTGTCAGTGGTCTGGTCGGTGGGACCGCTGATGATGAGGGGGGTGCGGGCCTCGTCGATGAGGATGGAGTCGACCTCGTCGACCACGCAGAAGTACTGGCCGCGCTGGACCATGTCGGACAGCTCGAACTTCATGTTGTCGCGCAGGTAGTCGAAGCCGAACTCGTTGTTGGTGCCGTAGGTGATGTCGGAGGCGTAGGCTTCGCGGCGCTGGGTGTCGGAGAGGTCGTGGACGATGACGCCGACGGTGAGGCCGAGGAAGCCGTAGATCTTGCCCATCCACTCGGCGTCGCGTTTGGCGAGGTAGTCGTTGACCGTGACTACGTGGACGCCCTTGCCCGCCAAGGCGTTGAGGTACGTGGGCAGGGTGGCGACGAGGGTTTTACCTTCGCCGGTCTTCATCTCGGCGATCTTGCCCTGGTGGAGGATCGATCCGCCGATGAGCTGGACGTCGAAGTGACGCATCCCGACGACGCGGCGGCCCGCCTCGCGGACGACGGCGAAGGCCTCGGGCAGGAGGTCGTCGAGGGCGGCTTGCTCGGCCTTATAGATGGCGTCGGCGTCGGTTTTGGGGTCGAGGCCTTCGATGGCCTTGGCGATGCGGGCGCGGAACTCGACGGTCTTGTCGCGGAGCTGGGCATCGGTGAGGCCCTGGAGGGAGGACTCGAGAGCGTTGACCTGCTCGACGAGCGGGGTGAGGCGCTTGATGGCGCGATCGTTCGAGGTGCCGAAGACTTTTGCGAGTACAGAGTTGAGCACGGATGGATTCCTTTAAGAGAGCGCGAGAGCGGCGCTGGAGGACGCTAAGGTGTTCGGATTATTTCGTCAGGTTGCCGGTCAGGAGCGAGGTCTGACTAGGCGCGCAGCAGGCCGGTGTGGACGCCGACCATGGTCGCTGCCAGCGCCGGACGAGCCATGGGCCAGGGGGCCCGGTGGGCTGCCGCCGAGGCTGAGTCCAGGCACATTGCTTCGAGAACGATGCCGTGGTTCGACTCACGCCGAATGGGGTTCTTCGCGGAGGCGCGGGAGACGACGTGATGCTGGCTGGTGGCTGTGCTCCAGTGGGAGATCGTTCCGGCCAGCAGGTGGAAGGTGCACTCCTGCTGGAACTGCACCGAACATAGGAGCAGGAGGCCAAAGACGAAATGGGACGAGCGCAGGCGCATGAGTGTCTGGGGCGACGTTAGAAACCGACCCTTACTCTATATTACGCGAAGCGCGGGTTTAGCTTCTGATGGCGTGGAAGCGGAGGCGGACGTAGTCGGCGGTCCAGTCGCCGGTGAGTGGGTCTTGTAGGACTGGCTTCAGGAGGGCGATGGTCTGAGAGAGGGCTTCGGCGCGGTGGGCGTCGGGGACGCGGTCGAGGACGCCGTTGCGGAAGGTTTCGAGCCAGAGGGACATGCCGTCGGAGCCGCCGGGGAGCGGGGTGGGGCGGGGGATGAGGTTGATGGAGTGGACGGTGAAGCCGGTGGTCTCGAGCAGGGAGCGGTAGTGGGCGGGGGAGGGGAAGAAGCTGGCGGCGAGGGCCTCGGAGTCGAGGCCGTGGGGAGCGAGGACGGCCGAGAGGGCGGTGCGGATGGCGGCGATGTTGCCCTGGCCTCCCATCTCGGCAACGAAGCGGCCGCCGGGGCGGAGGGCGCGGTGGATGGAGGCCAGGGCGGAGGGCTGCGCGGCGAGGGGTATCCAGTGGAGGGCGGCGTTCGAGAAGACGGCGTCGAACTGCTGGTAGTAGGGGAGGTCGGAGATGCTGGCTTGGTCGACCTGGAGGCTGCGGGCTCGGGCGGCGGAGACCATAGCGGGGGAGACGTCGACGCCGCGAAGGATGGCTCCGGAGGCGGCGAGCTGGGCGGTTAGGGCTCCGTCGCCGCAGCCGAGGTCGAGGATCTGCTCGCCGGGTTGGGGGTTGAGGAGGTCGGTGACGGCGGTGGCCAGGGTGGCGACGAAGCGGCCGTTGGCGGCGTAGGCTGTGGTGTTCCAAAGCTGCGCGGAGTGGGAGGCGGCGGGCGTCGAGTCAGGCATGGCTCTAATTTAGAGCGATAGAGAGGCGGCGGGCTCGCAGTATTACTCGAATCGATGTGGGGATAATCCGAGGGAGAGCGTTTGAGTTCGATGATTTTCGATCTCGACTGGGGCGGGGCAAAGATTCTCCTACACTACTAGCAGGATTTCGTAGGATGGAATCTTGTCGCGGAGAGTCCCCCTTGCTACTTTGGAATTCGTTTCTGATCGCCTTTAGTGCTCTGTTGCCGTTGATTAATCCTCTGGGTTCAGCCCTGGTCTTTCTGGGGCTTGTCGGGGAGGCTCCTCCAGCGGTGTATCGCTCGCTGGCGCGGAAGATTGCCATCAACAACATCATCTTCCTGGCAGTATTCGAGCTGCTCGGCTCGGCCATCCTGAACTTCTTTGGGATATCGCTGCCGATTGTGCAGGTTTCAGGCGGCATCGTCATTGCTGCGATCGGCTGGTCGGTGCTGAACGAAAAAAGTGCCGCGGCCAGTATGAACAGTAAGCAGGACGAGATTCAGATCGGCGCGGATCGAAGCATGAGGGATCTGGAGCAGAAGGCCTTCTACCCATTTACGTTTCCTGTGACCTCGGGGCCGGGGACGCTGGTGGTGATGCTGACCCTGAGTGCGCGTTTTTCGAGTGGGGTGTTTGCGCAGAGTCTGCTGGGACATGCGGGGCTGTTCTGCGCTGTCCTTGTTCTTAGCGCGCTGGTGTATTTCTGCTATAGCTATGCACGAAAGATAACGACCGCGATCTCGCCTTCAACGGCGCACGGGATTCTACGAGTGGTCGCCTTTATCCTGCTCTGCATCGGGGTTCAGATTGCCTGGAATGGTTTTTCGGTACTGCTGGCTTCGGTGCTCAAGCGTTGATGAAGAATCAATAGCCGAGCAGACCGCGAAAGGTAGCTTCCACGTCATCAAGAGCCTTCTGTCTGGTCAAGCCGTAGGCCTTGGGATGGGCGATCAACAGGGCTGCTGTTCCATGCAGGCAGGTCAGCAACTGGCGTAGCTTGGTCTGCACCACGGAGTCCGGTGTGTCCGCATCGAGGAGGCTGCGGACGATGCCGTGTATCTTCTGGATGAACTCCTTGCCCAGTTGCTCGCGCTCGGAGTTTTCCTCGGGGTTGGTGTGGCGCTCGAGGAAGATCAGCGAGTAGTGGTCGGGGTAGGAGGTGGCGAAGCGAATGAGCGCAGCGATAAACCGGTGTAACTGCTCCCGTGGATCGGAGGCCGCCTCTATCTCGCGGTTCATCTTTGTGGCGAAGCGGGAGTAGAGCTCGCTGCAGAGATGCTGGGTCAGCGCCTCCTTGTTCGCAAAATGACGGTACATGGCCATCTGCGAACATCCGACCTCCTGCGCGACGCGACGCATCGAGAAGCTTTCGTAGCCCTCTTCAATAAACACCTTGCTCGCCGCGTCGATGATTCGATCGCGGAGGGCGGTGCCTTCTGCAGGTGTTGCTGAAACTCGAACAGCCATACTTCCTACTATACATCTTTTGTTTACGGTGTATACTTGCATCTGTGTACGGTGTAAACAAAAATCGAAGATATGCAGAGGGGGCACAATTGTCTGAGACCGTTGTGAGGCGTGGCCGACTTCTGCCTTGGATTCTCTGCGCTGCCTGGGGAGCTACCTATGCGGTGGCGCAAGGCACGGATCGCAATGGTCCTGCCGCTGCCTCGGTTTCGACTGCGCGACCGGCGCTTGAGGATGCATCCTGCAGGATGATCGTGACGGCCAGAGATGCGAGCCGGTGTATCGGCTCCTTTCGGTCGAACCGGCCCATCCCGACTCTGGATCGAAAGCGTGTCTATACGCTGCCTGAGTTAGTTGATATTGCCGAGATGGCAAATCCCGAAGGACGCATCGCGTGGGAGGCAGCGAAGAGGTCGCTGGAGCTGGCTGGAGTGGATCGTGCGCTCTATCTTCCGCTGATTACGCTGGCGGGACAGGGAAGCGATGTTCGCGCTATTGTTCCTTTTCCTAAACCGATTGCGCCACGAGGCTATGTGACTGTGGAGCAGCCGATTGTCGCGGCTCAGTTGCAGTTGGAGTATAGTCTGCTGGACTTTGGCCGTGGAGCGAAGGTGGACGGCAGCAAGGCGCTTGAGATTGCCTCGACGCTGCGCCTTAGCCGTGTCCATCAGAAGATTGCTTACAGTACCTCGGCGGGGTTCTACCAGACACAGCAGGCGTCGGGCCATCTTGAGGCTGCTCAGATGATTTTGCAGACTGCCGAGACGCTGCTGCAGAACGCGCAGTCCCAGTTCGATAACGGCCGGGCGACTTTGCCCGATGTGCAGAATGCGCAGGCCGGTGTGGCTGAGGCCAGGTTCGATCTGGCCGCGGCTGTGGGTGAGGTGAAAAAGACGAAGCTGGCTCTCACCGAATCTATTGGCGTTGAGCCGACGACTGAGATTGAGATTCAGCCACAGCAGAACGATTCGCCAGACCCGATGGATCGCAACGTTGAAGAGCTTATACAGACGGCGTGGAAGTCGCGGCCTGATCTGCTCGCCAGGGCGCAGGAGGTGCGCCGCGCAAAGGATGCGTATCGCGCGGCGCATGCGGCGTACCTTCCGGTTGTGGGTTTTGATGCTACGGGTGGACAGACCTCGACCTGGCCCACGGCAGACTGGGGTGAGCTTGGTCCTGCCAGCGTCACGACGTGGTCGGCTGAGGTGAAGCTGCGTTGGGAGCTGTTCAATGGCGCGCGCCGCCATGAGGTTGCTGCGGCGCTTGCTGAGCAGAGGTCGGCCGTAGAAGAGCAGCGCGCTGCGCAGGACTCGGTGACGCGCGAGGTGTGGGCTGCGTATGTCGATTACCAGACCGCTCTTGAGCAGCAGAGGTCTTCGCAGAGCTTCCTCCAAGCGGCGCAGACCTCTTACGACTCCTCGCTCGACGCATATAAGTATGGTGTTCGTTCGCTTGTCGATGTCGTGCAGTCGGAGCGCGAACTGGCGCAGGCTCGACTGGCTGTTGTTCGGTCTCAGGCGCAGTTTATGCAGAGTGCCGTGGCGCTCGGTTATGCGACAGGTGACTTGCTCAAGAACACTACATCTCCTACAGGAGTTCATCCGTGAGAACGCTGCTGCGCCTCTTTGCCATACTGCCGCTCGCCTTGTTTGTCGCGGGTTGTAATCGCAATCCCAACGTGGAGATTGTCGGCTCTTATTTTCCTGGCTGGATGATCTCGCTTGTCTGCGGGGTAGGACTCAGCTTCGCGGCTCACTCTCTGTTGCGCAGGCAGGGACTCAGCTACATGATCGGCCATCCTGCCATCATCTATCCCGGCATGGTGGTGCTGTTTACCTGCCTGCTCTGGCTTTGCTTCTTCGCCTGAAGGTGACTCATAGAATGTTCAACGATAAGCGCATACTCGGTCGTCTCATTGGAATCAGCGTCGTCGTGCTTGCACTTGTGCTGCTGACGCTGTCGATCTTTCAGGTCGATAGCCATCCGCGCACGGACGATGCCACGGTTAGGGCTAACTCGATTGCCTTCGCTTCTGAGGTTGAGGGGAGGCTGGTAAGTCTTCCCGTGAAGGATAACCAGGTCGTTCATAAGGGCGATGTGCTCTTTGAGATCGATCCGCGGCCCTTTGAATATGCGCTGGCGCAGACTAAGGCCGATCAGGCTACGCTCGAAGGTCAGATCAATGATGAGCGCCGCCGCATTGCAGCGCAGCAGAGTGCGGTAGGTGCGGCCAGTGCTGGGGTAGCGGGCTCGCAGAGCAGCATCAGCGCGGCGCAGGGAAGCTATCTTGCCGCCAAGGCTGCTGTAGAACGTGCGCAGGCCGCTGAGTCTTCGGCTAATGCGCGGCTTGCTTTTGAGCAGAACGATTACAAGCGCATCGAGCCTCTGCTTGCGAAGCACTATGTGACGACGCAACAGGTGGATCAGGCGCAGACGGCTGTGCGCGTTGCTGAAGATGCCTATCGTGAGGCTAGCTCACAGGTGCTTCAGTCGCAGGCGCAGGAGTCGATGGCGCTGGCGGCGAAGCAGGCTGCAAGCGCGAACTTTCAGGCTTCGCAATCGAAGCTGGGAGAGGCGCAGCATACAGTCGATACGCTTGAGACGCTGATGGCGGAGCGTCCCAGCCGTGCTGCCAGGGTGCAGCAGGCGGAGTTGAATCTGGAGTGGTGCAGGGTGCGCGCGCCCTTTGATGGCTATGTCACTAACATGAACATCTCGCAGGGTGCCTACGCGCATGTGGGCACGGCGATGTTTACGCTGATCGATACCAGCACGTGGTGGGTGCTGGCGAACTATCGCGAGTCGAAACTCAAGCGGATACAGCCGGGGATGCATGCTCAGGTTTACTTGATGGAGCATCCTGGACGGCGCTTCAACGGAGTCGTCGACAGTGTTGGACGCGGCGTCTTTCCTGAGGATGGTGGCGTTGCGGGAGGATTTCCCGATATTGAGCGTACTCTCAACTGGGTTCATCTCTCGGCGCGCTTTCCTGTTCGCATCCGCGTAGTCGATCCCGATCCTACTTTCTTCCGCGTCGGCGCCACTGCAATTACGGTAGTTCGTTAAAGCCTCTCTATGCCGAAGACCAACGTTACTCTCAAGATCGCGCGTACTTTGCAGGCGGAGCTTGCTCCCTTTCCGGGACGGCTCTCCGGAAGCGCGCGCGATGCTCTGGGTGTCACGATTGCGCTAGTGCTGGCTATGACGCTTCGTGTTCCGGGCATCTCGCTGGCGCTGGCTTTGCTCTTTTTGTTACAGCGTGAGAGGCCGGGCGTGAGTCTGCGGAGCGGCCTCAATATCTTTGGCGGAGCAGTACTGGCGTGTGCTGCTTCTCTTGTGTGGGTGCAGGTGATGGATGGCACCGAGGTTGCCCGTTTTTTTGGATTGCTGCTGGGTGTTCTTGTGGCAGGCTTCTGCATGGCTGCGACTACGTATCCCTTGCTCTTTACCATCTTCGGCTTCTATGGCTTCGTAGATCTCTCTTCGTGGGACGCGCACCGTGGCGCCAGCGCGATTGTGACGTCGAGCCTGTATAACCTGGCCTCACTCGGGATTGTGCTGCTCAGCGCCATCGCTGTCGAATATTTGTTTGGAACGAGTCATCCGGCAGGTGAGTTGCAGCTCGAGTTGAAGAGGCGGCTCACTGTGCTTTCACGCTTCTTCCATCTTCTGGCGATGGAAGAAGAGATGGAGGAGATTGATCGCGATCCTGCTCTTCAGTCAATCCAACTGCGCCCGCTGCAGAACGCTATTCTGCAATATGCTCATGCGGGGGATCGCCATCTGAATAAGCTCTATAACCGGCTTCGTGATGGCAGCTTCGATATTGCGGAGATCCCGGTGGGTATTCACTATCGCATTGGGCTGCTTACTCGCGTGCTGGAAAAGAGTGCGCTCATCAGCTTGACGAGCCAGCGCACGGTAAGAGATCGAATGTACTTCGCCGTGGTGGCAGCGCAGTGTGATCGTCTGCTGAACGAGGAGAGTTTTATCGGTGAACCGCTTTCGCACGATGCTCCTGCGTATCTGCGGGAGCTGTATTCGGAGCTGTTGCAATACTCTGTATTCGACAAGACAACTTCGGAAGAGCCGGCTATTGAAGTGTATGAATCGGGTATGTCGTCTTCGCCCTTTGCGGGGTTCTTTCTTCCGAACGCCTTTCAGACTGCGGACGCCGCGTTCTATGCACTTAAGCTGACCCTGGCAGCTATGGTTTGCTACGTGTTTTATAACGCTATCGCATGGCCTGGGATTCTTACCTGCGTCGTTACGGTTCTCTTTACCGGACTTAGCTCTACCGGTGCGATGAAGCAGAAGCAGATCTATCGCTTCTCGGGTGCGGCGCTTGGTGGTGCGCTTGGCATCACTACTGTCTCTTTTCTCTTTCCGAATATGGACTCGATCACCTCGCTGGTGCTGGTGGTTGGGACTATCTCGCTGCTCTCGGGATGGGTGCTTCGCAGCCCAAGGATGGGCTATGTCGGAGTGCAGATCGGCTTTGCCTTTTTTCTTACGACGCTGCCTGGATTCAGTGCTGCTACTCTGATTGCTCCGGCGCGGGATCGTGTCATCGGTATCGGGATCGGCATCCTGGTGATGTGGTTTATCTTCGATCAACTGTGGCCGGTGCGGACCAGTACGGCGCTTGGTGAGGTGCTGAGCCGCATTGAGTCGGCAGCTCAGAAGCTCCACTTGGCTGCGGCTCAACAGGATGCTAAGAAGACAGCACGGGCGCTATCGACGCTACGCGCCTCGGTCTCTCTGGAGCTTGCTAATATGCAGCAGTTGGAGGCTGCGGTACACTTCGATTTTGGGCCGGGGCATGCGCGGGAGTTCGCAGCCAGCCGAAGGACCATTCGGAAGATTGAAGCAGCGGCGGCAGATTTTTATGCCACTGCGCTTCACCTGACCAACGTGGCGAGGGAGTAGTCCGGGCTGACGGGAACGTGTCGTTGCTGGTTTCCGTGACTGATCCGAAGCGTCTATGATGAGAGATAGTCGTCAGCCTTCGGGTTGTCGATCTCCAGGCCCTCGTGGCGCTTCGCCAAAAAGACTGCTGCGGGGGCCTCTCTTTGAGGGGGTTGAGTAAGTCAGCAAGAACACCCTCACGGCGGCATCGACACGCTGCAAGGCATTCTTTGTAATGAGATTGCGTTGCAGGCGCAGGATAACCAGGACAACCCAATGCACGGAGTCGCTCGTGAGCAGGCTGCTGAGGCGCTCCACAAGCGGAAGCAGAAGGTTTGCTTGGAGGCTTTGGCGCGGCGGCGATGTACAGCAGCTCGCCGATACGGTCTAGCGGTTGCCGGTGAGAGGCCGGTTCAAGCGAGTGTGGATTCTCGATACAGGAAGAAGATGAAATGGCCGTTGGTTGAAGGAGTCGTTCAATCGGCGGCCGTTTCTTGTCGCTGTTCGACAAGTCGGTTGAACATGGATTGCCATTCGCTGCGTGCTTTGTTCCGTTCAATGCATGGATGGAATGATTCGTTGTGGTGGGCTTTCTTTTAATATCAGACCGATATAGTCTCATATCGTCGAGGCGAGTAGCTTCGGTAAGTCCATACAAGTTCCGCAAGAGTCTTTTGGCGAAGCCTTGCGAGATTTGGGAGATCGAAACCTGCAGGCTGACGAGGCACGATGTCGTCGCCTGCAACTTCGTAGTTCAGGAGAAGTTGCATGGGTATGCTCGGCTTGCTCCATGTAGATCGTGTGCTCGATAGTGTCTGGCGATGGGGCTTAACGTATCGACGACAGCGTGAACCCACAGTGCTTACTTACTATGGGTTGCAGGAGAAGGATCTTCCCGGGCTGCTGCGGGATGCCTGGTCGCTTGATCCTGCGCATCCGCTTGAAGGCTTTGTAAGTCTGCTCGAGCGACGGCTCGATAACGTTGCGTTTCGCATGGGCTTTGCCGGAAGCTTTGCTGAGGCAAGAGCATTGATCGGACGAGGGCAGATTCTTGTCAACCGCCATCCGCCGCAGAGTGGCAGCTTGATGCTCTGGCCGGGCGATGTGATTCACTTCACCTCCAAGCCTTATGACGCAAGTGGGGTATCGAGGCATCTTCAGCAGAGACCGCTGCCCTCGTATCTTCAGTACCTGAACTCATGTATGGCAGACCGAGGAGTGATGCTCTCGCTTCCGAATCTCGGCCACTCTCCTTTTCCACTGTCGCAGTCCAACTCCCGTTGCAGTCGAACTTCTGCTCGCAGATTCCAGGAGGAATCCATGGCCGATTCACGTATTCTTCTCGCTCATACTCCACAGGGGGCGATCTTCGCCTGTCAGTGTGGTGCTATCCACATCACCGCCGGAGAGCTTGCCTTCTCGGTTACGCTTGAGGAGTTTGTCGTCATGTTGGAATTGCATCACCAGGCGATCAGTACGCTTGAAGCGAAGATTGTCGCGGTGCGTGAGCTGTGCCAGCGTCGTGAGACATTTACAAATACGAATCAGACGGTTCACTAGTTATAGACTCAAGTGCCCATCTCTCAGAAGAGAGATGGGCACTTGAGTAAGAACCATTTGCTTAGTGTTGTGTCTGGGCTAAGTCCGCGCCATTGATGCGTGCTGTCTCTTTGACCCAGTTCACGATCCTTGTGTCTGGGAGTAGAGCCTGTGTGGGCATCTTATAGGTCAGGCCGGAGAGACGTTTGCGAAGACCCTCTTCGATGCCGCCGTAGGAGAGTAGCAGGGGGACAATCAGTGCTGTGTTGCCAGATTTGTTGGCTTGTTCGACCTTCTCGCGCAGTTGCTGTGTGGCGGCATCTCTTACCGGCTTGTCGGCGTCATCGCGCAGAGTGAGAGACTGGATTGCGGCGTAGTGTGTTTGCTCGCCTAGCTCTTTGGCCAGAACGCCCATGTCGCTAAGCCAGAGCTTGTTCTCGTCGTCCGGCACGGGACCGTGGGCGACCAGGATGACTACCTCGTGCGCGGGATTGCTGCTGATGGACGCGGCGCGGTCGCGAAGGATCTCGGCGACGATGGGATGATGGTCGAGTGCGGATGCCATGTGAATGGGCACGGGGGAGACGATTGGTTTTTCGGCTTCGGATGATACAGCCGTGTCGTGCTGCATCGCTTCGTGATCCATCACCATGCCGTTGCCGTGATCCATGGAGGCAAACATCTTCAGGTCTTCCGGCTCTTGCTTGCGAAGGCCAAGAAGATAGGCTGTGCTGTCGATGACGGAGCTGTGCGAGCTTACAAAGAGCGGCACGGCTACTATGTCGGTAACGCCGCGCGCCACAAGTCGGTTGATGGCTGACTGCATGGTGGAGCGGGTGGCCATGCCGAAGGCGATCTCTGTGGGTGTTGTGAGATCGACCTGGTCGGCTACGTGGCGAACCTCTTCGTTCCACTCTTGCGCGCTGCCGCCGTGTGCGAGCAGAAGCACGCCTTCGCGCGTGGGCTTGTGCGGAGCCTGCGCGAAGGCGATAGCTGGAAGACAGGCGAGCAGAATTGCAGGATGTATCAAGGTTTTCTTCATCGTTACTCCAGGATGTCAGTGAGTGAATCGGCTGGGATTGGGTTTGAGATGTTGTAACGGTTCCTGGTCTAATTCCCCTGCGGCTACGATGACGGCAAGCGATTCCATCGCATGGCGGATGAGTCCGGCTGCCTGGGCGAAGGCGTCCGGGGCAAGCGTCACGGTCACGGGACCGAGACTGAGGTGGATCGAACTGCATTCGCAAAGACGAACTTTGCCCAATCCGGGGTACTCTGCCAACGTCACATTATTGCGATCCATTTTGTGTACCTCGAGCGATCTCGGAGACCTGTTTATTCGTGCGGGAAGGTGTAACGCAGGCCGATGCGGAAGGTTCTTCCGTAGTCGGTGCGATCGTAGGTGGGAGGGGTTTGCGTGAGCAGGCTGTCGCGGCTGTTGGCCAGGTTGTTGATGGCTCCGTAGGCCTGCAGGCCGCGATGAATATCCTTGGACGCGTAAAGGTTCCAGAGGGCGTAGGCCTGCTCGTGGGTACCATTGCTTAGTAGCCACTTGCCGAAGAAGTTGCCGCGGATGTTGGCGATGAGACCGAGGCGGTGCGAGACGTATTCGGTGCGGAAGTAGCCGGAGTTGCGGCTGCGTTCGGTGAGTGTTTGCTTGTCGGTGACGTCGTAGGGATCGAGATAGGCGTAGAAGCCATCGACCTTCAGGTTGCGGTTGAGGAGCAGGCTGCCGCGCAGGTTGATGCCTTGGGTATAGGCCTGATCGACGTTGGTGTAGACGAAGGTTTCGATGCCGGGTATGGCTCCGAAGGAGGGAGGGATGCCGTACTGGGCGAGCAGGGCATCGAGTGCGGCTTCGGTGGGCGGGAAGCCTGCGTCGATGTAGTTGATGAGGTGATTCAGGTTGTTGCGATAGAGGGTGATGCCGAGGCTGTAACGGTTGACCTGATAGTCGGCTCCGACGGAGTAGCTCTCGCTGTGTTCGGGCTTCAGGGTTGGGTTGCCGATGACCTGGTAGAAGTACTCGGGGTGGAGCAGGAGGTAGTACAGCTCGCCGAGGGAGGGGGAGCGGAAGCCTTTGCCGTAGGCGCTGCGAAGCGTCCAGTGATCGTTGACCTTGTAGACGAGGCCGATCTTGGGGACGACGTGGCTGCCGTAGAGGGAGTGGTGGTTGTAGCGGCCGCCGAGGTTGACGATCAGTCTCTTCCATGGCTGGATGCGGTCTTGCAGCCAGACGTCGTTCGTGGTGACCTGTTGGCCGTTGTCGTCGCCGACGATGCGGTTCAAGCCGCGATACGAGTCTTGCGACCACTCATCGCCGCCCTGGAGGAACTGCCATGAGCCGATCTGCTGCGATATGGTTGCGTCGGCGCGGTGATAGCACTCGTAGAGGTTGCCGTAATCGAACTGTGCGCCCTGGCTATTGTCCGTGCTGATGGGGGCGGAGTAAGAGTTGGAGTCGAAGCGGGCTTCATAGAGGCGAGTCTGCACGGCTGTGGTCGAGGTGGGGAGGAAGTCGCCGACGAGCGCATGGGTCTGGGTGCTGTCGTTGCTGGCGGCGTAGTCGTAGCCGGAGGAGGCTGTGCCGGTCATGTCGTCGCTCTTGCCGTTGGAGGAGTTGCGGTAGGCGTTGCCGGTGTATCCGATAGAAGCTCGCGGATTGACGCTGTAGCGCAGCTTGACGAGGCCGTCGTAACGCTGGTTGTTGGCTCCGATGGTGCTCTCGTCGCCGGGAAACAATGTGTAGGAGTTGATGTGGTGAAGCTCGAGGTCGGTGAACGCGGTCCATTGCTTCCACTGCGTGCCGAGGTCTAGATCGCCGTCGATGGCTCCCAGGGTTCCACCTGAGAGGCGGAGGCCACCCTCGATGGGATGGATAGGCTCATGCGTGATCATGTTGATGACGCCGCCGATGGCGTCGGTGCCATAGAGGGAGGAGGCTGCGCCGCGCACTACCTCTACGCGGTCCAGTCGGCCTATATTTTGTTGATCGAGGTCAATGATGCCGCTGTTGATGCCGCGTGCTCCTACGATGGGCAGGCCGTCTTGCAGGACCAGGATGTCCTGCGAGGCGACGCCGTCGATCTGCTCCTGCGATGAGCCTGAGTAGGAGGAGTTGTTGCGAGTGACGACGCCGGGCAACTCACTGAGTATGTCGGCCACGCTCTCGAATCCAGTACGCTCGATTCGTTGTTTGGTGACTACATCGATGGGCAGGGGAGAGTCCTGCTGTAGCTCTTTCACGCGCGATGCGGAGACCACGACGACGCTCTGTTCCACGGTGGCGACGGAGAGTGCGATGTCCGCGGGTGTGGACATGCTGCTGGACTTTACCTGGACTGAGCGGGTGTTCGGCGCGAGCCCCGATGCTGTGGCGGTGAGGATGTACTCGCCTGGGGAGACCTCTGCAAAGGTGTAGCTGCCGCTGTTGTTGGACTGCGTCTTTTGCGCCGTACCGCTCAGGGCGCTGCGCAGGGTTAGCTCTGCGTGCGCCACTGCGTTGCCCTGGGGATCGAGTACGCGTCCCGCGACATGCCTGCCGCTGCTTTGTGACCAGAGAGAGGTACAGCTCAACAAAACAAGTGCCAGTACTGTTTTTCGCATCGCCTCGCCTTTCGAGGTTGCGGAGGAGGCCCTTTAAGAACGAGCCTTCCACCTTGGTTGATCGATCTCCAGCTCTTCCAGGCGCTTCGCCAAAAGACTGCCTGAAAGAACGTCCGTTGTGATGTTTTCAAACGTCTTGTGCGGCAGGGATATGCCTGCCGCGCAACATTAAAACTGCGCAGGAGAGACGCCGCTGAGTGTGGAATGGAGTTTTCTTTTGTTGGGGTTGCCTTCTACTGCCCATGCAGCCATCTCCTTGTGGGTGAAGGCTGTCGAGCGACCCGGCAGGGCAGCGCGGCAACCTTCCTCGTCGACCTCCGAAACTGCCGTGGCGCTTCGCCAAAAGACTCCACGGAAGCTTCAATCTGAAATGCAGACTAATTTGGTCCTCTATTAAAAGCAACCATAGATCAGCAAACGGTACTATGCAAGCTCCGAAAGAATATTTGTAGCGTTGTGGTGCGGACTTCTTACTTCGAGTCGGTTAGGGGAAGCATGTAAATGGTGCGCAGCCAGTTCTCGGCATAAGACGGCCAATAGGAGATGGGGAGGAGGAGAGGCGAGGGCCGCAGTCGTGGCCGCCTTCGGCGAAGATGTGCAGCTCGGTGGGCACGTCGGCACGCTTTGGCATGGATGCAGGTGTGGTGAAGGAAGCTGGCTGGGCTAGAGCAAGATTCGGCAGCATATGGCTAACAAGAGCCCCTGTGTCGGCTGCTGCGATGGATTGAAGAAACTCACGTCTGCTCAGGGGATTCATGTTTGCCTTGGTTCCTCTTAGGTGTGAGCGATGAGCCGCAGACCTTCGCCTTCGGCGTCGATGCGCACTTCGCATGGGGTATTGAAGTACATGGTCGCAGGATTCTCGGCGGTGTATTCGGGCCAATGGGGGATGCTGTTGTGGTTTGGGTTGCCGGTGCGCGCGAAGTTTACCCAGGCTGTACTCATCTGTCTGGAAAGCGCAGATGCCTCGGGAGAGCCGGCGCTGTAATGGTCGCAGATATCGGCGTTATCGAAGACGAAGGCAAGCTCGGCGGCGTGGAAGGGGCCGGGTCGATCATCGAGTACGGGAGTGCGCCAAGAGTAGATGTAGCTGTAGACCGGGGCTGAGTGAAGAGCGGCTTTTCTGCGAGCCTGTTCGAAGGATCCATGACGGACAGAGGAGGCCGCAATCGTTGCATAAAGACTGAATGGATTGGCTTTGGGGTAGTCTCGCCGATAGGCTTCGATGATGGCTTGGCTCTTGTCGCCGAGGCCCTGCTGTATTAGACGATGTAGCTCTGCAAGGCTCATGCTATTTGCGTTGGGACGGTCCACTCCATTGATGAACTCGTTCAGATTGGTCCCGGTGATCATGGGCACTGAGGCAGAGATTGCGGGGGCCGCGGGATCGAAGGGATGTTGCGGCAGTACAAGGCCATCGGCTGTTGGACCCCAGCCGCTTAATCCGAAGGAGCGACGCAGGGGCGATCCTTCGATGTCAGGCATCTTCTTGATTGCCTCTACTCCTGCGCCCTCTAGACGATCGACTGAGACCTGCTGTAACTGGTCCACCTGAGATGGGGAAAGGCCAAGCTCCTTTAGAACGAGTTCAGCGACACGAGCGGAATACTCGGGGGGGAGGACCTTCAGGTATGGTCCGCTTTGCACGATTGCGCGGTGAAAGAGGCCCTTTGCCGCAGGCATGGCCATGAGAGCCAAGACCTTTCCGCCGCCACCGGATTGTCCGAAGATGGTGACGTTGTTCGGGTCGCCGCCGAAGTTGACGATGTTGTCGCGCACCCACTCCAGTACGGCAACAAGATCGAGCAAGCCGACATTGGCGGACTCGGCAAACTCTTTGCCTCCGAGCGAGGCAAGGTTGAGATAGCCGAAGACGTTCAGGCGATGGTTGTTTGTGACTGTAACGATATCGTGATTGCGAGCGAGGTTTTCGCCATCGTAGGAGAGTAGCTCATGGGCATTACCGCTCGTATAACCGCCTCCGTGCATGAAGACCATGACGGGGCGCTTATGGGTGCCGTTAATCTCGGGAGTCCAGACGTTGACGCGCAGGCAATCCTCGCCCATGACGGGTGCTGCTGCTCCTCGATGCAGAACGAAGGAGTCTTCGTCGGAGCTGGCGGAGTTGTGTCCGTCGGTGATGAAGTGCGCGGAGTCGCGATTCAGACAGACCCGCCCATACTGGAGAGCATTGCGAACTCCTGCCCAGGGCTCGGGCTTGGCTGGCGGCATAAAGCGCCGAGTGCCGCTGGTAGAGGCTCCGTAGGGTACGCCTTTGAAGGTGTAGATGCCATTGCGACGGTATCCGCGGAGTTTGCCGGTGGTGGTTTCGGTTATGGTTGTGGCATCCGATGCTGAGAGCTGTGCTGAGACTCTGGATCTGCTGACCGATGTGGCATTTTGTGAATGAGCGATTGGAGTGGCAAACAAGCTGGCCGCACTGAGGCTGGCTATGCCGCCGACGAAGGTTCTCCGCCCAGGTGAGGCTGGTGCTTCATCAATAGGACGGTTTGTCTGTTTCTCTGTTTTCTTCTTCACAGGATGCTCCAGGCTTTTCAGAATGAGACGATTCATTTTGTGGACGCTATGCGGTTGACAACCGGAGATTATCTAAATACAGTTCGGTTGTCGAATCTGCGCCAGATTGCTCAATATTCGATCACTCCACGAGTTGGCATCTCTGCAAATTGGACAGCTAGGTGCAGGCGTTTCTTCGAGCAAGGAATTCACATGAAGATATCGAAGTTTGTTGGTTTCGGTTTTGTTTGCATCTCGAGCCTGTTGGCCTATGCGCAGGCTGGACCGGCGCGCCCTGCGATTACTGGAATTTCGCACCTGAGCGTGTACAGCGCCGATGAAGCCAAGACTGAGTACTTCTATGTGCATGATCTTGGCGCGGTGAAGATGACCGATCCGGAGAATCCGCAAGGGGTTCGCTATTACTTCGGCCCCACGCAGTTTATTGAGGTGCTTCCGCTTCCGGCTGGTGAGACCTCGATCAATCGTCTCGATCACATGGCGTATCGGACTGCAGACGTAGAGGCGCTGCGCCGGTATCTTGAGGCCCACAGTGTTACTGTGCCGGGCAAGGCCGAACGTGGCAGTGATGGAAGCAGCTGGTTCGATGTGATGGATCCTGAAGGGAATAAGGTTGAGTTTGTTCAGGCCCCAACTAAGCCTGTCTCCATACCGATCAATCCGTTGAGCAGCCATATCATCCATATTGGATTCATGGCGCACCGGCAGGAGGTGGAGGATGCCTTCTATCGGACGATCCTGGGATTTCGCCCGTACTGGTTTGGCGGTGGCAAAGAGGGTGTCAAGAGCTGGATCTCGCAACAGGTTCCGGATGGAACCGATTGGGTGGAGTACATGATGGCGAGTGGTCCGGAGACCAGGGGGATTCCTGCCACGATGTCTCGTGCCGGACTGGGGAGCATGGATCACTTCTCGCTTGGGGTGGACAACATTGAGAAGACAACAGAACTGCTCTACGCTGGAGATCGACTGACGGGGAGAAACCTCAATGCTGGACCTAAGATTGGGCGCGATGGTAAGTGGCAGCTCAACCTCTTCGATCCAGATGAGACTCGTGCGGAGATCATGGAGTTTCAGCCGAAGGTAAAACCGTGCTGCTCACCGTTCACGGCGGAGAGTCCTATTAAAAAATAAGTCAGTTAGTTGAGGAGAGAAAGACTATAGGGTTTTTCTTTTCTGAAGCATCACTCCAGAGGATTCGCGTACGGCGAGCATGGCTGGAAGGCGGATTTTTTTACGCGGGCCGGTGACAGAACCGGTATTGATGCGGTCGATCAGGATTTCCATGCCGCGAGAGCCGATCTCCGACGCGGGTTGAACGATGGAGGTAATCGCGGGCCGGAAGATATCTTCCGAGGTTAGTTCGTCGAAGGTGACGAAGGCAATATCTCTGGGGGTGCTCAGGCCGGAGGCGATGATGCTGCGTAGCGCACCCATGCCGGAGAGGCCGTTCGTCGTGAAAAGAGCGGTAGGACGATTTCTGGGCTTGAGCAGACCTTTCTGGCAGACGCTCATCACCTCTTCCAGGTTGAAGGAACTGGACCATATCAGCGACTCCTGTACGGGTACTCCGCTTTTCTTGAAGGCCTGACGGTAGCCGCGAAGACGCTCCTGCTCGTTCTTGAGGGTGAGGGGACCGGTGAGAATTGCGATGCGGCGATGCCCCATAGAGAGCAGGTGAACGATACCCATCTCTGCTGCGGCGCGGTCGTCCACGCATACGGAGTCGACTTCGAACCCATCGGGGAGACGGTCCAGGTATACGACGGGCAGGTCGGATGATGAGAGCGGAGGTCGCTTGGCTCCAGCTGCGACGATGAGCAGAATGCCGTCGACCCGTTGCGAGCGCAGCAGGGCGATAAGCTCTGCTTCACGCTCGGAGCTTCCCTCGGATTCGGCGACAACGACAAAGTAACCGCGCTCACGGGCGGCCGACTCTGCGCCACGGATGACCTTGGGGAAGAAGGGAATCGTGATATCAGGCACGATGATTCCGACTGTGTGGGTCCGATTCGTTCTCAGGCTTCGGGCAATCAGGTTGGGCTGATAGTTCAGCTCTCGGATTGCTTTGAGCACTTTTTCCCGGGAGCGTTCTCCGACCGGGACTGACCCACTGATGACATTGGATACAGTTCCAGAAGAGACTCCAGCAAGTTTGGCCAATTCTTTTTGCGTCGGCATACCATCACACTTTACAGTACGGAAGATCGGCTAGGTATAGGCTGCAACTAGCTATTCCTTTCTGCGGAACGTGTCCCGCTTCTTTGGATACGTTGTGAAGTTGACATGTGTCTTCTCGTTTCCGTAGATTGAATGTCTTATTGAGACGTCTCATAAGTTTGAACTGGGTTCTGCATAAAGGAGTTTGTCATCTATGCCGAAGCGCGAACAATATCTGGAAGCTCTGCGAGTAGGAGATGGCATCCTGCGGCTTGCCCCGTGTTGGGTGCCTCGATCTTTTATGGTGCCGGGAGGTAGACTCCGGCTTCACCCGGATGATTTATATGCGCTGGGCGCACATCGAGGCGGCATCAATGAGCGCTGGTTCTCTTCCACGACTCACGCTTCGAATGGTCCTGGAACACCGGAAGATGAAGGTCTCAGCTATGTGATCTTCGGAGATCAACGTTTCTTGCTGAAGGAAGCGGTGGAGGTTATCGGCGATGATCTGCTGAGCGCGGATGTCATGCAGCGCGAAGGCGGTTGGAATATTTTGTGTAAGTTTTTCGACAACCTGGGCGCGATTCCTCATCACTTGCATCAGACGAACGAGTTCGCCAGCCTGGTTGGAAGCAAAGGAAAGCCCGAAGCCTATTACTTCCCCCCGCAATACAACGTGAAGGAAAATGACTTTCCTTTTACGTTTATGGGACTTGAGCCGGGGACAACGCGTGACGATGTGCGTCAGTGCCTTGCGGATTGGTCGCGTGGAGATAACGGCATTCTTGCTCACTCCAAGGCATACCGGCTGGAGCGCGGGACGGGATGGCAGGTGGACCCGGGTATTCTCCATGCACCAGGCTCACTTGTAACCTATGAACCGCAGGTCAATAGCGATGTCTTTGCGATGTTCCAGTCCATTGTGGATGGAAGAATTGTCGACCGTAGTCTGTTGGTGAAAGATGTTCTGCCAGAGTATTGGGATGATCTGGATTATCTGGTCAGCATGTTGAATTGGGAGCAGAATGTAAATCCTGAGTTTGCAAAGACGAATCGCGTGCTGCCCTTACCGATCAAGCCACCTGCAGAGACGGAGGTGAATGGCTATAGCGAACGGTGGGTCGTCTATGGAACCGGGTTTTATTCGGCTAAGGAGCTTACTGTTTTGCCTGGCAGAAGCGCGCTGATTCGGGATGGTGCTGCCTATGGTTTAATTCTCACGGAGGGGCACGGTACTTTAGGGAATTATTCGGTGGAGACGCCTGCCTTGATTCGTTTCGGTCAGCCGACGCAGGATGAGTTCTTTGTAAGTGCGGCTAAGGCCGCAGAGGGGGTGCTTATCAAGAACCTGAGTGAGACCGCTCCTCTGGTCATGTTGAAGCACTTTGGTCCAGGCAATCCTGATGCAGCATCTTTGCTAAAGCTGAAAGGATAAGCCGGTGTCTCAGAGGAGCCAGCATCGATTTCCGTTATTGCATAATGCGATGTGGCCTGGCCTGGTAGGCAAAGGGACGGGCTCGGAGCCACCGCTGTCGTTCGACACGATGCTGGAGCTTACGGCTGCGGCTGAAGTCGATGGTGTTCGCTTCGATGGCATTGACCTGATTCTTACGGCTCCCCATGTTGATATTGATTCAACTGAGGATGACCTGAAGAGGTTGTCGGACAAGATTGTTGCAAAGGAATTATCGGTAGGCTCGCTTGTCGCTCCGGTGTGGCCTGATCTTGGTGGCGGATCGGCTATGGGTAATGCTGAAGAGAACGCACGCTTTCTTACACAGGTAGAGAAGTCGTGCAGGATTGGGCATAGCTTGCGCAAGCTGGGGATTCGTTCTCCGGGTGTGATTCGGATCGACTCTGCTACGCCTCCTTCGGAGTGGGTGCGCAATCCGGAGGAGAATACGAAGCAAATTGCCCATACCTTTCGTGAGGCTTGTTTAATCGCGGAAGGCTATGGCGAGAGGCTAGCCGCTGAAGGTGAGATCTGCTGGGCCGGGATGCATACCTGGCGACGAATGGTAGAGCTGCTGGAGCTTGTGGGAAGGCCTGAGATTCTGGGGTTCCAGGCGGATATGGCGCATACGATGCTTTTTACTTTGGGTTATAACGCTCCTGAAGATCGCTTGTTGCCTGAAGATTTTGTCTGGAGCGAGCAAGAGTTATTTGCGAAGGCAATTGCGAAGATGGCGGATGCGCTGCGGCCGTGGACGATCGACTTCCATGTTGCGCAGAATGATGGAACGGTAAAGGGTTCGGGAGCCCACGATCGTACAGGACGTCACTGCCTGCCGAATGATCCCGAAGGCCGCATGAATATTGTGCGGGATGCCGGAGCATGGATGCGCGATGGCTCGGGGCATTTGACGAAGACCTTTCACCACATCTGCTGGGATGGCTGCATGTTCTCCAACGACGTGATGCTCGATAGCCGAACATGGAATGATGTTTTGGGGGCCATGATGAAGGTGCGCGCCGCGCACGGTTGGGATTGAAGGATGAGATCAGCGAACCAGGTGTTGAATGTTGGGTTAGTCGGTGGCGGCTTTATGGGGCGCACACACTCGAATGCTTATCGCCAGGCAGGAAAGTTCTTCGATATGCCGAGGCAGATGGTTCTGAAGGCGGTGTGCTCGCGCAATGCAGGCCGTGCGCAGGAGTTTGCCGATAACTGGGGGTATGAATCAATCGAGACCGATTGGCGCGCTTTGGTGGAGCGTGCCGATATCGACCTGATCGATATCGCAAGTCCGAATGATACTCATGCCGAGATTGCGATTGCGGCCGCACAGGCGGGCAAGATGGTGTTCTGCGAAAAGCCATTGGGCCGCAATGCCGCAGAGGCGTTGGCAATGGTGTGCGCTGTGGAAGAGGCTGCTGTGCCCAACATGGTTTGGTACAACTACAGGCGTGTACCGGCCGTCATGCTGTTGAAGCAGCTTATTGAAGAAGGTCGATTTGGCCGCATCTTTCACTATCGCGCGCAGTTTTTGCAAGATTGGACTATCTCCCCTGATCTTCCTCAGGGAGGCGGCGCCTTGTGGCGTTTGGATGGCAGTGTCGCGGGAAGCGGTGTAACCGGTGACCTGCTTGCTCACAATATCGATGCTGCACTTTGGCTCAATGGCGCTATCTCAGAGGTGACGGCTATGACCGAGACCTTCATCAAAGAGCGCAAGCATAATCTTACGGACCGAGTGGAACCGATTACCATCGACGATGCCAGCAGCGCGCTTGCTCGGTTTCAGAATGGTTCTCTTGGCCTCTTCGAGGCGACGCGATATGCGCGCGGACACAAGGCGCTCAATACCTTGGAGATCAATGGAGAGCATGCCTCGGCTATCTGGAATTTGGAAGATCTGCATCGCCTGAAGTACTTCGACTATCGCGATGATAAGCGCCTACAGGGATGGCGAGAGATCCATGTAAGCAGTACGGAACACCCTTATATGAAGCATTGGTGGGTTCCGGGATTGCAGATTGGGTTCGAGCATACATTCATTCATCAAGTAGCAGACTTTGTAAGTGCGCTAGAGGAGGGCAAGGCGGCACAGCCCACCTTCAGAGATGCACTTGAAACTGATCGTGTAACCGATGCCATCTTGCGTTCGGCCGTAAGCAGAACATGGCAAACCTTATAACCAGCTCGATGAAAGGGTAAGGCTCTATGCCACCTGTAACACGACGCGAGTTTATTACCGCGTCCGCGGCTTCTTTGGCGATTCTATCCTCCGGTGATTTACTCGGACTGTCGTCGGTTTCGTCCAGCACCGATGCGGGCAAGCCGTGGTACTCCACGGTGCGTCGTTGCGGGCAGCTCAACTTCAATGAGTCCGATCCGCTCACGGTGGATATCGATGCCTGGATGGACTACTGGGTCTCGTTGAAGGTGAATGCCGTGATGATCGGCGGAGGTGGCATCGTCGCTTCATATCCGACGAATGTTCCCTATCATCATCGCAGCCAGTATCTTGGATCACGCGATCTTACTGGCGAGGCAATTGCGGCCGCACGTAAACGTAATCTACGCGTGATAGTCCGTATGGATTGCAACTATGCCTATCAGGATGCTCTGAAAGCACATCCTGAGTGGTTTCATCGGATGCCTGATGGCTCGCCGCGGTTGGAACTGGAAGCCTCGTATCTGTATAAGACCTGCCTGTTCAGCAGTTATTTTACGGAGCAGATGCCGGCTATCTATCGAGAACTGCAGCAGCGTTACTCTCCTGACGCAATCTTCACCAATGGATGGCCCGGAACCGCGGCGCTTGAGGTCTGTCACTGCGTCAACTGCAAGAAGATCTATCAGGAGCAGACGGGAGGCGTTCCCCCCGCGACTACTAATGCGAAGAGCCCGGTCTATCGCAAGTACTACAAGGTTTATATGGATCGGATCATCGAGATCTGGAAGCTGTGGGACAGCACCGCGAAGGAGAAGAATCCGGAGGCCATCTACTTCGGTGATCTGGGCGGCGCGGGCCTGCAGATGATGAAAGATCTAAAGCCGATTGGCGATATTGCATCGTGGTACGCCGGTGACCATCAGGGGCGCGGAGGAGCCAACGTTCCGATCTGGGAGTGCGCTGCGCAGGGACGAATTGCGCAGTCCGTTATGGGGGGCAAGACCGTTACGAACATCGATGGCGCCTACAGTGATAGCCAGCCGAAGTGGCGCCATGTTAGCGCGCCCGCGGCTGAGATCAATCTTTGGATGGCCCAGGTGGCGGCATGCGGCATGGTGCCGTGGCATCACTGGCTGGGGGCTCGCCCGAAGATAACCGCTGGCGCGAGCCTGCAAAAAACTTTTATGGGTGGCTTGCGAAGAATGAGGAGCATTTCCGCAATCGTAAGTCGATGTCTGAGATTGCTGTACTTTATCCCCAGAGCACCATCGCTTTTTATCGTTCGGAAGGGGCAAGCGAAAGAAAGTTGAATGGAAGCAATATTGATCCGGAGGATCACCTTCAGGGGCTCTACTATTCCCTGTTGGAAGGGCGCTTCATCTTCGACTTTGTTCATCAGGAGAATCTTTCGGCGGCAACGCTGAAGCCCTATCGGGCTCTGTTGATTCCAAACGCTGCCTATCTGCGCGACAGCGAATGTGAGGCGATCCGACAGTATGTAGCATCCGGTGGATCCATCCTGGCTACCTTCGAAACCTCACGTTACAACGAATGGGGAGATCCACGGAGTGACTTCGCTCTGCAGGATCTCTTTGGCGTAAACTGCTCAGGCGACTTCGATAGCCATCCAATCGGGCCCGCGCTCAATAGTTATATGCACATTCGTCAGGAGCATCCAGTCTTAAATGGCTTTGCGGGTACTACGCTGCTTCCTGGTCCGGAGTTTAGAGTGCCAGTGGCTCTTAGAAAAAATGAGTCCTTGCAGCTTAGTGTGGTGCCGCAGTATCCTTCCGCCCTGCCTGAGCTTGCCTATCCTCGTGAACGCGAGACAAATGAGCCCGCAGCTGTATTTCGCCAAGTAGGTGCATCGCGAGTCGTTTATTTTCCGGGTGATGTAGATCGCACTGCGTGGCGTTCCGGTAATCCTGACTTCACTCATCTCATCGGCAACGCCGTTAGATGGCTGCTTGCCGGTAAAGAAGCCTCCGTCTCAGTTGAAGGGAAGGGCATGACAGAGATCTTCGCGTGGCGGACTGAGCCTGGGATTGCCATTCATATTCTGAACTACACCAATCCGAATATGACGCGCTCTCTTGTACGCGAGCTTTATCCCATTGGGCCACTGCATGTGAAGGTCGATATCCCTGAAGGGCAAAAGATTGCCAGCGTGCGAGCTTTGCGTTTCGGGCAGTCTCTGGTCTTTAAGAGAGCAGGCAGTCAGATACAGTTCGACATTCCAACGATTGAGGACTATGAGGTGATTGCGCTGACCTAGCTGGAACGTGGGGCGGCTGACTTTGTATTTTCAGTTGATAGCGCTCGACTAAGAACTTCTGAAAGTCTTTAGTCGAGCGCTATATTCATCAGTTGATCTTTCTCAACCAGATATTCCGAACCGATACCTTGCATGGAGCGCCTTCAAGCTCAATGCCGATTAAGCCTGAGATATTATTGGAAGAGTTGGCATCATCGTCGATATAGACGGCCATCAGTTGTCCGTTGATGATATGCATCAGCACGCCACCGCGAGCAATAATCTCGTACTGATTCCAGTCGTTGATCTTGATATATCCACCAAGGGCATCCCGGCTACCGATATCTCCAAGCAATCTCTGAGCTTTTCCAGGCTCCGACTCTGTGACCTGGCCGCGCCATGCAAGGATTCCAAGCGGTGTGTTTTCCGAATAAAACTGTCCGCTGTAGGAAAAGCTGTGCGGGTTCACCGGATACCAGAAGTCAGCCTGGGGGCCGGTCATCATCCACGTAAGCTTTGGCGGCACAACGCCGGGCTTGAACCCACGGATCCAGGGCTTGCCTACCGAACTTCGATACTGAATGCCGCTGCCGCCGCCGTTCTCCACCTTGATCTCAAGCTTTAAATCAAAGTCTTTTGCTTCCGTTCCGTGGTATGAGATATAGCTGTTTGGGCGTGGCTTATCCTTGGTCGATTCGCCTACGATAGCACCATCTTCCACTCGCCAGGTTTGGGGATCCCCATCCCAGTCCTTCAATGTTTTCCCATCGAACAAAGAAGTAAAGCCACTATGCTCATTGAATTCAATTGGATCGGGTTCGCGAAAATGCAATGTCTGGCTGCCCGGATTTGCTACCTGAGAAGCACTGGCTTCTGGTGCTGGAATCTGCTGTGCAAGCAGCGGAACTGATAACACTCCAAATAAAAGACAAGATAACAAACCCGGCAATATTGTGGCCTTGTACTTTCTAATGATCTTCATCTTTAGCATTAGCTCTCCCCCTTGAATGAACATAAGCTTTAACTCGTACAGCCCTTATTGTTTTGCCCAGTAGATAAAACTACCTGAGAAGTGCACGGTACGCGATGTAAGACTACTTGCAAATTTGTAATTCTTTTGAACGAGTCTCGTTGGATTCCGCATTGCAGAGCATCTTGTCGGATCTGGTGGTGCATGATTGCTGAAGTTCCCAGTATGCGCGTATTGTAACAATGAGACGTCTCATATTCCTTATACGCAGGAAGTCTTCAGTGAAGCTCCAATTAACTGCTGCCTGTGCGCTCGTTTGCGGGATTGCCCTAAGGGCTCAGACAACTGTGCCAGTATCACAGCAGGTTGATCTCTCTGATCGTTCTGCGTGGTCCGAGCTTTTTGATGGCAAGACGCTCGCCGGGTGGGACGGTGATCCCAAGGTGTGGAGCGTGCAGGATGGAAGCATTGTGGGCAGTTACAACACGCCTTCTGGTACACGCAATGGTGGAACCTACTTGGTTCTCAAGAATCTTACTCCTGCTAGTTTTGAATTGAAGCTCGAGATCAAACTGGAGGGAGAGAAGCCTGACAGCGGAATTCAGTACCGCAGCTATCTAACTCCACCGCGCCCCGACCCCAACCCTCCGCCACAGGATCCCCGTTGGAATATGGGAGGCTACCAGTTTGATGTTCATTATCTCGACTCCTGGACCGGTCAGATCGGCGAGAACGGCCCGCGGGCACGGGGCATCCTCGCCAAACGTGGCCAAATGGTAAAGGCCGAGGCCGGCAAGCCCCCACAGTTGATCGGTGATCTTGGGTCCCTCGAAAGCTTGGGCAAGTTCTACAAACTCGGGGAGTGGAATCAGGTCTATCTGATCGTACGCGGACATGAGTTCATCCAGATAATCAATGGACATGTGATGGCCATTCTGATTGATGATGATGCTACTCAATCAAGACCGAGTGGGCTCATTGGTTTGCAATGTTCTGGTCCAGGAACGCTTAAGGTATCCTTCCGTAACCTCTGGCTCAAAGAAATTGAGTGATAGCTCTTTGGGGATAAGTCAAAGCGTAGTCATCACTATGTGAGCACTCCGCTCCTGAATATAGTTGCCGGAGATGGTGGCTCACAGAATGCAGAGATGGGGGGGAGCTTGAAGTGATGAAGCAATCTGCCTTTCGGGCGGCACTTGCGGCTAACCGCGTCAATGTCAGCGCCGCGGCCCGACATCTGGGACTGAACCGCAGCATGCTTTATCGCAGTATGCGTGGTTTGCGAGTCGGACTGGCTCTCTCCGACGGCTCCAGGCTATTTTTGCCGGTTACGGATTGTGCGATGGCTAAGTCCCTGCATATACGTCATTTGGTCTAGATCAGCCTCAGTCTGGCGGCCCATGACATCTGTCCTCTTTGGCAAGACAATCGCATGAATCTCCCACGATGCCAAGTCTCGCGGATGTACTCTCCGTGAATTGTCCATAAACCTCTGGTCTGATGGCATCGACGGGGGAGCAAAGTTAGAATGCAAGAAGTCGCCCAGGATATTGCATGGGGACTGCCATCAGAGAGGAAGCTACGAATGAATTTTAAGTTTGGTTGGAGTCGCCGTTCCTTTTTATCCATGCTTGCAGCCGCCAGCGGAAGCCTGTTTGCCACGCATGAGGCGGGGGCAACGGGACTTGCCAAGAAGTCAACGGCGTCCAAGCCCTTGGTCGATGGCAACCCGATCGTGCCGATCACGTCCGGGCTCGGTTCTACGGGGGATATCTATGCAGAGCTGGGCGTTACTCCGCTGATTAATATCAATGGCACGGTGACTGTCATCGGTGGGTCGGTGATGAAGCCGGAGGTCATGGAGCTCATTCGCCGGGGCAACGAGCACTTCGTTCTGATCGATGAGCTCGAGGTCGCAGCGGGTAAGTTCATTGCAAAGCTGTGCAAGTCTCCTGCAGGCTACACGGGACTGGTGACCGGCGGCGCTGCTGCGGCGATGGTCGTGGCGTATGCAGGCATGATGACGGAAGATCTTGAGCCGCGTATCAAGGCCTGTCCTGACGTGACCGGTTTCCCCAGGACGGAAGTCATCATCCAGAAGAGCCACCGCTATGCATTCGACCATCAGATTCGGCAGACGGGCGCGAAGCTGATCGAGGTGGAGACGCGCGAGGAGATGATTGCCGCGATCAACCCGCGTACGTTGGCAATTCACTTCGTCAACATTCAGTCTGATAGGGGACAGGTAAGTGGTCCTGAGGTGGTTGCTATCGCCAAGGCGCACAACATCTATAGCTTCAACGACGCCTCGGCCGATGTGCCGCCGGTATCGCGGCTCTGGGAGTATCCGGCAATCGGCTTTGACATGGTTACCTTCAGCGGCGGCAAGGACATCTGCGGACCGCAGGCATCGGGCATCCTGATCGGCAAGGAAGAGCTGATTCACTGGTCTCTGCTGAACATGAGCCCGCAGGAAGATCGAATCGGACGTTGCTGCAAGGTCGGCAAGGAGACCATCTTCGGTCTTCTGAAGGCGCTTGAGATCTTCGTCAACCAGGACTACGACGCAACCCTGCGGATGTACGACGCGCGGGCAAAGGTGATCTCCGATGCTGTAGCAAAGTTTGGCGTGACGGCTCTGCCGCGTGAGTTCAATCCCAATGCGCTCGGCAACGTTACGCCGCGTTATAGCTGGCATATCGATCCCAAGCTCAAGATCACCGGGCCGGAGGTGATGCAGAAGCTTGCTGATACCAGGCCGATCGGAATCGGCAGCATGGGCGCGGGCGCGAGCGGTATGCGCGGACGCAACCCGGATGAGCCGAAGGGGGCTGCGCCAAAGCCTTCGCGTCATAACGGCCATGGCGAAGATCCGACCAGCTTCGGTTTTGCTGTCTGGCAGATCAAGGACGGGGAAGACAAGGTCATTGCCGACCGGCTCGTCGAGATCTTCAGCGAGGCTGCGAAGGCTTAGCCTTCATCCTGCATCTGTTTACACGGTGATCCTGCTTCTGTGGTCGTCTACCGTTTGCATTGAGACGTTGTTGCTGCGTGTGCCTGCTGATTACTGGAATCAGCAGGCACATGCAACAGGACACGAAGCATGGATCGAGGATGCAGCATGATGTTCTGTCGTTCGTTGTCTACTGCCTGCGCGCTGCTTGCGCTTGCTCCACTTGCGGGATTCGCGCAGAGCCAGGCGAAGCAGGATAAGCTCGTCCATCTGAATCAGATCCAAGTGATCGGCACGCACAACAGCTACAACACCGGCTTCGCGCCAAGCGAGGCGAAGTTCTTCTCTGCACAGTACCCCAAGGCATATCACGGTCTTGAGTATCATCACCAGACCCTTGCCGAGCAGCTTTCAGGCGGTGTGCGGCAGTTGGAGCTGGACATTGTTCAGGACCCCAAGGGGGGCAGGTTCGCGCATCCCAAGATTGTGGGGATTACGAAGGAGCAGGGGCTGCCCGCCGACCCGGACTTCGATCCCCAGCACGAGATGGAGAGGCCTGGATTCAAGGTTGTGCATCTAGGCGATCTGAACGAGCGTAGCAGCTGCCAGAGCTTCGTTCATTGCCTGCAGGATATTCGCGGGTGGTCCAAAGCGCATCCCGACCACATGCCCATCTTCGTGCTTGTCGAGGATAAGCAGGGGCGTATCAGCCAGCTTCCGGGTGCAGTCGAGGCTGAACCGTGGACGGCGGAGACCTGGGACGCGCTCGATCGCGAGATTCATTCCGTCTTTCCGGAAAAAGAGATCATCACTCCCGACATGGTGCGCGGTCGCTATGCCACGCTTGAGGAGGCTGTGCTGGCTGGACAATGGCCTACGCTGGCGAAGTCCCGTGGCAAGGTCGTCTTCCTTCTCTACATCAAAAAATCCGCTCCAGCCTACATGAACGGTCATCCTTCGTTGCGGGGGCGTGTCCTGTTCACGAACTCTGATCCAGGACAGCCGGAGGCGGCCTTTGTCGAACGGGATAGTGGCACGCCGGAGATCATCGACCCTTTTATCAAGAGTGGTTATCTCGTCCGAACACGGGCAGATTTCAATACCGATGCCGGACGTAACAACGATACGGCCCGTCGCGACAGCCTGCTTTTGAGTGGTGCGCAGATGATAAGCACGGATTTTCCGCTCACGGAGCCTGCGCCATGGAGTGGCTATACCGTCGGCCTTCCGCACGGTCTTCCGGCGCGCTGCAATCCTGTCAACGCACCTTCTGGTTGCAAGGATGAGCTTCTGGAGCCACATACGAAGAGCGGTGGGGAACCATCGCCTTCGAACCATCCTTAGTGCTTAGCGGTTCATCCGAGGGATCGCATGAACCGCTAAGTAAAGGGCATGGCTCGTTAGCGTAATAGCTCAGGCTTCGTCGATGCCAGGGTGGCGATCAGCTCACCGAAGAGCGTGTTCGCCCAGGCAAACCATGGGCGCGTGAATCGGGCGGCATCATCCTTGAAGTAGCTTTCGTGCATGAAGCCGGTTCCTGCAGCAGACCGCTTCAGCATGGTCAGGGCACGACGAATCTCCTGGTTGGAGGTGCTCGTCAGGGCATAGACCATCTGTGACATGGGCCAGATCATGTCTTTCCCGATATGCGGACCTCCGATGCCCTCACCGGCTGAGCCCTGAAAGAACCACGGATTGCGGGTGCTCCAGACAAATTGACGAGTGCGGGCGTAGAGAGCCGGGTCCGGCGAACTCTTGAGGTACGGCAGGCCCAGCAGGCTGGGCACGTTGGCATCGTCCATCAGCAGATGGCTTCCGAATCCATCGACTTCGTAGGCCCAGATGGTTCCCGAGGTGGTAGGAACGATGGCGTGCTGCTGGAGAGCGCGCTCGACCTCGGTCGCGAGTGACTGTGCTTCCATGGCGAGTCCATCGTCGTGCAGGACGGCGTGAGCCATCTCGGCAAGCTGGCGTAGAGAGGTAACCGCGAAGAGGTTTGAGGGCACGAGAAATGGAAAGACGCAGGCATCGTCGGAGGGACGAAAGCCCGAGGCGATCAGGCCGACCGGGTTGACGGGATTGCCATAGCCATCGGCAGGTAGAGTCTCGGTCGAGACCTCGGAGAAGCGTTGGAAGTGGTATGGGCCGGCTCCGTTTTTGCGCTGCTGCGTCCGCATGACTCCCACCACGGTCTTCATCGCCTGCTGCCACATTGCGTCGAAGGGGGCGGTGCTACCGGTCTGTCGCCAGTATCCGTGGGCCAGGCGGATGGGATAGCAGAGAGAGTCCAGTTCATACTTGCGTTCGCCGACGCCCTGTTTGAGATCGGTCTTGTCTTTCAGGCTCCAGGGAAGAGGAGGTGCATTGAGGTCGGCCATGAAGGCATTGGCGTATGGGTCGATCAGAAGGCATCGCGTCTGACGCCGGATAACCCCTTCGAGCAGGTGAGCGAGTGCAGGATCTTTCGCGGCAAGCGGAAGATACGGCCAGACTTGTGCGGACGAGTCGCGCAACCACATGGCGGCAATATCGCCGGTGATGACGGTAGTGTCGGGCTTGCCTTCAAAAGATCCTGTTTCTACGGTCGTATCCAGTGTATTTGGGAAGCAGGCAACGAATAAGGCCGCAAGAGCTGGATCGCCGATCTGTCGGCTGGTAGACGTAATAAATTGTTCGACGGTGGCGTTCTGGAACCTGCGATCAGATGGCTTCGGTCTCGGGGATAGCGGTGTTTCCGGGACCGTGCTTGCAAGAGCGAGACCGGGCCAGCACGAAAATAAGCTGAGATCAGCGGCTATTGCTGTGATGGACTGTAGCGCCATGCGTCGCGTAAGTGGCTTTTTCATAAATCCCGAATTCATTTGCTCTCTTTGTGTGATGACTTCTTCACGAGGTCGGTCATAGGTCCTATACCTATCTCAAATTTAAGTGCGATCCTTTGAAATAGGGCGTCGATGAGGTGTCTGATGCAGGTTGTCGGCGCGAAATAAGCAGTGCTTTCCATGTATTTGCATTGATCGATGGACTCCGCACCCGTCCACCTATTCGCACTACTTCATGCTACTTCGCACTATTTCAGAAAGAAGAAGAACTTGAATGACCTCATAGTTATCTCATCTTTCTAAGAGAAGTCCGCTTTCGCTTGAGACAAATGCCCTAGTGGGGACGAGCTAAGTCCCTCGACGTTGAATTAGAGTTCAAGAAGCACTATTGCCAGTTGATAGACTGCGCATCAGGAGAGAACGATGGTCGCCGGACGCCGTACACGAGTCAGACTTTTTCTAGCCTTCTGGCTCTTTATCCTAAGCGGCATCGCCTTTCTCGACCGCACCAACATCTCTATCGCTGGACTTCAGATCAGCCAGGAGTTTGGTCTAGGCAATCAACGGCTTGGTTGGATATTCTCAGCCTTCCTCATTGGGTATGCTGGTTTTCAGCTTCCCGCAGGCGTTCTTGCGGCGCGTTTTGGTCCTCGGCGTGTACTTACGCTTGGAGTCTTGTGGTGGGGAATCGCTACTGCGTTGACCGCGCTGCTACCTTCGAACATTCCGCACGCGCTAGTTCTTCTCATCGCCATTCGATTCGTTCTCGGGGCGGGAGAGGCGGTGATTTATCCTGCGGCGAACCAGTTTGTTGCGCGCTGGGTGCCTCAGCAGGAACGTGGTTTCGTCAACGGCCTCATCTTCGCTGGAGTGGGGGCTGGCAGCGGGCTAACCCCGCCGCTCCTCACCTGGATCATCGTAGAGCATGGATGGCGTGCAGCGTTCTGGTTCAGCGCAGTCGTGGGCTTCATTGGAGGCGCCATCTGGTGGTTCTTGGCGCGCGATACCCCGGAAGAGCACCCAGGAGTCTCGCGTGCGGAGTTGCAGGAGATTCGCGAGGGGCTTTTGGTGAGTTCGCCGGATCGTGACTTTACGCAATCCGGCGCCAGCACCAGCATCTCCTGGAAAGCGATCTTCACCCGTAAGGATCTGGCCGCCCTGATGGCCGGCTACTTTAGCTTTGGCTATATTGCGTGGGTCTTTTTTAGCTGGTTCTTTCTTTATCTGGCCCAGGTTCGTGGATTCGATCTCCGGTACAGCGCACGTTATGCCATGCTGCCGTTTCTCTGCATGACGATCTTCAGCCTGGTCGGTGGAAGCTTGTCCGATCGGCTCACCCGCATGTATGGCTTGCGTGTCGGTCGCTGCTACCTTGCTTCTGTCTCGCTATTTATTACCGCGATCTTTCTCGTGATCGGATCGCAGGTTCGCAGTCCTCAGCTTGCAGGCATCATTCTGGCTGGCGGAGCTGGCGCTCTCTACCTCTCGCAGAGCACGTTCTGGTCAGTGTCAGTCGATATTGCAGGCCGCAGCTCCGGCGTCTTTTCGTCGATGGTCAACATGGGCGGGCAGCTCGGCGGGGCGCTCACCGCTTCGTTGACGCCCTGGATCGCACAGCGCTTCGGCTGGACGACATCCTTCGCCGTTGCCGCCGGAATGGCAGTCGTTGGGGCATTATGCTGGCTTGTCGTTCACCCCGAACGCGCTCTTGAATCCTCGGAGTCGCATTTGATGAAAGTTTAACGCTTGCATTACATATGCAAAATGTGATGCCTTAGATGTGTGCTTGAAAATTTAAAGCGGATGCGGCTGTGGCTGCTGCTCTTCTGGTGTGTCATTCTGCCACGGCTTGAGGGGCAGGTTGTACCGATGCCGTACACCCCTGTGCCTCCGGTTGTGCAGGATCTTCCATCGCCACCTGCCTCCTCCAGCGTGCCGCTGAACGAGCCTAAGACTGTCATCCGTGGCTGGTCGTCCGGTAGCGAGCTTGACTCGGCGTTGCGGCATGAGGACGAAATCTCACTCGATCCAAGCCACTCTGAGATCGTTTTCTTCTTTGCCACCGCATCTCACGCTGACTCCCCGGTCGAATTTCGCTATCGGCTCTACGGCTCCGATTCGGATTGGACAGTCACAGACGGTCGCGTTGCGCACTACCGGCGTCTCGCTCCTGGCCGCTACCGCTTTGAAGTACAGGCAAGGACGAAGGGCGAGCCCTGGGGCGGCGCAGTGGCGGTACTCGATGTCCAGCAACGGCCATTTTTCTACCAGACTTGGTATTTCTATACTCTTCTCTGCCTCTGCCTCGTAGCCCTGGCAGGACAGTTGCTGAGCCAGCGGGATCAGCTCCTCAAAGGGCAGATTGCTATGGTACTTGAGGAGCGTAACCGCATCGCGAGCGACTGCCATGACACGTTGATGGCTGGCTTCGCTGCTATCTCCTGGCAGCTTGAGGCCACGGCCAAGCTCTTCCGTGATGCGGGTGCCGCGGAAAACCCCGCGGCTCAGTCCTGTGAACTGGCCCGCAGCATGGTCGCGCACTGCCAGGCAGAGGCACGCCGCATCATCTGGGATCTGCGTGATTCGCAGGAGGTTACGAATATTCTTTCCCAGGCGCTGTTACGGGCCATGAGCACTCATCGCCTTCACGAGAGGGTCGGGACGAATCTAGACGTGCAGGGCGATGAGATTCCTCTTCCTCCGGGAGCCGTTCACCACCTGGTTTGTATTGGCCAGGAGGCGGTAACTAACGCCATTCGCCATGCAGAATCCTCTAATATTCACGTCAGCCTGCGTTATGATAACGAATCATTAAAATTACTTGTTCGAGATGATGGTCGTGGCTTCGATTTGACCGATCAAGCCACACGCAACGGCCACTTTGGCATCCTGGTTATGGATGAGCGAGCGCGCAAACTTGGAGGCGTATTGCACATTACTACCTCGGCAGGCTCCGGTACGGAGGTTGCCGTCACCGTTAGCTTCAAGGCGATTCATCAGCCCCCACATCAACAGCACTTTGTCGTGCCGTGGATCGGCGTGTAAAGTCAGCCAGAACAAGTCCATCTCATTGAACAGGTATACAGGTCTCCCTGGGGAGAATTCATGAAGCAGATTCGCGTCCTTCTGATTGAGGATCATTTTCTTGCACGTATGGCGCTCCAGTCTGTTTTTGCCGGCCATGCGCAGATTCTCATCGTCGGAGAAGCTCCTGACGGCGAGACTGGGATCGAGCTTTACCGATCCTTGCTTCCTGATGTAGTAGTTCTCGATCTTCGTCTTCCACGCGTCAGCGGATTTGACGTCATCACAATGATGCGCAAAGAGCGGCATCCTGCGCGGATTGTAGTTCTTTCCAACTATCAGGGGTCGGAAGATGTCTATCGCGCAGTTCGCGCAGGGGCGCGGGCGTATCTCACTAAGGATGCAAGTGGGGAAGAACTGATTAACGCGATCCAGACGGTCTACCGTGATCTCCGCTATCTGCCCCGGTTGGCTTTGGACCGGCTCGCCGAACGGACCCCGTCGGTTGAGCTGACGCCTCGCGAGAGCGAGGTGCTGCTCTGCATTACGCAGGGCCGCTCGAACCGCGAGATTGCGGAGCAGCTCCATATTGCGGAGAAGACCGTCCGGATTCACGTCTCGTCGGTGCTCGACAAAATGGGCGCTCGTGACCGAACCCAAGCGACCATCTACGCGCTCCAGCGTGGTCTGGTGCATCTCGATTAGGGCATCCGGAGGACATCTAGGCTTTTTGGCCTAGATGTTTCTCGGTCAACTATCCGTTGACGGCTGGCCTGTCCCGATTTGTAATCGGTTCACTCTCTTCATCATATCTTTACCGTCTATTGGTGTTTCCTTTAACAGTTGGCGGAGTTCTTTCTTGCTGTAGCACTCATTCGGTCTCAACCGAAGTTTCTAGGGGTCCACACCGTGAAGAAGTTTTCGTTATGTTCTGCCCTGCTGATGTCCACCGCTATCGTGGGACATGCTCAGGTCGCTAATAATACGTCTCTGGTTGGTACGATTACCGATCCGACTGGCAGCGTCGTCGCCGGCGCCAAGGTGATCGGCACGAATCGTGATACCAAGGTCGCTTATACCGGAACAACCAATGCTGAAGGGTATTACTCGATCCCCTTCATTAACCCCGGTACATACGATGTGACGGTTGATATGACCGGCTTTAAAAAAGTGACGGCGTCCAACGTCGTTGTCACGGTCAACCTGGCAGTGCGTACTGACGTGACGCTGTCTATCGGTTCGGATACCTCCGAGGTCAGCGTTTCCGCGCAGACCTCCACTCTTTCTACCGACGATGCGATGCTCGGTGAGACGGTGGATCAGGAGAAGGTGCACGATCTGCCCATAAACGGTCGTCAGGCGCTCAGCCTCGCGCAGACCGCCTCGAACATTACCGTGAGCGGTACTGCTCTCACGGGCAATCCTCCTGGAAACAATGCCAGTGGCGCTGGTACGCGCGGTGTCAATAACAGCATCACGCTGGACGGCGTCAGCATCATGAACAATCTCGGCTCGACGGCTACGCTTGTGCCGAACCCGGATGCGCTCAGCGCGGTTCAGGTGCAGAACGGTAACTATACCGCTCAGTATGGCGACTATCTCGGCGTACACATCAATCAGGTCTCGGCCAGCGGTACCAACAAGATCCACGGTACGGTGTACGACTACATCCAGAACGATGCGTTGAACGCGAAGAGCTGGCTCTCCACGTCGGCTACGAAAAAGCCGACCTCCCGCTATAACCAGTTTGGCGGTGTCGTCAGCGGACCGATCTTCATTCCTCACTTCTTCGATGGCCGTAACAAGGCATTCTTCCTTGCATCGTACGAGGGGCTTCGCGACACCTTCTCCACCTTTACCATCGGCACTGTGCTGACGGATCGGATGCGCACCGGAGACTTCGGGGAGCTCGGCAATCAGCTTGTCGATCCTTATACCAAGAAGCCTTATCTGAACAACATCATTACCGAGGCGATCAACCCGGTCTCCTCCAAGGTTCTTCCGTATCTCACGCGTGCCAATCTTCCGGGTGCGACGAATAACTTCCAGGGCAACCTGAATAACGTTGTCAACTCGAACTCCACTCTGGATCGTATCGACTACAACATCGGCGAGAATGTTCGTCTGTTTGCTCGCTTTGACTGGCAGTCGGTCTTCAATGAGGCTGACTCCATCAACTATGCCGGCAACAACTATGGTCCGACGGTCTCCAAGAATGGGGCGGCTGGCTACACCCACATCATCACTCCCAATCTCGTCAACGATCTGCGGGTTGGCTCTAACATTGTCGTCACGCGGAACATCAACTACTTCGACCAGAACAATATCCAGGGTGCAGGCTCGGCTCTTGGAATTCCCGGATTCACCTCGGACGTTACCGCGGCCAATCCTGGTCTGCCGACGATCAACATCACGAACTACCAGGGAACTGGCGGTGAAGACGGAACCAACTGGTTCCAGGACGACCGTACGCTGACTGGCTACGACCAGCTCAGCTACACGCGCGGCAAGCATAGCTTCATGGCTGGTGTCAGCCTGCGGAAGCTCACGATTGGTCGTGCAGCTGTGAATGGTGCTCGCGGTACCTTCACCTTTGCTTCGACCTACACGGGCGACCCGGCTGCTGACTTCTATCTGGGTACCTTCAGCTCGGGTAACACACCTTACACGCAGGTCAAGGGCGAAGTTGCCCAGTGGCGCGACGGTTTCTTCGCGCAGGATACCTGGCTTGTTTCTCAGAAGCTGACGGTGCAGTATGGCCTTCGCTACGAGCTTCCCCAGGTTGCCTACAGCAAGAACGGCGTAGGCCGTATCTTGACTCCGGATATGACGGCGCTCTTCCCGGCGCAGGGTGGAACGCTTGCTTCAAACGCAGCGACCTATCCTAACTTCGGCTTTACGGCTCCGAACCACGACAACATCGCACCGCGTCTTGGTTTCTCCTACCGTGTAACGAACACCGCAGTCATTCGCGGTGGTGGCGGTATCTACTACAACGCCAATCACCTAAATGCGTTTACGCTTTCGACCTCAAACTTTCCGTACTCCAACTCCGTGTCAATCTCGAACCCTGGTGCGGGTTTTGTCCCGACCAATACCTTCTCGAACCCCGGTGCAGGTGCAGTCGGGCCGGTGCTCGGAACTCCCAACACCTACGTCAACGCCTTCACGGTCGACTATCATCTGCAGACGCCTCGCATGTACCAGTGGAACGTCGACCTGGGCCAGGAGGTCTGGAAGAATGGTGGTCTGGAGTTTCAGTACCTTGGATCGCACAGCATTCACCTGGACGAGAGCTACTATCCCAATCAGCCTCAGCCGGGCGCCGGTAATGTCAATGCGCGTCGTCCGAACCAGTTGATCGGTCAGATCCGCGACATCCGGAACGATGGCATCGCTACCTACAATGGCCTCACGGTGGTTCTGCGTCAGCGCACGGTCTATGGTCTGAGCGCCAACCTGAGCTACACCTGGTCTCACTCGCTCGATACCTCACCCGATTCGAACGGCGGCGGAACGGCCATGTACCAGGGCCACCTGAAGCTGGACTATGGCAACTCCAACGGCGATATCAAGAATCGCTTCGTCGGCACGGTCACCTATGCTCTCCCGAAGATCTCCGGACATAATCTGGCAGTTCGTGAGGCACTCGGCGGCTGGCAGGTCAATGCAATCGTGGATCTTCGCACGGGTACTCCGATCAATGTCAGCCTGGGTTCCGACGTCGCCAATGCTGGTAATATTGGAACGCAGCGTCCCAACTACGTCCACGCCGAGCGTACGACCTGCAGCCGTCAGACTGTGCTCTCTGGTGGAACCCACGCAAGCTGCCTGGACGCTTCTGCATACGCGATTCCGGCTAACTTCACCTATGGCAATGCACGCCGCAACGCCACCTACGGGCCTGGTGCGGCGAACACGAATCTTTCTCTCTTCAAGGATTTCGCTATCCATGACGGAGTACAGTTCCAGATTCGTGCTGAGGCCTTCAACGCCTTCAACCATCCCAATCCGGCTCTCGTTCCGACGGGTAGCACCACCAGCTCATCAACGACTCTGCCTTCCGATCTCTCTGCCGCTACCTTGGCTAAGAGCTCGTTCGGAGATATCACCGCTGCTCAGACTGGATTCACCACTTCCGGAGCTCGTATCCTTCAGATCGCCGGTAAGATCAACTTCTAACTCATTACCGGAGTACAGCCGCCAGGAAATTCTATGGCGGCTGTACTCTTTTTCTCGTTGACGCTAACATGCTGGTGTAAGCGAATCACCCGGAGAGTCAGTTACATATGCTGTCTGCAAACAGGTCTTTAGGCTTAAGCAAAAAAGAGTCAAGCAAAAAAAGTAAGAGCAGAAAGAGCATCATACTCGGTGCTGCGGTTTTCACGCTTGCAACTGCGGCTTTTAGCTTTGTGCTTCGTGCCGATGCTCCGCTGACTGCTGCGGATTACACGCGCGATCCGGCACGCATGCTTGAGGCGTACCGCCATGTTGAAGCAGCCTCAGTCTCTGATGCCGAAGAGCAGCTTCTACATGAAAAGCACTACATGTCTCACAAGATGCAGCCGATCTTCCCCACGAAGTTTGCTGGTACGGCTCTGACAGTGCTCTTGAAGAAGGAAGAGAACAAGGATCCAAACGCGCTCTCCGGAATGCTTGCGGCAATCGATAGTGGTGGTCCGGGTTCGGTCTACGTCATGAAGGTGGAAGACGGAGAAGACATCGCTGGAATGGGCGGCTTGATGGGGACGGCGATGTTTGCGCGTGGTTTCTCCGGTGCAGTAGTGGACGGCGGTGTTCGTGATCTTCCGCAACTGAAGAAGATCGGCTTTCCCGTGTATTCGACCGGACCGGTGCCCTCTACCTCTGTTTCACACTACCGCTTTGGGGGAATGAATATCCCCGTTGATGTAGGTGGAGTTCGCGTCAATCCAAACGATATCATCGTTGCCGATCAGGACGGAATCGTTGTTGTGCCCAAAGCTCAGGCGGCAGACATCCTTATCCTGGCCCAGAAGTTGGATAACAGCGAACACAGCATGTATCCGTTTATCGAAAAGTTCCATTCGATCGTCGAGGCAGTAAAACAGTTCGGTCGTATATAAGCTGCCAAATCGATTCTTTTGGCTCGATATGTCATTTGTCCCAAGACGGCGGGAGGTGTATGGCCCATGCTAAATCGGTCTTCCCATTGTGAAATGAATCTCTCCTGATCCTTTCATCTACCCTTGTCGATCGAACGAAATCGATGGATGCTTTATCTCATCGTTGTTCTCTCGCAGAGAAGTTGTGGAGTTCCTGATGCCAGCATCGCCTGAATCTCAAGCGGGTTTCTTCTCCCGCCGCCGCTTTTTTCGTTTGACGAGTTCGCTTGCCGCCACTATCAGTGCCGGTCCGGCGTTTGCATCTACCGTTGCTCGTACCCCTGCGATGCAGGCAGACGGGGAGGACTACTACGACAAGCTAGGGGTTGAGAAGATTATCAACGCAGCCGGAACCTATACGTTTCTGACTGCGGCCTGTATGCCCCCCGTCGTTCTTGCTGCCGTACAGAAGGCCGCACTGCATCCAGTCCGTCTGCACGACCTACAGATGAAGGCTGGAGAATATCTTGCACAGCGGCTGAGATGCGAAGGTGCAGTCGTCACGTCGGGTGCGTCTGGGGCTATCAGCCTGGCGACTGCGGCGTGTATGCAGCTTGCGAATAATATTGGTCCCCTCGCCATGCCGCAAGCTGTCGATGGATTGAAGAATCAGGTGATTGTGCAACACGCGCACCGCTACGACTACGATCATGCCATGTTCCTGTGTGGAGCTCGAGTGACGGAGGTTGTGACACTCGACGACTACCGCAAGGCCTGTGCCGCAGGGAACGCGGTAATGACTAATTTCTTCAATGCCGCGGAGGACGACGGTCTTTCTGGAAGTGCTCAGATCGGACGGGAAGATTGGCTTCGGATCGCTCACGAACACAACATCCCTTGCCACATCGATGCGGCAGCAGACATGCCTCCCATTGAGAATCTATGGAAATACACCGGCATGGGCTTTGATCTTGTCTCGTTTTCCGGAGGCAAAGGCATCCGCGGCCCGCAGAACGCCGGGCTTCTGCTGGGCAAGAAGCACCTTACGGATCTGGCACATCAGGGCAACAATCCCGTTGACGGTATCGCTCGTGGAATGAAGGTGGCGAAGGAGCAGATCGTTGGCATGGTTGCGGCCATCGACTGGGTTCTCTCCCATACGGAAGAGTCGATGCAGGGCGACTACCAGCAGCGAGCCGATGTGATCGCGCTTGCGGTCAAGGATATTCCCTCCGTTCGCACTGAGATTGTTGTGCCGAAAATAGCTAACCATGTGCCGCACCTGTTGATTCGCTTCGATCCCGCTGTGACCGGCATTACGACACCGGAGATTGTGTCAGCTTTACGTGCGAGTAAGCCTTCCATTGAGCTGAACCCCGATACTGGTCGTAAGCCGCGCCAAGGTATTCCGTCCGACGCCAATACGCTCGTCGTCGGGGTCTGGATGCTGCAACCTGGGGAAGATGTTATCGTCGGTCGCCGTATTCGCGCGGCTCTTACTCATCATGCCTAATTAGCTTTTACGGAAAGGAACGATTATGGAGAAGCAAACGAGAAGAGGTCTGTTGAAGAACGTTGCTGCGGCCGCTGCCGCCGTTACTGGAGCTGCGGTGATGGCGCCTGAGGCTCAGGCGCAGTCTGGCGGCGTTGTATGGGAGAAGAAGGCGATTCACCGCGCTCCCTCCGTCAATCCCGGAGCGCCGGCCGCTCCTGCTGCGAACGCTGCCCCAGCCGCGCCCAAGGGACCGCCGCTTTTCAACGGCATCGTCACCTTCGGCAACCTGGTGTTTATCGCAGGTATCGGCGCACACTTCAAGGGAACTATCGAAGAGCACACCAAGCATGTTCTGGATGAGCTCGAGCAAAATCTTATTCTGGCCGGATCGTCGATGGACAAGGTGTTGAAGGTAAACGTTTACCTGAGCGATCTCGCGAACTACGCCCGGATGAACAGTGTTTATGCAGGCCGCTGGGGTAGCGTTCCTCCGGTTCGTACTACGATTGCCGCTGCTGGCGGCATCCCGGGAGATTCTCTGGTAGAAATCGACTGCATCGCTTCGATCTAGAAACTTTTCAGGTCTGGAGTTTGAGGCCGAGCAACTCAGGATCATCCCTCCTCGAACGAGACAGGATGATCCTGACTATGTTTCTTCTCCAAATGCGCATGAGGCTATACGCAGGCACAGGATGCCGTTCCGGTTATCAAGATAGCGTCACGCATTTCGAGCACATTCGTCGAGAAAGGGAACTCATGAGCTTCAAGCATATTGGTCGCGTCATCCTCAGCTGCTCTGTCTTTTGTTCCACTGTTTTACCGGCACAGGAAGGGCGTCGTTTGCCTCAACTGCCGGCCAATCCGCTTGCCTATGATCTATTGATTACGAACGGCCATGTGCTGGACGACAAGAATAAGATCGACTCAATCCGCGATGTGGGAATCAAAGATGGGAAGATCGTTGCGGTTGCTGAGCACCTCAATGCGAAAGATGCTCTGAAGACCATTGATGCCAAAGGCCTGTATGTGACGCCGGGGCTTATCGATCTGCATACCCATGTTTATACGGGCACAGGAGAGCGTGGCTCCTATGCTGGCGACCTCTCTGTGTATCCGGATGGGTTCACCCTCCGTAACGGAGTGACCACGATCGTCGATGCCGGAAGCTCCGGCTGGCGCAACTTCGATGACTTCAAGGACAAGATTATCGATCGTTCGAAGACCCGTGTTCTCTCCGAACTCAACATCGTCGGCTCCGGAATGCGTGGCTCCAACTACGAGAATAACCTCGACGATATGGATGGCAAGCTGACCGGAGAAAAGGCCAAGCAGTTTCCCGGAGTTATCGTCGGAGTCAAAAGCGCGCACTTCACAGGACCGGAGTGGAAGCCATACGATCAGGCGGTTATCGCGGGCAATATAGCGAATATCCCCGTTATGATCGACTACGGTTCGCGCCGTATCGAGCGCCCTCTTCTCGAACTCGTCTCTACGCACCTTCGTCCCGGTGACATCTACACGCACTGCTTTTCAGGTCTGCGCGGTGAGCAGAACCCGCAGACAGGGCTTGCCTCAGAGGCTCTTCTTGTGATGAAGAGGCGTGGCATCTATTGCGATGTCGGTCATGGTGGCGGCTCGTTCTCATGGACGGTAGCTACTCCCATTATGAAGGGCGGTTATCTGCCGGACTCCATCTCCACGGATTTGCATGTCGACTCGATGAACAATGGCATGAAGGATATGCTGAACGTCGCCGACAAGCTGATGTTGCTTGGTGAGACAATCCCGCAGGTCATGGCACAGATGACTTCGCATCCGGCGCATGAGATCAAGCAGGATCAGCTCGGTAATCTCTCCGTTGGTTCGGTCGCCGACGTGGCTGTGTTCTCAGTGGAGACGGGCACGTTCGGCTTCGTTGACATGTACAACACGAAGATGATGGGAACGAAAAAGCTGGTCTGCGAGCTTACGCTGCGTGATGGCAAGGTGGTCTACGACTTGAATGGTATCTCCGCAGATATGTGGGATGCCACGACGCACTCTGCAGACGAAAGCCAGGCGCGTCGCTGGACAACCTTCAATGAGCGTCCTTTCGGAGCCGCTCGCTCTCCTCGTTTCCCGCAGTACGCTCCTGGCAGCCAGAATACGGCTACACCGAAGTAGAATAGTTGACAAGAGAGAGCGTGACGGCGCTCTCTCTTGTCAACTTCATGGGAGCGATTCAGCTACCCACCGCAAACGAAAGGATGCGGAATGTGTCTAAAGAAACAGCAGCACCATGGATCCAGATAGTCGTAGCTAGGAGGTTTAAGGTGAAGCGCCTCGCATCGGCACTTATCGTCGTATTTTCGGCCGCCTTCCTTTTTGCTGCGACCGCTCCGACCGTCAGCTGGTCGACTCTAAAGACTCTGAATTCTTCACAGGCAGACTCTCCCGCACGCGCGCTCAATAACAAACTTGTCTCTGTTCCAGGATTTATGGTCCCGCTCGAAGATGATGCGGATCAAGTCACGGAGTTTCTCCTGGTGCCTTTTGCCGGAGCTTGCATCCACGTACCGCCGCCGCCACCGAACCAGATGATCTATGTCAAGCTGAGGCATAACCAAAAGGCGAAGATGTCATTCACCGAACCGATTATGGTGGTTGGCCAACTGCATGTTGCCACTGTGCAGAGCCCATACGGCGATGTCTCCTTCAACATGGACGGAGATAGCGTCCAGCCTTATGCCCAGTGATTCCTTCATGACAGACGCAGTGCACCTGCAGCAGGTTCGTTTCTCTTATACCCGGCAGCAGCCGATTCTTCGGATCGACGAGTTATGTATTTCCTCTGGCCATCGATGCTTCCTTCACGGGCCGTCAGGTAGTGGCAAAACGACTCTTCTCTCGCTCATCTCGGGGGTCCTCAAACCGCAGCAGGGAAGCATTCGCATTCTTGGGCAGGAACTCACGCAACTTTCGGCCGCAGCTCGCGATACACTACGCGGCTCCCAGATCGGCTATATCTTTCAGGGCTTCAATCTCATTCCTTACCTTTCAGTCGAGGAAAATATTGCATTACCCTGCAAGCTGCATCCCGAGCGCCGTGCTCGTATTACTGCTGAGACGTTGTCGGCTGAAGTAACGCGCCTGGCCTCGCGTCTGGATATACACACACACTTAAGTGCGCCAGTCGCTCATCTCTCCGTTGGTCAACAACAGCGCGTTGCAATCGCACGTGCCATCATTGGTTCTCCGGCACTTGTGATTGCAGATGAACCTACCTCCGCGCTTGATACGGATCGCCGCGAAGACTTTTTGTCGCTCCTTACTGAAGTGACCGGTGAAGCGAAGGCGCGTGGTAATCCCGAGATGACGCTTCTATTTGTGTCGCACGATCGATCTCTCGCTACGCGCTTTGACTCGATCCTGTCGCTTCCCGAAATTAATCAGGAGACGAGATCGTTGGAGAATACCCTGTGACGCTTCTCCTTTTGGCATTTAAATCCCTTCGTGCCCGCACTCTTACAACAGCACTCACCATCTTCTCAATTGCGCTCTCCGTCATGCTGCTTGTCGGAGTCGATCGACTGCGTGGTGCCGCTCAAGCCGGATTTTCCGGGACTCTCTCCCATGCTGATCTGGTGGTCGGCGCTCGCGGAGGCGATTTGCCGCTGCTCCTCTCCAGCGTCTTCCACATCGGCAACGCCTCCAACAACATCTCGTGGGAGACGTATCAGCACTTTGTGCAGCATCCCGCCGTTGCGTGGACAATCCCAATCTCAATGGGCGACTCCTACCGCGGGTATCGTGTAGTTGCTACGGATGACAACCTCTATGCGCACTATCAGTATCGTGGAAGCCACAGGCTGGAGTTCGCGCAGGGCCGCGCACCGAGCGGTATCTTCGAGGCTGCTCTTGGAGCAGAGGCCGCCGCGCGCCTGCATGATGCTCTTGGGAAAAAGATTGTTCTCGCGCACGGCATTGAAGAAAAGTCGATCTTGAAGCACGACAACACTCCATTTTCAGTGGTGGGCATCCTGAAACCTACTTCCACCCCGATTGACCGAGCGGTGTACATCACGCTTCTTGGCGACGAGGCCATGCACTTTGGCTGGTCAGATGGCACGCCGCCCGCAATTGGTGAGACGGTGCCGAAGCTCGATGCCTCGAAGCTTAAAGTCGATCAGATTACATCATTTTTGCTTGGCACTAAATCGCGTATCAGCACTCTTTATCTTCAGCGTGAGATTAATACCTACAAGCCCGAACCGCTAACTGCAATTATTCCGGCCTACACCTTGCAGGAGCTCTGGGGTCTGCTCGATTACGCTGACACTGCGCTCTCGCTGGTCTCTGCCGCCGTGCTTATTGTTGGCCTGCTTGCCATGCTTACAGCGCTTTATACGGCCCTCAACGAACGGCGGCGGGAGGTCGCAATTCTCCGAGCCGTGGGGTTGCACGCTCGGCAGATCTTCATGCTCTTCCTCATCGAGTCGGTCCTTATCGCTTTTGCGGGAACTGTTCTGGGAATCGGTACTGTGTACGTTCTTCTCTTTGCTTTGCACTCGACGATTGAGAGTAGATTCGGCCTACCGATTACACTGGTCGGTCTGTCCACACGAGTTGAGTTCTATGCCCTGGCGACGATCATCTCTGCCGCGCTCATTGGTACAATCCCTGCTTTCCGCGCTTATCGGAACTCTCTCGTTGATGGCCTCAACGCCCATTGAATAGATGCTGGATTATTCCTCGCTCTTAGCGTTTCGGAAGCTGTATCTCTTCGCCGAAGAGCATGAGCAGAGGGTGTTTCAGCACCGCACGATACTCGTATTGCTCACCGGGCTCAGGGTGAAAGACCGCGGAGAACTCTCCTGAATGTGCAGCCGGCTGCAATGGTAGATGTTGCCATCCATGCAATCTAGAGAGCTTGTCTTCGCCGGTGATGAGGCGATAGTCAAAGCCAAACTCAGTCCCGGGCGCGTCTGCCGCATCTTGCCAGCTTCCTCGCAGCGTGATCGATCCGTTGTTCATCGTCAGTGGAGGAAGTGTATGCACTGTAGGAGGCGCAAAGGCCTCTTCCACATTGGTGAGCTTGATTACAGAAGGATAAGGCCATGAATCGCTATCGCGCAGTCGCTGTGCTCGCATCACGCGAACATGAAGCCCATCTGCCTCCTGATGAAAGGAGCCTTGCGGCTTCAGTTCCGGACGATATTCCACTAGCTGATCGTTTTGGCCCAGAAGACCAACGGTAGTGGTTGATGTCGCACGTACTGTCTTCAGCGTGAACTCGCGCCATGTGCCGCGTTTCCACGCTGGCGCAGCATCGTCATCATCCACAATTGCATAAAGCGAGCGTTTATCTTTTGATCGCGTAAACCAGACCTTCCCCTCATTGGTTACCACCCATGGCCGTGTGCCATAGATTGCGTCGGAGTTGATAAACATCCATGCACCAAGGGTGCGTAACCCCTCTTCTTGTTCGATTGGCAGTGAGCCGTCTGGTTTCAGCCCAATATTCAGCAGTAGATTGCCCCCGCGAGAGCGCGTCTGGATCAGAATACGCAGTAGATCACGCACGGACTTGTAGCGTTCATCCGTTGGCTGATATCCCCAGGCAGTTCCTAGCGTCATATTTGTCTCCCAGGCGCCTGGAAGCGGCGCGCCAGGGATATTTTGTTCAGGCGTCTCAATCGCGCCACGAGTTACAACTGCATCCGGCTGCATCTTCCAGACCAGATCACGGAGTTCCTTTGCTTCTCCGTCGAAGAATACGGCCGCCACTGGTCCATAGTGGCTCATCAGTTCCGTGACCTGATCCTTATCTAACTTCATAAGTCCCGGATTCCTGCTGGGTTGCACCTCTGGAACCAGCCTCTGAATCTGTTTGCCATTCTGATGGAGCCAGAGAAAATCGTCCGGTGAGAAGTACGCCCCGGGGGATACGCCCTGGCTGCGAAATGCAGCAAACAACTCGGCCGTAATGTCTTTTTTGTAAGGGGTCTGCATACTATTGAACGAGACAGTCTTTGTATCCCACATGCAGAATCCATTGTGATGCTTAGTGGTAAACATCATGTAGCGAAAGCCTGCTACTCTGGCCAGTCTCGCAAGACCTTCAGGGTCGAGGTGCGTAGGGTTGAAGGTCTGAGGTAGATCTCGATAGAAGCGGTCGACATACTCGTCGCTCGCACCTGCAAGGGAGTGACTGATGATGACACCGAGCTGCGAATCGACGCTCCAATGAATAAAGAGACCCAGTCCCTGATCGCGAAACCATTCCAGCCGTTCAGGACGATTCCCCAGAGGAGCAGGCGCCTGTGCTGTGAGAGCAGGAGCTACAGATAAACAAGCCAAGGCCGCAAGACAGAGACTGATGCGTCGAGATAAAAACATGCGATGAGTTTACACTGCTTCGAATTGCTAAGTGCTCTCGCTAGATGCTTGTTATGCCTGATGCGTATAGCGCAACGTGACAGGCTGCTTGCTAGGCCAATTGATCTATTTTTGTTTATAGCTCGTTCTGTTCCATTACTTTGTCATGTTTAGTGCCGCGTCAACTGCAGCTCTCGGCGAAGTACACCTTCTAAAAGAAAAAACTAAAAGGTCGGCATCCTTCGGGATGCCGACCTTTTTATTGCTCTGAGAAGCGTGGATAAAACTAATTAGTGAAGAAGCGGTAATGTATAGTCCATTCCTGACTTTTTCCAGGAGCCACATGGATAGCTATATAAGCTTCCGGGCAGACTGTCTTTGGGGTGGCCCACAAGTAAAACTTATTGATGGGCGAGTCGGAGGTTTGTTCTACTCCCAGTTTCGTAGATCGATCTTCAAACAGGATGTCGTAGTCGGATACTTTGTCAGAATATCCAGTAAGATAGCTGCCTACCCCATGTTGCGGTTGCAACTGTGAGACAAATTGAATAGTTGTTCCGGTTATCTGTGCAGAGCTAGGAAGAGCAGAGTCGGGAACAGGTGTCCATGGAAGATGGATCTTCATATCTGGCCCCGTAGTCTTGTTGTCGAGCATGAAGAAGTCATGGTCGTACACGGCGGTGTCAATAGACTTCGTGCCAATGTTCTTCAGGTGATGCTCGAGGCTCAGTACATTGCCATGCTCATCCAAGGAAAGAACCTTCTCATAGATATAAGCAAATCCCATAGGAGAATGAAGCTCCTGACGAAAGTGGATAGATCGCTTATGAACCTTCACCTTCCATCTTCCGTTATCCACAATGGGATAGGCACCGCCAAAACGATAAGGAGAGTCGTCGATACGTCTTACGACACCGACGCCGATCTTGACGAAGAGGCCTCCCGGAGCTGCTTCATCGTATCCTAGTTCACTTGTCGGATGACGGAACTCTTCCGCAGGGCCAGCCACAGCGTCGTTCGACATGGGATCGTATTTTTTGAACCATTCGCCGAAGAAGGTATGACCATCTAGAGAGGCGCAACCCACGATACCCGCCCAATCGAAACGAGAGGCGCGATAAAATCCATGATCCTTGTCTGGTAAAAAGATGACGGCACTCAACTTGCCATTGCTTATTCTCGCCATCGGATGATCTGCATGAGGAAGATTCATGCAGGTACTGGACGCGGGAGGCGACATCGGTACCCCCCCCGAGTTGGTTTGTGCAGATACAGTACGGCTAAAGAGCGCTATCGCCGGGATGAGCATGTAGCGCCCCACTTTGCGACGGAAGGGATACATCGTATGGGGCTCCTGAGAACTCAAGCGAATCAGGCTGAGTGAAAGGCAACGCAGGATGCGGAATCAACTTGTGCGATGCTCTGGCGATTGCGGATTACGCCTGTTTGGGAGTCGAAGCTCAAGCGAATGATTTGGCCGGAGTCTGCACCAACTCCTACCAGATATTCCCCGTTCGGCGAAAAAGCAAGAGCACTGAGTCTTTCGCGCTGCTGCGTCGATTCAACGAGAGCCAAGCGTCCGGTCCGATGGTCGATGCTCAAAGAATGTATGGCGAGCGCGCGGTCATCTACACCCGCCGTCACAAGAAAACGTCTTTCTGGATGCATCGCCATAAGTGTTGCCCCGGGCCGGGGGAGTGCAATAACCTGAGAAGCTGCGGAAATCTGTTTGGAGACCTGATTCCAAGCATGGACGCTGAGAGAGCCATTGATTGAGTTCAGCGCATAGATCCACTTCCCATCGCTGGAGTGGTCAATCTGTGAAGGCCCTGCCTGCGGATGAATACGTAGACTTGCTTGGCGTTGTAGCAAGCCAGCTTCTATTTTGAAGGAATGCATTGCCTCGTTGCCGGAATCGGCTGTAAGAAGTGTCGAGCCATCCGGATGCCGAAGGATACATCTCGGTTGTGCTGTTTTCGTTATAAGCCCTTCCACGAGACCAACCTCTTTTCTAACGCTTTCAGAGGCCATCAAACTTCCATCGGAGGCAATGGGAAGGAGATCGTACGAGCCGCCCTTCTGGGCTGCAACAATCAGGTGCGCTCCGTTATCGGTTACTACTGCATGTCGTGGAGACGTGGCCGAAAGCGACAAGGCGCGTGTATTGAGTAGCTGCAGGCGGCCCGAAGAGGCATTGATAGAATATGCACTTACTGCGCCACGGGGAAGATGATCCCATAGGTCAACTGCATGAACTGCGTAGAGGATCGGAAGGGAAGGGTGTCTTTCCAGATGGGCTGGCCGCATGGCCGGGACTCTCTGCATTGGCCGCCAATGGTCACCGGTGGTATCGAAGACGTGGATCGCACCCTCACCTGCTTCCGAGCCAATATAAGCAAATCCGGCTGCATCTTTTTGATCGTCATTCAGTGACTTGGCCAAGGCTTTTAGGCTAAGAGAAGGTATTCCCGCAAATATTGCTAATCCAGTTGAAAACGTCCGCCGCGTCCATTGGCTCGGTTGTTTGGTCATGGTGTCCATCGCTCCACTCTCGGGCTATGTCTAGCCTCGGACCGTCATGCTGTGATGAAAAATATTATTGGGGTCGTACTTCTTTTTCACGCCCTGGAGAAAGGGATAAAGGCCTGTTGTTCCGTAGTAGAGCTCCGGCCAGAATGGATATCGCACCATATCTACATCCGGGTAATTGATATAACAGCCTTCATAAAAATTGTTATGGAACGGGGTTCCGGCGTGCTTTGCGTCCATGTTGGCTGAGTACACATCGGTGTAGAGTTCGTCGAAGTACTTTAGCCGAGCTTCATCTTCTTCAGGATTCTGCCAGTACATCTGATACTGCAGCTTCATGATTGACGCGCGCTGCGGGATAGCGGTCTCATTCGCCATAGCGGGCTTGTTCGACGCGCCACCGTAGGAGTCGACAGCAATGATGCCGCCGGTCGTCATACCGGGGATGTCTCGCGTCAAATGCGCATACATGCGTCGCAGCTCCTCCACGGTAAAGTTTTTCTTCATATAGCAGGATTTGTATTTCCCGCGCGTCGTTCCGTTTGCGCCAGCTCCTCCACCATCGCCTATTGTCGCGTCGAGCCAGGGACGTGTGGTGAAGCGATGCTGTCCAGCTATGCAGGGAGTCAGTTGTTGCTGGCGTCCTGCCTGTTGTTGCTGCTGGTGTCCGGTGATAGCCGGGTCCGCCAGCGCCTCAGCATCGCCGCACTTCAGAAACAAGTCAAGAAACTCTGTCGGGATGCTGAGATCGTTTTTTTCATCCATGTGATGGTAAGAGGCGCTGACAGCAATGCGCTGACCGATTCCTTTATGCGTTAGTCCCATAAAGGTGAAGAGTGCCCATGTATCTGGTTCCTGGCCTCTCTTCTCAAAGTACTCTCCATAGGTCCGTGCAATATGGATGAACTTTTCTTCCGTCATGGTCTCCCAGGGGAAGGAGACACCCGCGCTACTCAAGCTTCGCGGTGCTGGCGGGAGCTTATCGAAATAGAAGCTGGTGATGACTCCAAAGTTTGCCCCGCCAGCACCGCGCAACGCGCGAAATAGATCGGCATCTTGCGCCTTGCTAACATGGCGGTTTACGACTTTGCCATCGGCTTCGACCGTCAGAATATCGACGCCGGTTATCCAATCCACAGAGAGTCCTTGAAGACGAGTCAACAGCCCATAGCCGCCGCCACTAAGATGTCCTCCGGCTGCTACCGAATAGCAGCTGCCCCCTGGAATGGTCAAATTATATTTCCGATAGAGTTCGGTATAGGCAGCACCCAATACCGTTCCCGCTCCAACCTGATATGGACCTTTTCCTCCAGGCGCGCTCGATGTGTGATTCAGTAGACTTACATCAATAATCGCGCCATTCGGATTATTGGCAACGAAGTCCTCATAACAATGACCGCCGGAGCGAACAGTGGGTCGCAACCCCGCGCTTACGATGCGTTGTAGAGCCTCAGCCGCTTCGGCCGCGCTCTCGCATACCTCTATCCGCGAAACAGCGTCCGATGGCTTTGCGGGAAATCGTGCATTCTTGCCTCTCGAAAGCGTAGGGTAGCGGGGGTCCTGCTTCGTAACCGTGGCAGCCATAGATTCCAATCAGCCCAACTGAAATCGACAGCCATCTAAGCACAGTGGCTACAGCGGCGCGTGTCGCAACACGTGCCGCTGGCGTCTTCCAGTTAGATCGTAAGTTTAGTTTGACGACAACTCCCATGCTCTTTGCGTGCACAGTTCCTGCAATCGGACAAATGTCCTGCTTCGAACAGAAAATGTGATTACACAAAAACGGCGCACATCGGCTTGCTGAGAGGATAAGAATGAATGGGAGACGAGAGTCTTCCGTTTACCTGGTTCCGTTCCAGCACGGTAAGATCATTGCTGTCCTGGTGTGAGATAACCAGCCAGCGCTGTGAGGGATCCAGTGCGATATGACGGGCGTTTTTACCGCCCCCGTCCGCAAGCTGCACCTGTGTCAGAAGGCCTGTTTTCCTGTTCACGTCGAAGACGGCAATCGTATCGTCAGCCACACGGTTTCCGGCATAGACATTCCTGCCATCGGCAGAAGATGCGATCTCGCCGACAAACGCGGTGCCTTTCGGAAAGTTCTCCGGGAGCGACGACAGAGAGCCGATCAAGCGCAACGACGTCTTCTTCTTATCCCATGCCAGCACATCGACCGTGGAATCAAGCTCATTGGCGCAGTAGACAAATCGCCCATTGGGATTCCATGCCAGGTGCCGAGGGCCGCTGCCCGGCCGTGAAGAAAAGTAAGGAGGGTCGCAAGGCGTCATCTCGGCAGTGTTGGAGTCCAACCGATAGATCATGATCCGATCCAACCCCAGATCATTGACGAATACAAACCGGCCATCAGGAGAGGTAATCGCAGAGTGAGTATGTGGCTTCTCCTGACGCTCTTGGACTGGTCCACTGCCACTAAACTGGAAGTGCGAGACAGGCCCGGAGAGCGAGCCATCGGCAAGCACACGATAAGAGCTCACGCTGCCACCACCATAGTTCGCCACAAAGACGCAACGGCCATCCGGTGAGACCGACACATGAGTCGGACCTCCACCCTGCGTATCGGAGATATTGAGCAGTTTGAGGCGCGCTTCGCCTGCCACCGTCGTGTACGCGCTTATCTTGGCGTCCTTGCCCCCAGCCTCTGTAACCGCATAGATGAGGCTCTCAGTGCCTCTCCTGTGCGTGGCCAGGAACGTAGGCGAGGCAACCTCTGCTGCCAGGGTGATGACTCCAATCTCACCCGTGGCTGCATTCCAATCGGCCGTGAAAATGCCTTGTCCAGGGCCGCGTCCGCCTGTACCGATAAAGATGCGCCGGGTCTGCATAGGAGCACCGGCGCGACCAAAGGCGGTGCGAGCTGAAAGCGTTATGGCAGGTAGTGAGACTAGGAAACTACGTCGTGAGATCATGCGCGCCTCGGGGAAGTTATGCGAGTTCATTCTACTGTTCTACCTGAACTGGAGTGGTGAGGGAGGCGTCTTCCGGAGGCTCACAGAGCTAGTGAGCCAGTTTAATGATCGCTCATGGTGAGCGATGGCTCTTTCCCAATGCTGTGCCGACTGATCCATTGCCGTAATTATTTGATTCCTGATAGAAATGCCTGCTGGACGCGATTGAAGCTGCGTCCACGCAGAATGGCGGCGACGATGGTGCGAGTCGCGCGCACGTCGCTGAGGCGCACATAGCGGCAACCGGCGTTCCGGTCTATGGCCATTTCGGGCGCGAGTGAGATGCCGACACCGGCGGCGACCATTGCGAAGAGGCTGCTGAACTGGCCGCTCTCGAACGCGATATGAGGCGTGATGCGTGCGTGCGTGCAGGCGTCTATGCTGAGGTCGCGAAAACAGTGGCCATCTCGTAGCATGACGAAGGATTCTCCGCGGAGATCCTTGATGGCGAGTGATTTGGCAGAGGCGTGGGGATGACCTTTGGGCAGAACGGCAAAGAGCGGCTCAGTGAGAATGGGAAACAGCTCCAGGTCTCTGTGGCGCAGGGGGAGGGCCAGAATCGCAAGATCGATCGACAGGTCTCGCAGGCTTTCGACTAGAATCGGCGTCGTTTCTTCAACAATGCGCAGCTTCGCTTCCGGATGCTTCCTTGTAAAGGACGCCGTGTAGCGCGGCATCAGGTAGGGAGCAATGGTCGGGATAACGCCCACGGCCACGCTGCCGTGAATGTCCGTACTCTTATCGGCCACGCTGGACCGCGCCGCCTCCATCTGGCTCAGAACGGAGCGGGCGTGGGGCAGAAAGGCGCGACCAGCCTCGGTGAGGCGGATACTGCGGCCCAGGCGGTCGAAGAGCTTTGCCCCCAGATCTTCTTCGAGCTTCAGAACCTGCTGAGAGAGCGAGGGTTGGGCGACCTGGCAGCGTTCGGCGGCGCGGCTGAAACTGCCCGTCTCCGCGATAGCACAAACGTAACGTAACTGGTGAAACTCCATAGGTGATACCTATACTCCGTATGGGAATTATGTATTGGAGCTATCGACCTCCATAATGCTACATTCATCTGGTCGAGACAAACTATATCCGGGCTCCAAGCGGACCCTGATAGTTGGACTCAACCAGTAAAAGGAGAGAAAGCATGTCAAGCGAAGCGAAGTGCCCCTTTCATCCAGCGAAGAGCGTAGGCACATCGAACCGTGACTGGTGGCCGAACCAGTTGAACCTGAATATTCTGCACCAGCACTCCTCCCTGTCCGATCCTATGGATAAGGAGTTCAACTACGCGGAAGAGTTCAAGAGCCTCGACTTTGCAGCGGTGAAGCAGGATCTGTTGGCTCTGATGACGGACTCGCAGGACTGGTGGCCTGCGGACTTCGGCCACTACGGTCCCTTGTTCATTCGCATGGCATGGCACAGCGCAGGTACGTACCGCACCGGTGACGGTCGTGGTGGCGGTGGCCGAGGCCAGCAGCGCTTCGCACCCCTCAATAGCTGGCCCGACAACGTGAGCCTCGACAAGGCGCGTCGCCTGCTGTGGCCGATCAAGCAGAAGTACGGCCAGAAGATCTCATGGGCCGACCTGATGATTCTCGCTGGTAATGTCGCCTTGGAGTCGATGGGCTTCAAGACCTTCGGTTACGGCGGCGGGCGCGCGGACGTCTGGGAGCCGGATCAGGATGTCAACTGGGGACTGGAGACCACCTGGCTGGGTACAGACAAGCGTTACTCCGGCGAGCGCGACCTTGCGAATCCCCTTGGTGCAACTACGATGGGTCTGATCTACGTCAACCCCGAAGGTCCCGAAGGTAATCCCGACCCCGTTGCGGCAGCCAAGGATATTCGCGAGACCTTCGGCCGCATGGCGATGAACGATGAAGAGACCGTTGCGTTGATCGCGGGCGGCCACACCTTCGGCAAGACCCACGGCGCTGGCCCTGCCTCCAACGTGGGAGCTGAGCCGGAAGGTGCAGGTATCGAGAATCAGGGCCTTGGCTGGAAGAACAGCTTTGGCACGGGCAAGGGTAGCGACACGATCACCAGCGGCCTGGAGGTCACCTGGACCAGCACGCCAACGCGGTGGAGCAGCAACTTCTTCTGGAACCTTTTCGGTTACGAATGGGAACTGACGAAGAGCCCGGCAGGTGCGCACCAGTGGAAGCCGAAGAATGATGCTGGCGCCAACACGATTCCGGATGCGCACGACTCGTCCAAGCGCCACGCGCCTTCCATGTTGACCACCGACATCGCTCTGCGTCTCGATCCGGCTTACGAGAAGATCTCGCGGCACTTCTATGAGAATCCCGATGCGTTTGCGGATGCCTTTGCCCGTGCGTGGTTCAAGCTGACACACCGTGACATGGGGCCGCGCGCACGCTACCTCGGACCGGAGGTTCCTGCCGAGGAGCTTATCTGGCAAGACCCCGTCCCCGCGGTCGGTCATGCATTGGTCAATGAGCAGGACATTGCTTCGCTCAAGAGCAAGATCCTTGCTTCGGGCTTGTCGGTCTCGCAGTTGGTCTCTACCGCCTGGGCGTCGGCGTCCACCTTCCGTGGCTCCGACAAGCGTGGCGGCGCAAACGGCGGCCGCATCCGTCTGGCCCCTCAGAAGGACTGGGAGGTCAATCAACCTGGGCAGTTGGCGAAGGTGCTGAAGACGCTCGAGGATATTCAGAGCGAATTCAACGGCGCACAGTCGGGCGGCAAGAAGATCTCGCTCGCCGATCTCATCGTCCTGGCTGGTTGCGCAGGCGTCGAGCAGGCAGCGAAGAATGCTGGTCTCACCGTGACCGTTCCCTTTATCCCGGGGCGCACGGACGCCTCGCAGGAGCAGACCGATGTGGAATCTTTCTCGGTGCTCGAGCCGGCTGCGGACGGCTTCCGTAGCTACCTCAAGGCCGAGTACAGCGTACCGGCTGAGGCGTTGCTGCTGGATAAGGCGCAGTTGCTGACGCTGACCGCGCCTGAACTGACGGTGCTGGTGGGTGGTCTGCGCGTGCTGGATACCAACGTCGGACAGACCCGGCATGGCGTCTTCACCAAGCAGCCGGAGGCTCTGACCAACGACTTCTTCATCAACCTGCTCGACATGGGCACGGAGTGGAAGGCGACCTCGGAGAGCAAGGAAGTGTATGAAGGGCACGACCGCAAGACTGGCGAGCTTAAGTGGACGGCTACACGTGCGGACCTCGTCTTCGGCTCCAACTCGCAGCTAAGAGCCGTGGCCGAAGTCTACGGAAGCGCGGACGCGCAGCAGAAGTTCGTCCATGACTTCGTAGCGTCTTGGACCAAGGTGATGAACCTTGATCGCTTCGACCTTGCGTAATCTCGTAAGGTAGGCCGCAGGGGCTTATGCCGTTCGCACCTCGACTTGATCCGGAATAACCCGGATCAAGTCGAGGCGCGAACGGTTTCTGCTTATGGAAGGGAACTAACAGGGCTTAGCCTTTACTGAAAAGCCCTGTTGGGGAGGATGAGTCTATCCAGGCGAGCTTGTGTTGATCTAGCTAAGGTGCGTTTCGACGGCTGGCGTTGCAGTCAAGATGCGATAGACCATGTCCGCCGTTCTACCCGATGCGGCCTCGGCGATCTCAATAAGCTCCTGGTGATGAGGGCTCAGATGACAGGCTGGATCGGTCGCATCGGGATCGCCCAGAATCTGCATGGCCTGGCAGCGGCAGCCGCCAAAGTCGATGTTCTTGCGATCGCACGAGCGGCAGGGCTCCTGCATCCAGTCCTCCCCGCGGAAGCGGTTGAAGGCTGCGGAATCACGCCATATCCAATCAAGGCTGCGATCTTGAACGGAATCGAACACCATGCCCGGAATAATCCCGGCTGAGTGGCATGGCAACACACGGCCCGCCGGATCAATCAGCAGCAACTGCTGCGCCCAGCCGCCGACACAGGCCTTGGGATACTTCGCAAAGTAGTCCGGTACCACTGCCTGCAGATGGATGCGGCCGCTCAGGCGTCCCTGAGCCTCTTGCAACACGCGAATACTGCGTTCCAACTGCGCCCGGGTGGGCATCAGGGTGTCTCGGTTCTTCAACGCCCAGCCATAGTACTGAACATGAGCTATCTCAATACGCTCCGGCCCCATGCTCTCAGCCAGGGCGATCATCTCCTCCAGCCGGTCAAGGTTCTGCCGATGCACGACGATGTTTACCGTGAAGGCGAGGTTCGGCTGAGCCTTGATGAGCTTTGCCATCTCGAGCTTCTTCGCGTGCACGCGAGCACCCGCCCACTGGTTCGCCTGCTGCTCGTCGGCATCCTGCAGGCTAAGCTGCATGTGGTCGAGACCAGCATCGACCAGCGATTGCAGGCGTTGCTCAGTAAGCCCAAGCCCCGACGTAATCATGTTGAGATACAGGCCCGCCTCACGTCCCGCGGCGATCAACTCCGGCAGGTCCTGCCTTGCCAACGGCTCACCACCGGTGAGATGCAGATGTACGATCCCCATCGCGGCTGCCTCGCGGAAGACGCGCGACCACGTCTCGGTCGAAAGCTCAGCATCCGCGGACTGCATCACCAGGGGGTTCGAGCAGTAGATGCAGTGCAATGGGCAGCGATGCGTCAACTCGCAGACCAGCGACAACGGCTGCGGAAGCGCGAGAGACTGCGGATTGTTACGGGCTTCGATCATGCTTCTTTGAAGAGTAGAACACTGCGTTGATGTAGGCTGCGCAGGAACCCATCCACCTCTTGAGCGATCTGTGCGTGCGCCTCAGGGGGATACTGCGCCTGAAGGGCATCGGTGATCTGTGAGACGGTACGCTGTCCATCCACAAATGCGAGGATCTCTGCCGCTGCTCCCTTCAACCGTAGTAGCCCTTCGGGAATCAGAAGGACTGTTTCATCCTCGTTGCGCGACTGCACCCGACACCCACGCGCAAGCTGTGGCACTCTGTTTGACGTATCGATCATGCGCTCGGCTCCGGACGGAAGACGCCAGGCGAAGGCGGAATATTCCCCGGTTCAACATACGAGTAATAGATGGCGTCGAGTTGGGCCCACAGTAACGCGCACTTTCGGCGCAGACACTCGACCACAAGCTCCTGTAGATCCGGCGTGGTCGCGTGCTCGAAGGCGTAATCGAAGGCGAACTTCGCATCTTCCGGAGCTTGCGTCAGACGCCCTTCAAAGTACGCGAGCCCCGGCACGACCCACGGATAGTGTTTGCGCAAAGCATCCATGCGCAACGCGATGAGGTTGCCTGCAAAAAGCTCCGTCAGCGACGATGCCACTGCCTCCAGCAGCGTTCTATGCGTGACGAGATCGACGTATGAATCAACCGCATAGCGGACGCCCGGCAGGATGCCCTTGTAGGACTGTACGTATGCGGCATCGAGACCGGTTGCCTCCGCAAGTTGAATCCATTTCTCGATCCCTCCCGGCTTCTCGGGATGTGCGGGGTCGCCGTCGTGGTCCACAATGCGCTTGCGCCACGCCAGGCGGAACTTCGCATCGTGCGACTTCGACAGAATGATGGAATCCTTGATCGGGATAATACTCTGGTAGTAAAAGCGGTTCAGCGCCCACGCCTGCATCTGCCCACGCGTCAGTTCGCCCGCGTGCATTCGCAGGTGGAACGGATGGGTGTGGTGATACATGGCTTCGCCGGTGCGTTGCAGGTAGTCACGAAGCCCTTGCTTATCGAGCATCTCTGCCATCAGAAGTCCATCTCCATCAGAGGTTGATCTCCATCCCGTCGTAACCGATCTCTATGCCGGCATTCAGCACGGCTTTTTGCTCCTCAGATCCGTTGGCTAGGATGGGATTGCTGTTGTTGATATGGGTGTAGATGCGTCGCACATGAGTCAGACCCCGCAGAGCTGTCAACGACCCATACGGTCCCCCAATTGGCATGTGCCCCATCTCGGTAGCGGACGGCGTACCGGGTTGCAGACGCTGCAGCTCGTCCTCGCTCCATAGCGTTCCATCCACCATCACGACATTGCAGTTGCTGAGCAGGTCCAGCAGCTCAGGCGTCATGGACGGTAGTGCCGGAAGATAGGCGGCTCGCCTGCCTTCGCTCGATTCGAAGAGCACGCCCAGTGTCATCTCGTTCAGCTTCAATCGGTCTCTCATCGCTGTCGGAATGTGCATAGGGAAGCTGCCAGGAAGCTCGATAGGAATGATCTTCAATCCCGGCAACGGGAGCAGAGGAACATCGTGCCGAATGGTCTGTGTGCGCTTCTGGCCTGGCACACGCTCCAGCATGGAAAAGAACGGATTCGATTCCAGCACAGAGAGCACGCTATCGGTCGCATAGATCGAGACCGGCGTGAACTCGCGCATCAGGAGAAGGCCCAGAATGTGGTCCAGATCAGCCGAGGTCAGCAGTACGCCGGCCACAGGCGTATGGCGCAGACCGTATTGCGGCTTAGGATGAAGAAAAGACGTCCGGGAAAGCTGGTCACGCAGGTCTGGAGAGGCGTTTACCAGCAGCCAGTCATTTCCATCCGCAGAGACGGCAAGCTGCGACTGGGATCGTGCAAGAGTGGGATGAGAGCGGGAGGCCTGACAGTTGGAACAAGCACAGTTCCACTGGGGAAGACCGCCACCTGCGGCGGCCCCCAGCAGATGTAGACGCACTGCGGCCTAAATCTCGGCAGGCGAGTAGGAGTTGATCTCGCAGCAGAGCGAGACTTCTTCATAGCTGGGCGTATTCCACTGCTTCATATACCGTTCACCTCTGAGAAAGATAGTAGGGGCGTTGACTTGCCTCTGTCAATGGAGGAGGGATTCAGGCGGGTTACTCATTGAGCCGCAAAGGGTTGCGCCGCTTCCATCACACGTAGCAGGTTCTCCCCCAGCAGGCCCTTTAGCTCACCGGCCTGCCATCCTCTCTCGAGCAGCGCAGCCGTTACCTTCGGCAGGTCCGCGGCACTCTCCATCCCCTCGACCGAAAGGGCAATCCCATCGAAATCCGAGCCAATCCCGACATGGTCTGGGCCCACCAGCCGCAACAAATAATCGAAGTGATCCACCAGTACGGAGAAGGGAACCGGTGGCAACTGCCGCGCATAGGGCCGGATCACCGCTAACTCTGCAGTAAATGGAACCGGCTCGCCCCGCTCGCGATACTGCTCCCTTACAGGTTTGAGTGCCTGTTCCACCTCGGGACGCTGTGCCACATACGCCGCTCGCCAAGCATCGCTGAGAAACGCGGCATAAAAGTTCACCATCACCAACCCGCCCTTCTTCGCGAGTGCGACCGCCATCTCATCGGTCAGGTTGCGCACCGCCTTGCATAACGCACGCGACGACGAATGAGAAGCAATCACCGGCACCGAACTCGTCTCCAGCACGTCCCAGAAGGCCGCGTCGCTCACGTGCGAAACATCCACCAACATGCCCAACCGGTTCATCTCGCGTATGACATCCCGGCCAAACTCACTCAGCCCCTTCGCGCCTTTGCCCTCACCGCTCGATCCGCACCACTCCGTCGAGTTGGCCCAGGTCAGTGTCATGTATCGCGCGCCGCTGGCGAAGAACTCCCGCAGCAACTCCAGGCTGTTCTCGATCGCGTGCCCACCCTCCACGCCGATCATGGCGGAAAACCGTCCAGCAGCCTTTGCCGCACGAATCTCCGCAGGAGAACAGCACACCGCCAGGGCCTCCGGATGCTTTGCGGCTTGCGTATGAACGCTGGCGATAAGTGTTCGCGTGCGCTCGGCAAACCGTCCCGACCACGACCCCGGCTCCGGCCATGCAATCAGAAATTCGCCATCGAGCCCACCGGCACGTGCCGTCTCCTCCGAAAGTTGTCCCAGGCCCAGGGGCTGACCGGTCCACTCCCAATCATCATCCACAAAACGCTGCGGAGTATCCGCATGTCCATCCAGAACGACGCTTTCCGCGTGCAGCGCCCGTGCCTCGGCAAGAAAATCCCTCATTGAGATATGTTAGCCTTCCCACACGCTTCAAGCCGTGTGCAGGTAGGTCATTCGGCCGAGCGGCAACTTCGATTTTGATGCTAAGCTTCGCCACAGATATTTGTGAATTGAGGAGAACGAATAATGACGAAAATGTATGCTGCGATTGCTCGGCGAGCCCTGGTGGTGGCCGCGCTCACGACTTTCTGCTTCACAGGGAATCTCTTGGCCCAGAACAAGGCGATAGGTTTTAAGCAAGGTGCTCCGTTCAGTGAAGGCTACATTGCAGGCAATACTCTCTATGTCGCCGGCCAGCAAGGTCCGGATGCTCATGGCAAAGTGACTGGCACGGATATTGCCCTGCAAACGACGAACGCGATCGCTGCGGTCAAGAAAGTTGTGGAGCAGGCAGGCTATCAAATGTCAGATATCGTATCTGTCACTGTTTATGTCACGGATCTCGCGGATGTTCCGGCGATGAACGAGGTTTACAAGAAGCTGATGGCGGATCCAAAGCCAGCTCGTGCCACAGTGCAGGTCGCGGGGCTGATCGGCGGGGCGAAGATCGAAATATCTGCAATTGCTGTAAAGCACTAAGAAGCCTGCTGCGGCATAGTGTTCGTCCGAAGGGACCGGCGTTCAGATGGAGGGGCTGGACGCCGGGAAGCGGAGCAAGATCGAACATCAGCGAACGTGAGCCGCTGCGCCGTCTAGAATCGAGTCCAGATTTTCCTTGTAGCGTTGGCTCCGCCGGAGATGTCGGATCGCAATCCAATACCGTGAGCGCAGTGCCCTCTGCATCGCTCTATTCGGGGAGGCGCTCCTCGGCTACCACATAGCAGCCGTGAGTTAATAATTTAAGGTGATACTAGGTTCGTTGGTGGATCTCCCCGAGAGCTTGAGTCAGGTCCTGATTCTCTACCGTCCATCTGACATCAGCGCGACCAAGAATGACTCCGGGTACCTGCATAGTGGCCATCATAGGCATCGATGCCTTCCTCTTCATTGTTAGCAAGAGCGTCCCAGTCAGAGTTTGCTAAACACGTAAATGCAGGACCATAGTCCATCTGGACTGTTCCGCTCTCTCCTTGAAGCCATTCACGATCTATTCATCTCCGGCTTCAGATTGTTCTAAGGAAGCAATGGAATAATTCTTTGTGTGACTACTCAAGATCATTCCCCAAGCCGCCGCCGTTTTCTTCGTCAAAGCTTTGTGTTCAGCGCTGCCGCTGCACTTCATCCTCTTGCATCCTTTGCGGCGGACCGAAAATCCTCTCCCAATCCCCATGCCGCGCACGCGCTTATGATCGGGGACTGGGGCGACGATCGTCACCTCGACTCACAGAGTTCCGTCGCACGAGCGATGGCCTCCTATACACGACAGCATCACCTGAAGCATGATGCGCTCTTCCTTCTGGGCGATAACTTTTATGGTGAGTTTCCTGGTGGCGTCGACTGCCCGCGTTTCCGCACTGACTTCGAAGAGATGTATCCGAAGGATGTCTTCAACTGCCCTGCTTACGCGGTCCCAGGCAACCATGATTACGAGGCGCGGCCAGAGATCAAACTGCACTCCCAGATGGCATACTCTGCGCGCGGCAACACCCGCTGGACCGAGCCTGCACAGTGGTATAGCTACAAGTTTCCACTACACAAGCCGGTGGCGACGGTTATCGCGTTGGACAGCAATATGCCATTTGCTGACGGCAAGCTGGCTCACGGCTTTACACATGTGATGACCGAAGAGCAGAGGCAGCAGCAGCTCGAATGGCTCAAGCTTGAGCTTGCCAAGCCGCTCACCACTCCATTCCGCATCGTCATCGCCCACCATCCTGTCTTCTCCAATGGCCCTCATGGCGATCACAAGGTTCTCATTGCGGATTGGGAGCCGCTTCTCCGTGAGCACAAGGTACATCTCTACCTTGCTGGCCATGACCATGATCTGCAGCACCTCGAATTTGAAGGGCATCCCACCTCCTTCTTCCTCTCCGGCGGCGGAGGCGCGGATCTGTACGATGAGCGTGACGAGGTCGTCCAGCGCGGTCCCTTCTTCAACAAGGTTCATGGCTTCAGCCATCTCGAAGCAACGGATAAGCTTCTCACGCTGCGCCACGTCGATACAGATGGCAACGTCATTCACGCTTTCACGAAGTCGCCAGATGGCACGGCATCAATCTTGGCGTAGCGTGACGCTACGGGATACATCCTCAGAGCACGGTCTCTAGTGGTATGAAAACACACAGTAACACTGACCGGAAGCTTGTCTTCTGGTCAGTGTTACTGCGGTTCCACGATAACTTCGCACCCTCTAGTCTCAAGCGCGCCTGACGACAAAGAAGTGAGCTGGCCACGGATCTTTTCTTACATCTCCGCAGCAGCCACCGCGAGCATCCGTAAATGCAAAGCTTTCAAGTAAGTCCCGACCATCGAACCAGCGCTACATCTTCTATGCGTGATTTGGAACCTCGGCCACCAATTCATCCACTCGTGAGAGAAGCAGCTTTAGAGTTGCGGAGGAGTTTACCCTGCGATAGCCCACGGATAAATCGATCGTCGGCGAGCAGCCCTGTAGTGGACGGGTTGTTACCGAGTCAGGAAGGAATGTCTTTGCATACGCGGGTAAGAGCGCGATGCCTCGGGTTGAAGCAATAAGAGACATCACGCCGCCGAGATTATCCACTTCATGGCTCGGTCTGATATCGAGGCCTCTCTCTTTTAGGTATCGATCAATAGCTAATCTCAGCGCGGGCGGCTTTCCCGACACGCTGAGAGCAGTCCCCGATACGCTGAGAAATGTCTCCCCTACGATCTCTTTCGCCTTGATCACACTCTGCGCAGCGAGAGGATGATCTTTAGGAAGAAATACCTCGAAAGGTTCTTCAATGATCAGACTGTACTCCAGTCCGGGGCCGCCATCTTCTCTGCGAAGAAAAGCTACGTCGATCAGCCCTTGCGAGAGCGCCGCCGCAAGCTGTGGAGAGTTCTGAGTGGAGATCACCACATGAATATTCGGCAGCTCATCACGGAGTATCTGGAGAGTCTTGGGGAGCCAGGTCGAGTCGTGACCGATCATAAAGCCCAAAGAGAAGTAAGGCTTTGTCGGATTGGCTATTTGGCGCACCGACTGTACCGCAGTCTCAGCCTGGGAGAGCATCACTCGAGCATGGTCCAGAAACACCCGGCCTGCCGCGGTGAGCTCGACCCCGCGAGTGCCCCGTAAGAAAAGCGCCGCCCCAACCTCATTCTCAAGGTCGCGGATCTGGCGGCTCAGAGATGGCTGAGTGGTGTGCAGTTTTTCTTCTGCCGCAAGCTTGAGGCTTCGTGCTTCAGCCACGGCTACGAAATAACGAAGATGCCTGAGCTCCAATGTCCACCTCTGCCTAGAAAGCATAGCCCCTCAGCCTACAAAGCAATTTTATTAATGACTCTGGAAGGCTATTTTTTCATTGGAAACGATGCACGCAACAGAGGAGCGTTGCTATAGCCATATAGCGTCGACACTGGCCTCTCCTCTTCATGCCAGGTCGTCGCTCAATCAAGAGCGCTACTCAACAGAAAGGTGGAGATACATGCCTCACTCATTAGAAGGAAAAGTCGCTTTGGTTACAGGCGGATCGCGTGGAATCGGTGCCGCAATCGCAAAACGACTGGCTGCGGACGGAGCCAGCGTGGTCATCACTTACGCAAAGGACGCCAACTCGGCTTCCACCGTCGTCAAAGCGATTGAATCCGCTGGCGGAAAAGCGGTCGCGATTCAGGCTGACGCTGCCGATGTTGCTGCCGTCAAGGCTGCGGTCGAAAAGACAGTTGCGACCTTCGGCCAACTGGATGTGCTCGTGAACAATGCAGGCACAGCCATTCCAAAGGTCTTTGAGGAGACCACCCTGGAAGAGATCGATCACATGATCAACCTCAACTTCCGTGGCATATTGGTCGCGACGCAGGCAGCTCTCAAGCACATGAAGAGTGGAGGCCGCATCATCATGGTTGGCTCATGCGTGGGCGAGCGCACCATGACCCCTGGGCTGGTAGCCTACTCGGCCACCAAGGGAGCCGTGAAGATGTTTACTCAGGGGTTGTCTAGAGAGGTTGGTGGCCGAGGCATCACGGTCAACAATGTTCAGCCGGGTCCGATCGACACGGAGCTTAATCCCGCTGCGGGCGATTGGGCAGTGCCTCAGAAGGCCCTTACGTCGCTCAACCGTTATGGCACAGTGGAGGAGGTCGCCGCATTGGTGGCATTCGTCGCCGGTCCGGAGTCTTCGTATATCACCGGAACGAATCTGACTGTCGATGGCGGGACGAACGCCTGATCGAAGCGCGCACCCAGTTCAAGGACCAGAAGATAGTCATCTTTATGGATGTGGTTGAGAGTCGACGGACTAGCGAGGTCGGCTCTCCCACGATAGTGTGCTCTACAGCACAATTTATGTTCGTTATTTCTGGAGTAAAACAGAGTGTCATTGTCGCGGATCGCTTCCGATAGGTTGCCCTCTCGTTACGACTCTGTCAGTACGGGTAACCTTGAGGGGAAGAGCGACGGACAAGCTGAGATACAACTGCACTTCAAATATCTTGTCCGCTGGGTTCGCTCTACGTTGAAAGATGGCATCGGCCACGGCAGCATCCACCTGCAACATAGCGTGGAAGTGGAAGCGCAGAGCTTTGTCGCTCTGGTTCATGGGGCAATGATCTCTGCCCGAGAGTTTGGCTCGCCGGGCATCTTTACCTCAATCACAAAGGGTGCTCTGGAACGCCTTCGAGCCTCAAATTGAAGTTGCTCTAAGATTACCCTTTTGACATAAGACATCTTAACCCCTCCTGGTCTGCCTACTAGTAAGTGGTAGTTGCGTAATGGCATCCGCCCACTACCTGATGATTTCTCGAATCACCCTTCTATGGAGAATTCTATGTCAGTCCCGATCTCTGAAGAACGTCCCACCTGGTACGTTGTTGCGAACAACGATCGAGCCATCGCACCGGCACTCGAGGTGACTATGGCAAAACGGATGAAGGCCGCGACGTTGACCTTGCAGTCCGGACACCTGTCCATGCTGAGTCATCCCGCCGAGGTCTCGAGCTTCGAAGAGAAAGCAGCCTGCTCACTTGGAGCCCTCAAACAAACTCAATGCAGATTTGTTTCCGCATCGAGAATCTTCTCTGGATTGATAAGTGTAATGGACCGCACTATGGAAACGTTTTCTTCAATAGAGCAATCTTCGCCGGAGCAGAGAATGGTGGCCTGTCCCGTCTTTTTTGTATTACATCAATTGATACGCGATAACAGTAGGCACTTCATCGTTACTGGTTAGTAGTTACCTCGCAGCCCGCGAGGTCTTCCAACAGGCGGATGGAGCCGCAGATATCCTCTTCGCCAAACCCTTTGGCGATTGCAGCGCGATACATCTGACGGGAGAGCGCAGTGAGGGGAACGGGTACGTTCAGATCGGCGGCAGAGTCCAGCATGAGCTGCATATCTTTTTCCAGCCACTTCACAGAGAAGCGAGGATCGAAGTCACGTTTGAAGACCAATGGGGCCTTCAGGGAGACGAGGCCCGATTTCGCCGCGCTGTTTTCGATGATCTCGAGCATCAGCTCAGGCGGCACGCCTGCCTTGGTGCTGAGCACAATGCTCTCGTTGAAGGCCTGCAGCAAATTGCCGAGAATCATGTTCTGGGAGAGCTTGGCGTGGAGGCCCTGGCCGGAGGCCCCGCAGTAGTAAAACTGCTTTCCCATAGGTTCGAACCATGGCTTTACGCGATCGAAGACCTCTCTGTTGCCGCCGACCATGAAGGTAAGTGTTCCAGCCTCCGCACCTCCTTTCGAGCCGGTGCATGGTGCGTCCAGAAATTCGATGCCGGACGTCGAAAGTTCTTCCGCCATCTGGCGGCTCTCTTTGGGGGAGATGGTGCTGCAGTCGACGATGACGAGGCCCTTTTTCGCACCTGCGAGAAGACCGTCCTTGCCAAAGATGACCTCGCGCGACATGGCCGTATCGCCGACGCAAAGGAAGACACAGTCGCTGGCCTCAGCGACTGCGCGGGGTGTTGCGCAGGCATTGCCTCCCAGTGCTTCCGCCTTGCCCTTGCTGTGCGACCAGAGAGCAACCTCGTGCTTGGCCGCCACAAGCCGCTTCGCCATAGGCCCACCCATGATGCCAAGTCCAAGAAAACCTAGTTTCGCCATCTTGCCCCCTTTATGAACTCAGTTTTGCTTCCACCCGACCGTCTCAAAAGGATCTATGCAAAGTCGACTGCTACGACTTCATGCAACGCGATAGACGGCACTTCGAGCTGGAGTATGCCTTCCTTGTTGGTATAGTTTGGCTTTATTCCTGCGACAAGCAAATGCACTTGCTTCACCTTGCGGCCGTCTGGGATCTTGATGCTGACCTGCTGGGCTGTGATTGGAATGATCTCGCGGATCGGGCCTTTCATCATCATGGGGTTGGTTAGGTTCACGAAATGAGCGGTCATCGAGCTCTTCTGCGTCCATACCGAAACGTCCAGCACGCCTTTGCCCTCGACGGTCAGAGGGGCTGGCTCGTTAGTCGCCCATAGGACGGCGTTGCGCAGTAGCCGAGCTTGATCGAAGCTTAATGTCTCCCAGAACGTGCGGTCGATATCGCCGGGTAGATAGACGACGCGCCCCTTGCCTACTTGGCGAACGACAGCTCCAGGCTCTCCCTTCGGCGCATCCTTGCGCGGGAAGACCTCTTCCATGGGAAGGTCGGGGTAGGTCGGGACTACCTGTAAGGGGTATGTCCCATCTCCGGCTGGAGTTATGGAGACCTGATTTGCTCCATTGATGATGCGGACTGAGTCTTCGAGGTCTTTGAGCAGAGGATGGTACTGCCCCGATGAATCCTTGTTGAGGCTCAGGTATGAATTGAGCATCGGACCTTCAACTTTACCTGCGTAATTGACGCCAAAGAGAGAAGCCAGTCCGAAGTTAGTGCGACGCACGCCCCACTCGTCATAGAGGGAGGTTTCGAAGGTTGCGACCAGATTACCGCCGCCCTCCACGAACTCCTGAAGCTGCTTGCATTGAGCGGTGGAAAGCGCGGCGATGTTCGGAAGGATGAGCGTGCGAAACTGGCTGACGTGCGTGGAGTCGAGCAGATGATCGTGGACCATCTCGAAGGGGATGCGTGCTTCGATGAGTGCCTGATAGAAACCGAGTCCGGGGTCTTCGACTTTGGCGCGGGCTTCTTCCCCACCGTAGTATGAGGCGGTCTGCTGCGAGAAGACCAGGCCGACTCTGGCGAGTGGTCGCTCGTTGCGCAGATAGGCTTCATTCGCGGCGTGCCATTTGTAGATGCCTTCGATGACCGGCACCCAGCGGGGGTCGATGATCTTGCAGTCGAACTTCGTAAACCAGGGCCGCAGGTCGTGTGCGATGCCGTCTGCTACCCACAAGCGGATCTCGTCATCGCTCTGGACGGAGTCTTTCCAGCGATACTTGTCCTCCAGCCCCATACTGAAGATGCCGACGATCGCCTTGCGGCCCATGGTCGAACGATACTCCTTGCCGTTCTTGCCGTTGGCCCACGGAGGCATCAGACCGGCACGGCCCTGGCGGTCGGCGAAGAGTGTCGGGGCTAGTTCGCCGACGGTCTTCATGTCGAGCTCGCTGAGAGCGCCGCCACCCGCGTTGGCGATATAGCTGGCGTTAGGATTCACCTTTTGAATAGTCTCGTTCCATAGCCGCCATAGCTCGAATAGTCGCTGCTGATGCCAGATGATGTATTGCTTGCGTGCCGGATCCTGTGGGTCGCGTGTTCGCGGCAGGTCCAGGCCGCTGAAGGTGCGAAAGTTCTTCTGGCAGTTCTCGCAGTAGCACATGCCCGATCCGGCCCAGCGATTGGTGAAGATGCCGTCGACCATGTACTTGGTCGTAATCTCCTGATGCACCGCGGTCATGAACTCGAAGTTATAGGGTCCGAGCGCGCAGGTGAGCCAGAAGTCCTTATCGGAGGGATGGCGAAGTTTGTTGCCCTTCGCATCGACCATGATCCAGTCGGGGTGTGCGTCGTAGACGTCCTGATGGCAGGCATGGGCATCGGTGCGTGCCACAACAACGATGCCCATTGCGCGGCAACCCTTCATCAAGTCGCCGAAGGTATCCATATTGCCAAGCCATTTGCTGCGGTAGTGGAAGGGCACTTGCGTGGGATAGTAAGCAACTGCGCCACCTGCGTTTAGGGTTACCGCTTCGACGTGCAGACGCTTGAAGTAGTCCAGCCAGAACTGTTGATCGTAGTTGCCGGGGTCATCTTCGGCAAAACCAATCTGAGCCCATCGCATGGGTTTGTCGTACCAGTCTTTTGCCGGCTCACCCACGCCCGGCGCACCGGCGAAGGACTCCGCCAGCGTGCCAAAAGCTGGCTTCAATAAAGTTGAAGCCGATGCAGCTACGGAATAACCCAGAAAAGTTCGACGACTGGTTGCCATCTTTTATTCCCCGACTCTCTCGCCGTCATCCATCACGGCAGTTTGTTCGCAACGGTTAGCGCAATGAGATGACTGCCGCATCCCGTGCCGGTACGTTGACCGTGACCTGTTGCCCCGAGACCTTGATGTCGAGCTTGCCCCACTTGTCTTCGCCCGTGGAGAATCTCCCGAGGTCTGAACTGAGTGAGACGGATACCGAACGATCGGTTCGAGTTGGATTCGTCACCCACAGGTTGGTTCCGCCTTCTCCCTGATGTACGCGCACCTGGACCTCGTTGTCATTGACCTTCACCCGTGGAACAATGCTGGCCATCTTCAGAAACCCGGCAAACAAGGTTAGCGTTGGCTTGTCGTGGTGCAGGTAGTAACCGCTGCCAGGGAACGAGCCCATCAACAGGGTGCGACCACGGCCCATCTGGTTCTCGACTGCCGCCACCGAGCCATTCGGATAATGGCCCGCTGCCTTGCCCCCCTTGACCTCGTATTGCTGGAAGAAGTAACGGCCATGAATGTTATTGCCATTGACCTCCATCATGAGGTTGTCGTGGATGTCAGCCAGGAACTCGACGTAGCTCTCTCTCGCGCCGAAGACCTCATCCAGACCATAGTTAGGCTGTACTTCTCCCACATGGCCATGTTCGCCGAAGTAGGCGGGAAGTCCCTCGCTGATAAGCGTGCCACCCTTGCTTACATAGTCCTTCAGCTTGGCCACGGTCTCAGGCTTCATCATCACCGGGTAGGCCAGATAGATGAGTTTGTACTCGTCGATGTTATCGAGCGCGACGAAGTCCGGTTGAATGTTCTGGTCGAAAAAGGCCTGATATGCGCCGCGCATGGACTCAAGGTAAAAGTCCGTCGAGAGCTGTTGCACGTAGTTGAATAGTTCTGCCTCTGGGATAAAGAGCAGGCCGACATCGCCGCGTACGGGACGTGACTTCCATATCTCGGGATGAGCATTGGCCCAGGTCAGTGTTTTGCCTGCCATCTGCGCGCGCGGCGTCACCGAGCCATCCATGCCGATGGAGCCAAATGCTCCAAAGAGCGGCCCGTCCAGCAGCGGGCGATAGCGACAGTAGAGCAGACCGCGTGCTCCTCCTGCAAAGGAGATCATGTTCCAGATGCGGATGTCCTCCGGTTCGGTGACGCGGCCGTCCTCGCGCGGTTTGCCGATGAGTTGAGGTTGCATCCAGAGCGGGCCACCCTGTGCTTCCGCGTGCCAGAACGGTTTGCCGCGCGCTCCGGCACGGACCAGATCGAATGATTGCCACTGCCGCCAGGGTTCCGTGCCGTGCCGCGACTGAACCCAGGTGAGGCCGTACACATCGACACGCTTGGCGGCCATCCACTCGTTATGCGAGGCGGAGGCGTGACTCTCCAATGTGCCTGCGACACCGTGGCAGGTCACCAGATGTTTGGGGTCGAGGCGACGATACAGCGCGATGCGCCAGTCGAAGTGTTCGTATGCCTTATCAATGCGATGCTGCAGCCAGTCGAGACTCTCCGGATAGCCGCTGAAGTCATGCGGTGGCTCGATATCGGCCCACTCCGAGAAGCTGGGGCGATGCCAGGTCTTGCAGACTGCATCGAGCGAACCGTACTTATCCTTGAGCCACTCCTGTAACTTCTTCTGGCTTGCTTCGCAGAAGCAGTTCATCTTGCCGATGCGACCACTGTCGTAGGTCGTCTCATTCCACAGGTCATAACCCAGCAGGGCTGGATGGCCACGGTAGTGCTCGATCAGTTTAGTGTGAAAGTTTTCCGCCAGCGCTTTGACATCAGCATTGTCGAGACACAGACCGGGAAATCCTCCGATGCCGCTGCTCGCCGAGACAGAGCTGTGTGTGATTGAGTCGTCGCTCGCTTTATAGCGTGCATGCGGATACTTGCGGAAGGCCCACTCGGGCGCTGCGGTATCGAGCGTTGCGATGATGACCTTGATGCCGTTCTTCGCTGCGAGATCCATCATCGTGTCATAGTCGGCCCAATCCCACTTGCCGGGTGCGACCTCAAGCGCGGACCACATGAACCAGTGGCGAAAGGTATTCATCCCGAGCTGCGATGCAGTCTGATGATCGCGTGCCCACTCATCCGTCGGAGGGTTGGATTTGCGGAAGTAGACGCCGCCGGAAGGGAAGACCGAACCCATGTTGACTTCGGTGCTGGGCATGACGACTGTAGAGGCTGTGTCCTGTCCCACCAACGCGCCAAGAAGCGGCTGCGTATGACCCACGGCAGAAGACGCCGTAATCATCGCGGTAGACAAGAGGAAGTCTCTTCGAGTTACTTCATTGTTATCGCTCATCGTTATCTCTCTCCGGTCATGTGAAGGCATTTTAGTAGTAAATCTTCACCGAGAACTGTATCTGACGACCTACAGCGGTGCCGCTCGATAGCTTGCCGAAGTTAGGATTGCTGGCATTGCAGGTGGCTCCGGGTGTTCCCTGGCAAGTAAGCGTTGGGTCATTGGCACCCGGCAGGGTGAAGGCCGGAGTATTCGTCGTGTCGAAGAACTCGGCACGGAACTCGGCATAGGACCTACTGGAGTAGTGAAAGTCTTTGAAGATTGATGAGTCGAGGTTCTTCAAGCCAGGGCCTGTGGTTGGAAAGTGACCGCAGTTGCCAAAGGTTTGCACGTTCTGGCCCTGGGCACCAATCACGACGTTTGGCACTTTGAACGCCGCCGGATTGAAGTAGCCACTGGGACTTGGGTTTGGAAGCTTTCTCGGGACTCCTGCAACGCAATCAGCAACGTTATAGGTGTTGAAGACCGGGGGCAGCAGGCTGGTACGGATATCAGTGGGGAAGCCGGTTCGTAGCGTGCCGATGCCGTTAAGTATCCAGCCGCCCACGAACGCATCAAGCACGCCACTCCTATTCAGAAAAGTACGGTTCTTTCCAAACGGTAGCTCATAGCTGACGCTTGCAGTAAAGTTATGAGCTACGTTGATCGCGGCCAGACCATTTTCGCGCTGCGGCTCATAGGTGCTGATGGAGATAGCAGTTCCGCCGTTCTGCGTGAAGGCATTTGGTCCACTGCCACCTGTTTCCAGGTTCTTCTGCCAGGTGTAGTTGGTGAGCATACTGAGGCCATGGGTGGGACGTACTTCGAGCTTCACGTTACCCGAGTTGTAGTTTGAAGTTGCCGTTGCGAAGACCGCTAATACCTGGCCATTGATGCCCGGGAACGGACGGTTTGCCTGTTTGTTCAGCCCGGCGACGGCTTGCGAGAACGGAATCTGGTTCTGATCCTGAAAGAGCGAAGCCAGGTCCGATCCGCGAGCGCCGCTGTAGGAAGTTTCGATCACGATTTTGTTCGTGAGCTGGTACTGTAGGTCCAGGTTGTATTGCATCAGCATTGGGTTTTGCGCGTGGTCAAAGGCCTGCGTACGGAAAGAAGTACTCAGCGGATTCGCAGCGGTGAAGCCGCTAAGATCCGTGCTCACAGGCAACGCCTTGATTGGGGTACTGATGTTGAATGGCGGAGTGACAGTCGTGGTGGCCGAGACATTTGGAAGCGCGACGAGAGGAATATTCGGTGGGTTGTCCGAGAACTGCGTGATCTGTTGGTTCTGATCCTTGAGCCCGTAGAAGATGCCGTAGCCGCCGCGAACCACGAACTTGGGAGTGATCTGATAGGACGCACCAATGCGGGGCCCGAAGTTATTGTGGTCGCCCTGGACCATGGCGCAGCTATATCCATTGGTGCATGGGATGACGTATTTTCCTGTGCGAATGTCAAAGAGGCTACCGAGATTGCGCGAATCGATTGGCTCTGTATACAGCTCATAGCGCAGCCCCACATTCACCGTGAGATTTTTGGAGAGCTTCCAATCGTCCTGCCCGAACAGACCGACGTAGCTGTCGCGCTGACGGCCCCACGCTAGCATGGGAGCGGCCAGCAGGCTGGTAGGATCGCCCAGCAGAAAGTCTGCGAAGGGTAAACCGGAACCCGGCGAGTCGGAACTCGACGTGAAGGTTGCACCGTAGAAGTTCTGCGCGAAAAAAGGCGAACCACGCAGTGTATTCAAACGGGCGTTGCGCAGATCGACGCCAAACTTCATGGCGTGCTTGCCGCGTGTCCAGGAGATATTATCGCCAAGCTGGCCACGAGTCTCGATGTTGTTGTTCAGATCGCCGCCGCCGATGGTTGTGAACTCCTGCGTGCCGTTTTGCACGCCGGAGTAGTTGAAGTTGATTGTGCCAAAGCCTTGCACTGGTCCGGGAAATAAAGCGAAGTTGTTATCATTGGCGAACGCTTCGCCTGCCTGACCCGTACCGGAGAGGCTGCCGTTATGACGGATCAATCCGAAGCGAACCTCGTTAATCAGGTTCGGCGTGATGATATGCACGTCGGTCATCGCCAACTGCATGGAGTTACTTACCGCAGGCGAACCTCCACCGAGAAAACCCGCAAATATACCTACCGCGGGTACGGTGTTATTGCTCTTGGAGAAGCTGCCATAGAGCGTGTTCTTCTGGGAGATCGTGTAGTCGATGCGAACGTCTCCCTGATCGGTGTTGTTGAACTGCGGCGCTTGATAGACGAAGTTACGTGACAGATCGGTCGGGAGTCCGGTATTCGTTGGAGGAATAAGGCCGACGATCGCCAGGGCTGTTTTATTCAGTTGTCCAGGTGGGATTTTGTTGCCAAGAAATTGGGTAGCGACCACCGTGCCGTTGGGGCCAATGTGCCGTGTGGTGGGATCAAAGATCTTTACCGAAGTGCCCGAGAAGTCACCAGTGCGGAATGCCGCTGGGGGCAGGTTGTTGATGGTGCTGGCAGCTCGAGTGGTCTGCCGTGTGCCCTGGTAATCGACGAAGAAGAACAACTTCTTCTTTAGAATCGGTCCGCCCAATGTGGCTCCAAACTGATTCTGATGAAAGGGAGCCCGAGGAAGCCCGGCAAGCTTCGTGATGTAGTTATTTGCGTCGAAGTCGTTGTTGCGCAGGAACTCAAAAAAGACACCATGGAAAGCATTGGAGCCATTCTTGAGCGTAGTGTTGACCACTGAACCTGCGGCGTGGCCGAACTCGGCAGGGAAGTTGTTGGTCTCGACCTTGAACTCCTGCACTGCATCGACCGAAGGGACGATCGCAATACCGGTGCGCCCAATGGCCCCTGCGTTGGTAACCGTATTGTTATCCACGCCGTCCAGCGATACGTCGACTGCGGTGAAACGTCCGCCTCCCGCGATAAACGGGAGGTTCGATCCCACGCCGAAGAGTTGTGTCGTATTGCCCACGAGCAGCCCCAGGGCGAAGGGATTGCGACCGTTCAGCGGCATGTTGAGAATCTGCTTCTCCTCGACAACTTGCCCCAGCGAGGACGTTACCGAATCGACCAGAGGAGCTGAAGCTTCTACCTCAATCGACTGGCCAATCGTGCCCGGCTGCATACTGATCGTCAGGTTCAACGTCTGGTCGACGAGCAGAGTAATGCCATTCAGTGTCTTATCGGCGAAGCCCGGAGCGGAGACCATGACCGAGTAAATACCTGGTGGCATGACGGGTGCGCTGAAGGCCCCGGAGCCGTTTGTCTTGGTGTCACGCGTGGTGCCGTTTGCGACCAGCGTCAGCTTGACAGAGGCGTTTGCCAGCACTGCGCCGGTATCGTCCTGCACCTGACCGACGATCGTACCAGTGGTGGTTTGTGCGGAAAGAAAGCAGGAGCAGACCGTAAAGGACAGGAGAAGCAGAAGCTTCGTGGCGCGAGAGACCATTGGAAATCTCCTTTGACCGCCAGGAGTCGTGAATGCGGCAAGCCGGCGGCAGTGCTGGACCGTAAAGGTACATTGGACTGACCTTTACCGGAGCACCGAGACAATACGGATAGTGAACTCCTTCTGTCAAGTGAGTTTTCGTTAGTGGATGAAAAAAATGAAAGCTCCGGGTGATCTGCCTCGTCCGGTCGCCCTGGCTGATGTTCCCTGTTGCCTTTGGCTTTGCGCTACGAAGCCTTCCGGCCCAAGGCTTTTGGGGTAGTTTCTCGGAGCGGTTCGGCTTGATATCCGACGCGTGGTACTCTCGACTTTGCACACTGCACTGGGCAACCCTAATTGCGACCGTCGTAAAGATCAGGTGCCCACCTCCTGAGGCTAGCTGCCCAGGAGCATTGGAGGAGGATACGTCACAATGCCCCGATCGCTTAAACCCGTGAGTGCTTTACCGCGTACAACGCTCACGGAGGCCGCCTTCGAGCAACTGATCGCGTACGTGGTTAAAGGGACATGGAAGGCCGGAGACCGTCTTCCGCCGGAGCGTGAGCTGTGCCAACAGTTCGGCATCGCCCGCACGTCATTGCGAGAGGCACTGAAGGCGATGGAGCTCGTGGGGATGCTCGATAGCCGCGTGGGCGACGGAACATTTGTTTGCCCGAGATCGGAGTTTCTGTCGCGACCGTTACTCTGGGCTTTCACTGGTACCGATCACGAAGAGCTTGCGGAGATCATGGAAGCCCGCGCGCTGGTGGAAGAGAACTTGGCCGGGTTGGCGGCGGAACGAGCGTCTGAAGAGGAGATCGCTCGGATCAAAGAGGCGATTACTCAGATGAGCAATGCTATCTCAGCCGGAACATCTATTTTGGAAGCTGATATGAACTTCCACTTGGCAGTCGCTGCCGCTGCCCACAACGACGTGTTGCGCAACGCCGTGCAGTTGTTACGCAACATTACGCGCCAATGGCTGAAATACAAGGTGCAGATGCCGAATGTCGCGGCATCTGTCTTAAGTCGACATGAAGCAATCTATCGAGCGATCGCCTCACGCAGGCCGAGCGCGGCGCGGCGCGCAATGCGGAAACATCTGGAAGAGACACAACAACTGGTCATTCAAGTGGTTAAAAAACACGGTGGCTCTCGTGAGCCGTCTCCTTATGTTTGATATTCGCTCATCGAGTTCTCCGTCGTCTCACTGATGGCATTAGATCTTCCTTCTGTGTGCGGGCATAATTGAGGCTTAATGACTGGGATTGCAGCGTCTACTGCAAAAAATGAAGGAAGACTCACAGTCTTTCCGTACTCAAGCTGATACTGCGTGCTTCGTGCCTACTCCAGCGATGCTGATGGTCTCTCATCGCCCAAAGTTATCTACAATGTTTCAACGATTCTGTTTGTTGATAGCAAATCGGTCGCGCTTATCGCTCTCTCTAAATTGTCCATTGACGAGGCAGTATTCGGAAAGTGCCTGCCCGGATACTTGATCTCAAAAGTACGACTTTCGATTCTGTAGATCTCTTAGCAAATGCCGGTCTTGGACGAAGAATCATACAGTTCAAGCTGAAGCAGGCTTTCTTCTCCCAAGGCCACCTCGCCACCGCCATCTTTTATTTGCAGAAGGGTCGTGCAAAGCTCACTGTAGTCTCAAGCAATGGAAAAGAAGTGACCGTTGCCCTTCTTTCCTCTGGGAACTTCATTGGCGAGGAGTCGCTTGCAAGCATGGGTGGGAGTTCATATGGCAACGGTGACCGCCATCACTGCCTGCACGGCGCTGAGGATTGAGAGGAAGGAGATGGTTCGCGTAATGCATGTGGAGCACGCTTTCTCCGATGTGTTTGTGAAGTTTCTGCTCGAGCGCAGCATGAGAATTCAGGCTGACCTTGTCGATTAGCTATTCAATTCAAGCGAAAAAAGACTGGCGCGAATTCTTTTGCTGATGGCGGAGTTCGGCAAACCCGGCGAGCCCGAGATGCTGATTCCACCGATTACTCAGGATACGCCACGTGGATGTGGATGAGGAACGCCGAATCACGACGTGCGAGACTCCATAGCAATTATTAGATCGGGCAATCGAAGGTGTGAGCAGTATACGCAACGGGCAAGTTTTACCTCCGGATCGAGCCTGCTTTACTTATTTGCCAAGCTAGGCCGATACGCAACTATTTTTGGTCTGACTATTAGTCCAACATTCGACTTATTCTCTCTTCGACAAGAATCCATTGGTGGTGCTATATTTTCCGCCTCAAAATTGAGCGGCCATAGAACGAAGCCTGATTGATGTGTCGGCCGAAGATTTTCAAATCGAGGACAAGATCATGGCCACCTTTGCACCGTCGTCAGAAGTTGAGCTGGACTCCCGCCTCGGCTTCCAAGCCGCGGAGTTTGTACGCACACACCATAGAATGCTGATCGATGGTAACTTCGTCCCCGCATCGTCAGGCAAAACATTCCCCGTTTACAACCCGGCTACAGGCGAGGTGATCTGCCATGTGCCGGAGGCCGATCATAACGATGTCGACAAAGCGGTCGTGGCCGCACGTCGCGCCTTCGACTCAGGCCCCTGGTCCCGTGTCAGTCCCTCTCAGCGCGGTCAACTGTTATGGAAGCTGGCCGACCTGCTTGAATCCCATACTGAAGAGTTTGCGGAACTGGAGTCTCTCGATAACGGCAAACCGGTCTCGGTAGCGCGCATTGCGGACGTTCCGTTGGCTGTCGATCTCTTTCGCTATATGGCCGGTTGGACCACGAAGAATCTTGGTTCTACAATTCCTCTCTCTGCCGGCCAAGATTTTCTCTCTTACACCGTCCGCGAACCCATCGGTGTCGTGGCCCAGATCATTCCCTGGAACTTTCCTCTGCTGATGGCTGCCTGGAAGCTGGGGCCTGCACTCGCAACTGGATGTACAGTCGTACTCAAGCTTGCGGAGCAGACGCCGTTGACAGGGCTTCGGCTCGCTCAGTTGATAGTTGAAGCTGGATTCCCTCCGGGCGTTGTCAATGTTCTTACGGGGTTTGGCGAGCCATGCGGAGCCCCGCTTGCCGCGCATAATCTTGTCGACAAGGTAGCCTTCACCGGATCAACTGAGGTCGGCAAGCTTATAGCGAAGGCGGCAACCGGCAACCTAAAGAAGGTCACTCTCGAACTCGGTGGCAAGTCTCCCGCAATCATCTTCCCTGATGCTGATATGGACACAGCCATCGCCGGGGCGGCCTCTGCGATCTTTTTCAATCAGGGCCAATGTTGCTGTGCCGGCTCTCGTCTCTTCGCGCACGAGGCTGTCTTTGATCAGGTTATCAGCGGAGTTAGCGAGATCGCCGGCAAGATCAAGATCGGCCATGGCCTTGATCCTGCCACGGAGCTTGGTCCTCTTGTCTCCGAGGAACAGTTCGAAAAGGTGTCCGCTTATCTGTCCAGCGGGAGAGAGGAAGGGGCGAAGATCGGCTCGGGTGGAGGACGTTATTCCGATCGCGGCTACTTCATACAGCCCACTGTCTTCCACGATGTGAGGCCGGATATGAAAGTAGTCGCCGAAGAGATCTTTGGCCCTGTTGTCGTCGCTCAGAAATTTTCATCGGATGCCGACCTCGAGAAACTTGCTGCCCAGGCGAACGATACGGTTTTTGGTTTAGCCGCGAGTGTATGGACTCGGGATATCTCGATCGCTCATAAGATGGCTCGTCGTATTAAAGCAGGCACCGTCTGGGTCAACTGTCACAACGTCTTTGACGCAGCTCTTCCATTCGGCGGATACAAACAGTCCGGCTGGGGCCGCGAGATGGGAGCTGAAGTTCTCAACAACTACACCGAAGTCAAGGCCGTCACCGTGAAGCTTTAAGAAAGTCGAAATCTCTCAGTATCGTTATCGATTCGGAGCGGGAAGTATTAGAGATTCGGTGCCCTTATAGGGGCTGCGCAAATAGAAGATGCAACCTATGCTGTAACGCGTCCAAGTGGCTGGGTTCCGGCGCGATCAAACACACTAAGGCAGTGATGCAATGAGGCAAATAATTCCTGACTTGTTCTTGAGCCGCCGACAGTTTCGCAGGCCGCAGCCTTGGGAGCGGTCGCTGTTATGCCAGTCAAGCTCCTGGGGTAGGCACATCCGAAGACGTCCGAGCTTGCGGTCAAGCAAATTACTTTGTCGCATGGTTGATAGTATCTCCATGCAATTTCGTGGAGAGCTTTTCAACGCGTTCAATCATCCGAACTTTCACGCGGATGACACTGGCTCCCGAGCAAAGAGCCCAATTCAAACGGTCACTGCTGCAGGCTTCGGCCAGATACAGGCAGCTAATGATCCACGCATTATTCAACTCGATCTGAAGCTCCTCTTTTGAGGTGGAGCGTGAGTAAGAAACTCTTCTCCTATTCGCGTAAGCAGTCTGTGCTGAGTATGGCGCGGACCGCCTCTTGCCTGCTCAACTCAGGCTGTCTTACTTTGATCTCGAAGCAGACCGCAGCAACATGGGGCTCGTGATGGTGAAAGCTTTACGGAAAAGCTGTGAACGATTCAAGCATCATTCACCTTGTGCTAGAGGGAGCCATCTAAGCATGCAAATACGGAGTACCATCCTGATGCTGTCTTTAGTGGCAGCGGTGGTCTATGCCTCGGCAGCCCAAGAGCCTATTATCAAGAGCCCTATCGGTGCGGGGCCAAAGGTCGTTGCCGAGGGACATACGATCTACAACCAGACCTGTACCGCATGTCATGGAATGGATGGACAAGAAGGTGAGTTGGCCCCGGCTCTTGTGGGAGATCGTCGTTTCTTTCGCGTTACCGAAGGCTCGCTCTACGACACGATCAAGCACGGAATCCCCGGCACTCCCATGCCCGCGTTCACGATTCCTGACGACAATATCTGGAAAGTAGTTGCCTTTATTCGCGCCATACGCAGTTCGGCATCGGAGGCTGATGTTCCCGGCAATGTGGAGCACGGCAAAGAGATCTTCGTCGGCAAGGGAGGATGCTTGCAATGCCACACTCTGGGGGAGAAAGGTGGAAGGATCGGGCCAGATCTATCCAATGTGGGGGCTACGATTACGTTGAAACGCCTAAAAGAGACTCTCACCATGGATGGGCCGATTCCCGCCGGTTATCAGCCCATGAAGGTGGTTACGCGGAAAGGTGAGGTGATTGATGGGATCGCTAAGAACGAAGATGACTTTTCGATTCAACTGCTGGACCGTCAGAATCATCTCCATCTGCTCGATCGCAGCGAATTGAAGTCGGTTGAAAAATCGAAGGCTTCCCTTATGCCACATAACTATGACAAGGTCTTAACCGTTGACGAATACAACGATATGCTAGCCATGCTCGCTCGACAGGTGATCATGGTGCAACACAAGACACGCGAAGTTGAGGGAGATGGAGCGGTCGGACGATGAAAAAAATAGTTCTGATCCTCATGTTTAGTTTGGTTGTATCACTCTCCGCGCAAGTGACGGATGAGCAACTTCGACAGCCTCCTGGCAAGGACTGGCTGACTTATAACGGAAGCTATGACAGTCAGCGCAACAGTACGCTGGACCAGATCAAGCTAGCGAATGTAAGTTCTCTTGTTTCTCAGTGGGCTTTTCATGTCAGTGGCGGTGCATCCATGCAGAGCGTGCCGATCGCAGTCCATGGTGTGCTGTACTTTACGCAGCCCAATGCGCTCTACGCGATTGATGGTCGTAGCGGGCGCCTGATCTGGGATCATCATCATCAGCTAACGACGGTTAAAGATCGCGAAGGTCCGCAAAGAGGAGCGGCAGTCTATAAGGATCGGGTCTACTATCTGACCACCGATGATTATCTGATAGCCCTGGATGCCTCGACCGGAAGCGTTGTGTATCAGATCAAGATTGCGGAGACGAAAGAGGGTTACTCTGCCCCTCCCGCCCCATTCATCGCCAACGGGAAGATCATCGTGGGAGTGGCCCCAGGAGACCGCGGGCTGAATGGGTGGATTGAAGCCTATGATGCAGAGACAGGAAAGCGTTTATGGCATTGGGCCGCGATTCCAGGGCCTGGTGAACCTGGCAATGAAACATGGGCCGGAGATTCCTGGAAGCATGCGGGCGCAGCCGCATGGATGAGTGGGAGTTATGATCCGGAACTCAACCTCTACTATCTCGGCATGGGCAATCCCTCACCGGATTTCAATGGAGACGTTCGCAAGGGGGACAATCTTTACAGCGAATGTATGGTTGCGCTCGATCTGGATAACGGCAAGCTGAAGTGGTACTTCCAGTTCACACCCCACGACATGATGGACTGGGACGGGGCGGAGATGCCAGTACTCGTCGATGCCAAGTATGAAGGCAAGATGCGCAAGCTTATGGTTCATGCCGACCGGAATGGTTTCTATTATGTGCTGGATCGTGAGACGGGAAAGTTTCTTCACGGTGTACCATTCGTCCAGAAGATGAACTGGGCCTCGGGCCTTGCAGCATCGGGGCGTCCTATTCGCATCCCTGGGGTTGAGCCGAGTCTAAAGGGGACGAAGGTCTGTCCATCGTCTATCGGCGCGACCAACTGGATGTCGCCCGCTTATAGTCCCCAAACCAACCTTTTCTATGTCGTCGCTCTCGAAGGGTGCGGGCTTGCCACCAAGAACACGGAGACCTTTCGCCCGGGTGGATTTCAGTATCGCGCAGGTGGTGATGTGCTCCTGCATGACGCCGATTGGAAGGTTTACGTTCGCGCACTCGATCTTCTGACTGGCCGCCAGGTATGGGAGCAGGAACGCATCGGAAACTCGGCGCTGGGGGGTGGTGTGTTGTCGACCAACGGCGGTATTCTCTTCTCCGGCGAACTGGATGGCGAGTTTGTCGCGCTTAATGCCAGAACCGGAAAGCCTGTCTGGCACTACAACACGGGTGAAGGCATCAACGCGCAACCGATGACGTATATGGTCGATGGCAAACAGTATGTCGCCATTGCAACCAACACGACAGTCTTCAGCTTTGCTCTCTTTGAACCCCAAAAGGTGACAGCCAAATGAAAAGCCTTTCAGCCCGCATCGTCCTGATTTCTTCTCTTTGCCTCCTCTCTCAGTGGGGCTTCAGCCAGGCTCGCTACACCATCACGGATGAACCTGCAACCGGTCCTAACTCACCACGCGTCGTCGTACTGCACGATCATGTTGCAGGCCAGGAGGCCGCGATAGCTCCTTCAGAAGGTGGAGAGCTTTCCAGTTACAAGGTGACTTACAAAGGGCAGTCCATCGAGATGCTCTATCACGCTCGCAACTACGATGATAAGACCGGCTTCCAAGGCAAGGGGCCACTTCTTTGGCCGGCTGTCGGAGCACAGTACCCAACGGACACGGTTCCCAAGGAGAGCTGCGGCACAGGCACTTATAAAGTAACTGGCAAGAGCTATCCTATGCCATGCCACGGCTTTGCTCGCCTGGTCCCGTGGAAGGAGGTTAGTCGGGCTGCCGATAACCATAGCGCGCGTGTCACTGTAGAACTGACCGACTCCGACGCGACTCGGAAGTATTACCCATTTTCTTTTCACCTCGATGCGAACTTCGAACTGATGAATGGTCATCTGACGATCGACTATGTCGTCAAGTCCGACGCGGCCAACACCGAGCCCATGCCGTTCTCCATTGGTAACCACATCGGTTTCAAATTGCCGTTTCTTCCTGGCACTGACCCAGCGAAGATGCTCTTCGAGACTCAGAGCACGGGGCAACTGCTCCGCAATACGGTCGGTGTACTCAACGGCCAACAGAAGCCTCGTTCGTTCTATCAACCGGAGGAGTTGGGAAGTTTCGACGCGCACGTCGCAATGCCTCTCACGGGATATAAGAGCCAGCCGTTCTCGCGTCTCATTGATCCGCAAGGTATGGTCCTTCGCCTGACGCAAACGGCGAGCTCTACCTTGCCCGAACCGCTCATCCGTACCAATGCCTTCGGTGGCCCGGCGGTCGGCTACTTCTGCCCCGAACCCTGGTTCGGCGTGCAGAACTCGTTGAACACAGGCGTCGGTCTCATAAAGCTGAAGGCAAACGAGTCGTGGACTTGGCGGCTGGATCTACAGATTGAGCCCCCACCCGTGCCGGCACCATCGGCGAACTCTGGACTCGAACGTGTCGGAACCGGTTTCTCATTCGTCGAGGGGCCCGTATGGGTAAAGGACGGAGGAGGCTACCTGCTCTTCAGCGATATCTATAACTCCCGCACCATCAAGATCGCGACTCCGAACCAGCCTGAGGTATACCGCCGCTACACAAGGGCCGGAAACGGCAATTCTATGGACGTTCAGGGGCGACTCTATACCGCGGAGCGCGACGGCCATCGGGTATCGCGTCAGGAGAAAGATGGCAGCGAGACAATCGTCGCATCGGCCTATGAAGGAAAACGCCTCAATTCGCCTAACGATGTCGTTGTCCGCCGCGATGGACAGGTATATTTCTCCGACCCAGCTTCGGCGGCTCTCCTAGAGCCTCGAGAGCTCTCCTTCAATGGCCTCTACCACGTCGACCCTCGTGGCAAAGTAACGCTGATAGCCAAGATGCCGCGCCCCAACGGTGTCGCTCTGACGGAAGATGGCCGCACACTCTATGTAGCCGACTCGACCGAGAAGACAATCCATGCCTACGATCTCGACAAGGACGGCAATGCTTCGCATGAGCGCACTCTCATCTCGGGAATTGAAGGGACTCCCGATGGTCTGCGTGTTGCCGCCAACGGCAATCTCTACGTCGCTTGCAAAGGCATCGCAATCTATACCCCGGCCGGCAAGTTGATCAAGATGATTGAGTTTCCCGAAACTCCCGTGAACTGTGCCTTCGGTGGACCTGATCTTCAAACCCTCTACGTTACAGCACAGACATCTGTCTATCGTCTGCACGTTCCAGACAAAGGTTCGTTCCAGTACTAACGGCTGCTTATCCCGAAGCCATCGCTGAACAGAGTTAGACGTTCTGGTGTGAAAGTATCTGTTTTTATTTTTCTCGATCTAGAGCAGGGAATTGAACGCTTCCTCGATCCCTCCACATAGAAGCAGGGTGAGTGATATTACATGACCGTTGGCTCCGGCATCGCGAAGGTCGGTGACTGCGTGTTACTCTACCGTTCGCAGGACATGCACCACCGGATGTATCTGCACGGACTGACTCGTGGCAGGTGAAGCGACAAACTGAAAGCAAACCCCTGCATCGACGGCGAGATGAGAGAGTGCCCCGGGCTCCTCGCGCTCGGCGGTGGCCACGCACTCATCTACTCGACGTCAGGCAAAGTTTTTGGCTCTCCGGCCAGTTCGATGCGACGACGATGAAGTTCGCGGTTACAAAACCATGCAATATCACTTTGAAGGGCTGGGAGATTGCCCCATCTCTCCCACTTCCTTACCACCTGATTGGAGAGCATCTTGAATCGCTATCTTGTAAAGGCTACTGCGGTCGGAGCGTTAGGCGGCCTGCTCTTCGGCTTCGATACGGCAGTCATCGCCGGTACAACGCAACAGCTCACAGAGGTATTTCACCTCACGCCTTTTACGCTTGGCCTCACGGTCTTCATCGGGCTGGTCGGCACTGTGATCGGGGCGATGGGCTCCGGTGTTCTGGGGCAGAAGATTGGTGGCCGCGAAGCGCTGCGCATCATGGCGATCCTCTATACGATCTCCGCCCTTGGCTGCGCCTTCGCCTGGAGCTGGAATGTGCTGATGATCGCTCGCCTGATCGGCGGCCTCGGCATCGGCGGCTCATCGGTGCTAGGCCCCGTCTATATCGCCGAGTTGGCTCCTGCCAGGCTTCGCGGTCGCATGGTGGGCCTCTTCCAGATCAACGTCGTCATCGGCATCCTGCTCGCCTATCTCTCCAACTACATCATCACCACCTGCAACCTCGGCCTTCTGCAATGGCGTTGGGAGTTCGGCGTAGCCATCGTGCCATCGCTTCTTTTTCTTACCCTGCTCTACGGCATCCCGCGCAGCTCGCGCTGGCTCGTCACCACCAACCAGACCGGCGAAGCCCGCGAGGTACTGGAGCTAATGGGGTCTCCCGACTCCGCCGCCGAGCTGCAAGAGATCGTGGACTCGATCCATCTGGAACACGGCCTCAAAGAGGAGCCGCTCTTCAATGGCCGCTACAACAAGCCCATCTTTCTTGCCGTCTCGGTCGGTCTTTTCAACCAGCTCTCAGGCATCAACGCGATTCTGTACTACTCAAACTACATCTTCGCTTCGGCAGGCTTCAGCGCAAACTCTGCGGCTCTCCAGACCGTGGGCGTAGGTCTTGTCAACCTGCTCGCCACCTTCCTTGGCATGACTCTCATCGACAAGCTGGGCCGCAGAACGCTCCTGCTGATTGGCGCCACCGGAATGACTCTGGCTCTGGCGGGCGTCGCCGCGATCTTTCATACCCAGACACATCAAAACCTGCTGGTCTGGTTACTTGTTCTGTTCATCGTCTTCTTCGCGATCTCCCAGGGATCGGTGATCTGGGTGTACATCGCGGAGGTCTTTCCCTCGCGAGTCCGCTCGAAGGGGCAGAGTATCGGTTCTTCATCGCACTGGATTATGAACGCACTAATCGCTGGCACATTCCCCTTGATTGCTGCGAAATCGCAGGCATTGCCATTTGCCTTCTTCGCAGCCATGATGCTGCTGCAGTTCTTCATCGTGCTATTCGTCTATCCGGAAACCAAGGGCAGCTCTCTCGAGGCGATTCAAGCACAGCTTGGCATTCAGTAAACCTGGTAGAAGGCCTTTGGGTGATGAACCCAAAGGCCTGGATTGAAGACGTCTCAAATTGGAATAGTGGCTATTACGAGCGATAAAGACTGATCTGAACGGCACCCGGATAGCCGTCCTTGAAGATGCCTTGTATCGCAGCCTGGTTGCATATTGGGTTTGAGAAAGAGTATCCGTTGTTCGTGCTTTGGTTACTCACAGTCGGCCACCCGCCTGTGGAACCGGCCAAGGGTTGAACCGCAGTAAAAGAAGCAACCGCAGTTTCCGTGGAGATATTTGGGTCAAATATCTCGAAATTCAGTGTCGGATTCAGAGTGCCGTCCGCATTTGCAGCAAAGCTGGAGCTCATATACGGGCTGATAGTCCCGGGCGCTTGTTTGATGACGCCTCCGGTTATACTCACCTGGGCAGTAAGCAGATTTCCAGTTTGATTTGTGACGTTCACCACCACGGCATCATAGCCTTCGACAACGAAGTCATACACGTAGCAGATCGCGAATCCCCAACCGTTAGCTCCAGTGAAGAAATCCCACGTCGCCACGCCGTTGTCCCATACGTCGTTCTGCAGAGAATTTTTAGCAGGATACAGGTCCCAGTCCGTGGAATTGGCAATCCAATATTTAGTCCACAGATTGTTGCCCGCAGGCAGAATCATTTGCGCAAACGCAGGAATGTCATCGACTGGATCATCGTTGTCATCCTGATAAACGTAGATTTGAAATTGCGCGGGAAGAAGAATTTGCATTGCGGCAATGGTGTAGCCCGTGGTCGATGTGGACAGCAGATTGGCGTTGCTGAGGGCGTCTGCCGAGAGCGAACCAGGAGCACCCTGCGCCAGTTGTGTAAGAGGATAGGTAGCCTGCAGTTTGCCCCAGTCCGAGAGGATGATCGTCTCCACAAGCGCGGCCTGGCCAAAGAGAGCCAGGAAAGTCTGGCTCAATTCGCTCCAAAGCTCTGAAACTGCCACCTGGAAAGGAGTTGGTGACACTGTTTGAGCAGCCAAAGCCGCAGTGATTACCGTATTGACGACATTCCCAAGTACATTGCCCACTACTGGAATGGCTTCCAGAACGGTATACAGAGCACCTTGAGCAAGAGCCAGCCCAATACCGGAAGTACTGGCGGATTGCTCCATCTGTGCCCTGTCTATAAGCCCATTCAGTACCGTCCCATTGTCCGCGAACTGGGCATTATGCCACGCCACGTAGTTACTGAAAACAGTTTGAACGGCGCTGACGTCTGTGATCTCGGCGCCCAGTTGATTGACGACTACATCCCAGTCCTCCTCTGAAACTCCAGTAGGAGGGTCGTAACTTAAAATGTCACTCCACCAAATACCAAACAACATGTAGTTAGTGCTATTTAGATACTGACCTCTGAGGTCGGGTGTATCTCCCGTACCCAACCCTAGCCGCTGATTAATATATTGGTAAGCAATAAGCTGATCGCCAGTAAAGGCCGGAAACGGTACTGGAGCTTGAGCAAGTATTGCATCCAGCGGGTTGGAGGGTATGGCATACCAGTCGTAGCTTAGATTTGCAGTCCCCGCCACAACCTCTACCAGCGGCTCGCCCACAGGCGATACAGGCTCGGAAGATCCACCCGCAACAACGAGAGATTGACTCACCTGCACATTCTCGATCTGGTTAGCGGCTTCTCCACCCAGGTTCCAACGCTGACCGTCGGAAACCGGACTCTTCTGCGAATTGACGGTCACTTCCCACCCGCCATCCGAGCTGCTCGCCCCCAAAGTCAAAGCGTTCGCGGGTCCCTGAAGGCACAATATGCGCTGATCGCTGGCGAATTGCCACATTTGCATGGGCGCACTATTACTGCTGAACGTTTCCAGAATCACCTGATTGCCCTGAACAGGTGTTGAGCCCTGAATCGTCAAAAGATAAGGAATAATATCGTCGTTCTCATAAGGGCTGAGTCCGCTTTGGATGTAACACCATGTCGGCATCGGTGTCGATGCAGCTCCTGCAGGCGGTGCTGCCCACGCTGGAACAAGGGTCCAGATTTCATTAGAATTTCCCTCTTGCAGTGAGTAGGTAATAATCGCGGCGTTTGCCGTCAGCTCGTCCCCGGAGACATTCATATATAAGTCGGGATACTGAACATTGGTGATCAAACCGGTGGCTGCATCCACGTTCCACATCTGGCTCGGATCGTTTAAGTTCTGCTCAACAAGCGCCAGGTTGTAGTTTCCGGGACTGTCGGGTAGGGGTGTTCCGAAGCCGATCACCAGGTTGCTGGCCAGGTTGGAGACAAATTGGTTGTTGGTGTACTGCCATAGCTCGTTGGGTTGGCCGCCGCCCCAGGGGTAAAGAATGATGGGTGTTCCGGCGGAGGCGACTGCGCCTTGGACGTTCAACCCGTAGGATGTATCTCCCGAGTAGCCGTTCAAGGCACTCCAAACGAAATACGATCCTGTCCAGGTCAATTGTGAAGTGGAATTGGGGCTAGTTCTAGACGCAGCCTCAAGCTGGGTCTCTTTCACGGAGATTGCCATCATTGTCACCCTTAGAAGAATGATTCAACCAATCAGACCGGGGACAAAGGCATTTCTCTATGGCAAGAGTGCAAGGCTGGGGATTTTTTGAACTGTTGCCTGTGATTCTAGCATCGTAGCGCAAGCACTCCCCTGGGGAGGTGCAGGGGAGATCGCGGCCACTGTGGGACTTGCCAAACTGTATTCGGCCACAGAAAGCAGTAACGACAAGCCGACATCTGGGGAGTAATCCAGGCAAGAACTGCGGCTGGCGTGTCGGGTAGTGTACAAGCATTAATTGCCGAATAGGCGGTCATATCGACCGGAGCGCACCAAGATCAAATCGGGATCTTACAATTTCGGTTCAACGAACAACGTGGAAAGTCCGCCTCCAGCGCGTGTCTGGGAAGAAATGCACCAGAACGTGGCCAATCCACGCCAGCTTGTGACCGATTCCTGTTTGTTCAAGTTGTCCATCAGTGGCCTTGAACGACCAATAGTTGAACAGCGGACGGCCAATTATGTTGGCGCGCGGCACGAAGCCCCAGTAGCGCGAGTCCAGGCTGTTGTGCCGGTTGTCGCCCATCATGAAGTACATGCCGGGTGGAACCACCAGGTCGCCGTCGTGCACATAATTTGAGAAGTTCACAGCCCACGCCTCTGAGGCCCCAGCCGCCTCCGCCGGGGATACTGCTGGAAAATCATCGAGGAATTCGTTGAAGTTATCCGTCGTCGTCGGCTGCGCAAATCCAACAGGCTGCGCGACGCCATTAACGATCACGATGCCGTTGCGAAGATGAATATGATCGCCCGGTACGCCAATCAATCTCTTCACCAGAGGAGTGTACTGCGGTGTTCCATCTGCGTCAGTGGCATCAATACCAGGCTGATTGACGGGCTTGTGGAAGACCACGATATCGCCGCGCCTCGGCTCGCGATACCTGATGAGCGGCATCCACGAAGCGGGCGGCGATAGCGTGATCTGGTCGACGACCAGGTGATCGCCCACAAGCAGCGTGTTCTCCATCGAGCCTGACGGAATGACGTAGTTCTGACCTAAGAAGGTCAGAATGAACAGACCCACTACTAGAACTGAGCAGATGCCGGCCAGCGCCTCGAAAGGAGTCTCTTCCCGATTGATGATGGCGGAAGCCGCGGGCTTCGTTGACACAGGAGATCTCTTCCTCGCTGAACTCATCCAAAGGCTCCTCAGGGAGGCTGGCGAGCCCCAGGGCGTTCGTAGCGGTCACTTCAAAAGCGATGATTTCATGTATGTTCGACCGTCGTCGGTTCGCGTCTTGACCAGAGTCTATCAAATCCCTGTGCCGCGTAGAATCCTCCGGATGATTCGGCGTGCGAGCGGTTAGTGGACGATCCGGAAGTTATATAGGAGTAAACATATCGGCGTCATTTTCAAGATCAGTCCCGACAAACGCCGATCTCGTCAGCGACCATTCACTTGTGACAAGCCGAATGAGCACTCCTGACTTCAGGGGATTGTGCTCGATTTGCGGAACTCGATCAAAGAACGGACGGCGACTGCACAGTCTCTGCACAGTTGTCCTCTTACTTTTGATCCGATCTTATAACTCCTTAAAAAAAAAGGAGTTATAAATGGTGGAGGCGGCGGGAGTCGAACCCGCGTCCGAAACTACCTTCAACAGAGAGCGTTCATGCTTTTCCTCGTTCATCTTTGTCTCGTCATTGGCGCTTAGAACGGGCGAAGACGCGACAACGACCAGTCTGATTGATCTCATCCGACCCGCTCAGACGGAGCAGGGAAGACCAGCCTACTGTGCGACGATCGGTACAGGCCCGTAGGCGAAGCTTGAGCGATCGGCTACTTAATTATTAAGCAGCAAGAGCGAACTGAGGTTCGGCACTTATAGTTTTGTGAGCGATTACGGGTGTCCACACCCCGACATGCCTCTCTGCCGCTAGCAATCCCGTCGAAGCCGTGACGCCCCCACTTTGGGAAGCTGGCACCAACATTGCATTGGCACTCAAAGAACTTCTATCAGTATAGCGCGCTTCAGGCCCAGGCCAGCAGCAGCGCCCCCAGCGCAATCAACCCGCCACCGGCTGCCTTCAACAGCGTCAGCCTCTCGCCCAGAAACAGCCATGCGCAGACGATCACCAGCACCACACTCAGCTTGTCGATAGGAGCAACACTCGAAGCTGGTCCCAGTTGCAGCGCTCGGAAGTAGCACAGCCACGAAAGCCCCGTAGCCACTCCCGAAAGAACAAGAAATACCCAGCTTCTCCGCCCAATCTCCGTCAGTCCGTGGTGCTTATCCAGCCCAATCGCAATAGCCCACGTAAAGAAAAGGATCACGGTAGTCCGAATCGCAGTCGCCAGATTCGAATCAATCCCCGTGATCCCCACCTTGGCCAGCAGCGCCGTCGCCGCCGCAAAGACGGCCGAGAGCAGCGCCCAGCCCAGCCATCCCACTAAAGCGCGGCCTTCTCGAGATCGACGTTCATCCACTCGCCCCGCTCGATGCCGCCGCGAATCTGCAACGGCGTCCGGCCTTTCTTCGTCTGCTGGTAGGCGTAGACCGCTTCTTTCATGCAGGTCGAGCAGGCCGCCCCATGCGTTCCCTCGAAACAGCTATGCAGGCTATTGTGGCCCATCTCGCGGTCGCAGCGGCAGTAGCAGGGCTGCTGGTGCAGCACCCCGGGGATCTTGGCCGCCATCTGATACGCCGTCACCTGATAAGGGTGAGAGAAGTAAGGCCCCGTCAACTGCGCGCCCTTCAGCACCGAGGGCAGCGGCTTGCTCGGTGGAGCGGCGTTATAGGCCGGAATATCATCTGCAGGATTGGTCCATTGCGCCGAAGCGGCGATCGTAACCAAGGCAAGAGCAAGGCAACCGAGAAGCTTCTTCATACCAAATATGATACCGGCCAAACTCGCGGACGCGGGAGAGTCGCATCCTGGCGCACAAAAAAAAGGCGGCATGAACGGTATTTTGTTCATGCCGGGAGGCCAGTGACGCAACTTATATCAGCGGCGCTTGCTTCCTGCGCGGGCTGAAAACTTTCTGAACAGCATCGCTGTCCATGAACAGAGATTAGCATCGGTTTCCGTAGAAGTCTACTGCTATTCATATCTTTTTCTGGGTCGATCTACTCTTTTGGAGGATTTCCCCGGCCGTTCAACATGTTTTCGATGAAAATAAAGGAGATATTCAATAATTTCGGAAAGAGAAAAAAGTTCACTATTCGATATATTTTTCTGCGTTGAAGTATGTTTTTCAGGAAGGGAACGCCGCAGAGAGCTTTCGAGCCATCTCCACATCGCGTTGCGTGATCCCATCCGCATCGTGTGTAACCAGCCCCAGCCCCACCCGGTTGTAGCGAATATCAATATCCGGATGGTGTCCGGCGGCCTCAGCCAGCTCCGCAACCCGCTGCACAAAGGCCATTGCCGCAACAAAATCCGGGAACACCCACTCCCGAAGCAGCTTCCCGTCCCCCAGTCGCCACTCCGGCTCCACCGCCAGTACGGCCTTCACTTCTTGTTCCGATAAAGCGGATAAACTCGTCATGCTCGCGATCCTATCAGCTTTCAAATCCCATCCGGGCGAAACAGCGACGAGGATAACCCTTCGGCCGAAAGCCTGCTCGTCTCGACCCGCAGCTCATTCCATCGAGCAATCGGTATCCGGAGAAAGACCTCCACCACTGCGGGGTCGAACTGCTTCCCACTGCACTTGGCAATCTCCGCACAGGCCGATTCAAAACTATCTCCCTTGCGGTACGGCCGATCCGAAGTAATAGCATCCAGCGTATCGGCCAGCGCAAAGATCCTTGCTCCCAGCGGAATCTCATCTCCCCGCAGCCCCCGTGGATACCCATGCCCGTCGAACCGCTCCTGGTGCGAGTAGACGATCTCGCTGGCCTCACGCAAAAAGGGAATCTTGCGCACCATGTCGTACCCCCTCGCGCAGTGCTCCCGCATAATGGCCATCTCGGCCTGGTCCAGCTTCCCCGGCTTCAGCAGAATGCGGTCCGGCGTGGCAATCTTCCCGATGTCATGCAGAAACGCGCCACGCGCGATGATCCTCAACTCGGCCGAGCTTATCCCCATCTCCCGCGCCAGCGCGACGGTATATGCGGTTACCCGCCGCGAGTGGCCCTCAGTCTCGGCATCGCGCAGGTCCAGCGCATCGCCCATCGCCTCCAGCGTAATGTCGTAGCTACGCTCCAGGTCCTGCATAATCGTCCGCAGCTTTTCGGTCCGGCGAGAGACCATCTCCTCCAGATTCTCCCGGTAAGAGGCATTCTGCCGCAGATACCGGCTATGCTCAAGCCCCCTCGCGACCACCTTCATCAACTGCGCTCGCTCAAAGGGCTTCAGAAGGTAGTCGATCGCGCCCCGGCGAAAGGCGTTGGTCGCCCCATGAATATCATGCACCGCGCTGCACACGACCACCGGCGTCCCCGGGTGGTTGATGCCGATCTGGTCGAGCAGCTCCAGCCCATCCATCCCCGGCATCATAATGTCCGACAACACCAGGTCATACGCCGGATCTCCCTGCATGATGCGTAGCGCATCGAGCCCACCCGTAGCGGTTACGGGCTGAAATCCGCTGCGTTCGAGCAGAGCCGCCACCACGTCTCGCACCGCTGCCTCATCGTCCACAACCAGGATACGTTCGCCTGCCAAGGCTCACCCTTCTCCGCGCCTGTACCGTTGCAATCCGCGGCCCTATTGGGATTTATCGGCCAAGGATCGTATCGCACGAGGTACTTCGGATAGTTCTCAAGGCAGTATGGACAGGATTATCGTGCCCTAACTCTTACGAGCCGCCTTCTTCGCCGCCGCCCACCCTTCCTTAATCACCTGCCGACTCCGCCCCAGCGCCAACGCCCCCGCCGGCACCTCCTCGGTAATACAAGACCCCGCCGCAATATACGCCCCATCATGCACCGTCACTGGAGCCACCAGCGTCGAGTCCGACCCCACAAACACCCCATCCCCAATCGTGGTCTGGTGCTTACTCACCCCGTCATAGTTGCAGGTAATCGCCCCTGCCCCAATATTGACGCCATCACCGATGGTCGCATCGCCGAGATAGTTAAGATGGTTCGCCTTTGACCCCTTACCCAGCGTCACCTTCTTGGTCTCGACAAAGTTCCCCACATGCGCCCCTTCGCCGATCCGGCTCTCCGGCCGCAGATGCGCATAAGGCCCGATCACCGCACCATCGGCGATCTCGGCCGAGTCCATCACGCACCCATTCCGAACCAGCACCCCACTACCCAGCGTCGAACTCTGAATCACCGAGTACGACCGAATCCGGCAATCCGGCCCAATCCGCGTAGCCCCCAGCAACTGCACATAAGGCTCGATAATCGTATCTGCCGCTACCTCCACCTCGGCATCGATCACACAAGTCTCCGGCCTGAAGATGGTGACCCCCTCACTCATCAGCCGCCGCGCCGTAGCCAACCGCATCGCCGCATCGAGATGCATCATCTCGGCAATCGTATTCGCCCCCAGCACCTCATCGACGCTATCGCCCTGCACAGCCACCACGCGCTGACCATCAGCCACCAGCAAAGCAGCCACATCGGTCAGGTAGTACTCGCCATGCGCATTATCGGTCGAGAGCAGATCCAGCTTCTCGAAGAGCGCCGCCGTCCGAAAGCAGTAGATGCCTGAATTAATCTCCGGCGCCCCCATCTGCTCCGGCTTCAGCGCCTTCTGCTCGACGATGGCTGTCACCTCGGCCCCACCCGGCACTGCCCGCAGCACCCTCCCATACCCCGTGGGATCAGGCGGCACCGCCGTAAGAATCGTCATCGCCGCCCGCTCCCGCAGATGCCCTTCGCAGAGCGCCCGAATCGTCTCCGGCCGTATCAGCGGCACATCGCCGCTCAACACCAGCAGATTCTCAGGAACCGCCTCGCCCGTCGCAACAAAGTGAGTCTTCAACTGCTGCAGCGCATGACCGGTCCCACGCTGTTCAGCCTGCAAGACAAACCGCACTCCAGTCGGCGCAGCCGCAGCCCGCACCCGCTCCGCCTCATGCCCAACAATGCAGTAAATATCTTCCGCCGCAACCACGGTCTTCGCCGCAGCGATGACGTGCAGCAGTAACGCCCGCCCACCAATCTCATGCAGCACCTTGGGCCGCTTCGACTTGAGCCGCGTCCCCTTACCCGCGGCCATAATAGCAATCGCAAACCGTGCGTTATCCATACACCTCTATGGTACTTCGTGCCGCTCCTGAGGCATGGCTCAGAAGATCACATAGGGTTTCCTATTGGTCGTCAATCAAACGATACTCGCTGCCGACCAGCGGAAGGCCCCATGCTCTTTCACTCGCCCATACCACCCCGAGAACGGTACGAAGTACCTACTCCTTATCCGCCACCGCAGGAGCAGGCGGAATCGTAATATCGAGATTCGTCACCGTCCCCAGCTTCGAGAGCGGCGTCCCAAACTCGCTGCCGTTGCCCACGATCACAATCGCCAACTTCGATCCATCCACATACTTGTTCGCGACCCGCGACACATCGGCCGCGGTCACCTTCTCGACCTCGGTCTTATACTTCTCCAAAAAGTTCGCAGGATACCCATAAAACGCCAGCGATACCTGCTCGGAGAGGATCTTATCCGGCGAGTCATAGTTGAAGATGAACGAGTTCAGCACCTGCTCCTTCGCGCTCTTCAGCTCAGCAGGAGTAGGAGGATCGGTCTTCAACCTCCCAATCTCCTCGAGCATCGCCTGTGTCGCCGCCACCGTGCTGCTGCTCTTGGTCGCAGCCCCCACGGTAAATAAGCCGGGATGATCGTATGCCGCGCCAAAGCTGCCGCCGACGCTATACGCCAGCCCCAGCCGCGTCCTCACGCTCTGGAACACCCGCGACCCAAACCCGCCCGAGAAGATCTCGTTCATCACGCTCAGAGCATAGAAATCCGGGTTGCTCTCCTCCGTGCCCAACCCCACCAGGTACACATTCGACTGGTTCACATCGTTCTTATCCGCGAAGTAAACCCCCGGCTTCGGCGGCGTAAACGTCCCTCCCAGGGGAGCAATCACCGCCCCCCGAGGCAGCCCCTCGAACGCCTTGCGCAGCCGAGCCTCCATCGCCGCCGGGTCAAAGTCACCCGACACCGCGACGATCATATTGTTCGGAGCGACCGTCTTCTTATGCCACGCCTCCAGGTCCGCCAGCGTCACCGCGTCGATCGTCGCATACTCCACCTGACGGCCATATGGGCTGTCCTTGCCATAGCCCAGCATCCTGGCCTGCCGCCCCGCGATCCCGGAGGCATCATCATTCCGCCGCGCGATACTGGCCGACATCTGCCGCTTCGCCAGTTGCAGCTTATCGGCCTTGAACGCCGGATGCAGCAGCACATCGAGCGCGATCCCAAAGACCTGGTCCTCATCCTGCTTCAAGCTCGACCAGTGCAGGGAAGTAGACGCAATACTGCCGCTGGTCTCCACCCTTGCCGCCTTCGCCGCAAGCGTCTCATCGAGCGCATCGCCGTCCGCACCGGCAGTCCCACTGGTACGCCAGCTCTGCCCATACAAACTCACCAACCCAACCTTAGCCGCAGGCTCATCGCGGCTGCCCCCACGAATCAGAACCGTGCCATCAATAAACGGCAACTCATGATCTTCCTGTAGAAAGATCACCAGCCCATTCGCCAGCTCAATCCGCTTTGGCTGCTGCGGCTTGAAGTCATGCAGCGGAGGAATCGGAATCTTCTTCCAGGGCTCCACCGGCTGTGTCGCCGCCTGCTTGGCCACCGGCTTCTCCTGTGCGATCCCGCTCCCAGCCAGCAACGCAGGCACTAATACCCAACCCAACATCCGTGCGATCCCGTTCATCGCGCACCGCCTTGTGCCGCCGCAGCAGTCGGTGGCGTAAACTCGATCCGCGCACTCGTCCGGTTGCTCTCGATAAAGATCTGATTCGCAACCCGGCGAATATCCGCCTTGGTCACCGCATCCACCTTGTCGAGATCCCGAAACATCTCTCGCCAATCCCCAAACCGCGTCTGGTACTCAGCCAGTTGCGAGGCCAGCCCATCGTTATCCGCCAGCCCGCGCAGCTTGTCTGCCTTCGCCCGCGTCTTGAACTTCTCCAACTCCGCGTCCGTCACATCTTCTTTCTTCAAACGGTCGATCTCCTTATGGATCGCATCGCGCATCTCGTCCGGCGTGTGCCCCGGCAACGGAGCCGCATACACCGCAAACAGTCCCGGATACTTATCCCCCGGAAACCCGCTGAACCCCTGAGCCACTGCGGCGATCTTCTGATCCCTCACCAGGCTCTTGTACAGCCGCGCCGTCCGTCCATTCGAGAAGATATCGGTGATCGCGTCATATACCGCATCGTCCTTGTCGCGGTAGTCCGGCCGATGGTACCCCTCGACATAAAACGGCTGCGTAGCCTCTCGAATCACCACCGATTTTTCCGCCGTCTGCACCGGCTCCACGGTGGTCATCGGCTCCGGCTTCGGTCCCGCCGGAATCGCCCCAAAGTACCTCTCCAGCATCGGCATCGCCGAGACGGTATCAACATCCCCCACCACCGCAATCACGATATTCGCAGGCACATAGTACTTCTTGTGAAAAGCAGCAGCCTCGGTCGCAGTTACCTGGCTGATCTCGCTCTCCCAACCCACGCCGCTGCGCCCATAGGGGTGCGCCACATAAGCGGTAGCCAGCAACTGCTCCACCAGCCGCCCCGAGGGCGAGGAGTCGATCCTCATCCGCCGCTCTTCCTGCACCACATCGCGCTCTTTATAGAACTCGCGCTCCACCGGCCGCCCAATGCGGTTGCTCTCCATGTAAGCCCAAAGCTCCAGCCGGTTCGAGGGCATACTCCACAGGTAATCGGTCGAGTCCTCGCTGGTCGAGGCGTTCAACCCCTGTGCGCCGTTCTCCTCCGCAATCTGCGGAAAGGCATTCGGCACCACAAACTTCTCCGCCTCTGCCTGAGAATCCTCAAAGGCCTTCTTCAACTGAGCCAGCTTGGCCTCATCCCGCCCCACAGGCCGACGATACTCCTCGTCGTAGGCCGCATAAGCCGTCTCTACCTTAGCCAGCGCCACCTTCTCCGCCGGATAGTTAGTCGTGCCGATCTCCGGCGTCCCCTTGAAGGCCATGTGCTCGAACATATGCGCCAGTCCGCTCGCGCCCGCCGGATCATTCGCCGAGCCCGCATCGACGATCCGGTAGAAGCTGAACACCGGAGCCTCATGCCGCTCGCAGATCACCAGCGTCAGCCCATTCGGCAGCACCTTCACGGTGGTCCGCTTCTCAAAGCTCTTCAGGTCCTGCGCCCGAGCCGCAGTCGACCCCATCCCCAAGGCCAGCAGCAACGTGCAGGCAGTCACGCAAAACTTACGCACTCAGAATCCTCCAAAACCGCATCCGTCGATGAGACATAAGACTCTCGTGGCTCGCACAGGTCACACAGCCATCCATCCGAAGCTCCAGAATAGTCTAGTACGTTCGGTACTTCGTACTGTTCTCGGGGCTGTATGGGGAAATTAGCAGCAAGGGGCCACCCGCTGGTCGGCAGCCAGCAGATTCGGGTGGGGAAGCACACAATCCCCATCCCCGACCAGCCTATGCCTTTGCCTTTGCCTGTTCCTGTCTTTGTCGTTGCCTGTTTTCTTGGTTGTCATTCAGGAGCGAAGCGGAGGAATCTGCTTCTGTCTTTGCCTTTGCTTCTGCCGTTGCCGTTGTTCCTAGGGTAGGTCCGGGCTTTAGCCCGGACATTCAAACTCGCCACAAACGCGGGCTTTAGCCCCCGAGGTATGCTTTCCTTCCCCAGCCACATCTCCTGGAGGAAAAGCAACCTACCCCGGCCACCCGACAAACCCTGAAGACCCTTTACCTCCCCATCACTCCCCGAACGACGCTCTTCAACCTCTCCCACCACCCCTCAACCTCGGCCTTGATGCTTCCCACCACCGCCGAAAGAAACTGCTCCCGCGTCCACTCATTCCTCGCCGCACTAGGCCCATGCCGCAAACAAGCCGCCGCCGCCGCCGCCCACGCCCCGCTCGCCACATCCCGCATCAGGTGCGGATACCCTTGAAACAGCCCCTCCGGCCCCAGGTTATAAATCATATCGAGCAACGCGAGCTTCACCCCGTCCGGCATCCCGTCAAACCCCGGCAGATGCGCCCGCAGCTCCCCATCAAACCCCGTCAGCACCCCCATCAGCTTCACATCAATCTCAGCCGCCGCCAGCTCCAACCCACCCCGATAAAACCCTGCCGCCCGCCCCGCGGCCAAAGCCTCCACCCGGGCAAACTCCGCCGCAATTTCCTCTTTAGTCGCCGCTCCCGCACCACTCCGAAACGGCAGCGCACAGGCCGCTGCCGCATCCGGCAGCATCAGCCCGACCCCCACCGTCACCTTGCCCACGGTGTCCCGATACATCCACGGGACCGACCCCTCAAACTCCTTCAACTTCGCCAGCGATTGCTCTAAATATGTCGCCATGTCGGCCCTCAGCCTATCACCGCGCCGTGGAATTTCAACCTCTATTCACAGCCAGCCTTGACGATATGAATGACCATTCAGTAACCTCCTCCCGTCGGCAAAACTCGCGCCGCCCCGGAGCCCTGCCGCATGTCGAGTCACCGCCAGATCCGCAAGGTCGCCGTCCTGGGCGCGGGCACGATGGGTTCGCGTATCGCCGCGCACATCGCCAACGCTGGCGTTCCTGTCGTCCTGCTCGACATCGTCCCCCCTGGCAACGAGCGCAATAAGCTCGCCCTGACCGCCCTCGAATCCCTCAAGAAAACCAAGCCCGCCGCCTTCTACGACCCCGCCTCCGCCCGCCTCATCACCCCCGGCAACTTCGACGACGACCTCCCCCTCATCGCCGACTGCGACTGGATCATCGAAGCCGTAGCCGAAAATCTAGAGATCAAGCGAGCCCTATTAGAACGAGTCCAGCAGCACCGCCGCCCCGGCGCCATCACCACCAGCAACACCTCCGGCCTGCCCCTCACGCAGATCGTCGCCGACCTCCCCGAAGACCTCCGCCGCCACTGGTTCGGCACCCACTTCTTCAACCCTCCGCGCTACATGCGCCTTGTCGAGATCATCCCCACCCCCGACTCCGACCCCGCCGTTGTCGCGGCCATCGCCCACTTCTGCGACCAGCGCCTCGGCAAGACCATCGTCCGTTCGCACGACACGCCCAACTTCATCGCCAACCGCATCGGCACCTTCGCAATGGGCAACGCCATCCTACTCATGCAGGCCCAGGGCCTCACCATCGAAGAGGTAGACGCCCTCACCGGCACCCCCATCGGCTGGCCCCGCACCGGCACCTTCCGCCTCGGCGACATGGTCGGCGTCGATGTCCTCGCCCACGTCACCCTCAACTTTTCCGCTCAGGCCTCTCAAATCCACGACGAGCGCCCCGACATCACCCTGGCCCCCTTCATCTCCCGCATGATCGAGAACAAGTGGCTAGGAGACAAGACCAGCCAGGGCTTCTACAAGAAAGCAGGGAAGGACGATCAGGGCCGCGACCTCCGCCACGTACTCGACTGGCAGACCCTCGACTACCACCCCTCCACCCGCCCCAAACTCCCCGCGCTCGAGTTGGCCAAGCCCATCGAGCAGACCGCCACCCGCGTCGCCCAACTCCTCCACGCCGACCCCACAAACGACAAGGCAGCCCGCTTCTACTGGCCCTTCCTCACCGAGCTCTTCACCTACGCCGCCAACCGCATCTCCGCCGACGGCAGCGAACCCGCCGAAGACATAGTAGCCATCGACCAGGCCATGAAGTCCGGCTTCAACTGGGAGCTAGGCCCCTTCGAGATGATGGACGCCGCAGGCCCCCGCGCCACCGTCGAAAAAATGCGCGCCGCAGGCTCCCCCATCAGCCCCAACATCGAAAAACTCCTTGCCTCCTCCCCCGACCCAACGTGGTACAAAGATCACCCCACCACCCCCAGCGGCCGCCAGTTCTTCGACCCCCTCACAAGCACTTACAAACCCGTCGCAATCGCTCCCGGCACCCGCACCCTGGCCATGTACAAAAAGGCCAACGGCGTCATCAAAAAGAACCCCGGAGCCTCTCTCCTCGACCTCGGCAACAACGTCGCGGCCATCGAGCTGCACTCCAAGATGAACGCCCTCGGCGGCGACATCATCACCCTCATCACCCAGACCCTTAAGCCCACCAGCGACCCCGTCGCCAACTTCGAAGCCTTCGTCATTACTGGTGACTCGGTCAACTTCTCGGTCGGCGCCAACCTCATGCAGCTCCTTCTGGCCATACAAGACGAGGAGTGGGACGAGGTAGACCTCGTAGTCCGCCAGTTCCAGAACATGACCCAGGCGATCAAGTTCTGCCCCCGTCCAGTCGTCGTCGCGCCCTACGGCATGTGCCTCGGCGGCGGCGTCGAAATCTCCCTCCACGCCGCCGCCCGCCAGCCTCACGCCGAGCTATACATGGGCCTCGTAGAAGCCGGAGTAGGCCTTATCCCCGGCGGCGGCGGCTCCAAGGAGATGCTCCTCCGCGCCATCGAATCCGGCTCCTCCATCCGCCCCGACGCCCGAGGCGAGGGCGTCGAGATCTTCGAAGCCCTCAAGAAAAACTTCGAGACCATCGCCAAGGCCACCGTCTCCACTAGCGCCGCCGAGGCCCGCGCCCTTAGCTTCCTCCGCCCATCCGACACCATCACCCCCAACCGCGATCGCCTCCTAACCGACGCAGCCGAACGCGCCTCCACGATAGCCGCCGCAGGCTACACCGCTCCCATCCCCCAGACCTCCATTCCGGCCCCCGGCGAGAACGCCCTGGCAACCCTGAAACTGGCAGTCTGGACAATGCGCGAAGGCCAGTACATCTCCGCCCACGACGCCAAGGTAGCCAACTGGGCCGCCCACATCCTCTGCGGCGGCAACATCACCCCCGGCACCCCCATCTCCGAGCAGTACCTGCTCGACCTCGAACGCGAAGCCTTCCTAAGCCTCTGCGGCGAAAAGAAAACCCAGGACCGCATAGCCTTCACCTTAAAAACTGGCAAGCCCCTCCGCAATTAGCCCAAACTTATGAATGAAGTCATCATCGCCTCCGCAGTCCGCACCGCCATCGGCAAGGCCCCGCGCGGCACGCTCCGCACCACGCGGCCCGACGACCTCGCCGCCTACGCCATCACCGGAGCCTTGTCTCGCATCCCCCAGCTCGACCAGTCCGAGATCGACGACGTGATCCTCGGCTGCGCCATGCCCGAGGCCGAGCAGGGCATGAACGTAGCCCGCGTAGCATCTTTCCGCGCGGGCCTGCCCATCACCACCTCGGCCATGACGATCAACCGCTACTGCGCCTCGGGCCTCCAGTCCATCGCCCTTGCCGCCGACCGCATCCGAGGCGGTAGCGCCGACGTCATCCTGGCGGGCGGCACCGAGTCCATGTCCTACGTCCCCTTTGGCGGCAACAAAATATCGGTCAACCCTTGGCTGGTAGAAAACTACCCCGGCAGTTACATGTCGATGGGCCTCACCGCCGAGCGCGTAGCTACCCACTACGGCATTACCCGTGAGGCGATGGACGAGTTCTCTTACCACTCCCACCAAAAAGCCCTGTCAGCACAGGCCACAGGCCGCTTCGACGACGAGATCGTACCCATCGATGTCACAACCGCCACCCCCGACAAAAACTCAAAGACAAAAACAGTTACAAATACCTTCAGCAAAGATGAAGGCCCCCGCGCCGACACCTCCTTAGAAGCCCTGGCCAAACTAAAACCCGTCTTCCACGCCAAGGGTACGGTCACAGCAGGGAACTCCTCCCAGACCTCCGACGGAGCTGCCGCCGCAGTGGTCATGTCCGCCCACCGCGCCGCCGAACTGGGCATCCGCCCCCTGGCCCGCTTCGTCGCCTTCGCCTACGCGGGTTGCGACCCCGAAGAGATGGGCATCGGCCCCGTTCACGCCATCCCCAAAGTCCTCAAATTAGCCGGTCTCTCCCTCGAAGACATCGACCTCTTCGAATTAAACGAAGCCTTCGCCGCCCAATCCTTAGCGGTCCTCAAAGTCCTCGGCATCGACCCCGCCAAGGTCAACGTCAACGGCGGAGCCATCGCCCTCGGCCACCCTCTAGGCTGCACCGGAGCCAAGCTCACCGCCACCCTCCTGCGCGAGATGCCCCGCCGCCAGGCCCGCTACGGCATGGTCACCATGTGCGTAGGCGGGGGCATGGGCGCAGCAGGCATCTTCGAGTCCATCACCTAAAGCCTCACGAGGTAACAAATGCCCACCCTCATCCCCGGCGGCTCCTTCCTCATCTCCACCATCAAGCCTGAAGACTGTTTCTTCCCCGAAGACTTCACCGCCGAGCACAAGCAGATCGCCCAGACCACGGCCGACTTCGCGACCAACGAGATATTGCCCGCCTCCGATGCCATCGAGGCCAAAGACTTCGCCGTCACCCGCCGCCTCATTCATGAAGCCGCCGCCCTCGGCCTCACCGCCATCGACATCCCTGAAGAGTACGGCGGCCTCGAGATGGACAAGGCCGCCTCCGCCATCGTCGCCGAGAACATCTCGCGACAAGGATCATTTTCGGTTGCATTTTCCGCCAACACCGGCATCGGCACGCTCCCCATCGTCTGGTACGGCACGCCCGAGCAGAAACAAAAGTATCTCCCCAAGCTAGCCGACGGCACCTATATCGGAGCCTACGCCCTCTCTGAATCCTCCTCCGGCTCCGACGCCGTCAACGCCAACACCCGCGCCGTCCTCTCCACCGACGGCCAGACCTACACCCTCAACGGCGAAAAGATGTGGATCACCAACGGCGGCTTCGCAGACATCTTTACCGTCTTCGCCAAGTGTCTGGTCCCCGAAGGTAAAGACGCAGGCAAAGAGCGCCTAACCGCCTTCCTCATCGAAAAGGGAACCCCCGGCTTCACCCCCGGCAAAGAGGAGCACAAGCTAGGCATTCGCGGCAGCTCTACCTGCCCGCTCATCCTCACCGACTGCAAGGTTCCTGCCACCAACCTCCTCGGCGAGGTCGGCAAGGGCCACCACATCGCCTTCAATATCCTGAACGTCGGCCGTTACAAATTAGGTAACGCAGCCATCGGCGGCGCTAAAACGGCCTTCAACAGCGGTCTCCGCTACGCCAAGGAGCGCAAAGCCTTCGGCAAGTCCATCTCCGAGTTCGGCCTCATCCAGGAAAAACTCGCCGACATGGCCACGGCCCTCTTCGCCACCGAAGCCCTCTGCTACCGCACCGTCGGCCTCATCGACCGCGCCCTCGCCGAAGTAGAAAAAAACGACACCCGCGAGATCCAGCGCCGCATCGAGGAGTACGCTGTCGAGTGCTCCATCGTCAAAGTTCACGCCAGCGAGATGCTCGACATGGTCGTCGACGAGAACCTCCAGATCTTCGGCGGCTACGGCTTCGTCGAGGACTACCCCGCCGAGCGCGCCTACCGCGATTCCCGCGTCAACCGCATCTTCGAGGGCACCAACGAGATCAACCGCCTCATCATCACGGGCTGGCTGATGAAGTCCGCCATGTCCGGCAAACTGGCCCTGATGCCCGCTATCCAGTCGATCATGGACGAAGTGATGAGCGGCCCCGTCGCAAAGGAAGACCGCGAAGGCCCCTTGGCAGCCGAGTACGATCTCCTCGCCAGCGCCAAGAAAATCATCCTCTTCACCGCCGGAGCCGCGACCCAGCGTTACATGCAAAAGATGGCCGATGAACAAGAGGTGATGGGTGCGCTCGCCGACATGATCCTCGAGCTATACGCGATGGAGTCCGCCATCCTGCGCGCTGATAAGGGTTGGAGCAAGAACGAAACCTCTACCCCCATAGCCATGGCTCGCCTCTACGCCGACAAGGCTTTTTCGACCATCGAACTCCGTGCCCGCAAGGTCGTAGCCGCCGCAGCCGAGGGGGACATGGCCCGCACCCAGTTCGCCATCCTCCGCCGCCTCGCTAAACACGACACCATCGACACCATAGCTCTCCGTCGCCAGATAGCCCAGCACCTCATCAAGGTAGGGAAGTACGCGCTGTAGCCGCCTGTTCCGTTGTTGTCATTCAGAAGCGGAGCAGAGAAATCTGCTCCTCACATAGTCCTTGTAGTTGCTACTATTTTTGTTGTTGTCTTTGCCCTCGTTGTTGCTTCTGAGGTAGGTCCGGGCTTTAGCCCCCGAGGTATGCTTTCTTCAACCTGACCCAGAACAGTAAAGGCACGGCTTCAGCCGTGCCCTCCCATGCACACCAGAAGACCGGCTTTAACCACTCAGGAGTTCTTTTTTGTAAAAGATGAAATATGCCTTGCCGTACGGGCTCGTTTACGCGTGGAGCAGCCACTTCGAGAGGCCCATCGAAGATAACTTTCCCTGACGCCCCTAAGACAGTACGAAGTGCTTGCTAATTCCCATACCCTCTGCAACCATCACCCATACCAATATGTATACGTCTTTGCTTGCCTTGTTCCGCTTGCCATCACGGCTATTCGCCTTCGTAGTCGCTCTTGCAGTCCTTTGTTCTTTTGCCCCCGCTCAAAGCCCCAGCTTCGACACCCAAGCCAGCCGCGTAACTATCCTCTCTCACTCCGCAAAGTTCCTTGCATCGGCCGTTGACGCCGGTCCACTGCCATCCTCACAGCCCCTGCAACTGACCCTTACCCTTACTCCCACGCCGGACCGCGCCGCCGCCCTCGACCAGTTCCTGACCGACCTCGCCGACCCCACCTCCCCCAGCTACCACCAGTGGATGACCCCACAAGCCTTCGCCTCCACCTACGGGGTCACCGCCGATCAGCTCGCGGCCATCACCACCTGGGCGCAGAGCCAGGGCTTCACCATCGGCGCGCTATCGGCCGGAGGCACCCGCCTCGCCCTCACCGGCACCGCCGCCCAGGTCCAGTCCGCCTTCGCCATCGGACTGCACGCCTACCAAATCTCCGGCAAGGCCCACTTCGCCACGCCCGACCAGCCCTTGCTCCCCTTGGCCATCGCCCCCGCGGTCACAGCAATCGCCGGTCTGGACGACCTCCCCAGCGCCTTCACAGCGGTCTCCATCCAAAGCTCCGGCACCGCCGTCCCCAGCACTGAAGACGCCTTCACCCAGGCCACTACCGCCATCGACAGCAACACGGCCCCAATCCTCGCCATCACCTCCACGGTCTGCGCGAGCACCTACACCCCCAGCCAGACCGATCAATACCGCATCCTCTTCCGCCAGGCCGCCGCGCAGGGAATCAGCGTCCTCGCCACCAGCGGCTGCGGCGTCTCCGGCAGCTTCCCGGCGTCATTGCCCGAGGTCACCGCCATCACCCTCACCGGCACGGCGGACGACACCGATCCCACCACCCTCCGCCCCTCCTGGCAGAGCGCCCCCGGCCTTCCCGCCAACAGCCTCCGCGTCGAGCCGGACCTCACCACCCCCAGCCTCGACGCCTTTACCCAGACCATCGCCACCATCCTGCAATCCCCAACATCAAGCACCGCCACCCTCCGCGAGGGCAACCTCAACGCCACCCTCTACAAACTAGCCCCGCTCCCCGGCCTCTACACCCAGCCCGACGCCCCCGCCACCCCCGGCACCACTTCCGGGAATTGGGAGCCCCCCACCGGCCTCGGCACCGTCAACCTGAAGCAGCTCATCAAAGCCTTCCCCCGTGGCACCAGCGCCAGCTTCGTCTCGCTTGCTGTCTCGAACTACGCCCCCACCCACGGCCAGAACACCACCCTCACCGCGACGATTACCTCCGGCTCCGGCGGCGGTATCCCCACCGGCACGGTCGCCTTCGTCACCTCCACCGGTACCACCCTTGGCACCGTCCCCCTGAACGCCGCCGGAGCAGCCAGCCTCACGACGAACGCGCTCCCCGGCGGTTCCGTTTCGGTCACGGCCCAGTACAGCGGCGATGCCACTTATGCCGCCGCCAACTCCACCGCCTCCACCCTCTCCGTGCTGCCCGAGCCCGCCCAACTCACCGCCACCGTCACCACCGGCAACATCGTCGGCGGCACCTTCACCATCACGGTCACCGAGACCGTCACCCTCGGCCAACCCACCGGCGTCATTACCGTCAGCCTGCTTGGCCGCAGCTACACCGGCACGCTCGCCCCCGTCACGCCAACGTCATCGGCGGTCGCCATCACCATCCCGGCCAGCCCCGACACCGTCGGCAGCTCCACGCTCTCGAGCAACTGCATCACCAACGCGAACTACACCTGCTACACCGCCCTCACGACCACGGTAACGGTCGGCAAGGCCACCCCGGTCCTCAACTACACCTTCTCGCCCAACCCAGTCATCTCCGGCAGCTCAGTAGCCTTCACCGCCTCCCTCGCCGCCATCGGCACCGCCCCCGCGCCCACCGGTAACGTTCGCTTTCTCGACAACGCCACCCTGCTCAACGCGGGCACCCTCACCAACGGCGCAACCACTGCTCACGGCACCGTCACCACTGCTGCCACACACGTCATCACCGCCGCCTACGACGGCGACGCCAACTACTTCGCGGTCACCTCCTCCACCCCCGGCACCACCATCGGCACTGCCGCGACTGCCACCACCCTCACCTCCAGCGCCACCACTGTCATCGCAGACCAGCCCATCACCCTCACCGCCAAGGTCACCCCAGCCACGGCCAGCACCACCACGCCCACCGGCTCAGTCACTTTCTTCGACGGAGCCACCGCCCTCGGCTCCATCTCCCTCTCCTCAGGCACAGCGGTCCTCCCCATCAGCACGCTCTCGGCCAGCGCCGCCCATAGCATCACCGCCACCTACTCCGGCGACGTCACCTATGCCGCCAGCACCTCAGCCCCCGTCGCACTCACGCCTTCGCTCGCCGCCCCCGCCATCTCCCTCACCTCCAACGTCACCTCCACCCTTGTAGGCAACAGCATCGTCCTCACGGCCCGAGTCACCAGCCCCACCACGGGCACCGGAGCTCCCACCGGCCTCGTCACCTTCTTCGACACCTTCAACGGCACCGCCACCCAACTGGCCGCCGTCTCCCTTACTCCCTCGGGTGCCGGAGCCGCTACCGCCTCCTACGCCACACTCACCCTCGCCACCGGCACGCACAACCTCTACGCGGTCTACGCCGGAGACTCCACCTTCGCCACCGCCCAGTCCGCCCCTCCGCTCACCGTCACCATCTCCGATTACACCGCCGCCTTCGCCCCGCCCACCATGACCCTCACTCAGGGCGGCAGCGGCCAGGCCACGTTCTCGCTCTCGCCGGTCAGCGGATTCACCGGCACTGTTATCTTCACCTGCACGGCCCCGGCCAACTCCGGCATCACCTGCTCGTTCTCGCCCGCGACCCTCACCGGCTCCGGCACCACCACGCTCAACATCGCTACCACCCCCGCCCAGACATCCTCCCTGCGCACCCTGGCCGGAGGCACCGCGGCCCTTGCCACCCTCCTCTCCCTCCTGTTCCCCTCACGCCGTCGCCGCCGCCTGCTCCCAACGCTCCTGCTCCTTCTGCTGGCCCTGGGGATCACCTCCAACTTAGGCTGCGGCTCGGATTCCACCTCCTCGAACGGCCTCTCCACCGGCGGCACCCCCTTCGGCACCAGCGTCCTCAACATCACGGCCACAGGCACAGTCGGCACTGCGACCATCCGCCACACCTACACCTACCAGGTCACCGTCCAGTAAACTCTCCTCCCATTTTGGGAGAGATCGAATCCGTACCAGGTTGTAGCTGCAACTTTTGCCATCAGAAGAGGTCTAATTAGACAGCCGGGTGCACACGGCTCAATCTTCAAATCATCAATTTAAGATCAACGGTTAGGATCCCAGACATGCGCAAGCCTCTGCTTACGGGCAGCCCCCTCGGCACACTCTTCTCGTCGGCCTCCAAGATTGCCCAAGCAGTAGCCCTGGCCGCCGCAGGGATGCTCTGCACTGCCTCCTCCCCGGCCCAACAGCCGCGGCCGCGCATCACCTCCTCCATCGACACCACCAGCCGCGCCACCATCCCCGGCTCGCACCCCAACGCCGCCCGGTCCGAGAATGAAGGCGGCCGGATGACCAGCTCCGCCAAGCTTCAGGGCGTGAGCATCGTCTTCAGCCGCTCCGCCGCGCAGGAGGCCGATCTCCAGGCCCTGATCGCTGCCCAGCAGAACCCCTCCTCGCCGCTCTACCACAAGTGGCTGACGCCCGATCAATTCGCCGCCCGCTTCGGCATGGCCGACGCTGACATCGCCAAGGTGCAGAGCTGGCTCCAGCAGCAGGGCTTCGCGGTCGATCGCGTCTCCCGCAGCCGCAACCGCATCAGCTTCTCTGGCAGCGTCGCCCAGGTCGAAGCGGCCTTCGGGACCGAGCTGCATTACTACAAGTCCGGCACCGAGACTCACTTTGCCCCGGCGTCCGATGTCAGCGTCCCGGCAGCTCTGGCAGGCACGGTCCAGACGGTCACCAACCTCTCGGACTTCCGCCCCAAACCCCACGTCAAGATCCGCCAGCCGCAGGTCCAGCCCCGCTTCACCTCCAGCCAGAGCGGCAACTACTACCTCACTCCCAAAGACGTCGCCACCATCTACGACATCAACGCCGCCTATCACGCCGGATTCACCGGCGCGGGCCAATCCATCGCCATCGTAGGCCAATCCTTCGTCGAGACCTCGGACATCACCAACTTCCAGTCCGCCGCCGGCCTCACGCCGAAGGCCCCTACCCTGGTCCTGATGCCCGGTACCGGCGCCTCCGCCGTAAGCAGCGGCGACGAAGTCGAGTCAGATCTCGACCTCGAGTACGCCAGTTCCATCGCCACGGGAGCCAACATCTATTTCGTCTACACCGGCAACAGCGGGAACGCTGGTGTCTTCGATGCCCTTGGGTATGCCATCGACAATAAGATCGCTCCCATCCTCAGCATCAGCTACGGCGACTGCGAGACGGACCTGGGCTCCAGTGACTACAACTCGCTCAACAGCGTCTTTGCGCAGGCCACCGCCCAGGGCCAGACCATCATCTCCGCCGCCGGCGACGACGGCTCCGCCGACTGCGCCGAAAACACCAATCTCACCACGGCCCAGCGCACCGCCCTGGCAGTCGACTTCCCAGCGAGCAGCCAGTATGTCACTGGCATGGGCGGTACCGAGTTTCCCGCCTCCGCCGTCGCCACCACTAATAACACCTACTTCAGCGCCCAAGGCAGTTCCGACACCATCAGCTCCGCGCTCAAGTACATCCCCGAGCAGGTCTGGAACGATAGCTCCCCAGCGAATGCCACCAGCACCGGCAATGGCCTCAGCTCCGGCGGAGGAGGCGTGAGCACCTTAACATCGCGACCGAGCTGGCAGGCCGGGATCGCAGGCATCCCCTCGGGAACCGCTCGCCTGGTGCCGGATATCTCCCTCGACGCCTCCCCCGCGAACGCCGGCTACCTCTATTGCAGCAGCGATACGAACGCCACCGGCGTCACTGGTAGCTGCTCGAACGGCTTCCGCGACTCCTCGAACACCAGCCTCACCGTAGCGGGCGGAACCAGCTTCGACGCCCCCATCTTCGCGGGTATGCTCGCCATCATCAACCAAAGCAAGAACTCCAGCGGCCAGGGTCTCATCAACCCCACGCTCTACACCCTGGCTGCAAGCTCCAGCACCTACGCCACGGCCTTTCACGACATCACCAGCGGAAGCAATGCATGCGCTCCGGGAGCCACCTACGACCTTCCCACCACTCCCGCCAGCACCCTGACCTGCACCGCCGCCGGATCTGCCGGCTACTCTGCCGGGACCGGCTACGACGAGGCTTCGGGGCTGGGCTCCATCGACCTCTACAACCTGCTCACGGCATGGCCCACATCGAGCGCTTCGACGCTCGCAGCTTCGACCACCACGCTCTCGGCCGCGACGACCACGCCCGCTTCCGGTGCCAGCGATACCATCACCATCACCGTCGCTCCCGGCTCCAGCACTCAGGCCACCGTCCCAACCGGAACTGTCTCGATCACCGTCGACGGCACAGCTGCAAGCTCTTCTCCGACGCTTTCGAACGGCACTGCGACCTACACCTTCTCCTCGACGACTGCCGGGTCACACGTCATCGCCGCAACCTACTCGGGCGACAGCATCTACGCCGGATCGACTTCTACGATCGATCTCATTGTGGGAGCATCTTTCAGCCTGGCGGCCACCAACGTTACTGTCACGTCCGGCGGCACTGGAACTTCTACCGTAACTGTCACTCCGAGCGGCGGTTACACGGGTACGGTCAACTGGCAGGTATCCACCTCCAGCACCGCGCTCGCCAATGCCTGCGCTGCGATCAACAGCGTCTCCGTAACCGGAACCGCTCAGGTTACGGCGGCTCTTACCCTCTCGACCAGCGCCACCTGCGCGAGCGCATCGGCGGTCGGATCGACGGGAAAGGTGAAGCGCGTACTGCTGACCGGCAGCCTGCAATCTCCTGCCGATGTTCCTGGCAGCTCTCCGTACAAGTCGGCCCCGTTGGGTGTCGCCCTGGCCGGACTACTCGCATTCGGCTTCCTGCGTCGCCGCAGCTCCCGCACCGGATGGTCTCTGCTGACCATCTGCCTGCTGGGCGTGCTGGCACTGTCGCTCTCAGGTTGCGGATCTTCCACCCCCGTCTCCACATCGACGACGACATCGACGAATATTGCCGCAGGGACCTATCCCGTGACCGTGACCGGCACGGACTCAGCGAATGCCGCAATTACCGCATCCGCAACCTTGACGCTCACGGTCAACTAACCGATCCACTGAGCTTCATCACCTCGGAAGCCCCATCCATCGCAGCCTGATCGCGATGAGTGGGGCTTCGCCCATTCCGGCATGCCGCTAACCATCCTGTACCCCTCACCTGCTATCCTTCCCCACAGATGGCCGCCACCTCCAAACCAGCCTCCAACCCCACACGTGCGATCGCCGGGGCCACCCTTGCCCTGGTCCTGCTCACCTGTCTGAACTTCGTTAACTACATCGACCGCTACATCCTGCCCGGCGTGCAGGAGCTGGTCAAGCGCGAGTTCCAGGTCTCCGACTCGCACATCGGCTCGCTGACCTTCTGGTTCTTCCTCACCTACATGCTCGCGGCCCCAGCCACCGGCTGGCTGGGAGACCACCTGCCGCGCAAGCCCCTCATCGTCGCCTGCGCGCTGCTCATCAGCGCCATCAACATCCTCACCGGCACCGTTCACACCTTCGACTCGTTGATCTTCCGCCACGCCATTTTAGGTATCGGCGAGGCGTCCCTCGGCATCTTCGCCCCTGCCCTTCTGGCTGACTTCTACCCCGAAGACCAGCGCAACCGCGTCCTCACCATCTTCTACACCGCCATCCCCGTAGGAGCGGCGCTCGGCTACCTGATCGGCGAGCTGGTCGGCAGCCGCTACGGCTGGAGGATGCCGTTTTATGTCTCAGCCGTCCCCGGCATTCTTATAGCGTTTCTTATCCTGCTGCTGATGAAGGAGCCAGCCCGCGGAGCCAGCGACGAGGAAGCCGCGGTCGAAGCTCATAGCAACGAGAAAAACCCCGTAAAACGCGCATTCTTGAGCGCTCTCGACCTTGCCTCCAATGCCCCATATCTCTATGCCACGCTGGGCATGGCGATGGTCACTTTCTCGCTCGGCGGCATCTCGGCCTGGATGCCGTCCTTCCTCGAACGCAGCGGCTTCTCGTCCAGCTCAGTAGGCATCACGCTCGGAGCTATCACGGCTGGCGGTGGACTCGGGGGAACAGCAGTCGGCGGTTGGCTGGCTCAGTTGTGGCTGCGCCGCAACCACAGCGCGCTTTACCTGGTCTCGGCGTGGTCGGCGGCCCTGGCCGTGCCTCCGGCGCTGCTTTGTTTCTTTGGGCCTCGTGCGACGATGCTTCCGGCGCTGGCGGTGGCTATGTTCCTGATTTTTCTGGGGACAGGGCCGTTGAACGCGGCCATCATCAATGCTGTGCCTGCAGGGGTTCGTTCGACTGCGATTGCGCTGGAGTTATTCCTGATTCATGCTCTGGGAGATACGCCCTCGCCCAAGATCATCGGCATGGTCTCGGATCGCAGCACGCTGGCTACGGGGCTTGGAGTTACGTTGATTACGCTGCTGGTTGCGGCGGTTCTGCTCTTCCTTGGAGCCCGTGTCGCACCGTTGCACCACCGTGTCGAAAACGATGGATAGAACGCGGTTTTGTGACGGTAAAACACGGTGTTGGAACGGTGTGGATTTGGCCCTTAACGTGCGCCATTGAGAGTGCCGGTTTTACTTCGACGGACCCGATAAAAGATGAACCCGATCCCATTGGCGATCGCCGTCGTCCCCAGAATCTTGACCGCGTAGGTTCTGGCGTCGACCACATCGACGAAGGGATAGGCGGTCAGCAGGAAAGTGAACGAGGTGGTTAAGAAGCCTGCCGCCGAGGTTACTTTAACCCAGCCGGGCAGGCGCTTACGCAAGAGCTTTGCGCCGACGATGGGGATCGCGAACATGGCGAGATAGGCCAGCGAGTAAAGCTCTGAAGCTGCGTTGTTGAGGACTTGAAAGGCCTCTGCCGCCTTGACGCCCGCGCTGGCGAAGAGCAGTAATCCCGCTACGATTGCGGTTCCTAACCATATCGAGTTGGTGGGGGTGCGGTAGGTGGGGTGCAGGCGTGAGAACCACTCCGGGATCAGGTCATCCCAGCCCGCTGTCATGGGGAGGCGGGTGACGCCGGTGAAGAGGAAGCTCGCTGCGCCGAGGATGCGGATTTGCAGGAGCAGGATTGCCACGCCTGCTATGAAGCTGGAGAGGCCTCGATCGCCGAGGGCCTGGCGCAGGGTCTGGGGGATGGGGGCGATGTAGTTGATGGCGATGTTGGGGTGCAGCTCGTGGAAGGCCACGACCGAGCCGGTGCCGAAGATGAACATGGCGCAGATGATGGGCGATGCGATGACCACGGAGCGGCCTATGTCGCGGCTAGGGGAGTTGGTCTCGCCTGCCAGGATGGCTACGTACTCGAGGCCCGACATGGCTCCGAACATCTGGCCCATCAGGGCGAGCGAGACGAGGTCGGGGTGGGGAAGGTGCATGGCCAGGGCTGCGTAGTGGATCGGCTGGCGGTGCGCGATGGCCCAGAGCGGGGTGCCGATGAGGAGGGCGAAGACGGTCAGCATCGCGGCTCCGCTGATGTTGTGGATCCATTTGCCGAGGGCTAGGCCACGGACCGCCGAGAGGGCTAGTCCGGCGAGGAGGAGGGCCAGGAGGGTGAAGACGAAGAGGTGGTTTTCCGGTAGGGAAGAGGCCCAGGGGCCGAGCATGTAGGCGGCTTCGCTGGGAATCTGGAAGAGGATCGCGGCCATCGTTGCGAGGCCGTAGGCCCAGATGTTCCAGGCGGTCATGAAGCCTCCGGCGTCACCGAAGGCGGTGCGGGCCCAGACGTAGAGACCTCCTTCCAGCGGCATCTCGCGGTTGAGGAAGTAGACCGAGACCGCCATCGGCAGGTAGAAGAGGGTCATGGCGGCGATCCAGACCAGGGCCTGGGCGCGGCCTAGTCCGGCGGCTACGCCTACCCAGGAGCTGCCTACTACGGTCAGGATCTGGGTTAGGACGAGGTCGCGTAGGGCGAGTTGGCGGGAGAGTTGGTGGCTCTCGGGCTCGGGGGCGTGGGGCATCTGCCCGTATCGTCGCATAGTGCGGGGTGGGGTGGGAATTTTGTTTGGGGAGAGGTAAGTAGGGCTGGGAACATGATGGCTGAAGGCTCGATCTATAATCACCGCGATGGCTCAATCGCTCGCGTTTCTGCTCGTCCATGTGATCTTTAGTACGAAGGATCGTATGCCTGTCCTCAACGATGATCTACGTCCCAATCTCTACGCCTACCTGGCTACAGTTGCTCGTAATGCCGAGTGCGAGTGTTTCCGCGTGGGTGGAGTTGCGGACCACGTTCATCTGGCTCTGCGTATGCCGCGCACGGCGACCGTCGCGGAGATTGTGGAACAGTTGAAGGTGTCTTCGTCCAAGTGGGGTAAGACGCAGTCACCGCGTCTGGCGAAGTTTGCCTGGCAGCGTGGGTATGGCGTGTTTTCTGTTGGCCCAGCGGATTTGAATGCGTTGATCGGGTATATCGACGGTCAGAAAGTTCACCACCGAAAGCAGACGTTTCAGGATGAGTTCCGAGCGTTTTTGAAACGGTATGGTGTGGAGTTCGATGAGCGGTACATGTGGGATTGAGGTAAGGATAGGCCGGGCCTTCAGCCCTCATGTTCCGCCCGCGACGATTACCTAGGGCTTCGCCCTAGGCTGGTATAGGGCGCGCCGTTGGCGCTTTGTGTCGGCAGCAGGTCGGCAGCGGTGGTCAGACGGATAGCAGATAGGTCGCGAGGAATAGATCAGCCCATGCCTTGGGGGAGGCATGGGCGTATTGAAGGGGCTGAGGTTTGATTAGGGGAGGACGGCGAAGATAGGGGCTTCGGCGGAAGGGGTGGTGAGGGGTTGGCCGTTGCCGTAACGCTTCTGCACGTACTCGTCCAGGATGACCTGGAACTCTTCGACGATATGGTCTCCCTTGAGAGTGGTGAAGAGCTTGCCGTCTACGTAGACCGGGGCCTTGGGGTCTTCAAACGTGCCGGGGAGGGAGATGCCGATGTTGGCGTGCTTGCTCTCGCCGGGGCCGTTGACGATGCAGCCCATCACTGCCAGCTTTAGCTCTTCTACGCCGGGGTAAGACTTCTTCCACTCGGGCATCGACTCGACCAGGTAGCCCTGGATGTCTTCGGCCAGCTTCTGGAAGTAGGTGGACGTCGTGCGGCCGCAGCCGGGGCAGCTTGTGACCTGCGGCATGAAGCTGCGGATGCCGAGCGATTGCAGGATCTGCTGGCCGCAACGGACCTCTTCGGAGCGGTCGCCGCCGGGGGTGGGGGTGAGGCTGACGCGGATGGTGTCGCCGATACCGGAGAGGAGCAGCGGGCTGAGACCGGCGGTGGAGGCGACGATGCCCTTCATACCCATGCCCGCCTCGGTGAGGCCGAGGTGAAGGGAGTAGTCGCAGCGGCTGGCCAGCTCGGTGTAGACGTCTACGAGGTCGCGGACGCCGGAGACCTTGGCCGAGAGGATGATCTGGTCGCGACGCAGGCCGTAACGTTCGGCGGCGGCGGCGTTGTCGAGTGCGGAGACGACCATCGCCTCCATCATGACGTCGCGCGCGTCGAGCGGCTCGGCCAGGAGGGAGTTCTCGTTCATCATCTTGGTCAACAAGGCCTGGTCGAGCGAGCCCCAGTTGACGCCGATGCGGACGGGCTTCTGGTACTCGACAGCGGCTTCGACCATGGTGCGGAAGTTGTCGTCGTCCTTGCGGCCGATGGAGACGTTGCCGGGGTTGATGCGGTACTTGGCGAGGGCGCGGGCGCAGTCGGGATATTTACGGAGAAGGAGGTGGCCGTTGTAGTGGAAGTCGCCGATGATGGGCGTGTTCCAGCCCTTGGCGGCGATGCCTTCGACGATGTAGGGAACGGCTTTGGCGGCCTCGTCGTTGTTGACGGTGATGCGGACCATCTCGGAACCGGCGCGGGCGAGCGCGGCGATCTGCTGGACGGTGCTCTCGACGTCGGCGGTGTCGGTGTTGGTCATCGACTGGACGACTACGGGCGCATCGGAGCCGATGCGGACCCCGCCCACCATCACACTTACGGATTTTCTACGGTCAATCGCGGCCATAATAGTAGCTCTAGTTTACCACCGGCTATGCGCTACACTAGGCAAAGTGGCCCAGTAGCTCAGTTGCATAGAGCAGCGCACTCCTAACGCGAAGGTCGCAGGTTGGACTCCTGCCTGGGTCACCATCTTTACTCCTGATTGAAGTGCGGTATCCGTCAGATTCGTGGGAACTCATGTCTTAGAAGCGAGACACGGGGTTCCCGGAGTTGTGGCCAGGTTGAAGAAAGCATACCTCGGGGGCTAAAGCCCGCATCGGTGGAGGATTTTGATGTCCGGGCTAAAGCCCGGACCTACCTCAGAAGCAACGACAACAACAGAAGCAGATTCCTCCGCTTCGCTCCTGAATGACGACCAAGAAAAGAGGCAACGGTTATCGTGGCAGGGGAGTTGTGTGCTTCCCGGTTGAGGGTGGGGTGGATAACGAATCTTTCTGCAATTGTCGATTTAAATGATGGACTTTCTCCGCCTGGGCGGTTCATCCTAAGTGCGCAATGTAACTTAACCCTTGGATAAGAATGAGGTACAAGATGGCGGGTAAATTCGTAATCAAGAAGTCCTCCGACGGTCAGTTCCACTTCAGCCTGAAGGCCGGGAACGGGGAGATCATTCTTAGCAGCGAGTTGTACAAGGCGAAGGCGTCTGCGCTGAACGGGATCGAATCGGTGAAGAAGAACGCGCCAATCGATGCGCGCTATGAGAAGAAGGTCGACAAGAGCGGGCATCCGCGCTTCAACCTGAAGGCCGCTAATGGCGAGATTATCGGTTCGAGCGAGAGCTATAGCTCGGAGACGGCGCGGGATAATGGGATTGAGTCGGTGAAGAAGAATGCGCCCGATGGCGTGATTGATGATGAGACGGTTTAATAGGGTTGGCGATGGCCGTTGCCTGCGGGTGGCGGCCATCGTCGTTTAACGGATAGTGGTGGCTGGGGCAGTGGCGGCGGGGTGCTGGTGGGGTTCGGCTGAGGCGGTGGAGGTGGAATGGAGGCCCTGGTAGGCGGATTCGAGGAGGGTGGCGGTGGCGTTGTCTTCGCCTAGCTCCCAGATCATGAGGCCGCCGAGGTGCTGCTGGGTGGCGTAGTCGGCCTTGTGCCGGACTGAGGCGGGGTCGTCGTAGGTCCAGAAGGCGTCGCCGTCGAAGAGCCAGGGGTTTTGGGAGTCAGGCTCGCGGAAGACGCGGGAGTGGGGGATGAGGGTCTCGATATATCGGTAGGGGCGGTCGCCGCGGATGGGCTCGCCCTCCTGGAAGAGGCCGTTGTTCTCTTCGGGGACCAGACGCCAGCCGTAGCCGTAGAAGGGTACGCCGACCATGAGTTTGGAGGCGGGGACTCCGGCGGCGAGGTAGGCCTGGATGCTGCGCTGGACGGTGCCGTAGGGGCGGTCGGGTGAGGTGGAGAAGGGGGCGAGGAAGCCGGTGGTCTGGCTCCAGCCGCCGGTGTAGTCGTAGGTCATGAGGCCGACCTGATCGACTAGGGCGCTGATGGCGGACATGTTGCCGTCGGTAGCTCCAGCCATGCGGGGACTGTGGCCTACGGCGATGTTTAACAGCAGGCCGGGGCGGAGGGCGTCGAACTGGCGGCGGAACTCGGCTAGGAGGGCTATGAAGTTGGCGGTGTCCTCGTCGCGGGGGAACTCCCAGTCGATGTCGATGCCGTCGAAGAGGCCGGGGACGTGGACGCCGGGGGCTAGGTTGCCCTTGAGGAAGAGGTCGACACAGGAGGAGACGAAGGCGGCGCGGTTCTCGGGCTGGGCGTCGGCGGCGAAGTCGGAGGCGCGGCCTTCGAGGGAGAGGACCAGCTTTAAGTGCGGGTAGAGGCGTTTTAGCTTGACGAACTGGTTCAAGTGGCCGCGGAGAGGCTGGGTGGGGGTGTCGGCTACGCCGTCGACGCTCTGTTGGGCGGTGAAGGTGTAGTTGAGGTCGGCGTTGGGGTCGGCGATGGAGCAGCGGCCGTTGGTGACGAAGCCCTGGGCGTAGTTGACCTGGTCGAGCATGGACGCGCCGTGGGCGGTGACGAGGTCTTTGACCAGGTACTGGGGCTGGTCGTAGAGGCCCCACTGGGGGAAGTAGCCGGTGAGGAGAGGGGATTGGGCGAGGAGGGGGGTGGTGGTCAGGGCGAGGGCGGCGGCGTAACGCAGGATGCGGGGGAGAAGGTGCATGGGGGCCTCTGTGGATTGGACGTTTTAAGGGGAGCCGCGGCTTCAATGGGTGGGGATGTTCTTTGAGGGGGGAGAGGAAAGCGTGCCTCGGGGCTAAAGCCCGCGTTGGTGGTGGGTTTGGATGTCCGGGCTAAAGCTCGGACCTACCCCAGAAGCAACAGCAACGGCAAGAGCAACACGCTCGGCGTGATGGATGCCCTCCAGTCGCCCAGAGGCAACAGCAACAGCAACGGCAAAAGCAAGAGCAGCGGCAAGAGCAACGGCAAAAGCAAGAGCAGCGGCAAGAGCAACGGCAAGAACAAAAGCAACAGCAAGAATAACCGCAACGGCAAAAACAGAAGCAGATTCCTCCGCTTCGCTCCTGAATGACAACCAAGAAAACAGGCAACGGCAAGAGCAACGGCAAAGCAGAAGCGACCTCTTCCACGTTCATTTTGCGATGAGGGCGTTGCAGGAGTGGCAAACGGGCGGGTAGTAGATGAAATCTACGTGATTTTTTTTTGTAAATGCCGAATTGCTTTTGCGCGATCATGCGGTAGACTCAGGCCGTGCGGCGTCTCCTCGCTCTATCTTTGGTGGTCCTCTTCGGCCTTCCGCTGATTACGCCCCTGTTTGCGCTGAGCCCGGAGACCCAGCCTGGTGTTCATGCCTGTTGCCGCAGGAGCGGGGCTCATCGGTGCGTGACGGCGATGAAGGCTGTAATGGCTCAGGATGAGATGTCGAATCAGCCGGTTCGGCTTGTGGCTGATTCGCGTTGCTCGGTGGCCCTTTTCAATGCGGTCAGCCCCTCCGATCATCTGGATCTCACGCTCGATCGTGTTGAGATGTTCTTTGCAGGGGCCGTCACTCATGCGGCCATGCAGACGCAGGCAGAGGCTCGGGCGCGCATTGCGCTGGATCGCTCGCGGCGTAAACGCGGGCCGCCGTCGCATGGTTTTCTTGCTTAGTACTTTTCTTTACCCTCTTTTCTCCTTCCTTCGCTTCTCCTAACCCCCTCCAGGCGCTGGTCAAACAGCACAAGGCATTCCTCTCTATTCGGGCCTGTTTTTTGTAGCATCTGTTGGCTTTTGATGGATAGCTTTTCGCTCCGCAGACTCCCCTCCCATTTGCAGAGTGGCAACGATGTTTCAGACATAAGTTCATTACGGAGGCCACATATGAATCAAGTCAGTTCTGATGTGTGTATCGGGGTAAGACAATATCGCTCCAACTGGAGTGGGGTGGTTCGGAGTGCTGCCTTGCTGGCGCTCTTTGGCGTTAATGCTGTTGCGGTGCAGGCGCAGCAGGTCTTGCAGGGAGTGTTTGCGCTGCAGGGCCAGACCGCGCAGACCGAGGCGCACCTGAAGGCTACGCCCGCGCCCGGCAATCCACTGAAGCAGAAGCTGGACTTCTGGATGACGGAGCCGAACCGGGCTGCGCCGATCAAGAGCTACCAGACCGAGATGACGAAGAAGATGCATGTGGTCGTGGTCAGCAATGACTTCAAGACCTTTATGCATCTGCATCCGACTCTGGGGCCGGATGGGCATCTGGTGTTGACGCAGGTGTTTCCGGCGAAGGGGACTTATCTCGTCTATACGGACGGGTTGCCGAATCAGCTCAATCATCAGGTGTTTCGGTTTGCTCTGAACGTGGGCGGGACCAGCTCGGATGTGCGCACGCTGCCGCCTACGGGGATGGGCGTGCAGGTGGGACCGTATGAGGTCGATCTGAGCAGCGTAAGGCTGCGCTCGGGTGCGATGAGCATGGTGGACATCAATATTCTGAAGGACGGGAAGCCTGCTACCGACCTGCATCCTTATCTGGGGTCTCCGGCTCATGCGGTGTTTTTGAATACGAAGGATCTATCGTATGTTCATGCGCATCCGATGGCGTCGGACCAGATGATGATGGACATGAGCAAGGACCCGCCGCCGATGCCGGAGAATGGACCTTCGCCCTCGGACATGATGCTGCACCTGGCGCTGCGCGAGCCGGGCACTTATAAGCTGTGGCTTCAGTTTCATGGCGGCACGCAGCTCTATGTCGCTGAGTTCACCATTACCGCCCTCTGAGTCGGTAAGGGCATAGCTTTTTCTCCGTCTCTTTCTACGAGGTATTCAGTCCATTATTTTTTCAAGGAGATCTACCCATGATGCAGCGTATTCGCTCCGCCGCCGTATTGACGCTTCTTCTGTCGGCTATTCCGGCCTTCGCGCACTCGCGGCCGAAGGAGATGTCGCCGGATAAGAACTCCACCGTAAGCGCGCCGACGCAGGTTTCGGTGGTGTTTACCGAACCGCTGGAAGGCAAGTTCAGCTCGCTCTCGCTGACCGATGAGAAGGGCGCGGTGCTCAGCAAGGAGCACTCGGTGCTCGACCCGGCGGATGCAAAGCATATGACGCTGCCGCTGCCGACGCTGGCTCCGGGCACGTACTATGTGCACTGGATCGCGGTCGCTCCCGATAGCCACCGGATGGAGGGGGAGTATCCCTTTACCGTGAAGTAGAAATCGTTGATTCGATTTTCGATGGGCCAGCCGATTCGGCTGGCCTTGTCGCTTTTTTCGGTAGAAAAACGGGCGGGGATGCCAAGAGGGGGGTAGTGGGAGTACACTGCTGGGAGACTACGCGGGTGATGTGGTTTTGTACTATATTGGTCTGACATTCAGATGTATATTCTGAGCAAAGGTGAATCTGCGATGAGCGATTTCGGGAACGGCGTTGAGATTTTAGGTGCGATTACGGAGAAGTACGCGGAGATTTTGACTCCGGAGGCGGTAGCGTTTGCCGTGGAGCTGCAGCGCAAGTTCAACGGACGGCGCAAGGAGCTGATGGCCAAGCGTGTTGAGCGCCAGGCGCTTCTCGATGCCGGGGTGAAGCCCGACTTTCTGCCCGAGACGGCGGAGATTCGCGCGGCGGAGTGGAGCGTTGCTCCGCTGCCGGCGGACCTGCTCGATCGGCGCGTCGAGATCACCGGGCCGGTGGATCGGAAGATGATTATCAATGCGCTGAACTCGGGCTCGAAGGTCTTCATGGCGGACTTTGAGGACTCGACCACGCCGACCTGGCATAACGTGATCGACGGGCAGGTCAATCTGTACGACGCTGTGCGGCGGACGATTACGTTTACCGATGAGAAGACCGGGAAGAACTATAAGCTGATCGAGAATCCGGCGGTGCTCTTTGTGCGCGTGCGCGGGTGGCATCTGGATGAGGCGCATGTGGTGGTCGATGGCGAGCCGATGAGCGGCGGTATCTTCGACTTTGCGCTTTACTTCTTCCATAACGCCAAGGAGTTGCTGGCGCGTGGGTCCGGACCTTACTTCTACCTGCCGAAGATGGAGAGCCATCTGGAGGCTCGGCTGTGGAACGACATCTTTGTCGAGGCTGAGAGCAAGCTGGGCGTGAAGCCGGGTTCGATCAAGGCTACGGTCCTGATCGAGACGATTCTTGCGACCTTCGAGATGGATGAGATTCTTTATGAGCTGAAGGACCACTCGGCTGGGCTGAACTGCGGGCGTTGGGACTACATCTTCTCGTACATCAAGAAGTTTGCGGGGGATACCAGCATGGTGCTGCCGGATCGCGGACAGGTGACGATGACGACGCACTTTATGCGCAGTTACTCGAAGCTGGCTATTAAGACTTGTCATCATCGCAACGTGAGCGCGATGGGCGGGATGAGCGCGCTGATTCCGATCAAGAACGATCCTGAGGCCAATGAGAAGGCGATTGCGGGCGTGCGCGCGGATAAGGAGCGCGAGGCTACCGATGGGCATGATGGGACGTGGGTGGCGCATCCAGGGTTGGTGCCGATTGCGCTCGAGGTCTTCAACCGCGTGATGCCGCAGCCGAACCAGATCGATAAGCAACTGCCGGATTATCATGTGACCGCGGCGGATCTGTTGCAGGTTCCTGTGGGTACGTGCACGGAGGCTGGGCTGCGGCAGAATATCGCCGTCGGGTTGGGTTATGTGGAGGCGTGGCTGCGCGGAATCGGGTGCGTGCCGCTCTTCAACCTGATGGAGGACGCGGCTACGGCGGAGATCAGCCGGGCGCAGCTTTGGCAGTGGGTGCATCATCATGCGAAGCTCGTCGATGGTCGTGAGGTGACGGCGGAGCTTTGCGACACGATGATCGATGAGGAACTGGAGAAGGCTAAGGCTACCGTCGATGGGGAGCGGTACAAGGCTTATGTGAACGCGGCGGCGATGATGCGGGAGCTGATCCGGGGAGATAAGTTTATCGACTTCCTTACGGTTCCGGCTTATCAGCGGGTGTTGGCAGAGGAGCATGCGGCTGCTTAGGCTTTTTACAGTAATAGCAAGCGCGGGCCGTCTCTCCTGAGGAGAGACGGCCCGCGCTTTTTAGATGTCCCTCGATGTTCTGGGTGGCGTTGAAGAAAGCATACCTCGGGGGCTAAAGCCCGCATCGGTGCGGGTTTTAAATGTCCGGGCTAAAGCCCGGACCTACCCCAGAAGCAACGGCAAGAACAGAGGCAACGGCAACGGCAAAAACAACAGCAACGACAAAGGCAGAAGCAGATTCCTCCGCTTCGCTCCTGAATGACAACCAAGAAAACAAGCAACAGCAATGACAATGACAACAGCGATGGTAACGACAGAAGTGGATGCTCTCCTATTGAAGTAGCAGCTTGGTGAGGGTAGGGGAGTAGACGACCAGCGAGACCAACAGGCCCATGAGGCAGGTGAGTGCGAGGCTGTGCAGTATGACGAAGCGGATGATGCTGCCCTCTTTGCCGTAGCAGCCGGTGGCTGTGCTGGCTACGACTACGCTTTGTGGCGCGACCATCTTACCCATGACGCCGCCGCCGGAGTTGGCGCCGGTCATCAGGTAGGGGGAGATATTGAGTTGTTGAGCGGTTAGTTTTTGCAGGCTGCCGAAGAGGACGTTGGAGGAGGTGTCGGAGCCGGTGGAGGCGGTGCCGAGCCAGCCAATCATGGTGCCGAAGAAGGGGTAGAGGACGCCGGTGCGAGCGAAGGCTAGTCCTAGTGTCGCGTCGAGGCCGCAGAAGCGGGTGAGGAAGCCCAGGCCCATGAGGGAGGCGATGGTGATCATGGTGAAGCGGGTGCTGTAGGCTGCCTTGCCGAAGACTTCGACGATGTCCTTGGGCTTTAGCTTCATCAGGAGGGCCGCGATGATGGCGGCGATGAGGATGCCGGTGCCGGTGGCCGAGAGCCAGTTGAAGTTGAAGACTGCGGCCTCGGCGGTCATGGTGGGAACGGCGGGCGGCATACGGAAGACTACCTTGTTGAGGCCGGGGACGGGGATGAGGAGGGTGGTCGCGGCAGAGATGGCGCGCTCGATGCTGGGCGAGCCCCAGATGGTGACGAAGACAGCCAGGATAACCCAGGGGAGCGCGGCGCGGCGGATGACGTGGCCAGCCTGGCGGGCGGAGTTGTCAGTGCGGTGGGCGACGGTCTCGCGGGCGGTGGTGAGGATGGTCTTCGGACGCCAGAAGCGGAGGAAGAGTACCAGCACGGCGATGGTGACGACGGAGGCGGTGATGTCGACCAGCCAGGGACCGTGGAAGGTGGCCATAAGGAGTTGCGTGAGGGCGAAGGTGACGCCGGTGAGCAGGATGGCGGGCCATATCTCGATCATGCGCTTGAAGCCCGCATAGGCCCAGATGAGCCAGAAGGGAACGATGACGCAGAAGGGAGTGAGCAGCGCGGCGATGACGCGGGTGAGGAGAAGTGTGTTGAGTCCGGTGACTCCGCCGAGCGCGATGACGGGGGTGCCGAGGGCTCCGAAGGCTACGGGGGCTGTATTGGCGAGGAGCGCGAGACCGGCGGCTTCGAGTGGGGCGAAGCCAAGGCCGATGAGGATGGTTCCGCAGACGGCTACAGGGGTGCCGAAGCCGGAGGCTCCCTCGAAGAAGGCTCCGAAGGCGAAGGCGATGAGGAGGAGCTGCAGGCGGCTGTCCTCGGTGACGCCGACGAGGCAGTCCTGCAGGAGCTGGAAGCGGCCGGCGCGGATGGTGAGCTGGTAGAGGAAGATGACGGGGAAGATGATCCAGAAAACAGGGAAGAGGCCGTAGGCGGCTCCGTAGAGCGTGGCAAGCGAGGCCAGGCCGACGGGCATGTGGAAGAGGCCGAGGGCTACAATGATGGCGACGGCAAGGGCCACCAGAGCCGAGAGGTGGGCCTTCATGCGCAGGCCTAGCAGCGCGATGAGGAGCGCGAGCAGAGGCAGTGCGGCAAACAAGGTGGATAGCCACCAGTGATGGGTCGGGTCGTAGCTCTGTTGCCACTGCAGCGGGAGCGCTGCGCAAAGTGCGAAAGGAGAGAGCGTCGTCGCAGGGATCATGAGCATAGGTAACCTGTAGGTGTGGTGGAAGCCCGCTTATTATCGGGTGTGAATGAGACTACTGTAAACCCCCCGCTTCATCAGACCATCGGACCGGCTTGCGAATATGGAAAAAACTTCAATGTGAATGGGTTTCCGAAGTATGATGATTCGTTGTCAGACAATCTGACAGTTGTGGCGGTTGGTTTGATCTTCGAACTGGAAACAATTTGCCGCATGGCGTGGCGCATATTGAGGGCTTGAGATGACAGAGGTTCGCTTCGCATTCGGAAAGCAGGGCATCGCGGTGGCCTTGCCCGATGGCCCCAGGTATGAGGTGATCGAGAGCCGTACGGCCGCGGCAGTGCCCGATGTGGCGGCTGCGCTGGAGGCTGCGCTGGATCATCCGGTGGCGGGGCCGCCGCTGCTGGAAATGGCGCGGGGCAAGAATACGGCTGCTATCTCGGTCTGCGATATTACTCGGCCTGCTCCTAATCGGTTGACGCTGCCGCCGTTGCTGCGGCGACTGCATGAGGGAGGAATTCCGGTAGATGGAATTACGATCCTGATTGCGACGGGGCTGCATCGGGGCGCTACTGAGGATGAGATTCGCAGCATCGTCGGTCCGGAGATTGCGTCGAGCTATCGCGTAGTGAACCATGATGCGAAGGCGGGGGAGGAGCATCGGTTTCTTGGTAACAGCAGGAGTGGCACGCCGGTCTATATCGACGAGCGCTTTATGGCTGCGGACCTGCACCTGACCCTGGGATTTATTGAGCCGCACCTGATGGCTGGGTTCTCCGGCGGGCGGAAGCTGGTGACGCCGGGTGTGGCTGGGCAGCAGACGATCAAGGTGATTCATTCGCCGAAGTTTATGCGGGAGCCGATGGCTACGGAGGGTTCGACTGCGGGTAATCCGCTGCATGCTGAGTTGATCGAGCTGGCGGGAATGGCTCGGCATGACTTTATGCTGGATGTGACCTTGACCCACGATCGTCAGATATCGGGCGTCTTTGCTGGTGAGCCGGTGGCGGCGCACGCGGCTGGCGTGGAGTTTTTGCGGCGGACCTCGCTGGAGAAGTTGACGGGGCTGGCAGATGTGGTGATTACCAGTGCCGCGGGGCATCCGCTGGATCTTACTTTCTATCAGACGATCAAGGGTGTTACTGCCGCGCAGCATGTCGTGAAGCCGGGTGGGAGGATACTGACGCTGGGCGAGTGCTCGGAGGGGATCGGCTCGCCGGAGTTCGCGGAGAAGCTGCGGAGTCTGGTGAGTTTTGAAGGGTATCTCGAAGAGATTCGCGAGACGCCGGTGGTGGCGGATCAGTGGCAGTTGGAGAAGCTGGCTCTGATTGGGACGAAGAATGAAGTGTTCTTCTATACTCCCGGGGTGGAGAAGACGGACCTCGGAAGCCTGGGTACAAATACGTTTGATTCTCTGAGCGATGCGGTGTCGACGGTGCTCGAAGGTCTTCCGGAGAATGCAAGGGTTGCACTAATTCCTGAAGGGCCGTATGTTTATGCACGTCTGGTGGAATAGAGAAAGTAATTCTCTGAGTAGATTGTTTACCAATTGAACTATCTGCGGCTTGGATGATGTAGTGCGAAGGTGAGGGTAGGATGGCGACAGCAACTCTAGAGGCGGCTAAGTCGAGTGGATCATCTCTCTCCGGTGCTGTGCTCGCCGAGATTGTAGAGGCTGTGGGTAAGGATGGCCTGATCGTCGAGGCTAACCAGTTGCAGACGTATGAGTGCGATGGGCTGGCTGCGTTGCGGACGCTTCCTTGTGCTGTGGTGCTGCCGCGCTCGGCTGCAGAGGTGCAGGCGGTCGTCAAGATCTGTGCGAAGCATAAGATTCCATTCGTCGCGCGGGGTGCGGGGACGGGACTCTCGGGTGGTGCGATGCCAGATGCGCATGGCATCGTGATCGGTTTTGCGCGCATGAACAGGATTCTTGATGTGGATCTCGAGAACCAGAGGATCACGGTTCAGCCGGGAGTCATCAACGCGCATGTGACGCAGAAGGTTTCGGCTGCGGGGTACTTCTATGCGCCCGACCCGTCTTCGCAGAGTGTCTGTACGATTGGCGGCAACGTGGCTGAGAACGCGGGGGGAGCGCACTGCCTGAAGTACGGCTTTACGACGACGCATGTGCTGGGGCTTGATGTGGTGCTGCCGACGGGCGAGGCAATGCACTTTGGGGCGTCGACGGTGGATGCTCCGGGGTACGACTTGGCCGGTGTCTTTGTGGGGTCGGAGGGGACGCTGGGGGTGGTGACGGCGGTGACGCTACGTATCGTGAAGAAGCCCGAGACCGTACAGGTGTTGCTGGCTGCTTATGACACGATCGCGCAGGCGGGGCAGACTGTTTCGGATATCATCGCGGCGGCGATTCTTCCGGCGGCGATGGAGATTATGGATAGGCTGTCGATTGAGGCGGCGGAGGCTTCGGTGCATCCGAACTATCCGGAGTGCGAGGCGCTGCTGTTAATCGAGTTGGACGGTCCGGCTGCCGAGGTCGATCTGCAGATGAAGCAGGTGAGGGAGCTGTGCCGCGCGAATGGAGCGTGGGAGGATCGGTTGGCGCAGAGCGCGAACGAGAGGTTCCTGGTGTGGAAGGGGCGTAAGGCTGCGTTTGCTGCGGCGGGTCGGCTGGCTCCGGATTACATCGTGCAGGATGGGGTGATTCCGCGGACGAAGCTGCCGATTATTCTTGAGCAGATTGCGGAGATATCGGCTGAGGCTGGGCTGCGTGTGACCAACGTCTTTCATGCGGGCGATGGCAATCTGCATCCCATCGTGTTGTATAACGCTTCTATTCCTGGGCAGGAAGAACTGGCTGTCGATTTATCGACGCGTATTCTGCACCTTTGTGTCGATCATGGTGGATCGATTACGGGGGAGCATGGCGTGGGTAGGGAGAAGCAGCAGGCGCTGGGGTATATGTACTCGGAGCCGGACCTGGACACGATGCAACTAGTGCGGTGTGCGTTCGATCCTGAGAATATCTCGAATCCGGATAAGCTTTTTCCGCGTCCGCGGCTGTGCGGGGAGAAGACGGGGCACTACACGCCACATCCGCTTGAGGTTGCCGGCATCGCGGAATACTTTTGACACACTAATTGTTACGTATTGCAACTTCAACTATGAGTGACCTGTAGATGACGGCTGATTCCACGAATGTGCAATCCCTGACTGACGCTTTGATGACTATCTGCGGCAGGGAGTTTGTCCGCGTTGAGGGCGAGATGACCAGTGTCTCGCCTGCCAGTACGGAGGAGGTCGCGGCGGTGCTGCGCGCGGCTAACTCATACGGCATGGCGGTGACGGCCTGGGGTAGCGGCAGCAAACAGGGTTGGGGAGGTGCACGTAAGGCGGCGTTGATCCTGCATACGGATCGTCTTACTGCGGTTCGAGAGCATACATGGCAGGATATGACTTGCATCGTTGAGGCCGGTTGTAGCTGGTCGAAGCTGCAGGAGGCGCTCTTGCAGCATGGTCAGTTTGTTGCGCTCGATCCGCTGTGGTCTGATCGGGCGACGATTGGCGGGATTGTGGCGACGAATGATTCGGGTAGCCTGCGCCATCGTTATGGCAGCTTGCGCGATCTCGTGATCGGGATGACGATTGTGCTCGCGGACGGCACGGTGGCGAAGACCGGCGGCAAGGTGGTCAAGAATGTTGCTGGCTATGATCTGCATAAGTTGATGACCGGCGCGATGGGTACGCTTGGGGTCATCACCGACGTTGCCTTTCGGCTGCACTCCATTCCTCGGCATACTTGCAGTGTTGTGGTGCGCTCGCTGGATGTGGGGCTGCTGGGAACGCTGTTGTTGCAGATTCTCGACTCTCATTTGAGCACCGAGAGGTTGCAGGTGCGTGGTGGGGGCGATGGATTTTTCCTGGATCTGGGGCTGGTGGCTATGCCTGATGTGTTGCTCGACCAGACCAATGCAGTGACGGCTATGGCCGAGAAGCTGGGGCTCGTTGCTTCTGAGGCTTCTTCTGCAGAGTGGGATGCGAGGCAGGCGCTCTTTGATCGGGCGGATGGCGTGCTTGCGAAGGCCACGATGATGCCCTCTGATATTGCGCACTTCAGCGCGGCTGTTAGGGAGTTGGGCGGCGATTGCGTGACCCAGGCAGTTGGGGTGATGACGCTGAGTGTGCCAGTCTCGGCGACCGATCAGGTGGTGCATCTGCGACAGCAGTTGGAGGCGAAGCGCGGATCGTTGACGATTCTGCGACAGCCTGATGAGGCGGTGATAGAGCCGTGGGGCACGCTGCCGGACACGATGCCTCTGATGCGTGCCATCAAGCAGCGTTTCGACCCTCAACATATTCTCAACCCCGGCCGCTACCTTGGTGGAATCTGACATGGCACATCTGACGCAACTGGAACCAGCCAAGCCTTCTAACTTCGACGCGCATCATCCGCCAGAGACCAAGCTGATCGACGACTGCGTACACTGCGGATTCTGTCTGCCTGCTTGCCCCACCTATGTGCTTTGGGGGGAGGAGATGGATTCGCCGCGCGGGCGTATCTACATGATGAAAAAGTCGTCGAAGGGGGAGGCTCCGCTCGACGAACATTTTCAGTTACATATGGATAACTGTCTGGGCTGCATGGCCTGCATGACGGCCTGCCCTTCGGGGGTTCAGTACAGCAAGCTGATTGAAGATGCGCGGGCTCAGGTGGAACGGAATATTCCGCGTGAGACCAGCGATTCGCTCTTCCGCAAGATGCTGTTCGCGACGTTTCCGTACTCGGGCAGGCTGCGTATGATGGCGCTGCCGATGATGGTGTATCAGCGGACCGGTTTGCAGAAGCTGGTTCGGAGCACGGGCATCCTGAAGGCGCTGCCGGAGCGGCTCTCAGCCATGGAGGCGCTGCTGCCTTGGGTTCCGAACAACCTCTTCCGTCGTCTGCCTGCGAAGGTGAGTGCTACGTCGTCGCAACGGCGCAGGGTGGGGATGCTGCTGGGGTGTGTGCAGCAGGTCTTCTTTCAGCATGTTAACGAGGCTACGGCCCGTGTGCTGGCGGCTGAAGGCTGTGAGGTTGTGATTCCGCAGGTGCAGGGATGCTGCGGCGCATTGATGGTCCACTCGGGTCTCGAAGAGCAGGCCTCGGAGATGGCACGGGCGATGATCGCGGCATTTGAGGCTGCCGATGTCGATACCATTGTGATCAATGCGGCCGGTTGTGGCTCGACCATGAAGGAGTATGGCCACCTGTTGCGTGATGATCCCAAGTGGGCTGCACGGGCGGCTGCCTTCAGCGCGAAGTGTAAGGATATCTCGGAGATTCTGGTCAGCCTTCCGGCGCAGTCGCCGCGTCATGCGCTGCCGATGCGGGTGGCGTATCACGATGCCTGTCACCTGCGTCATGCGCAGTCGGTCTTTGAGCAGCCGCGTCAACTGCTGGGCACGATTCCCGGTCTTGATGTGGTTGAAGTGGAAGAGGCGAATCTCTGCTGTGGCTCCGCTGGTGTCTATAACCTGCTGCATCCCGAGCCTGCAAATGAGCTTGGAGATCGCAAGGTAGAGAACCTTCTCGCGACTAAGGCTACGGCGCTTATCTCCGCTAATCCGGGCTGCCTGTTGCAGATTATGAGCGGGTTGCGAAGACGGGGTCTGGATACGATGCCCACCTTCCATATGGTCGAGCTGCTTGATGCTTCGATTCGCAATGTTCCTCCGGAAGAGCTTTTGAGATCGAGGGTGTAATGAAGGGTCTTCGCTGCTTCATCCTGGTGATGGTGTGTTGTGGTGTGGCGCTGGCGCAGACCTCGGCGGGCAAGGGGCCAGCCTTCGAGCCGGTGCCGGAGCTGCCGTATCGAGCTACTGCGAATTTCTTTCAGACGCCGCTCTCGGTGGTCGCAGGTGAGGTCTCGGCGGTGAGCCTCAACTCTAAGGGACATATCTTCGTCTTCCAGCGCGGTAAGCCGGATCTGTTGGAGTATGACGAGGCGGGTAAGTATCTTCGCAGTATCGGCGAAGGTCTATTTACTGTTCCGCATGGACTGCGCTTCGATGCTGACGATAATATCTGGGTCACTGATACCGGCAGCCATATCGTGCTCAAGCTCGATCATGACGGGCGTGTGTTGATGGTTCTGGGACGCAAGAATGTAGGAGCTGAAGGGGACTGGCTTTTTAATAAGCCCGCGGATGTTGCCTTTGGTAAAAATGGCGAGTTCTTTGTCGCAGATGGCTATGGTAACTCGCGCATTATGAAGTTCGACCGCAATGGCAAGTTCCTGAAGCAGTGGGGAAGCTTTGGTGAGCAGCCGGGGCAGTTCCAGCTCCCGCACTCGATTGTGATCGATAAGCAGTGGCGTATCTATGTCGCGGATCGCGAAGGTGGGCGCATCCAGATATTCGACTACGACGGAAAGTTTTTGAAAGAGTGGGATGGCATAGGCTATCCCTATGGATTGTTTATTACCCCCGACCAGCATATCTGGATGTCGGATGGGGGCCTTGATCGTGTCGTTGAGTTTGATCCCGAGGGCAGGATTGTTGGCGCTGTAGGCGAGCCGGGGCATGGACTGGGCCAGTTTGTATGGCCTCACTTTTTGGCTGTCGGACCAGATCGTAAGATCTATGTCGCCGATGTGCTGAACTGGCGAGTCGATGTTTTCGTGCCGACCGGCACTGCGCCAACGGGCAAGATGTCGCCCTATGTTCCCACGAAGAGGGTCTTCAACGAGCAGATTAAAAGCAGTGGCTGGAGCATCCGGCACCCTTAGTTAGCAGGTGCCGGATAGCTTCAGTTACTGCTTCATCTTAGGTTCTCTGGTACAGCGCATAGTACGGCTGATTCGATAGAGTCGTGTTGAAGGCTGGGTAGAACCATGCCGCGCTCGTGTCCTTTGTCAGCTCGAAGTAGTACTGCAAGGGATAGAGGGAGTTGGTGTAGTCGCCTGGAATCTCTGCTGTGTACATCTGCTGCTTCTTTTCCATCGAAACAGTCTTCCAGCGTTCGCCCTGGTTTACGTGGCGATAGTACAGTTTGACTGCGGAGGGTGCGTCTCCGCTGCCCGTGAGGTGGAGCGAGAGTGGGAGCGGTTGGCCGGGGTGGAAGCTGGTTGCGGCCGTGTGGCTGCATCCTGAGGAGGCGCGGTGCGGCTTCATCGTTACTGCATGAATCGCCGTTGTGGCATGAGACGCGTCGGATGGCTTGATGGAGCCGTCTCTGAGCTTGGCCTGCATCGCTGCGACATCCTTGTCGATGTCGGGAATACGATCCATCCAGTGGCCGCGCCGCATGGGGATGTTGCCGTAGCTTACGTCCGCAACGTAGACGCCTTTGGCTCGCTCCGCCATCGTGAACCAGGCTGTGCGGGCCTTTTGATACGCAGTGAGCGCGAGCTTTCCTGCTTCTTCATTGCCAGTCTGTAGATAGATCTCGAAGAGCATTGCGCTACGTAGTTTTGCGGCAAAGAATTGTCCAAGGCCGATCTGGATGAGGACGTCTTCTTCCATCCTGCGGAACTCGGGGCTAGTGCGCGACCTGGCTTGCTTTCGAGCAAGCTCCAAAGATTGACTTGCAACGTTGGTGTAGTCTTCGAGCCACTGCGCGACCTCGGCGGGGGAGTACTTGGCGCTGGCGTCTCCGCCCAAGAGGCCGTGAATATGCTCGACGATGGTGGAGAAGAGCTGCGGATCGAGCGGGCTGACTGTGCCGAAGAGCTTGGGGTCGGGGGTGTCGTTGTATGGAGATTTTTGCCCAGGAACGATGGGCATATTCTCGTACATCTCCGGCCAGAAGGAGTGGTTCGACGCTGAGGGAAGATGCGCTGTCGTGACGAGGGGAAGGACGCGGCTCGCGTTGGCGAGTGCTCGCTCGACGGAGTCGTAGGCTGGGCCGAAGTCCTTCGTCAGGTAGCGACGCCATACCTCGGGTTTGGTATCCGGGTTGTAGAGCATACGTCCCCACAGGCGATAGGTGTACTCGAACTTTTGCCAGTCGCCGAGCTTCGGATTCATGGAGGCATCTACGTAGGCGCAGCGGCCGCCGGGGTGGCCAGAGCCTTCGCGGCCCTTGAAGGTGAGTGGCTCGCAGATCTCAATGCCAGCGGCTCCGCAGAAGTTGGCTGTGCGTCCGTAGGCCGCGGCCATCTCCGGATCTCCCCATAGCAGGTGGCGTTGGGTGCCTGGCCACAGACGATAGAGGACATCGTACTTGCGGCCCTCCTGATAGAGATCGGCGTAGCCATAGCGAGTGAAGCGACGCTCGCCGTTGCTCACGTTGAAGATGCCGGACTCCATGCGTGCGGGGGTGGGGATTTCGAGCTCGCGTATGTCGGCCTGATGGTAGCCCAGGCCCATGTGCTCAGCCCATGACTTGGCGCTTACCTTCACCGGCATTCCGGTGTCGGAGGCCATGTCGATCATGATCTGATTGATGCCCTTGGCGTGCATGTCGATTTCGATCTTGCGGCCGCTGCCGGAGATGGCTTCAAAGAGTGTCTTCCAGAAGGGGTAGCTGCCTTCGGGGACGCCGCTCTCGCCGTGTACTCGCATGGTAAGTCCGGTGATCTCGGGGCAGGCCTTTAGAACCATCGCCAGAGCATCGCGGCAGTAGGCCGCATGATTTTCTGCTGTCAGACCAATAACATGGTGGTCAGCCTTGGGGCTATCGGTCCACTCATACGCATGGGTCCAGATACCCAACTGAAACTCTAGTCCTCGCGCTGCGGTCTCTGCCGCGATGAACTGAAGTATCTCAAGATTTTTCTCACGTTCTCCAGCTTCAAGAGGAGTGACACTTACTTTGTAACCGGGAACATCCACCAGGTAGGGGTAAGGGAAGTGGAAGTAGTCGCCGGTAACTCCCTTGGGGAAGTCATAGCCAAAACCGAAGACGAAAGCAAAACGGTTGAAACGACTGGTTGCCACGACATCCAGGTAGCTGCGCCAAAACTCTTTGCTGTAGTACCAGGACTTGTCTTCGATATCGCTGCAGAAGGCACGCGCAATGCAGCGGACTTTGTTTGCTGTTGTCTCGACGATTGGTGTGGTCAGGTTCAAGCCGAGAGTCTCGTCTTGGCTGAACTGTACTCGCTCGGCCAGCTCGAGTACGCCGTAGATGAATCCTCTTGCGTCGATAGCCGAGATCCAGATGGCCGGCGTGCTGCCAATCTTTCCTGGGGTCAGACGCAGGCTCTCCGGGGCATTGAGCGGAGCGGCGGAAGTTGGAAATGACTTCACGGCTGATGATTGATCGCCCGCCACCACGACCACTAAGGACGCGGAGCCTGGCACGGCAGCGATATCCGAAGCAATGGAGCAGGTGGCTCCCTTGGAACTGAGTGCCTGTTGAAACTTGGATACAGCCCACTTGACAGGGGCCGATGTTGCAGTGGTGTCGGTTGAGTCGACTAGAACGATGATGTTCTTTGACGGGGCAGCGAGTGCGCTCTTACTGACTCCCGCTGCCGCGGCGGCACCTGCCAGTTTTAGAAATTCACGGCGTTGCATTGTGGTGCGCGGGTCGGATGCCATGGGGGTGCACTCTCCTTATAGGTCAACTGGATCAAGGGTTATCTACATACATGCTCGTAGCTTTTGACGGAATACAATATTCCGGCTGCGATTTGCCTGCTTACTCTAGTTCACGACCTGCACTCTATGCAAGCATCCTGTTGTCTGAATAAAAGCTTGTAGTCGCACAGGGAATGAGAGGCTGGACTCCCCCTTGTATTGGTGTGACCATGTGACATTTTTAGCTTGCAATATCTGGAGGGGAGGGGCTATTGTGTCTTGCCGTAAGTAAACGGTGCCTATTGGGCTTGTGTGATAGCTCTTGACGATCACCGAAATAAGATCAAACGATTTGCCAGTCTTTCCTTTGAAGCAGAAAATCGGCGGGTTCAAAGTTCGAGATAAAAATGGGGCCTGCTACTCAGACAGATAAATAGAGCTTCGATAGTCATCGAAACGGCCAGAAAAAGATTTTTCGTCGCCAGGAGTTCATCTCACTGCGATCAATTCAGGAGTGATAAAGGCCATGACACAACGTACTTCTAGAATCATCGCTTCATGTGGGCTGCTACTGATGCTGCTCACAGCCACGATTCCTATGCTTCATGCCCAGGCGGTTGCCATCGCGACGGTGAACGGACGCCTTGTGGATCCGCTCGGCGCAGTCGTTCCCAATGCGAGTGTGAAACTGACCGCGACCGATACGGGATCGCTTCACCAGACAACCACTAATCAGGATGGTCTCTATACCATCGTGAATTTGCCGGTAGGACCTTACAAATTAGAGGTGAGTGCTCCCGGGTTCCAGACCTATGTGCAGAGTGGCATCGTTTTGCGAGTCAATGACAATGTTGAGCTGGATGCGACTCTGACAGTTGGTGAAGTGAACGAGCGCGTCGAGGTGCAGGCCAATATCTCGATGGTGCAGACTCAACAGAACACCATTTCTCAGGTGATTGATGGTCGCCGCATCGCGGAGATGCCGCTCAATGGACGTGACCCGACTCAGCTTATTACTATCTCGGGCGCCGCGGTTAACCACAGTGATGGAACTAACACCGGCTCGAAGAGCTTTTATAGCTCGCAGTCCATATCCATCGCTGGGGGTTTAGGTAACCAGACAAATTACCTGTTGGATGGCGGTGATAACAACGATAGTTTTACCAACGTAAACTTGCCGTTTCCGTTTCCGGATGCATTGGCTGAGTTCAGCGTCGAGACGAGTTCTCTTCCCGCGCGGAACGGACTCCACCCTGGTGGTCTGGTGAATGCCGTCACTAAATCCGGCACCAATCAGTGGCACGGAAACTTCTTTGAGTTTGTTCGAAATGGCGACGTGAACGCGCAAAATTACTTTGCGACGAAAAATGACAGCCTCAAGCGCAATCAGTTTGGCGGTACAGTAGGCGGAAAGATTATTACGGACAAGTTGTTTTTCTTCTTCGGCTTTCAGCAGTCGAATATTCGCCAGGATCCCTCGAGTCTTAATGCGACTATTCCCACGGCTGCGGCACTGCTGGGAGATTTTACCGCGCTCGACGGCGGAGCCTGCGGGGCTGCTCGTCCGAACACTGTCGATATATCTACTACATCGGCTGCCTATCCTAATGGGACTCCACTCAGCGCGTTGCCCAATCCTTATCATGTGGATCCCTCGAAGTTTGATCCTGCAGCGGTGGCGCTTGCGAAGTATCTTCCGGTCGGTTCGGCTAACTCGTGTGGACTGGTGCAGTATGGGTATCCCGTACATTCAAACGAGCAGGAGTATGTCGCTCGCGGAGATTGGACGATTAGTCCAAAGCAGAGCCTCTATGGACGCTACTTTATTGATATGTATAAGCTGGCGGCGTTTTTCAATCCGACTAATATCCTTGTGACCGGTATCTCGGGTAACTATGAAAAAGCTCAGACTTTGACCTTTGGCGATAGTTACATGATTACTCCGACGATTGTGAACTCTCTGCACTTTACCTTTAGCCGCCGGCGCGACGATCGCGGGCCTGCCGATGGAGTTGGGATCAATGCCCAGACGATCGGTGTGCAGAATATCTACCAGGGCACCCCAAACTATCTACAGTTGACCGTGCAAAATGGAGGTTTTGCGGTTGGCAGTGGTTCGGGAGCCCTTGGGACGTTCAACATTACTTCGTATCAGGAAGCTGACGACGTCGATATTCTGAAGGGAAAGCACTCGATTGCACTCGGCGTCGATATTATTCGTACTCAGGATAATCAGAATAATCACTATGAAGATAATGGTTCTTTTATCTTCAACGGTTCGATTAGCGGGCAGCCTGTCCATACGGGAGATAAGACGACGGCCGGTGATTCGCTGCTCGATTTTCTTGAAGGCAATATGAACCACTATGAGCAGACGATGCCGCAGCAGAATGCCATTCGTCAGACTGTGATAGGGGCTTATGTTCAGGATACCTGGCATGTTACCCCCAAACTGGTGATCAATGCTGGTCTTCGGTGGGAGCCGATGAAGTATCCCTATGACTACTTCCATCGTGGCAGCACCTTCTCGCGGGCTGACTTTGATGCTGGAAAGAAGAGCAGCGTATTTGTCAATGCGCCTGCGGGGTCTTCCTTCTATGGCGACCCTGGAGTAACTCCATCATTTAGTGATGACCGTTGGACTAACTTCTCTCCTCGTCTGGGACTGGTCTATAACCCGGATGGCCAGGGTAAGAGCACCTTCCGTATCGGTGCAGCGATGATGTATGACTCACCCGGCACCTTCATGAACTATCGTGTCATTGCCAATAACCTGCCTTATGGTGCGACGATCATTGAGCAGGGCTCTAAGAATGGCTACAAATTGAGTAACCCGTGGGGAGGCGCTGCCGCTAATCCCTTTCCGCTGCCGTCGCAGCCTTCCAAGACGACTAGCTTTCCTGCCGCTGCGTCGCAGGTACTTACTCCAAGAAACATTCATTCTCCCATCGTCTACCAGTGGAATCTCAGCTTTCAGCATCAGTTTGGACGCGACTGGATCTTCTCTCTGACCTACCTTGGAAATGAGATGAACCACTCCTGGATTGGGAATGAGATTAATCCTGGAGTTTATATTCCGGGGAATTCCACTGGTTTAGTGGGATCCTGCGGGGCGCTTGTCGTAGGGTTGCCTGCTGCCGGGAGTGCTTGTGAGTCTGCTTCTACCCAGAACCGGCGCGTTCTTAGCCTGGCGAATCCGACGAATGGAGCCGGTTACTCAACACAGGTGATCGCGAATGATGGGGCCAACTCCAACTATAACGGTATGCTTACTTCGCTGGAGCATCGCTTTGAACATAACTACACGGTGCTCGCAAACTATACCTGGTCGAAGTGCCTTCAGATTGGGCCGCTTACTACGCTGGGCGTGGAAGGTGTAGTCTCAAATCCTTACAATATCAAGGGCGATTATGGTTATTGCACGATTGACGCTCCTAACATCTTCAACCTTTCCGTTGTTGCGAACAGCACCTGGCATGGCGGTGGAATTACTTCCTTTCTGCTGAAGGACTGGCAGGTGGCTCCTCTGATCCGTATTACGAGTGGTCTTCCGGTCAACCTTACCTCGGGCGTGGATAACTCGGGTAGCGGGATTCTGCTGGATCGTCCTGACGTGGTTCCTGGACAGCCGGTCTATACGAGGAATCCGACCCATACGAAAGCGGCTGGCTTGCAGTACCTGAACCGGGCGGCCTTTACAAACAATGCTCCGGGAACCTTCGGTACGGTGCGGCACAATAGCATTCGCCCTCCGAAGTATGTCGATGTTGACCTGGCTGTGGTTCGCTCGTTCCATGTACGAGAGCGTTATGGGCTTCAGCTCCGTGTGGAAGGGTTCAACATCTTCAACCATCCTAACTTCTTCAACCCGGCGTCCGGCTCTTTCAACGGCAGCTTGGCGGCCAGTACTTTTGGCTCGATCAAGACAGCTAACGATCCACGTATTTTGCAGGGAGCTATCAAGATAAGCTTCTAAAACAACGACAAGAACGCCGCCATCGCTGAAGAGCGATGGCGGCGTTTCTTGTCGTATGAACTTATTAGAGATTTGGATCAGGCTTGCCGTACGACGAAGTATGGTTGGTTTGTTAGCTTATCGTTAAAGCCCGGATAAAGTGAAGATCCCTGCCCATCCTGCTGGATGTCAAAGTAGTATTCCAGTGGGTAGGCTGTCCTGGTGTAGTCGGCGGGAATGGTGGCGCGGAAACTATCGCCGCTTGGCTCCATCGTAGCCGTCTGATAGCGTTCGGCCTGATTGACGTGCCGGTAGTAAAGATGGATAGCTGAGTACTTTGTCGCAGACATAAGTGTGAGTGCAAGCGGTTCGCCGGCGCGGAACTTCTGAGGGGCGGTATGGTTGATGGCTGGAAGAATATTGTGCGGATGACCTAGTGCCTCCTGGATAGCAGCCTTTACTTCGGGCTTTGGCTGTCCTGCGGGGGCTGCCTCCAGCTTCTTTGAAACCTCGGCGATGTCTTTGTCGATTGCAGGCAGGCGGTCGGCCCAGTGACCGCGCTGTTGTGGCTCTTCGCCGATGGTGATATCGCTCATATAAATATTTTTTGAGGCATCTACTACCTGTACCCACGCGGTGCGTGCCTTGTGGTACATCATCAGCGATGCTTCGAGCGCGCTCCTGTCCTGGGTCTTCTCGTAGATCGCATAAAGGACGCCGCTGCGGAACTTGGCCGCGAAGAACTTTCCTAGTCCGATCTGGATTGCAACGTCGATGGTCAATCTTCGATACTCGGGGCTGTCTTTCTTGCTGGCGGTGGCATCGGCCTGCTTCAGATAACGCTGGGCTTCTTCAGCGTAACCTTCAATCCACTGGGAGACCTGGATTGGTGAGTACTTGCCGCTCTTTTGGCCGCCCAATAACTCATTGGCAAACTCATCCATCAGAGAGAATAGTTGTGGGTCGAATGGGCTGGCGTGTGAGAAGACCTTGGGGGGCATACTGTCGCCGTAAGGGCCTGGATGATCGCCATCAATAAGGGACTGGTTCCAGTAGAGCTCTGGCCAGTAGGTGTTATTGCCCGCCGATGGTGCATGGGCAGTTGTGATGATGGGCAAGATGCGGCTCGAGTTAGCCAGTGCCGCTTCAATGACGGAGGCTCCGCTGCCGAACTGGCGATGTAAGAGACGCTGCCAAGTGTCGGGCTCGGCGTTCGGGTTATAGAGCAGACGTCCCCAGACGCGGAAACTGTACTCGTACTTTTGCCAATCCCAGCGCGGCTTCAGGGTTGCATCCTGATAGGCGCAGCGGCCGCCTGCGATGCCTGATCCGCGGCGTCCTTTGAAGGAGAGTGGCTCCATGATCTCGACTCCATTGCTGCCGCAGAAGCTGAAGCAACGGGAGTAACCTGCTGCTGTGACAGGATCGCCCCAGAGTAGGACGCGCTGGGTGCCCGGCCATATTCTGTGAACGACAGTCCACGGCCGGTCTTCGCGGAGCAGGTCGCCGTAGCCGTAGCGCAGAAAGCTGCGGGTGCCGGCGCTGAGCTTCATCAGGCCGGTCTTGTTTTCGTCGCCGGGCTTGGGCCGTTCCACCTCGCGGATTTCGGCCTGATGGTAGGACATCCCCATGTGCTCGCCCCAGAACTTGGGGGACATGTTGACCGGCTGTTTGGTATCGAGCGCGATTTTGGTCATGGATTCGTCCATGCCCTTGGTGTGCATGTCGAGCTTTACCGTGCGCCCGCAGGTGGCGACACCGTCGAAGACGGTCTTCCAGAACTCGTAGCTGCCCTCGTTGACGCCGCTTTCGCCGTGGATGCGGAAGGTGACGCCGCTGATAGCGGGGCACTCCTTGAGGAGCATACGCACAGCGTCGCGGCAGTAGGGGCCGTGGTTCTGCTTGTTGATGCCGACGGTGGTGTAGTTGGCTTCGGGGCTGTCGATCCACTCGTAGCCGTGCATCCAGAGGCCGACGTGGAACTCCATGCCGCGGGCGACAGTCTGCTCGCTGATGTACTTGAGCATGGCCAGGTTGCGGTCTCGCTCGGCGTCGGGGAGTTGCGGGACGTGTACGTCGTAGCCGGGAACCGAGAGCAGGAATGGGTAGGTGAAGAGAAAGTAGGCGTCGGTTACTTTTTTGATGAAGTCGTAGCCGATGCCGAAGGCAAGATTGAAGCGGTTGAAACGCTGCGTGGCCAGCATGGTGAGGTACTGGGGCCACATATCCCGATCGTTGAACCAGGGGAGGTCTTCGACGTTGCTGGTGAAGAGGCGGGTGATGCTGCGGACCTCGTTGGCGGGCTGCTCGGCGAGGGAGGTGACTCGGGTGAGCGCGACGATGGGATCGTTTGCGTTATTGACGCGGTCGGCGAGATCGAGCAGGGCGTAGACCAGGGCGCGGGCATCGAAGCCGCAGGCCAGAAGTACAGCTCTGCCGCTGGCCGTGCCGGTGGCTACTGCTAAAGCCTCGGGGGTAGAGGGCGGCATCAGCTTCGTCGATGTCAGAACCTCGGTCGCGATGGGGGAGTGAGCGCTAGTGGCTGTGATACAGAGATCAGCGGCGTTGGCTTGGTTGATCCGGTCGCAGCGTAGTACCTTGATGCCGTGGCTGATTAAGGCATGGCTCAGCTCTTCTGCCGCCCACTTTACTTCAGGGGAGCTGGCGATCGGATCGGCCGGGTCGATGACCAGGGAGACTCCTCGAGTGGTTGCCGCGGCAACGGTGCCGGTCTGCGCGCCAGCGAGGGCGCTCAACGATGCGGCCGTCTGCAGGAAGCGCCGACGAGTCCAATCCTTTTGGGTAGGGGGCATGTGTGTCCTTGTCTGCTGTTGGTCTGAGGAGCAGTGAATGGCGGTGATAGGCAGGGAATTGATTTGAAAGAGAAAAGGTCCCCGGATGCAGCCGCATCATAGTCAGACCGTCAGACCATAGTCAACCTGAAATTCTGGTGAAAAATTGCTCTTCGTGTATCGTGGTGCAATCTGTTAGAGTGGCCAACATATAATCATGCAGAAAAAGGTCCTGAGCTCCCGAGCTAAACCCCTGAAATCAAAGATTCGTCGCGTCGCTAAAACCTCGATCAGCGATGAGATCGTAGATCAGATCATGTCGTTGATCGCGAGCGGCGACCTGAAGCCCGGTCAGCAGCTCCCCTCAGAGCGCGAGCTGTGCAAAGACTTCGGCGCGGGCCGGTCTTCGCTGCGCGAGGCGTTGCGCTGCCTGTGTATCGTGGGTGTGCTCACGGCGCGCGTCGGCGAAGGTACGTCGGTGGCTCTCGATGGCGCGAAGTTCCTGGGGAAGATCGTCGAGTGGCGCATCATCACGGAGAAGCACGACATCGAGAACCTGATGGAGGTGCGTACCGCGCTCGAGAGCATCACGGCGGCCAACGTCGCACGGCTGGGGAACGAAGAGCACCTGGCGAAGCTCGAGAAGCTGCTGGCGAAGATGGAGACCGTGGTCAACGACCAGAAGCGGTTTGCGCAGCTCGACCTGGAGTTCCACGTTAGCCTGGCGGCGGCATCGGAGAACTTTCTCATCTATGATCTTGTCTCGATGATTCGTGGCCAGCTCGAGAGAGCGCTGGCGACGGTGCTGGTGGCTCCCCATGCGCTGCCCAATACGCTGAAGGAGCACACCGCGATCGTCAACGCGATTCGCAAGCGCGATCCGGTGGCGGCGAGCGAGAGTATGCAGGCTCACCTGAAGGCCCACCTGAAGCGTTACCAGAGCGCTCTGAAGAAGGACCACCCGCCGCTGCCGAGTGCGGTATTGCCTGTGGTGAAGCGCGCGAAGAGCACACGACGGGAATCTACATTGACAGTGGTCTGAAGGTCTGACTAAGATGCGGCGGTCGGCGGTTGTGCCTTGTGTGGCTCCGCTATTCATGTTGTATGGAGACTTCTGCTCATGCGCTTTGCCTCGTACACTGTACGGCTATCGTCTGCCCTTCTGTTTGCAAGCAGTTTTCTCCATGCCCAGGCTCCGGCCAGCGGCACACTCGATATTGATCTAGGCACGCCGCTGCACAAGGTCAGCCCGATGCTCTACGGGCTGATGACCGAGGAGATCAACTACTCCTACGACGGCGGCCTGTATGCGGAGATGGTGCGCAACCGCACCTTTCAGGAGAACGACCACCGCTATCCTGCTCGCTGGTTTATCACACAGGGAGGCTTCTCCAGCGCGGCCATGGAGGTCGACCCGACCACCGGGCCCAGCGCGGCTCTGCACCAGAGCCTGAAGGTGACCGTTGCCCACGCGGACTCCGCCAATCAGGCTGGTGTTTTGAACGAGGGCTACTGGGGGATGGCGGTGCGTCCCGAGACGACTTACACGGGCTCCTTCTATGCCAGGCCGGATGCGACGATGGCTGGGCCGGTGACGGTCTCGCTCATCAGCAATAAGAGTGGGGCGGCGGTCGCCTCGGCTACGGTTCCTGCGCTCAGCACGGGCTGGAAGCAGTACAGCTACACCATGAAGACGGGGCAATTGCAGGCTGGCTCCGACTATCATCTGGCTATCACCTTTGCTCATCCCGGCACTGTATGGCTCTGCCTTGTTTCTCTCTTTCCTCCGACGTATAAGAACCGCGATAACGGCAACCGTCCTGACTTGATGGAGAAGATGGCCGCTATGAAGCCGCGCTTTCTGCGCCTGCCGGGCGGCAACTACCTTGAAGGCGATGAGATATGGCAGCGGTACGAGTTCAAGACCACGATCGGGCCGCTGGTCGATCGGCCTACGCATCCCAGCCCCTGGCGCTATCGCTCCTCCGATGGGATGGGCCTGCTGGAGTTTCTGGAGTGGTGCGAGGATCTTGGAATCGAGCCTGTGCTTGCGGTCTATGCCGGTTATTCGATGCACCCGCCGCAGTTCATCAACCCTGGTCCAAACCTCGATCCCTACGTTGAAGATGCGCTCGATGAGATCGAGTATGTGATTGGCCCGACCAATACGAAGTGGGGTGCGGTTCGTGCAAAGAATGGCCATCCCAAGCCGTTTCCTCTTACGTATGTCGAGATTGGCAATGAGGACTGGTTCGATAAGTCGGGGAGCTACGACGGGCGTTTTGCCCAGTTCAACAAGGCTATCAAGGCACGGTATCCGCAGCTCCAGACTGTGGCTACGACGGCGGTCAACGGCGTGAAGCCGGATGTGATCGACGACCACTACTATGAGCGGGCCACCGATATCTTCAAGGAGTCGCTGCACTACGACAAGGCCGACCGCAATGGGCCGAAGATCTTTGTCGGCGAGTGGGCCACGCGCGAGGGCTCGCCTACGCCGAACTTTGGCGCGGCCCTTGGGGATGCGGCCTGGATGACAAGCATGGAACGCAATAGCGACCTCATCATCATGTCAGCCTATGCACCTCTGCTGGTCAACGTGAACCCGGGCGGGATGCAGTGGGAGTCGGACCTGATCGGCTATGACGCTATGAGCAGCTACGGCTCTCCCAGCTACTATGCGCAGGTACTTTTCGGGAACCATCTGGGTAGCGAGGTGCCGACCAACAGTATCAGTGGGGTGGAAAATCCGCGCTTCTTCTACTCGGTCACCAGCGACGCGGGGAAGGTTTATCTCAAGCTGGTCAACGCCTCCACGATTCCTCAGCCGCTTAACATCAAGATCGCCGGAGCAGGGAAGCTTGCGTCCACGGCTTCGCTCTTGACCTTGACCGCGAAGGATACGACCGATACCAACACGCTTACCGATCCGGAGAGAATCGTTCCCGTTGCGGGCACGCTCTCGAACGTTGGCGCGACCTTTACCCATACGGTTCCGGCTTACTCGATCCAGGTGGTGGAGATTCCGAGACAGTAGCTGCGTCGGGGTGATAAGGTTTGTTCGACGCGTCGAATTGCGCGCGGAGCCGAAGCCAGCCGTTGATTGAGAACGCCATCTCGAGCGATGTACGGGTGCCGCGCCGCCGCTGGCGCATTGCGTGGCTGCTTGGGGTCGGGGTGCTGGTCAACTACTTCGACCGCGTCAATCTCTCGGTCTCGCACGCTGCGCTTTATACCGCATTCGGCATCTCGAATGTTACGTTTGGCTATCTCTCGGGGGCCTATAACTGGACCTATGCGATGTGCCAGTTGCCTATTGGAGTGGTGCTCGATCGTCATGGCGTGCAGAAGGTCGGACGCATCAGCTCGTTTCTCTGGAGCATCGCGTCTTTTGGCGCGGCGATTTCGACCAGCATTGGCGCGCTCTTTGGGGCGCGGTTTTTACTTGGGATCGGCGAGGCTCCTACCTTTCCCGCCAGCGCCAAGGCCGTTGGCAGGTGGTTTCCGCCGAATGAGCGCGGTACCGCGACCGCAATTTTTGATGCAGCGGCTAAGTTCTCCTCGGCGCTTGGGGTGCCGGTGCTTGGGGTGATTCTGCTGAAGGTTGGTTGGCGGTGGAGCTTTGCGCTAACGGGTGCCATCAGCCTCGCCTACTTCTTCCTCTTCTGGAAGATGTATCACGACCCCGATGACGATCCGCTCCTTACTGATGTGGAGCGTCTGCATATTGCGGATGGAGTTGAGAGTGCCACGCTCGCGGAGGAGCCCGAGACTACGCGGTCTTCTTCGCTGGGATATCTCATTCGTCAGAAGAAGGTGATTGGGCTGGCCCTTGGTTTTGGGGCTTATAACTACGTCTTCTATCTGCTGCTCACGTGGCTGCCGAGTTACTTGTCCTCGGAACTGCACATCGACTTACTTCATTCCTTTCTCTATACCGGCGTTCCGTGGCTCTTTGCTACTGTGATGGATATTGTGGGTGGTGGCGCCGCCGATATCCTTATCCAGCGCGGGTGGGACGCGAGTAAGGTGCGCAAGGCCATCATGATCTTTGGGATGGTCTGCGGGTTAGGGATCGTCGGCGCGGCGGACGCTCATACTGCCACGCGCGCGCTTATCTGGATCAGCATCTCGATTGGTGGGCTTTCGGCTGCGGCTCCGGTGGGTTGGTCGGTGCCTTCGTTGATCGCTCCCCGGGGAAGTGTGGGGACGGTTGGCGGTATTTTGAACCTGTCCAATCAACTCTCGGGAATCTGTGCGCCGATTATTACCGGGTATGTCGTGTCTATCACGCAGTCTTATTACTGGGCGTTTGCCGTGGCGGCTATCTACCTGCTGATCGGCATTGCCAGTTACATCTTTTTGCTGCAAGAGATTGAGGCTGTCCCGCCTGATCCTAAGCTGGCTACTGCGTAGGATTCAATGTCGCGCGGAGGGAGCCGGTGGAGATGCCGCCGTCGATCAGCAGTGTCTGGCCGGTCATGTAGCGGCTGGACTCGGAGGCCAGAAAGACCACTGCGCCGTCGAGGTCGTTCGGCGCGCCGGGGCGGTTCAGCGGGATGCGCTCGATCAGGTAATCTACCCAGCCCTGCCTCTCGTACATGACGCGGTTCTGCGCGGTCTGGAACCAGCCTGGGGCCAGGCAGTTGACCGTGATACCGTGCTTGCCCCAGTCTGCGGCCAGACTCATCGTCAACTGGCGGATGCCGCCTCGGCTCGCGCCATAGGGGGCGAGGCCTGCGTATCCGGCTACGCTCGTTACCGAGCCGATGTTGATGATGCGGCCGTAGCCGCGTGTGGCCATGCGCTTGGCGATCTGCTGGGCGACGAAGAAGCTGCCGCGCAGGTTGGTCTCAAGGATCAGGTTCCAGTCGTCCCAGGTTACCTCGAAGGCGGGCTTGCGCACGTTGCAACCGGCGTTGTTGACCAGAATGTGGACCTGTCCCACTGTGGCCTCGGCTGCCTCGGCCATCGCTGTGATGCTTGCCTGGTCGCGCACGTCGAGCGCCAGTGGAGTGGCTTTGCGACCAAGGGACTCGATCTCGGCGACGAAAGGCAGCAGGTCTTCTTTGTGGCGGCTTGTAAGGATGAGGTCGGCTCCGGCCTTAGCCAGGGCTCGTCCGAAGTACTGGCCGAGGCCACGGCTTGCGCCTGTCACCAGAGCTACCTGCCCTGTTAGATCGAAGAGTGTGGACATTATTGCTGCACCTCCGCATGGGGGCGCGGATCGAGCACGATCTTCATCAGGTTCGGCTCGCGTGCGTGGAGGCGGTCGAACCATGAGGGGCCGTCGTTCAGAGGAGCCACTGCTGTAATCAGCGGTGCTACTTTGATCTTGCCGTTTGCGATGAGGTCGATTGCCTGGCCGTACTCGCCCGATGACGCGCATGAGCCTTGCATCCTTATCTGTCGCGACACTACCTTTTGTAGAGGCAGAGTTACGGTTGGTGAGACGTTGCCCACCAGAGTTACTGTTCCGCCTTTGCGCACGCAGTCGACTGCCGTGCTGATTGTGGCGTCAACCCCTACTGCTTCGAGCACAATATCTACGCCGCGGCCGTTTGTCAGAGAGAGGATTTTCTCCGTCAACGCTGCTCCAGAGGCTTCGATTGCTTCATCGGTTCCGAGGTCGGTGGCCAGCTTCAGGCGGGTGGGATCTACGTCGGCTATGTATACCTTCGCAGCGCCTGCTGCTCGTGCGGACTGCAACAGCAGCAGGCCGATCATGCCTGCGCCGATGACCAGTACGGACTCTTCGCCGATCATCTCGGACACGGCTACTCCGTGCAGAGCGACCGAGACGGCCTCGAGCATGGCGGCCTCGGGGAAGGAGAAGTTATCCGGCAGGTGACACGAGATGCGGGCGGGAACGGTGAGGTACTCGGCGAATGCGCCGTAGCGGCGGTACTCGCCGCAGGAGACGCCCAGGACCTGGCGGTTGTTGCAGAGGTTGATCTGGCCGCGCAGGCAGTACTCGCAGTGGCCGCAGAAGACTGTCGAGTCGAAGGTGACGCGGTCGCCTACTGCAAAGCCGCTTACTTCAGAACCGAGTGCGGCGACTACTCCGGCGGCCTCGTGGCCCATGACGATCGGCGGAATGCGGCGGCCCGTGGAGCCGTCGTAGCCGTGGACGTCGCTGCCGCATATGCCGCAGGCGGCTACCTCGATGAGAAGCTCATCCGCAGCGGGCGCGGGTTTGGGTAGGTCGGTCAGTTCCAGGTGGTTGTACTCGGAGAGAAGCATCGCCTTCATGGCTGGGACTCTCGACTTTCTTGGAGGGCGATAGATTCGGCGGGATCATCATATTGAACTCGGAGGGGTTAGGTAAAGTTCGGTTGTCAGACCAAGTTGTATCTTTATGCGAAGCGTCGAGAACCGCACGAAGTGCCGCCTGCCCGGTGTGAGGGCGCTTTTGTCGTTTCTAGGTTGAAGGGTGAGTTTGAGAAAAAGCTCCTCAGCGGCTAAAGCCGATTTATCGGCGTGCTGGAAGGGCACGGCTGAAGCCGTGCCCTTAATGTTCTGGGTTAGGTGGAAGAAAGCATACCTCGGGGGCTAAAGCCCGCATCGGTGGCGGGGTTTAATGTCCGGGCTAAAGCCCGGACCTACCTTAGGAACAACGGCAAGGCAACAGCAGATTCCTCCGCTTCGCTCCTGAATGACAACAAAGAAACAGGCAACGGCAACAGCGCCCTTGCGCCGGGCGGGCGGCACTTCGTGCGGTTTTCGGCGCTGCGCGTGAAGACGATTACCGCTTCAAGGCTGGCCGCAATGGAGTTAGAGTGCCGTCGTTCGGTGCGGGTTTTAATCCCAGCAGCTTGGCGATGAAGTCGTACACGTCGATGTTGGGGAAGCTGGGTAGTTGCGTGCCGGGGCGGATATCCGGGCCGTTGGCTATAAAGAGAGCCTTCATCTCCGGCATACGGGTTACGTCGTAGCCGTGGTCGCCCGTCGGTACGGCTCGCGTGGGAGCGTGGGCGGTAAAGACGTACGGGCCATTCGGCACGATCACCGGATCGCCCTCGCGAGGGTTGCTGTTGAAGTGCAGATGCTCGGGCACATCGGCTCGCCGGTAGGCCGTGAAGCGCGGGTCGGGGTGGGCGCGGAAGCTCTCGTAGGCCTGTTGCGCGTCGGCCTCGCTCTGCGCGTAGAGCAGGGAACCCTCGGTCTTGAAGTGGGAGAGGTCGGCGAAGTGGTCGAGTACGATCCAGTCGCCCTCGATCTTCACCATGCCGTGATCGGCCAGCACGATCATGTCCACGGGGAGGTGAGTGGCGTCGAGCTTCTGCTTCAGTTCGCCGATCAGCTCATCGACGTGGCGAACCTGCTCGCCTACCTGCTGCGAATCGGGACCGTAGAGGTGTCCGGCGTGGTCGGTGTTGCTGTAGTAGAGGGTGATGAAGTGCGGGCGCTGAGCGGGCGGCAAGTTCAGCCAGGTGATGACCTCGTCGACCCGCTTGTGCTCGTCCACGCGGTCGTCGAACTCGAGATACTCGTAAGGGCGCTTGCCCGCGATCTCGGCGCTCGAGCCGGGCCAGAAAAAGGAGGCGGCTCTCATTCCTTGTTGCTCGGCCAACGTCCACAGGGGCGTACCGCCGTACCAACTGCCGTCATCGCCGGTCTTCACGTTGCGGTAGGAGTAGGTGGCTCCGCGCGCGGGATCGTAGAAGCTATTGCCCACCAGGCCGTGATGCTCGGGATAAAGCCCCGTCACGATGGAGAAGTGGTTGGGGAAGGTGATCGAGGGATAGGAGGGCAACATGCCGTCGGGGGAGGTCGCGCCGGTCCGGCCCAGCTCGGCGAGGTGCGTCGCTCCCCACTTCTGTATGTAGTCGTAGCGGAAGCCGTCGAGCGAGACCAGAACGACGTAGTGCTTCTTCTGCTGCGCACGAGTGTCGGGAGCGCCGTCTGTGTGGATGACGTTGAGGCCGCCCGCGTCCGGCGCTGTGCTGCTCTGTGCGGGCAGTGCGATGGGCAGTAAAAGACCGGCGAAGATACAGCCTGTAAGTGCGACTTTCTTCAGTGACACAAGCTCCTCCTGAACCTACAGACTCAAGCTAAGGCTCTTACATGAACAGGCTGTGAGGGAGAGGCTCAGACGCAGCCTGCGCACAGGCCGTAGAGGAACAGCTCGTGGCCGGTGCTGCGGAAGCCGCGAGGCAGCTTGGGCTTGATCTCCAGACCGCAGCCCTCTAGCTCGAAGAGGCGTCCGCAGGTGTTGCACTGGAAGTGATGGTGATGCGCCTTGCCTGCGACCTCGTAGCGGGTCGAGTCGCCGGGTACCTCCACCGGCGTCAGCCACTTCTCCTCGGTCAGTTGGTTGATGTTGCGGTAGACGGTCGCAATGCTCAGGCCCTCCACCTTCTCCTGGGCTAAGGAGAGCGTCTCCTCGGGCGAGAGCGGGCGGTCCGCAGCCTGGAACGCTGCGCGGATCGCTTCCTTCTGCTTGGTGTTGCGGGTTTGTATCGTCATGGTTCGCTCCAGATAGGGCTAAAAGGGAAGAAGTCCGGCTGCGGCGACTACCAGCAGCACGCCGCAGCAGAGGCTGGCGATCTGCAGGAAGAGCGCCTTCGGCAGCAGTTCCTGCCGCAGTTCGGGGATCAGGTTCACGCTTGCGATGTAGAGAAAGCTGGCCGCGCTGACAGGCAGCAGCCAGGCGATGCGCTCGGCGTGGCGAAGGCCGAGCAGGGCTACGAACAGGACACCCAGGAGCGACGGTGCTCCGGCGATCACGGCCAGCCGCAGGGCGCGCGGCAGGGGGACCTTCAGGTGGATGAAGAGGGTGAAGTCGCCCATGCGGTGGGGGATCTCGTGCAGGGCGATGGCGAAGGCCGTCAGCCAGCCGATCCGGTTGCCCGCAGCGAAGGCAGCCGTGACCGCGGCTCCGTCCACGAAGCTGTGCAACATGCTGGCCAAAACGATGTTCTCCGGGCGCGCGCCGTGGTGGCCGGAGTGGTGGTGTTGATGGTCTTCGTGGCAGTCGCCCAGCGCCTCGACCTCCGGTTCGGAGGCTGTGCCTGTCACGGCCCGGAAGATCCGCTCGGCACAGAAGAGCGCCAGCATCGTGCCGCCCACCAGCATCCAGACCGCCTGCCGGTTTCCCAGTTGCGTGATGGCCTCGGGAAGCAGGTGCAGGAGCGCCGTCGCCAGCAGAACACCTACTGCTGCGCTGATAAACAATCCGAGGTAACGCCGCAAAAGCCGCTCTCGCGTCCCCAGGGTCCAAGCCGCCAGCACCGCTCCGGCCTGGACGGCGACAACCCCCACTACAGCATCAAATATCACAAAAAACTCCAATTACCTTTTTATCATAATGAGAACACGATAGCTACAAGGCGCTTCGCAGCGTTCTCGGGGCGGTAGGAGTGAGATGATCTTCTGAGGGCCTCCCGTTGGTCGGCAGCGGGCATTCTTATTGTGTAAGAGCTTCGTGACTGATGCGATAAGATCATCTGAGCTAACTGAAGCTCGACTCCCAATAAGCTCTGCCCGATAAGCCGATGAACCTGCTCAGCCAGTGCCATCTCGAACGCTCGAAGATTCTGCGGAATCTTCTCGTTCTGTTGTGCCTGGTCGCGGTTCTGATGGCCGTCAGCGCCGCCGCGCTGCATACCCACAGCAGCGGCGCGCCGACCGATACCCGCTGCACCTTCTGTGGCATCGCTCATCTCTCTCCGCTGCCCGTCGCGCAGGCCGAGACCCCGGCCGTTGCCGCCGCTGTCTTCTTTCTTCCTCCGCAGCCGGAGGCTATTCCACGCGCCGGCCGCCTCCATTTTTCGCTCTACGTACGGCCTCCTCCCAGCTTGACTGCTCATCGCTAGAACCGTTGTAATTCGGCTCGCCGACAGTCAGTCGCCCGTGGTCCCTGCCCCAGGAGGTTCTCCATTCGTACCCATCTTCATCGTCTGTTTCCTGTTTTTCTAGCGGTTGTTTTCTTCGCCGCAGCGGTCCTCCGCGCCCAGTCCGGCGGCAGCTCCGGCACTATCTCGGGTACGGTTCTCGACCCCTCCGGAGCGGCCATTCCCGGAGCCACCGTCGTGCTCCAGAACGACCTCTCCGGTGTGAACAAGACCGTGACCACTGACGCTTCGGGCGAGTACCAGTTCACCAATATTGCCTTCAATCCTTATCGACTCTCGGTTGTGGCCAAGGGCTTTGGGGTGCTCGATCTCCGTGTCTCCGTCCGCTCCTCGGTCCCCATTGTTCTGACCAACAACCTCAAGATCGCCAACTCCGATGCTGTGGTTACTGTTGAGGCTGGCGGCGATCTGGTTGAGAACAGCTCTACCTTCCACTCCGATATCGACCGCGAGCTGTTTACCAAGCTGCCGCTTGAGAGCAAGTCCTCGTCGGTCAGCTCGCTGATTACACTGGCGTCGCCAGGGGTAAGTGCGGATTCCAACGGCCTCTTCCACGGGCTCGGTGACCATGCGGAGAATGCTTTTTACGTCGATGGCCAGCCCATCACCGATCAGCAGAGCAAGGTCTTCTCTAACCAATTGCCCATCTCGTCCATCCAGTCGCTCGAGGTAATCTCGGGCGCGCCGCCCGCCGAGTACGGCGAGAAGACCTCGCTGGTTGCCAATATCGTCACCCGCTCCGGGCAGGGGACCGGCAAGCCTCGCGGTGAAGTCGTCGGCTCCTATGGCACCTTTGGCTCCAGCTCTATCTCTACCGACTTGGCTGAAGGCACTCAGACCCTCGGCAACTTTTCCGCTGTCGACTTTCTCCAGACCGGCCGCTTTCTCGATCCCTCCGAGTTCGCCGTCTTCCACGATAAGGGCAACGTCACCAACCTCTTCGACCGCATCGACTTCGCCCCTACCAAGGCCGACTCGCTGCATCTGAACCTGGAGTACACTCGCTCCTGGTTCCAGACGCCGAACTCGTACGACAACCTGAATGTTCAGGACCAGTTCGGCAACGTTGTCGGCGACACGGACCAGCGTGCCAAGATCGGCACCTTCAATATCGCGCCATCGATGACCCATGTCGTCAATCCGCAGACGATCCTGACCTTCGGGGGCTGGGTACGGCGTGACGACTTCAACTACTACCCCAGCAAGAATCCGCTGGCCGACTTCCAGCCGCTCCAGCAGGAGACCGTCTCGCAGACGCGCTCGCTGATGAACGCAGGTGTGCGTGCCGATATCAACTATGTCGCTGGGATTCACAATATCAAGCTCGGCGGCACCTACCAGTCCACCTTCCTGAACGAGCAGTTTGGGCTGGGAATTGTTGATCCGACGTTGAACTCGCCTTGCCTTAATGCCAGCGGCCAGCCTGTCTCTGGATTTACCAGCCCCGCAGACTGCGCGGCCTCGGGACTCTTCCCGAATACTATCGCCAATCCGCTGGCGGCTACTCCCTATAACCCGGTGCTGGCCTGCTTCGACCTGACTCGCCCCAGCGCCGCGCCCAGCAGCGCCTGCGTCAACGGCACTTCTACCTCCTTTCAGTTCGTGGGCCACGCCGACATCAAGCTGCTCTCGTTTTATGGGGAAGACTCCATCACCAAGGGCAACTTCTCCTTCAACGTGGGGATTCGTGGCGACCTTTACAATGGTCTCAGCAGCGAGCGGCAGGCCGAGCCGCGGGTGGGTCTTTCGTATAACGTCAAGCAGTCCGGCACCGTCGTACGGGCGTCGTATGCCCGTACGTTAGAGACTCCTTTCAACGAAAATCTCGTTCTTAGCTCGAAGGGGTGCGAGTCGCCCGTCATCGCCGCGCTTGTTCCGTGCATCCCGGCCACGCTTACGCCGGGCTTCCGCAATGAGTTTCACGCTGGCTTCGAGCAGTCGGCGGGCAAGCACTTCGTTGTTACCGGCGACTACATCTGGAAGTACACGCACAACGCCTATGACTTCTCCGTCCTCGGCGCGACACCGATTACCTTTCCGATTGCGTGGCATAACTCGAAGATCTCGGGCTTTGCTATTCGGGCCACTGTGCCGCAGACGCACGGATTTTCGGCGTTTGTGGTCATGTCCAGCGTCAGTGCGCGGTTCTTCCCGGCGCAGATTGGTGGTTTGGGCGCGACCAATACCAGCGGCCAGCCCTTCCGGATCGACCATGATGAGAAGTTCAACCAGACGACTCATCTCGAGTATCAGTTCAAGAAAAAAGGTCCATATATAAGTTACAACTGGCGTTATGACTCGGGACAGGTGGCCGGGGCGGTGCCTTTTGCCACCAGCGCGACCACGCCCGTCGACCTGACTGGCTTGAGCGCCGACGAACAGCAGCAGGCGGGGCTCTTTTGTGGCAATGACAAGGCCAGCCTGACCAACGCTCTGACCACCTGCGCGCCCGGCCAGTTTGGATCGACGCTGCTCTCCATTCCCGCGCCGGGAACCGAGAACGACGACCACAACCCGCCGCGTATCCGGCCCCGGAATGTCTTCGATCTAGCCGTGGGAGAGGATGATCTGCTGCACCGCGGTCCGGGGCACGGCACCTTTTCGGCCAGTCTCACGGTCATCAACCTGACCAATAAGTATGCTCTCTACAACTTCCTTTCGACCTTCAGCGGTACGCACTACCTGACTCCACGGGCTCTGACGGCGGAGGTTGGCTACCACTTCTAAGTCGTTGCTGCTATGGGTGTTTACAAACACCTAGCCAACCCAGCCGATTTTCTGCATCCTAAGAGAAGTAAGGTCATCGCCCTTGGGAGTAGCCGTGGCAACCGTCTCACTCGATACCGCGAGAACTGGAGCTTATCGCCGCCGTCTCTGGCTGGCACTGGTTGGGCTCGCCCTGGCGATCTTCTTTGTGCCGTTCTCCGCTCAGGTCGAGAGCAAGCTTGAGACTGCCGTCCATATTGAAAAAGGGGAGGCCGAGATCGTCGATAACGAGCTGGCCAACCGCTTTCAGTCGGCCTTCGTCAACCGTGTCGTCCTGGTGGTGGAGGGCTTGCCCGATCCGGACTCGCCGAAGGGGATTGAGGTGCTTGGCACCCTTGCCCGTGGTCTCAAAGCCAGTCCCGGTGTCTCTGGAGTTCTCTCCCGCCTCGACTGGAAGGACAAGCTCTTTCTCGGCAAGGGGGGAGGCACCTTCATCCTCATCGGGCTCTCTCCGCACGAACGTTCGGTCGAGAATCTCATCCCCGGCCTTCAGGCTAAGGTTGCAGAACTTCAATCTCAGCTACGAGTTGAGTCTCCAAATCTGAAGCTTCAGATTACGGGTGATACCCCGCTCAACTACGATCTGCGGCAGGTCAGCTCCGACGACGTGCATCGCGCTGAGTCACGTGCCCTGCCCATCACCCTTATTCTGCTGCTGCTTGCATTTGGAAGCGTCGTCGCTGCTCTTCTGCCTCTTGGTATCGGCATTCTGGCCATCTCGATGACTATGGGTGCAGCCGCGTTGCTGGCTCATTTTTTCCATCTGTCGATCCTGATGCAGAACCTGGCCACAATGCTGGGGCTGGGGCTTGGCATTGATTACGCGCTCCTTATGGTCGGCCGCTTCCGCGAGGCGCTCAACGAGGGCCACTCTGCCGGAGTCGCCGCCGACCTGGCCGCCTGCCAGGCCGGTCACACGCTGCTCATCTCCGCCTCTACCGTGGTTATCGGCTTCGCGGCGCTGCTGACTGTTCCCATCTCCGAACTGCGCTCGCTGGGAGTCGCAGGCCTGCTGGTTGCGGCCATGAGCGTGCTGCTCTGCACCTGCGTGCTGCCGTGGATACTGGGAATGCTCGGTCATCGCATCAACGCGGGGCTTATTCGTTTTCCGGCTAAATGGGGCGGACGGTGGGGTGGGCCGGGCGGCTTGCTCGACGTTCAGTGCTCCCGCAGTCTGGCCTGGCACCGCTGGGGCTGCATCGTCACGGGCCGTCCGTGGCTTTTCCTGCTGCTCGCCGGAGCACCGCTCCTTGTCCTCTCCTGGCAGGCCCGCCGCATCTCTCCTGGTCTGCCGTCGGGGGACTGGCTCCCCACCTCGGCCAGCTCTGTCCGGGCCATCGACACCCTCAACGATATGGACCGTGGCGGCATCGTTCCTTCACTGCGCGTCGTTCTCGACCTGCCTGCCGATGCGCCGCCACTCTCTGCCGCTGGGTGGGCCGGGCTCAGCCGCCTGACCCGGTCACTCGCGGCCGATCCCCGTACACTTGAGGTCATCTCGCTACCGTCCGTCATCGGCATGGCCCCAACGCCGGGGCTGCTGCGGCTGGCTCCGGCGGCCTCGTGGAAGAGCCTGATCTCTACCGATAGCCACGCCACGCTGCTCGAGGTGATCCCCGCCACGCGCGTCCAGCCCAACGAGAGCGTGCGTTGGGTGAGGGAGTTGCGCGCCGCAGATGCGGCCCAACTGACCGGCATCCCAGGCGCTAAGATCCGCGTCGGCGGGGTTTCCGCGCAGGATGCCGACTACGATGCGGTCGTCAAGGAGTGGCTCCCCAGGGTGATGCGGCTGGTGGTTCTTGGTAGCCTGGTGGCGCTGCTCATCGGGTTGCGCGGCTCTATCTTTGCGGCCCTCAAGGCGGTTTTGCTGAACCTGCTCTCGGTGGGGGCGTCCTTTGGAGTGCTGGTTCTGGTCTTCCAGGATGGTCATGGGGCCGGTCTCTTCGGGGCCGCCAATGCTACCGGAAGCGTCTTTCCTATCGTTCCCATCCTGTCCTTTGCGCTGGTCTTTGGTCTCAGCATGGACTATGAGGTCTTTCTGGTGGCGCGTGTGCTGGAGGAGCGCCGTCGCGGGCTTGCCGAGCGGGAGGCCGTCGTCGAGGCGCTGGCTTGCACGGCTGGGCTTATTACCAGTGCGGCGGCGATTATGATCGCGGTCTTCTCGGCCTTCACGCTGGGCAGCTTTCTGGTCATCAAGACGCTCGGCTTTACCCTGGCTGTGGCCGTTCTGATCGACGCTACCGTCGTCCGGATGATTGTCGGTCCGGCTCTGTTGCAGTTGGCGGGAGACTGGAACTGGTGGCCCTTCGGACTGCGCGGAGCCACCGTCGCGCAGAAGAAGTCCGAGCCTGTTGTTCCGGCTGTGACGCAATAACGTCCTTGTTTTCCACCGTTGAGCCTCGATCCGGGGCCGGAGGGTCTTGCCTGCACCACGGAAGTGTCATTAAAAACCCCCGTAAATACCCGCCTTTTCGCAAAATACACGGTATTCTTACAGCATGTTGACGCAGTCGTTACATGACGATCAGAATGCAGCAGATCGGCAATCGAACTTAACCGGCTGAACGGGCTAAACGATCGACGATGGGGGCAAAACGTGAAGACTCAGCAGACCGAAGTACTCGCAGTTGACCGAGAGAATCTCCAGGGCGGCATCCAGGGCACCTTGGCGAAGGCTATCACCCCCACCCCGGCGGCTCCGGCCGTGCTTGGCCCGCAGAACGAAGAGCTGCTCCACCACCCGTTTCCAATTGAGTTTCTACCCGGCGCGCGCAACGCCGTCGTCACCTGTCTGCGGATTCAGCCCGAAGAGAAAGTTACCCTTATCACCGACCGGAGCTGTATTGCCATTGCCGCCTCGCTCGCCGACCAGCTCGACGAGCTGGGCTGCGAGTGGAACGGCTTTGTGCTGGAGGAGATCGCGCCGCGTCCGCTGACCGGGATGCCTCAGCTTGTGCTGGAGGATATGGAGTCGTCACAGGTGAGCATCTTCGCCGTGGAGGTGCAGAAGAACGAGCTGCTGAGCCGGATGCAGATGACCGACGTGGTCAACCGGCGGCGGATGCGGCACGCTCACATGGTCAACATCACGCCCGAGATTATGACTCAGGGGATGCGAGCCGACTTTCAGGAGGTCGACCGGCTCTCGCAGGCGGTGCTGGACCGGGTGCGGGCCTCTACGTATGTGCGGGCTACAACGCCTGCGGGCACCGATATTTACGCGCAACTGAACCCGGATTATCGCTGGTTCAAGACCTCCGGCATCATCAGCACGGAGAAGTGGGGCAACCTGCCGGGTGGCGAGTGCTTTACTGCTCCCGCCGAGGTCAACGGTATTTTCGTGGTCGATGGGGTCGTCGGGGATTTTCTTTGCAAGCAGTATGGCCTGCTGGAGAAGACTCCGCTTACGCTCTCGATTGAGAACAACCGGCTGGTGCGGGCGAGCTGCGAGAACAAGGATCTGGAGCGGGATTTCTGGGCTTATACGCACACTGACGAGAACTCGGATCGTGTGGGTGAGTTCGCTATCGGGACCAACATCGGAGTCGAGCGGGTTATCGGGAATATTCTTCAGGATGAGAAGTTTCCGGGCATTCATATCGCTTTCGGTGATCCCTATGGGGCGCATACCGGAGCGCCCTGGAAGTCCAGTACGCACATCGACGTCGTGGGGCTGAAGTTCAGCATCTGGCTGGGGAATGCTGCTGGTGAGGAAGAACAGATTATGCAGGATGGGGAGTTTTTGATCTCCGCTTAGCTGCTGGTTCTCGGTTTGTACGCGGCCCGTGTTTCGATCTTTTGAGGCATGGGCCGTGTGCGTTTGAACCACTGTTTGATTCAACCCGGCTACAATGCCGGTATGACAACCAAACCACTCGGCAACTCGGATCTCGCACTCACTCCTATCGGCTTTGGCGCATGGGCCATCGGCGGCGGCAACTGGCAGTTCGCCTGGGGCCACCAGGAAGATTCGGACTCCATCGAAGCCATCCACCGCTCGCTCGATCTCGGGATCAACTGGATCGATACCGCCGCCGTCTACGGACTCGGGCACTCCGAGGAGGTCGTGGCCAAGGCGCTCAAGACGTCTTCGCATAAGCCTTATGTCTTTACCAAGTCCACGATGACGTGGGGTGAGGACCGCAAGATCGTCCAGACGATGAAGAAGATTCAGGAGGAGTGCGAAGCCAGCCTGCTCCGGCTCGGCGTCGAGACGATCGACCTGTACCAGATTCACTGGCCGGTGCCGGATGAGGAGATCGAAGAGGGATGGGCCGCGATGGCCGAACTGCAGAAGCAGGGAAAGGTTCGGTATATCGGCGTCTCGAACTTCAATGTGAGCCAGATGGAGCGGGCGCTGAAGATCGCTCCGATTACCTCGTTGCAGCCGCCTTACTCGATGCTCAACCGCACGGTTGAGCCGGAGATTCTGCCCTTCTGCGAGAAGAACAATATTGGGGTGATTAATTACTCGCCGATGCAGTCGGGTCTGCTGACGGGGGCTATGACGCGCGAGCGCATCGACAATATGCCGGAGGATGACTTCCGCAAGACGCGGCCGCAGTTCAAGGAGCCGCTGCTTACGCGGAATCTGGAGCTGGTGGAGCTGCTGCGTTCGATTGGGAGTTCGCACCAGGTCAATCCCGGTGTGGTGGCTGTGGCTTGGACGCTGCACCACTCGGCGGTTACGGCGGCTATTGTGGGTGGGCGTAGCGGGAAGCAGGTGGAGGAGTTGATGCCTGCGGCTACGTTCCGGCTCTCGGAGTCGGAGTTCCAGCAGATCAATGATTTTCTGGCGGCGCATCCGTAGCCGTTACGCGAAGCGTCGAGAACTGCATGAAGTGCCGCCCTTCCGGCGTAATATCGCGAGGGGCCTATGTCTCAGAAATGAGACATAGGCCCCTCGCGATTTTTACCGATGCGGGCAGGATCGCACTACACTCAATCCATGATCCCTGCACTTCGCGAGCGATTCAACCGCGAGCAGTTCTCCGCCGAGCGGTATGCGCGGCTGCTGGCCCGGCTCGACCAGGTCACCCGGAGCCATGTGGAGTTTCGTGTCGCTGAGACGCCTTGTTTTTTCCCGATCGAGCTGCTCGACGGGATTGCCGAGACTGGCCGTGTTCTTACGCATCAGCTTATCGACAGCCCGGAGTATCTGCACCGCTCTGAGGCAGCTATTCCAGAGCGATATCGAGTCCCGAACGAGAACCCTGCCCATCCTCACTTCATGACGATTGATTTCGGCCTCGTTTGCGGAGAGGACGGCTCGCTTATGCCAAAGCTGGTCGAGTTACAGGCCTTTCCTTCGGTCTTCGGGTATCAGGACGTGCTGGCCCAGGCTTATGTCGATGCTTACGATCTCGACCCTGGCCTCACCTCGCACTTTGGCGGCCGTACCGAGGCCGAGTACTGGCAGATGCTTCGCCGTACCATCGTCGCCGACCACGACCCCGAGAACGTCGTTCTGCTTGAGATTGAGCCGGAGAGCCAGAAGACGCTGCCTGACTTTCATGTCTACGAGGACCGCCTTGGCATTGCCACGGTCGATATCGCGAAGGTTCGGAAGCAGGGGAGAAGGCTCTACTACACGCGGCAGGGACGGGAGGTGCCGATCCATCGGATCTTCAATCGCGCCATCGTCGACGAGCTGGAGCGCAAGCGGGTGACGCCAGCCTTCGACTACCGAGACGAGCTGGACGTCGAGTGGGCGGGGCATCCCAATGGTTACTTCCGCATCAGCAAGTTCTCCATTCCATATCTGAATCATCCTTCGGTTCCTGCCGCGGTCTTCCTCGACGACTGGTTCGCCGGACGGGGAGAGCGGAGGATACCCGAGGATCGCAGCCGGATTCTGCTCAAGCCGCTCTACTCCTTTGCGGGCAAAGGTATTCAGTTCGCGCCCACGGACGCCGACCTGAACGCTATCCCGCCCGCCGACAGAAACCTTTACCTATTGCAGGAGAGAGTCCATTTTGAGCCGGTCATCGCCACCCCGCACGGCGCTACTCAGGCCGAGATCCGCATCATGTATCTGTGGCCGGACGGCGATCCGGAGATGACCGCGGCCATTACCCTGGTGCGGCTGGGACGTGGACTTATGATGGGCGTGGACCATAATAGGAATCAGGAGTGGATTGGAGCCTCTGCCGCCCTATTCCAAAATGTTTCTTCGCCGATAAGCAGATAGGTATTTCAGAATCCAATTTCAGAAGGTAAGTCTTAGGATAGACTTCTCGGCAGTACCGGCAGGAAGGAAGGGAACAATGAGTGTAATTGGTCTAGCGGGCGAACCGCCCGTGACTACATGGAGTCGGCTGGGTAACACGGACCCCGTTCGAACCGCCGTGCGCTTTCCCATCCAGGTGCAGGTGCAGCTTAAGACGCCTGCGGGCGATGTGGATGCCATTACGGAGAATATCTCGGCTAACGGGGTGCTCTTCCGCTGCGACCCGCTACCGCAGATCAACAGCCGCATCGAGTTCACCATCTTTATGCCTGCTACCGTGATGGGTACGCCGGAGGATGTCTCGATCCACTGCGTGGGCCGCGTCGTCCGCCACCAGGTGGAGGGGGAGAACCAGAAGGCGGCAGCTATCATCGACGAGTATCTTCTAAGGGCCTAGCGCATTTCATGACGAACGAGTTCGATACAACGGGGCTACACGACGAAGAGCGTGGCGATCAAGAGACCCACGAAGAACAGGGAGGCGCGCCCGGCATCCGGGTCATCCTGGCCGATTCGCAGGCCATCTACCGGGTCGGAATGCGCAAGGTCTTTGCCCTGGAAGATGACATACGCGTTGTCGCCCAGGCAGAGACGCTGACCAATCTGTATGCCGCACTGGCCCGCTTTCCCACGGATGTTGTCGTCCTGGAGGGCCAGCTCATCGCGGGCACCATCAATGCCATTCCTGAGCTGGTGCGGCGCGCGCCGGATGCCAAGATCATCGTGCAGGTGGTCGAGAGCGATCAGGCCAATACCGTGGAGCTTTACCGGCGCGGCGTTCGCGGGGTGGTGCCGCGCTCCATCGCGCCCGATCTGCTGATCAAGTGCGTGCGCAAGATCGCTGAGGGCGAGACATGGATCGACAATCAATCCATCAGTTGGGTGATTGAGGCCTACAGGGCGCAGGCGGTTACGCTGACCAGCCCGCGTGCTCAGCCCAAGCTCTCGAAGAAGGAGCTGGCCATCATCGGCTGTATCACGCGCGGGATGCGGAATAAAGAGATTGCCTACCAGATCGGTACGACCGAGCAGGTCATCAAGAACTACCTGCGCAAGATCTATGACAAGCTCGGCGTATCCGACCGGCTGGAGCTTGCGCTTTACTGCCTGCACCATCAACTGCTCAAGAAGTATCTACAGGACCCGGAAGATGTGCTGATGAGTGAAGGGGCTGTCACCAAGATGCGCGCCAAGGCGTAGCACCTCGGCACTGCGTGCGGTTCTCGGGGCGGTGTGGGCGAGTGACCTTCTTAGGGACTCCCGCTGGTCGGCAGCGAGGACCTTCTTCTAAAAAGAAGAACGCCCCATCCCCGCCGCTTGCGGCAAGGATGGGGCGTTTGTGGCAGAGCTTACTGCTTGTCCATCTCGATGTCGATCGTGAACTTGACCTCATCGCCAAGCACCGGCGGAGCAAACTTGGGGCCGAAGCCGAAGTCGCTGCGCTTGATGATGCCCGTGGCCGAGAAGCCGCTGATCGTCGTGCCGTTCGGTCCCTTCTGCGCGGGCGCGGGACCGTCGAGGTCCAGCGTCACGTTCTTGGTCACGCCATCCAGGGTCAGGTCGCCCATCACCTGCAGCTTGCCGCCCGAGTTCATTACCATCGTCGACTTGAACGAGATAGTGGGGAACTTGGCCACGTCGAAGAAGTCGGGCGACTTCAGATGCCCGTCGCGCTTATCCACGCCGGTGGAGACTGTGGTGGTGTCCGCGGTGGCTGCGACCTTCGACTTGGTGATGTTCTTCTCATCCAGGGTGACTGCACCCTTCAGGCCGGTCAGCGAGCCGTGAACCGTGCTGACGCCCATGTGGCGGATGGAGAAGCTGGCGCTCGAGTGCGCCGGGTCGATGGTCCAGGTGGAGGTCTGGGCCTGCGCGGCAACGCCGGCAAAAAGGGCCATGCCAAATACGATCAGTGTGGATTTCAGTTTCATAAAACTCCTCTCAATTCGGTGACATGATACTGCCGGTCGCGTAACGAATCCTATGTTATCCCAGCAGACGTTACTTAGATGTTGCAACTTGTAAATTGTTTCCAGCTTTTTTGCGGAGGCTGCTTTTATCTTTGAGGAGTTAGCCTCTATCCCTATAAGATCAACCCCATGTCAATCAGTTCGGATTTCAAGGCGCTCACCCGCACTCAGCGCGCCACTTTTACTGCCTGCTTCCTCGGCTGGACCCTTGATGCTTTTGACTTCTTCCTTCTGACACTCTGCCTGAAGGCCGTCGCGGCGGACTTCCACGTAGCGATCCCGAAGGTGGCCGAGGCGCTCTTCTGGACGCTTGCCATGCGGCCTGTGGGCGCGTTCCTCTTTGGCGCGATGGCTGAGCGGTTTGGACGTCGTCCGACGCTTATGGTCAACATTATCTCTTTTTCGGTCTTCGAGCTGGCCAGCGCCTTTGCGCCGTCGCTGGGGCTCTTCCTGGTCAGCCGGGCACTCTTCGGCATCGCCATGGGCGGTGAGTGGGGCGTGGGCGCGGCGCTGGCGTTTGAGACGCTGCCGGCCAAGGGGCGCGGCGTCTTCTCCGGGCTGTTGCAGGAGGGGTATGTCTGCGGCAATCTGCTTGCTGCGGCTCTCTATGCCGTGCTCTTTCCGCATCTGCACGGCACGGGGATCTTTACGCCGTGGCGCGTGCTCTTTATGATCGGCGCGCTGCCCGCGGTGCTGGCCTTCTACCTGCGCTTTCAGGTGGAGGAGTCGCCCACCTGGCTGGCTGCGCGAGCCGCCAAGGCCGCAGCTCCCAAGACCGGAACCAACTGGTCGCTGCTCGCCAGCTATCTGCCGTCGTTTCTCTTTCTAGTGCTGCTGATGACGGCCTTCGCCTCCTTCAGCCACGGCACGCAGGATCTCTACCCCACGTTCCTTGAACGGGAGAGCGCGCTTCCGCCGGTGTATGTAGGGATGATCGTCGTCATCGCCAACCTTGGCGCGCTCTTCGGCGGCATCTGCTGTGGAGCGCTGTCGGAGCGCTTCGGGCGCAAGCGCACCATCATCGTCGCCGCGCTGCTGGCACTGCCGATGATCCCGCTCTGGACGTACTCGCACACGGTGCTCTGGCTTGCTGTCGGCGGCTTCCTGATGCAGTTCATGGTGCAGGGAGCGTGGGGGATTATTCCGGCTCATCTTAACGAGCTATCTCCTGGACCTGTTCGTGCGATCTTTCCGGGCTTTGCTTATCAGCTTGGTAACCTTCTGGCCTCGCGCAATGGCGTCTTCCAGACGGTGCTGGCGCAGCGGTTTGCCGGTGGGCTTCGTACCGTGATGGCCGCGACCGTGCTGGTGGTGGCGATTGTGGTGGCTGCGATCACCTCGTTCGGCAAAGAGGCCAAGGGAGCGCAACTCAACTCCAGCGATGAGCCAGCCTGAGCACAGGCAGACATTCGAGGGTTTTTTCCTGTAAGCTGGCGGCCTATGAAATTGCTGCTGCTCGCATGTGCTCTATCTTTGCCGGTGCTGGCTTCGGCGCAGCAGCCAGTCGTCTGGTCGATCGATAGTCTTAACCGTATTGGTGGAGCTACGGTTACTGTTGTTGGCTCGCCTCGGGTTGTCGATACGGAATTGGGCAAGGCCGTTCACTTTGAGGGCAAGGGCGATGTCGGCGACGCACTCTTCGTCGATGCGATTCCCCTTGTGGGCACGCTGCCTTATACGTGGGAGATGATCTTTAGGCCCTCGTCCAAGGGCGGAGCTGCGCAGCGCATCTTTCATTTGCAGGAGGCTGGCTCGGAGAACCGGCGGCTCTTCGAGCTGCGAATCGTGGAGGGGAAGTGGTGTCTCGACAGCTTCGCCGGGACCAGCCCGCCCAGCGGCGATCCTCCGCAGACGGCGATCCTGCTCAAGTGCGACGCCGAGCATCTCTTTCCGCTAGACCAGTGGTATGCGGTCGCGGCCGTGTATGACGGGAAGGTTCTGCGTCATTACGTCAACGGTATTCTTCAGGGAGAGACGCAGGCCAATCTGCAACCGCTGGGCAAGGGTGGAGCCTCGCTGGGTACTCGTTACAACAAGAAGGACTTCTTTACGGGGGATATTTTTTCCTCCCGCTTCACCGCGCGGCCGCTGGCTCAGGGGGAGTTGATGCGGGTGCCGTCCGGCTCCGGCAGGTAGATTCATCTTCGTCTGGGGGCGGCTCAGGTAGAATCCGCGCAAGCTGTTCCTACTCCCCTAAGAGTCGCTCGCCGACAGGAAGATCCATGCCGATTCCTAATTACAGTGTCCTCCAGGGCCTCCCGACAGCAGGGAAGGTCGTTACCGGCTCCAGCACTCACTACCAGATCAGCATCGAGGCCACGGGCGGTCCCTTCACCGTCGCCGTGAATATCGAGTCCACCGATGGCTCCGAGGTTCTGTACGCGATCCTCGATGACTTTGTGCCACCCGATCCGGCGGCGCTGCTTGCGCTCGAATCAGGGATGCACGCATTGGCCAGCCAGCCCGGTGGTCTTGCGCTCGACTTCGTGCGCGAGCAGATCGGTGGCAAGCCCATGATTACCCAGAGTCAGATGGCGCTGCTGCCGATCAGCAAGGAGAAGAAGGGGAGTCATGCGACGCCGCTGGAGAATGCGGTGGATACGCTGCTCAATCAGGCCGTCGCCGAGAAGGGAACGATCTTCGCTTTCGGTAGCTCATACGCCGACAACGGCGAGGTCGATGGCATCCACGACATCCACATGAACCAAGGCAATCCGCTGAAGAGCTTCGGCAAGGATAACGGCGTCTGGCAGGATGGCGCGGTCTTCATCTATATGCCAAGCACGCAGAGCTGGACGGCTATCTTCATTGCGTTCCAAACCGAGTCGTGGGATACGGATGATGACGGCAATCCGGTTAACTAGCATTGCTTCCGCAGACGACAAAAGCCCCGGATTGCTCCGGGGCTTTGTCGTTGGTGCGTTGGGACGGAGGGCTTAGTACATGCCGTCCATGCCGCCGCCGTGGTTGTGTCCGCCAGCCGGAGCTTCCTTCTTCTCCGGAATCTCGGAGATCATGGCCTCGGTGGTCAGCATCAGGCCCGAGATGGAGGCCGCGTTCTGCAGAGCAGTGCGGGTCACCTTGGTCGGGTCGATGACACCGGCAGCAACCAGGTCCTCGTAGGCGCCGGTTCCGGCGTTGTAGCCGTAGTTGGCCTCCTTCGAGTCGTGGATCTTGCCGATGACGACCGCGCCCTCTTCGCCGGCGTTCGAGACGATCATGCGGAGCGGCTCCTCGATCGCGCGACGGATGATGGTCGCACCGATCTTCTCGTCGCCCTCAAGCGTCTTGATGAGCGCATCGACCGCAGCCGAGCAGCGAATGAGAGCCACACCGCCGCCGGGGACGATGCCTTCCTCAACCGCAGCGCGCGTCGCGTGCATCGCATCCTCGACACGAGCCTTCTTCTCCTTCATCTCGGTCTCGGTAGCCGCGCCGACCTTGATGACGGCAACGCCGCCAACCAGCTTGGCGAGACGCTCCTGGAGCTTCTCACGGTCGTAGTCGGAGGTGGTCTTCTCGACCTGGGCGCGAATCTCCTTCACGCGGCCCGCGATCTTCTCGTCCAGCCCGCCGCCGTCGACGATGGTGGTGTTGTCCTTGTCGATGGTGACGCGCTTGGCGGTGCCGAGATCCTCGATCTTGACGCCCTCGAGCTTGATGCCGAGATCCTCGGTGATGGCCTTGCCGCCGGTCAGGGTGGCGATATCCTCGAGCATCGCCTTGCGACGATCACCGAAGCCGGGAGCCTTGACGGCAGCGACGTTCAGCGTGCCGCGCAGCTTGTTGACGACCAGGGTCGCCAGAGCCTCACCGTCCACGTCCTCGGCAATGATGACGAGGGGCTTGGCGGTGCGGGCGATCTGCTCGAGCAGGGGGAGCAGGTCCTTCATCGACGAGATCTTCTTCTCGTAGATGAGGATGTAGGGGTTCTCGAGCGAAGCTTCCATGCGCTCGGCGTCGGTGACGAAGTAGGGCGACAGGTAGCCGCGGTCGAACTGCATACCCTCGACCACTTCAAGCTGCGTCTCCATCGTGCGCGACTCTTCGACGGTGATGACGCCATCCTTGCCGACCTTGTTCATGGCGGCGGCGATGATGGAGCCGATCTGCGAGTCTGAGTTGGCCGAGATGGTGCCGACCTGGGCGATCATGTCGCCCGAGACGGGCTTCGAGAAGGTGCTGAGGGCTCCGCCCACAACGACGCCGTGCTCATCGCGCTTGCCGATGATGGCCTCGACGGCCTTGTCGATGCCGCGCTTGAGCGCCATCGGGTTGGCACCGGCGGCGACAGTCTTGACGCCCTCGCGGTAGATGGCCTGTGCGAGAACCGTGGCGGTCGTGGTGCCGTCGCCGGCTACGTCCGAGGTCTTCGAGGCGACTTCGCGCACCATCTGCGCGCCCATGTTCTCGAGCGCATCCTGCAGCTCGATCTCCTTGGCGACGGTGACGCCGTCCTTGGTGATGGTCGGCGAGCCGAACTTCTTCTCGATGACGACGTTGCGGCCCTTGGGACCGAGCGTCACCTTGACGGCGTTCGCCAGGATGTTTACGCCGCGCAGGATTGCCTGGCGCGAATCTTCTCCGTGCAGAATCTGTTTTGCCATAATGCTTACTCCGTATGCTGGCAGGGCCAGCGGAATGTGTAGCGGTACTTTAAGGTTTCACCCGCGAGAGCGGGTCAAAAACAGTGCGAAGCACTACTTGGAGACGATGCCGAGGACTTCTTCCTCGCGCATGATGAGCAGCTCTTCGCCGTCCAGCTTGATCTCGGTGCCGGAGTACTTGCCGAACAGGATCGTGTCGCCAGCCTTGACGTCGAGCGGGAAGACCTTGCCCTCGTCGTTCGACTTACCCTTGCCGACAGCGACCACCTCACCCTGCTGCGGCTTCTCTTTAGCCGAATCCGGAATGATGATGCCGCCGCGAACCGTCTCGCCCTCTTCAACCCGACGGACCAGAATGCGATCGTGCAACGGTGTAAACGATGTTGTTGCCATGCTTTACGTCTCCTGAATTCGATTGGTGTAACTCGAGTGCGGACGTGCACAACCGCACTCGTAGCACCCGCGTTAGCAGTCAGTGCCTTCGATTGCTAACGATATGCCCGGCCTATAGGCTTGTCAAGCCACGCTCTGTGAAATATGAGTGAAAGCGACGCAGGTTTGAATGGTGTGAAAAGCAGTAGAATGCACAACATGCACTATCGTCGAATCCTTAGCCTCGCTCTCGCCTTCTCCCTGGCCCCGACCCTGATGTTGCCCGTCCACGCGCAGGACGATAACCACTACCGCGGCCGTAAGTACAAGGCTCCGCCCGAGACCTCGCACCTTGAGGTATTGGTGTTGAAGGGCTTCAATCAGAAGCCGATTGTGAACGCCGCCGTCGTCTTTCGTCCGATTCTGGACGGCAAGGAGATCGGCACGCTTGAGGTCAAGACCGATCCCGATGGCAAGGCGACCATCGACGTGATTCCTAAGGGCAGCACGGTGACGCTGCAGGTGATCGCGGACGGCTTCGCCACGCACGCCGAGGATTTTGTGCTCTCCGATTCGCGCAGCATTGTGGTCAAGATGCTGCGTCCGCAGGCCCAGATCTCGGCTTACGAGGACAACCGCGGCAAGGTAGCCGACCGGCCCGCTGGTGTGCAGGAGAAGGTTACGCCCGCCAAACCGGCGGTCTCTACTCCTCCGCAGCTCTAACTTCCAACTCGGCGCGTCATGGCGGTAGCCTCAGGTGTTGTGCTGCCGCCTGTTGTTGCCTGGATCTGAGGGTATGGATAAGTTGCTCGCAGGAAGATCGGCGATTGTGACCGGCGCGGCCAAGCGGATCGGCCGCACGATTGCGCTGGCGCTGGCGAAGGCGGGAGCCGACGTCACCATTACGTATCGCGGCTCGGCGGCTGAAGCTGAGGCTACTGCGCGCGAGCTGGCGGCGCTGGGTGTTCGGGCTGCGGCGGTCGTCTGCGATCTTGGCGATCCGGCCTCGATTCAGGGGGCGGTGGCCCATGCGGTTGCGGCTCATGGCGGTCTCGACCTGCTCGTCAATAACGCCGGGGCCTTTGCCTCGGCGGCGCTCGAAGAGATCACCGTCGACCAGTGGGACGCGATGTTTGCGACCAACACGCGCGGGCCGTTTCTGGTGGCGAAGGCCGCGCATCCGCACCTGAAGGCTGCGGGTGGGCGCATCGTGAACATCGGGTCGCTGGGGGGGATTCATCCGTGGGCCACGCACGGTCACTACTGCACCTCGAAGGCCGCGCTGCACATGCTCTCGCAGACGATGGCCAAGGCGTGGGCGCCCGAGATCAGCGTCAACTGTGTCGCGCCGGGGATGATCGTGCAGGACGAGGTGGGTCCGGCCTATCAGCACTTTGCGGATCGCACTCCGATGAGGCGGAATGGTACGGCTGAGGATGTGGCGAAGGCGGTGCTCTTCTTTGCAACCGGGCCGCACTTTATTACCGGGCAACTGCTGGCCGTCGATGGCGGTTTGGGGCTTTAAAGAATCACACAACAACGGCAAAAGCGTCCTCGCGCTGGACGGGCGACACTTCGTGCTGTTTTGGACGCTTCGCGTGAAAGGCTATAGAGACTAACGTGGTGCGAGCTGCTCGGCGAAGGCGTCGAGTGAGAGTGACCGCAGCAGGTTGCGTCTCATTCCCGACTGCACCTGGTCCAGTTTGTGGCTGGCGTTTTCGATCCACTCGAACGATACGCTCGCGGCCATCCGCTCCAACTCGGCCCGGATATCGACGTTGCGCACCAGCTCCGGCGTCTTCGAGTGCAGCAGCAGTAGGTCTTCGAGGATCAGGGTCATCGTTCTCAGCAGGCCGTTGGCCTTCACCTGGCCTTCGGCTCCGGCGCGGTAGCCCTCTGTCATCTTGAAGAGGTCGGTGTGTCCTGTGTCCGCCGTGGCCGAGCGCAGCAGCAGCATGGCATCCGCCCGTGCCGCCGTGTAGGCGTCGAGGTTGAAGCCCAGCGCCTGTCCGGCTGCTCCCTGCGAGAGCCGCGCCACCAGCGTACGATGCTTCGGGGACCAGTCAGGGTGCCGGTCGGCCAGCAGGGTTTCGAGTTCTTCCACCGGCAGCGCACCCAGCCGCACCAGCGCGCAGCGGCTGCGGATGGTCGGCAGCAGCTCGCCCGGATTCTCGGCGCAGAGGATGATGTGGACGTAGTCCGGCGGCTCCTCCAACACCTTCAGGAGCGAGTTGGCCGCCTCCTTCATAAAGCTGGCGGCGGTGAGGATGAAGATCTTGCGCGGAGCCTCCGACGGCAGGTAGTTGGCGCTGTGGATCAGCGAGCGGATCTGCCCCAGCTTGATGAGAAGCTGCGGCGGGTCGGGCGGGACGATCAGCACGTCGGGGTGCTGCTGGATGAGGATGCGTGTCTCTTTCTTGTCGGTCTCGCGCATCTCCTCGCGTGCGGCCACGGCGGTATCGACCAGCTCCTGCAGGTTCGCGGAGGACGCGATGCGCGTGCAGTTGCTGCATACGCCGCAGTAGCTGGCCAGCGTCTGGCCGGTGGACCACATCTCGCGCGGTTGGCGTTCGCACTCGACCGCCATGGCCAGCATCAGAGCCAGCGTGTACTTGCCCGCGCCCTGCGGCCCGGCCAGGATGAGCGAGTGCGGCAGGCGTCCGGCCGCGATGGCGGTGCGCAGGGATTCGACTGCGGAGGAGTTCCCGAGGAAGTCGTTGAAGTTGGCTGGCAGGCTCATCGCTGGTCTGGATCTCTGGTCTAAGAATACCGTGCCCGTGGCCTCAGCGTTGGGTGGCTTGCATCATCATTGGATACTTGGGGCGGAGGGTAATCTTGGGCTGCACCTCGACCGGGTAGGTGGGGACGAAGCGCAGCCGCCAGCGTTGCGCGATGACGGCCAGCGAGAGCGTGCCCTCCATCCAGGCGAAGGATTCGCCGATGCACTGGCGCGAGCCGCCGCCGAAGGGGAAGTACGCGTACTTGTGCCGCGCGGCCTTGGCCTCGGGGGTGAAGCGATCCGGGTCGAAGCGCTCGGGATCGGGGAAGTGGTCGGGGTCGCGGCCCATGAGGTACTGGGAGAAGAAGACGTGCGCCCCGGCGGGGATCGTATAGGGGCCGAGCGTGATCTCGCGGGTGGACATGCGGCCCATCGCCCAGGCTGGCGGGTAGAGCCGCATGGACTCGGCGAAGACCTGCTCGGTGTAGCGGAGCTGAGGGTAGTCGGCCAGCGTGGGCAGGCGCTGGGCGTCGCCGGTGCCCAGCACGGCGTCCAGCTCGGCGTGCATCTTCGCCTCGGCTTCGGGGTTCTGCGAAAGCAGGTACCATGTCCAGGTCAGCGCGTTGGCGACGGTCTCGTACCCGGCGAGGAAGATCGTCAGCACCTCGTCGCGCACCTGGCTGTCGGACATCCCGACGGACTCGCCAGTGGGGTTGCCGTTGTCGTCCAGCAGCTCGTCGCGGCTGCTCAGGAGCATCGAGAGCAGGTCGCCGCGGTCGGGTTCTCGGCCCTCGGCCGTGGCCTGCGCGGAGTACTCGCGGTGCTCTCGGATCAGGCGTTCGACGACCGCGTCCAGACGCCTCTTCGAGCGGCGGAACTTGACGATGCCGGGGACCGGCAGGAACATGAACTGCTCGATCTTCGGGAAGGCGACGATGAAGTTGTACAGCGCCATGATGGCGTTGACTTCGTCGTTGATGCTGCGGATGTCGGCATCGACCTCGGTATCAAAGAGGGTGCGGGCGACGATCTCGAGCGAGAGCGCCATGCTGGAGGCGGCGATGTCGAAGGTCGCGCCGGGCTGCCAGCGGTCGCGCTGGTGGGCGGCGATGGCGACGATCTGGTCGGCGTAGGCGGCGATGCGTTGGCGGTGGAAGGCTGGGGCGGCGATGCGGCGCTGGCGGATGTGGATGGGGTCGTCGGAGGTGATGAGGCCTTCGCCGAGGAGCAGCTTCATCCGGCGCACCGTCCGCTCCTTGACGAAGGCGGAGGCCTGCGTGACGAGAATCTCGCGGATGTAATCCGGCTCGTTGATGAAGACGATGGGCGTGCCCATGAACTTGTAGTGGGCGACGTTGCCGAAGGTCTTCTTCAGGTGGACGAAGAGGCGGATGGGGTCGCCCATCTTGACCCAGGGCTTGAAGCTGTAGAAGGGCAGAGAGAAGCGCAGGCCGGGGAGTGGGCGGGATTCCATGTCAGTTCTCGATGCGGGCTTCGACGATGCCGCGTATACGAGCTTCGATAGCCTCGATGGAGGCATCGTCGCGGATGGCCTCGACGCGGTGAGGCTCGCGGGCGGCGATCTCCTCGTAGGCATGGTAGACGCGCTGGTAGAAGACGTCGCCCTCACGCTCGAAGCGGTTCTCGTCGGTGCCCGCCTGCTGGACGTGGCGCTGGTTGCGGCGGCGGGCGCGGGCGAGTGAGGCAGCGAGGTCGGGTAGGAGCAGGATCGTCAGGTCGGGCAGGAGACCGCCGCAGACGGCTTGGTGGATGGCCAGGACCTGTTCGCTACCGAGCTGGCGGCCGCCGCCCTGGTAGGCCTCGGAGGAGTCGGTGAAGCGGTCGCAGAGGACGATCTTGTTTGTTTCGAGAGCCGGGGAGATTACTTCAGCGATGGCCTGGGCGCGGTCGGCGAACATGAGGGCCAGCTCGGCGATGGGGGCGATGGCGCCGGTGGAGGCTTCGGAGCGGGAGTCGAGCAGGATGCCGCGGATGCGGTCGCCAAGGGCGGTTCCGCCGGGCTGGCGGAGGGTGACGACGTCTCGGCCCTGGGCGCGGAGGTGGGCGGCTAGGCGGTTGAGCTGGGTGGTTTTGCCGGAGCCGTCGAGACCCTCGAATGTGATGAATGTGCCCCGGGACATAGGGGGAGTTTACCGCATGAAGGAGAGGTTACGCGAAGCGTCCAAAACCGCACGAAGTGCCGCCCGTCCGGCGTGAGGACGCTTTTGTTGTTGTTTTAGAAGAGAGCAACGGCAAGTGCGCCCTTGCGCCGGGTGGCACTTCGTGCGGTACTCGACGCTGCGCGTGTTTTAGAGGCTAGTGGCTGGTGTATTGAGGCACCCACTGCGGGCCGGTGGGCGTGACGATGACGGTGAGCTTGCCCGAGGCGGACTCGTTGAGCGAGGGGCCGGTGGAGTGCTGTTCGGTGTTGGCCGCGTCCGTGTAGATGAGCTTCACCGGGCCGGAGCCGATCACCTTGAAGCGGTAGTGGTACTCCTGGCCGGGAGCCAGCGTCTGGGTGCCGAAGCTGGCGCTGGGGTAGTCCACCTCGACCAGGCTGATGGGCTGGGTGCTGTGGTTCGCGACGGTGGCGTCGATGAAGGCCGAGCGGCAGCCCGCCAGAAGAAGGGTGGCGGCGGACAGGACGGCAAAGGGAAGTCGGCGCATAGTCTTCAAGGATAGCAGTCTGAGGTCTACTCTTCCGGCTCCGGCGAACGGCGGCGGCGGAGCAGCTCGGGCAAGCGGTTGAAGAGAGCCACCGAGCGAAGCCACTGACGGTTGTCGATGGCGGGATAGCCGCTGACCATCTTGCCTGCGGGTACGTCGTTGGGGATGCCGCTCTGCGCGGTGGCGATGACGCCGTCGCCGATGGTGCAGTGTCCGGCGACGCCGACCTGTCCGGCCAGGATGACGTTGCGGCCGATCTGGGTCGATCCGGCGAGGCCGACCTGGGCACAGAGCAGGGTGTTGGGGCCGACGCTGGAGCCGTGGCCGACCTGGACGAGGTTGTCGACGCGTGCTCCGCGCTGGATGCGGGTCTCGCCGACCGAGGCGCGGTCGATGCAGGCGTTGGCCTGGATCTCGACGGCGTCTTCGAGGACGGTGGTGCCGGACTGGACGATCTTGTGCCAGTCGCCGTCGGGTTTTTTCGCGAAGCCGAAGCCATCCGCGCCCACGATGGCCCCGTTCTGGAGGATGACGTCGTCGCCGAGGATGCAGTGCTCGCGGACGACGGCGTGGGCGTGGGCGAAGAATCGATGGCCGATCCGGGCTCCGGGGTAGATAACAGTGTGGGCCAGGATGGTGGCGTCGTCTCCGATTGCAACATATTTATCTACAACGACATAAGGACCAATATGAATGTTTAACCCGAGCTTTGCTGTGGGATCGACCACGGCGGTGGGTGGATACCGGTGGGGTAGGCGGGCGGGGCGTAGAACAACTCGATGGCCCGGGCGAAGGCCAGGTAGGGATCGGCGAGGCGGAGCGTGGCCGTGGGGATCTCGGCGAAGGCTGGTTCGACCAGAACGGCGGAGGCCTGGGTGGTGCGGGCCAGCGGGGCGTACTTGCGGTTGGCGACGAAGGTCACTTGGCCGGGCTGGGCCTGCTCGATCCCGGCGACGCCGGTGATCTCAAGGTGAGGATCGCCGGTCAGGGTGGCTCCAAGACGGTCGGCCAGTTCGGAGAGCTTCATAACGACGATTGTAGAGTACTTCGTACCGTCCTCTGGGCTGTCGGAGAGAGTGACAGCATGGGGCCTCCCGATGGGCGGAAGCGAGAATTTCTCCCTTTTGCTCAGTCGTTCGGGGGGAAGAGGTCGTTCTGGTCGGGTCGGGTTGGCTTGGGGGCTGGGGCGGCCTTGGAGGGGCTGGTAATGACGCCGAGTAGCTGTAGGCCGGTCATAGCGGCGTGGGGGACGAAGAGGCGCTGGGTGTTGGAGCGGATGTCGGGCGGGATCAGGTAGAGGCCGCGGTCGTGGATGAGGGCGTCGAGGAGCGAGAGGTCGAGCGGGGCCAGCCCTTCGAGCTGGTCGCCTGAGGCGAAGGTGATGCGGAGCCATAGGCCCTCTGTGCGCGGGCGGGCCAAGAAGGTGCGGCGGGTGAGGCGCTCGGGGTTGAGGGTGTCGGTCAGGTTGAAGTCGCGGACGTAACAGATGGTCTTGACGCTGGCGAGAGGGATGGCGATGACCCGGCCGGAGAGGTCGAGGAGGCTGACGGAGTCGTTCTCGATAAGGCCCGCGAGAGGGAGGTAGCCGGACAGGGTGGCGTCGGCGGTGGTGCGGAGGATGACCTTTTTGCGCGAACTCGACATGCGGATGGCCTTTAGGGATGGCGCTCGGGGAGAGGTGTCCGCGAGCGCCGGGGTGTCTGGCGGATTGTCGCACAGGACGGTAATGAGCGGTGTACGGCGCGGTGAAAAAGGTGCAGGAAGGGTAGCCTTTGTGCTAACACTGTGCTAACATCGTCGCTTGTGCCGAGCTGCACTGTTCTTTCTAAGATGCTGATTCTGTGAAGCTTAAGAGGGTCAGTTACCTCGATTTTTTGGGAGTTTAGGCACGAAGATATGGCCGATTACATCTACCTATTGGAAAATCGTCTTTCCTTAGCGCAGCGGGCAGCGATTGAACTGGTACGCGAGATCGCACGGGTAAAGGGCTTTACCGTGTTTCTGGTGGGGGGCGCGGTACGCGACCTTACCACTGGCTCGCCGGTGCGCGACCTTGATCTGGCAGTTCAGGGAAATGCCATCAAGTTGAAGAAAGATATAGAGAAAGTCGGCGGCGTCATCTCCGGCGAGTCGGAGGCCAGCCAGGCGCTCTTTGTGCGCTTCCCGGGCAGCGTTCGGATGGAGATTGGCAGCACGCTCTCGGCCAGCTATCCCAAGCCGGGTAAGCCCGTGTACAAGCCCTCGACGATCCAGGAAGACCTGCGGCGGCGTGACTTTACCGCAAATGCGATGGCTCTTTCGCTCAATGTGGGCTCCTATGGGCTGCTGATGGACCCGCTGAATGGCGTGGCGGATATCGAAAACCGCGAGTTGCGGCTGGTGAGCAACTACGGGTTTATCGAGGACCCGGTGCGGATGATCCGGGCGGCGCGGCTGATGGCCCGGCTGGGCTGGCAGTTGGAGGAGAAGACTGCGGCACGGTACGAGACCGGCAAGCAGGAGGATTACATCTCCGTGCTGAGCGAGTTTGCGCGCGGGTACGAGACCGAAGAGATCTTCCACGAGGAAGACCCGCTACGGGTGCTGCGACGGCTGGAGGCGGAGGGGTGGATGAAGCACCTGTCGCCTAGCTGGAGCTCGGCCAAGGTGAACGTGGCGGAGCTGGAGAAGCTGCGCGAGCTGCAGACGCAGTTGCAGATGCAGGGGATCTATCCGGATGCAGCGGCGGCGAACTTCCCGTTGCTGACGGCGAAGTTGCAGGCGAGCGAACTGAAGGCCCTGAAGCAGAGCTTTGTGCGGCAGGGGTTTGTGGCTGAGGTCGAGGCCCTGGAGGGCGAGGCTAAGGAGTTTGCCGCGCAGCTCGGGTCGAAGGCTGCGGCGACGCCCTCGCTGGCCTGGAAGATGATTGTGGCGGCGCGTCCGGATGTGGTGCTCTGGGCGGCTTATGCAACCAAGAGCGGAGCCGTGCAGGCCAAATTCAAGAGCTTCCTGGGTGAGTGGGGACAGGCGCGGCAGAGGATTCCTTACACGCTGTTGCAGGAGATGAGGATTGTCCCCGAGTTGCCGGGCTACGATGAGCTGATCGAAACGCTGTTCTTCCAACTGATGGATGGCAACCTGGCGACGACGGAGGAGATGAAGGCGTTTCTGGAGCCGTACTCGCCGCCTGCACCGCCTCCGCCTGTGAATCTGCGCCGTCTGCGCGCTGCCGCGAAGAAAGAGGCCAAGACGGCTAAGGGCCGGGGCCGGAAGGCTGCGGTGGACCTGCTGGACGATGAGGATGAGAACGAAGACGAGCCGGACGACGATCTCGATGACTCGGATGCGCCGGACGTCGACGTGCAGGATGAGGACGAGTTGGAGGCCGATACGGAGTCTGAGGAGGATGTGGATGTGCCGCCTCCGCCGCGTGCGGCTGCGAAGCCCGCTCCTGCCAAGGTAGCGGCTCCCGCCAAGGCTGCGGCGACCAAGCCGGTAGTAGCTGTGGTGCCTAAGGCTGTGGCTCCAGCGAAACCTGCTGCGGCTCCCCAGAAGGCGGCTGCGCCGGTGAAGACGGTGGCTGTGGTGGCGAAGAAGGTGGAGGCCAAGCCTGTTGTGAAGGCGGCTCCTGCTAAGGCTGCTCCGGTGGCGGCGAAGAAGGCAGCTCCGAAGAAGGCCGCACCGGTGAAGAAGCCGGTTGTGGTGGCTAAGAAGGCTGTGCCCGCGAAGAAGGCGGCTCCGGCCCCGGCGAAGGTCGTCAAGAAGGCTGTCGTGACGAAGGCGGCGACCAAGGTTGTGGCTAAGCCGGTGGTGAAGAAGGCTGTTCCGGCGAAGAAGGTCGTGACCAAGAAGGCCGCTGCTCCGGTGAAGAAGAAGCGGTAGCGGCCTCTAGGCTATGAGCGGCGGTTTGGCGGCGGATTTCTTGCGGGCCAGGGCGTTGCGGCGCTCGACCTCGGCCTGGGCGAACATGGTGCCACGGCAGTTGGGCGCACCGCAGTAGCAGTCCTGCGTGGCCTCGTCGGAGTCGTAGAGGTTGTACTCGTAGGTCAGCTCCTCTCCGGCGGAGATGTTGCGCAGGGCGACTACGTAGATGCGGTCGTTGACCTCTTCGGTCTCGCAGTTGGGGCTGCAGCAGTGGTTCATGAACATGGCCGCGCCGAAGCCGTCGATGACCATGTCGTCTTCGCCGACGCCGAAGAGGTAGGTGACGAAGCGGTTGGCGTAGCGGGCGTCGGCGACCTCTTTGGCCATGCGCGGGCCGTCGTACTCGACGATGCGTTGGCCCTTGGCGACGGGGTCGAGGGTGTAGCAGCCAGCGGCGTGGATGGCCGAGGAGCGGATCAAGAGTCTAGGAAGTTTGTGTCTGGCCATACCATCCCCACTCGCGGTTTTTTACGCGAGGTCACCAACCGTCGCTGGGCGACGTCCAAATGTAAAGTAAAGGCTCCGAGGAGCCTGACGATAGCAAGGAAGAACCTTCGAGCCTGACTATAGCAAAGTTGGCCGGGTAGTGGAGAATCAAGGCATACTTAGGTCGAGCATGTGTGTGAGTCGCCAATTCGTTCGTTGCTGGTTGCTGCTGGCTGGTATGGCTATGGGGGTGGTTTTGTGCGGCTCGCGGGCGGAGGCGCAGCGGCCGATCCTGCCGATCTGTTCGGACGACCCGGCCTTTAAGCTGCCGCCGTGCAAGGCGGCTCCGGGGAGTGAGCCTCAGCAGCAGGGGCAGTCGGTCTCGACGGATGGGGCTGGTGCGCCTGCTAGTCCGGCTACGGCGTTTCCTTTCCCCGGCGATCCTGCACCTGCTTCCCCGGAGGCTCCCAAGCCTGCGGCTGAACAGTTTCCTTTTCCCGGCTCCGATCCGGCCCCAGCTCAGCCTGCGGCGGCTGCTCCTGCTGCTCCTGCTGTTCCACAACCTGCGGCGTCCGCGCCGTCTGCGGGGGGCAAATCGGGGGCTTCGGGAGCTAAGGATGCGTTTCCTTTTCCAGGGGAGAATGTGCCCTTGCCGGTGGTGGACCCAAACGAGAAGGTCTACGATCCCAATGAGGGAAAGGCTGGTCCGCCTACGCCTCGGCCTGCGGCTCCTCCTGACAACTCCGGCTCGTCTTCCAGCTCTTCTTCAGATGCGGAGCCTCTGCCGGACTTGAAGGATGAGGGGTCGGAGGGTTCGACAGCCTCGCAGCGCCGCCGGATGCCCAAGGTTGAGGATATGGGCAAGCGTGAGGCCGAGGATCTGAAGGTGGCCAAGTTCTACCACTCCACGGGCAACTATATGGCGGCGTACCTGAGAGCTAAGGATGCCCTGAAGATTGATCCCGAGGACCCTGAGGCGCAGTTGGCGCTGGCGATCAACGCGCAAAAGCTGGCCAAGCGCGAGGACGCGATCGCAGGCTATACCAACTATCTGAAGCTCGCGCCCGACGGGGATGCGGCACAGACGGCGAAGAAGGCGCTCGCGGCGTTGCAGTAGGTGGTAACTCTCTTTCGTTTCTTCGCAGCAGACTTTTAGCGCGTGTGGGTGTACAACTGGCTCTCGGCATATTGAGAGAACCTTCATGCACCCGACTTTGAAGTGTCTCGAGGCGGAGTTGTGCGGCTCGCTGACCGGACTGACGGCGGCGCAGACGTTGCGTGGGCCGAGCGGGCATCCGGAGAAGTGGTGCGTGCAGCAGATTGTGGGGCATCTGCTGCTGGGGTATCGGTCGACTGCCGAGGCGTTTCAAACGAGGGTGGAGCGAGGGAGGCCGACCCGCGCCAGGGCCAATCGACGGCAGCGGCTGGGGCAGATGTGCGTGATCCGGTTCGGATTTTTTCCATCGGGGCGGCTGGCTCCGGAGAGCCTATTGCCGGGAGAGCCGGTGGAGTGCCGCGGGGGCGAGGATCTGATCGACTGCGTGCAGGCAGAGCTGGCACGGCTGAACCAGGCGGCGGAGGTGGCGCGGGCGTTGTTTGGGATGTTGCGGCGATTAGCCATGGGGTACTGGGGCCGATGTCGGTGGACCATTGGAGAGGGTTTCATCTGGTCCACGGGCGGCATCATATCCGGCAGATTCTGGCGCTGCGAAAGCAGCAGGGGTGTTGATCGTTCTCTCCGGCTATAGCCTGGGGCCGGTTGCGACGATGGATGCGGCCTTCTTCGCTTTGACTGCAACGATGGGGGCGTCGTCCAGCTCCTCTTCGATACGCAGGTAGCGTCGCATGTATCGCAGCGGCTCCTCGGCCAGGACGATCTCCTTCAGGTGGTAGCGCCAGGCGTCTTCGCGGCCGCTGCGGCGGGTATATCCCTTGCGATGGACCGTGGCGATGGAGCCATCGGGCTTGACCCGCTGGAAGGTCTGTTTTTCGACGAGGAAGGTCATCTTCTCGCCCGCCTTCCAGAAGTGCCGTGCGAACTCGTGGGAGAAGAGCAGCGCGTAGTAGCGGCGCTCGGCGGAGAGCATCTCCGTGGCGTGGCGGGTGCTCTGCCACGGCAGCCCCAGGTGGCTGACGTACCACCTGCGGAACTCGAATCCATTTGTCTTTGCCTGCTTGAGAAGAAGCCATAGGAGCTCAAAACGCGTCATTCGACCTTTGCCTCCTCCAACCTTCACCTCGACTTGGTATCCCGGGTTCGTGTGGAGCTTTCGTATGGAGCTATAGTGTACGGGTACTGCCGCGTCTTTCGGGAGCACTCAAACGTAACCGCAGAGAGGTTTGCTATCGGACCCTGCACGGCGCGGTCTAACCCCGGTATGCTGCATCTTAGAGTAAGCAGTGGCAACCTAATCTCGGCAGACGACAGGCGAATGCACTTGAAGGCTCTCCGGAACGTTTTTCGGCCCAGTACAAGTTTGGAACCGTTGTGATGAGCCGTCTTCGGCTGGTGAAGCTGCTGCTGGTGGCGGCTGTGCTGTGGGGTGCGGCGGAGGCGCGGGCGGTGGAGCATACCGATCCGCTGAACACGACCCCGGCGGTGCAGGAGGCGTATCAACGCTTCTACAACCTGGACTACGATGGCTCGCTGGCGCGGTTCGACCAGGTGCTGAAGGCCAATCCCGAGAACCCGATGGCCTATAACTACCTGCTGATGGTGACGATCTTCCGCGAGCTGTACCATCAGGATCTGCTGGATACGACCTACTACGCGCATGATTCCTTTCTGACGACCAAGCGCAATGTGGAGGTGCCGGAGGCGATCCGGCAGAGGATCGAGTACCTGACTGACACCTCGATGAAGCTGTGCGATGAGCGGATTAAGACCAACTCCAGTGACGCGAACGCCTACTTTGCGCGCGGGTTTGCACGAGGGATGCATGCGGCGTTCATTACGCTGGTCGATCATAGCTTTGCCTCCGCGGCGCGGCAGGGGTATGCGGCGCGGAACGACTCGGAGCAGGCGATCAAGATTGATCCGGGGTATGCCGATGCCAATATGGCCATCGGTATCCAGCAGTTTGCCGTGGCCAGCCTGCCGCGCTGGGTGCGGCTCGTGGTGGGGATCGTCGGTGTGGGCGGCAACAAGGAGAAGGGATTGGCGCTGCTGCGCAACTCGGCTGAGCATGGGGTGGTGACGCGGGTTGAGTCGCGGACTACGCTATCGCTGTTCCTGCGGCACGACGCACGCTATGGGGAGGCGCTGGTGGTGCAGCATGGGCTGGCGACGGAGTATCCGCACGACTATCTCTTCCGGTTGGAGGAGGCCAATCTGACCAAGGACGCCGGGCATGGGCCGGAGGCGATTGCGATCTACAAGGCCGTGCTGACGGATGCGCGCAGGCCGGGGTACTTCGTCGATCCGCGGTTGCAGATGGCGTGGTTCGGACTGGCCGATACGGAGCGAGGGCAGAACCAGGTGGTTGAGGCCGCAGGGCACTATATGGAGGCGGCCAACCAGCCCAACGCCAGCGACTGGCTGCGGCGGCGGGCGCTGCTGAACGCGGGAGAGATGTACGATCTGCTGCACGATCGCGGCGGCGCGATGAAGCAGTACCAGGCGGTCTGCGCGCCGGGCGGCGACCAGTCGCAGTGCGATGCTGCTAGAAAGTTGATGAAGAGTTCATACACGGGAAAGTAACGGCGTCGAATGATGGGTAGATGAGTGGGGCGTCCGGGGAGGATGTCGATGCGGATTCTGGTGGTGAATAGCGGCTCTTCTTCGATCAAGTTTTCGATCTTCGACTCGGGTGCGGCGAGTGAAGATGCGGGGCTGAGGTGCGTCTTTGAAGGCGAGCTGACCGGGATCGGCGGGGCCGAGGCGCAGCTTGAGGTGGAGGGCAAGCGATCGACGGTGCAGGCCGGGAGCCAGGTGGAGGCGATTCGGCTGGTGTTTGATACGGTGGCCGAGCCGGTGGATGCGGTGGGGTATCGAGTGGTGCATCCGGGGCCGCATCTGGAGGATCATCAGCGGGTTACGCCGGAGGTACTGGAGGCTCTCGAAGCGGCTACAGCGTTTGCTCCATTGCACGATCCAGAGGCGGTGAAGGTAATCCGCGAGGGGCTGGCGCGGTTCCCGCAGGTGGGGCACTATGCTTGCTTCGACACAGTCTTCCATCGCACTATGCCCGAGGAGGCGACGACGTACGCGCTGCCCGAGAGCGTGCGGGCCGAGGGCGTGCATCGGTATGGATTTCATGGGCTTAGTTGCGAGTCGATTGTGCGCCAGATGCAGGTGGCGGGACCGCTGCCGAGGCGCATGGCGATTGCCCATCTGGGCAGCGGGTGTAGCGTGACGGCGGTGGTGGATGGCCGCTCGGTGGACACGACGATGGGGCTGACGCCGACCGGAGGAGTGGTGATGGGGACGCGGCCGGGTGACCTCGATCCGGGGCTGATGCTCTACCTGCTGCGGCGGCAGCAGGGGGATAAGGACGCTGCCATCGCGGCTGTGGAGGCAATGGTGAACCACAACTCCGGCATGGTGGCTCTGAGCGGAATGGCGAACGATATGCGGGCCGTACGCAAGGCCGCTGCTGCGGGGGACGTCCGGGCTCAGTTGGCGGTGAAGGTCTTTACCCGCAGCGTGACCAAGGCTATTGCGGGCTTCTGCTGGACGCTGGGCGGGCTGGATGCGATTGTCTTCGCGGGCGGCATCGGGGAGCATGATGCGCTGACGAGGACCGAGGTGCTCGCGGGACTGGAGAGCCAGGGAGTTGCAATTAATTCTTCGCTAAATGATTCGAAGAGTGATGGGGCGCACAGCATTAGTGCATCAGATAGTCATACGTTAGTCCTTGTCGTCCCGGCGCAGGAAGACCGCATGATCGCCATGCACGTGAGCCGCATGGACGCAATACAACGATAAATATCCGAGTTTAGATTCACTTCAGGCAGCTCCAACATTTTATGCAATGAGGTAACTTCATGGACCGCAACACCTCTGTTTCATTGAACCCGGCGCCGCTCAACGCAGACGAGTTGCGGCGCATGAATGCCTACTGGCGGGCCTGCAACTATCTGTGCGCCGGGATGCTTTACCTGCGGGCCAATCCTCTGTTGCGCGAGCCGCTGAAGCCGGAGCATATCAAGAGCAGACTGCTGGGGCACTGGGGATCGGACCCGGGCCAGAGCTTTACGTGGGTGCATCTGAACCGGCTCATCAAGAAGTACGACCTGAACCTGATCTTCCTCTCCGGCCCCGGGCATGGTGCTCCTGCGACGCTCTCGAACAGCTACCTGGAGGGTGTGTACTCGGAGATCTATCCCGATAAGAGCGAAGACGCGGAGGGGATGCAGAAGTTCTTCAAGCAGTTCTCGTTCCCGGGCGGGATCGGGAGCCACTGCACGCCGGAGACGCCCGGCTCTATCCACGAGGGCGGCGAACTGGGCTACAGCATCTCGCACGGGTTTGGCGCGGCGTTCGATAACCCCGACCTGATCGTGACGGTGGTGGTGGGCGATGGCGAGGCCGAGACCGGGCCGCTGGCTACGTCGTGGCACTCGAACAAGTTTCTCAATCCGGTGACCGATGGCGCGGTGCTGCCTATTTTGCACTTAAACGGTTACAAGATCGCAAACCCCACGATTCTAGCGCGTATTTCGTCCGAAGAGCTGGAGAGCCTCTTCCACGGATATGGCTGGACGCCATATGTAGTGGAGGGCGATGATCCTGAGCTGATGCACCAGAAGATGGCGGGCGTGCTGGAGTTCTGCGTGGAGGAGATCCGCGCGATTCAGGAGAAGGCGCGCAGCGCAGCGGCTGGGAGCACGCCGGCGCGTCCGCGCTGGCCGATGATTATTTTGAAGACGCCGAAGGGGTGGACGTGCCCGAAGGAGCTGGACGGGCACAAGCTCGAAGGCTCGTGGCGCGCACACCAGATGCCGGTTCTCGATGCCTCGACGAACCCGGAGCGGCTGAAGATCGTGGAGCAGTGGCTGAAGAGCTACAAGCCGGAGGAACTGTTCGATGAGCAGGGCTCGCTGGTTCCGGAGCTGAAGGAGCTGCCCCCGGTGGGGACGCGGCGCATCAGCGGTAATCCCCATGCCAATGGCGGAACGCTGCGCAAGCCGCTCGACATGCCGGACTTCCGCGAGTATGCCGTGAAGATTGAAACGCCTGGTCATGAGGAGCTTTCGTCAACCGATAGGCTGGGGCATTTTCTGTGCGATGTGATGCGGAAGAACATGACCAACTTCCGCGTCTTCGGGCCGGATGAGACTGCGTCGAACAAGCTGGACGCGATCTATCCGGGTAGTCACGGCAAGGCGTGGATGGCGGAGACGGTGCCTTCGGATGCGGATGGCGGATGGCTTGCGACTAATGGCCGCGTGATGGAGATGCTGAGCGAGCATACGCTCGAGGGCTGGTTCGAGGGCTATGTGCTGACGGGGCGGCATGGGTTCTTTTCGAGCTATGAGGCCTTCGTCCATATCATCGACTCGATGTTCAACCAGCACGCCAAGTGGCTCGAGAAGAGCAAGCTGGAGCTGCGCTGGAGGGCACCGATCTCGTCGATCAACCTGCTGATTACCTCGTTGGTATGGCGGCAGGATCATAACGGCTTTACCCATCAGGACCCGGGCTTCCTTGACCTGGTGACTAACAAGAGCCCGGAGATTACACGGGTGTATCTGCCGCCCGATGCGAACTGCCTGCTGAGCGTGGCCGACCACTGCCTGCGCAGCACGGACTACATCAACGTGATCGTCGCGGACAAGGCTCCGCACCTGCAGTATCTGGATATGGATCAGGCGGTGAAGCACTGCACCAAGGGCATCGGCATATGGGACTTCGCCAGCAACGACGCGGGCGAGGAGCCGGATGTGGTGATGGCTTGCGCGGGCGATATCCCGACCTCGGAGTCGTTGGCCGCGGTGGAGATTCTGCGCGAGCGCTGCCCCGATCTGAAGATACGCTTCATCAACGTGGTCGATCTCTTCCGGTTGATGCCGGAGCATGAGCATCCGCACGGGCTCTCCGAACGCGAGTTCGACAGCCTGTTCACGAAGGATAAGCCGGTGATCTTCAACTTCCATGCCTATGCTTCGTTGATTCACAAACTGACGTATAGGCATACGAATCATGACAACTTCCACGTGCGTGGGTATAAGGAGAAGGGCAACATCAACACGCCGCTGGAGCTGGCGATATTGAATCAGGTGGATCGGTTCAATATCTCGATCGACGTCATCGACCGTGTGCCGAAGCTACAGGCAAAGGCCGCTCATACCAAGCAGTGGCTGCAGGATCAGATCATCGACAGCATCAGCTACGCGCACGAGAACGGGATCGACAGGCAGGAGATTCGCGAGTGGAAGTGGGGAGCTAAATAGCACCTCGAGAGTTACATATTAAAGGTGACTCCATGAAAGCTGTAGAGGCCGAGCCGGAGGAGGCCGGTCTTCTGAAGCGGCTCGGACCGGGGCTTGTAACCGGCGCGGCGGATGATGATCCGAGCGGCATCGCTACCTATAGCCAGGTCGGCGCGCAGTTTGGCTACGCGCTGACCTGGACGATGCTGTTCAGTCTGCCGTTGATGATCGCGATTCAGGAGATCAGCGGCAGGATCGGCTGCGTGACGGGCCGGGGGATCGCCGAGAACCTGCGTCGGCATTACTCGCCGTGGCTGGTGCGGACGATCGTGGTATTGCTGCTGGTGGCCAATACCATCAACATCGGCGCGGACCTGGGCGCGATGGGTGCGGCGATGCGGCTGCTGATAGGCGGCGATCAACGGCTGTACACGGTGGTCTTCGGGGTAGTATGCGTGCTGGCTGAGGTCTTCATCAGCTATGCGAACTATGCGCGGACGCTGAAGTGGTTGACTGTCGTTCTGTTTGCGTATGTGGCAGTGGTCTTCAGCGTGCATCTGCCGTGGCAGCAGGCTCTAAGCGCAACGTTTGTGCCGCGCATTGCACTGAACTCCGCCGGTGCGATGGCGTTGGTGGCGGTGTTGGGAACTACAATCAGCCCTTACCTGTTCTTCTGGCAATCGTCGCTGGAGGTGCAGGAGAGAATGCGGCGTGGTGTTGAGCCGGGCTGCTTGTCGCCGGAGACTGCCGCGCCGCAGTTGAAGCGGATTCGGACCGACACCATGGTCGGCATGTGCATCTCGAATGTGATCGCGGTCTTCATCATCTATGCGACGGCTGCGACGCTGCATGCGAAGGGCATTACGACGATCCAGACCTCGGCGCAAGCGGCGGAGGCTTTACGGCCGATCGCCGGGCCGTTGACGTTTGTGATCTTTGCCACGGGGATTATCGGGACGGGACTGCTGGCTGTGCCGGTGCTCGCGGGATCGAGTGCTTACGCGCTGGCCGAGACCTTTCGCTGGAGGGAAGGGCTGGATCAGAAGCTCGAGAAAGCGAAGTGGTTCTATGGGGCGATTGCGGTATCGACGCTTGTTGGAGTGGCGCTGAACTTTACGAAGCTGGACCCGGTGAAGGCGCTCTACTGGAGCGCGGTGGTGAATGGAGTACTGGCTGCTCCAGTGATGGCGGTCATTATGTTGATCGCGGGGAACGAGCAGATTATGCAGGAGCTTAAGTTGCGTGGAGCGATTCGGGTGATGGGGTGGTTGGCCACGCTGGTGATGGTCGTGGCCAGCGTGGCCTTCTTTGTGTTGTAGGCAGACACTCGAAGCATGGTCGCCAGCGGGGAAGAAAGCATACCTCGAGGGCTAAAGCCCGCATTGGTGGTGGGTTTTAATGTCCGGGCTAAAGCCCGGACCTACCCCAGAAGCAACAGCAAAAATAACAGCAGGAAAAGAAGCAACAGCAAGGCCAACGGCAAAGACGACGGCAACAGCAAAGACAGAAGCAGATTCCTCCGCTTCGCTCCTGAATGACAACCAAGAAAACAGGCAACGGCAAATCGCCCTCATGCCGCAGCCATGCATGAGGACGATTTGCGTGAGGAGGAGGCTATACGACTCGGCTTGCGGAGCGGAGACGCTTTGCCCACAGGCTGGTGGTGAGTTCGCTCGAGGCTTCGGGCCGTTCGAGCGTGGCCAACTGCACCGCGAAGTTGCCGAGTGTGGAGCTTTCGGTTTCGGTGCCGCGGATGGGTAGCCCCGTGGCCTCGGAGGTAAGGCGCGTGAGCAGAGCGTTCTGACTGCCGCCGCCTACGATGTAGAGGTGCTCGAAGTGCTTGCTGGTCATATGCTCGATGTGTTTGAGCACGTCGGCGTAGCGCGCGGCCAGGCTGTGGAAGATGAGCGAGGCCAGATGAGGAGCGTCTTCGTGAGCTGTGCTGTACTGGGCCAAATGGCGACGCGCAAGCTGTGCGTTGATGCGGTCGGCCATGCCGCCCTGTAGCAGCAGATCGGGGTCGTCTACGTCGATCAGATGGTGCGGCGTGGGCACCTGGCCAGCGGCGTGGACCAGCTCGGCGATGGTAAAGGTCGCTCCGGCCTTGGTCCAATCTTCCATGCACTGACGCAGCAGCCAGAGGCCGTTGACGTTGCGGTGGAAGCAGGTGCGGCCGTCGGCTCCGGCGAGGTTGGTGTAGTTGGCTTCGGAGGACTCGGGGGTGTTGACCGGCGCGTCGAGCAGCGTGCCCACCAGCGACCAGGTGCCCGAGCTGATGTAGGCCCAGTCCTTGCCCGCGTCGGGGATGGCAGCGATGGCCGAGGCGGTGTCGTGGCAGCAGGGCGCGATGAGGCGTGTGTCGGCGAAGGCGGGAAGCTCGGCAAGCTCGCCGCGTAGGTGCCCGATGTCGGTGCCGGGAGGCACGATGGACGGGGCGCAGCGGATCTCCAGCTCGAGCGCCTCGAAGATCTCGGGGGACCACTCGCCGTCCAGCCCGACCATCTGGGTGTGGGTGGCGTTGGTCAGCTCGGAGACGGGGCGACCGCCGAGACGAAAGAGGACGTACTCGGGCAGGTTGAGCCAGTGCTTGCAAGCCAGCTCCGGCGCGGCCAGCTTGTCGGCGAAGAGCTGGTAGGCCGTGTTGATGCGGCTGATCTGGATGCCGGTGATCTCGCGCATCTGCGTGGCGGAGATGCGCTCGTGCATCGCGGTCTCGGCGGAGAGGGTGCGGGTGTCGCGGTAAGAGAACGGTTCGCCGACGGCGTTGCCGTTGTCGTCGAGTTTTACGTAGTCGACGGCCCAGCCATCGACGGCGATGGAGCGGATGCCCTCGGGAGCAAGCTCGGCGCAGAGCCGGAGGCCGGAGTGAAGCTCGGTGAGGATGCGGCTCATCTGCCAGTGCAGCTCGCCGTTGGTGGGCACGGCTTCGTTGGCGAAGCGATAGACCAGGCGAATCTCGGGGCCTTCAGGGAGCCAGCGGAGAAGGGAGACGCGACAGCTCTCCGCGCCCAGGTCGATAGCGACAAGGGCGCGGAGGTCGTGCGGAGTTAGGTTGTCTTCGGTTGTACGAGGGATCACCGGAGATAAGCCTCGGTCAGGCCGCCATCGACCGGGATAAGGTGGCCGGTGGTGACAGGTGCCTTCGGCCCACCGACGAAGAGGATCGCTTCGGCGCAGTCCTTGGGGTCGATGGGGACGTGGGTGAGCGTGCGCTTGGCGTAGAAGTGGGCCAGCGCGTTGCGCAGCTCATCGTCGCTCTGCGACTCCTCGAACGGGATGCCGTACTTGGCCAGCGAGGCTTTGACGCGATCGCGCGGGAACATGGTGGAACCCTTGACGACCGTAGCCGGGCTGATGCCGTTGACGCGCAGCAGCGGCGAGTAGGCTACGGCCAGCTCGCGGACGAGGTGGCTGAGCGCTGCCTTGCTGACGTCGTAGGCCTCCGAGCCGCGCTTGGGCACTACAGCGTTGGCCGAGCTGGTGAGGACGACACTCGAGGGCAGGTCCTGCGCCTTGAAGAGCGGCTGGGCCTCGTCGGTCAGCAGGTAGTTCGCCGTGACGTTGACCTCGAGCGTGAGCGCCCACTGGGCATCGGTGATGATGCCGTCGGGAGACGAGGGGAACATGGCCGCGGTGTTGATGAGCAGGTCGATGCCGCTGTAGGCTGCGACGGTTGCGTCGAGTGCGGACTGGATGACGTCGCGCTTGCGGATATCGATGCGGGTGGCGACGGCGCACTCGGAGCCGCCGATGGCCTTGGCCTCGTCGGCCACCTTCTGTGCGGCCTCCTGCGAGAGGTCGGCGACGACGATGTGGGCTCCGCGCTCGGCTGCGAGCAGGACGACCTCACGGCCGATGCCGCTGGCTCCGCCGACGACCAGAACGATGCGGCGGCTCAGCTCCTTCTCGGGCGGCTGGCGGCGGATCTTCGCTTCTTCAAGCGCCCAGTACTCGATGCGGAAGGCCTCGCTCGGGGGCAGCGCGACGTAGTTCTGGTGCACGCTGAAGGCCGAGGTGGGAGCTGCGGGGCCAGCCTGCGGAAGCACGGGCGGGCACTTGTCCTCGTCCATCGCGCCTGCGCCCTCCATCACATGGATGGCGTTGGTGTAGAACTCGCCGGTGATGCGGGACTCGGCCTTGTTCTTGCCGAAGCTGAACATGCCGACGCCGGGGACGAGCACGACGGTGGGGCTGGCGTCGCGCATGGCGGGCGACTCGGGCAGGGCGTGCGCCTTGTAGTACTCGGCGTACTCGGCGCGGTAGGTGGTCAGGGCCTGCTCGACGAGCGGCTCGATCTCCTTGACGTCGGTCGCGGGATCCCACGGTACGAAGAGCGGGCGGATCTTGGTGCGGATGAAGTGGTCGGGGCAGCTTGTGCCGAGGTAGGCGAGCTGCTGGGCCGAGTGCGAGTTGACGAAGTTGAGCACGTCGGCGGAGTCGCTGAAGCTGCCGATGACGCGCTGCTTCTTCGAGATGCGGCCGCGCAGGTACGGCATCAGCTTGAGGGCGACCTTCTGGCGGTCGGCGTGGGGCAGGTGCTTCTGGCCGCCGAAGCTGGCGCCCTTCTTGGCGGCGTGCTCGAGGACGAACTGGCCGAGCTGGTCGATGATGGCGATGGTGTTCAGGTAGCTCTCGCGCTGGGTGTTGCCCCAGGTGAAGAGGCCGTGGCCGCCGAGGACAACGCCGTCGCAGCCGGGAACCTTCTCGACCGCCTCACGGAGCATCATCGCCAGCTCGAAGCCGGGGCGCTGCCAAGGTAACCACACGATCTTATGACCAAAACGTTGGTTGAACTCCTCCATCTTCTCGAGGCCGTTGGCCGAGGCCGCGAGGGCGATGCCCCAGTCGGGGTGGAGGTGGTCGACGTGGGGGAAGGGCAGGAAGCCGTGCAGTGGAGTGTCGATCGAGGCCGCTACGGGGTTGTTGCCGAAGGTGCAGAGCGGATACATGCCGACGATCTCGTCCTCACGCTCGACGCCCTGGTAGCTCTTCTCGAGAGCCAGAACCTTGTCGAGGTAGAGCGTGGCGAAGCCGGAGCGCTTGATGCTGCCGAGGTCGCCGCCGGAGCCTTTGACCCAGAGAACCTTCTTGGTCTCGCCGTCGAGCGGATCGACGATGTCGAACTTGGAGCTGGTGTTGCCGCCGCCGAAGTTGGTGATGCGCAGATCGGAGCCGAGCAGGTTGGAGCGGTAGCGGAGCAACTCAGGGGCATCCAGTTTGGAGGCGACTGCGTCGTCCCAGCGGTCTTCGAGGTAGTGCAGCTTCGGGTTGGCCATAACGTCCTTTTCCTTCAGTTCAAACGCTTTTGAGAACTACGTGACGACGATAATTTTTGCACATCCATAACCAATAGAGCAATTATTCCTATAGAAGAATTGATGAATTTGGCCGGACATTCCTATGCTTTGACGGCCCGCTTGCCGGTTGCTGCGGCCTTGGTCTTGATGAGAGTGGGAGTGGCTTTAGTCCGGCGCTTGAGCTGCGGCGTGGTGATTACCTTGTGCTCAATGAAGTTGTAGGGGGCGACCTTGTCGCCGCGCAGCAGGGATAGGCCCAGCTCGATGAGGCGGGGGCCGTAGAGGCTGGCCTCGTGCGAGACCGAGCCGATGGCCGGGGTGCCCGCGCGACGCATCTCGAGCGCCATCTCGTCGACGAAGTCCTGGCCGACGACTACCGCGTGACGCTCGCGGCCCAGCTCGCGCAGAGCGGCGATGGCCCCGAGGGCGCTGGTGTCGTTGGCGGCCGCGATGAGGATGCGCGTGGCGTTGGGATGACGGTTCAGGAAGTCGTAGACGACCTTGTAGCTGGCGGTGCTGAGGCCGCGTCCATCGACGCGGACGAAGGACTCCGGCGGGATGTTTTGCAGGGTGGTCTTTACGGCTTCGAATGCGCCGGTGATGCGGCTCTGCACCAGTTGCCCAGCCTCTTCGAGATCGAGGCCCAGCATCCAGTCCATCTTGCCGCCCCAGCGGTTCAGGGCATACTCGGCCAGCAGGCTGCCTGCTTCGTAGCCCACGCGGTAGTTGTCCACGCCGAAGTAGGTGGAGTGCGGGTGGGGAATGTCGATGGCGATCAGCGGGATGTTGGCGGCGGCGATGCGGTCGGCGATGATGGGCGCGGCGTGCTGTTCCACCTGGAACTCGATGACCACGTCCACGCCCTCGCGGACGAAGGACTCGGCGTTCCGCACTGCGGTCTCGGCGTCGTAGCAGTTGTCCATCACGATGAGATCGACGCCCAGCCCGGCGGCGGCCTGTTTAAGACTGGCGGTGACAGCTTGCGAGAAGGGCATCTCTGCGCTCTGGCCGCCGAAGCCGAAGCGCACCTTCTTGGGGCGGGCGATGTAGTGGTAGCCGCGATCGGGCGTCTGGCCGACGTAGCCTCGATGAACCAGTGTCTTAAGGATGCGATAAACAGTGGTCTTCGAGACCTTGGTCTGCTTGTGGATGGCCTCAAGCACCAGAGGCTCGCTCTGCGATTGCAGCAGCTCAAGGATGTCCAGCGCCTTGGTGAGGACCGGGATCAGGTATAGACGTTTCGTCTTCGCCTTGCGTGGCATGGACATGAATGTAGACAGCCTCAATCTGGAGATGCGCAGCTCTGGTGGACCATTATCGCAGCGAATCACCTTTGCCTCTCAGAGTGGACCGCGCATCGCTGCACGATCCACTCCGAATCATCAGGCGTAGGAGCTGACGGAACCGGCGTTCTTCGCACGCCGCTCCTCGGTAATCTTCTCGACGTAGCCCTCGGTGCGCAGGGCAGCCATGGGGTCGGCAGCGAGGCCGCGAGCAGTGCGCCACTCGGCCAGGGCAGGGCGAACGTCGGACCAGAAGGCGCTGCGGAACAACTCCTCGGCCTCGACCAGCTTGCAGGAGTCCTGCAACTCGGCCAGCTTGTCCTGATCGACGAGCGCGGCCTTGGCGTACAGCTCCTGCGCGGTGACGACGGTCTGGACCATCGCCTCCATCTTGCCCTTCAGGTTGTGGCTCTGGTCGATCATGAACGCCGGGGTGGTCTTGCTACCGGTTAGATGCTGCTGGAAGTGGATCTCATGGAAGATGCGGAAGACCTGGTAGGGGTCGATGGAGCCGAGGGTGAGGTCGTCGTCGGCGTACTTGCGGTCGTTGAAGTGGAAGCCGCCGAGTGCGTTGAGCTGGAGCAGCCACGCCACAATCTGCTCGATGTTAGTGCCCTGATAGTGGTGGCCGGTGTCGACGAGCACCTTGGCCTGCGGGCCGGCGTTGCGGGCCAGCTCGAGCGCCATGCCCCAGTCGGCGATATCGGTGTGGTAGAAGGCAGGTTCGAAGGGTTTGTACTCGACCAGCAGGGTCTGGCCGGGAGCGAGCGCGGCATGGGTCTTCTGGAGCGTCTCCTGCATCCAGCCGATGCGGCGGCGCATGCTCTGCGAGCCGGGGTAGTTGGAACCGTCGGAGACCCAGAGGGAGACCTCGGCCGAGCCGAGCGCCTTGCCGATCTCGACCGAGTCGATCATGTGCGCGGTGGCCTTGGCGCGGACCTCGGCGCTGGGGTTGCAGATGGAGCCGAACTTATACTCCTGATCCTGGAAGAGATTGGGATTGATGGAACCGGCGCGCACGCCGGTTTTCTTCACCAGCGCCTGGATGGCGGGCACGCTGGCGAGGCCCTCGGGCAGATCCCACAGCACGTGCAACGCGAGCGTCGGGGTTGCGCCGGTCAGGCGATTGACCTCTGCCGCGTCGGCGAACTTCTCTTCGATGTTCGTGGCTGCGGCTTCCTGCACAAACTTGCCGAATCGTGTGCCTGTGTTGGCAAAACCCCACGACGGAATCTCGATCGCAAAGGCATCCATTGCGGCAAATATGCGTTGCGTGGCCTGTTCATTCTTCATCGAAGTGCATCCCCTCTGTACTCGCCGCGCCGGGGCGCGTAAATTCCTGCGTGAACTTACTATACCTATTGAAAACGTGCTTGTAAGGCAGTCCGGCTCCAATAGATAAATCATTTCACAGAAATCGTTCCGGTCAGTTACGATAGGTGCGCACCCTTCCGGCAGAGGAGCGGTCCGTTCGAGGAGTTTCGATGAATCCCAACCCGTTCTTAGGTGTGCTGTTCCACTGGCTGGGGGGACTCGCCTCCGCAAGTAACTTCATTCCATTTCGCGGCATTAAACGCTGGTCGTGGGAGATCTACTGGATCATCCAGGGCGTCGCCGCGTGGCTGATCGCGCCGGTTGTGATGGCAGTGCTGCTGGTTCCGAACCTCACCCATATTCTGCGCAGCGCGCCCTCGGCTACGGTCGGCACGGCGGTCTTCTGGGGGATGCTCTGGGGTGTCGGTGGGCTTACCTTTGGACTTGCGATTCGCTACCTCGGCCTCGGGCTGGGGTATGCGATTGCGCTGGGCTTCTGCACGGCTTTCGGCACGCTGATTCCGCCGATCTCGCACGGACAGATGGGGATGATCCTGCACGATCGCTCGGGGCAGGTGATCCTGCTCGGCGTGGCCATGTGCCTGCTGGCGATTGCGGTCAGCGGCGCGGCGGGCTACTCGAAGGAATTGGAGATTACCGATGAGCTGAAGGCCGAGGGTGGCGAGCGTGATTTTTCGTTCGTCAAGGGGCTGGCCGTGGCGGTCTTCGCGGGCATTATGAGTTCGTTCTTCGCGGTCGGTCTGGACGCGGGTAAACCCATCGGCGATCTGGCGCGGCTGGAGCTGGTGGCGAACCACAAGTCTGAGCTGTGGCAGAATCTGCCGGTGCTGATCGTGGTTCTGTGGGGCGGCTTTGCGACCAACCTGGTCTGGTCGGTGATCCTGATTCTGCGTAATCGTTCGGGTGCGCAGTTCATCGGACAGCCGGGGTCGAACCCGCTGGGCACCGCGACGACGACCGGCGATACTCTGATGGACGTGGACTTCACCAGCTACACGCAGCGAATCGCAGGTGGCGTGCTGCTGCGTAACTACGTGCTGGCCGCGATGGCGGGCATTATTTGGTACTTCCAGTTCTTCTTCTACTCCATGGGATCGACCAAGATGGGCAAGTACGACTTTGCCAGTTGGACGCTGCACATGGCCAGCATCATTATCTTCGCCACGCTGTGGGGCATCGCGCTGCGGGAGTGGAAGGGAACCAGCCTGCGCACGCGTGTGCTGGTGGGCTGCGGGCTGGCGCTGCTGGTTGGCTCGACCGTGGTGGTGGGTTATGGAAGCTATCTGAAAGTACGTTAGCAGAAGGTTTGCTCAACAAAACAAGTACGGCCAGGCAGGGTAGATTGCCTGGCCGTACCTGTTTTGCTCGCTACTCTTATTTGGTTTCGGCTGCGTTCTGCTTGACGATGGGGCGCAGCAATGGGAAGAGGATGACGTCGCGGATCGAGCGCGAGCCGGTGAGGATCATGGTTAGCCGGTCGATGCCGATGCCCTCACCGCCGGTGGGCGGAAGCCCGTAGCCGAGGGCGCGCACGTAGTCCTCGTCCATCTGGTGTGCCTCGTCGTCGCCGCGGTCGCGCTCGGCGAGCTGCTGCTCGAAGCGGCGGCGCTGCTCGGCGGGATCGTTCAGCTCGGAGAAGGCGTTGCCGACCTCGAAGCCGCCGATGTAGAACTCGAAACGCTCCACCCACTCCGGCTCGTCGGGCTTCTGCTTCGAGAGCGGCGAGACCGCGAGAGGGAAGTCGTAGATGATGGTGGGCTGGATGAGATGGGGTTCAGCGACAACTTCAAATAGGTCTGCGATGAGTTTGCCACTGGGTTCTCCAGCTTCCAACCGGCGCTTCAAAGTTGCGGCTGTCAGGGCTACATCGCTAGCGTAATCGGACATAAACCTTTGGGCCGCGATTCGTGTCTGTGCATTGCCAAGTTTCTCAAACGCATCAATCTCAACCTCAATCTTTGCAAGAAACCACTGATCAAAAAGATGCGAAAATTCGGCCAGATTATCAGCTGATTCAAATGAATCGACGGTGGGGATTACGGATAGCTCTTTGGGCCAAAACTTGATGATGGCCTCGCGCATCGACAGCTTCGTCCACTTCGCTAAGTCGATGTCGACGCCATTGAATTGGCTTATCGTTGTTCCATTCACCTGCATCGCAACGAACTGGACGATCTCCTCGGTCAGGTTCATCAGGTCGTGGTAGTTCGCATACGCCTGATAGAACTCGAGCATCGTGAACTCGGGGTTGTGCTGCGTGCTGATGCCCTCGTTGCGAAAGTTGCGGTTGATCTCGTAGACGCGATCGAGTCCGCCGACGACGAGCCGCTTCAGGTAAAGCTCCGGCGCGATGCGCAGCGACAGGTCGAGGTCGAGCGCGTTGTGGTGCGTCAGGAAGGGTTTGGCCGCTGCGCCTCCGGCGATCCCGACCAGCATCGGCGTCTCGACTTCGAGGTAGCCTCGTGTATCGAAGAACTGGCGCAGCGCGCGCAACACTGAGGCCCGCTTGACGAAGACCTCACGCACGTTGGGCGGGGGAGTATCGGACTGTACCGGCGACGACTCGTTCGTGGAGGCGTACGGCTCGGTCTCGTTGGCGAGCGCAGGCGCGGGGCCGTGCTCCACCTGCTTCTTCGAGTCGCCGACGTTCATAAAGAGATCGACGTAGCGCTGGCGGTAGCGCAGCTCCACATCTTCGAGCCCGTGGTACTTATCCGGCAGAGCCAGCATGGCCTTGGCAAGGAACTTCAGCTCGGTGACGTGCAGCGTCGTCTCGCCCGTGCGGGTGACGAAGAGGTAGCCACGCGCGCCGATGTGGTCGCCCAGGTCGAGCAGCTTGTAGAGCGCGAAGGCGTCCTCGCCCACGGCATCCTTGCGGACATAAATCTGCAACCGCTGACCGCCCTGCTGGAGCTGCGCGAACCCCGCCTTGCCCTGCACGCGGATCTGCATCAGGCGTCCGGCGATGGCCGCCTCGACTGGCTGCGCGGTGAACTGTTCCTCGGCCATCGGCTCGGCGACGTCGATATACGCGGCGCGCAGCTCGGGGATGGTGTGGGTGAAGAGGAACTGGTTGGGATAGGTGGCGGCGGCACGCGTCAGCCCGGCACGCTCGCCGATGGCTGCAATCTCGCCGAGCTTCTCTTCGCGGACACGGTACAGGTTTTCTTCAAATTCCGATTCGAACAATGAGGTTCCTTTGGAGCTACTTGGCTCGTCCTACTAAGAGTAACAAGTAGGAGATAATGGAACACGATGGCGGATGAGCAAAAGCAAGAGATGGGCAAGCAAAAGATACGGAAGCCGGGCGGCGGTGGCCTCTCGAGCCTCGTGCAGGCCGAGTCGATGGTCCAGGTGGCCCTCGCGATGCCGATCGGCTGCGTGCTGGGCTGGCTCTTCGGTCACTGGCTCGACCACCGCTTCCACCAGGGCTGGATGGGCGTGACCGGCATCCTGCTGGGCGCGGCCGGGGGCTTCATCCAGATCTACCGCACCGCCTCCCGCTACATCTCGAGGCGCGATTGAGCAAGGCACTGGCAGATTTTACCGACGCAGATTTTAAACGAACTATGCTGAGCGCGATCCGGCTGGAGGCGGTCCTGTGCCTGATGGCGACACCATTAGTATGGTGGCGTTTCGGCTGGGCGAGCGCTGTGCTGTTGCTGGTGGGAGCACTTATCTCCGGCTCCGGCCTGTGGGAGTGGCTGCGCTTGATGACCGTCGTGATGGCTCGCATGGACGCGGGTTCCGAGGCCAAGCCGATGGGGCTGGTCCTGGTCGGTTTCTTCCTGCGCCTCGGCCTGACCTTAGTGGTGCTTTATGTTAGTCTTAAGGCACTGCACGGATCGGTTTTCGCACTCGCCGCGGGGCTTGGATTGGGAGTTTTCTGCCTTACCGCCGAGGTTTTGAGAAAGATCTGAAGCAAAAAGTTCTGCTGAGAAGATTTTTATATGCCGACACAACTGCTCTTCACCCAGATTTTGAACCATGCCTTCGCCGCGCCCGTCACGGCGCTGCTCCAGACGCTGCACATCCAGCCGGAGTTCCCGAAGGCCCCCATCTCGAACGCCTTCGCGATGGAGCTTCTCTGCTTTCTGCTGTTGATGGTCTACTTCATCGCGGTGCGCGCGACGCTCAGCGTGGAGAAGCCCGGAGGCGTGCAGCACCTGGCCGAGATGACCCACGAGTTCGTCTCCGGGCAGGGCGAGAGCATCATCGGCCATGGCTCTGAGAAGTTCGTCTCGTACCTGACGGCGCTGCTGCTTTTCATCCTGCTTGCAAATTTGATGGGCCTCGTCCCCGGCCTCGAGTCACCGACCGCTAACGTCGTCGTGCCGCTCGGCTTCGCTCTGGTCACCTTCGCCTACTACCACTACCACGGCATCAAGGCCAACGGCATCGGCTACTTCAAGCAGTTCCTGGGACCGGTCTGGTGGTTGTACTGGCTGCTCCTGCCCATCGAGATCATCTCGCACTTCGCCCGCGTGCTCTCGCTCACGGTACGTCTCTACGCGAATATGTTTGCCGGTGACCTACTGACGCTAGCCTTCTTCTCGCTTATCCCGGTGGGTGTGCCGCTGGTCTTTCTTGGGCTTCACTTCGGCGTGGCGATCATTCAGGCCTATGTGTTCATGCTGCTCGCCATGATCTACCTGTCGCTCGCGGTCTCGCACGAGCACTAGGAACAAGTTTACCGGGTCCGTTTTCCGGTTCGATCTTACCGATCTTGGGGCGCCCCCTCTTGGTTGGTATGCAACAACGCCGCATAGCGTGAGGGTGCCAGCACGGTGAGCATCAACCACCCACTGGCGGCGTATCTCACGGGGGCTCGGAGTACTACGATGCGCAAGCTTCAGATGCTGTTCATGTCTCTCGCCGTGTTGCTGCTGGCAACCCCGGCGTTCGCCCAGACCGGTGCCGCTGGCACCCCCGTCGATCTCGCTCCTCTGGCTGCCGGTCTCGGCATGGCCCTCGCGGCTGGTCTCTGCGGTCTCGCCCAGGGTAAGGCAACCGCTTCGGCTGCCGAAGGTCTCGCCCGTAACCCCGGCGCGCGCCCGGCGCTGTTCACCTTCCTCATCCTCGGTCTCGCCTTCATCGAGTCGCTCGCGCTCTTCACCTTCGTCATCATCTTCCTGAAGGTCAAGTAGTCTCGACTAATTCGGCAGCAACGAAGAAAGCCTCCGCCATGTGCGGGGGCTTCTTTGTTTAAGACTATAGCCGGGTAGCTCGATGCAGGGCAGCCCGTGCCAAAAGGCGCGTGGAGTCGAGCGTCGGAAGTGGCGAGTTTGTATCGTTCATCAACAGCGGAATCTCAGTGCAGCCGAGCACAACTGCATCGCAGCCCTCAGCCTTCATTCGGCCGATGATCCGCTGGAAGTCGGCCAGAGCCTCCGGAGTGATGATCCCGTAGACCAGCTCATTGAAGATGATGCGGTTGATCGTCTCACGCTCCATTGCGGAGGGACGCGTGTACTCGAGTCCATGTGCGGAGAGCTTCTCGGGATAGACTTCGCTCTCAACCAGATAGCGGGTTCCGGTCAGGCCGATGCGCTGGAATCCACGTGCCGACGCCTCCATAGCCACCACCTCGGCGATGTGTAGCCACGGCAGCGGCGACCTGGATTGGACGAAGGGAAGAGACTGGTGGATGGTGTTGTCGGGGCAGATCAGGAAGTCAGCGCCGATGCCGGCCAGCTTGTTCGCCGATGCCAGCATTAACTCAGCCACACCCTGCCAGTCATCGCGGTAGATGCACTGCATATACTCCGCGAGCGAGTAGGTGTGGAGCGATATCTCCGGATGGGCATGTTCTCCGAGGAGCTTTGCGCCCTCTACACAGATCGTCCGGTAGCAGAGCGCAGCGCCCTCAGCGGAACAGGCGACGATGCCGATATGCTGGGGCATCGCCGCTCGCTTATTCCTTGACGCAGGGAGTTTCCGAATTGGGGGTACAACCAGCCGAGAGGTAGGGAACCGTCGCGGGCTGGCGGCTACTTAGGGATGCACGGTTTGCGAGATTCAGAACCCGTCCCGGAAGCACACCCAGCATCAGGGTAGCCAGTGCGGTGGCGGCAAGGCCGAGGTACGCGGGCACTGAGAGAGGTGTGCTGGTTGCACGCTCGTTGGCCTCGGGATGACGATGCCGCGTGTACATCACGGTGATCAGGCGGAGGTAGTAGAAGCAGGCTACGCCGGAGTTGAGCAGGCCGACGATGGCGAGCCATACGTGGCCGCCATGCACGGCGGCGGAGAAGACGTAAAACTTGGCAAAGAAGCCACCGGTGAAGGGAATACCGATCATCGACAGAAGGAAGAACGAGAGCAGCGCGCCCAGCAGAGGCCGACGGATGGCCACGCCGGTGTAGTCCTCGAACGAGCGCGTATGCTCGGAGGAACCGGTGATCTGCGTGATAACCGCGAAGGCGCCTACGTTCATGGCGGCGTAAGAAGCGGTGTAGAAGCAAGCTGCCGCGATGCCGTCCTGCGGGAACGCCGTGAAGGCCGCGAGCAGGTAGCCTGCGTGGGCGATGGACGAGTAGGCCAGCATCCGTTTGACGTTCGTTTGCAGCAGCGCACCGAGATTGCCGATGGTCATTGAGAGTGCCGCGAGAATCCAGATCAGGATTGACCAGCGATGCTGCATCTGGGGGAAGCCGATGAAGGTGATGCGCAGCAGAACCGCGAAGGCCGCGGCCTTGGGAGCGGTGGACATGAGGCCGACGACGGGGGCCGGAGCGCCCTGGTAGACGTCGGGCGTCCACACATGGAACGGCGCGGCGGAGACCTTGAAGCTGAGGCCAATGATAATCATGCCCAGCGCCAGGAAGGCCATCCGGGGAGTTGTGGAGGTGGCGAGTCCACCGGCAATCGCCGCGATGGAGGTTCCGCCAGTCGCGCCGAAGGCCAGCGCGATGCCGTAGAGGAAGAACGCGGTCGCAAACGAACCGAGCAGGAAGTACTTGATGCTGGACTCCGCGCTGGTGGCCTTGCCCTTGCGGAAACCGGCTAGAATGTAGGTCGAGATGGACGAGATCTCGAGGCCGACGAAGACCATCAGCAGCTCGACCGAGCAGGTCATCAGCATCATGCCGACGGAGCCGAAGAGCACCAGCGCGAAGTACTCACCGGCGTGCCCATGCGGGTTGTCGAAGTAGTCGAGCGAGATCAGCAGCGTCGCCAGAAGAACAGAGGCGATGAGCAGATGGAAGAAGACCGAGAAGGCGTCGATCTGGAGGGTGCCGTAGAAGGCACTCACCGTGCCGAAGCGAAGCTGGAAGTAGCTGGCGTAGCCCGCGGCGAGGGTGCCGATGATCGCCAGCCAGCCGAGCGGCTTACGCGAGAGGCCAGGGGCCAGGCAGGGCTCGGCGAGCATAATCAGCACGCCGAAGGCCGTGAGAATCAACTCCGGCAAAAGTGCAAGGAGGTTCGGGGACATTAGTGCTTACCTCCAACCTGAGCCAGGCGGTCCAGTTCTTTCAGAGAAGCCGTTTTGAGTTCGGAGTTGAGTTCAAGCCGGGCTGCAGGTTCAGCCGAGACGGCTGCCGTGCCCTGAGCGATGGCGGTTCCAGCCTGGTCGATGGCGTGCATCCAGTAAGGCGAGGCCACACCCATCAGGAGCATGAGAGCCACCGTCGGCCATACTGCGAGCTGCTCACGGGTGCCCAGATCGCGCGGTGCGATCTCCTCCGGCTTGCGGCCGAGGTTTCCGTAGAAGACGCGCTGGATCAGCAGCAGCATGTAGCCCGCGCTGAAGATGACGCCGGTTGTGCCCAGTACCGTCCACGCGATGTGGTGGCAGAAGACGCTCTGCATGGAGCCGGAAAGGATGAGGAACTCGCCGACGAAGCTGTTGAGCATGGGCAGGCCGATGTTCGAGAGCGCGGTGATGACGTAGAGTGTCACCATCCAGGGGAGCAGTTGGGCGAGGCCGCCGAGTTCGCGCATATCGTAGGTGCCGTAGCGCTCGTACAGGAAGCCGAGTAGAAGGAAGAGCGCGCCGCCCGAGATACCGTGGTTCAGGATCTGGTAGATACCGCCGTCAAGGCCCGCGACGGTGAAGGTGAAGATGCCGAGCGTGATGAACGAGAGGTGGCCCAGCGTGGAGTATGCGGCCAAGCGCTTCATGTCCTTGCGGGTGATGGCGATCAGTGCGCCGTAGACGATGCCGATCGCGCCCAGCGCCATCATCAGCGGAGCGATGCGCCGCGACTCGGTGGGGAAGATGGAGAAGGAGATGCGCAGGATGGAGTAGAGGCCGGTCTTTCCGGCGAGCACCATCACAGCGGCGGTAGGAGCCTCGAAGATGGCGTCGCTCAGCCAGCCGTGCAGCGGGAAGATCGGCACCTTGACGGCGAAGGCCACGAGGAAGGCCAGCGAGCAGATCCAAAGGGCTGCCGAGTTGGTGGAGATGCCGTGCGCCGTGGCCAGGGCCGCGAGCTTGGGCAGATCGAAGGTGCCCGTCTTCACGTAGAGCCAGAGCATTCCGACCAGCAGCAGGGCCGAGGGAATGAAGGCGTAGAGGAAGTACTTGATCGCGGCGTTGCGGCGCTTTTCGGTGCGGCCGAAGGTGGCGATCAGGATGGTCATGGGAACGAGCGAAAGCTCCCAGAACGCGTAGTAGAGGAAGAGGTCGAGCGCGACGAAGATGCCCAGCATCGCCACCTGCTGCAGCAGGAAGAGTACGTAGAAGGTCTTGTGGCGGCTGGAGATGACATTCCAGGAGGCGAGTACGCCGAGAGGGGCGAGGAAGCCCGTCAGGACGATGAGCCACATCGAGAGGCCGTCGACGCCGAGGTGGTAACGGATGGCCGGGGCCGCGATCCAGTCGCTGTCCTGCGTGAACTGGAAGCCGGAGGCTGCGTGGTTGTAGTGCGCGGGCAGGTGCAGGGTGAGCGCGAAGGTGACCAGCGTTACGATCAGCGCGCCCCACTGCATCGTCTTGCCGCGGTCGGGCAGCAGCGCGAGCACGATCGCTCCCGCGAGGGGGACGAAGGTGATGAGCGTCAGGATGGAGTGATCTAAATTCATCGGATCCTTTTACAAAGACTTCCCGGAAACTAGTGCGTCAAGAATGTGCGGCCAAAGATCATCACTGCCATGACGAACGCCGCGCCCAGTGCGAGCCAGCCCGCGTAGGAACGAATATTGCCCGATTGCATACGCCGCGTGACTGCGGCAGAGTCGACAGCTACAAATGTTGCAAGCTTGCCCGAGCCATCGACGAGGCCGCGATCGACCAGACCGCCGAGGATAAGGCGGGTGAATCCGAGCAGGCCGGTGACGAAGATGGCGTTGTAGATCTCGTCGATGTAGAACTTGCCCACAACGAGGTTGTAGAGCGGCTTCGCCTTGTCGGCGATGGCCGCTGCCGTGCCCGGCTTGCGGCAGTAGAAGAAGTAAGCGACGCCCAGACCCAGCAGCGCGACGAGGACAGAGACTACGGCCAGACCGAGTTCGAGTCCGGTAGAGCCAGCAGCCTCGGCGACCTTAGGTGCGGCAAAGACCGGATCGAGGAAGTGCTCGATCTCGTTGTGTCCGCCGAGGGCGCCGGGAACTCCAACCCACCCGCCGATCACCGAGAGGACTGCGAGGACTGCGAGCGGGAAGAGCATGATCCACGGGGACTCGTGCACACCGTGCGCGTGGCCGGGGTCATCGTGACCGTGCTCCTGATGCGAAGCTTCGAACCGCGACTCGCCCCAGAAGGTCTTGAACCAGAGCCGGAACATGTAGAACGAGGTCATACCGGCGGTGACCAGGCCGACGAACCAGAGCAGCTTGCCCAGGGGATTGGCCGAGATGAAGACGTTGTAGAGGATCTCATCCTTGGAGAAGAAGCCAGCCCAGGGCGGGATTCCGGCGATGGCGATGACGCCCATCGTCATGGTCCAGAAGGTGACGGGAATCTTCTTCCGCAGCCCGCCCATCAGGCGCATATCCTGCTCTCCGCTGAGGGCGTGGATGACCGAACCGGCCGCGAGGAAGAGCAGCGCCTTGAAGAAGGCGTGGGTCAGCAGGTGGAAGATCGCGGCCGAGTAGGCAGCGACGCCGCAGGCGAGGAACATGTAGCCGAGCTGCGAGATGGTCGAGTAGGCCAGCACGCGCTTGATGTCGTGCTGCACCATGCCGATGGCGGCGGCGAAGATCGCGGTTGCCGCGCCGATGATCGCGACCACGCCCAGCGCATAGGGCGAGCGGTCAAAGAGCGTGTGGCAGCGTGCCACCATGTAGATGCCCGCCGTCACCATGGTCGCGGCGTGGATCAGGGCCGAGACCGGCGTGGGGCCTTCCATGGCGTCGGGTAGCCAGACGTACAGGGGAATCTGTGCGGACTTACCCGTCGCGCCGACGACCAGGAGCAATGCGATAGCGGTAAGGATGCCGCCCTGCCACTCGGGATGCGCTGTGATGGCCGCGAAGATCTGCGTGAAGTTCAGCGTGCCGAAGTGCTGGATCAGCAGGAACATGGCGAGCAGGAAGCCGAAGTCGCCGATGCGGTTGACGATGAACGCCTTCTTGCCGGCGTTCGCTGCCGAGTCCTTCTTGAAGTAGAAGCCGATCAGCAGGTACGAGGCGAGGCCGACGCCCTCCCAGCCGACGAAGAGCAGCAGGAAGCTCTCCGCCAGCACCAGGATCGACATGAAGAACATGAAGAGGTTCAGGTAGGCAAAGAAGCGCCATTGGCCGTCCTCGTGCGCCATGTAGCCGACCGAGTAGAGGTGGATCAGGAAGCCGACGCCGGTGATGACGGCGAGCATGATCATCGTCAGGTGATCGACCGTGAAGGCGAAGTTGACCTGGAAGCCGGTGATCGCGATCCACGGAGCACCCACGACCTGGAGCTTCTCGGTGCCGCTCGACAGCATCGTCTGCCAGAGCCATAGAACGATCGCGGCGGGAACCGCGGTAAACAGAAGCGCAATGCCGGCTACGACGGCGCGCGGCAGCTTGCGGCCCAGCGTCCCGTTGATGAGGAAGCCGGTGAATGGCAGAAGCGGAATCAGCCAGAGAAGGGAAGGGGGCATTGTGCTCGTCTCTTTTGCTACGACTTCATCAGATTGATCTGGTCGACGTTCAGGGTCTGTCGTGAACGGAAGATGGCGATGATGATGGCGAGTCCGACGGCGGCCTCAGCCGCTGCCACCACCATCACGAAGAATACGAAGATTTGTCCGGAGACGGCGTGCCAGCGATGCGCGAACGCCACGAAGGTGAGGTTGACCGCATTGAGCATCAGCTCGATGGACATGAAGACGCTGATGATGTTGCGCTTGATGAGGAAGGCAGCCACGCCGATCGAAAAGAGAACGGCTGCAAGAATGAGGTACGCCGAGATAGGCACAACCATTACTGCTCCTCCTTGCGTGCCAGCACGACTGCGCCGAGAATCGCGACCAGGATCAGGACCGAGGTCACCTCGAAGGGCAGCAGCAGCCGGGTAAAGAGTACACGGCTGATCTGGGCGATGTTGTTCACCGGATCGTTCAGGAAGCCGCCGAGCTGTGCGTTGCCGATGGCGCTCGACTCGGTGAGGAAGATGAAGCTGAGCAGGCAGAAGACGGCGGCCGCGCCGGGGATTCCGGCAAAGTAAGCCGCGCGGCTTCCGGTCGTATGCTCTTCCTCACCCGCGTTCAACAGCATGATGACAAAGACGAAGAGCACCATGACCGCGCCCGAATAAACGATCACCTGCGCTGCTGCCAGAAACTCGGCTCCCAGAGTCCAATAGAGGACCGCAAGCGACATCATGACCACCACGAGCGAGAGTGCGCTGTTGATCGGATGCCGCTGCAGCAGCAGGTTGAGCGCTCCTAGTATGGCCAGCGCGGCGAAGATGATGAAGAGTGCGAGTTGCATGGCTCCGTCGTGTCCTTCTCGAGCGTGTCTTTCTCAGATACGTCCGATGTTCATGTTGCGACTGCTGGCTGTACTGCTGATTGTAAACGGCTAACGTCGCCGTTCTAACGTCTAACTGCGGAGCGCAAGAACGAGTGCGGTAGCAAGAATATTGGCCATCGCCACCGGCAGCAGGAACTTCCAGCCAAAGGCCATCAGCTGGTCGTAACGGAAGCGCGGCAACGTGGAGCGTACCCAGATGAACAGGAACAGGAACGCGAAGATCTTGATGACGAACCAGAAGATCGGCAGGATCGTGTCGAGGAAGCCGCCGAAGCTGGGGAAGAGGTGTCCGAAGGGGCTCGCCGCGCCGCCGAAGAAGAGCAGCGTGGCGACGCAGGAGACCGTAATCATGTTGGCGTACTCGGCCATGAAGAACATCGCGAACTTCATTGAGGAGTACTCGGTGTGGTATCCGGCGACCAGCTCGGACTCGGCCTCGGGGAGGTCGAAGGGCGAGCGGTTGGTCTCGGCGTAGGCGCTGATGAGGTAGGTCAGGAAGCCGACGATCTGGAGGCCGCCGAGGACGTTCCACGACAACGCTCCATGCGCGGACTGGCTGTTGACGATGGTGCGCAGGTTCAGCGATCCGGCCCGCAGCACGACGCCTACCAGCGAGAGCCCAAGCGCCAACTCGTAGCTAATCATCTGCGAGGTCGCGCGTAGCGAACCCAGCAGGGCGAACTTGTTGTTGCTCGACCAGCCCGACAGCGCGATGCCGTAGACGCCGATGGAGGTAATGCCGAGGATCACCAGCAGGCCGATGTTGACGTTGGCGATCTGGAAGAGATCGACGCCGTGGAAGGTCGTGAGCGCGCCGAACGGGACCACCGATACGGAGATGAGCGCGCAGCTCAGCGCGATGATCGGGGCGATGAGGAAGAGAGGGCGCTCGACAAGCAGAGGGGTCAGGTCTTCCTTGAGGAAGAGCTTGATGCCGTCGGCCAGAGGCTGCAACAGTCCGCCCGGGCCTACGCGCGAAGGTCCCCAGCGGTTCTGCATCCGGCCGATCACCTTGCGCTCCAGCAGCACGGTGTAGGCAACGGCCGTCAGCGTAATCACAAGCACGACAATGATCTTGAGCACGCTCAAGAGAAAAAAGGTCTGGAATTGGGTCAGGTTGCTCACGTCTGTTGTCTTCTTCCTGGCTTTCTTCTGGCCTAATCGGCGGCGGTCTGGTCGAGTATCGGCAGCTTACGCGCCTCGTTCTCTTGAAGGTCAAGGAGCATCGCCGAGTAGTGGCCGAGTGTTCCAGAGGTAAACAGGGTATCGCCCGAGGGCAGCACGAGATCGCGACGGTTGGAGATCTGAACGGTGGTTGGCGCGGTCTCGAGGTGCTGGTCGTTGCCGCTCAGCAGTTGCAGGCGAAGGATGTTGTAGCCCGGCACCAGCCGCTGGATCTCATCGAGGATCGCGAAAGGATCGAACGGGCTGAGGCGCGGCTCCATATTGTTCGCCGTCAGCCAGACTGCATGACGATCGGCCTCGCCGGACTGTGCGCCACGGGTCTGGCCCATGTCGGCACGCAGGCCCTTGCCGAAAGGAATCAGCGTCGGGATGTGCGCGCCCATCTTGTCGGCGATGCGCACGATCATCTCGAAGTCGGTGCGGACGCCCGCACGGTCGGCGGCCTTCTTGACCAGTTGCAGATCGCCGTAGTGATTGGTCACCGAGCCGGACTTCTCATAGAGGTTCGCGGCCGGAAGAACCACATCGGCCAGCACCGCCGTCTCGGTCATGAACATCTCCTGCACGACCAGGAAGGTGTTCGCGAGCGTGGCGGGATCGACGTCATAACGCGCCACTGGGTTCGAGCCGACGACGTAGAGTGCGGAGAGCTTGCCTGCCGCTGCGGCGTCGAAGATCCCGAGCATATCCAGGCCCGGCGTCTCCGGCGACTTGTACTCGGCGAAGACCTCGGAGCCGACCGGGGTGTAGCCCGGCAGAAGATCAGGCAGCAGACCCATATCGGCTGCGCCCTTGGAGTTGACGTAGTCGGAGAGCAGGGCAAACTTCGCGCCCGGGATGCTGAGGCCGAACTCGACCAGGTGCTTCAGATCCTGTCCGCGCAGCTCGGAGCCAATCAGGATCAGCAGGTTCTCGGTGCTCTTCAGGGTCGCGCGCAGAGTGGCCAGCGCTTCGACGTTCTCTACCGCTCCCGAACCAGCCGCATCGTCGCCCGCAAGGAAGCTCGCCAGAGGACCGTAGCCAAACGGCTGCAACTTGACGAAGGCCTTCGCCTGCCGCCGCAGCTTGATCTCTTTATCGTTCGCGATATATAGCTTTGCGCCGTTGGTCCGAACGTTGGTTCGCAGGTTCCAGGCCGTGGCCGGAGACTGGTTGGTAGGATCGCCGCCTACGATCAGTACATCCTTCGCAGTCAACGTATCGCGCAGGGAAGCCGTGCGGCCCTTCTGCCCCGACAGAGCATGCGCGAATGCCACATGATCCGCCGTGCGGTGGTGGTCGATGTTGTTGGTGCCCAGTACCGTGCGAGCAAACTTCTGCAGCAGGTAAGCCTCTTCGTTGGTCAGGCGGTTGCCGCCAATCACACCGATGGACTCGCCGCCGCGCGTCTCGCGCAGTTCCTTCAACTTCTTGGCCACATGGTCGAACGCGGCCTCCCAGCTTACGGGCTGGAGCTTGCCGTTCGCCTGCCGAACCAGCGGCTGCGTGATGCGGTCGTCATGGTTGGCGAAGTCGAATGCGTAACGTCCTTTGTTACAAAGGAAGTCACCATTCATACCCGACTTGTCGCGGTTGTCGCCGCGCACAATCTCGGAGCCGTCACCGGTCGAGCGCACGCCCAGCGTGGTCTTGCAGCCATCGCCGCAGTGCGTGCAGACGGTGGCGACGTGGTTCATCTCCCACGGCCGCGTCTTATAGCGGTACGTGCCCGAGGTCAACGCGCCCACCGGGCAGGCGTCGATGCACATGCCGCACTGCTCGCAGTCCACGTGAGCAAGATGATCCTCAGCTACAGATGGGGCAACATTCGGCGCGATGATCGCGGACGATCCGCGGTTCTGGACGCCCAGCGCGAAGACGTCCATGCCCTCGCCGCACATGCGCACGCAGCGATAGCACAGGATGCAGCGCGGACGGTCGAAGTACACCACCGGCGACCACTTCTGCTCCTCGCGATGATTCTTCGGCTCGGCGTAGAACGACTCGGCCGCACCGTACTTGAAGGTCATATCCTGCAACTCGCACTCGCCGCCCGCATCGCACACCGGGCAGTCCAGCGGATGGTTGCCCAGCAGCAGTTGCAGCGTCGCCTTGCGCGCCTGCGTGATCTCCGGCGTCTCGGTCGAGACCACCATGCCCTCTGCAATCGGCGTCGTACAGGCCGTCTGCAGCTTCGGCATCTTCTCGATCCGCACCACGCACATCCGGCAGGCAGCCTGCAGGCTCAGCCCGGGGTAGTAGCAGAACGCAGGAATGTCGATCCCCGCGGACTTGCAGGCCTCGATCAGCAGCGTCCCCGCGGGTGCGGTGACCTTCTTTCCATCAACGGTAAACGTCACGTCAGCCATAGTGAATCCTTATCCAGCGTCCTGCATTGTTACCGCGCCTTCCGCAACAAAATCTGTTGATCGGCGCTTCGGTGATGCTCCCTCGACTTAACCAGCATCGCGACAAGCAGCACCGCGACCATAAACAGTGCGAGCGCCAGCCCGCGATTCGTCAATGCGCCGCCCCAACAGGGTGATGCGCCTGTTCGGTGATGATCGGCGTTCCAGCCTTCTTGCCTTCGATGTAATCTTCAAACTCTTTGCGGAACTTCTTCACAAAGCCCAGAGTCGGCATCGCAGCCGCATCGCCAAGCGGGCAGAAGGTTCGGCCCATCATGTTTTCGGCCAGGTACTGCACGTTGTCGACGTCCTTCTTCATGCCGCCGCCCTCGTACACGCGGGTCAGGGTCTTCTTGATCCAGTCCGTTCCCTCGCGGCAGGGGATGCACCAGCCGCAGCTCTCATGCTGGTAGAACGAGATAACCCGCAGAGCGAACTCGACGATGGAGACGGTCTCATCGAGCACCACGATTCCGCCCGACCCTAGCATCGTCCCGGCCTTGCCCATCTGGTCGAAGTCCAGGCCGACGTCGATCTCATCGGGCAGCAACACCGGGCAGGACGAGCCGCCGGGCACCACGGCCTTCAGCTGTTTGCCGCCTTTGACGCCGCCCGCAACATCGTAGATTGCCTTCTTCAAGTTGTAGCCCATGGGCAGCTCGTACACGCCCGGCCGCTCCACGTGGCCGCTGATGCCGAACAGGCGCGTGCCGCCATTGCGCTCCGAACCCAGCTTCGAGTAAGCCTCTCCGCCCATCAGCAGGATGTGCGGCGCGCTGGCAATGGTCTCGGCGTTGTTGATGACCGTCGGCCCGCCATATAACCCAACCACAGCAGGGAAGGGCGGCTTGATGCGCGGCACACCGCGCTTGCCCTCGAGCGACTCCATCAGTGCCGACTCTTCGCCGACCTCATAAGCACCCGCACCCGTCTGCGTGATGATGTCGAAGTCCACGCCCGAGCCGAAGATGTTCTTGCCCAGGAAGCCCTTCGCGTAGGCGTCAGCGACAGCCTTCTCGACGATCTTCAGCAGATAGCGATACTCGCCGCGCAGGTAGATAAAGCCGAGCTTCGAGCCAATCGCCAGCCCGGCAATCATCGTGCCTTCGATCACCGAGTGCGGGTCTTCAAGGAAGATCACGTGGTCCTTGCATGTACCGGGCTCGGACTCGTCGCCGTTCACCAGCACATACTTCGGCTTGTCGATATTCTTCGGCACAAACGACCACTTCAACCCGGTGGGGAAGCCCGCGCCGCCGCGTCCACGCAGCCCGCTCGCCTTCATCACGTTGATGATCCACTCCGGGCCTTCGGCGATGGCCTGCTGCACGGCCTTGTAGCCATCCAACTCAATGTACTTGTCGATGTTCGCCGCACCCATGCCAAACCGCCGCGACAGAACCTTTACCTCATCCGGATGCGATACGAGACGTGGCATTACTTCACGTCCTTTCCGTTGCCCGCCGCATACTGCGCGAGAATGTCGTCCACCTTCACGGTCGTCAGATCGTCGTGAAAGTCGTAGTTCACCTGCATGGCCGGAGCCCAGCAGCAGGCCCCGATGCACTCGACTTCTTCGAGCGAAAAAAGACCATCTTCGGTTACTTGTTTGTGTCCAATGCCGAGCTTGGCCTTGCAGTGGTCGAGGATCTCGTACCCGCCGCGCAACATGCAACTGATGTTCGTGCATACCTGCACGTTGTACTTGCCCGCCGGCGTAGTCCGCAGCATGGAGTAGTAGCTCAGCACGTTGCGCACGTCCAGGTCGAAGAGGTCGAGCCGCTTGGCGATCTCCTGGATCGCAGCCTCGGAGACGTATCCGATCTCGTCCTGCGCGTAGAGCAGCATCGGCACCAGTGCCGAGCGCTTCACGGGGTAGATCGTGACGAGTTTATCGAAGCGGGCCGCCATCTCTGGCGAAAAAATCGTATTCGCGATTGCGCTCATCTTGCTCCTGCTGCCGAATCTGAATCTTTCGAGTCTTACTAATGTTTCGAGTTTGGCCTATGCGTTATAGCTTCAGATTACCGCAACTACAGGGTGAGCCAGCATCTGCCGAGCCACCCTCTCTGCCGCCATGTCCATATCGTCCGTTGTGGCCCCGATCCGAACGCTTCCGTCTTCGTTGAGCGCGAACGTCATCTGCTCGCCCGCACTGCCTGTTGCCTCATCCTGCGTGAACCGTAGCCAGCGGGTATCGACCCGCAGCACAATCTCATCCTTGCCGATCTCAACCACTGCATGATGCGTGCTGTTCAAGCCATGCGCCGCAGCGTACACCCGAAGCATCGAGGCCCAGGACGTCCAAAGCTCGGTCCTGAGCCGCGCATCCATCTATCGGTCGATCTCTCCAAGCACGATATCAATTGATCCAATCACAGCAACCACGTCCGCAATCAGCCGTCCCTTGCACATCGTCTCGAGCGCCTGCAACGTCGCAAATCCGGGGTTCCGCATGTGTACGCGATAGGGCTTCGCCGTGCCGTCCGACACCACGTAGTAGCCCATCTCGCCGCGCGGAGCCTCGATGGCGTGGAAGACCTCGCCAGCCGGAACGCCGAAGCCCTCGGTCACGATCTTGAAGTGATGGATCAGCGACTCCATCTGGGTCTTCATCTGCTCGCGATCGGGAAGAATGATCTTCGGAGCGTCGGCCACGATGCGGCCACTCGGCATTCCGTCCAGCGCCTGCTGACAGATCTTCACCGACTCGCGCATCTCCTGCATCCGTACTATATACCGCGCCCACACGTCGCCAACCGTCGAGGTCGGCACGTTGAACTGGAACTTCTCGTAGCCCGAGTAGGGCATATCCCGGCGCAGATCCCAGTCGATGCCCGAAGCCCGCAGCGGGGGGCCGGTGACGCCCAGAGCAATAGCATTCTCCGGCGAAAGATAGCCCACGCCCTTCAGACGGCCCATCCAGATCGGATTGGTCTGAAGAAGACCCTCATACTCGGCGATCTTGCTGGGGAAGGTGGTCAGGAACTCCTGCACCTGTCCGTAGAAGTCCGACGGTGGCTCCAGTGCCAGCCCGCCGATGCGCATGTAGCTGGTCATCATGCGCTGGCCGGAGATGTTCTCGAAGATCCTCAGCAACTGCTCGCGCTCGCGAAAGCAGTAGAGGAAGACGGTCAGCGCGCCCACGTCCATGGCGTGCGTTCCCAGCCATACCAGGTGCGACTGGATGCGCTGCAACTCGTTCAGCAGAACGCGCATGTACTGCGCGCGCTCCGGAATCTCGAGCCCCAGCAGCTTCTCCACCGCCAGGCAGTAGGCCGTGTTGTTCGTCATCGGACACAAGTAGTCGATGCGGTCGGTCAACGGCACCACCTGCTGGTAGAACTTCGCCTCGCAGGTCTTCTCGATACCAGTGTGCAGGTAGCCGATATCGGGCGCGCACGAGACCACGGTCTCGCCGTCGATCTCGATGACCAGGCGCAGAACTCCGTGTGTAGACGGGTGCTGCGGGCCCATGTTGATAATCATGGTGTGATCGGGGCCGGGCTCGCTGCTGGTGTGGCGGGCGGCATCGGCGATGACCTGCTCGACTCCCGGGTCGATATCGCGGTTGATGTCGTACTCTGGCGGCGCTGCGGTAGCCATTAGCGGTAGCCCTCCACCGGGTAGTCCTTGCGCAGCGGATGCCCCTGCCACTCTTCCGGCATCATGATCCGTCGCAGGTTGGGGTGCCCACCGAAGTGGACGCCGAAGAGGTCGAAGATCTCGCGCTCGTAGAAGTTTGCCGAGGGCCACACGGAGGTGATCGAGTCGAGCGAAGCGTCCTCCGAGCTGAGCCGTACGGCCAGCCGAACGCGCTGCTTAAACTTATGGCTCAGGATGTGGTAGGTCACCTGGAACCTCGGCTCAGACGGATACCAGTCTACTCCGGTCACGTCTTCGAGGAAGTTGTACCCGGCGGCCTGTACCGTCTTGGCGGCGGCAATAATGGATTCGCGCGGAACGTAGATGGTCAGCTCGTCGCGGTCGAACTTGGCGTCGTTGGCGAGACCCTGAAGCGCGACGACTGCTGCATTCTCAGGGTGCGCCGCAAAGACGGCTTCGGTGCCGGTCAGGGCAGTGGCGGGATCGTACATTTAGAGGTCTCCCTTGTCGTTGGCCCAGTTCAGGATGCCCTTCTTCCATACGTAGAAGAGGCCCACGGCGACGAAGCCGATGTAGACCAGCATCTCCCAGAAACCGAAGAGCCGCGAGCCAGTGATTGCCGGAAGCTGCCGATAGATGACCGCCCAGGGAAGCATGAAGACGGCCTCGACATCGAACAGGATGAACAGCATCGCCACCAGGTAGAAGCGCACTGAGAAGCGGCCGCGGGCGTCGCCCACCGGGTCCATGCCGCACTCGTAGGTCTCGCTCTTGGTGCGGGAGTTTTTGTGTTTACCGATGAAGAATGAGGCTCCGACCATGCCGCCGGCGACTGCCAGGGCGACCAGGATCTGGAGCACGAGAGGAAGGTATTGCCAGAGATACGGATATGTCTGCATGGCCATGTTTTACGTTAGATTCAGCATCGTCAAGAGTCAAGCAGCGGGCGGTAATGGGACGTATCGAACTGTGGATAGCAGGTGTCGGCAAGCCGCCGCGACCGCGTCTTTACTGGAGTCTCGAGAGCTTCGAGATTTCAGCGTAAAGCCGATTTCGGACCAGTTTAGGCCGGATTAGGGCTGAGGCCGCCGAGTCCCTATACTTGGGTGGTGGCTTCCTTGTACATCTTTGAACTGGCCGGGTTTTTGGTGGGGCTGCTCTTCGGCAGCTTTCTGAACGTCTGTATCTCACGGGTGCCGGAGGGGCTGAGTGTGGTCTCGCCCCGATCGCGCTGCCCTCAGTGCGGAGCAGGGATTCGGTGGTTCGATAACCTGCCGCTCGTAAGCTGGGTGCTGCTGCGGGCCCGTTGCCGCGACTGCGGAAAGGCAATCCCGTGGCGGTATCCGGCGGTGGAACTGGCGGTGGGCGTCTGGTTTGCCGTGGTCGTGCGCCAGTTGGCCGTAGCGGCTGTGACCACCCCGGGCGAGTATATCGACGTGATTGGCTTTGCCGTCCTGGGCTTCCTGTTGATCGGCCTGATCGTGATCGACTGGCAGACGCTGCGGCTACCGGATGAGTTCACTCTGCTCGGTGTGGCGATGGGGTTATTCCTGGTCTGCTCACAGGCTATCTTCCTGGGACCGGGCGAGGACCAGATCGTCCTCAACACCAGCCATCAGCTCAGGCTCTCCAGCCCCGGCAGCTTCGCGGCGCGCGGGAACGTCTTCCTGACCGGGCCGGAGGCGCTGATCTTCGGACGGATAGCGGCGGTAGTGGGTGCGGCACTGCTCCTGCTGATGGTGCGGTGGATCTATCGGGCTCTGCGCAAGCAGGACGGGCTGGGGCTGGGCGACGTGAAGATGCTGGCGATGATCGCGGCGTTTCTGGGCTTCTGGCCGACAATGGTGGCCCTATTCGTCGGGGTGCTGTGTGCCGCTCTATACGGAACGGTGTTGATGCTGCGCGGCCGGGCACATGGGCTGACGAAGCTGCCGCTGGGAAGCTTTCTGGGGATCGGCGGGCTGGTCGCGGCGCTCTGGGGTGATCGCGTGGTGGAGTGGTATCGAGGCCTGCTGGGGTAATTAAAGGCACGGCTTGGTCGGAAATAAAAATCTTCGCTGCCGACCAACGGAAGGCCCCATGCCGAGAATTCCCCTATGCCGCCCCGAGAACGGTACGAAGTACCTAGAAGTCGACGTGCATTCGGACGGATTCGACCAGCACCGGGCCTCGGTCCTGGTTATATCCGGGGTGGTTGATGTACTGAAGATCCAGCGCGTAGAAGACGCCGCGCCACGCGTGCAGGTTGTAGTACCCCTCCAGCGTGTCTTCGCGAGCGTAGTTCAGCTTGCCGTCTCCCAGGATGAAGCCCTTGCCGCCGAGCGCCAGATACGTCTGGTGATCCTTCTTGATGGCGTTGGTGACGAAGGTCAGGCCAATCTTGTCCAGAGGCCGGTTGAAGGCGCGGCCCGAGTAGTCGGCGCCCATCTCGTAGGTGTCGTCCACCTCGGTGTAGGCGTACGACTCGTGCTGGCCCTCGTTCCAGCCGAAGCGGCCAAAGGCTCGCAGATAGGGCGTAATCTCCTGCTCGACGTTGAGGCCGACTCCGTACTTCTGCGTGGTGCGGAAGGCGTGGTCCGTAACCTCCGGCGTCTTTGTAAGCCCGGCGAGAAAGGCCTTGTTGGCGTCGCGGTAGACGCCCATGTTGGCGTCGTTGACGAAGCCGAGCACCCGCACCACGCCCTTGCGCTCAGGCTTGAGCAGCGATCCCAGCAGGCCGCGGTGCAGCTCGAACTCGAAGTTCTGAGCGCGGGCGCGGCGCAGGTTCCACTCCAGGTCAATGCCGTTGGCGACCGTGGGCATCAGGGCCAGTCCGTAGCGCGCATTGAAGGTGGGCGAGTAGTACTCGGTGACGAAGCCGTAGGTGTAGCCGCGAGTGTCGGCGGCGTAGTCCCACGCGCCGTTGTTGTCGACGGTCCAGTTCATAAACTGGAGGTGCGAGTCTGTGCCGATGGAGTTCTGGTCGAAGAAGTCGGGCATCCCCATCTTGCCGACATGGAACTCAAGCCGTCTCTCGGGCAGTTGTGTGGCCAGCGAGAACGGCGTTCGAGGGGTATCGGTGAGCTTGCTGGAGAGTCCAACGACCTGGTGCAGCTCCACGCGGGCCAGGTACGGCGTAGAGCCGAGATTGGGATTGCGGACGACGTCGAGGTTGGTGAACCCGGCGAGGCCGAGCGCCTCGGAGATACCGCGTCCTCCGGCAGATTCTTCGTCGTAGATGATGTCGGTGGCGTACTTCGGCCGCGTGTTGAGCTGGAAGCCCAAAAAGAGTGTGCCGACCATCGACGTTTTATACTCGCCGCGGCCGAGCAGGCTGTTGGGGCCGGAGTAGGGCGAGTGGAACGGCCCGTGGGCCTGAAAGATGATATTGGCTTGTCCCAGGATGAGGTAGCGCGTGTGGTCCGAGTGCGGAAAGAGCGTGGCGACCGGCTCGGAGGCGTCCTGATCGCTGCTATGGTCAGCACTCTGGCTGACGGGCTGGGGAGCATCGGGCATTGGCTGCTGCTGGGCATAGGAGCAGGGAGCGGCGAGCAGCAGGGCGGCCAGCAGGCTGGTCGTAGGGGAGAAGGTCATGGAGTTCCAATCATCTATGGCCTTCGTGAACAGAATAAGAATCTGCGGCGAAGGTTTTGTGGATGCGATGTTTTGTATCTGCGAAGGTATCTATAACAGAGTAAATGGGATGGCCGCAGCCGCATACGGGCTGCTTGACCGGCGTATGTTGATCGGTTATGTTCTTGTCACACGGGAAAGGAGGATGGTCCAGCCTATGAAAATTAAGAGCAAGAGTTGCACAACGGTACGTGAGGTGACTGAGGCTTAGAGCATCCCGCTCTTCGTCCTGGCGTTCCACAGAAGTTCTACGCCGAGGCCCATCCGAGTGCGGATGCCTCAGGTCAATCTCAACAGTTCACCGCCAGAAGGCCCGCCGCTCGCTTGAGCTGCGGGCCTTCTGTTTTATGGTCGTGGCGGATTTAGAATGGCAACCATGGACCCTTTGGTAATTGCAGGTAGGCACTTCGAGTCGCGGCTGATCGTGGGGACGGGGAAGTATAAGGACGGGCCGGAGACCAGGGACGCGATCCTGGCGTCGGGTACGGAGATGGTGACGGTGGCGGTCAGGAGGGTGAACCTGGACCGCAACTCGGAGTCGCTGCTGGACTATATCGACCCGAAGAAGTACTTTCTGCTGCCGAATACGGCTGGTTGCTACACGGCTGAGGAGGCGATCCGGGCGGCTCGGCTGGCGCGTGAGGTGGGGCTGTCGGACTGGGTGAAGATCGAGGTGATCGGCGATCTGCCGACGCTCTACCCAGACGTGGCGGCGACCGTGGAGGCTACGCGGGTGCTGGTGAAGGAAGGCTTCACTGTTCTGCCCTATACCTCTGATGACATTGTTTTTGCGAAACGCCTGATCGACGTAGGCGCGGCGGCGGTGATGCCGCTGGGAGCGCCGATCGGCACGGGCGTGGGAATTGCGAACCGGCACACCCTGACGATGCTGCGCGAGCTGATTACCGAGGTTCCGCTGATCTGCGACGCCGGGCTTGGCACTGCCTCCGACGCGGCGCTGGCGATGGAGTTGGGCTACGACGGTGTACTGCTGAACACCGCCATCGCGGGGGCGAAAGACCCGGTGCTGATGGCCTCGGCGATGGGCAAGGCGGTGGCGGCTGGTCGCGAGGCCTTCCTGGCGGGCAGGATGCCGAGGAAGCTGTACGCGTCGGCCAGCTCGCCGATGGAAGGTATCTCTAAGTAGTAGCTGCGGCTGCTCTCTGGATGGTGGTCCAGAGGGCGGCCACGTCGGCGGCCTCGGTGGCGATCGCGCCGATGGAGATGCGGACCATCCATTGACCATTAATGACGGCCGGGGTGAGATAAGCTTCGCCGGAGCGGTTGACGGCCTCGGCCCAGGCGCGGGTATGGGCGTCGAGAGCGTCTCCAGTCAAGTTTGGCGGCTCGTGGCGGATGCAAATGGTTTGCAGGACAACGTCGGCCAGGACGCGCCAGTTAGGAGTGGCGGCGATCTCGTCGGCCAGGGCGCGGGCGTTGGCGATATCGCGGCGGAGACGGGCTTGCAGGCCGGTGACGCCCTGCTCGCGGATGAGGAACCAGAGCTTGAGCGCGCGGAAGCGACGGCCCAGCGGGATGCCCCAGTCGCGGAGGTTGCGCACCTTGCTGTCGTTGGACGACTGTAAATAGCTGGGGTTGGTGGACATGACCCGGACCAGATGCTCGGGGTCGCGGACGAAGTAGAGGGAGCAGTCGAAGGGCGCGCCCAGCCACTTGTGGGCGTTGACGACGATGCTGTCGGCGGCCTCGATGCCGTCCCACATCCAGCGCAGCTCGGGCAGGATCATGGCCGAACCGGCCATGGCCGCGTCGACGTGGAGCCAGAGGCCGTGGCGGGCGGCCACCTCGGCGATGGGCGCGATGGGGTCGATGGCGGTGGTGGCCGTGGTGCCGGTGGTGGCGACGACCGCGCAGGGATGGAGACCGGCGGCGAGGTCGGCAGCGATCATCTCGGCCAGGGCGTCGGGGCGCATGGCGAAGTCTTCGTCGCAGGGAACCAGCCGGATATTGTCGCGGCCAAAGCCTGCGAGAAGCGCGGCCTTATCCACAGAACTGTGGCTCTGGGTGGAGACGTAGATGGTTAGCGGATGGGTCTCGGCCTGGAGGCCGCCGTGGACGAGGGCAAAGCCGGTGGCACGCTCGCGGGCGGTGATGAGGGCGACAAGGGTGCTGGTCGAGGCGGTGTCCTGGATGACGCCGGACCAGGCGGCGGAGAGGCCGGTCATCTGGCGGACCCAGTCGAGGACGGCCTCTTCGACCTCGGTGATGGCGGGGCTGGACTGCCAGGAGAGGCCGAGGACGCCGAGGCCGGTGCTGGCGATGTCGCCGAGGATGCCGGAGAGCAGGGCGTTCGAGGGGAAGTAGCCGAAGAAGCGGGGGTGCTGCCAGTGACTGAGGCCGGGGAGGACGACGCGGTCGAGGTCGGCGAGGACGGCGGCGAAGGGCTCGGGCTGCTCGGGCGGCGCGGCGGGGAGCTGGGCTCGGATCTCGCCCGGCTCGGTGGCGGCCTGGACGGGACGCGTGGCGAGGGTGGCGTGGTAGTCGGCGAGCCAGTCGATGAGCTGATGGCCGTAGCTGCGAAACTCTTCTGGGGTCATGTGTACTTCGTACCGTTCTCGGAGGGTCTGGGTAGATTATCTCCTGATGGCACTTCGTGCGGCCTTGGGGGCTGTGTGGCAGGGCTGTGCTGCGAGTGAAGCCCATGTCTCAGAATCGAGACATGGGGCACCGGGATTTGTTCAGGAGCGCAGGAAGGCGGCTCGGGTTGAGTTCGTAACAGGCCATTCCACCTTCGTCAGTTGTTCCGAAACGTCCCACAGTTTTCGTGCTGCTTCAGAGTTCTGCGCGGGCTTGGGCAGTGGCACCAGGATGGGCGAGCCGGTAAGCTGGAGGGTTCCGCCGGGGGCAAAGTATTCGCCGGAGCGGGTATCGGGCGCGGTGGCTGCGCGCAGCGTGGGCAACGCTCCTTGGGCGGAGTTCTGCGAGAAGCGGTTTTGGATAAAGTTCTCGAAGCGATTGAGTGGACGGCCTGGGCCGCTGCTCTGGAGGTTCGTGCTCGCCCAGCCGGGATGGGCGGCGTTGCTGAGAAGCGGAATGCCCTGGGCCGCGCTACGTCGCGCCAGCTCCTGCATGAAGAGGAGGTTCGCCAGTTTGGATTGGCAGTAGACCTTCCAGGGCGCGTAAGTCTTCTCAAACTGAAGGTCGTCGAAGTTGATCTTCTTCAGGCCCATGCTCGCGGCTCCGCTGCTGACCGAGGTGACTCGCGGAGCGGGGGAGCGTTGCAGGAGCGGGAGCAGAAGCAGAGTAAGGGCGAAGTGGCCGAGGTAGTTGGTGCCGAACTGCTTCTCGAAGCCGTCCTCGGTCAGCTCCCGGGTGGGGATGCGCATGACGCCCGCGTTGTTGACCAGAAGATCGAGCTTCAGCTCGGAGCCGATCTTTGCCGCGAAGCCGTGGACCGAGGCGAGGCTGGCCAGGTCGAGCTGCTCGTAGCGCACCTGGGCCGAGGGGAGCAGGCGCTGGATGCGGTGCACCGCGTCTTCGCCCTTTTCTCGTGAGCGCGCCGTCAGGATGACCGAGGCTCCGGCTCGCGCCAGCTCCAGAGCTGTGTTCCAGCCGATGCCGCTGTTTGCCCCGGTGACGACCGCGAGCTTACCTGCCTGTGAGGGGATGTTATGTGTCGTCCATGCCGCCATGTTGAATTCCTCCTTTTATATTGATTGAGTGTTTACTCAATATGGTGCAATAAAAAATCACTTTTTTCGCGCGATTGCTGCCCACAACATCTCGAAGCCGAGGTCGCGGTATATGGCTGCCTGTTCAGACTGCTGCTGCATGAAGGCTACGGTCGTCTCGGAGAGCGCGGACATGGTGGCTGCGGCGAACTCTTCCGGCAGCTCACGGAAGATACGGCTCTCGGTCGCCTCCCGGTGCATCTGCTGGATCTCGACAAACGGGGCCATGCCTGCGGCTTTGGATTCGTCCGTAAGGCCTGACCAGAGGATGAGCTGCTGGAGAGCCTTGTGTTTGAAAGGGTTTTCGACGCCCCAATCCACGTAGCAGTTCCATACATGCTGTAAGCGGCTGCGGACGCCGTTGCGGCGCGGAAAGCCGGACATCATGGCGTCGGCGAGTTCCAGCTTGAGTTCGCGGTACAGTTGGTTGAGCAGCTCGTCCTTGCTGGCGAAGTAAGTAAAGATGGTTCCTTCAGAGACCTGCGCTCTGCCCGCGATGGCGGCGGTGGTGGCGCCGACGCCGCGCTCGGCCACCACCTGTGTGGCGGCGGTAAGGATGGCATTGCGTTTGTCCGCGCTCTTGACCCGTGCCATGTACGATCTCCTTTAGTAAGCATACACTCACTATTTCCGGGATAGCTTGCGAAGGAAGTCCATTGAGATGGAACCGTGGCTGCGTTGCCTGCGTAGATGGCAGATATGACTATGAGTGTCTCCCTCGTCGATCATCCGGATCGGTCTGCCTTGTCCGCAGCGCTGCGGTTGGCGGCGATCTTCGCCGTCGTGAAACTGCTGCTGCAGTTTGGGCTTACGCTGTGGACCGAGCATCTGGGGTATGGCTACTTTCGCGATGAGTTCTACTACCTTGCCTGTGGACGCCATCTGGCCTGGGGGTATGTCGATCATGGGCCGGTGGTCGCGGTGCAGGCGCGACTGGGGGAGCTGCTCTTCGGCACCAGCGTCTTTGCTCTGCGGGTGCTCTCGTCTGCTGCCGGAGCAGTGGTGGTGTGGTTGACGGGGGTGATCGCGTGGGCGCTGGGCGGGCGGAGACCGGCGCAGGCGCTGGCGATGTTCGGCGTGCTGCTATGCCCGCAGTACATCGCGCTGCATGGGTTTCTCTCGATGAACTCGTTCGAGCCGATCTTCTGGAGCGTCTGTGTACTGGCGCTGGTCCTGGTGCAACGGGGGTACTCGGAGGGGATGTGGTGGATGGTGTTCGGCGTCTCGGCTGGGGTGGGGCTGCTGAACAAGCCTTCGATGACGTTCTTCCTGATTGCGGTGGCGATTGGCCTGCTCTGCACCCCGCAGCGCAGGCTGCTGGCGACGCGCTGGGCGGCGGTGGGAGTAGGGTTGCTGATCCTGATCGCGCTGCCCAATCTGCTGTGGCAGGCGCAGAATCACTGGCCTACGCTGGAGTTTCTAGAGAACGGACGGGCCGAGCATAAGAACGTGATTCTGGGGCCGGTTCCGTTCTTTATGCAACAGTTTCTCAATATGCAGCCGATGAACTTCGCTCTTTGGGGTACTGGGGTGGTCGCGCTGCTGCGGGGAAGGTCAATTCGTGGGATGCGGTGGCTGGGCGTCGCCTTTGTGGTGTTCTTTGTGACGATGTTCGGCCTGCACGCCAAGGACTATTACCTTGCGGGGATCTACCCGGCGTTCTTTGCCGCGGGCGCGATCGCGTGGGAGCATCGCTTTGCCGCAAGGAAGAGCGTGCGGCAGGGGCGCGTGGTGGCGTTTCCGGTCTTCGAGGGGATGCTGCTGGTGAGCACGGTGCTGGTCCTGCCGATGGCTTCGCCGGTGTTGCGGCCATATACGTGGATCCGCTACACCACGGCGATGCACCTGCATGGATCGAAGTCCGAGACGGCGGAGACCGGGCCGCTGCCGCAGTTTTATGCGGACCGGTTTGGATGGCAGCAGCAGGTGGATACGGTGGTGAAGGCGTATCGGGGGCTGACTCCGGCGGAGCAGCGGGAGGTCTGCATCTATGGGGATGACTACGGCGAGGCCGGGGCGCTGGACCTGCTGGGGCGGCGTGAGGAGCCGAGCCTTCCGGCGGCGATCAGTCCGCAGAACAGCTACTGGATGTGGGGTACGCATGGCTGCACGGGTGAGATCGCGATTGCGATTAGCGGCGGCTCGCTCGAAGAGTTGCAGGGGCAGTACGAGAGCGTGACGGTGCTTGGGCGGATGGACGATCCGCTGGCTATGCCGTTCGAGCGGCATAAGCATATCTACCTGTTGCGGCGACGTCGGCCGGAGATGCCGTTCGTGTGGGAGAAGATGAAGGACTTCATCTAGTGTCGGCGGGTGGCACAGGTTGTTACACTGGCAGCCATGCGGGTGTTCGGGATCGACTGCGGGACGGAGTTTACCGGGTATGGCGTGGTGCGGGTGGATGAGACCGCACGGAACCCGAAGCTCCTGCACTGCGCGGCGGGGACGATCCGGCTGAAGAAGAAGGAGACGACTCCGCAGCGGCTGGCGCAGGTGTACGCCGAGCTGACGGCGCTGATCGAGCTGCACCAGCCGGATGCGGTGGCGATTGAAGAGGTCTTCTTTTCGGCCAACGCGAAGAGCGCGCTGAAGCTGGGGCAGGTGCGCGGAGTGGCCATGCTGGCGGCTGCTAACTGCGGGCGGCCGGTGTTCGAGTATGCGCCGCTCTCGATCAAGAGCGCGGTGGTGGGGTATGGGCTGGCGGCTAAGGAGCAGGTGCAGTTTATGGTGACTCGACTGCTGGAGATGGACGGGGCCTTCGACTCGCCGGACGCGGCCGATGCGCTGGCGATTGCGATCTGCCATATCCATACGGCGCAGAGTGCTCCCGTAGCCAGGAAGAGCGGCCGGTGAAGGCACTGCTGCTGCTGCTCGCAATGGGGGCCGATACGGCTCGAGTGACGTTTACCTATGCCCGCGAGGGGATGCCGGTGCCGCAGTATGAGCTGAGCGTGAGTGAGGACGGCAGCGGTCGCTATGTGGCGCAGGTGGCTCCACGTGGCGGGGTGGGGGAGCGGCAGGAGGTGGATCGGGAGATCGAGGTGCCGACGGTGAGGGCTGAGGCGATTATGGCTGCGGCGCGTGGGCTGAACCGCTTCGAGATGGTCTGCGCTTCGAAGGCCAAGGTGGCGAGTACGGGCGCGAAGTCGATGACCTATGCGGGGGCCGACGGCAAGGGGAGCTGCGCGTACGACTACACGGAGAATAAGCAGCTTGTCCAGTTGACGAATGTCTTTCTGGGGCTGGCGATGACCCTCGATCTGGGGCGGAAGCTGGAAGTGGATCACCGCTTCGACCGGCTGGGGCTGGATGCGGATATGGAGACGCTGGTGAAGGAGCTGAAGGACGGCAGCGCGCTGGAGCCGGGGATGATCGCGCCGGTGCTGCGGTCGATTGCGGAGGATGCGCAGGTGATACAGCGGGTGCGGGTGCGGGCGGCGGAGTTGGCAGCTCTACCTTAAAGCCAGGTAGAGCTGGGCCATGTCTTCCAGGGGGAGCTGCTCGGCGCGGGATTGAGCGGGGATTCCGGCGGGCCATTTCTCTGCCAGCAACTGGGGATCGACTCCGGCAAATCGGAGGTTGTTCTGGAGCGTCTTGCGTTTCTGGGCGAAGGCCTGCTTGAGGAAGGCGTCGAAACCTGCCGGATCTACGCCTAGCTCGGCGAAGCGGGGGGCGAAGTGCAGGCGCAGGACCGTGGAGTAGACGTCGGGTGGGGGATTGAAGGCCTCGGGTGGCAGGGTGAAGAGGTTGTCGACCTGGGCATACATCTGGGTGGTGGCCGAGAGCAGGCCGTAGTCGCGGACGCCGGGGGCAGCGGAGACGCGGTCGGCTACCTCGCGCTGCATCATCAGGGCAGCGCGACCGAGGATTCCCGCGGTGGCCGCGGCGAAGAGATGCAGGAGGATGTCCGAAGTGATGTAGTAGGGCAGGTTGCCGATGATGTCTACGGTCGTTCCGGGCTGGGCGAAGGAGAGCAGATCGGTTGCGAGCACATCGGCTTCGACGATCTGGACGTTGATGCGTTCGCGGAAGCGGAAGCGCAGTTCGGCGGCTAGGGAGCGGTCCAGCTCGAGCGCGATGAGGCGCTGGCAGCGGGTGGCCAGAATGTCGGTAATAGCACCGTGGCCGGGGCCGATCTCGATGACGGTGCGCTGGCTGAGGTCGCCGAGGGAGTCCGCGATCTGGTGGCGGGCGCGGTCGTCCACGAGGAAGTTCTGGCCGAGCTTGGGCTTGCGTAACTTGTGCATCTCTTGAGGGTAAACGCGCGGGGCGGGTTACGATAGTTCGGGGTTGAAGCGCATCTAACAGGGACATAAGGAACTACGAAGGAGAAGGCCGTGGACTGGACACCGGGAGCGCAGAGCGGGGATATTGAGGACCGAAGAGACTCTTCGGGTGGGGATGGCGGTGGGGGCGGCTTCGGCTTTGGCGGCGGAGGTGGGCTGGGAATCGCAGGTTTTGTGGTGCTGGTGGTGCTCAGCCTGGCTACGGGGAGAAATTTTCTGAGCGGCGTACTCTCGGGGCCGGGGGCTGCTCCGTCGCAGTATCAGCAGGCGGGGCCGCGGGCGGCAGGACCAGCTCAGCCACATTCGGCGGGCGAGGACCGGGATGTGCAGCTCATCAGCTTTGTGCTGGACGACGTGCAGAAGACCTGGACCGGGATCTTTTCGGCTGCGGGTAAGACGTATCCCCATGCGAAGCTGGTGATCTATCGGGGCGCGACCTACTCGGGATGCGGCACGGCGCGGTCTTCGACGGGGCCGTTTTACTGCCCGCAGGACCAGAAGGTATACATCGACCTGAGCTTCTGGGATGAGCTGAAGCACTTTGGCGGGGCGACGACGGAGTTCGCGCAGGCCTATGTGATCGCGCACGAGCTGGGGCACCATGTGCAGAAGCTGCTGGGGATCGAGGCGCGGGAGCGGCAGGCGGTCTCGGCTAATCCTGAGGAGCAGAACGTGCTCTCGGTTGACTTGGAGTTGCAGGCGGACTGCTTCGCCGGGGTTTGGGCGCACAGCACACAACAGCGGAATATCGTGCATGAAGACGACATTGCGGGCGCGTTGAGCGCGGCGGCGGCGGTCGGGGACGACCACCTGCAGAAGATGAGCGGGCGGGCGGTGAGCCCGGAGAGCTGGACGCATGGCAGCTCGGCGCAGCGGCAGAAGTGGTTCACGACCGGGCTGAGCACGGGGAAGGTCTCGGCCTGCGCGACGTTCGATGGGAAGCTGGCCCCGTAGGCACTTCGTGCTGTTCTCGACGCTCCGCGTGCAAACTGCTTAGAGCAGGATCGGCAGTACGGGTTCGGTTTCTCCAGCGAAGTAGCTGGTGATCTTCTTGGCTGTGGCGGCGTTGACTACGGCGGTCAGAGCGTCGGGGGATGCCTGCTTGATGCCGCGGACGCTGCCGAAGTGTTCGATGAGGCGCTGGCGGGTGCGCGGGCCTACGCCGGGGATGGCATCCAGCTCGGTGGCGCGGTCGCGGATCTGGCGGCGCTTGCGGTGGTAAGTGACGGCGAAGCGGTGGCTCTCGTCGCGGATCTTCTGCATCAGGTGCAGCACGGGGGAGCGGCGGTCGAGGACCACTGGGTCGTTCTCCTGGCCGTAGACGTAGATGATCTCCTCCTTCTTGGCGATGGAGGCGAGCGGTTGTAGCGTAACGCCGATCTCGACCAGCGCAGCGTGGGCGGCGTGGAGCTGGCCGAGACCTCCGTCGATCAGGATCAAGGAAGGGAAGCCCTTTTCGGCGTCTTTGCCCTCCTTGTCCATCAGGCGCTTGTAGCGGCGCTGGATCACCTCGCGCATACTGGCGAAGTCGTCGTTGCCGGAGACGGTTTTGATCTGGAACTTGCGGTAATCCGCCTTTTTCATAGCCCCGTCCTCCCAGACGACCATTGAGGCGACAGTCTCCGAGCCCTGGATGTGCGAGATGTCGAAGCACTCGATGCGGCGGGGCAGCTCCTCAAGCATCAGGGCCTCTTGCAACGCCTCCTGAATGACCTTCGCGCCGGGTTGCAGGACGCGGAAGCGCTGGTCGTAGGACTGCTTGGCGTTCTGGCAGACGAGGTCCACGAGGGAGCGCTTGTCGCCGCGCTGGGGAGCGGCCAGCTCGATGCGGTGCTTGGCCCGTTCGGATAACTCGTCGGCGAGCAGCGCCCGGTCGGGGAAGTCCACCGGCACATAGATGGAGCGGGGAACGTAGGCCTGGTCGAGGTAGAGCTGTTTGAGCAGTGCGGAGAAGAAGGCCGCGGGGGAGAACTCGCCGTCCAGCTCGGTGACGTGGGCGCGCTGCGTGAGGGCGAGGGAGTCTTCTACCTCGGGCGCGCTCGCGATGGGGTTAGGCTCGAGGTGCGACTCGTCTTCAACTGGGTCGTAGGCACCCTCGTTCAGCGTGGTGTCGAGCGACTCAGGCAGGTCCTCCCAGAAGAAGTCGCGGCGATCGACGATCTTGCCGCCGCGCATGTGGAAGAGGTTCACGGCGAGCATCTGGTTCTCGTAGTGGAAGCCGAAGACGTCCGCGTCCTCGTTGTCCACGGTGGCGATGCGCTGCTTGTCCTGCATCTGGTGGACGGTGAGGATCTGGTCGCGCAGCCGGGCGGCGGCCTCGAAGTGCATCTCCTCAGCGGCGGCCTCCATGCGCTGGCCCAATAACTTTTCCAGTTCATCGGTGCGGCCGTCGAGGAAGAGCTGCACGTCACGGATGGTCTCGAGGTAGCTCTCGTTGGAGATGAGGCCCTCGACGCAGGGGCCGAGGCAGCGTTTGATGTAGTACTGCAAGCAGGCGCGGGGGTGGTAGCGGTTGAGATCGACCTTGCAGGAGGGGATGAGGAAGCTGCGGTGGATTAGGTCGACCAGCCGGTAGGCCAGGTTGGCCGGAAAGTAGGGGCCGAAGTAGGCGCTGCCGTCCTTGCGCAGCTTGCGCGTGACGAAGACCTTGGGGTGGCGGTCGCCCAGGGTGAGCTTGATGTAGGGGTAGGTCTTGTCGTCGCGCAGCAGGATGTTGAAGCGGGGCTTGCGCTGCTTGATGAGGTTGTTCTCGAGCGCCAGGGCCTCGCGCTCGTTGGCCACCGTGATGTAGTCCACGTCGACGGCCTCGCGCATGAGCGAGCCGGTCTTGCGGTTGTTGAGCTGGTTGGCTTCGAGAAAGTAAGACCGCACGCGGGCGCGCAGGTTCTTGGCCTTGCCGACGTAGATGACCTCGCCTTCAGCGTTTTTGTAGAGGTAGCAGCCCGGCTGGGTGGGCAGGGTCCGGATTTTCTGCAGCAGGTCCATGTTTCTCCGCTCTCACTAGTTTAGCTGCGGAGGTATCAGGCTGAATACGCATGGGATAACGGGGGATATTTTGGCCCTGCGATGCAGTAAAAATTACGCGCTGCCGCGATTGGCGAATTGGGTTTCCTTATCGGATATCTCCTGTAAGTTGCTGAGGTATATGGGGTTGTATTTTTTCGCGGAAGTGGCACGGAGATTGCAGTGATCTTCTGTGTTGTCGGGCCAGAAGTGGGGTCAGGTAGTTGGGCTGCGTTGTTGGGTTATGAATTCGGGCCACGTTGAGCAATCGGGTTATTACAGAAGTTGGGCCCCTGAAGTGGATGTTGCTTCGTTCTCTAAATGGAGGAGATGAATATGCAAGCCAAGCTAAACAAGTCAATCGAACCGGCTGGTTATCACAAATTTTATGTGGCGGCTCTTTCGAGCGCGCTCGTTCTCTCGTCTGCGTTCGTTGGCTGCTCTTCCAAGAACTATGTTCGTTCTCAGACCGCACCCTTGATCCAGCAGACCAACGATCTGGATGCGAAGACGGCTGCCGATCACCGCGCAATTCTGGATACGGATGAGCGCGCGCAGAAGGGCATCGCCGGAGCGCAGACGGCGGCCGATCAGGCTGACCAGCACGCGCTGGCGGCGGGGCAGCAGGCGAACGTTGCGGGCCGGTCGGCCCAGGAGGCGTATAACCGCGTGGACTCGCTGAGCGGTGTGATCGCCAATCTGGATAACTACAAGCAGCTCTCCGATGTGCGTGTGACCTTTGCCTTCGACAAGGCGGTGCTGACGAAGCAGGACAAGGCGGATCTGGATGCGCTGGCGGGGTCGCTGACCTCGACGCGTGGATACATCCTGCAGGTGACGGGCGGTACGGACTCGGTGGGTGACGCGGAGTACAACTACCGGCTGAGCCAGCGCCGCGCCGACGCGGTGGCGAACTATCTTGCGACGAAGTACAACGTGCCGCCGCATAAGTTCTACCTGGTCGGCATCGGCAAGGACTTGCAGGTGGCGAGCGATAAGACCGCTGCCGGACGCGCCCAGAACCGTCGCGTGGAGGTGCAGGTGCTCTCGAACATGAGCGCCGCTGCGACGCCGGGCAACGGTGGCGGCAGCAACTAGCCTTCAGATAGCTTCTTCCGCATGACTGCGGGGCACTTCGGTGCTCCGCAGTTTTTTATTTGCGCGGGTTGGCTTTTTTATAGACCAGGTAGAGGAGCAGCGATTCGATGGCGACCCACGCAAACTGATACCAGTAGAAGAACGGGAAACCCCACAGTGCGGGTGTCGCCTGCGAGTAGAGCTGCGGGAAGGCGAGCCCCAGGAAGGGCAGGAGGAGCAGCAGCTTCCAGTAGGGATTGGGGGCCTTGCGGGCTTCAGTGGGCGCGGAGGACATGATGCTGCCCAGAATAACTCGTTTCTTTCGGTTGCGTCAGCCTGTTCGGCAGCACCCCGTGGAGCCGGTGGATCGTTTAGAGTGATTCAGGATGAAGCGTTTACCTGAGCAGGATCAAGAAAGTGTGCCCGGCGCGTCCGCGCTGGCCGAGTCGATTGCGCTGATGGCCCGTCTGCGCGGGCCGGATGGGTGCCCGTGGGATCGAGAACAGACCTTCGACTCGATCAAGCGGCATACGCTCGAGGAGACTTACGAGGTCTTCGACGCGATTGAGCGCAGGGCGTGGCCGGAGCTGAAGGACGAGTTGGGCGACCTGCTGTTGCAGGTGCTCTTCTACTCGCAGATGGCCGATGAGGCCGGATACTTCAACATCGGCGATGTGGCAGCGAATCTGAACGCCAAGCTGATCCGGCGGCATCCGCACATCTTCGGCAGCGCGGTGGCAGAGAACGCCGAGGCCGTGAAGGCTACGTGGGATGCGGTCAAGCAGCAGGAAAAAGCGGCTCGGCCTGTGGCTGCGGAGTCGATGCTGGACGACGTGCCGCGCAGTATGCCCGCGATGATCGAGGCGGCGAAGATCGGCTCGAAGGCGGCGAAGGTGGGGTTCGACTGGCCGGATGCGAGCGGGCTCTTTGCGAAGCTCGATGAGGAGATCGCGGAGCTGAAGGCGGAGGTCGGCGACGAGCCGAACCATGAGGCCGCGTTCGAAGAACTGGGCGACCTGCTGTTTACCGCGGTGAATCTGGCTCGGCATCTGAAGCTCGATCCCGAGTTTGCGCTGCGTGCGGCTAACGCCAAGTTTCGCGCGCGGTTTGGAGTCATGGAGCGCGAGGCAGGAAGTGCCGATGCGTTGGCAGCCTCCTCGTCGGAAGAACTGGAAGCAATGTGGCAAAGGGCAAAGCAAAAATAATGAACGAGAACGAACGCAAAGAGTTGCCGATCCGGGCACTGAGCACATTTGCCGAGTTGGAGCGGTGTGTCGAACTACAACTGGAGACGTGGGGCTACTCGAGCGGGGATGTGATTCCGCGCAAGATGTTTATCGTGGCCAATCGCATCGGAGGGCAGGTGCTGGGGGCCTTCGACGGAGACACCATCGTGGGCTTCCTGATGGCGATTCCCGGCATCCGCAATGGAGTGCCGTACCTGCACTCGCACATGCTGGCGGTACTGCCGGAGTATCGCAACTACGGCCTGGGGCGGCGCATGAAGCTGGCGCAGCGGGAGGATGCACTGGCGCGCGGGATTCGCCTGATCGAGTGGACCTTCGACCCGCTGGAGATTCGCAACGCGCACCTGAACATTACGCGGCTCGGTGCTATCGTGCGGCGTTACCAGCCGGACTTCTATGGACCGTCCAGCTCGCCGTTGCAGGGCGGTTTGCCGACGGATCGGCTTTATGCCGAGTGGTGGCTGGGCTCCGAGCGTGTGCAGCGCGTGCTGCGTGGAGAATCGGCAAAGGCCGAGATGGTCGAGCAGGTCAATGTGCCGGTTGATGTCTATGAGTGGAAGCAGAACCCTGAGCAGCGTGCGCTGGCTCTCAAGGTGCAGACGCGCAACCGTGAGGCGTTGCAGAGCGGCTTCGCACGCGGGCTTGCGGTTGTAGGGTACGAGGTCGATGCAGAGCGTAACGGCACCTTCGTGCTGGGGACTGCGGCTGATCCTGACTTGAAGTTTTAAGGGCTTGGAAAGAGGACTCGATGTTGAAGATAGACGCCATTCACCTTCGCGAGATCACGATGCCACTCGCGTTTCCATTTCGCACCAGCTTTGGGCTGACGACGGTGCGGCGCATCCTGCTGGTGGAGCTTGAGGCCGATGGCCTGACGGCGTGGGGCGAGTGCGCGGCGGGAGAGCATCCTTACTTCTCCGACGAGATGATCGACACCGCGTGGATCATCACCGAGAGCGAGTTGGCTCCGCGTCTGTTGAAGGCCGAGCTGCAGGGCGGAGGAAATTGCCCCGATATCTTCAAGCAGGTGCGCGGACATCGCATGGCCAAGGCCGCACTCGAGAACGCGGTGTGGGATATGGAGGCGCAGCGGCAGGGGATCTCTCTGGCGAACCTGCTGGGCGGGACGCGCGAGAAGATTCCGTGCGGCGTCTCGATTGGCTTGCAGGATACCGATGAGCTACTGATGGAGAAGATTGAGACCGAGCTGGCGGCGGGGTATCAGCGCATCAAGCTGAAGTGCGAGCCGGGGCGCGACACGGTGCTCTTCGAGAAGGTGCGGGATCGTTGGCCGGATATTCTGCTGAGCTGCGATGCCAACTCGGCCTACCAGATGAAGGACATCGACCGCATCGCGGAGTGGGACCAGTTCAAGCTGCTGATGATCGAGCAGCCTCTCTGGTACGACGACTTCTACTTCCATTCGATGTTGCAGAAGCGGCTCGAGACCGCGATCTGCCTGGATGAATCGATCCGCAACCGGCGCGATGCGCTGGCGGCGATCGATATGGAGTCATGCCGGATCATCAACATCAAGGTCGGCCGTGTAGGCGGATTCAGCGAGGCTATCGCGATTCATAACGCGACCGCCGAGCGCGGTATTCCGGTGTGGTGCGGAGGGATGCTCGAGACCGGCATCGGCCGCGCGCATAACATCGCGCTCTCGTCGCTGCCGAACTTCTCGCTGCCGGGGGATGTATCGGCTTCGAAGCGCTACTGGGCTGAGGATGTGATTGAACCGGAGGTTACAGTGAGCAAGGCCGGTGAGATTGTGGTGCCGACGACGCCGGGCAGCGGCTTTGTAGTGCGGCGAGATCGCATCGACTCGCTGACAGTGAGGAAGACGACGCTGCGGCGTAGTTAAGTTTAGTGCCCGGATGCGGCGATGTGCGTCGGCAGGGGCGTCTCGAGCAGTGTGTGAATCGCTTCCTGGTAACTCATCGCGGGGACCATCTGGAACTCGGACGAGGTAATCTCGCTGTTCTCATGCAGGGTCTTGACCATCAGCGCGCGGACCGTGAGGTGCTCGACGAAGTGGGAGAAGATCCAATGCTGCTGTCCGGCGTTAGTCTGCTCCAGCATGAGCCGGCCGCCGGGGTAGATGTGGCCGATCATCCCGAAGCCGAAGTTGACGCCTTGAAAGATAGTTCCGTCGAGCCGCACGAGGATGCGACTCTCGGAGTCGATCCAGATGCGGCCCTTGAAGCCGGTGAGCGCCTCCGCGTAGAGGTTGGGCGGAGACCAGCGCGGATTCGGCGCGAAGTCGAGCACCACCTCGGGCGCATGAGGCCCGGGGCGGCCCGTCTGCGGCTGGCCGGGAACGTAGGTGTAGATCATGGCGTCGGGCATCATCTTTACCATGTCGACCGCCAGCTTTTTGCCGGTAACGTCGCCCTTGACGTGCTTGGCGAAGGCTGCGGGCGAATCGAGCATGGCCTGTAGACGGCTGCGCTCGGCAGCGTCCTCCTCTGCGGTCAAAGGACGGTCGTCTCTGGCGATCAGACGCGCCACCGTGCCGTCACGCGTCTCGAGTACGTCGCGCAACTGAACTCCGCGGGCGTTTGCGATGTGTGCGCGGTAGCGCAGATAGAAGCGGTCGAACTGGATGACCTTCAGCTCGTTGTGCGCGGCATCTTCGGCCCAGCTCTTGGGATCGCCCGATGGATTGCCCTGCTGTGCGCAGAGTTGCATCGAGAGGATAGAGATCGACGCAAGAAGAAACAGGAGAGTGTGCATCGTTCGAGCCGCAGGGCTGAGCGGAAAAGGCAGACTGATCGCTCTCTGCAACATCCGCCGGTCTTTTCTCGATGCCATCTTCGCCAAATCGCTCCTATGGTTGCAGGGAGGAGTTTGCAGCATGTACCCCTGCAGTGATCGTACAGGTGTCAGACGTCGGAGGTGGTACAAAGTTTTCTCGTTTGCCTCCGCGTTGAGGGATGGGTATAGTTCGGGCAAGCGACGTAAAAAAGCAGGTCTACCAAACAGTGCTTCATCTAACCGGAAATAACAAGGAGATCGTTCGACCATGAAGCCAGCAGAGGGTTCCACCGTTATCGGCAAGTCCGTCGTCATTCGCGGCGAGTTGTTGGGCAGCGAAGATCTCTTTTTTGACGGAACGATGGAGGGTAAGATCACGCTGACCGAGTGCCGCCTGACCATCGGGCCCAATGCCGGCATCAAAGCCGATATCGCCGTGCGGGATCTGATCGTCTTTGGACGGGTCGACGGAAATATCCAGGCCACGGGACGGCTGGAGCTGCGTCAGACTGCTGTTGTTCATGGAGATGTCATTGCCAGCCGGCTTTCGGTGGAGGATACTGCGGTCATCAAGGGACGTATTGAGCTGACTGGATCGAGCGCCGTTTGACGGCAGTCGCCCGCTTCGATGCAACACGTAAGAGACCGCCGCTTGAGTTGTAAGGAGACACTGCTACGTGAGCTTTTTCGGTAAAAGAGATCATGCCGCCGCCGCACGCCTTCAGACTGAGCGTACGCCTCGACACTCCAGCGGCTGGGCCCAGATGAGGAAGCACCTGCAGTCGAACGAGGGGCTGCGCGTGCTCGACATCGGGCCTACCTCTCCCTCGAACATCAACTATGTGACCGGGCTCGGCCATAGCATCTACATGGCCCATCTGGTGGAAGAGGCCAATCGGCCGGAGTGGAGCGTTCAGAACGCGGAGGGAAGCGCCAGCTTCGATATCGACGGCTTTCTTACCCAGAATCTTAACTTCTCGGGCAGGACCTTCGATGTGGTGACGCTATGGGATATGGCGGATTATCTGCCGCCCGCGGCGCTGCCTCGTGTTATCGAGCGGCTCCACGATGTGACCGATCCCGGCGCGCAGGTGCTGGCCTTCTTCCACGCCAAGCCGACTGGGCCTGACACCGAGTTCGTGCGCTATCACCTGACGGACAACGATACGGTGGAGATGCAGCGCTTCGGCAGTTACGCCATCCAGCAGACTTTCACCACGCGTCAAGTCGAGAAGCTGTTCGAGTCTTTCAGCAGCCATCGCTCTTTTCTTGCCAAAGATTCCTTGCGAGAGGTGCTTGTTACGCGTTAGGCGCATATGAAATAAGAAAGAGGCATCGCCCAGAGCGATGCCTCTTTTTCTTAACAAAGAATAAAAAAGTTAGAAAAGAGCAGTGAAGCGATTTACTTCGCAGCCTGCTTGACCGCCTGCTTGCGGCGCTCGGCCCAGCGGCGCTTCATCGCATCGGCGATGGCCTTGCGTCCTTCGGGGCTCAGCTGACGCTTGCCACCGGCAGTCTTGGCTGCCACTTTTGCAGCTTTTACAGTCTTTGCCGGAGCCGCGGTCTTCGCCGGAGTTACTGCCTTCAGCGTGTTCGCAATGGCGGAGGCCACATTGTTCTTGCTTCCCTTGGGGCGGCCGCGACCGTTCTTCGGTGCAGTCGCAGCACCAGCGAGAAGCGCCCGGGCCTGTTGCAGCTTGGCGATCTCGGCGTCGATGACAGCGAGGATATTACTAACTTCCACTTATACCTTCCTTTTCTTCCGCACGATGCAGAGAGGTACTTATCTGCACACGGCGGCGAACCACAGAATTGACGATACAGAAAAAATCGTGCATCGTGCAAGAAAAACTGACAAAAGTACTTGGCAAATTAAATTCGATGGGTATGCAAATAAAAAATGAGAGCCGGAGTGCGTCTCATTCAAGCGAAATAAAGTCGAATAAAAATACTTTGATCTGTAACGCAAGATCGGCTGTGTCACTCGGTGTCATTTTGTTACGTAATGCTGATCGCTGCGTTTAATGCAGGCTTTTGAAGGTATTCAGGAAGTACCTTTCCGCCGGGTGAATGTTAGACTTCGACTGGTTATGCGACTTATTCCAGCGCGAGTCTGGCTTTCGATCCTTCTCTCTGCAGTCCTGCAGATGCTTCCGTTTCCTCTTGCCGGACCAGTGCCTGCCTGGCGAACAGGGATAGGCTGGATTGCGCTTGTGCCCTTGTTCTACGCGCTGATTCAGCCGGATAAGACGGGGAAGCCGTTATCCATACGGCGCGGCGCGATGCTTGGATATCTCTGCGGCATTGTCTGGTATGCGGGCAACTGTTACTGGATCTACCAGACGATGTACCTCTACGGAGGGCTGCCTAAGCCTGTATCGGTGGGGATATTATTTTTATTTTCCCTCTACTTAGGGCTGTACCACGGACTCTTCGCGGCGATGTTTGTGGTCATACGCCGTTCGGCCTCGGGTGCTCGTGGTGCCTTACTTGCAGCTCCTTTTTTATGGGTGACCGTCGAGCTTGCACGCGGCCAGATTACCGGATTTCCCTGGGACCTGCTGGGGTATACGCAGGTAGATAACCTTCTGTTGACGCGTCTGGCTCCGGTTGCTGGCGTAATGGGGCTTAGCTTTGTCATCGCCGCTGTCAACGCGGGCATCGCGTCTTTATTTCTGGAGAGGGCACGAAGAGTTATCGCTCTACCGATAGTAGCTGTGGCGTTGGCACTTATTCTTGAAGTTGCGGGAAGAGTACCTGCCTTGCGTGATACGGGTAGCTCCTCGCCCAGCCAGATTGCGGTGCTGATGCAGGAGAATCTAAGCGTCGGCGCAGTGGGCAGAGAAGTAATCCCACTTACTCGTAGCCAGGAGTATGAACAGTTCATCAACGGAAGCCTTCATCCGTACGTTTTTAAAGAAGAAGGCGGAGCAACCCATTGGTCTGATACTTCGGGAGTAACTCCGAATATTATCGTATGGCCTGAGGCTCCTTCGCACTTCGAGTCCTCCGATCCTTACTTCCGCGCGCAGCTTGGTGCGATGGCTCGGAGTGCGGATGCGGCCGTGGTAGCGGGTAGTCTCGGCGTGGATATGAGTAACATTCCTGCGCGTGGTTATTACCTTTACGACTCTGCCTCAGTCTTCGATCGCAGCGGAGAATATCGCGGACGTTACGACAAGATTCACCTGGTCCCGTGGGGCGAATATGTTCCCTTCAAGGAGTTCTTCTCCTTCGCGCAGAAGCTGACCGAAGGCGTCGGCGACATGGATCGTGGACAGGACCGTTCAGTCTTCAAGCTCGGCGATCACACCTATGGTGCCTTTGTCTGTTATGAGTCTATCTTTGGCGATGAGGTGAGGCAGTTTGCAAAGCGTGGCGCCGAAGTGCTGGTGAATATCTCCGATGACGGCTGGTATGGCGACACCGGCGCGCCGTGGCAGCACCTGAACATGGCTCGAATGCGTGCCATCGAGAACCATCGCTGGGTGCTGCGTTCGACTAACACCGGCATCACCACTGCGATTGATCCACGCGGGCAGATCGCCGTCGAAGCGCCGCGTCATGTGCGTGCGGCGTTTGCCTTCCGCTTCGGCTTTACTCAGGACCAGACCATCTACACTCGTTTCGGTGACTGGCTGGCTTATCTCTGTGCCTTGATAACTGGTGCAGCGGTTCTATTTAGCTTCTTGCGCCGAATGAACTAGAATAAATCTCTATGTTGAGTGATCTTGAATACGCCTACTCCCCGGTCCGCGACAAAGTGCGCGATCTGCGGGAGTATCTTTGACTCGCCTCGCCTGCGTCGTGAACTAGCCTCCATCGAAGAGAAGATCGCCGACCCTGCCGTCTGGGCCGATGCCTCGCGCTCACAGCCGCTGATGCGTGAGCGTAAGCGGTTGGAGACGCTGCTTGCGGACGACACCGAGCTGCTCCGCCGTTCCGAGGACATTGAAGCTTACTTTGAGCTTGCGCGCGAGGGTGAGCCTACGCTCGCCGATCTCGAGCGCGAGATCCCCGCGCTGGTCGAGTACGCCGATCAGCTTGAGTCGAAGACGATGCTCTCGGGCGAGACCGATATGCTCAACGCCATCGTCACGGTGCACCCCGGCGCGGGCGGCACCGAGAGCCAGGACTGGGCCGAGATGCTGATGCGGATGTACATCCGCTGGGGCGAGCGCCAGCACTTCAAGGTGGAGATCAACGAAATTCAGGATGGTGACGAGGCAGGTATCAAGTCCGCTACGTTCACCATCAGCGGCGAGTTCGCCTTCGGCCTGCTCTCGGGCGAGACCGGCGTGCATCGCCTGGTGCGCATCTCGCCTTTTGACTCGGCCAAGCGTCGCCACACCAGCTTCGCCAGCGTCTTCGTCTCCCCTGAGATCGACGACACCATCGTCATCGACATCAAGGTGGAAGACCTCCGCATCGACACTTATCGCTCCGGCGGCAAGGGCGGCCAGCACGTCAACACGACGGACTCGGCGGTTCGCATCACTCACCTGCCGACGGGCCTCGTGACCGGCTGCCAGAACGAACGCTCGCAGCATAAGAACAAGGAACGCGCCATGAAGATGATGCGCTCCAAGCTGTATGAGTACGAGCTGGATAAAAAGAAAGCGGCGACGCGCAAGATCGAGGACTCGAAGCTGGAGATTGGCTTCGGCTCGCAGATTCGCAGCTACGTCTTGCAGCCGTACCGGATGGCCAAGGACCTGCGCACGCGCGTTGAAGTCGGCGACGTGGACAAGGTGCTCGACGGCGACCTGGAGCCGTTTATCCGCGGCTACCTGCGGATGCGCCGCGAAGGAAATCTACCGGCGACGGTCGACGACTCAGAAGACTTGTAACTCAACGGGGTTTCGAGCATCCAACACGGTGAAGGCCCGAAAGGTATTGACCTATGGCTCAGGTTGAAAGCTCGAATCCCGTCGTCGTTCAACTGCTGGCGCTGCTTCGCGGCGGCCAGGCCCACGCGGACTTCGACTCCGCTGTAAAAGGCTTTCCCGAAGAGCTGCGCGGGACCGTGGTGCCGAACCTGCCTTACTCGGCGTGGCAGTTGCTGGAGCACCTGCGCATTACCCAGCGCGACATCCTCAACTTCTCGGCCCCGCCCACCGGCGGATACCATTCGATGGAGTGGCCGGACGACTACTGGCCTAAGTCGCCCGAGCCGCCGAGCGCTCAGTCGTGGCAGCACACGGTCGATGCCATCCGGCACGACCGCGAGAAGTTTGAGGCGCTTCTGCTCAAGCCGAACATCGATCTGTACAAGCCGTTCCTCTGGGGCGATGGTCAGAACCTGCTGCGCGAGGCGCTGCTGGTCGCCGATCACAATGCGTACCATCTGGGCGAGCTGGTTATGCTGCGTCGGCTGCTCGGCGCGTGGCACAAATAGCGGGGTGACACATGAATGAACCCGAAGCGATCCGCGAGATGCTGCGTGACGGCCTGACCATCGCTGTCGTTGGCATGTCGGACGATCCGGCGAAGGCCAGCCACCGTGTCTCGGCCTACATGCAGAGCCACGGCTATCGTATTCTTCCGGTCAATCCGACGATCCCGTCGGCGCTGGGCGAGACGGCGTACAAGTCGCTGAGCGAGCTGCCGGTTACTCCAGATGTCGTCGATGTCTTTCGTCTACCAGCCGCGATTCCTGCGATTGTCGACGAGATGATCGCGCTCGGCCTCAAGCGGCTGTGGGTGCAGCAGGGAATCGTCGACCTGGAGTCAGCGGCAAAGGCCGAGGCAGCGGGCATCCAGGTGGTGATGGACCGCTGCATCATGGTCGAGCACGCGCATCGTGCCAAGGTCTAGTTCACATGCCGTCATTGTTTTGTCATCATTTTGTGGCGGCTGCGTCTAATATCCGTCGAGGCACATACAATTGTTCGTGATGAAAGTTATGCGTACCCACCTCTCTCTGCTCTTTGCCGCTGCTCTGCTTCTGTTTGGTGTCTCTTCCCAGGCACAGATCGCCGTGGTCGGCGATGGCGGCCCGGGTCCGGTGAAGGCCCAGCATCTTACGGCAGAGATGGTGACGCTGGCCCCGTCGATCTCGCCCGGCGGCACGTTGCAGGCTGGGCTTGTGCTGACGATGGAAGAGAAGTGGCACGTCTACTGGATCAACGCGGGCGACTCCGGCCAGGCACCCAAGGTGGAGTGGACGCTGCCTGCCGGAATCACAGCAGGGCCGATGCAGTTTGCGCCGCCCACGCGGCTGCCGTTGGGACCGCTGATGGACTTCGGCTACGAAGACACGGCGGCGTTCCCGATGCTGCTCACCGCCTCTCCCGACTTGAAGCCCGGCACGGTACACCTCGATGCCAAGGTGAGCTGGCTGGTCTGCCGCGAGGTCTGCATCCCCGGTAAGGCGCACATGGGGCTGGACCTGAAGATCGCTCCCAACAGCCCCGCCGGGCAGCCGATTGGCGCTCTTGGCGCGGCGATCAACGCGCTGCCGAAGCCCTTGCCCGCGAGCGATAAGTTCACCGTCACAGGTGGCGCGAACGAGTTCGTCTTCACGCTGCTGACCAAGGACGACACCAGCGACGTGGAGTTCTACCCCTTCGATCAGGACCAGATTCAAAACGCCGCCGAGCAGAGCTTCGAGCGTATCCCCGGCGGCTTCCGGCTGCGGGTCAAGCGGTCGCCCGATCTGACCAAGCTGCCTTCGGAGATGCATGGGCTGCTGCGCCTGAACGACAAGCTGGCGTATGAGTTCACGGCTCCGGTCGTGGCTGGCGAAGTTCCTCAAGCGGCTGGTGCGGCGCAGAACGGCTCGGCCAGCAAGCTCACTGCCTTCAGCGCCATCGGCCTCGCACTGCTGGGCGGAGCCATCCTCAACCTGATGCCGTGCGTCTTCCCGGTTCTCTTCCTCAAGGGGCTGGCCCTGGTGCAGTCCTCGGGCGAAGAGCGCAGCCGTATGCGCGCGCACGGCCTCGTCTACACGCTCGGCATCCTCGTCTCTTTCTGGATCATCGTCGCGATCCTGTTGATTCTTCGAGCGGGCGGAAGTCAGGCCGGATGGGGCTTCCAGCTCCAGTCGCCGACGTTCATCGCGGTGCTGGCCTCGTTCCTCTTCCTCTTCGCATTGTCGCTGGCGGGCCAGTTCGATCTCGGCCTCTCGCTCACCAGCGCGGGCGGCAGTCTGGCTAAGAAGGAGGGCCTCACCGGCAGCTTCTTCACCGGCGTTCTGGCTACTGTGGTTGCAACCCCTTGCACCGCTCCCCTCATGGGAGCGGCAGTAGGCTTCGCCCTGGCCCAGCCGCCGCTGATTACCTTTGCGGTCTTCACCGCCCTCGGAGTAGGGCTCGCGCTGCCGTACCTGCTGCTTACGTTCCAGCCGAGCTGGACCCGTCTGCTGCCGCGTCCAGGCGCGTGGATGGAGGTGCTCAAGCAGCTTACCTCCGTGCCGCTCTTCATCACGGTGGTCGGGCTGGTCTGGGTCTACGGCAGCCTCTATTCGAGCAGCGTCAGCGATAGCGTCGACCATATCGCCCGCCTGCTCTTCGGTTTGCTGATCTTGGCCATCGCGGGCTGGGCGCTTGGACGCTGGCCCGCCAAGACCGGCAGCGCCATTGCCGCCACGCTACTCTGTGCCGTCGCGCTGGCGGTGCCTCTGGTTCAGCCGAACCGCGATCCGCTCGTCTGGCAGCCCTACTCGCAGGCTACGCTCGACCAGGCCCGCGCCGCAGGGCATCCCGTTTTCATCGACTTCACCGCCGCCTGGTGCCTGAGCTGTCAGGTGAACGAGAAGGCCGTCCTGCGTTCGGCGGATGTCGAACGCCAGCTCTCGGCGGGCAAGGTTACCCTGCTGCGCGCGGATTGGACCCACGAGGACCCGGAGATCACCAAGCAACTGGCCGCAGTGGGCCGGAGCGGCGTACCCACCTACGTGCTCTATCCGGGCAAGCAGGACAGCAAGGCCGACGTTCTGCCCGAGCTGCTGACCAAGAGCCTCGTGCTCGACGCCATCGAACGCGATACAAAGTAGCTCGGCGTGAATTTTCACTTGCATCCCAAAGGCGAGTGGGAGCAAACTTGAGGCGCAGTTCATCCTCCATTCGGAGGTTGTACCCATGCATCTCATCCGCTTTACTCCCCTCGTTCTCCTCGCCTCTACCCTTGCCTACGCCATCCCGCCCGGCTCTCTAGCGCCGGAGTTTACCGGAACCGACTCGAACGGCCACACGCACTCGCTCTCGCAGTACAAAGGCAAGTTCGTCGTGCTCGAATGGGCCAACAAGGGCTGTCCCTACGAGCAGAAGCAGTACAACAGCGGCAACATGGAAAAGCTGCAAAAGGAGTGGACTGCGAAGGGCGTGGTCTGGCTCTCGGTTATCTCGTCGGCTCCCGGCCAGCAGGGAAATGTGACACCCTCCGAAGAGAACGCCTATCTGGCCCAGATGCACGCGTCTCCGACGGCGGCGATCCTAGACCCGAGCGGTACGATTGGCCGTGCGTATCAGGCCAAGACGACGCCTCACATGTTCGTCATCGACCCCAATGGCAAGGTCATCTACCAGGGAGCCATCGACGATCAGCCCACGCCAGACCCAGCCGAGATCGCTCACGCGCACAACTACGTTAGCGAGGCGCTAAACGCCGCCATAGCGGGCAAGCCGGTGCCGACACCGATGACGCATTCCTACGGCTGTTCGGTGAAGTACGCGCAGTAGCTTTTGCCTTTACGCGAAGCGTCCAAGACCGCACGAAGTGCCGCCTGCCCGGCGTGAGGGCGCTTTTGCCTTAGTTTTTATCGCCCATGAGCGTGCCCCTGCTGGCGAGCGCTTCGTCGGCTGCTGCCTGCGTCTCCTCGGCAGTCATCTGGCGCAGCTCCTGGGAGACCGACCACTTATGCCCGTACGGGTCCGTCAACTGCCCGTAGCGAGCGCCCCAGAACATATCCGCGAGCGGCATATTCACGGTCGCGCCGCCTGCCACGGCCTTGTCCCAGAAGCTCTGCACGTCGTCCAGTTGCAGCGCCAGCGTGATCGGCGTTCCACCCAGCGCAATGGGTGTCATCGACGGCTGGTGCATCATCTCGGAGAAGTCGTCGCAGAGCATAATCATCGCGCCGTTGACGAGCAGCCGCGCGTGCATGATCTTATCGGTCTTCGGCATCAGGTGGGCCTCTCCCTCCTGGATGGCGCCGAAGGCTTTCTTGTAGAATTCGATGGCCTCGGCTGCGTTCGAGACGATCAGGTAGGGAGTCAGAGGCGGTACGGGAGTGGACATGGGCATCCTCGATCAGGCGGATCTGGTGAACACGGAAAATCTACCACGCTCTACCCACGTTTTGCTGCCTTAATCCGTGAAATCTCCTCCATCCGCTGCGCCAACTGGCGCTCGCGTCCCTCCTGCGTGGGCTGGTAGTAGCGCCGCCCGGCGAGCGAGGGCGGCAGGCACTCCATGTCGGCCACGCGACCTTCGACGTCGTGGGCGTACTGGTAGTCGCGCCCGTAGTTCAGCTCTTTCATCAGACGCGTGGGCGCATTGCGCAGATGCAGCGGTACCGGCTCGGCGATGGTTGCCTGAATATCGGATTTCACCGCGTTGTAAGCTGTATAGACCGCATTAGACTTAGGAGCCAACGCCAGATAAACCACCGCCTGCGCGAGCGCCAGCCCACCCTCCGGCTGGCCGAGGAAGTGCATCGCGTCCCGAGCCGAGAGGCACAGGTTCAGCGCCTCGGGCGCGGCCAGTCCGATGTCCTCGACGGCCATCCGCACCACCCGCCGCGCGCAGTACATAGGGTCTTCACCCGCCTCGAGCATCCGTCCCAGCCAGTAGAGCGCCGCATCCGGATCGCTGTTGCGCACGCTCTTGTGCAGCGCCGAGATGATGTCGTAGTGCTGCTCGCCCTTCTTGTCGTAGAGCAGCATCCGCCGCTGCATGGCCTCGGCTGCCAGAGCCTTGGTGATGGTCTTGCCGCCGCGCCCGTCGGCCAGCTTCGCCGCTACTTCGAGCGCGTTCAGCGCGTTGCGAGCATCGCCGCTGGCATAGGCCGCAATCGTCGTCAGAGCGTCATCGTCGGCTTCGAGCCCCATCGCTCCCAACCCGCGCTCTTCATCGGCAAGAGCCCGCCGCAACAGCGCCAGAACCTCATCTTCACTCAGCGCGACCAGCGTGTACACGCGGCAGCGCGAGAGCAGCGCCGCGTTGATCTCGAACGATGGGTTCTCGGTCGTCGCGCCGATCAGCCGGATCGTCCCGCGCTCCACGTAGGGCAGGAATGCATCCTGCTGAGCCTTATTGAAGCGATGAATCTCGTCGACAAACAGGATGGTGCGCGAGCCGAAGCCCGCAGCCTTCTCGGCCTCGACCATCACCTGCTTGATCTCCTTGATGCCCGAGAGCACGGCGGAGAACTCGATAAAACTGGCCTGGGTGACCTGCGCGATGATCTTGGCGAGCGTCGTCTTGCCCACGCCGGGCGGACCCCAGAAGATCATGGAGCCGCCGTCGTCGTGCTCGATGGCGAGCCGCAACGGCTTGCCATCGCCCAGCAGATGCTGCTGCCCGCTGTACTCGGCGAGCGTGCGCGGTCGCATACGCTCGGCCAGCGGAGCCTGCTTGGCGGCCTGCGCGGCAGCCAGCGGCGATGTATCGAATAAGCTCAAAGCACTCTCCTCTGCCGCGAAGCCTCATACAGCAGCAGCGATCCCGCCACCGCGGCGTTCAGGCTTTCGACGCGTCCCGGGCAGGGAATCGTTATCCGCGCGTCGGCCATTGAGACCCAACCCTCGCCCAGACCCGCGCCCTCGTTGCCGATCAGCAGCGCCGCCGGTCCGGTCAGGTCGGTGCTGCCCGCGTCTTTCGCGTCCTCCGGCATTGCGGCAAAGAGCCTTACCGCATGGGCCTCGAGCAGCTTCATCTCCTCGCTCCCCGCGACCGCCAGCGGCATCCGAAAGACCGATCCGGCTGAGGCTCGGATAGCCTTCTGGTTCCACGGGCTCACGGTTCCCGGCGAGGTCATCACTCCCGTTGCGCCAAACGCCTCGGCCGAGCGGATGAGCGTGCCTAAATTTCCGGGGTCCTGTAATCCCACAGCAATCAAGATCAGCGGAGTCCCCACCAGCATCGCCTCGACGCTCGCCGTCGGCGGTACCAGCAGCGCGGCGATCCCCTGCGGCGTCTGCGTCTCGACGCAGCTCGCGAAGACATCGCCAGCCAGCCGGATGACCTCAACCCCGCGAGGCACCCACGACGGCGTCTCCCGCCGCTCGCTCACGAAGACGGTCTTCAGCACCTGCCCACTGCGCAGAGCCTCTTCGAGCAGATGCTCGCCTTCAATCGCAACCAGTCCGCTGCTCAGCCTCGCCTGCCCGGCGAAGGCCGCGCGCAACTGCTTCACCCGCGCATTGCTGCGGCTCGTCACCACTGCCTGTTCGCCGCTTTGAGTAAACCCCATCTCAAAATCTTACGCGTCCGGTTATGGGAAAGGCTCCGGCGGTTTGTGGGAAAAAGGTCCACGCAGTCATGGCACCCCCGTTTCGCCATAGGCCGTCAGACGGTATGCTAGGGAACGGCCCTCGACTGACCCAGCCGTGATGGCCCGTGGTCGTTTACCAAACTGAAACCGGCACAGGAGCCTGAACTTTGACGGCAGAGATTCTCCGCATTCATCCCGACGAGCCCGAAGCCAGCCTCATCGACTACGTCGTCAAAAGCATCAACACAGGCAACGTGGTGGCGCTCCCGACCGATACCTTCTACGGGCTCGCCGTCGATCCGGTCAATCTCTACGCGGTCGAGCGTATCTACGACCTGAAGAACCGCGCCCGGCACAAGCCGCTCTCGCTGCTCATCTCCGACGTCGCCCAGGCCTATGGCCTCGCGCGCAATATCGACACGGCCTTCGACCGGCTGGCCGAGCGCTTCTGGCCGGGGCCGCTGACGATCATCGTCAAGGCCAGCTCGCGGCTACCGCTGCGGGTGACGGCCAACACCGGCAATGTGGCCTTGCGCGTGCCCGAAGCAGCGATCTCCCGCGCCGTGGTGGATCGTCTGGGGCTACCCATCACGGCGACCTCCGCGAACCTGCACGGTTTGCCTGAATGCACCCATGCCCGCGCCGTCTTCGACCAGTTGGGGGATAAGATTCCGCTCATCGTGGATGGCGGTCCGACCTCGCGCACGGTGGCTACGACGATCGTCGATCTTTCGGGTGGCGGCAACTCGTGGATGATCCTGCGTGAGGGCGCGATCCCGACGCATGAGATAGCCCTCTGCCTGCAACGGTAGGCAAGAAACACGCGAAGCGTCCAGAACCGCACGAAGCGCCGCTCGTCCGGCGTTAGGACGCTGTTGCTGTTGGGATTGGCGCGATAGCCCATACCGGGCGATACTGTTCCAATCACCTAAGGACACCGTACACTCCCTTTTGGCACGCGTACGGACTTCTGACGCTTTTTTCATGACCGCTCGCCCCTCCAACCCGCGATCCGTTTCAGACTCCGGCAGCTTCGCGCGTCTGCTCGGCCGTCTGCTTGCTCTTCTGGTGCTGGTGGCATTGGCGTGGTCGTTCTGGATCTATCTCCGCATCAACAAGGTCGCCGAGCAGGATCAGGCCCAGCCCGCCGATGCCATCGCGGTCTTCGGCGCGGCGGAGTACGCCGGTCGCCCGTCGCCGGTCTTCCACGCCCGGCTCGACCACGCCGTGCAGCTCTACCGGATGCAGATCGCCCCCATCGTCATCACGCTGGGTGGCGGTGGAGACCGCGACTCGGGCAAGACTGAGGGCGGCGTGGGCCGAGACTATCTGCTGGCCAACGGCATCCCCTTCGAACGGATCATCGCCGAGACGCGCTCGACCGATACCGAGCAGCAGGTGCGCCGTCTGGCCGCCATCGCGCGCGAGAACCAGATGCACAGCATCGTGGTGGTCAGCGATCCGACCCACCTGTTCCGCATCCAGCAGCTCTGCGCCGCCGCCGGGCTGGACGTCTACACCTCGCCGCGGCCGAGCTTCGGCAACATCGGCCCGTGGGATCTGGCGATGCGGTACCTGCACGAGATCGTCAGCTACACCGCGCTGACCCTGCACCTGAACGGCAGCGTGCACCGCTGGGCCGAGGGCCGGAACGAAGATTAGATCATCCGAAACAGCAGGTAGGCGATCACGGCTGCGAAGACCGTCGAGGTGAAGTTCACCAGATCGTTGCCGAGCCATCCCTTGCGTTCAATCGTTGCGCCCAGCAGGCTGTCAAAGACCAACCCCGCCACTCCTCCCAGCAGAGCAATCCCCGCTGCTGTTCCCACTTGGGGAAACATCGCCCATGCGCCCACCAGAGCTACCAGTGCCGCTGAAACGACTCCGGCGACGGTGCCGAGGAGGCTGACCGCGCCATCGGTGCCCGGCTCGACGCGGCGCAGGCTGGTCAGCAGAAACGGCCTGCCCCCGAAGGCCTGACCGATCTCGGAGGAGACTGTGTCTGCCGTGGCCTCGGCGAGTGCGGCCAGCGCCAGCACACGGATCAGGTTGCCGAGGAACAGCGGCACCGTTGCCCTGTGAATTGTCAGAACAGGCAACGCGGCAAAAAGCCCGGCGGCCCCCAGGTTGGCGATGATCTGCGAGGCGCTCCGCCCGCGTCTACCCTCGGCGAGTCCGGCGGCGATCTTGCGCCGCTTGCCCGCGCGGGTGGCCGAGAAGGTGATGACAAAGAGTGCCAGAAGGGGAGTCAGCGCCGTGTGCATCACGCTCTGCCGCAGCCCCGAGGCGGTCCAGAAGGTCAGCAGCAGGCAGATCGAGCCTCCCGCGACGGCTGCCGCCGGGGTTGCGGCCCGCAGCCTCCAGGCCGACAGTGCGAAGATGGCGCTGACCGCCAGCTCCCGCCAGGGCACAGCCGCCCAGAGGATCGTCTCCGCGCATAACGCCGCCAGCAGAACTCCCACCACGGCCACCAGCCAGCTCGATTGCCGACGGTCTCGCTCAAGGGGGATCGGTTTTCGCCATAGTATTTCTTGAGGACTCACATTCGGTTCGGCTGCCACGCTCTCCACCCCTGCCTTGATTTACAATCGAACCTTGAGCATAGCCAAGACGGGAACACTCGTGGGAGCACTTTTGCATTCAGCAGAAAAGCAGGAAGAAGTGATGATCGTTAAGAGCGCGTCAAAGCACTCCGCCTTTTGGTCGCAGTCGGTTGCGGGTGTGGTTCTGGCCGCTGCTCTTGCAGCTACAGGCTGCGGCAACACCTACCGTCCCGTCGTCAGCTCGATCAATCCGGTCGGCCCGGCGGGCCAGGCCACCAAGTACGCCGTGGTGATCTCAAACCCCAGTGCGAATGCTCCGGGCCTGGTCACCTTCGTCGATGTATTCGGCGACTCTGTCCTGGTCGCGGCCAACATCGATCCGGTGCCGCAGTATCTGCAACTGGATTCGAGCGGAGGCACGGGCTTCACGCTCCACGCCGACGGCACGATGAACAGCTTCACCATTACGACCAGCCTGCTGACCAGCCAGGTTCTCCGGACCACGCTGCTCCCGGGTGCGAACCCCATCAGCCTGTCGCAGGTCGCGGCCAACACCTACGTTGCGGAGGGCGGTCTCAGCGCGGTTGCGCAGCTCACGGGCTCTCCTCCCGCCCTGCAACAGGAGATCCCGACCGGATCGAACCCGGTCTACACCGTCGGGGCCAACACGGCAACCCGCGTCTACGCCCTCTCGGTGGGCGACAAGACCGCTCCAGGCCTGGCCACGCCCATTGAGACCACCAGCAACACCCCCGACGCTCCGATCACGGTCGGCGTCAACCCCGTTTACGGCGTAATGACCGCAGACACGCGCCGCGCCTTCGTGATGAACAAGGGCAGCAACAGCGTCAGTGTCATCAACGCGCAGACCAACGCGCTCGATACCTTCACCAACTCCAGCAAGGTGGTCACGAGCACCATTCCCGTGGGCGTGGCGCCTGTCTGGGCCGACTTCGCCCCCACCCGCTCGGAGCTGCTCGTCGCCAACTCGGGCACCGGCACGAGCAATGGAAGCGTCAGCATCATCAGCATCCCGCTCTGCTCGACGACGGCGGTCGATAACCCGAACTGCGACCCGGCCAATCCGGTCGACGCAACCGGATTCGGCACCACCGTCGCCACGGTTCCGGTCGGCGTAAACCCGATCATGATTGCGGTTCTGCAGGACGGAACCAAGGCTTACGTCGCCAACGCGGGTAACGTCTCTGCCGGTATCGCCGGTTCGATCAGCGTTATCGACCTGAACAGCAACACGGTTACGGCCACGCTGCCTGCCGTCTCTGGCGATACCAACCTCCTCGACACCGCGGTTCACGGCCATCCGAACTGGATCGCCGTTACCACCGGCACACCCACGGGCAAGGTCTATGTCACCGCGCCGGACTCGACCGACATGACGGTCATGCGAACCGACATCGACGTTGTGACCGCGCACATCAATCTGCAGGGTAATGGAGTCGCTGTTCGCGTCACCGCTCCCTAGCCTGACCGCATCTGCTACGCAACGAGCCATCCTTCACGTCGTGGAGGATGGCTCGTTACTTTTTCACCGCTGATTACTCACCCACGTCACCCCGAGAACGGTACGAAGTACCTTTTAGGATGAAGGGCAGTGTGGGGGAGGTGGCTCCGCCCGCACTCTCGATGGTGACGTCAAATGCCTGGGCAGCGATGCTCTTCGGCAGATCCGGCAGCAGAACATGGGCGCTGCCATGCATATCCGGCTGGAAGGTTCCCGCAGGCAAAGGCGTGCCTCCATTGGCGGGAATCAGCCAAAGCTCATAGGTTATGCCGGTATGCAATGGAGCCAGGCCCTCAGCGAGAAAGACCAGTGAGCCGCTTCCGGGCAGATAGCTCACCTCTCCCTGCGGTTCCAGGTGATCGGCTGCCGATAGCGTGGCCCGCACCGTCGCCGGGTCCTCGACGGTCTCGATCACCCGGCTCGCCCGCTCAGCGCCGCTAGAACGAGTTACGACCTCTTCGGTCTGCGTCGCCATCGCGCTTCTAAGCTGCTCGCGCTGGTGGTACAGTATGCCCATCTCGACCGCCATGCCCGCAGCCAGCACCCAACCGGCCCATCCCAGCACCGTCGTCATGGGGTTTCGCGGCGGAGGTTCCTCGTCGAAGAGAGAGCGACTCGACGACGGCGCATCGGCTCCGCGGCTATGGTAGAAATCCTCCGGCGGCGTCCTCTTCTCCTCGGCCACCTGCTGCATCAGCCTCTGCCGGGCCTGCGCGGGAGGCTCCCGCATCTCGGCAGTCAGGGCGTACAGCGCGAGGTCTCCCTGTATCTCGGCCAGCACGCGCCGCGCCTCGGAGCCATGCCGTAGCAGCAACGCCAACTCGGCAGCCTCATCCGGGGGCAGAATCTGCATGGCGTACAGGGCCAAATCGTCGGGGTCGATCTGCTTGACCGGAATCATAATTGCAGGGCCTCCCTGACGGTGAGCAGCGTGCCGCGGATGCGGGCCTTGACGGCCTCGGGCTGGTCGCTTGTCACCTCGGCGATCTCGGCGTGCGTCAGGCCGTCGAAGAAGGCCATCTCGAGCGTCTTCCTCTGCCCGGCGGGCAGCGTCCGGACCGTGTCGCGCACCCGCTCGATGATGGCGTCGCGCGCGCTCTCATCGGCCAGGTTGCACGGCGGCAAAGGCGAAATCCCGTCCTCCTGATCGGTCGGCTGCCTGAGCCGCAGCAGCGCGATGGAGCGGTTACGGCTCGCAATGGCCAGCCGCCCCGGCAGGCAGTTGCTGCGGTGGCTGGCCGCCGCGGTAAAGCTCTCCGTACTGCGCCAGAGCTGCATGAACAGCTCCTGCAAGACTTCTTCCGCCAGCGCCGGGTCGCGCAGCACGCGCAGCGCCACCGAGTAGGCGATCTTTCCGTAGCGGTCGAAGATCGTAGCCATCGCGGCCTCATCGCCGCGCTGTACCAGAGCCAGCAAAGCTGCGTCGTCCTGCGGCGCTGGCATCCGCCCGTTCAGCACACCTGTATCTCCGTACATAAATGGCACCTATGAACAAAGTTAAACAATGCGAACCTGGGAGCTTGTTTTTTAAACCATACGCATGAAACCGGCGTAGGAGGAAAGGACAGAAAAAATAAACCTTCATATCTGCGAGAATCGAAGGAGTGGTGTCCTTTTAGTGAAGATCCGTCTCGATAAACTGCTCGTCGACCAGGGCCATGCCGCCTCGCGCGAGCGTGCCCAGGCCCTTATCCTTGCCGGTCGCGTCCTCGTCGATGAACAGCGCGTCGATAAGCCCGGTACTCCCGTCGCCGATACCTCTATCCTCCGCCTGCTCGGCTCGGACCTGAAGTACGTCAGCCGCGGCGGCCTCAAGCTCGAGCGTGCGCTCGAATACTGGAAGATCGACCTGACCGGCCTCGCCTGCATGGACGTCGGCGCTTCCACCGGCGGCTTTACCGACTGCATGTTGCAGTCCGGCGCGGCCTCGGTGCTCGCGGTCGATACCGGCTACGGCCAGATCGCCGAGAAGCTCCGCTCCGACCCGCGCGTCAGCCTGCGCGAGCGCACCAACGCCCGCCTGCTGACCGACGGCGAGCTGATCCAGCAGCCGCCTATCAGCTTTTTTGCAATGGACGTCTCCTTCATCTCCGCTACGCTGGTGCTTCCGGCGGTCTTGAAAGCGCTGGCCGAGGGCGATCAGCCGTGGAAGGGAAGCGCCGTCATCCTCATCAAGCCACAGTTCGAGGCGGGCAAGGAGAACGTCGGCAAGGGCGGCATCGTGCGCGACCAGGCCGCCCGCCAGCTCGCCATCGACCGCGTCTGCCACGCGACGCTCGACCTCGGCGGAACCGGCCTCGACCTCATCGATTCGCCCATTAAAGGAATGGAGGGGAACCATGAGTATCTCCTCCACGTCAGCTTTTAGCTGAACCCACGTTTTCTTCGCCACAACGGATTACACTAGCTCCTGAATGTTCAAAGCCGCCATCATCTCCAAGCCACAGAAGCCAGAGGTTGCCCATCTGCTTCCCGGCCTCATCGAGTGGCTCCGCCAGCACGACTACGAGGCCGTCCTCGATGAGGACAGCGCCGGTTATCTCGATCAGCCCGGTACTCTTCGCACCGATCTTCCGCTCTCCAAGCCACGGCTCGTCATCGTGCTCGGCGGCGACGGCACGCTGCTCTCTGCGGCCCGCGCCTTCGCCGGGACGGGCACGCCGATCCTCTCGGTCAACCTCGGGTCGCTGGGATTTCTGACGGAGATTCCGCTCTCGGACCTCTACGTGACGCTCGAAAAGTGGTGCGAGGGCGTGGCCGATATCGACCTGCGCTTCATGATGCACTGCGAGCTGTTCCGCGATGGACAAGACCGGCCTATCCGCGAGTGGGACGCGCTGAACGACGTGGTTGTGGCCAAGGGAACCATCGCCCGGATGGCCGACTACACCGTTCGGATCGACCAGCAGTTTGTGGCGACGTTCCGGGCGGATGGAATCATTGTCTCCACGCCGACCGGCTCCACGGCCTACAATCTTGCGGCCAACGGGCCTATCCTGATGTCGAGCGTGGACGCGATGGTGATTACGCCGATCTGCCCGCACCTGCTGACGATACGGCCGATTGTGGTACCGTCGGATTGCATGGTCAACATCCAGATTGAGGGCGTGCCGAACCAGACTTACCTGACCGTGGACGGGCAGGAGGCGGTGGAGCTGATGCTGGGCGATCAGGTTCACTGCGGGCGTTCGCAGTTCAGCGTGCCTCTGCTGCGGCTGCGGCCGAATGGGCTGTTCAGTGTGCTGCGGTCGAAGCTGAAGTGGGGCGTTCGTTAGTCTTTTACGCGTAGCGTCCAAGACCGCACGAAGTGCCGCCCGTCCGGCGTGAGGACGCTTTTAACGCCCTAAATGTACGACCTGCCCGACCGGGTGGCAGAAGACCTTACCATGGCTCAGGGCGATCCGGCGCTGGGCCAGCCCGGCCATCTCGGGGTCGTGCGTGACCATGACGATGGTGTGTCCGGTGCGGTGCAGGTTCTGGAGCAGGTCCGCGACGATCTTCTGATTGGCCTGATCGAGATTGCCCGTTGGCTCATCAGCTAACAAAATCGGTGGATTGTTGATGAGGGCGCGGGCGATGCAGACGCGCTGCTGCTCTCCGCCGGAAAGCTCGCTGGGCAGGTGATCGGCACGGTGCCCGAGACCGACTTTATCCAGCGCCGCACGGGCTTCTACCGCATCCGTCATGGAATGGAAGTACTGCGCGAGCATTACGTTCTCAAGCGCTGACAAATAAGGAATTAGGTGGAACTGCTGGAAGATGAAGCCGATCTTGTCCGCACGGAAGCGGTCCAACTCCGTGGCGGACATTCCAGCCACGTCGATGCCGTCGATCTTCAGCTCGCCGGTGGTGGGGCGGTCGAGGCAGCCCAGCAGGTTGACCAGCGTGCTCTTGCCCGAGCCGGAGGGGCCGGTGATGGCGACCCACTCGCCCTTGACGATGGAGAAGGTGGCGTCGTCGAGCGCGCGGACCGGCTCGCCGCGCCCGGAGTACTCGCGGCAGACGCCTTCGAGGGCGATGACGGCGCACTCGGCGCGGGTGGTGCCCTTGTTCAGGGAGGTCATGACTTCGGCTGCCATGTTATTACCTTACTCGCCTTTCAGCAGGGCCGCAGGCTCCAGCCTGCGGAGAACCTGCACGGGAAACAGCGCGGCCAGCGCGGCGATGAGGAGGTTGAGCACGAGGACCAGGGGCAGGACCTGGATGCGCGGAAGCGTGGCGGTGTGGAAGTTGGCCTCGCTGATGACCCAGGCTAGCGCCGAGCCGACGAAGTAGCCCAGGGCGACACCGCCTGAGGCGAGCAGCAGCGTTTCGAGCAGGAAGAGGCTCATCATCTGGCGCTCGCTACCACCGAGGGCCTTCATCAGGGCGAAGTCGCGGCGGCGCTCTAGCACGCTGGCCGAGAGCGTCGCCAGCACCGAGACGGCGACCGTGAGGGCGATCAGCAGGACCGCGCCGAACATGAGCGCGTGGGTCTTATCGACGATGCGGGACTCGCCTTCGACGAGCTGACGGACTGGTTCGACCTGAAGGCCCGGCAGCGCGGTTCGGAGGCGGTCGATGGTGGATTCGACCTGCGCGGCAGAGCCGGGGATCTGTAGCTCAAGGACGCTGGGGGAGACGTTCGTCCAGGCTGTGAAGGCCGCGAGCGGCAGGTAGATGCGGCTGTCCTCGTCGCCGCCGGTCTTGACGCGGCCGGAGCCGGTGAAGGTGGCGGATTTGCCCGCGAAGGTGAGCTTGACGGCGTGCTCGTCGGCGACGAATCCGGCGGCGCGCTGGCCCAGCAGGGCGGCATCGGGGGCGGTGGGCCAGCTTGCGACCTGCCACCAGGAATCCAGCTTGTGGATGGCGGGGAAGTCGACCCCGGCGACGACGACCGGGGTGTTGCGGTCGGTGGTGGCGACGGCGTAGGCGAACTCGGCGAGGGTGGCTTCGGGGCCAGCGGTTTGGCGGGCCTTGGCTATTGCCGGGGCGTCGATGCCGCTGCTTCCTTTAGGGGCTGAGACGACGACGTTGGCCCCGAAGCTGCGGAACTCGTGGTGGAGCTTCTGGTCGAGGTCGGCGTAGAGGGTGAGGAGCGCGGTGGCGACTCCTGCGGAGACGGTGAGGGCGATGAGCGCGGAGAGGCTGCGGGCGCGGCGGTGGATGAGCGAGCGGCGCAGGACGTGGGTCAGCGTCAGTTTGGGCGTCATGCGTCTGCCCTCAGGATCGCGGTCGGGTCCATGCGCAGCGCGGCGCGGATGGAGGGGGTGGACCCGGCGATGGCGACGATGAGGGCCATCGCGACGACCACTGGAAGCAGCACGGGGTTCAGGACCGGGCCGGTCGCGCCGCCCGCGTCCCCGGCGAAGATTCTGGCTCCGAGCCACCAGGCCAGAGTGGAACCAGCCAGGTAGCCAAGTGCTCCGGCGAAGACGGCGAGCAGGCCGGTCTCGGAGTAGAAGAGCAGCGCGATGGCTCCGCGGCTGGCTCCGAGCGAGCGCATGAGGCCGATCTCGCCGCGCCGCTCGAGGATGGCGGTGGCCATGGCGGCGGAGACGGCGAATCCGGCGGCGAGCAGGGCGGCGGCGCTGACCAGCCACATGAGGCCGCCGATCTTTTCGAGCAGCGAGCCTTCGGACTGCTCGACGCGGCGGACCTGCTCGGCCTGTGCGCCGGGGATGGCCTCGCGGACCTGGTAGGCGATGGAGTTGGCGTAGGGGCGGCAGTACCAGATCTCGCGCTGCGCGGCGGGCAGGGTGTCTGGGTCCTTGCGGGCGAAGGCGTCTTCGGGGCGGGTCTTGGCGGATATTTCTACGCGGGAGATGGCGTCGGGGTGGCCGGAGAGCGTCTGTGCGGCAGCCAGCGGGAGGAGGATCTGGCTATCTTCGGGACCGGCGGTGTCGGCTATGCCGGTGATCTTGTAGGTTGTTTGCGCAGAAGTGAAGGTGTCGCCGGGGTGGAGATTCAGTTTGGCGGCAAGTTCATGGCCCAGGACGGCTTCGTTATCGGCTGCGGGCCACGCTCCGGTGAGCTTCCATGACGGGTGGAGTTCGGGTGCTCCGGTGAGCGCGCTGCCGTTGCCGAAGGGGTGGTGGAACCAGAGTCCTGTGGCGGGTACGGACTGGCCCGCGAGCTGGAGGGTGAAGGGAAGCTCGGGGCTTAGGCCGGTGATGTTGTTGGCCCAGAAGATGGTCTTCAGCTTGTCGAGCGAGGACTCCTTGAGGTAGGCTCCGCCGGTCGAGGGCTTGAGGTCAACGCCGCCGACCTTGACCTCGAGCTGGTCGGCCTGGGGGAAGACGACGATGTTCGCGCCGTAGACGGCCAGCTCGCGGTGGATGCGGTCGCCGATGGTGGTGGCGAGGGCGAGCATGGCGGTGACGGCGGTGGTGCCGAGCAGGATTGCCACACCGGCCAGGGCCTTGCGGCGGCGCTGGCGGACGAAGGACTCGTAGAGAAGGCGGAGGAACATCTACCGAGCCTCCCAAAGGTGCATGACATGGCAAACCCCTCTCGTCTTGGAGAGGGGCGCGAGGCTCAGGAGATGACTCGTTCCGGGCATCACTTTTCGAAGTGCGGGACCAGCGCCTTGAGGTCGGATGCGGCGATGACGATCTGGCCACCGCCCGCGGTGGACTTGAGCGGGATGGGGTTGCAGCCGCCGGGCTGGCCCATCGACGCGGCGTTCAGGGGCGACGCGCACATCTTGCAGGTGATGCCCTGGGCACCGATGTAGAAGCCGACCGGACCGCAGATCTGGCAGGCGTCGGCGACCGAGACGATGTTGCCGTCGGGCTTCTTGTAGAGCAGGAAGCGGACCTCGGGGGAGCCGCCCTTTCCGTCGTCGATGTGGACGCCGAAGCGGTGGAGCTTGTCGTCGTTGATGGCGGCGGTGGGCAGGGTGACCTGGTCGCCGACCAGCGTTACCGCCGAGGTGGGGCTGAGGGCCGTGGAGCTTTTGGCGTAGATGAACTCGGCCGTCGAGAGGAAGATGAAGAGGAAGCTGGTGGAGACGACGGCGGTCATCCACATGCGCTCGCGGCGCTGGCTCCACTGGGCACGGCGACGGTCGGCGGCGGTGGCGTCGGCGGGCAGGGCCTCGGGCGCGCGGCGGCGCTGCTCCATCAGGATCATGAGCCCGGCGAGCGCCAGCATGGTGACGAAGAAGAAGAGGTCGTTGCGGACGATGGGGCCGATGAAGCGCATCTCGGCGGCGCTGGAGGGCAGGACGCCGTTCTCCGACAGCTCGTGCAGGCCCGAGACCAGAAGCTGGAAGGTGACGAAGTAGAGGATGACCGAGGTGACGCGGAAGAAGCGTTGCAGGTTGATCCGGACGCTGCCGCGGATGAAGAGCACGCCGAAGACGACCGATACGGCGATGCCGAGCAGGGTTCCGGTGAAGCTGAGCAGCTCGGTGGAGTTGAGCGAGACGGCTGAGAGGATCAGGACCGTTTCGACGCCTTCGCGCAGGACAAGCAGGAAGACGAAGAAGAAGAGGCCGAGCTTCGAGACTCCGGCTCCGCCGGTGTATTTCGCTACTTTGGCTTCGATCTCGCCCTTCATGGAGCGGGCCGTCTTGTGCATGAACCAGATCATGCTGATGACGAAGGCCGCGGCGGCCAGCATCACCCAGCCCTCGAAGACGTCGGAGTTGAACTGGGTGCGGGCCAGGACCACGGCACCGGCGACGCTGGCCGCGATGGCCGAGGCGAGCGCCCAGAAGACGGTCTTTTTCAGCTCTGGCCGACCGATCTTCGAGAGATAGGCAAAGACGATTCCGACGATCAGGGAAGCTTCCACGCCCTCGCGCAGCGTGATGATAAAAGCCTGCAACATTTGCCCATCCACCTCTCTGGCTGCCGCCGCAGGTTCTCTGCTTGAACGGAGCCAGGCGTACCGCCGAACACGCTCTAAAGCTGTTCGGTCCCAGAGTTTAGTGTAATCAGGACTAATTTGGTCGTCAATTATTGAAGAGGGTCAATTTGCACTGGGTTCATATAAAAACTATTGGCATAGGAGATGCTGGGAGATATGCGTATTCTTCGTCTTTTATTTTGCGGCTTTTTGCTGCTTGGGGGAGCTGTTGTCCAGTGTGTGGCCCAGGCTCCGGCTACGATTTACCTGATCCGCCACGCGGAGAAGTTATACGACGGCAGGGAGGATCTTTCGGAGGCGGGATTTGCCCGAGCGGCGGTGCTGGCTCAGCTCTTTATTCCGCCCGCCGGAAGCAGCCTGGTGCCGCTTGAAAGGCCGCAGGTTCTGATCGCGACCCATGCCAGCAAGAAGAGCAACCGTCCGGTGGAGACGATTACGCCGCTGGCGAAGGCGCTGGGTCTACTCATCGAGAGCAATATTATGAACGACGACTACCCGGAGCTGGCGAAGGAGCTGCTGAGCGGCAAGTATGCGGGGAAGATCGTGCTGGTCTCGTGGCACCACGGCAATATTCCGGCGCTAGCAAAGGCATTGGGGGCGACTCCGCCGTATAGCCCGTGGCCGGAGATGCAGTTCGACCGGATATGGCGGATCGACTATCACGCAGGCAAGGCGACCCTGACGGACCTGCCGCAGGCGCTGATGCCGGGTGATTCCAAGTAGGACGTTTGTTCCGGATAGCGGGTTTGTGGATGCCGGGCCTGTGGGCAAACGTGTATCTTCGTGGCCGAAGAGTTTTTCGGGATGCGGAGGTATCGGGTTGATCTCACGACGGGCGGTTTTGCAGGGGAGTGCGGCTTTGGCGGCGATGGCGGGGTGGCAGAGGGGCTGGCCTCTGCCTGCTTCGGTGCCTATTGGACTGCAGCTCTATAGCGTTGGTGCCGAACTGAAGCAGGATGTGCCGGGGACGCTCCGGCGGGTCAGGGAGATCGGCTACACGATGGTGGAGACGGCGGGCATCGCAGGGCTTACCGGCAAGGAGTTTCGGGCGCAACTGGACCGGGCCGGGCTGGTGTGCCACAGCGCGCATATGCAGCTCAAGAGCAGCAAGTCGGAGCTGAGCGAGAGCGAGGTGGGGCCGCTCTTCGATGAGGCTCATGCGATAGGAGCGCATTATGTCGTCTGCTCGGGGATCTTTGCCGCTAATGCTGTTAGCGGGGCAGAGACGCTCGACGACTTCAAGGTGCTGGCGGACCGGGTGAACGCGCTGGCGCTCAAGGCTAAAAAGGCCGGGTTGCAGTATGCGTATCACAACCATAACTTCGAGTTCCGCAAGGTGGAGGGCGGCAGGGTCGGCTACGACGTGCTGCTGGAGCGGACCGAGAAGGGACTGGTGGATATGGAGCTGGACTGCGGCTGGGTGGTCGTGGCCGGGTATGATCCGGCTGATTACTTCAGGCGCTATCCGGGGCGATACAAGATGCTGCACATTAAGGACTTTGTCTCGGGTACGGGGCCGACGATCGCGCGCAGTTCCGCCGAACGGCCAAAGGGAACCGAGCTGGGGCGTGGGCACATCGACTACCGGCCCATTTTGAGGGCGGCCAAGGAGGCCGGTATTCACGACTACTACGTGGAGCAGGAGCCGCCGTTTCTGGAGATGAAGGCGCTCGATGCGGTGAAGGTGGACTACGAGTATCTGAGGGCGCTCTGAGGATGAATCGTCGTGAGTTGGGCAGAATGATGGCGGGTGCGGCGGCTGCGATGGCCGTGCCGGGGTGGGCGCAGGGCAATGCGGCTGCAAAGGGTGTGCGTTTTTCCTTCATGCTGTGGGCGATTGAGAAGCCCGCGGGCTTCGACCGCGCCGTGGAGATGGTGGCCGAGGCCGGTTATCAGGGGATCGAGCTGACGGGTGAGTTCCAGAAGTGGACGCCCGAGGAGCGGACTCGCGTGATGGCGAAGCTGCGCAGGCTGGGGCTGGTCATCGACTCGATGAGCGGCGTGCGTGCGGCCTTTGCGGTACCGGAGGAGCGAAAACTCTTCGTGACGCAGTTCGCTGAGCACTTGAGGTTTGCGAAGGAGCTGGAGTGTCCGCAGGTGATCCTGCTCTCGGGCAGGCGGTCGGAGACGGTGTCGATGGCCGATCAGCGCGTGATCGCCATCGAGAACCTGAAGCGTGCGGCGGAGATGGCGGCTAAGGAGAAGATCGAGATCGTCATCGAGCCGATTGATTTTATCGAGCGCCCGAATGTCTTTCTGGCCAGCGTGACCGATGGCTTCGAGATTGCGGCGGCGGTGAATGCGCCCAATCTGAAGGTGCTCTACGACCTTTATCACGAGCAGCGGAGCTTCGGGAACCTGATCGAGAAGCTGGAGAAGAACATCGACCGGGTGGGCCTGATCCATGTGGCCGAGGTGCCGGGACGGCACGAGCCGGGGACGGGCGAGATTGATTTTGACCCGATCTACCGCAAGCTGCGGGAGCTGAAGTACAACCGCTGGATCGCGATGGAGTTCTACCCGACCGAGGAGCCGGTGGCATCGCTGAAGAAGGCTCGGCTGGGAGCGGAGAAGGAACTTGGGATGCTCTGAGGAGGATCTTCTCCGCTGGTCTGTATGCGCTGGCCTTTTGGCGTCCATTGAATCGCGGTTGTTGCCTCTTATTTTAGCGTAGCCGATGTGAAGCAATAAGCTCCGCTGCGTTTGCTACCGTCTTCTCATAAGTCAGACGAAATTTTTCGCGAAGGACCTCGTCTGGAGAGCCGACACATGCAAAATCAGAGAAGTGCCTAACTAATCTGCTGGTTATTTCGTTCGGTTCGATAGCACTGGCTACGACAATTGTGTAGCGCTGCAATCTTGCAAGAAGCCAATCCGAAAAGGTGTCGTAGCCAAGACTCGGGATATGAGCGGGACTGACCATGCGCACTTTGTGTTCAAGAGCATGGGTAAAGGCTTCTTCTAGTCGGTCGAGTTGTGCCTTTGAGATTGATCCATCCTCAAATGCCTTGACCATTCCGCGATAGTACGCAAATGCGCAAAAGGCCGCAATTTCGGAGCGGATACGATCCTCGTCAGCACCAAACTGGACCATAAGAGAGAGTTCGTCATCAATGCCGGGGGAAATTCCCGGCCATAGAAAAGCCGTAAAACGAGCGGCAAAAAAGACGGACAATTCCTCGCAAGTGGCTCGGGGTTTGAAGAGGCCAAACATATTGTGAGTATAGGTGGGCGAGTATGCGCCATGCCAATGTATCTACGACACTAAACGTTTACGGTAGGCCGAATGAAGGCGAAGCAAGAGGCCAACACGAAGGTAGTGCAAATGGTGCTACAGAAAAAGACGCTACACGTCTTTTTCTGTTTTTATGGGTTTGAGATTTTCGGAATTCGCCGAAATTATTGATTTTATGGTGCGCCCGGAAGGATTCGAACCTCCGACCCTTTGGTTCGTAGCCAAATGCTCTATCCAGCTGAGCTACGGGCGCACGTTGTGTTGTATGGCTCAAGCGACCGTGGCCGCGAACCCAACTTTCTAAGAATACAAGAGATAGCCCGGTTAGGCAAGCTACGCCGCAGGAGCAGGTTCTACGGGCTCGGGAAGCGTATAGAGCTGCACTTTTTCCACCACATCGAGACCGGCGCGGCGCAGCAGTTGGTGGATGACAGGCTCGGTCAGGCGGGTCGAATCGTACTCGACGCGGACCGTCTTTTCGGCTTCGTGGAAGACGATCTTGCGCACGCCGTAGACCTCGCGGATGTTAGCGATGGCCAGCGTCGCGGACTCGGACGGGGTGGCTCCGTAACGGTACAGGACTTCAACTTGAGTCATACGGGGATTTTACCAGCAGTTATAACTTGTGGAGGTAGTCGGAGATCTCGGAGCCGGTCCAGTCCTGCGCACTGACGAACTTGCGCCGGATGACGCCGTTGCGGTCGATGATGTAAGTCTCGGGGATCAGGACCGTGCCGTACATCTGGTTAACCTTCATGCTGGAATCGCGGACGGTGAGGACGTTGACGTGGTGCTGCACCAGGAAGTGGCGGTAGACGGCGTCGTCCTGGTCGGTGCTGACGGCGACGACCACGATCTGCGGGTTGCGCTGTTGCAGGGCGAGCAGGCTGGGCAGCTCTTCGACGCAGGGGGCGCACCAGGTGGCCCACAGGTTCAGCACGACGATCTTGCCGCGCAGCTTGCTGAGGTCGACGGTGGTGACGCCGTCGCTCATGACGAACTGGGGAGCGGGCTTGCCGATGTTGCCGGGATGCTGGCCGCGGTCGCAGCCGATGCCGGAGAGGCAGATCGCCAGAAGGGTTGCTAGGACCGGGAATGAGGACGCTTTGCGCACGAGAGGCTCCTGCTTCCTATAATACGAAGTCGTGAGCGAAGAGATTTTTACGGTGGAACAAGAAGAGGCTGAAGGCGAGCCGAAGCTGGCGTTGACGGTGATTGTACCGGCGCGGAATGAAGAGGTCTCGCTGGCCGCGTGCCTGGACTCGCTGCTGGCGCAGTCGGAGACGGGCTTTGAGCTGGGGCGAGACTGGGAGCTGATCGTCGTGGACGACCACTCGACTGACGGGACGGGGCGGATTGCGGCCCAATGTGCCAGCCAGCGGGCAGGGGTGACGCTGCTGGAGGCTCCGGCGCTCGACCAGCGCAATGGCGGCATGACCGGCAAGAACAACGCCTGCTGGGCCGGGGCGCAACAGGCTCAGGGGAAGCTGCTGCTCTTTACCGACGCCGATACGATCCACGAGCAGGGAAGCCTCTCGCGGGCGCGGCGGGAGATGGAGAAGTACGGGGCGGAGCTGCTCTCGTACTCGCCGCGGCAGTTGACGGAGGGCTTCTGGCAGAGGGCGCTGATGCCGCTGATCTTCTCCGAGCTGGCCATTGCGTATCCGCCTAAAAAGGTGAACGATCCAGCCAACCGTGTGGCGGCGGCGAACGGCCAGTTCCTGATGGTGGAGCAGGAGGACTACTTCGCGCTGGGCGGGCACAAGGCCGTGGGGCCGATGGTGCTGGAGGATGTGGCTCTGGCGAACCTCTTCAAGCGTGCCAAGCGGACGATCCGGTTTCGCTACGCGCCCGACGCGCTCTCGGCCCGGATGTACCGCAGCGCGAGCGAGATGATCGCGGGCTGGACGAAGAATCTGGCTCTGCTGTTTCCGAGCATTCTGCCGCTGATGCTGATGCGCCTGCTCGACCTCCTGCTCTTCGTGGGGCTTCCGGCGCTGGCGCTCTATCCGTTCTTCACAACGACGCAGCGACTGCTGATTATGGCGCTGTGGGCTCGCGTGCTCTGGCGACTCTACACGCGTGTGGCCAAGTCGAACTTCTCCGTGGCCGACTGCGCTATCTCGGTGGCGGGGCTGCCGCTGCTGGTCTTTGTGCTCTTCCGCAGCTATATGCAGGTGAAGGTTCGCAAGAGCGTCGAGTGGAAGGGACGCACTTACTCGAACGTGAGCCGTTGATGGTGATCTAAACTAACTGCTGGTGCCTAAACGATGATCTTTCTTACCCGCAAAGCCGAGTTTTCCGCCGCGCATTACTACTGGAACGACGCGCTCTCCGAAGCCGAGAACCTGCGCCTCTTCGGCAAGTGCGCGAACCGCAACGGGCACGGCCACAACTACACGCTGGAGGTGACGGTGGCCGGTGAGGTCGATCCGGTGTCGGGCTTCGTCGTGGACCTGAAGGAGCTGAAGGATATCCTCGAGCGCGAGGTCGTGGGGGTGTACGACCATCGCCATCTGAACCTCGAGATACCAGACTTTGCCAGCGTTATTCCGACCACGGAGAACATCGCCATCGCGGTGTGGAGACGGCTCGCGGGCAAGATCCCCAATGCGCGGCTGCATCGCGTGCGCGTGTACGAGATGCCCGACCTGTTTGCTGATTTTTATGGGGAAGAATAAGCATGAAGGCTTATCTCAACCGCCGCTATCACTTCAGCGCCTCGCACCGGTTGCACACCGATGCCTACGATGACGCACGCAATCAGGCCGTCTTCGGTAAGTGCAACAACCCGCATGGGCATGGGCATAATTACACTGTTCAGGTTACATTTTCCGGGCAGGTCGATCCGATGACCGGCATGGTCTGCAACCTGGCCGACCTCGACAGCTTTGCCCGGCAGTATCTGCTGGATCGGTTCGATCATACGAATCTCAATACTCTCGATCTTTTTCGGAAGCTGGTGCCGTCTACAGAGAATCTAACCATCGAGGTTGATCGTATCTTCCGCGCATTTCCGCACGCACATCTCGAGCGGGTTCACGTGGAAGAGACCGATAACAACTCGTTCGATCTGTACTCAGACGTGACCACTTAGTTTGTTTTTAGAAAGGCTGCATGATGCCGTCTCAACCCGAACAACCCGGAGACCCGTTAGCAGGGATCTCCACCCAGAACATATACCGCGAACTGTTGCGCCGCATGGGCGAAGACCCTGAGCGCGACGGCCTCTTGCGCACGCCGGAGCGGATGGAGAAGTCTACCGCGTTTCTCACGCGGGGCTATCAGCAGAGCATCGACGAGGTGCTGCACGGGGCGCTCTTCGACGTCGACTACGACGAGATGGTGATCGTGAAGGATATCGAGTTTTACTCGCAGTGCGAGCACCATCTGCTGCCGTTCTTCGGCAAGGCGCACGTCGCGTACGTGCCTCAGGGCAAGGTGATCGGGCTGAGCAAGATCCCGCGGATCGTCGATGTATTTGCGCGGCGTTTGCAGGTGCAGGAGCGGCTGACTCGGCAGATCGCCGAGGCCATTACGGCTGCGATTCGTCCGCAGGGCGTTGCCGTGATCCTCGAGGCCAGCCACCTGTGCATGATGATGCGCGGCGTGGAGAAGCAGCACTCTTCGACGGTCACCTCGGCGATGCTGGGGGTGTTCAATACGCAGTTGCAGACGCGGAACGAGTTCCTGTCTCTGGTGCGGCGCGCCGGTTCGGGCCTTTAGGGATGCGGGGTTCGAAGTAACGATGAATGGTCTTCTTGTTTTGGATAAGCCGAGCGGTATGACGTCGCACGATGTGGTCTCGCTGGTGCGGCGCGCTACCGGCGAAAGCTCTATTGGTCATCTGGGCACGCTGGACCCGATGGCGACCGGAGTGTTGCCGTTGCTGGTCGGCAAGTACACGCGCCTGGCGCAGTTCTTCGGGCAGGCGGAGAAGGTGTACACCGGTCACATTCGCTTTGGCTTTGCGACCGATAGTTACGACGCGGACGGCACGCCGAGTACGGAACCGAAGCCGCTGACGGCTTCGCTCGAAGAGCTGCGGCACATGGCCGAGGTCTTTCACGGGGCGATCGATCAGGTGCCTCCGATCTTCTCGGCTAAGAAGCTGGGCGGCGTGCCCGCGCACAAGCTGGCGCGCGCGGGATTGCCGGTGCCGGTGAAGCCTGCCCGCATCTTCATCCACGAGTTTCATCTGGTCTCGCTCGACGCGGAGCAGCAGGTGGCGGCCTTCGAGATGCGTGTCTCGGCGGGTGGTTATGTCCGCTCGGTGGCGCATGAACTGGGCGTGCTGGCTGGATGTGGCGCGCATCTGTCTTCGCTGCGCCGTACGCGGGCTGGAGCGTTCTCGCTCGATCAGGCCATCACCGTCGATCAGCTCAAGCAGGCTTCGACCGATGGCACGATTGAGACGCTGCTGCCGCATCCGCGCACGTTGATCCCGGAGATGCCGTCGGTGACGGTGGATGAGCAGATTGCGGGGCGTCTGCGCAATGGGATGCAGGTCAACCTGCCGGAGTTCTCGCAGGCCTCGCTGGTGAAGGTGTTTACGAGTCCGACGGAGCTGCTGGCCATCGCCAAGCGCATCGCGGGCACGTTGATGCAGCCGATTGTGGTGATCGGCTAGTACTTCGTACTGTTCTCGGGGTGGTATGGGCGGGATGATCTTCTGAGGTCCTCCCGCTGGTCGGAAGCGAGCATCTTTTGTTTGCGACCAGTGGAGGGACTGATATTTACTTCTTCAGCATGGGCTTGACTAGCCCGAGTACGTTGCGTGCGACGATCTCGTTGCCCTTGGCGGTGGCGTGGGTGCGGTCGGCCTGCATCATGCCGGGGACGCCGTAGACGTTTCGCAGCAGGAACGGCAGCAGTGGAACGCTGTATTGCTTTGCCAGCGCGGGATAGTTCGCGGTGAAGGTTTTTACGTAGTCGGGACCGTAGTCCGGTGGCAGCGTGATGCCCGCGAGCGCGACCTTGGCTCCCGAGGATTTGAGGCCGTCGATCATGGTGGCGAGGTTGGTTTTGCTGGTCTCGATCTTGAGGCCGCGCAGCCCGTCGTTGCCGCCGAACTCGAGCACGACGATCTGCGGCTTCATCGCGATGACACCGGGCAGGCGGTCCACGCCGTCCTTGGTCGTGTTGCCGCTGATGCCCTCGTTGACGACGTGGTACTGATAGCCGAGCTGGTCGAGGTACTTCTGGAGGAAGTCCGGGTAGCTCGCGCCCTCGTCCGCGCCGTAGCCCGCGGTGAGGCTGTCGCCGAAGCAGACGAGGAGCGGGCGCGAATCGGCTGGCATCGAAGCCGGTTGTGGCGCATCCAATGCCTGTTGCGCTACAGCATGGGTGGCCGCAGCGTCGGTTTTGCAGCCGGTGAGGCAGGGAGTGGCAACAGCTAGAATGAGACAGACGACGAGGTTCCGCATGACCTTCAAGGTAGCAAACCTCGCGTGTGCGATCCATCAGGAGACCTTCGGCCGTGATTGATGCTTCATCAGACAAACCTGCGGCGAGCATGATCTCGGTCAGTGGACTGCGCAAATCGATTCGGAACGGCAGCCGTACGGTCGACATCCTGAAGGGGATCGACTTCGAGATCGCGCGCGGACAGTTCGCGGCGATCATGGGTTCTTCGGGTTCGGGTAAATCGACGCTGCTGGGGCTGCTGGCGGGGTTGGATACGCCCTCGGCGGGCGAGGTGAGCCTGAATGGAGTTGCAATTTCCTATCTCGCCGAGGACAAGCTGGCGCAGGTGCGTGGGCGTACCATCGGGTTTGTCTTTCAGTCGTATCAACTGATCCCTACACTGACGGCGCTCGAGAATGTGCTGCTGCCGTATGAGCTGAACTCCGATGCGAGCAAGCCGGATGGATTGCAGCGGGCGCGGGCGCTGCTGGAGTCGGTGGGGCTGGGAGACCGGATGGATCACTACCCGGTGCAGCTCTCGGGTGGCGAGCAGCAGCGGGTGGCGCTGGCGCGGGCTTTCGTGCTGCGGCCTCCAATTGTGCTGGCCGATGAGCCGACGGGCAATCTGGACTCGGTGAACGGGGCTGCGGTGCTGGAGCTGCTGCTGAATCTGAACAAGACCGAAGGCACGACGCTGGTGCTGGTGACGCACGACCCGGTGCTGGCTACCTATGCGGATCGGCGGATTGTGTTGAAGGATGGCTTAGTGCTGTCAGACGAGCTGAATATTAATGGCTAGTCTCTCTTATCGCACCGCAGCCCGCATCGCCGCGCGTGAGATGCGGTCGTCGCGTACTCGTTTCTTCTTCGTCATTCTGTCGGTGGCGATTGGCGTGGCTGCGCTGACGGGTGTGCGTGGGTTCAGCTCTTCGTTTCGCGCGACGCTGTTGTTGCGGGCGCGGGCGATCATGGCGGGCGATCTTTCGGCTCGTATGACGCAGCAGCCGTCGACCGAAGAAGCGAAGGGACTGGAGGAGATAAGGCGCGAGGGCATCGAGATAACGCCGGTGACCGAGCTGGTCTCAATGGCGTCGTCGGCGAAGACGATGGACCCGCTGCTGGTGTCGCTGAAGGCGGTGGACCCGGCGAAGTATCCGTTCTACGGCACGGTGGACCTGGAGCCAGCGGCGGCGCTGCCGAAGGTGCTCGATGACACGTCGATTGCGGTGGCCGACGACCTGCTGGTGCGGCTGCATCTCCAGATGGGCGATCAGTTGAAGATCGGCAACCAGCTCTTTCGCATCGTCTCGGTCGTGACCAATGAGCCGGATCGCTTGTCCGGCTCGTTTGCGGCGGGGCCGAGGGTGCTTATGTCGCGGCGCGGGCTGGATGAGACCGGGCTGGTGACAGAAGGCTCTCATGCGGTGCAGCGATACCTGTTCCGGGTGCCGCGTCCGAAGAACGGCGCGGCCATCTCGGATGAGGCGGTGGCGGAGCTGAAGGCGCGGCTCATCAAGCTGCTGCCCGAGGCGCAGGTGACGGACTATCGCGAGACCAACCCGGCGCTGACCTCGGGGCTGGATCAGGCGACGAGCCTGCTCTCGTTGATGTCGCTGGTGGCGCTGGTGCTGGGCGCGGTGGGTGTGGCGATGGCGATGCGGGCGCACCTGCAACAGCGGCTGGATACGATCGCGATCATGAAGTCACTGGGGGCGCGGTCGGGGCAGATCATTCGTATCTATTTGATACAGACTTTGTTACTTGGTGTGGCTGGTGGCGTGTTGGGAGTCGTGCTGGGCGTTGGGGTGCAGATGGCGTTTCCTTATCTGCTCTCCAGCCTTGTCAACGTGCGGCCTGAGCTACACATTGATCCTCGGGCGATTGCCGCAGGGCTGGGCGCGGGCGTGCTGACGACGTTGCTGTTCACGTTGCCGCCGCTGCTGGATATACGTGGTGTGCGGCCCATACTTATTTTGCGGCGAGCGGTGGATGAGTCGGTTGCCGATGAGGGATTTATTGCCGGGTTGCTGAGGAGGTTGCGGAAGAACGTCGCGCAGATTGGGGCATTTGCGCTGATTCTGGGCGGGCTCTCGTTCATCGCATCGCGGGTGTCGGACTCGGCCACGGTGGGCAAGTGGTTTTCGGTGGGACTGTTCGGTGTGCTGGCGGTGCTGGTGCTGGCCTCGTTTGTGGTGTTGCGGGCGCTCAAGTATTTCCTCTCTCGGACCAGCCTGCATCTGCCGTCGTCGCTGCGGCATGGGCTGGCCAATCTGTATCGTCCGGGCAATCCTTCGGCGGCGCTGCTGGCTGCGCTGGGGTTGGGCGTGATGCAGATTATGATGGTCTTCCTGATGCAGCACGCGGTGGTGACGCAGCTTTACATCACCTCTGCGCCCAACCTGCCGAATGTGTTTCTGGTCGATATCACGAACTCCGAGATCGACGGGATGAGGAAGCTGCTGCTGGCTTCGCCGCAGGTGACCGCGCCGCCGGAGCTGCTGCCGGTGGTGACTGCGCGGATCACGCAGCTCGATGGGGTGCAGGCCGCGACGATCAAGCTGAAGAACTTTCCGCATCGAATGTTGCAGTCGATCAGTTTGACATGGTCAGATACGCCGCCGCCGGGGGCTACGATGGTGGCTGGCGCGTGGTGGACGGGAGCAGAGGCGGCTACGGCCGACAAACAACCTCTGGTGGCGATCGCCGAGCGTCAGGCAGTTCGGCTGGGGGTGAAGGTCGGCTCGAGCGTGACCTTCGTGGCGCAAGGGCGGGAGTTCACGGCGCGGGTGGCGGCGCTGACCAAGGCCGATGGGCAACATGCCTTCAGCCGGGCGGATTTTGTGATGCCGAAGCAGGCGCTGGCGGGGTTGCCGGTGGTCTGGTACGGCGGCGTTCATGCCGATCCGGCGCGGGTGGGGCAGTTGCAGCGGGCGCTCTATGCGGCGTACCCGACGGTGACGGTCATCAACGTGGCGCAGGCGCTCGAGACGATTCGCGGGGTGGTGCTCCAGATCATCTACGTGGTGCAGTTCCTGGCGGCGTTCTCGATCTTTGCCGGGGTCGTGATCCTGGCTTCGAGCATCGCGGGGACGCGGTATCGGCGTATTCGCGAGGTGGTGGTGCTGAAGACGCTGGGAGCCACGCGGGCGCGGATTGCCAGCATCTTTTCGATTGAGTTTGCGGTGCTGGGGTTGGTGGCTGGAGTGGTCGGAGTGTTCTTCGCCAACGTGGTGGTGTGGCGGTTGCTGCTGCGGCTGGACGTGCCGAACCACGTACAGTGGGGGCTTAGCGCGGCGGGGCTGGCTCTGACGGCGGTGCTGACCGTGGGGACGGGATGGGCGGCGAGCCATCGCATTCTGGGGCAGAAACCGCTCGAGGTCCTGCGCGAAGAGTAGAGCCGTATTGGAACCCACCGCGAGGGATACGGTTGTGCTGTCCTGAAATGAAACGGCTGGTTGTTGCGTGTGAGTCCGGATTGATCTTCCCGTCTACTGGGAGGGCTAAGATAGCAGAGGTGTCAGGGTATTTATCGCGCGGATTGGCGGCGTTCGGGGGGACGGATCAAAACCGTGTCGTCGCGCAACTCGTAGACATCTTTAGTGTTCCAATCAACAGAACGAGGTGACCTATGACTCATTTTAAAACTTACGCATTTGCATCTATCGCCGCCGTGCTGTTGGGCGGTGCGTCTGTCGCCCCGGCCCAGATCTCCGTCGGTATCGGGATTGGCGCGGCGCCTGTGTGCCCTTATGGGTACTTCGACTATGCTCCCTATGACTGCGCCCCCTATGGCTACTATGGGCCGGATTGGTTCAATGGCGGGCTCTTCATCGGCGCGGGGCCGTGGTATCACGGACGTCCGGGGTGGTTCGGACACGTCGATAACCGCTTCGATCCGCGTCATGGCTACCATGGACCGTTCCCGGGCCGCGGTGAGACGGCGTTCAACCACTTCCACGGCAACGAGGCTCGTGACGGCGCCGGTCACATTGGAAATGCCGGTCACGAGGCGGGTGGCGAGCGCAGCGCAGGTTTCGCTGGCGGCGGACGTCCTGGCGGTGGTGGACACGGCGGCGGTCACCGGTAAGATTCAAGTTGAGTGGTGCAGTGCGGAGCAGGCCCCCGAAGATCGGGGGCTTCTCTGTACTGGTAAGACTTGACCGGGCGCGTAGACTTGAAACCAAGGGGAAGGAGGCGCGGGCTATGGCGGAAGTAACTCAACGGCAACGTGCCATCCTGACTGCGGTGGTGGAGAGCTATATCGAAACCGGCGAGCCGGTGGGGTCGGCTACGATTGCGCGGTTGCAGGCCGGGGCGCAGGGGATCAGCGCGGGAATGAGCGCGGCGACGATCCGCAACGAGATGGCGGCACTGGCCGAGGCTGGATTGCTCGAGCAGCCGCATACCTCGGCGGGCAGGATTCCCACGGCGCGGGCGTTCCGCATGTACATCGAGCGGTTCGGCGAGCAGACGGCGAGCTCGGCGATTCAGGGGGCTTCGCGGCTGGAACGGCTGGAGATCGACGCGCGGTTCCGCGATGTCTCCGGCACGCAGGCGATCCTCGAGCGGACCTCGCATGTCCTGGCCACGCTTTCGAGCGGGGTGGGGGTGGCTATCGCCTCCATGCCGGACAAGGACACGCTGGAGCACGTCCATTTTTCGCGGCTGGCGACGGCGCGGGTGCTGGCCGTGGTGGTGACCAAGAGCGGCATGGTGCGGGACCGGGTGCTGGTGCTCGACCGCGACCTTTCGGCAGTGGAGTTGGAGACGGCGGCGAACTTTTTGAACGAGAACTTCCGCGGCTGGAGCGTCGAGCGCATACGAGCGGAGATCGCTCTGCGGGTAGAGCAGGAGCGGACGGAGTATCAACGGTTGTTGGCGGCGGCGCAGCAGCTTTGGGCCATGGCGGCACCGGATTTTCAGGCGGATGTGCGGTCGGTGTACGTGGAAGGCGTGGCTAACCTGGTGGGGTCGCAGCCGATGGGCAGCGTGGACGACCGGGAGCGGCTGCGGGAGATGCTGGGCGCGCTCGAGACCAAGCAGCGGCTGGTGGATCTGCTGAATGCGTATATCGACGCGCGGCAGGAGAGCGTGCGCGTGATCTTCGATCTCGAGGAGCAGGCTCCCGAGATGGCCGGTCTGGTGCTGATCGCGGCTCCGGCCAGGATGGCGGGTAACGCCAGGGGGACGGTAGGGGTGATCGGGCCGAAGCGGATGCAGTATGAGCGGACGATGCACGCGGTGGGGTACATCGCGCAGGTGTTTGAAAGGATGCTGGAGGCGGGGCCGGAGAGGCACGGACGCTGAATCGGGACGAAGTACGGGGCAGTGGGCCAGGAAGGTGATAAAGGGTGGGGAATCATGCAGAACCGCTGGGGCAGGGTGACGCGATGGGCCGGAATCGGAAATAATGAAAAGGATGCTGGAGCGGCGGACCAGAGTGGGGCGAGCCAGGATAGACCCGAGGGTCGGCACAGCGCAGAGAGAGATAGGAGTCGTGCAGAGATGTCGGATGAGACAAAGGTAACCACGGAGCTGGAGCAGGGCGTCAGTGAGGACGAGGGTTTTGAGGCTGTGGCGGACGGTTCCGCCGCTGAGCTGGAGCAGGTAAAGGGCGAGCGAGACCAGTTGCTCGACCGTTTGGCGCGGCTGCAGGCCGAGTTCGATAACGCTCGCAAGCGCGAGGCCAAGGAGCGCGCCGATGCCCGGGAGTACGCGATCGGGAGCACTGTGGAGCCGTTCCTGGGCGTGATGGATAACTTCCAGTTGGCGCTGAAGGCGCAGGGGTCGGCCGATCAGTTGCGCACGGGTGTGGAACTGATTCTGAAGCAGATGGAAGAGGCGCTGCGCGGGATGCAGGTGGTGGCGGTCGAGACGGTCGGCACGCAGTTCGACCCGCGAATCCACGAGGCGCTGGGAAGCATCGAAACTGCGGAGTTTCCGGATCACCAGGTGATCGAAGAGATTCGGCGGGGATACAAGATCCGCGAGAAGCTGCTGCGCCCGGCTATGGTGAAGATTGCGGTGAACTCGGCGCAGGTGAGCGATTAGGTTTCTGAAGTACTGATCGACGGGGATACGAAGCCCCATGTCTCCGGTTCGAGACATGGGGTATCCGGTTTTGTGTCGGAAGAGGAATATTTAGAGAGACGATGGCTACGGCAAACGTGACAAAGATGGATTACTACGAACTCCTGACGGTATCCCGGGACGCGAGCGATGCGGAGATCAAGACTGCCTATCGCAGGCTGGCCATGCAGTACCATCCCGACCGCAACCCGGATAATCCGGATGCGGAGGAGAAGTTCAAGGCCTGCAGCGAGGCTTACTCGGTGCTGAGCGACTCGGACAAGCGTGCCGCCTATGACCGTTATGGACATGCCGCGTTCCAGGGCGGCGGGCCGGGTGGGGGCAATCCCTTCCAGGGCGGAGGCTTCTCCGGGCAGGATATGGGGGACATCTTCGGCGATATCTTCGGCGAGATGTTCAACATGGGCGGCAACCGGCGGGCCAGCCGCGTGCAGAGGGGACGTGATCTTCGCTTCGACATGACGCTAGAGTTCGAGGAAGCGGTCTTCGGCAAGGAGAAGGAGATCACGATCCGTCGGGCGGAGGTCTGCGAGGACTGCAAGGGCGCGGGCACGGCTCGGGGCAAGCAGCCGCAGGCCTGCCCGCAGTGCAAGGGTGCGGGGCAGGTGCGGTTCCAGCAGGGATTCTTCTCGGTAGCACGGACGTGTCCGCAGTGCTCGGGTACAGGCACGCTGATTACCGACGCGTGCAAGACCTGCGCGGGCCAGACGACGGTGATGCGCGAGCACAAGATCGTGGTCAAGGTTCCGGCGGGCGTGGAGCAGGATACGCGGATTCGCTACCAGGGCGAGGGCGAGGCTGGCAGGTTTGGCGGTCCGGCGGGCGATCTGTACGTGGTGCTGGACGTGAAGCCGCACAAGTTCTTCGAGCGCGACGGCGACGACCTGCACTGCGTGATGCCGATCTCGTTTCCGCAGGCGGCGCTGGGTACGGAGATCGAGATTGAGGGGCTTGAGGGCACCGAGACGATCAAGGTTCCTGAGGGTACGCAGAGCGGGCGTCAGTTCAAGCTGCGGGGCAAGGGCGTTCCGCACTTGAACGAGCGCGGCAAGGGCGACCTGATCGTCGAGATCCGGGTTGCGACTCCGGCCAAGCTGACCAAGACGCAGCGGGATCTGCTGAAGCAGCTCGGGGAGACGATGGTGGTCGAGAATGCTCCGCACAGCCGCGGGCTGTTCGATAAGGTGAAGGATATCTTCAGCTAAACGAGCAAACGGATCAGTACTGAAAAGGCGCGGATTCAATCCGCGCCCTTTCAGTTTTCTTCTAAGTCAGTTGGGAGCTGGCGATGGCTATGGCGGCGATGGCGGCTGTCTCGGCGCGGAGGATTCTGGGGCCGAGGGTGACGTGGGTCCAGTGGTGTTCGGTGAAGAGGTTCATCTCCTCCGGCGTCCAGCCGCCCTCGGGACCGATGGCCAGCGATAGGTCGCTGGCTCCTGTGACAGCCGAGAGGAGGGTGGTGGTCTGCTCGGTCTCGCTCAGCAGGATTTTGGTGAGCGAGGTATCGGTGGTGAGTGCGGCCTTGAGGGCGTGGGTCGGCCAGCGTGGGGACGTCGGTGCGGCGGGACTGCTGCGAGGCCTCGTGGGCGATGCGGCGCCAGCGTTCTACTCGCTTGATGGCGGCCTGGGACAGGTGCTTTTCAGTGCGGCGGGCCAGGATGGGGACGATCTCGGCGACGCCCAGCTCGGTGGCCTTCTCGATGGCCCACTCCATGTGGTCGAACTTGAAGATGGCCAGGTAGAGCCGGATGGGTAGGGCGGCGTCGGCCTCCAGTTCCTCGTGCAGAGTGAACTCGACGCGGGTGGTGCTGACGGAGGTTATCTCGGCGCGGTGGAGGAAGCCGCCGGCGACTACGTCGTAGACCTGGCCGGGCTCGGCGCGGAGCACGCGGGCGAGGTGGTTGGCCTGCTCTCCGGTGAGAGCGGCGGTGGAGGCGTTCCATTCATCGGCTATCCAGCGGCGTCGGGTCATTGTTTCGGTATCGTCAGGGTGAGGCTGGGTTGGTTGTAGAGGCCGATGGTCAGGACGGCGGATTTGCGTGCGTCCCAGAGGCTCTGGGTGATGGGGAAGTGGAGCAGTACGGTGCCGGTGAGGGCTTGGCCGGGGGCGATGGTGGACTCGCGCAGCAGGGGCTGGAGCAGCAGCGGTTTTAGCGCGGGGAAGCTCTGCTCGGAGAGGGGGATTTCGTCCTTCTGCGCGGCGGGCAGGTTCAGGACGCTGCCGTCGGCGGTGGTCAGGGTGCCGTTGATCGTGTCGATGGTAGCGGGGTTGCGCTGCTTGTTGTCCAAGCGGATAGTGGTCGCGACGAAGAGGTCGTCCTGTGCGGTGGACGGGCCGACGACGATGGAGTCCGCTTTGTAGACGGTGTGGGTAGGCAGGAGTTTGGTGTCGATGTGCTCGACGTGGACCGAGGTGGCCCGGAGGTAGTGGGTGGCAAAGGCGGCGGCTACAGCCAGGACCGCCAGCGCGAGCAGGATGGGCAGGGCCATCGAGTGGCGTTCGGAGGTGGAGAAGCTGACTGTGCCGGGTTGGGGGCCGGGTTGGGAGGTAGCCACAGGATAAGGATACTAGCTCTGGCTCGGTCGCTGTACGGCGTACTCTTCGAGGAGGACAGAGATGAGCGCTGCCGTGGGGACGGCGACCAGCGCGCCGACGATGCCGCCGAGGGCTGTGCCCAGCAGCAAGGCTACCAGTACCGTGAGGCCCATCAGGTTGACTGAAGAGCGCATAATGCGTGGGGTCAGGATGGCGTTTTCGAGGTTGACGTAGATGAGGTAGAAGATGAGGACGCCGAACATCTTCTGCCAGGAGTCGATGGCCGCGACGCCCGCCGCCATGGCGATGGTGATGACGCCTCCGGCGACGGGGATGATGTTGAACAGCCCCATCAGCACACCGAGCAGGACGAAGTAGCGCACGTGCAGGATGCCGAAGGCCGTCAGGCTGCAGACGCCGAGGGTGAGCATCAGCAGCCCCTGGCCGAGGAGCCATTTGCTCATCTTCAGCTCGGCCTTGCGCAGGGTGGCATCCAGCCGCTGGCGGGCGGGGGGGCGGAAGAGCGAGAGGAAGAACTCGTAGGCGTGCTCGCCTTCGAGCATGAAATAGATGCAGAGGAAGATGGTGGTGAGGATGTCGAAGACGTGGGTGAGCCAGTCGGGCAGCGAGGTGAAGATGTAGCTGCCGAGGGCGGCGGCGGTGTTCTCAGCGCGGGAGGCGATGGTTTCGACGCCGAGCTTGTCGGCCAGGGGGATGTGCTTGAGCCGGTCGACGGCTCCGGGGATGCGGCCGGGCAGGTCGGTCATGAAGCCGCGCAGATCGTTGAGGACCGGCGGCAGGCCGATGGTGAAGAAAAGGATCAGGCCGAGAGCGGCTGCGAGCAGCAGCAGAACGATGGCGATGGCGCGGCTGGGGTGGTAGCCGCGGATGCTCCATGAGGTGATCCGGTGGAGCACGGGCATCAGCACCACGGCGAAGAGGGCACTGACGTAGAGGATCTCCAGTTCCTTGGCCAGATGGTAGGCCAGCAGGAGCAGGATCAGGACACCGAAAAAGAACAGGATATTGCCGCGCGTGTCCTTTCTGGGCTGCGTGGGGTCGGGCATGGGGGTTGGATTGCCTGGGTTGAGACTCGAGGTGGACAGACGCGGCTCCTGTACGACGTGTACATGGGTAGGATGCGCCGTGAGGCTTGTAGTGTCCCCAGGCAATTCAGAATAGCCCAAACAGTTACCGGAGGCTGGGCCTGGGCGTGGCAAGAGCTTCGAGCAGGCTGGCGGCGGTCGCCTCGGGCGTCTGTTCGGCCGTGGTGAGGGTGTGGTGGGCGAGACGGCGATAGAGGGGGGTGCGCTGGGCGAAGCGTTGCTCGGCCTGGGCGGGGTCGGCTAGGACGGGGCGGGTGACGTCCTGGAGCACGCAGCGGTCGAAGAGAGTGGGGAAGGGCGCGTCGAGGAAGACGATGGTGGTGCCGGGGGTCTGCTCGAGCAGGAGGCGGTTGGTGAGCTGCTCGGGTGTGCCGCCGCCGAGGGCCAGAACGGTGTGTGAGCGGCCGAGGGCGGAGGCCAGGGCATTCGACTCGAGACGGCGGAACTTGGCCTCGCCGTGCTGGGCGAAGATCTCGGGGATGGTGGAGTTGGCGCGAGCCTCAAGGTGGGCGTCGAGGTCGAGGAACTCCCAGCCTAGTTGAGCCGCGAGCAGCTTGCCGACGGTGGTTTTACCCGCTCCCATGAAGCCGGTCAGGACGATGCGGCGGATGGTTGAGGGAAGGGTTACGGTTGTGGGCTGGCTGGCTGGCTGGGCGGCGATCATCTCATCATTCTCCGTGGTGCTTGCGTTGGGTGCAAAACAAAACCGCGACCCTTTGGGGTCGCGGCTCGATTGGATTCGGTGAATGTTTCCTGACGCTTAGAGACTCAGGATCTGCACTCTGTTCCAGTCGAAGCCGCGCTGTGCCACCAATAGGAACGGTAGCCAAAGCAGGCGGACTGGGTAAAGTAGAGACGCATTCTGTTGAAAATGCTACATCAGGGGAATTGGGCGCGCAATAGGAAAATACGCGAAGCACATTAAAGGGATGCAGACGACGTTGCAGGCCTTCGTTTGAAGGCCGTACACCGAGAGCTGGCGGGGATACCGTTCGGCTAGTGGACTTCCGTCACGGCCTTCGGGTTCACGAGATCCCGAAGCTCCTTCGAGGGTTTGAAGAAGGGAACTCGCTTAGCCGGTACGTCCACACGGGCTCCGGTCTTGGGGTTGCGTCCCACGCGGGCGTTGCGCTGCCGCGTACGGAAGCTGCCGAAGCCGCGGATTTCGATCTTATCGCCCGTCTTCAGGGCTCCGATGACGGAATCGAAGAGGGTTTCAACGATCACTTCGCCATCACGCCGGGTAAGGTCGCCGAGATCCGTCACTTTATCTACCAGGTCTGCCTTCGTCATGATTCATCCTTTCGAACTTTAGCCTGTTGCCGACCTTGGAGGACCGCGCCCAAATGGGGCTACAGACTCTGGGTGGGAATAAAACGGCTGAGGTCCGTTGCAAGATAAGACGGATGGAATGGGGTGAAGGTTTCCGAAATTCTGTTCGAAGGGGTCATCCTGTCAATGATTTGAACGAAACTCCGGGTTCACTTCCAGAGAAAATAGAAGCCCGGCGCGTGGTCGAGGAGCTTGGAGGGGTTGGGAAAGAGGTCGTCGGCGTCGCCTGAGAGCAGGGCGGCGAGTCCTTTTTTCTGGGTGCTGGGGCGGATGATGGAGGGCTCGCCGGAGATGCCGACGCTCTTGGCCGTGTCCGTGAGGGCGACGCGGAAGCCGCCGATCTTGTCGATGAGGCCGAGCGGGAGCGACTGCTGGCCGGTCCAGACCTGCCCGGTGGCGAGCGGCTGGATCTTGGCGTCGGAGGTGTGGCGGCCGATGGCTACGTCGTGGATGAACTGGGCGTACATGTTGTCGGTGAGAGCCTGGAAGTAAGCCGCCTCTTTGGGCGTCATGTCGCGGGTGGGATCGCCGGCGTCCTTCAGCTCGCCGGCGTGGATGACGACGGATTTGAGCTTGGCCCAGTGCATCAGGTCGCCGTAGTTGGTCCACTCCATGATGACGCCGATGGAGCCGACGACCGAGGCCTGGTTGGCGTAGATGCGGTCGCAGGCGCTGGCGATGTAGTAGGCGCCGGAGGCTCCGACCGACTCGATGGAGGCGACGATCTGCTTGTGTTTTTCGGAGCGGACGCGGAGGACCTCGTTGTAGACCTCCTGCGAGGCCGCCGCGCCGCCGCCGGGGGAGTTGATGTGAAGGATGATGGCCTTGACGGAGGAGTCGTTGCCGAACTTCTGGAGCTGCTTGTTGACCTTGTCGGCGTCCATGATGACGCCGTCGATGTCGATGACGGCGATGTGCGAGCCGAAGGCGGAGGTGTCGCCGCCGGAGAGGGTGTTGATGCTGGACCAGACCATCGCCGTGATGAGTAGGGCTACGACCGCGAAGCCGCCGCCGATGACCGCGATCCAGAACCAGGGGGAGCGGCGGGGCGGGGTGGGGTAACCGTACCCGTAGGGGCGGAATGGGGCGCTGTAGGCTGGGTTTTGCGGGGGCGGCGGAGGGGGCGGCTGCGTTCGGTTCAGATCGTCCAGCATAAGCGGGAGTGTAGCAGGGATTGCACTTCAAGTCAGGCAAACTAAAGTGTGGAATATGGATCGTTTTGTCCGTGCCATTCGTCTAAATATTGCAGTATGATGAACCGCGGCGATGGTGGGCCTGACCGTCTGCAGAGGATTGATTTTAAGTGAGTGGACGGATCGGAGTTCGTGTAATGTCACATCCGCAGTTGAGTATCGTTATCCCGGCCTACAACGAGGCCGCACGCATTGAAGACGCGCTGAAGCGCGTGATGGATTGCGTGGAAGAACAGGGTTGGGACGCCGAGGTTCTGGTGGTCGATGATGGTTCGCGCGACGCCACCGTGGCGATCGTGGAGCGGTGGATGGACCACTATCCGCGGCTGCACCTGATTAAAACTCGGTAACCGGGGGAAGGGCTACTCGGTACGCAACGGACTGTTGCAGGCTGCGGGCGAGGTCGTGATGTTTACCGATGCGGACCTGTCGGCTCCGATGGTCGAGGCCGAGAGGCTGATAGCCGCGCTGGAGGCGGGGGCGGATGTCGCCATTGGATCGCGCTGGCTCGACCGCGCCCGGCAGACGATTCACCAGCCGCTCTATCGGCAGTTCTTTGGACGATGTTTTAACTGGATTACTCGCACGGTGATGGGGCTGCCCTTTAAAGACACCCAGTGCGGGTTCAAGGCCTTTCGCCGGGAGACCGCGCAGGTGATCTTCCGGTTGCAGACGATCGAGCGGTGGGGGTTCGATCCGGAGCTGCTGTTTATTGCGAGAAAACTGAAGTACTCGATTGTTGAAGTGCCGGTGACCTGGGGGCATGACGAGCGCAGCCGCATGAGCTATCTGAAGGACGGCATGAAGATGCTGGAAGAGATGGCGGTGATTCGGTATAACTCGCTGGCTGGGCGGTACGACGAGGCCATTGCTGCAATGAAGGATACCAGTGGAATGGTGACGCCGCCGGTAGAACACGTCGCCAAGGTAAGCCCGCAGGCGCAGCAGTAGGCAATTACCTCGTCCGTGCATCATTCATTAAATTGCGAGCAGCATCCAATGATGGGGTGATGGGATGCTGCGTTCTTTTTTCATTGCGATGTCACGGAACAGGATTGCTCGGACGTGGGCAGAGCGCTCGTCGGTGGGCAGGAGACTTTCAAGCCGGTTTGTGGCGGGGATGACGGTTGAGGCCGCGCTCAGGGCCGCGGAGGCGGTCAACCGTGAGGGGATTGCAGTGTCGCTGGATTCGCTCGGTGAAGGCGTCACCGATGCCGGGCAGGCGCATCGCAGTGCGAGTGTCTATCATCGGCTGATCGACGAGATAGGGCAGCGTGGGCTGAACGCCAATGTCAGCGTGAAGCTGTCGCAGATGGGGATGGAGTTCGACCCGGAGCTGGCGGAGGCGATCGTCGCCGGGATTGTTGCCCATGCCGATGAGGCGGGCAACTTTGTGCGGCTCGACATGGAGGGCTCGGCTTATACCGAGGCGACCGTGGGGATGACGGAGCGGCTGCATGGGCGCTGGCCGGGGCGTGTCGGTACGGTACTCCAGGCCTACTTGCACCGGACCGCGGACGATGCGGCACGGTTGGTTGGGCAGGGAATCCGGATTCGACTCTGCAAAGGGGCTTATCAGGAGCCTGCCGCGATTGCGTTCGCGGAAAAAGCCGATGTAGATGAGAACTATACGCGGCTGATGTTCTACCTCGCGACCAGCGGGGTCTTCTGCGGTATGGCGACGCACGATGAGGCAATCATCCAGTCGATGTGCGCATTTATCGAGGAAAACGAGCTGCCGAAGAGCTTGTTTGAGTTCCAGATGCTGTATGGGGTTCGACGCGACCTGCAACGGCGGCTGGCGAGCCAGGGATATGGGGTGAGGGTCTATATTCCCTTTGGGGCCGAGTGGTATCCGTACTTTATGCGCAGGCTTGCGGAGCGGCCCGCGAATGTGCTCTTTCTGGCGAAGAACCTTTTGCGAAGCTGACGTTACTCGAGCGGTGGGACCGGCCGGTATATCGGCGGCGGCATCGGAGCCGGTACAGGCTCCGGCGGGGGCAGGTACGGGTTCACGAGGATCAGCCCGTTCAGCGTCCAGCGCTCGCGGTCGTTCAGTACCCCGCGCATCTGGGGGGAGTTCAGGTACATCTGGCGCTGCGGCTCGGGCATGTTGCGGACGTCGCGGAAGATGTGGGCCACGATGCGACGGCGATCCTCGGGCAGGCTGCCGAGCTGCTGCATGGCGTTGCGGACTTGCTGGCGCTGCGGGGGGCTTAAACGCTCCATCGCCTCGGTGTGAGCGATATAGCGATGGCGCTGCTCCGGCGACATAGAGTTGAGGCGGTTCAGCAGATCGATCTCGCGCCGCTGCTGCTCGGGCCGAAGAAGACGGAAGCCGGGTTCGTTTTCGAGTGCGTGCTGCTGCTGAGCGGGAGTCAGGTTGCGATGGTTTTCCATCCACTGCGAGAGGTGCGGCCCCTGGATGCCGCCGGGCACGCGGCCGCCGTAGGGCTGGTAGATCCCAGCCGGGGGGGGAGCGGCAGGTCGGTGCGTCTGCGCCGAAGCCAGGGATAGGGTGGGGAAGAGCAGGGTTGTCGCCAGCGCAGCACCGAGCACACGCTTGCCCCGGAGGGCAGAGCCGTGCGCGATCCGGAATAGGGTGAGGCGGCGCATTTTGGTGGTGGTGCCTATGTTTCGTTCTTTATGAATGCTTCTCGGCTTATTTTTATAAGTCTATTATTTTCTGTCTGTCAGGCATGCACGACACCGCGCGCTGACAGGATAACGTGAACCTGCTGTTAGGGCGCTATGCGATCGGTTGCGTGCTGTCGTGGGCCTGGTCGGGAGCAGCGGCTGGGGCGTCGTCGTCCTGCAAGAGCTGATCCATCTGCTGGAACGCCTGCTCGTTGCGGTCGAGGATCTGCAGGTCGTCGACGGTAGCCGATACGGTGACGTTTTCCGGCTGGGCGGGGCGCATGAAGGTGCTCAGGGTAGCCGTACCACCGCTGGCGAGAAGCACTACGGCCAGGGCTCCAGCCATAATGGGACGAAATTGGCGTCCGGTGTTCAGTTGGAGGTGGGTCCGCAGGCGCTCGAACCAGCCCATCTTCGGCGCGGCCTGCTCCTCGCGAATGCGGACGGTGACCTTTTGATCGAAGTAGGGGCTCGGTTCGGGAGCGGTCCAGCTATCGAGCAGGCCAAAGGTCGCCTGGAAGGAGAGGAACTCCTGCTCGCAGGGCGGGCACTCCTTCATGTGGGCGACGGCGGCAGGATTGCGCTGGTCCGCGGGGGCAAGCAGAAGGTCCGGCAGTTCGTTCTGAAAAGTTTTGCAGTTCATGGGATTCTCCCTTTTTGGTTTCAGTGGCCCGCTCTGAGTCTCTGGGATTGCGTCGTCTTGTTTGTGCGCTCTCTGCCCGTTTTCCTTCAGAGGAGATACGATTGCGGTTAGAGGAAAGGTTTCAGCTTCTCGCGTAAGGTCTGATAGGCGCGAAAGAGCAGCGATTTAGTGGCGGATTCGGAGAGCTTGAGTACCTCGCCGATCTGCTTGTAGTCCATACCCTCGTACTTGTGCATGAGCACGGCGGAGCGTTGCCGTTCGGGCAGCGCCATGACGTGCTCGCGGATGGCGGCTAGACGCTCCCGGCGCAACATCGCCGACTCAGCACCAGGGGTTGTATCGGCGACATCGGGAGTGGTGCCGGTCTCGGAGTCCGTCTCGTCCAGGTAGACCGTCGAGGCAGCGCGCTCGTGGCGCGTGTCGCGGGCGTGGTTGACGCCGAGGTTCGTCGCGATGCGGTAGAGCCATGTGCTGAACCGGGCCTCGGCGCGGTAGGTTTCGCGCGAACGGTAGACCCGGAGGAAGACCTCCTGAGCCAATTCTTCGGCGACCGCCTGGTTGTGCGTCATCCGGTACATGAAGTGGACGATAGGCTTGCGGTACTTTTCGAGGAGGAAGTCGAAGGCGCTCATGTTGCCGGCGCTCAGCTCGAGCATGACGGCGGAGTCTTCCATGCCGGCGAAGTCGCCGCCCAGGTGCAGCTCTGTCTGAGAGGCTGCCATCTGTTCCAACTGGGCCGGATTGAGAGCCAGCGTTGCCATATCTTCTCGAACCCCATCCGAGGAGCTAGGTTGCGCGGAACCGTCGATTTCTGTATCTTCCAGCTCGTTCGCAGCTCCAGCCGGGATGGAAGCGCCGATGGCGGGCTTCGGAGCCGGTTTTTCGCCCGGTGTGGGACCTGCGGAGGAGCGTGGATGGGAGGGGGACCCGGGCATATAGCGTCGTTCGATTGTAAGGCTTAGAGGGGGCGCAGGGCGAGGTTAACTGGTGAGGCTGGAGGCTCTACGGAGGTGCCCTGGCAGATGCCCGGATGGAGTGTTACACTAGGTTTGTCAGCAGGTTAGGCGCCCGGTTTTCCGGTGTGCGAGCTCTGCTACCAGAGCGCTGTTCCCGGCATCCGAGATGCACGGTGATAACAGTCGGGCGCATAACTCAGCGGTAGAGTGCCACCTTCACACGGTGGAAGTCGTAGGTTCGAATCCTGCTGTGCCCACCATCAAATCAACAACTTACAAGAACCTTCCAAACCCGTTTGGGGGCATTTGGTGGCAAAACGGAGACAACTGCCTCCAACTCTGCCGGTTCTTCCCGCCGCAAACCTACATAATCTGCTGCTGCGGCGTCGTTGCTTCGGTGAGCATCGCGTAAACCGTCCCTACCATTTGCTGCACGCTCTCCGGCAGCTCCTGCATGTACTCGTTGGCCGTGGTATCTGCCCGCGAGTGCCGCAGGTGTGACTGAATATCCTTCACCGATCCCAGCTTCTGTGCTCGTGTGGCGATGGTCCGCCGGAGAATCTGGAAGTTCAGCTTGGGAATCTCCAAGTCGTCCGCAATCGGTTGGAGGACGCGGGTGCGGTAGTTCGCCGTGTCCAGGAATCCACCATCGGCATTCGGGAAGATAAAGTCATCGGGTGAAGACATCTTGTGTGCCAGTTTCTGGCACGAAGGAATCTTGCACGATGCCTTTTTGCACTCCAGTTTCCATTGCCTGAGTTCCTCTGCCAGTCCATCGGGCAGGTGAACCTTGGTCATGCTCCCTGGAGTCTTCCCAAAGGGTCTGATCTCCCTCCGGTAGACGGTTTCGGTGATCGACAACGTACTCACGTCGTCGAAGGAACGCCAGCGTAGTGCAAACAACTCGCTTGGACGAAGGGCATCGGTCATATCCAGCATCAATACGAGCCGATCTCGCCACGGGGCCTGAGCCAATACAGCTCTCAGCTCCTCCCAGGTCAGAATCCGTTTGTCCTTGGGCCGAAGATTCTTGGGAATCTTCACCTTTCGGCTCGGGTCTTTGACCAGGAACTCCTGCTCAATGGCTTCGTCGAAGATGGATTTGAGATAGGAGCGCGCCTGTTTCACTCGATCCTGCGAATAACGCAGGGCTAGATCGTTCAGGTGCGTTTGCAGCGCAAACTTCTCCAGCGACTCGATCCTCTCTGATCCGAACTTAGCGATCAGGTCGATTTCGATTTGCGCCTTCTTCTCCTTCGCCGTTTCTGTCCGCCAGTCTCCCTCTCGTAGCGGAAAGTAGCGGTTGCGAACGAACCACTCAAAGGTGACAGTTCCGTCCTTCAGTATCCTGCCATCGGTGATCTGGCCTGTCTGCTTGGCAATCTCTTTGTGCAGCGCATCACGCGCTGCCGCCTTCGTCATCTGCGATTTGAGGCCGAGTCGAACGGGAACTTTGCTGACTCGGACGGTTTCGGTTTCGGGATCAATCACCTGCTTGCGGTAGTAGCCGTACCACCGCTTCCCGCGCAGCATGATCCACCCAGACTGGTGCGATCTACCCATTGATTTCTCGGTTTCTGTGGCGGAAAACAGCGGGCACCTTTATTTTACCTGCGTCCTGCACGCATAGCAGAGATTCGTTCCCGCTCATTGATGAAGTCTTCGATCCTGCTTGCCCGATAGCGGAGCGTGCCATCTCCCATGCGGATTACAGGTAAGCGCGGAGTTTTACGCGAGGAGTGGTCCCATACCCAGTCCTTGCTTACATGCAGGCGTTCCGCGACCTCATCGGCAGTAAGAAGCGGATCATTCGTAAAGGGGGATGGAATCATCGTCCGCTGAGGTGGCTTACGCTGGCGTATGTCGATTCCATTGGCAAGAGAAGAGTGAGAGTTCTCCCCGTCTTCGGAACCGAGGATTCGCATTGATCCTGATGGTGGCATGTCTCCTCCGTCGATAATCGCGGTCATCGCAGGCCATGAAGCATCTATCCGGCATGAGCGATGCTGGCCCAATCTTGAGTGGGGACGAACCGACTAGTCCAATGAAATTTCGGGAGAGCGTCATTCCTAATTGGAATGACGACGCATTACAGGCCATGTTCGGACTGGTGCGGATGGCTGTCATTCAGGGTTACAATTACTTGCATTCGGCGTCTGATTGCGCTTGTATTGAAGTGATTGCTGTCCTTCCCAGAATCCCCGTCTCGGAGGGTGTCATGGTCTTACCAGACATTCGATTGCTGCAAGCAGCGATTGTGCTGGCCGAAGAGTTGCACTTCTCAAGGGCAGCAGACCGGCTGCACATCGGTCAGTCCACACTCAGCAAGCAGATTTTCAGGCTCGAGGACGAAATTGGCTTCCAGCTTTTCGTGCATAACCATCAGGTCGTAGAGATCACGGATGCGGGCCGGGTGTTCGTGGAAGAGGCGAGGGAGGCGGTCTTCCACGCGGAACGGGCGGTCCTATCGGGGCGAGCGGTCTCCAATGGAGCCGACGACCTCCTCAACCTCGGAAAATCGGCCTACACCGAGCCTTTCCTAGTCTCAACGCTCTTGTCTATTCATCTTCCGCTTTTCCCAGGCACGAAGGTAAAGGTGTGGAGCAACTTCTCGAATGAACTTGCACAGCAGGTCATCGCTGGAGCACTCGATCTTGCCGTGGTTACCGGAGTGCCTGACACCTCGAAACTCCATCTCATAACGATTGCGGACAATCCTTTCTATATCGTTATGTTGAGGGGCGACGAACTGGCGGCGCACCGCGAGGTACGTCTGGAGCATATGCACAATCGCAACTGGGTGCTTCTCGGCCACCACGCGAACCCTTATCTCTACGACACGATTCAGGTGGTTGCTTCGGACAAAGATATTCGCCCCTCCGAGATTCATGCCTTCACGAGCCCTGACGAAGCCTCAGAGCTGATTCGTGAACATAGAGGACTGGCATTTCTTCCACGAACCGCCGCATGGAGGATCGCACGCGACGGCATTACGATGCGGCCATTGGTGGAAGATCGGCTTCGCCTCGTTACCAAACTTGCGATGCGTAACAATAACAAGTCACGTCTTGTACATGAGTACGTTCGGGCCGCTGCAAGAAAACTGAATAGTGTTAGGCATACAGTTCAGGGAAAACTGCCACTGAAAGGATGATTCATCTCTCCTCTGATGGCTCAGGCTCCGACTCTTCGCGTATTTCTACATTCAGCGGTCCTTCCAGACCGCATTTGGGACAGAGAAAAATCCCTGATGTGAGTGCTCGTCCTTCAAACATTTCTCTCCGAGATGCACTTCCACAATGGATGCAAACGTGAAAGTGAAGAAGCTCGGAATCCTGCTGATTTGAATTCTCTAGTGTCACGAGCAGGCTACTCCTTATCAATTTCAAAATTGAATTCTTCAAAGATGAACAATCTCAACGGGCACCATCCACAGAGGGGGAGGTCACTTTGTCTGAGTTTGGATTCTTCTCAGACAAAGCGAACATGAACTCCCTCCTAGAAATCGCCCCGCAATGAACGCAGACGTGGACATGAATCAGCTTTCCATCACCGGGCGTACATATCTTCCCCTCTAAAGCGGTGCCTTCCTGCGTAATTTTGAGCAAAATACGCACTACAAACCCATCCCAACTTCCGTTTGAAACTGAAGCAACTTGGGATTGCTTGTTAGGTAATAAGTCGGCAAGAATGGGAATTGTTCCTCGACTAGCTTCAGCGTGCGGAAATCAAAGCTCTGCACTTCTGATCGTTCTTGCATGTGATTGCGAAGAATCGCCGGACATAGCGCTTGGACGAAAGCTTTCGGTTCCGCTGTGTGGTTCTTGGTCCGTTCCAGTTTGCCGTCCTCACTGGGTAAGAAATCGGGTATAAGTTTCGTTTCGAGATCGAAGCGGACGCGTTCGCCCTCCGCGGCACGCTCCTTGGCAAGACGATCTTCTCTGCCTGGGCCAGATCGGTAGTATGAAGCGTAGAACCTCACAAATCGGAAGATCTGATCGATAGTGACCGGCGAGTAAGGGTTTGCTAAATGTTCCTTTCGAGCAAACGCCACGGACACAGGTGAGAGCGATACGTCGCTCTGTTGAGTGGTGCTGAACGGTGTCTTATCGCAAATTAGTTGTTGCTGAATCTCGGCAGCCGACTTGTCGCGAATCCAGAAGTGATCGTTGGCGTCGTAGGGTCTTCCGTCGACACGTCTACACATCTTCGAATCAAAGTATTCGTCGTGCCAGACGATGGCGACGTTGTCTGCGGATACGCCGGTATCCATCTCCAGAGTGGTCACTCCCAAGTCCAAGCCATTTTCAAAGGAAGGTAGTGTGTTTTCTGGACGAAGACCACGTCCGCCACGATGGGCCTCCACATCAAAATCTTTCAAACGTCGCTTTTCTTCAGCGGTCTTTGCAAGCGAAATCTCTTTCTGTAGAACGTCAATGAGTATGTCGGGGCGATCGGTGATGTAGCCGTCAATCCCAGCGCGTACCAGATCGTGCAACTGCTCAGGATCGTCCGATATGCCGCCGATTACTTTGTGGCCGCCACGATGTAGATCCTCGACGGGGACCTTCCCTGAAAGTATCGCGTCGTTTCCATCGGAGATCGCTGCATGAACACTGGCCCCGTGCGCCGATGTCCTTGTCTGTGCAGCTTGCATAAGATTCATGTAGACGTTTGTTTGGCCGAAGAGATGGGGCGCGAATGCCCACAGAAGCAATAAAAGAGGAGTGCGCAAGATAACCGTCCTAATCAAGAAATAGGCATGCGGGCACCAATGTACCCGCATGCAAATGAAACTGACTTACTAAAGGGAGGCGTCAGAACGCGTACCTTAATCCGAATTGCATATTGCGCGGATTGCTCTTTGTCGTGCTGATTCCAAAGTTCGGATTGCCTACGGTGACGTTGGGAGCGCCCCAGTAGGCGTAATTCAGGGCATTGAACGCTTCAGCGCGGAAGTCCAGGTGATGTTCTCCGTAGATCTGGATCTGTTTATGGAGCGATGCGTCAAGGGTGAACGCAGACGGGGCGCTTACAGCGTTGTAACCCAGGTTTCCATAATGTTGAGCGTTGTACGGAGTTGTTGCGTCGAACGCTGCTGTATTCAGCCACGTCTCATACCCGGAGCCATTGATGGGATGCCCCTTGGCATAATAGGAGGTTCCTTGAACATGGTCCGGTCGCGTCCCAGAGGTATAGCCATTTCGTACGAGATCGAGATTGGCAAGGATGTTAAGAGCTGCTCCGCTTTGGAACCCGAGGATGCTCTGCAGGGACCAACCGCCAGCGATGGCACGCCCAAATCGGTTGGCCTGAATCGAGGCCGGGAGAGGAATTGAATACAGGAAGTCACCGGCGAGACGATGCCTCTGGAAGCCATCGGAAGGGCCGGATGCGGACTTACCGTCGTTGGGATTTTGAAGAGCGGCAGAGGCGTTTCCGATCGTGCCGGAGCTATCCCAGGTCTGGTTCTGACTTGCGTACGTGTAGTAAAAGTCAGCCGAATTGTTCTTATGGCGGTAGCTGAACGTGAGCTGCATGGCATCGTAGTGGGTATAACCGCCAAAGACGTTGTAGTCGATGACCCCGATAGTTGGTGTCGGCACCGTGCCGCCAGGGCATGACGGCGTGGAGCATGTGCCGGCAAGGTACTGGTTGGGAAGAGCAGTGCTCAATTCATGACGATCGCTCATGCCCACGTAGCCGACCTGAAGATAGAGATCCGGGGTGAACTGATATTGGGCATTCAGATTCCAGTTCTCTGAGTACTCTTCGGGATGATGGTACTGCGCGATGAATCGACCGAACGTCAGGCCCTGTGGTATAAGGCTGGGGTCGGCAGTGATCTGGGCGATGTAGGTTCGGGAGATGGGGTACTTGACCGAGAAGCTGGCGGGTACTTGGCTCGGCAGGAAACTGGCATCGAAAGGCAGCAGCGGGCTGGCAAACGCAGACGAAAACATGAAGAAAGCCTGCGGAGGCACGAACATGAGACCAAAGCCTGAGCGAATCACGAGCTTATGATCTCTCGTTGCGTCCCAAGCGAATCCTACACGCGGTGCAATGTCGAAGTGGCCCGCGGTCATGAACGGATGATTGCGATTCGTGAAGAGCGGGCCGAACGGACTATCGCCGCTGATGTTGTATCCGCCACTCATTGGAGCGAAGTAGTCGTAACGAACACCGTAGGTCGAAGTCAGCCGAGGTGTCATGCGGTAGGAATCTTCCGCATATCCAGCCCACTGTGAGCTGATGAGATGCTTCGGGCCGCCAAAGCTAACGGCAAGCGATTGTGGGGTATCCGTCTGGAGGTCTGCGATAGAAGCATATGTGCTGCGCGGGCTGGTGAACTGCGTTCTCCGAGCGGGATCGAGGCGATCATCGGTGCCAAAGCGCAGGGTGTGCTTGCCGTGCAGCCATGTCAGGTTATCGACAAGTCCATATGTTGTCGACTGGAAAGAGAGCAGCGATTGCGTTGTGTCGCTGCTGAAAAAGCCAGTCAATATGACCCATGACTGCGTCGGATCGGTAGAATAACCCGTCGTGTTGCGGTTCAGGATATTTCTATTGAGTCCTAGGCGGAATTCATTCACAAAATTGGAGCTTGGTGTCCAGACATCCTCGATGGCCGCATTTTGAGAGGTCAGAGGAAAACCCTGGAAGTCGTCCGCACGAAACTGCTGGATCTCGTGAGCCTGGTCGTTGTAGTTGTATCGAACCATGATGCGGTGAGACCCCACATTCCAGTCGAACCGACCCAGGTACACCTTCTCGTTCAGAGTGATGGAGCGATTTCCCGTGTAGAAACCAATGAGTGGATTCGAGGTTGTCGAGTTCGGCTTCGGCATGAGCGATAGTTCTGTTCCTATCGCAGGGTTACTGACAGAAGATATCAAGGCAGCGGTCGCCGTATCGCCAGTCATGGTTTGAGAACTGTTCTGAATGTCGCCCTCAAAATTGAAGAAGAAGAAAGCCTTGTCGTGGAGTACAGGTCCGCCGATATTACCTCCAAAATCGTTGTAGCGAAGCTTGGGTATCTGGACTATGGGAGTGACATGCTTGTTGTTCCAGGTGTTCGCATCGAGGGCGTCATTCCGAATGTATTCGAACAGGTTGCCATGAAAGCGGTTCGAGCCGGATTTGGTTGTCAGGGTCAGAATGCCGCCGGACGCCCTTCCATACTGTGCCGAAGGAACACCACTCGTCGTTCGGAACTCGTCGATCGCATCAACGCTCATGGTGTTGATGTTGCTTCCCGTGCCACCGATCGCCGATCCAAGCGAGTTTGATTCGCCGAATGTGGCATCCACTCCATCGATAAGAATGTTGTTTGCCAACCCAGGGGCGCCGTTGACCTCAAAACCACCACGTCCGTTGAGCGTCGTCGAGCCAGAATTCGCGTTGACTCCAGGCTGGAGACCGATAAGCGGAAAGAAGTTCCGTTGATTCAGAGGAAGGTTGTTGATTTTTTGCGGCTCGACTTCAGTTCCCAGGTCTGCCGATACTGAATTCAAAAGCTGAGTGGTAGCGGACACCTGAATGTTCTCGGATGCTGAACCCAACTTCAGTTGCACGTTGATCTGGGAGCGCTGTCCCGTGATGACGGCAAATGTGGAGGTCGCCGCATTTCCGAAACCAGATGCCTGGACGGTAATGGCGTAGCTTCCTGGCACGACCACGGGAAACTCATAGTATCCCGTCTGGTTGGTCGTCGCCTTCGATTCCACTCCCGTAGCGGTATTTCGGGCAGTCACCTGCGCTTGCGGGATCACGCTCTGCGCAGGGTCGATCACGGTACCGCTGATGCTTCCGCCAGAAACCTGGCTCAAGGCGGGAAGCGCCGTTATGAAAAACAGTAAGAATGCGAAAAGGGCAGTGAGTGATATTGGTAAACGATGAGGTTCTAGATGAGGTTCTATACGAGTGCGTCTGAGCGTGTCCATGAGATTGGCCTACCTCCAAAAGTGTCAACAAAGTTGGCGCTAGCAAATCGCAAAACGTCTGAGAGTAGACGACTGAATTTGTCCGATCAGAAGTAGCGATGTGCGGGCTATCCGTGACCACACTAAGGAGGCCGATGAGGGGCATCCAAGTTGCGGAGCTGAGCTACACCAGCGATTAAGACGTGTATCGCCATCGGTATACACCGGTGTAAGTTATTGACATGCTTTAGATTTGTACTCGAGTTGTGTCGGCAGAACCCGCATTGTCAAAGTTCGATGAATCATGGAGTGCAGCCCTCGGATGAGCTGGGAGGCGCGACGAATTTGCACTGCTGTAACAGATTGAGTGGTCAAGTCAGATAAAATTGGATTCTGATTCAAGCAGTTTTGCGATGCTCTGAGGAGGCGGTGACTTTGTGTGTTGCTGACTGAGGGAAAACCATCTAAAAATGTCTCCCGAGGCATCGATGTTGTACGTTCGGGTAAAACGATGGGACAAACTCAGGTTGACGAAAGAAAGCAACAAGAGGACGTAGAGCAAGCTTTACAGCGAATATGTATCAGCGCAGAATTCGCGAAGGCAGGCCGAGCGAAGGATATCCTCCTATTCATCGTTCGCCACTCGTTTGCCAAGCCAGGTATCGGCCTCAGTGAAAGAGAAATTGCCGCCGAAGTTCTGGACTCTCCTGACGATTGGGATCCCAAGGTCGATCCGAGCATAAGAATCACTGTAGGGCGTCTGCGAACTAAGCTCGACCGTTACTATGCGGTTTCGGGAGATAGTGATCCTGTACGAATCGAACTGCCCAAAGGCAGTTATGTTCCTCGTCTAGTTTTCCAAGAACACCGGATTTCACCGAGAAGTGCCGAGATCGAACCTCCGATACTTGACCATGAGGACACAGCGGCGAAGGGTCGCTCTCCACGTGCCATAGCGTTCTTGACCGTCGCCTTGTTGCTTACTGTGTCACTTTTGGCATTTTTCTATTTCCGACATTCCAATCTACCGTTTGAACAAAGAGCCTACAGCATTTCAGCTCTTACCTCTGCGCCCGGACGAGAATCGAGTCCAGCCGTCTCACCCGACGGACATGCCATAGCCTTCGTTTGGGATGCGAATGGGAAGAACTACGATATATACATCACCAATGCTGACGGGACCGGGCTCCGGCGTCTGACCAACTCGCCCGATCCTGAGTTCTCCCCAGCTTGGTCACCAGACGGAGAGCGGATTGCTTTCATAAGAGTTAAGGACTATCTGGCATCCATCGTCGTTAAACCAGTCCGCGGTGGTGGTGCTGAGAAGGTAGTGAAGACCTTTCGTGCGGCAGCGGGGAGTTGGGTCAGCGACCTGGACCCCGTGTTTGACGATATCGGTCCCATTTGGTCTCCTGACGGACGGCATCTAGTGTATTCCGACCTTACCGATCAACACGCACTCGTCGAAGTCGAGATCGAAACAGACAAGATTCAACGCCTGACACCGCCATACGACCTCACAAAGGATCTTCGGGATTTCTATCCCCGGTATTCCGGTGACGGCAGGTACATTGCGTACGCACACTATACTTCTCATGGAAGCGGTGATCTATATCTTCTCGATAGAACAACCGGAAACACGAGACAGTTGACCCACGATCAGTCCGCAATCCGTGGTCTAAGCTGGCTGCCGGATCATAAGTCTTTGGTTTTCGCGTCAGATCGTGAAGGATCTTCTATTTTGTGGACGATGAACGCCTTCTCTGACGTAGTTCCGCGTCTGCTCCCTGCGGACAGCGCCCACGTCTTGGAGCCCGCATCGGGACCTTCTCGCGATTGGCTGGTGTATGTCGATTCGACCGAAAACTGGGCTCTCAGACGGTACGAGGTCACTCCATCGGGGCTCCGTAAGGACACTTGGATTCTTCCGACCAATGCCAGGAACCACGAACCTGTCTACTCTCGGGATGGCAAACACATAGCCTTTACGTCAGATCGCTCAGGCCATTGGGCGGTGTGGATGGCAGATGCCGATGGCACAAATCTCATTCAGCTCACGAGTTTTGAGGGGCACTGGATGGGAGGTGTGTCTTGGTCCTCGGACGGAACGAAATTGATCTTCGACGCTCGACCGAAAGGGCATTCGAATCTCTTTATGGTGCAAGCCTCAGATCATAAGCTGGTGCATCTCATAGATTCACCATACGAGGATCGCGTGCCAACTTGGTCTAAAGATGGTTCGAGCATCTACTTCAGTTCAACGCGGAACGGGTCTCTAGCACTCTATAAATTCGACGCGCAATCGCAAGATGTGAGCCTGCTGTTTCCGAATATCTTCGCTGCCGAAGCCTCGCCTGATGAAGATCTAATCTTCGGAGGGGATAACGTCGGCAATTTCAATGTTTTTACTTCAAGCTGGGTCCCTCTTCCCGCTCTGACACAGCATATAAGGCCAGATCCTGTACTCAACTGGTCGGTATCCCAGGGCGGCTTATACTTTACTACGCGTGAAACTCCCGAGTCGCCATACGAGGTCGTACGCTATGCCCACGGCGTGTTTACACGACTGGGCAATCTCGACGGAGCCGTTCTTTCGGGACGAAATATTACCGTATCTCCAGATGGTCGATACATTGTCGTGGCCGAGGCGGTATCGACCAAGAGTAATCTCAAAATTCGAAAGCTCTTAGCTAAGTAGCCGCCCTTCGGGGACGAGGATACATCAACGGCCGAGTAACTAAAGGGAAGGTGCAGGAGGAGGAACTTGACTCCTGCCGCGCAGCAGGCGGGCGGGGGCCGGCGGAGCGGGATGTGGGTGCAGGGAGAAACCAAAGCGGGTTCTCCCTGCGCGATTTTCGAGCATAAACAGAAGAGCGGCGTGGCGCGCCGCCCTTCTGTGAGTGAACTTGCTATGCTGCTTTCTTTGCGGTCTTCTTGAGTTTGTTGGTGGGGGTCTTGACAGTCGGTTTCTTGACGGCCTTGGCCTTCTCCTTCTCCGCGAACTCCTTGCGGACTTTGGCGGTGATGGCGTCGGTATCCACCTTGTACACGGTCGCTGCATCCTTGAGCGCAGACGGAGCATTACTGCGGGCAGCGGCCAGCACGATAGTCAACTCGACCGTCAGCCGTCCCAACACGCTCTCTTCGGCACGGCGCAGGAAAGCGACAAACAGCTTCCCGATGGAGTCGCTGTTCTTTACCTTCTTGATGCCGTGCTGCTTGGCGACGATGGCGAGACGGTTCTCGTCCAGCATCGCGGCCAGCCGGTCGACCACAAACAGCAGGTCGCGCTTCATCAGACGCACCGGGACGGCTGCGCCGATGGCAGAGAGAACACGGATGCCCGTTGTATTGGAAATCGCCTCCTCCTTGCGCCGCTTCTCCTGCTCGGCTTTCCACTTGGCGTTATCCGCGACGTTCTGCGGCGTCTGCTTCTTGGGTTTGGGGTGATGCACCGGGCAGTCGGCGTTGGTGCATACCTTCTGGATGGTGCCCTGTCCGTGCCCTTCGGTCACGATGGCCTCGGTGACGAACTTGCACGTCTTATACTCCGGCCACTGCGCCCGCGCCTTGTCCTCCGGTTTGTCCTCCCGAATTGCCACGTACTTGTTGCGCGCGAGAACGGGGCTGCCTTCGCGCTGCTGCCCCTGCAAGGTGCTGATCTGCACGAGCCTGGGTTTGGCGGCGACGGTGGCGGCGACGTGCGCCTCGACCTTCGCCTGATAGCAGCTTGGGTTGGTGCAAGCGTCCTGCTTGCCGAGGTCGGCAAACAAGAGCTTGTTATGCCCGGTACGATTCGGGCAGTCCACGCAGCTTCCGGCGATGGCGACCAGATGAGCGTTGCGCTTATCGAACGGAGCGTCCTTGAGAAGCAAGAGCACGTTCGACTCAATCCAGAAACGCAGGTTGCGGACGGGCAGGAGAATCCGTGCGGGCTTGTCGCTGTGGTTGGTGTGTACCTCCTTGAAACAGGCGGTGAGTCCCTGTTGCTGGAGGTCGGCGGGCAGCTTCGCCAGCATGAGCGCGTGGCCCACACCAATATCGCTGCGGTAGAACGCATCGACCACGGCCTCGCACAGTTCGGTCAGCTTCAACCGCTGCGCGATGTAGACGGGCGTTTTACCTACCTTCGCGGCAATCTGCTCGATGCTGTACTTCGGTTCGTCCAGTGTGAGAAGCCGCTTGTACCCTTCGGCCTCTTCCATCGGGTGAACGTCGCGGCGCTGGAGATTTTCAATTTATCTTTAGTCCTTCAGAAGCAGTCCATGACGTCCACGACGTGCCATTTCACACCGTCGTGGAATTGTTATCTGTAGAGCGTGTATGACGTGTAGCTGGAAGTGAAGTTCTCTGCTTGCCGGATGGAGGTAGCCCGCATTGGCACAGTGAGCGTAGCGAACTGCGCCAATGCGGGCTGGCGCTCAACCTCTGGGGGTAGATGTGAGCAAGGTGCAACGAATCATCATGGCAGATAGCCATGAGCGCAGTTGGATCGTCCTCGATGCGAGCGGACGACCCATTACAGAAGTCAATGAATACCTGCTGTATCTTCACCATCTCGGGCGGTCCCCGAACACGGTCAGAGCCTATGCTCATCATCTTCAGCTCTTCCACGAGTTCCTGATAGACTCCCGTCGCAACTGGAAGAAGCTGGCTCTGACCGATCTGGCCACATTCGTGGGCTGGCTACGTCTGTCATCGAGGAAGGCCAAGGAGCCGCGTTCCGACTCGACAATCAACGTAGTGCTGGCGGCAGTGGGATCGTTCTATGAATATCAGGACAGGCTGGGTGTAGAGACGGAGATCAGCCGTTCACGCCGCTTCGGAGCAAAGAGTCCCTACAAGCCGTTTCTTCACCAAATCAATCGGACACAATCTCTGCGACAAGCTGTGATGCGTGTGCGAACAACGAAGCTGTTGCCCAAGGTTCTTATAGCCGCCGACGTTCAGCGGCTGCTGGATGCCTGCATCCATCTTCGGGATCGCTTGCTGTTGTGCCTGCTGTATGAAAGTGGGATGCGCATCGGCCAAGTGCTTGGCCTGCGACACGCAGATATCCGTTCGTTCGATGGCGAGATCGAAATCGTTCCACGTCTAAATCTGAATGGGGCACGCGCAAAGTCGCGCACCGCCTACGTCGTCCATGTCTCAAAGGAGGCCATGTCGCTGTATGCAGACTACCTCGTGCACGAGTGCCAAGAAGCTTCGAACGACTACGTGTTCGTGAACTGCTGGGGCGGCCGCATCGGGGCTCCGATGAACTATGCGACCGTCATCGATCTGTTCCGCGCTCTCGGTAAGCGAACTGGGCTGCATATAACGCCACACATGTTCCGGCACACGCATGCAACCGAGTTGCTGCGAGCTGGATGGGATGCGGCCTATGTGCAAAAGCGGCTGGGTCACGCCCATATCCAGACTACGACGAGCACCTACGCGCATCTGTCCGGTGAAGATATGGGAGCGGCGTACGCACGCTATCTGCGGGAGCGTGAACGATGAGCCGCCGATGCGCGGAGTGGAATCACGCCAAGCAGCATCGCCTTCTCGCTCAACTAAAGGGCTTCTGGGCGGAAGATGTCTGGGACATGCAGAGCTGCCGATGCAAGGTCTATCGCTGAAGGCAAACCAACGTCGTCTCCGGCTCGAATGCAAGTCGAGAACGATCAACGGAGAGCTGAAGTATGCGTTCTGGAAGAAGTTCGCTGAGGGCCAGTGGACAAGCACACAAGAGCTGACGAGGGTGCATCTGCTCGTGAGATGGCTCAACAGCCTAAAGCATCTTCCGGTATCGCTCATGGAGCGTGACCTGGAATCGTGGAAGCGTTCGTACACGGCTTATCTTCGACGCTGCGGGATGTATCGCATGGGCATAACCCATCGCATGGATAGCAGCCAGCAACCGCGTGTGACACCGCGCGATAGCGCGTATATCAGCACTCTGCGGCAGGCATACCTTGTTCTGAGCGACGCGTATGATGACCGACCGGAGCAGGAAAAGGACATATGGGATCTGCGACGCGTATCAATGCTGCACAACCCAACGCTGTCTCCGGGGCCGCTGAACTTCCTGAAGATCAGGCAGCCCTGGCTCCGTGTCGCGGCAAAGTCACATCTTGCATACAGTCTCCCGATCTATGCGGAGGGAACGTGTCGAACACGGCTGCAATCTCTGGTCTGCTTCTCGGAGTTCCTCGCTGCCGCCAAGCCTCAAGCCACGGCCCGTTCGATCACGCGTCCGCTGCTGTTGCGCTATCTGAGCTACCTTCCGAGCCGAGTGTGTACCGGCGCGAGAAAGAACCATGTCATCAACCTGCGGACGTTCCTTGAAATGGCTCATCGTGAGCGGTGGTTGCCGGTTGGTCCCGAGCGGCTGATCCACGACGAAGAGGTTCCGCAGCCAATGAAGCATCAGCCTCGTTATATCCCTTCGACGGTGCTCGACCAACTGAACCAGCACCTTCATGACCTGAAGCCATCGTGGATGCGGAAGGTGCTCATCTTGCAAGAGTGCGGCATGCGAATCAGCGAGCTGCTGCAGCTCTCGCTGGACTGCCTCTCGCAGGACGCGCGTGGCATCTACTATCTCCGTTACCTCCAGGGCAAGGTTCGGCGGGAGAACGCGATCCCTGTATCGCAGGAGATAGCGCATGTCGTGCAGGAGCAGCAAGCGTCAGTTCGGGAACGTCATCGAGACTTCTACCTTCTGTTCCCCAGCGAACGGGGTCGTCCGATCCGCCAGGCCAGCTTCGCGCAGGTCATCAATCAGCTCGCCTACAACCATCGCATCACGGATGCGAATGGGAACCTCTTCCGCTTCCAGTCACACCAGTTCCGCCACACGGTGGGCACGCGCATGATCAATCTCGGCGTACCTCACCACATCATCCAGCGCTACCTGGGCACAAGGGCCCCGAGATGACCAGCCGTTACGCCCATATCCACGACAGCACGATGCGGGAGAAACTCTCTGAGTATCTTGCAGGCACGCTGGTTGATGTCGCTGGACATAAGGTCGTGGAAGACAGCGTCAACGATACGGTCGAGCTGCAGTGGTTCACCCGTAACGTGCTCGCGCAGGCTCTGACCAATGGCTACTGTGCGATCCCCACGGTGGCTGGCCCTTGCCCTCATCCGAACGCCTGTCTGAACTGCGCTCACTTCCGCACCGACATCACCTTCCTGGACGTTCATCGTGCCGAACTGCGCGAGACCGAACGCGTCATCGCCAAAGCCGATGCGAACGGCTGGACGCGACAAAGCGAGATGAATGCGCGCAAACGAACGAATCTGGTAAACATCATCACCACTCTGGAGGAGACACATGCGTAGAAATACAGAAGGGCTGAAGCGTAGCGCAAAGCTCAGAACCGCCGCCGCGCTGGAGAAAGCGCAAGCCGCCATCCGTCGTATGCAAGTGGAAGAGATCGCGATCAACTTCCGCACGGTCGCGGCCCACGCCGGCGTATCCACCGCCTGGCTCTACAGCACCAAACCTCTACGAGATCGCATCGTGAAGCTTCGCGCCGTATCGAAGACGCCCGTGCAGAACGATACGAACCATCGACGGCTCATCTCGCAGGAGCGAGTGATCGCCACACTGCGACTCCGCGTCAAGGATCTGGAAGCCAACAACAACGAGCTCAAAGAACAACTGGAACGAGCCTATGGACAGCTTGCGATACCTTCCTCAAATAACAAATCTGCACGTCGTGGACATGTCCATGACGTGCAGGCCCGCGAAAACAGAAAGAAATCTCTTGACCACTACAGATAATTCAATCAACTGCGCCTCCAACACTTCGGCATCGGTCATGTACTTGATGCGGACAGGCACAGTGGCAGCTTCGGCCATCTTCGCGGCGCGGTAACGCCGTGCGCCAAAGACAATCTCAAAGCCGCGCTCATTCAAGGGACGGACGAGCAACGGCGAGAGAACACCCTGGCTGCGGATGGTTTCGGCCAACTCTTTCAGGCTGGCCTCCTCGAAGAGACGGCGCGGGTTGGTGGCGGACTCGGTGAGCATGGTGAGGGGAAGGTCGCGGTACTCGGTGGCGTTGACGATGGTGGTATTCATGGTGATGGCTCCTTTCGAGCGGGGTTGCACTGCATGGGGTCATGGGGCGTACACGCTGGCCTGTGTCCGCTCCGGGGAACGGAAACGGGTCAGGCGCGTGGGGTCTGCCGCTGCCGTGCGAAGGCTTCGGCAAAGCCCTGGGCGCGGAGATTCTTGTCCCACAGCGCGGCGAGCTTTTCGTGTTCGTCGTAGAGGTCACGGATGAACACATAGTTCTCGCCGTCGATGGTGCGGGAGAACTGTTCGACACCCGCGTGGTCGTCGCGGTAATAAAACGGGGTAAGGTGCGCTCCACCCGCAAGGCCAAGCTCGAAACACATCTCAGGCTTCGCCAGTGCGTCGGCGTATTGGGCGACGGACAAAGCCGGGAGACCACATGGGCCGGACTCGTCCATCGCGTCAATCACGAGGGCGACATGCGGTGGGTTCTCGACTGTGAGGTAAAGGCCGTGGTGCCAACCTCCGGCCTTCTTGAGAATGGCAAGGACTGTTTTCATTACGCCACCTGAGCCAGTTCTGCATCGGGCATCGCCGCCTGTTCTGCGGTCGGCGGCTTCAATGCGGCGAGGATGACGGCGGAGGTCTGCTGCACCACTTCCAAGCTCTCGGCCAGTAAGGAAGCGTTGCCGTGGTAAAGCTGGATGTAGTCGGCGGAAGCGGTGCCGGTGTCCAGCCCTATGGCCTTGGCAATCACAAACGCAATCGCCTCGGCTTCGGTCTCGCGTACCGTCTTCGTGGTGGCGGTGCGGCGTTCAGCCTTGTGCAACATCTCATGCGCGACTTCATGCACCAGCGTTGCGAACTCCTCGGCCTTCGACTGCCCCGGAAGGATGGCGATGCGCCCGCCGTAGCTCATCCCCAGCGCGGGAGCAATCTTCTCGGTAAAGACAAGTTCGATACCCTGCTGTTCGATGAAGGACAGCAAGCGGTCGCGGTTCTCGCCCACGTCGCCGGACATTTCGCGCAGTTCGGGAAGCTCTGCGCCTTCGGTCTGCGACACGTCGAAGACATGCGCCGAACGGAACCCAACCAAGACCGCCGTGTTCTGCTTGGTCACGTCCTTGTCGGCTTCGGTGTCCTTCTTGCGACGAACGCCGACGATGGGGGCAATGATGCGGATGCCCTTCTCGCCCTTCTTGACACTGCGGCCAACCTCTTTCCATTTCCAGAACCCGGCCACCTGCGTAGCGTCCGGCTTCTGCCGTGCGATTTCGAGGATGTTGCCAAAGCTGTAGTTATGGAAGCGGCTCATCGCCGTGAGGTACGCGGTGAGTGCATCGGAGTGTCCGGCCTCAAGCTGCTCGATGAGGCTCTTGATGTTGGCGGCGATCACTTCTCTCGCCGTCTGGGGCTGTTGCCGTTGCTGCGGCGGTTCAGGGTTTTCGCTGGTGAGGCGACGGGTGCTGGTGGTGGCTACGGTCTGCATGGGTGTTTCCTCCGTGAAGGAGGGCTGTTCGCCTTTGGCTCTCAACCAAATTTCTTTTGTTGAGTGCCCCCCTTCATGGTTTTGGCGGCGGGCAGGGACGAGGCGGGTTCGGTCAAGGGCGCGCGCACGTCTGCGCGTTCATGGAGCGTCAGCGAACACCCTTGACGGGTTCCGACCGGCTCTGCCATAAAGCCGCATGAAGGGGGCACTTGATAAAAGAAGAAATTCGGTCCTCTCCTTATCGCTTTTGGCTTTGGCCTGTAGGGAGGGCGTTGCGGGAGGGAACGTCCCGCTGTGGTGGGTGGCGGAAGACGCACAGCGGCTGGAGACAGGGAGGAGTGCAACTCCTCCCTGAGATAATCGGATTGCGCGATGGTGCGCGGGAGAGAATATGAGCTTGCAGGCAATGACCAACAACCCTTTTACGCTGGTCAAGAACGATGGACGGAAGATTGATTTTAAAGGGCTTCTCTCGCAGAAGACGCTTACCACCTTCAATCACACTCTTCAGGTCGAGGATGGGGATACGGTCGAGCGCACTTTACCAAACGGCACACTTGAACGGTTTCAGGTGATGGACACCGGGTATCATCCTGGCTTGTCAGGAGCGATTAGCCCGAACTACCAAATGAAGGTCGAAAAGCTCGGAACTCCGATACCATCGCTACGTGCCTCAGCCGCGAACGTCACCAATATTTACAACGTCCATGGCCCAAACGCCCGCGTCAATCTCCAGAGCGTCGATTCCTCCAGCAATATCGCAAACATCGGGGAGACGGAGCTATTCGACAAAATCAGGTCTGCAATCGAAGCGGGAGTCCTTGGACCCCAGCGCGAGCAGATGCTGTCTGCTGTCACCGAACTTCAAACGTCGGCAGGTACAGAAAGCTACTCGGATAAATTTCAGAAGTTGTTCTCAGTTTCCGCTAATGCGATGACGGTCCTCGGCCCCTTCCTGCCCGCACTCGGTCAGCTTGCGGCATCGGCCCTCGGCGGAAGTTGATTATTCGACCCGACCTTAAAGGCTCTGCGGGTGAAGTGTGGTGGCTGACTTAGCGGCAGCTCACGCGCTTTTCATTATTCAAAGAGAGAAACGAACGCCGCTGCTGCGCTGAAACCGGCGGTCCATGCGCTCCATATCGCGGCTTTCTTGTTAAGGAGAGATGCGGCTGCTATCGCTTGCTGCGTGCTCTGCAAGGTGACTAGAATACCCAGCGCGTGCCCTTCAATGTCGTCACTAATGGAGGACCGTGGCTCCTCGAACTCCGGCGGAGTCGGCAGGCTTGAGAGATACCAGAGACGTGCTGCCCTGAAACCGCAGATCGCCGTTGCAATCGAGAGGATGATGAAAATAGCTTTCGCAAAGCTTTTAAGGGTCATGTCGTCCTGTCGGGTTCACCGCCGTTTGCCACGGCAACCTATAATTTTCTTATGGATTGGAGCGAGTGGATCTGGGTCGTCGGCCCCGCGGTTGCGGTTTTGGGCTGGGCAGGAGCGACGGTCGTCAGGTCTTGGCTAGAAGATACGCCGCTCAACGGCATCAGAAAGTTATTTGGTAAGGCGGCTGCTCCGTCCAAGAAAACAAGTTTGTCAGTAGTTGTCCTCACTGCTCCTGAACCCAAATGGCACATCGGAGCTAAAGGGAAAGAGCCGATGCTCAACCTGACGCTTCATGCGAACCTGGCTCACAAGTCAGAAGTCCCATTGAAGATTGTGCAGGCGTATTTGAAGGGCACGAAACCATTCGGAGTGTTCTTCCCATTCATTGTCGCCGGCCCTTATGACGATCCCTCACTGATTCACTTTTCGGTTAGGCCGATCATCGTCAAGGGGCTCGATAGGCTTACCCGTCGCGTGGTACTGGTTGACCAGTTCGGCGGTGAACACGTCACGGCTCCGGTGACATTCTCTACCGTCCCGGTTGAGCCGTGGCGGCGTGGCGTTACAGATGCCAACCCGGCGATAAAGTGCCACATTTGCGATCAACCTGTCTCGATGATGGAGCTACATGAGTCGGCGGCGATACCCGCGCATAAACGCTGTATCAAATGAATCGAGGACTAAACCTGGCATTTCAAGTTCTGTCGGGGGTCTCTCGTATTGAAAATGAGCAGCGGTCGCGGCGAAAGGGCTCTTCTTATTCTGTTTTTTTGCATTTATAGTACGAATACTATAAAGTAAGAGTGTGCCGCCGACTGAACGAAACCGCTTGGCTACGATCTCCTGGGAGGGCGACTCGTGGAAGGTCCTCAAGTCATGGCCGAAGGCGATCCAATGGGATTTCGGCAACTCGTTACGCGAGATGCAGAACGGGCGGCCAGCGAAATTAAATGTTCGGCCTATGCAGTCCATCGGTGCAGGCGTGTTCGAGCTGAAAGACTCCGACGAAAAGACCTGGTATCGGATGGTGTATTTAGCCCGCATCGAAGACACGATCTACGTGCTGGACTGCTTTGAAAAAGACACTGCCAAAACCGAGCGCAAGGATTTGAATACCGCTACGAGCCGGTTGTCGCAGGTGAAGCAAAGGATTCTGGAGGAACGGAAACGTGAAAAACGCAAGCAATAAGCCGGAACACATCACCAAGGGCGACATCTTCGACGACCTCGGCTTCTCTCCTGCGGAGACGTTGGAGATGAAGGTCAAAGCTGAGATTTGGCAAGCGTTGGTGCAGCATATCGAGCAACACGGATTCACCCAAGCGTATCTGGTGGCGACGCTCAAAGCGCACCAACCGGACGTAAGCAACCTTCTGCGGGGAAGGATCTCCCGCATCAGCATTACGAAGTTGATTCAGTTTGCCGCCCGGCTCAACCTGGATGCGCGGGTCAAGGTGACATCACCGAAAGCGACGGGGAAAGCACTTCCTTCCCTCAAGGCATCTACGGCAAAGTCGAGCAAGAGCAAACGCGAACTGGCCCACGCTTGAGCGTCTGCTGTCACTGATCGAGGTTCAAGAGCATGTCTGGACAAACAGATGTCGTCAAGACAACAGTTCCTTCCGAATTGTCTGCGGCGGTAGAACACCTTCGGAAATCCTTCGATACCATTCATTTTCAATTCGGCTGGACGACAGAACAGTTGTGCTTCTGGCAACTCCACGGTCAAACGCCCAAGGCGGGGACCAGGAACCTCCAAGAATATGCCGAGGCGCTTCCACACTTGAAACAGCGAGTGGGGCCTGCGGCAAGCCAACGCTTTGACAAGATGCTCTCGCGACGGACGCCACCCGCGATCTTCAAAGCGTTCTATGACCTTTACATGGACGGCTTGAAGTTCCAGATACAGCTCATTTTCAAGGGCCTGCTGCAAATGGGTTTCGCGAACGGGAAGAACGTGTCGTTCGGCCCGATTGACTGGGCCAAACAGCTTTCTGAAGAACTCATTGACCATCATCGCCATAAAATTCCGATGTGGGTAAAGGGCGTTTGTGACGAACAGCCCTATGATCCGAACGAAGACATTGAAGAGCGAATCTTTTGGAGGAAATGGCAAGCTCCACACCTCCTCGTGATGGAACCCTCCCGATATGCCGTATACGAACCGGAACGCGTATGGGAGCGAACAGATCAGGAGACTTCGTTACGGTGGCTCGATGTCTTTAGCCAGGAGTATTCTCTGGTACTAAAGCTCGAAGTAGAGAATCTGGCGGGCACGGCGGCTCTGCAACAAGCCATGTCGCCGCCTGCGGAAAAGCCAAAGGAGGCGCAAGTGTCTCAGACCTTCAATCTGCACGGACCTAATTCGAGGATTAATTTCAGCTCGACCGACAATTCGACCAATGTCGTTCATCAGGCATCTCCGTTCGGAGAGATTCGATCTGCCTTGGAGCAAGGGATTGCCGACGCTACGGAACGTACTCGGCTGCAAACAGCACTCAACGGTCTTGAGGTTTCGACCGAGCGCGAATCTGGCACGAAGAGGTATGAAGAGTTCATCAGCGCCGCCGCCAATCACATGACACTGATCGCCCCGTTTCTGCCGGCTCTAGGACACTGGGTGCATAACCTCGCCGCCTCGTTGTAAGGAAAATCAAGCCATGATCTTCAAACCGATGGAGATTTTCCTAGCGGGATACTCTTCACTGACTGTCTTTGCCTTGTAGGGCGGAGTATCCATTTAGAATCGCTTGATGGATTCGACCAAACTCTTCCATCGCGACCCGCGAGAAGTCCCTTTCTTGCGTGACCAGGCGAGGATGATCCTCGTATTGGCAGATGAATCTTCCAGAGGCGTACCTATCCGCGAGGACGATGACTTCGGTTTCATGGCGATGCAGTTTCTCTACAAGCAAATTCAACATGCTGAATCATTACTGTCTTTGGAACCGAGGCGCGATGCCGGACTCCTTGCGCGGACGATGATTGATGGTCTGTATCAACTTCTGTGGACATGGCATGATCCTGAAGCCAGGGCGCGACGCTGGCGATCATTTGCGATCATCCACGATTGGCGGCTTATTCAAGGCCGTCTGCAAGAGGGTTTGTCCGTCGAAGAGGTGGTCATCACGCAGAATCAACTCGGCTTGAATACATTCGGACATCTGCATCGTCTCAAGAAGCCGAAGCTAGGATCGTCCGATCCGTATCATCGGAAATGGTACGGTGGAACCACTCTGTTGGACATGGCCGATGTCGCGGGTCGAGAGCTGTACGACGGCCCATACGCTGAACTTTCCGATTGGGAGCATTGGGGCGTTAGCGGTATCGGAGACTCAATATCACGCAACGACAACCACCTAGTCGTTGATACACATTCGGAACGGGTGGCTGGACTGGCACTGCTCGCGTTGTTCCAATGTTTGATACAAACGCTTCAGCTCGTTGACTCTCATCTTTCGTTGCAACTCGGTAAAAAGCTCACTAGGATCACCACTGACTTCATCACAACCATGAACTCTTTTCGTCAAGTATGAAGTCTTCTGGCACAGGGTGGACCTCCCCGCTGAGGTGGGAGCCGGAGAACGCGTACGCGGTCGCAGCGGGGAGGAAACATCCTCCCCAATACGGGTCTTTATCTTGGTCGGCTCAGGGCGCTATTCGCCGGAAGGTCATGCGCGGTTGCCGTAGCGTGTTAGCGTAGGGCGAGAGAAAATGAAGAGTTATAAGTATCCCTTCCAACAAAAAGCCCATCACGAGCAACATATTTCCGCGCCTTTGTTGGCGGAGCGAGACGAGTATCTGAACCACCTGCTCCAACGGGGCACCAGCAGAAAGAGGGTGCATTCGATCAGCCGGAAACTGCTGAACTTAATTCCTCTTCTTGGCCTACGCTCTAACTCCACGGTGACCCAGGAGGAAGTCGATCAGGGAATCCTGCGTTGGAAACAAAGCATCGAAGCCTCCTCGGAAAGAATTGTTTCTTCGGTCGCATTCGACGATTTCAGAAGAGCGGCGATTAATTGGCTACAGTATCGCAACCTCTTCCTTGCGGCTCCAAAGCGACCGACGCCCTACGGGGACTTGATGCCGAGCTATATCTTTCACATCAAGGTGACGCGAGGCATGACGCCGGGGAGTGTCATCAATAGCGGACACCGGGTGCTCTGGTTTCTGCGATGGGCAGAACACAGACGCGAGTCATTTGCGGACATCACGCTTCAGGATGTCGAACGCTACATCGCGGAAGACTGCATTCCGAGGGTCAAGCTGCGTACCGTTGTATCGGCGTGCGTGGCGTTACGCGTCTTCTTTCGTTATGCCGAACGCGAGGGGCTTACGAAAAACCGGATCGCCGCCGGCATTCATGTTCCGTCAGTACCAAGGTACGATCCCAACCCACGCGGACCATGCTGGCGAGAAGTACGAAGGATGATTGCCTCGGCCTCCGGAGGCAAATCAACCGACCTTCGCGCGAGGGCGATCCTGCTTTTGCTCTCTGTGTATGGATTGCGCAGTAGCGAAGTAACGCGGCTAACCGTCGATGACATCGACTGGTATGACGAGAGCATCTTGATCCGCAGAGCCAAGCATGGAGGAACGCAGCGCTTTCCGCTGCAATACGAAGTGGGCGACGCCATCCTGCAATATCTGAAGAATGGCAGACCTGCGTGCGAAAGTCGCAGCCTTTTCGTCACCGTCCACACTCCGTATCGAACCATCCCCGTGGGAGCTCTTCTCACTCTGGTGCGCAGGCGGGCGGACGCTCTGGGAATCACCTCTCCGCAACCTGGGCCGCGCGGGTTGCGCCATTCCTGCGCGACGCAGCTCTTGCAGAAAGGCCATTCTCTGGCTGAGATTGCCGATTTCCTGGGCCATCGCGACCAGACCTCCGTGAGCGTGTATGCGAAGTCTTCGGCGGCTGCCTTGCGCAAGGTCGCGGCGTTCAGTCTGGGCGGTTTTCGATGAGGCTCGCGGAGGGGATCGAGCTTTTCGTGGCGCGCAAGCGGGATGCGAGGGTGGCGTATCGGCAACCGGAGGCCATGTTACGGCGCTTCAACCAGCTGGTCGGCGACATCCATCTCAGCGAGGTCACAACCCAAGATGTCGCCAGCTACCTGGATTTGAATTCCAAAGAACCTTACATCTGGCAGGTGAAGTACCTGCTCGTGCGCCGTCTCTTCGAGTATTGGACTGCCCTCGGCGTCATGGAGCCGTTTTTGATGCCGCATAGAAGGTTGCGCGTCCGTTCCACCTTTCTTCCTTACGTTTACAACCACGCAGAAATCCGATGCTTGCTCCAAGGCACCGCGAAGGTTGGGAAGGATCGGCTGACTGCGCTGGAGCCAAAGACGTATCGGATGATTCTTTTACTTTTGTATGCCACGGGAATCACGCCAGCCGAGGCCGTTCTGTTGGCACGTCTGGACATCAATTTCAAAAAGAAGACCCTCGCGGTCTTCGAACCGCGCTCTCGGCGGCGGCGCACCATTCCGATCAGCGAAGAACTTTGCGGGATCTTGCGCGAGTATTTCAAGTGGCGGTTCGGGTCGAACAAGGCGAACGAGCGCCTCTTTATAAAGAAGTCGGGCTGTTCCATTCCGACCGCATCGATGCAGCACTACTTCGCCCGGTTAGTCAGACACGTCAACGCGCGACGGCGCGACGGGGTGCCCGGTTGGCCTCGCATGTCTGATTTTCGGTGTAGCTTCGCGGTGCATCGGATCACAGAATGGCTCAAAGATGGGTCCAACATGAACCAGACGCTGCCCGCGATGAGTGCGTATCTGGGACAGATAGGGCCGCACTCCATCGAACGCTACATCCGGCTTACGCCAGAGCGATTCCGGAAATCGCTTCTTTCACTCAGCCCAATGCGAGGACGGAAGCGCTGGCGTGACGATGAAAACCTCATGCGGTTCCTTGCTTCCCTTTAGTGAAAAGCGAAGCAAGCCAAGTTGTCGCTATCTGTCCGCGAGGTGTTGTCGCCGTTCTACATCGACAAACCTGCTGCAATGGTCTCTGCGGTCGAAAGTGCGGACGACTTCGTAACAGCATGGCTTAGATTGGCCGCCAGCGAAGCCGCTGAGTCCGTAAACAGTTGGGCATCGTGGGCGGCGCGAGAGACGGAAACGTAGGCGAACCTGTCGTTGATGAGGTTGGGACGAACGTGGCTATCGATATTCACCAGTACCCGGTCGGCGGTGAGACCTTGCGAACTGTGCGAGGTCACGGCATAGCCGTGGTCGAAATGCCGCATCGCGTTGGCATCGAAGCTGACGGATTTGCCACTGTCCATCTTCACGGAAAGGTGGCCATGTTTGTCGATGCGCTCGACCGTGCCAAGGTCACGGTTGGCAACGCCCAACTCTTTAGACGGGGCGGTGAAGGAGAGACGGTCGCCTGTAGAAAACTCCCGCTCCAGTTCGCGGTAGACGTTTACGCCATATAACCGCGCGGGGTTGTAGGTGAGGCTAGTTCCGTCCTCTTTCTGAACGGTGAGCAGATTATCTTTGGGTTGCGTTGCAATGACCTTCGTATAGCTTTGCTTTTCAATGCCGATGTCCTGACTGCCGCGCGGATAGTGGAGTACGTCATTCACTGCATAGCGAGCGGCCCAGGTACGATCCGCTCCGGTCATATCGGAACGCGGAGCGAGCACGCGCACCGCATGATCTTCTGTGGCGACTATGCCAAGGGCCTGCAACTCGGAACGCACGGCCTGATTGATCTGACGGCGTGAGGCGTTGTCGGGCGATACGACGATGGTGTTGTCCGGGCTGGCGGCGTAGCTTCGCGCAATCGCAGCGATGCGCTGCTGGGCATCGGCAATCTCGGTGACACGGCCTTGTTGTTCCAACAGGGCGACTCCCTCGGCGACTTCGCCGCGCGAAAGATGCTCGACTGCCTTAAGTAATTCCGGGGCTTCTCGTTGACGCACAATCTGGTCAAGCTGGGTGGTCTTCATTCCAGCGTTGACCAACTGCTCGAAGGGCTTGCCCGCTTCGACGCCCTGATGCTGGCGGGTGTCTCCGATGAACAACACACGGTCGCTGGATTCGAGTTTGGCGAGGAAGTCACGCACCTGTTTGGTACTGGCGAGACTGGATTCATCGACCATGTAAAGGTGACGGTCGGGGCTTGGGTGGCGGACACGGACAAGGAAACCCTGTAGGGTGTCGGCAGAGATACTGGCGTCGCGGAGCTGGTTGGCGGCACGGGATGTCGGGGCGAAGCCTTCGACAACATAGCCGCGCTTTTCGGCTGCCTCGCGCACCGATTTCAAAAGCGTGGTCTTGAAGGTTGTCATGAGCGTCGTTGCCCCGGAGAAGTCCATCGTTCCCTGGGCATGAGCAACGCCGGCGAATGTGAGGGCGACCAGAGTCGGCCCCATCACACGCGCTGCGTGGAGAAGTTTTCGTTTGGAGAAGGGTTGCGTCCACCGTTTGGTGGGGGGATTGGACGACCGACTGAGAGGTTTTTTCAATCGGAATGGGCGGCGGAGTCTGAGCATATATGCACCTCTGCTGACGTAGTGTTGTCAGCTAGGCGCAAAGCTAAGGGCATCGCGCGGAAACGTCCAATGACTTTTGGGGAGAGCGTCATTCCAAAATGGAATGACGACGCTGCGGCAGAGCGAAATATTCCTATAGTTCGTAGTCGCGGATGACGAGTGGAGTCCCAACGCCGCCCTTGAATAAGGTACCTTTCACGATAGGCTGGCAGGAGACGGAACTGGAGAACGATGTGCCGTCTGTGAATTCGATCAGAGTTTCGCAGCCGTCTACGTCATCCTTGTATATCTTGAGCGTCTTAATGGTTTTGCCTGCAACTTCGGTACATTCCACATAGTCTTTCGCCACGTCTGCCTCCTGTGAAGGATTCGATGCTAACTAGCCTGTCCCTTATTAGGGGATTCGTCAAGCGTTACCCACACTTGAAAGGTGAAGAAACAGAAGAAGCCTGAGACTCGAATCTCGCGGAAGGGGAGAACTACGCCCCATCAGGCCCTCTACGACAGATTTCTCCAAAAACTGATCTCGGCCCGCGAAGACGTGGGCCTGACCCAGCGTGAAGTCTCCGCGCGGATGGAAAGGTCGCATTCCTTCCTCTCCAAATGCGAGACCGGCGAGCGCAGTATCGAAGTGTTTGAACTCATCCAGCTTGCTCAGATATATGCAAAGCCTCCGCAATACTTCCTGGACCCTGATTAGTTCAGTTTTACGCCCGAGTCGGATGCGCGGAATTATATCCACGTAAAAATACGTGGGTTTCATTGTTTGCGTTATAGGCTCGCCCGATACTAATTCTTGCGGATTGACCAAGGGCCGCCAGAGATCCAGTAGGAGTCTGTACGGGGTGGGATCGTCAATGGAACCAGAAAGCTACGCAAATCTGCGATCAACTTAAGCAGGTCATTTGGCGCAGCGTTCATGTGCTCACGTTTTAGAAAGGCTTTCCACTGCATACCCCACTGCTCCCCATATTGATCCGTCAATCCTGTGGGTATGTCAGTTGGTATGGGAGTTTCCCGTTGCTCAAAGGTTCGTTGCACAGCAGCGAACAAAACAGCACGATCCAATTCAAAGGTACGGGAGATCAGCCAAAGGTCATAGAAGTCTTTAAGCCGACTATTGGCAATCCCCAGCGTCACCATAGCGTTGAACTTTTCCGCAATTACGGTTTCAACCGGATAGGCGCGGAGATGCGGTGCTGGCGAGTCGAGGAGGGCGGGGTAGTCGATCTCGACGGGCCCCGGCGTGATGACATCCCCAAAGCCGATGTCTACCTGAATGGGTATGCGTGCGCCGTCGATGATCGCCTGGGTACGGACTCGGACCCCTCCGTACTCAACGTCTTCGCGGATCGGCACAGCCGTTATGCCCTCAACGTCGAAAGTAACGCCGTCGTCAGGAACAGGAGTTGAGCATATAGCTTTGAAGGTGTCGGCAAGTGCCTCCGGGGTGCTGGCTCCATAGCCGAGTAGATCAAGGTCTCGCGTTGGCCGGAATGGATCTGGAAGCCATGTCACAAAGAGCAATGCGCCCTTGAGGATGAAGCGGTCATGGTGCGCGGAGACACTCAGCCGGTAGAGCAGCCTCTCCAGTGCGTATCTTGTCAGAAGGATTTGATAGTCAGAGCTTTCTGCTCGTGAGCGAGCGAGGAGCCTCGCCCTTACCGAAGCTCCGACGTTACGAGTTTCATGCGGCATCGGATACCACCGTTTCGACATAGGGACGCATTACCGTCCAGACCCGCGCTTTCTTCGCATATTGCCAAAGCTGATCCGGCGTACATTTGCGATGTCGAATACCTTCGCGCAGTCCTTCTATGGCTACGTCAATGCCAATCTTGTTGCGGTACCGAAAGCAGTCCACGATGGTTCGCGCAGGGTTTGTGATCGGGACTTCGCGGGATTGAATGAGATACATCTCTACTCCCTCGGTCATAGCCCATCCGCTAAACCGGACAAAGCGAATGGGCGGATAGCTGATCATAGGCCGCCATGCGGTACGTTCGATTGCCATCCACACGGCGGAAGGCATCTGGAGCGTCAGTTCATGAAATTGGAGAGCTGAGATGAGGCAGACAATTCCTTTGGGCACGAGCACAGAAGCCTCGGCAAGCATGTAAGCTGCTTCGATCTCAGTATCTGGAAGCTGGTAAAGCCCACGTGCGGGGCGAATGACTTGCTCCTCTCTGACCAGTCGCGCCAGAGTCTCCGGCTCAATGTTTTCAGCAATAAAGTCCCGAAGACGAAGCATCCCTCTGGCCTTTAGAAGATCGAGAGCACGGGTTCGTTGAGTGGCGAGCATGTTATAAAACCTATGCCTATTAGCATATCAGCATAGGTTTTCTCACACCATCTTTGCCTGTCCTGTAATGGATTTTCTTGATCGGTACTGGCAATCGGCTCCTCGGAAGTCATTCTAAGATGACGGAAAAAACGTTTGTCGGTACTTGTCGTCAGCTACTTGGGGCGGCTATGGCGAGGCGAGGAGTGATGCCCAAGCAATGTCGCAGTGAGTGGAATGCTTTGCAGAGAAGCCCTATCCTTATTTCGGGCGACTGATCCTACAGATTCAGACTAGGGTACATTCCGCGTTACTACGCATAACACCGTGTCCCGCTTCTCCACTGCACTCTCCATGCTCTACTTTTATGCAGGAGAGAAGCAATGGCGAAAGTGAAGTACGGGATTGCGACGTATAACCGATGGGCAGGAACCATTGACTCAGAGATCAAGGCTTCGATGGATGGATGTTACGGCGGGTTCCATGAGTTCTTCGAGAGTGCAGGTGAGAACGGGTGGGAGTTATGCGGATGCTTCCCGTCCGGCACGATAGGCAGCAACGTCGCGCAGCCTGATGGAAGCCTTCACAAAACAACCGATCCGAGCGAATACATTACGTTCATTTTTAAGAAGGTCTAGCCATAAGCGAACCTTATAAAAGTGAACTGAACACGATGTCGCCCGTAGCGATCAAGCAGGACCAAAAGGACATTCATGCGCCAAAACATGACACGTGGAGAGTTGTGACTTGCGATGCCTGTGGTGACAGATTTGGCGTGGGTCCGCACCATATATATGGTTAACGCACGACTGAGCAGCTGTGTGTCGAACAGCTTCAGACAATCCTAGCTTCAGACCACAAAGCCGGACGCAAACACTTGTCCGGTTACGAACTTAATGGCTAATCACTCTGGAGAATGAAGATGAAAGCAAAAAAACCGACTCCAAAGCGAATCATTTGGCCCCCGCGCATGACGCCTAAGAGGAAACGGGCGCTGGCTCTTCTGCAAGAGTGGGCTGACAAACGTATCGAGCTTGAATACTCCGCTCGCGCTGGCGTGATCTTCACGGGTACGCTCAGCGAGTTGAGCCTGGATGAGCGCCGAACGTCCTTTCTTTTCAGGAACGACTTTGGCGTTCATGCAGTCCTGTCGACCGATCTATACGACCGAATCGAAGTTACCGAGATTGGCGACCTGCCAATCAATGTCGGCTTTTTTCGTCAAGGCGATTTTAGCGATGGCTTTTCAGCTAGGCCGAAGGATGAGCGAGCAAAACCGAAGAGAGACCTCAAGCGTGTGTGTGAACTATTTCGCCATTGGGAACGTCTCGACACAATGCTCATGGTGAACACGGGCGACGGGATGCGCATTACCGTAGCATGTGGCAAGGTAAAGGAACTATCAGATCGTTTCATGTTCACCATCGCTGATACAGAGACGATACATTTGATCGCGCCTGACCAGAGCACCTCTGTCCACTTCGAGTCCGAGGGCGATGAAGTGAGTGTCATGCTTTACAACGATAAGTCTGGAATGCACTTTACTGTGACCAATCGCCTTGAAAGACCAGAAGATGTAATAAATCGTTTTTCCGCGCTGACAACACTCATTCAGTAGTCTCGACCTGTCCGTACTTAATCTCATCAAAAAGCAACAAGATAAAAACTACCTTTGTGTCCCGTAAGCTGCCTTCAGTGGAACGATAGGTTCGGATACAACGGGCAGGATGCCCGCGCTCCCGCCTGCTGCCCCCGTGGTTCCAGAAGGGTCTCTTTTTCGATGATTTCGATATTCAGTTGTTGATAACAGACCAAAGCGCTCATCGAGGTCTATTCTGAGACTTTGATCACCACAACGGCGTTTATGAGGACCAATCTCGCTATCCCAAGCTCGATGAGTGCGTTGGCCTGTTCTCGTCAATGGAGAAAAGCAGCAGAATATCTCCGAGAAGCCGATTTCAGCGGAGGAATCATAACTCCAGCCTCGTCAGAGATTGACCTCGACAAAGTATTCGCGGATCACCGAGATCAACTCGTCAGCAGCCGGCGGGCAATATTCAGCTGAGTGGGCCAAGATGATATGAGAATAGTGCGAACCTGAGAACTTGTCCCCTGGAATGAAACGGATAGGAACAGCGGGTTCGATCGAGATGGGATGACCAACTCTCTGCCCAAACATCATGTTGTCCGCATCCGACTTCGAGAGATGCCGGAGTTCGATGAATCCCGGATCAAACTCTTGGTTTCTGAAGAGCAGACGGTTTAGGTCAGGCGGGTAGCCGTCGTCGCGTCCGCCCTTTGCGTTGCCAGAATCTTGATCTTGAAAGGTCGGATATACGTAGGAGAGAGAGCTGATCCAGCGATTTGCGATGGCGAAGGTTAGATAGGTACCTTCATTTAGGCGATGAACTCCTCGTTCCGGGTCGGAGCGCTCGTCAACAGGAAGCTCAAGGAACTGTGTGAGGATGTAGTGCCAGCTGGCATCGCCGTATGAAAGATCCGAGTGGGCGTCTACGTGGTCTACTTCAAAGCTCTGCGAAAGGGTACCCTCTGTCCGCCATTTCCTCCAAGCGTTGAAAGCGCCATCGTGGGTTTGGCAGAAATGACCCGGAATCTTCTGCTCGCGTGACAACCCACTCTGAGACTCCAAGAAGGTTCGGACTACCTCTGGCGAAACACACTTATGCTCAGCATCAGAGGGCCGCCCGTCCACTGGTCCACGAACAATCGGCCAGCTGAAGAAATCGAGGTCGAGGTCGAGCACTTTGTGCATATGGACCAGACTATCAAGCTCTATTGGTATCAGTCTCGGGAAACGCCGTGCTCGTCAGCAGTGCTCCTGGACGTGTGCCAAATCGCCTTATCGCAAGTGATTAGCTCTGGAATTTGGGGGCGAAGGTGTCTAGGAGTTTCGTAACAGTCTCTAAGAGGCCCGCAGAGATGGGGGCTGGAAGCCGCTTATGCGGCTTCCAGCCGGGAAGAACCCTTCTCCCGCAAACAAAAAACAATCAATGGGTGGATCTCCGCTGACAACTGGAAGCAACATGATGAGCGACGATCTTGGCGTCCATTGCTCGGGAGTAGAAGAGCCAACTAGACTGGAGGCTCGAAACATCAGGAATACGTTTCTTCACCCATGGCAGATCAAAGTCAATTCGCTCCGCCTCACGCCCCTCGTCCGTTCATCGGTCGCGAGCCGGAATTGGAGTGGCTATCCGAACGGATCGGCCCTTATAGACGGCACTTTGGGGATGCCATCTCAGTTGTCGGTGAGCCTGGAATCGGAAAAACTGCGCTCGTCAGACGTTTTCTGGAGCTTCACGCTGAGGAATTGACGCCAATCTATATCGCTTGCCGCGAGTGGACGCGCGACCGCCCGAACTTCCTTGAAATCTTCGACGGTCGCAGCGTGGAATGGCGCTACCGGCGGGGCGTGACCGTAATCTTCGACGGTGCCGAAGAGGTTCCTCAGCGGCGGTTCATGGAACTTTACCGCGATGCCGTGAACTGGAAGATCGTGGAACGGGTCGTTGTCACCAGCCGGAAAGAGGTTGAGCTACGCGGAGTCGAGCAACTGGTTCTTACACGGCTTCCAGAGATCGACGCAGAAGCCTTACTGCGGGCGAAACTGTCGCTGTCGAGCATCGACGAGAAATCTGCTCTACGCGTCATAGCCGCAGTCAATGGTCATCCTGAGGCACTCGCCATTCTCGCCACATTGGCGAATTCCATGTCGCGCGAGCAGTTGCAGCGAATCCTCTCCGGAAATCTTTACGATATCGGCGATGTGCCTGCGAGTGAGCGACGCAGCCTTGCGCTTGCTGCCAAGCCTGTGATTCTTAGCGCAACCGATGATCTGATCCAAAAACTCAAGAGAGAGCCAACGGACATTCATAAACTCACTCCTCGTCAGTACGAGGAACTGATCGCGGAATTGCTACGCGATATGGGTCACGAGGTCATGCTGACGCAAGCAACCCGTGACGGAGGCAAGGACATTCTTGCAACGATGAAGACTGACATCGGAGACATACTCTGTCTCGTTGACGCCAAGAAATATCGCGAAGACCGCAGGATTGGTGTCGGAATGGTACGAACGCTGTACGGCACTCTAGCGGACTATCAGGCTAGCAGTGCCATGCTCGTCACAACCTCTTCGTACTCGAAAGATGCAAGGGCAATGCAGGAGAGACATCGGTATCAACTCTCGCTCAAGGACTATACGGACGTGGCTTCGTGGATTCAGAAATACGGCAAGAGCGGGCGTTAGCGCGCCGAAACCAGTCTTGCCGGAATCGCACTCTATGTCGTTAGGTGCCGACGGAAAGCGTGCGTGGTTAATTCATTTGCCGCGGCACAAAGGTTCCAGTAATTTGGTCAGCAACCCCGTATTAGCTATACACACCACTTGTGGAGCTTCTAGTGAAACTGTCCCGCCTCTACGCCATGCTTCTCGTGTTCGCCTTCCTTTTCCATCTGCCGCCTGTTGCGCGTGGTCAGGCACCAGGACAGCAGCAACAGCAACAACAGCAACAAGCGCCGATGAAGCCGAAATCGGACAGTACCTGCACCGCAGCCGAGACGCAAGCTGCTGTGAAAGACCCAAAGCATCTCGTGCCGCTTTCTTACCTCATTCCTTGTGTCGAACAGCTCTTGGCAGAAGCTAACAAGCAGTTGGCGGCTGACCAGGAGCTGCTCAAGAAAGACAGCCCAAAGTCTGCGCCGTACCCTCCGCTGTCAACGGCGGAATTTGATTTCCAGGGTGTGACAACGTCAGACGCTACGGGAAACCTCACGATCCTCAGCGTCTTCACTGCAGGTGCAGAACGCAAGTCGAAAGCTACTCAAGAAACGGACATCACATACTCAGTGCCTACGCCACCAGCCGCTCATGGCGGGATGTTGGAAGCGCATTCCGCAGTAGGTGATTGGTTTCGCAGATTGATCAATGACTGGAAAGCGCCTCATGGCGAAGCCCGCAGTTTGGATAAGACGCTGCCCGACGCGATCGTTTCAGCGATCAAGGAGGTCGAGCAGTATCCCACGGTCACAGGTGGAGGCGGGGAGTTGCTGTCACATCGGAAGATTGTGATCTCGATCGCGTTCGAAGTGGACAGTTCCTTCAACACAGACCTCGATTTCAGCAAGCTCACGATCGTTGGTCCCAAAGCCACGTACTCAAGAGAAAGCGACAATACGCAGACGCTGAAACTCACCTTCGAAGACAAGTCTTCCTAGTCTGCCGCGACTTGCCGAATGGCGGTCGTGCCGTGTCAAACGTATGATCTCTGAAGGTTCTTATGCTCAAGAAATGCTTCATCACCGCACCCTACGGCTTGGATTTGTCTGCGTTGCAACAGGCCCTAGACGCCCAAGGCATTAGCTGGCAGTGGGCCGATGGCCTGTCGAGTGCGGTTCCGCTGATGGAGGCTATATCAAAGGCGATCCGTGAAGCTGACTTTTTACTAGCAGTCGCCTCAAGCGAAACTCTTGGTGCCAATAGTGCTCTCGAAATCGGTTTTGCGCTTGGTCGGGGCATACCTGTTGCGCTGTTGACTACAGGCACTTTCGCAATGCCGTTCGATGCGTCCAACCTGCATCATCTGAAAACCGATCTCAAAGACTCAAGACTCCTCAGCTTTCAGTTGGGTTTGCTCGTCGAAAGTCTTGCAACACCCAAGGCCAAGCGACAAGCGAAGGCGAAGTCCAAATCACCGCGAAAGATCGGGGCCCCAAAGCATGTGCAGGGGTTTGCTTCGGCCTTCGAAGAAGAAATTGCCAACCTGGTCATTGCAGCAGGTGGGCGAGTGACCGTGCCCGACCGCAGAGACAGAGATCAAGCTGTCGCAGACCTTCTGATGTGGTGCCCGGAGATGGACAAAGAGTTTTTCAATCCCGCCGCGATAGAGGTGAAAACCAGGCTCGACACGGCAACAGCCAGAGACATTCAGTTGCGGCTTGGTCATCTTGTCGCGTCTTCAGGCTTCGGCTGTGGCCTGATTATCTGTGGTACAGATCTTTCGGCGTCTGTACGCAGCAACCTTCTTTCCATTCCCAATGTTTTCGTCATTAGCCGGGCGGACTTTGAAGCTCGGTTGCGGGATCGAGAATTGGCGTCTTGGGTACGGCACGAACGAAATCGCCTTGTGCACGGGGTGCGTTGATGCCGTTCCCCTTTCGCAAGATTGCGAAGCGGCTACAAGAAGGAGACGCTGCAACGACAACTGAAGAAGTCGGAGCCGCGCTCGAAGATATTATGACTTGGAGCCTGTGTGCCTTACCTGGGGTTCGCGTCCTTCATCGAGACTTCGTAAACCATGGAAACTCCGCGGAATTCGACCTGTTCCTTTTCAACAACCCTCGGCTTAGTCCCATCGAGTTTTTGCCTCAGTATCTTGTCGTTGAGTGTAAGAACTGGCAGGCAGCAGTAGGAAGCGCCACCGTTCGCGACTTTATCGGCAAGGTTGAATCAACCAGGCTAGAGGTAGGAATTCTTGTTGCCGCAAACGGCGTAACGGGCGATGCGAACGAGCGCACGGCTGCAAACGATGAGATTCGAGCAGCGTTTGATCGGCGCGGTACGAAAATTCTGATACTCACCCGCGCTGAAATCGAGGGTTTTCGTTCGGCAGACGATCTTGTGCTCCTCCTAGAAGAGAAGTTCGGTAAAGCATGTCTGCGGAGTACGACTCTCGGCTAAGAAGGATTTTCCTGCGGCACTCCGGGTATTGCTGGATCGGCTTTCCATCCTCCGTTATCGTTTGTCTCCATCGTGACCTGTTGAAAGCCCTTCGGATTCTTGTCCCAGGGCTCCGCATAGGTCACGAAGTTTCGCCCATCTTGAGACTTGTAGCGTATCTGGAATCCGCGCTCAGGAAGAGTGGTCAGACTCGCACTGATGTCCGCATCCTGTTGAGGTCCAAGGATTGTTTGAGAGACCTGAATCGCCTCTAAGGGGGTGACTCGGCGAAATATCGCGGAGATCTCGGACGCAACCCCCTGGCCATGATTTTGCAGCACATATCGGTCGCCGTGGTTAGGTGTCGCTAGTTCGAGCCTGACAACTAAGATGGGGCGCAGTTGTGCCAGCAGTTGATGACGGATCAGTTCGCCTTGGAACTGAGCTGCCTTTGCGTTCTGCTCGGCTGCGACTCGCTGAGCTTCTGAAACTGCCGTGGCAGCGCTGGATGCCTTGACCTGCTCTTCGGCCGCCGCCGTAGCCCTTTCCGCTAGAAGTCTTTGTTCTTCGGCCACTTCGGTCTGCTTGCGTGCGACCTTTGCTTGCTCTTCTGCAGCAATAGCCTGACGATCCGCCGCTACTGCTTGCCGGTTGACAGCGACGAACGTTCTGATGAGGACGATGATCGTGACAAGGCTCACTATGAACGAAATCAAGACCGCAATCGCCGTCGCATTTTGTCCGGAAGTGAGCCAATGCCACGGATGCTCGAATTGATACAGAGTCGGCGCCATCGTCGTGAATGAGACCTCGATTGATGGTAAATCGCCAATGCGCTCATCGAGAACTGATTTGTAACGTGAAGTCGCTTCTCGTCATTGGTGACGGGAAGAGCGTTTATCGATACTTATCTTAGATCTGCAGGACGAAGGGCAAGCTTTACCGGAGACGACTAGATCCTTGTCCTTCACTGCATCTTTGAAGCATCGTCCGGAAATTATGTGCGATCTTCTCCTGGGTAGCATCGATCGACAGCGACCACAAACCACTGAGTTGCTCGACAACTTGATGGAGATGTACGGGACGGGCTGGAAGCCGCCCTAGTTTGGTATAGGGGCCATCTGTTTCAAGGAGACAACACGAGGGCGGAACTCCAGCCAACAATTCTTTTCCACTACTGCTTTTCAGCATCGCGCTGTTGACTGAGAGGAAGTGGCCGGCGTCGAGGATCTTTGACAACACCTCCTTTGTTCCGGTGTACCAGTGAAATGTCGCGCCAGTAATTGAATCATCACGAAGACATGAGAGGACTTCGCTTTCAGCTTTCCGCGAATGAATTGAGAGAATCTTGCCTTTTCCTGCAATCCGTTCCAACACGAATCGAAACGACTCGATCTGCTTCTCTTTAGTGCCGATGCCGTCTTTGGAGAAGTCAAGTCCAACTTCGCCGATGTATGAGGTAGAAGGTTCGAGTTGTGAGAAAAGGTCTAGTTCGCGCTGCGAGTGCGGTGCCAACATTGGATGTAATCCCAAAGAAAGTCGCACATTCTTTAGACGCGAAGCAGGTTCTTTACCGGCCGCGAAATGACTTGGAAGGTTCGTGATCGCAACAATGGCCACGCCAGCCTGCTCTGCCTCTTTCGCGATCTCACGAGGATTAGGGTAGCGATCCAGATGGCAATGCATATCGAGGATCAAATTTTAATCCCCGCCATTCGCTTTAGCTCCTTCGTTCCCTTCGCGCGAAATAGTTGGCGAATCTCTTCGAATGCTCGAACAACGAGATCAGCATAGCTGTCCAGGTGGATCACGTCCAAGGAACCATTTGCCAGAAGGAGGGTGGCAATCTCCCGCCGCGATGGGTTCCTTTGCACGAATGAAAGGCACGCACGGAGGTCCGCTGGTCCTTCCGTCTTGGTGTCGTTGAAGTCGACTTCACCGGCGCAGATGTCGCTCCCATAGAGCTCGTTGTCGAGGCCTGCGGATTGGAGAGCTGCGCGGCGATAGATGCAGGGCATGCACCGACCGCACGACTTCACATGCTTATTTGTCCACGTTCTTTTGTGTCCGCGCTTCGCGCACGAAACTGAAGACCCAACTAGTTCTCGGAAAAGCGCTTGGTTGGCGCATGTGCGAGCTACCTCACCCTTTGTCTTCATCATGAGGGGATTTTCTATGGGATATTTCAGTCCCACCTCTGCGAAGACTTGTGCCAGCAGAGCAATGTAGAACGGGTGTGCGGTGCGCGTGCTACAAGATCCTCGACGTGAAGGACTAAGTGGAACGTTTAGCGCGATCGTACCGTTCTCTGGCAAGATAAGCGGGCCTTCGAATCCGTATCCGGATGCCACACACACCGCGACCGCGATGAACAAAAGCGAGCGACCCCGTAACGTAATCTCGGAAGACTCGCCGGTATTGCCGACACGTACCAGAGATTGAGCAATACGGCCGGGGTACGTTTTACGAAGGGTCGGCAAAATGTTCTTTTGATCCCCGAAGGGCCCGGTCATCTGCCCGTCATGATGTCCGGCGAGAAGAAGACCTTTGCTCGGATTTCCTTCCAGCCAGTCGATCACGCCTGCGAGTGAATCCATCCCTCCAGAAAACAACGAGACGGCACCGATTTCTGCGATTTTTGGAATCACGCGGCCAATCGCGGAAGCACCGAGCAGTTGACGTTTGGCTTCAACAAAATTGAAGGTCCATGTATCTCCAGTCAAGAAAGAGACACAGGCATTCAAACTACTGGACGCGTTGGTCCATAGGCCGGTCTCGCTAACCGGGATGGTGACATCAAAGACGCGGGTCCAGGAGTTCGATGCATCGGTTCTCAGAACGATCTTATCGAGACTGTAAACTGTGGCCGCAATTAGTAGAAAGTCAATTGCGACTCGATTTGGCAAGCGCTTCAGCCCAAAGGCCGTCGACTGCACATCGAGTGTGCCGACCGATTTGCCGTCATGATCTTTGATACTGACAACTGGGAATTTCTCTGATGTAGAAGCTAGTTTGTCGATCACAACCGTGTAAGGCATTAGGCTCCAAAGACCTCCAGCGTCTGGGCGCAAATATCGTTGACGATGTTCGCGCCATCGGTTCCTCCCCAATCAACCTTCGACAAGTCACGTTCCAAGGCTCGGCCTGCCAAGGAAGACCTAATGAACTCCCTGATCTGACCAAGAAAAGACACGGCTTGCTGCGCTCCTACTCGTTGCACCAAACGTTCGTAAAAGACGCGACTGAATTGCTCGAAGATGTAGTGACCGAAATAGCGTTCCAACAATCCTTCGATATTGAGTTCCAGATTTGAGAGAATCGCTTCCACGTCTTCTACGGTCTTGGCTTCGGCTAGAAGCTCTTCTTGAAGATCGGAAAGCGCTTGACGTGCATCGGCGTCATCAATCGTGCTTGATTCGCCACCCAGTCGATCAAGGAGCGTGTTCAGCACGTCGCTGACGGACATGCCATCGAGATTTCCCAGCCCGGCGCGTTTGGCGGCTTCGGAAAGGCCAAACTGCTGAACATCCGAGATGAAGTTTGCTAAACGACCCGCTACGGCGCGGGCTGGCGCGGCAGATCCGGCCCCGCCGGGAGCACCTCGCCGGTCGCCCCTTGACATCTCGGTCTTGCCCCCGTTGGCATGAACTACCTTTTGGACGAGTCGTCGTAGCCTGGCAGCCGGAATGTTACCGTCTTTCGCGAGCCGCGTGACATCGGCCTTCACATGTTCCCAGCTCGGTGGCGCATCGTAAGGAGCGGATGTACCCATTATTTCTTGCCCCCTTTGGTCGTTGTCCTGTATGCGGCTCCGATTTTTTCATTCGACTCCTTGAGTCGGTTGAGGGCAGGCTGGAGTACTGTCCGAAACTCCGCATGGGCATTGACAAGATTCCCTACATCGGTGCCTGCAGCGATATTTGCCTTGGAAAATGGAACTGCGAGGAGCATTCCGTTGTACCGTTCTCCGGCGCCTGCAATACCTTTTTCCATCAATAAGCGCATCGCGTCAAACCCCTTCTTATCGTCCGGCTGGCGCATAATTGCTTGGTCAAGGAGTTCATAGAGCATCTTGAGTTCATCGCCTCCAAGCTGCTTCGCCGTTTCGAGGCCGGTGTTCCGCTGTACCGTGACGCCCGAAAGAAGGTCTGCCAGTACTGCCCTCGTGAGCGGACTGACCATCGAAAGGCCGGCAAAGGTCGCGTCCAGCTTATCCCGCGCAATCCAGAAGTAATCCCTCAAGTCGACGTTCGCCAGAGCCGGTTCAAGAGCAATCCACTTCCGGGTAGCGTCGTCCCGCCAACCCTTGATCAGATCTTTAGAAGCTTCGTTATAGGCGCTTTCGTCTGAACCAGCTTTCTCAAGAGCAGCAAGTTCCAATGGAAGGCCTGCTTGGCTGGCCTGTTTCGCAAACAGGTCTTTAAACAATCCATCGTCGGTGTATTCGAGGATCATGAGCTTGACGAGCACGTCGTCCTTGATGTGACTAAGCTTTGCGACCTCTGCAAGTTTCTTCCGCAGAATGAACGCATTCAGAAAGCGTTTCACTTGCCTTGGATTGCCTTCAAGTCCTTTAGCAATCAAGGGGGCTGCAGTAGCGGAAAAAATGAGCGATTCGCTCAGCGATCCATTTGGCTCTTTGCCCAATGTCTCTTTCACCTTAGCAAACCCGAATGCGCTGTAGCGATTAGCCGTCCGTTCCCTGTGGCTTTGAGCGATACAGCGGTCGGAATCGTTCTTCCCGAGGTAGAGTCCGCAGAAAAGCAGAGACATGTAGGTCTCTATCTCCGAGCTGGATAGTCGAGGTAAGCGGTACGGAATCTGGATTACCTTTTCGAGGTAATCCTTGACTAAGCGCTTGTTCTCTACTGTTTCTTCACCTCCCGCTCGCTCCGTATAGCGGAGGCGGATTGCGTGCTCAACAATGCGAGGATCAGCACCGATAACAAAAGCAGTAGATGGAACGCTCAAAAACAACTTGATCGCTTCTAGGTTTTCGATTACGCGCTCTGGACTGCAGCGATCAAGGTCATCGATCAAGACAACGAGAGTTTTGATGTCGCTGTCCACGAGAAGCTTGCTGAAACGTTCGCGAAACGTGCGGACGTTTGATGCGTGTTCCTCTTCCTTGGCCTTGAACCAGGACCCTTCGCTTTCTGCCTTATCGTGGGAGCCCTCTCCTTCGGATTTTTCCTTGGTGGCATGGCCGAGTCCTGCTGAAGCGGCGAGTACTGCCGGAATCGCGGCCATGCCACCCGTTGCAGCAGCGGCAACCGCTGGAACTACGACATGCTTCAATCCGAATTTTGCTAACCGCATCCATTCAACCGACTTCAATAACGAGACGGCGTTATCGCGAATCTTTGGCCCGAATCTCTTATGATCACCCAAAGAGAGAAGGATCGATGAGAGGATCGCCGACTTGGCGTCGTCGTAGCCTTCGAATAGCCAGCCATTGAAGTAGACAACAGCGACGTCTTGGTAGAGAGTCTGTTCCACATCTTGGTCGCTCCATCGGTCGGGCGCGAGATCGCGTTGCAGCATTTTCATAATGCTCGTCTTACCACCGCCCCAGTCGCCGAACAGCCCAATGGTGACGGGCAACATCCTATCGTCTGAAACGACGTTGCGAATAAGGTCTGCGTGGACCTGGAATCCAATCAAATCATCTGAGGTTTCGTTGTCCGCCCACATAGCAAAAGCTCCTTACGACAGCTCGACGAACGGCTTATGAATGCATGCGGCTGCCAGCGCGCCTCTCCCCATAAGGGATTTAGCGATTATCGACCGCAATGTGCTGTGCATTTCAGGAGCCGAGGAGAAGCCCACTAATTCTATATGGGAAGGCCTCTCGTCTGAGCGGGTCTCGGGTTCGCCTGCTTCCGCCGCCGCCGAGCAGCATCAGTCCTGCCACATTGGGATCCTTATAAGTCGGCATATCGTCAGTGACGGGGTCGGTAATGGACCTCCTGTAGGCCAATTTCCAAATTGGGAATGAGTTGGTGGACTGATCCGCCACGGTCAGTCCATTGCCCACTGAAAAGTTGGGGGCATTTTGGGGGCAAATAGCGCCCAGAATGCCGGTTTTTTGCCACCAAACCGGCTATTAACCCTTTTAGAATCAATAGCCGTCTACCCTTCGACCACCTTCACACGGTGGAAGTCGTAGGTTCGAATCCTGCTGTGCCCACCATCAAATCAACATCTTATGTAAGCGCGAACACAGGAAATGGGTGCAAACGCGGGTGCAGATGGGTTCAGTTAGGCGGAAGCGCCTGTTTGGACGCTTGTTCCTGCTCCCTGCATTGGCGGGATTGTTTGCCCGGCGATGAGTGCCGCGAGTGCGTTCTGTGCCTCCCGTTTGTCTTCGGTGACGGCCTGAGCGTACCCAGGAGGTCACTTTTTTCTACCCCCTCGGTTCTTCAAGCCCTTTTAAATGAGATGGCTGAGCTGAGAACGCATGTATCAGAGATGACAAAATAGTAGAGGACGGGCAGAGTGCATAAGATGGCTAAAACTTCGATGGCGGCCATTGTTCCTACTGGCGGTTCTTTGATGTATGGAAGTCTGGTGTCCTCGCAGACGTATTTTTGTTGGCGCCAGGAGTATGGATCATCTTGCACTGAAGGACATCCCTCGGGAAACTTCTAAGCACTGAGCGACGGCGTAGTGCGGTCGGCCATGCCTGTGAGCGTGACGTGAGTGAGCGGTATCTGTGCCTTCTGTTGGAATTGTCTAGAGGCGCGTCGAGCTATTGACTGACACAGCGCGAAGACGAAGATTGCTTGCCGCAGGCTACTGCATAGAGAAGGGCGTCATCTCCACTCTCGCTTCGCCATCGACATGGCCTCGAGCCATGAACCCGCCCGAGAACAGAGTGGAAACAGGAATACATGCGCTTTGCATGTGCAGTCTAACTGTACAGATAAACTGTATACATGTCATACTGGTTCTATGAATGATCGGGTGAATCCTTCTCAAGCTGGGCGCGCCTCTGCACTTGCAGCAGAGCTTCGGGCACTCTTTGGCAAGCTCAAGCGAAAGCTGCGTGAACAAGGTGGGCAGAACGATTTGACGCCTTCGCAAGTCTCCGTTCTGCTTCGTATCGAGAGAGACGGTCCCGCGGCGGTGTCGAGCCTGGCCCGAGCTGAGGGAATGCGCCCTCAGTCGATGAGCACCATCATCACATCGTTGCTGGAAGCCGGATTGGTGAACGGCTCGCCGGACCCGAACGATAGACGACAGACCTTGATGTCACTCTCCCGAAAATGCCAGAAGTTACTCAGGGATGGTCGCGCCGCAAGGCAGGATTGGCTCACAACCACAATCCAGAAGAAGCTCTCTTCCCAGGAACAGGAGAGGCTTGCTTCTGCCGTCGACCTGCTCGCGCGCCTTATTGAAGACTGATGTCTTCGAGTACAACCGCTTAACTCTCATTTAGATCCATCCGAGGAGAAGAACCTAATGCCAGTCACAACGCTTGATCCAAAGACCGCCCTTATTGTCGTTGATCTCCAGAAAGGCATTATCAACTTACCCTTTATCCATCCGGTTGCTGGAGTCATTGAGCGAACCTGCGCTTTGCTTGATGCCTTTCGTCAGCGCAATCTCCCGGTCGTTCTGGTCAATGTCGCTGGAGGCGCACCAGGTCGGACGGAGCAGCCGCGCCGTTTCTCGACGCTACCCGAGGGATTCAGCGATCTGATTCCGGAGCTGAATCGCCAGGCCAGCGATATCGTGGTGACGAAGCGGACGTGGGGCGCGTTTGCGAGTACAGATCTAGAAGCGCAATTGAAGGCCAACGGGGTAACGCAGGTCATTGTCACTGGAGTGGCGACCGGAACCGGCGTCGAAGCCACGGCTCGCCAGGCCTATGAGGCAGGCTTCAATGTAACGCTTGCCCTCGATGCCATGACCGATTCGCGCTCCGAAGCGCACGAGTACAGTCTTGCAAGTGTTTTCCCCCGACTCGGAGAAACAGGCTCAACCAACGACATTCTTAACCTGCTGGCGACGAGGAGCTTATAACCATGAACAGGCTTCATCTTGTGTCGTACTTCTTGGGGGGATTATTTCTGGCCAACGCCATTCCGCATCTTGTCAGCGGCATGATGGGACGGCCCTTCCAATCTCCCTTCGCAAAGCCTTCCGGCGAAGGGCTTTCCTCGTCTACAGTGAACGTTCTATGGGGCTTCTTCAACGCCATTGTCGGCTATCTTCTCGTGGTGCACGTTGGCAACTTTGAACTGAGATCAATAAGGGACGTTCTTGCTCTTGCGGTTGGCGCAATGCTGATTGGCCTGTTCTCAGCACGGCATTTCGGCCAGTTTCACGGAGGCAATTCTCCGGAACGTTCATGAAGAATCCAGCGGCGAGTGCTTTCCGCGCTTTGAGCATCTTCAATTTTCGTGTGTGGTCAGCGGGCGCTCTGGTCTCTAACATCGGGACATGGATGCAACGTGTTGCTCAGGACTGGCTCGTCCTTACGCAGCTCACACATCATGATGCCTCCGCTGTTGGGATCGTTATGGCGTTGCAGTTTGCACCGCAGCTTCTTTTGTTGCCTTGGACCGGGTTTGCCGCGGATCATCTCAACCAGCGCAAGCTCCTGATGGTCACCCAAGCGACGATGGGAGTGTTGGCCCTGGCTCTGGGAGTCCTTACGATCGCGGGCAACATCCGTCTTTGGCAGGTCTATGTATTTGCATTTTTGTTTGGCTCGGCGGCCGCATTGGATGCTCCCGTGCGCCAGACTTTCGTGGCCGAGTTGGTGGGCGACGAGCACCTCCATAATGCAGTGGCGCTGAACTCTACATCCTTCAATGCTGGCCGTATGATCGGTCCTGCAGTTGCTGGTCTGCTCATAGCGAAGGTGGGAACTGGGTGGGCGTTTGCGATCAATGGCCTGTCATTCGCTGCGGTCTTGATCTCGATGTCGATGTTCCGCGTTTCCGAGCTGTATCCAAACACAAGAGCCCGACGCAGTGGCGGAGGTTTTCTAGAAGGATTCCGCTATGTCTGGGGTCGTCAGGATCTCCGAGCGATCCTGGTCATGCTGTTTCTGATCGGGACCTTCGGACTCAACTTTCCGATCTTTACTTCGACGATGGCTGTCAAAGTCTTCCACACCGATGCACGAGGCTTCGGATTGCTGTCCTCCATCATGGCTATTGGTACCATCTCTGGAGCGTTGATCGCAGCAGGTCGTGCCAAGCCGAAGTTCGGCTCATTATTTGTCGGCTCAGTGGTCTTCGGAATCGGATGCACCCTGGCTGCGCTGGCGCCCGGTTACTGGTGGTTCGCCGCTGCTCTTGTGGTCATTGGTGTTGCGGCCCTGACACTTACCAACGCGACCAACAGTATGATGCAGCTCACGACAGAGCCTGCCATGCGCGGCCGAGTCATGGCCCTGCGCCTCGCCGTCGCGCTTGGAGGTACGCCGATAGGTGCTCCGATTGTGGGTTGGGTGGCAAACCGTTTCGGTCCCCGGTGGGCACTTGGCGTAGGTGCGTCATCGGGGTTTGCCGCGGCCCTGGTTGCGATATATGTCCTGACCAGACGAAGCGGATTGAACGATGCTGACTTGCCTCGATGGCGTCTCGGCAGTCGCACTTGAGTGATGCGATCTCCTCCCCCCACGGGGGGATTGAAACTGTGACATCGGTTTATCGTCAGTGATCGCCTGCCGACAATGAGTGTATTACGAAGACAAATCGACCTTCGCAACGCATAGAGTCTTCTATCCGGTTACAACAATTTCGTGCTCTTCAGGGCCTTGCTTCGCAGAAATAGCGCGCAGCACACCCGGCCGAGCGTACTGTCTTGGAGAGCAGCCCATAATGCGGCGGAAGGCCTTACCGAAGGCGCTCTCAGACTCGTAGCCGAGCGACTGAGCGATAGCGGAGAGGCCGTCTGAGGAGTTCTTCAGCCGGTCGGCAGCCAGAAGCATGCGCCAGCGGGTGAGGTACTCCATGGGAGTGGTGCCGACGGTCTCGCGGAAGCGTAGTGCGAAGACCGAGCGCGACACGCCGACACGTTCGGCCAGCGATTGCAGCGTCCAGGGATATCCTGGGTCGTTGTGCATGCTAATGATGGCGATGCTCATGTGCTTGTCAGACAGTGCAGAAAGCCAGCCTCGACCGGCGCTGGCGGCGTCAGCCAGATGCAGGCGCAGGGCTTGGATAAGCATCATGTAGGCGAGTTGTTGCGCAATCAGCGAACCACCGGGTTGTGGGTCCCGAAGCTCCTCGCGAAGGCGCTCGAGCGACCAGCGCATGGCGGCCTTGTCCGACTCGCGGCGGATGTGGACGATGGACGGCAGCGAGCTCAGAAGCATCTCGGCGTGGCTTCCTGTGAACCCGAAGAAGCCTCCTGCGATGTATCGGGCACCTTCGGGGACCACCGGGACGTCCTTGCCTTTGCTGAGGTAGCCCCACGCGAGTGTGTAGTGGACCGGTTCGAGCGAGAGATCCGTGGTGAGCCGGAAGGGAAGTCCGCGCGGGAGCAGGAAACAGTCCCCGGCCTGGAGTAACACAGGCTCGGGCACGCCTTCGACCACCAGCCAGCATTGGCCGGCGAGCATGGCGTAGCACTTGATGCCCTGATGCTTCGGGAAGTAAATGGCCATATCGCCCGGCACCATAAAGCCGCCGGAGGTTAAGCTCTGAGGCTTGAGCAGGGCCAGAACCTCGGAGAGAGGATCCATACGGAGAGTAGACGCCAGACCTGGCTGCAAGAACTGAGTCTCGGATTTTGGGGGAGACAAGACGATTGAGCCGATCATGCGGACTTTTAGTATAGATCGTCCGGATGTTGAGATCCATCTATTGATCGTCGGCGCAGATAGGCCGCGTGTTCTTGAGATCTAAAGGAGAGATTGTTATGCGTATCTTTATAACTGGAGCGCCCGGTTTTATTGGGTCGGAGCTTGTGCCGGAGCTAATCAAAGCGGGGCATAGCGTACTGGGGCTGACGCGCTCGGACGTCGGTGCTGAAAAACTACGTGCGGTGGGAGCCGAGGTGCTGCATGGAAATATCGAGGACCTCGACAGCCTGCGCAAGGGCGCAGCCGATTCCGATGGCGTGATCCACCTGGCCTTCAACCATGACTTCTCCCAGTTTGAGAAGAACGCTGCAGATGATCGCAATGCGATCATCGCGATGGGGGAGGTACTGCTGGGCTCGAACCGGCCGTTCGTCGTGACCTCAGGCACGGCGATCGCAGCTAACGAGAACGGCAAGGCATCGACGGAGGACGGCCCGACTGCTGCATGGAACCCGCGTGCGGCTTCGGAGGCGGCAGTGAAGAAGTTGACGGCGCGCGGCGTGAACACCTCAGTGGTGCGGTTACCGCAGGTTCACGACACACGCAAGCAAGGGCTGGTGCCCTATCTCCTTGCCGTGGCCCGCGAAAAGGGAGTCTCGGCATATATCGGCGACGGCAGCAATCGCTGGCCCGCGGCGCACGTCTCCGATGTGGCACGCTTGTACCGTCTGGCATTTGAGAGGGCAGAGCCGGGCGCGATCTACCATGCGGTGGACGAGGAGGGCGTGACCATGAAGGCCATCGTCGAAGCGCATGGCCGGGGACTAAAAGTGCCGGTGGTCAGCATCAAGCCCGAGGAGGCTGAGGCACACTTCGGCTGGCTTGGCCGCTTCGCCGGGCATGATATGCCGTCCTCGAGCGCTATCACGCAACAGAAGCTGAACTGGAAGCCAACCGGGCCGGGCCTGATCGCCGACCTGGACGGTATGGACTACACGCAAGCCTGAGTCGGCTGACGGCGCACCGGCGGTTACCCGTAGAGCGCCGGTGCGCCAGATGAAAACAGGGCTGCGATGTGGCTTGGAGCAATTCATCTGTACACCGAAGGGCTTGCCTGAAGATAACGATAAACTGGGTGAGATTCAGATAGTATGGACGGAATCGCCATGTTATCGACCGAGGTCCATCGCTCCAGACGGCAGATGTTTTTGTGGCTTGTAACAGCCTGCGCGGCGCTCTTTTTTTGCTTTCGCGGGCCATACAGGGCTATCTACCATATGGGCACGGATTTTGCCTCGCCTTATGTCGCGGGATGGCGGTTTTGGCATGGGGTGAACCCGTATCCACAAGAAGGCTTTTTGAATCTTTGGCATACGCTGGGAGCGCCGCTGTCCGTTCAACTGAACCAGTCGGATTCCAGCCCGGTATATCCTCCCCTTACTTTGGTCTGGATGGCCCCCTTTTGCGCACTGCCGTGGCATGTGGCGGTCGTCCTCTATACCGTGCTTTGCGCCACCCTGTATATCGCCCTGCTTCTTCGCCTGGGCAGGCTACTCCCGGGCAAGGACTTGAGGCTATTGCTACTCGCCTATGGCTTGGCGTTCTCTCCGATTCACGCTGGAATGGCCACGGCCAATTTGAGCATTCTCGGTTTTATCCTTGCGGCTCATGCTCTCCTGTCAATTCGAAGCAGCCCCGCGATTGCCGGTATCCTCGTGGCTCTGGCTCTGTGTTTCAAGCCGACGATCGGTGCGCCTGCTGCCGCGCTGCTCCTGTTTTTCTGCTGCTGGACGGAACTAGCCTGGTGCATCTCCGTTACCGGAGCCGCAGCCATCTTTTCCTACTGGAAGCTGCACGCTGTCCCAGGTTGGAAAGAGGTGTATAGCAGCAATGTTCATTATCTGTTTGGTCCTCATGGAGTCGCCAGTTACTACACTTTGGCGGACTCTCGCTTCGATCTGCTGAATCTGGAAGTCCCTTTGTATGGGATGACGCGTAGTTTTCTGCTCACGAATCTTTTTGCCTATGGCATCACGGCGATCCTGTTTGCCTGGTGGGCATGGAAGTTCATTCCTTTGCAGCGGCTCGACTGGGCTGCAATTTCGTCACTTTGCCTGATCGCATTGCTTCCTGTTTATCAGCGCAACTATTGCGCGGGCTTTGTGATCTTCGCGGTTTTATGGGCTTTGGCCAAGGGCAAGGAAAGTGGACAGGCGCGCCTTCTTCTTCTGTTGTCGGTATGTTTTCTCGTGCCTGGTGAGGCCCTTCTCAGGAGCTACTCTTCGCACCTGCCAGCTTTTCTTCTTGCCCCTCTATGGAAGAACCTTTTGTTCGCCTATGACACATGGGCGATCGTCGGAATGATCGTTCTTGTCCTCGCAAGCCGTGACTCCGCACCTCCCTCCGCAGCCGCAACCAAATAGTTTTCACCTGGTGGATGTGTCTTCTTATCGAAGACTCGACGACCTGTGCCTGCTGGATTGCTGCGGCGCGGAAGAGATATCTCGCAGGTTGAGTCACCGTTGGGGACTAATTCAGCGGATTGCTCGCTAAGCTACCGGGTCCGATATCTAGATATCTATTAGTTCTTTACGCTTCCATGAAATTTGCGTTGCTGTGGCTTTAATTTGGATGGCTTGCGGAGTTATCTAAAGGTAAACCAAAGGTTCAATCGTTGAAATTGATTTCAAGCCGCTCGATGACGAGGGAAGGCTTGAAGTCTTGCAGTTTCCAATAGGCGATTCTTCCGCAACAGTACATCGACTGCCATGAAATTTGTTCATGGCAGGGAAGTTGATCGCTTGACTGAAATCAGAATTTTGAGATGGTGCAGATCGTTCTCGAAATTAAATAAGAGAGGAAAAAGATGTTTATTCGTAAGTCGATTTATGCTGCGCTGGCGCTGACGACATGCCTGCCCACGCTTCCCGCTCGAGCAGCGGATATGAAGTCACCCATCACGCTTGTCTCTCAGACAGAGTTGCCCGAGATTGTGGGCGACTTCGATCATCTTACCGTTGACCTCAAGCGCAAGCATCTATTCGTAACAGCGGAGGTTCATCACTCTGTTGAGATGTTCGACCTGATGACTGGAAAACATCTGCAGAGCATTGGCGGATTTAAGACTCCGCACTCCATCGCCTTTTCCCCCGAAAAGGATGAGTTGATGATCTGCGATGGAGGCGATTCTTCTCTCGTCCTGATATCGGGCGAGGACTTTCATCGACTGGATCGCATCCAGCTTGTGGATGGTTCAGCGACGGGCAAGGGCGACTCGCCGGACGCCGCATATTACGACAAGGAGAATCGCCTTTATTACATCGGCAACGGAGGCGTATCCGCAAAGATGGAGACCTCTAAGATCTCGATTTTCTCGGTGGACCAGGGAAAGCTCATCGGTGACTTCGATGTAGATGGGAATAATGTTGAGGCGATAGGGATCGATCGCAGCGCCAATCGGCTTTACGTCAATATCCGCGATAAGAAGCAGGTTGGGGTATACGATCTCTCCACGCGCAAGCTCATCACGACTTGGACAGCTCTCGATATGAACAGGAATACCGCTCTGATCGTGGATTCGAAGTTGCACCGCATCTTTGTGGGTGGGCGTAAACCCGGGCAGCTCTATGTCTTCAATCCTGAGGGCAAGATCGTTCAACAGCTCTCAATGGTTGAGAACAATGACGACATGAACTGGGATGCAGCAGCGAAGCTGCTATACGTAAGTGGAAGCCAGGGATTGAGCATCTATCACCAGGACACTCCCGACAGCTATACCGAAGTGGCGCGGATTCCGACGAACGGTGGTAAGACGGCGCTCCTGGTGCCGCAGGCCGGGATCTTCTTCGTCATTCATCCCAAGACCGACATTGATGGCGCGGGTCTGCTCGTATACAAGGTGAAGCCTTAGGACGATTGGGCCGTTATGACACAAGCAAAGCCTTCCTGGCGGTCTTTTATGAGGTTGGGAAGGTTTTGTTTTGTGATTTGGAGGGAGGAACGAATAAAGCCTCTCCCGGCTGTCTTTTTGGCGAAGCACCGAGAGAGGCCCGAGATCGACAACCGAAGGCTGACGATATCTTTCAAATATATCCGAAGTCTACCTATTCGGCCTAAGGCTGAATGGGCTTTTTAGTAGAGAAAGTCTAGTCGAAGTTGGTCGATCTGGTTACGGTCTCCCACGCCGCGAACTCGGAGTGCAGGGAGTCCAGATCCTTGCCTACGTACTCCAGCGCGTCGGGTCCCAACAGCAGGTGAGCCGGCGGATTCTCTAAGCCAGGCAGTATGACGAGGGTTCGTCCGGCCTTTGATCGAATAACGGATTGCCATCGTATACGTCCTTTCCCTGTAAAAAGCCTTGGCACACATCGCGGTGGTTACATCGCAAGTACTGCAAGATTACGCAACAACCTCCGGGGCATCAAACCGCGCAAGCTTCTGTGTCTCGTATATGCAGCTAGTGGCCGTGCCTTCCCGGTCGAGACGACATTCCCATAAACGCGTGAAGGGTATCTGCAAGCGCCTCAATTGATCTCCGGCCGGGTTTATCATCAGAATAAGAATGGAAATCCATCAACTTCGTTACTTCTGCGCAGTCGTAGAAACGGGTAGCTTTACCAAGGCCGCAGAACGAGAGGGCATCGCACAGCCCTCGCTCTCGCAGCAGATCCGTCGATTGGAACAATCGTTGGGCGCAGAGTTGTTTGTGCGCCAGAGCCGCGTTATTCGACTGACTCATGCAGGCACGGTGCTTTATCCGTACGCGCAGGAGATCCTAAAGCAATCGAAGCGAGCCTCTGCGCAGGTCCGCCAGCTTGAAACAGATATTCGCGGGCCTCTGCGGATTGGCGTGATCCCAACCGTGTTGCCTTATCTGGTCGCTCCGCATCTTCCCGAATTCTCCCGCCAATATCCTGAGGTCGACGTCATCCTTACAGAAGACATCACAAGCAGCCTGGTGCAGAAGCTGCGCACAACTGACCTCGATCTCATCGTCGTAAGCCTTCCACTGCGAGACCCGGATATCGTGTGCAGCGAACTCATGCACGATCCGCTGGTGCTGGTAACGCCTGAGAATCACAGGCTCATCTCTCCGCAGGAGACGCGCAACTTCGATCTCTCCGGCGAACGGCTCATGCTGCTCAAGGAAGGGCATTGCTTTCGCGAGAACATGCTCACGGCCTGCAAGCGTAACAGTGCGGAGATGGCGCCGGTATTTGAGTCCGATCACTTCGGCTCAATCTTTCCTCTTGTCGCAGCAGGGGCAGGGGTTACGATCGCACCTCTGATGGCTGCCTCCCACGCCGCGCATTGCACGATCAGCCCATTGCCCAAGCCGCAGTTTCGCCGCATCGGTTATGCAAGGTTGAAGACGAATGCCACTTTCAAGCCTCTGAGTGCTTTTATAAAATGGCTGCGTTCTGTAGCCTCCGAGAGATCGAAAGCGATGTAATTCGCCGTATTTTTACTTATAAGAAATCTCTATACATGGCATAGGTCGAGTCGGCTACCTCCTGATGCGCTCACCCGATAGGGTGGAGATGCGGCGTTCATCGCCGTGCATACATGGAGAGATTGATGAAAGTACCGATAGTAGCCGCTCTATTCCTGGGTGGAGGCCTTCTCTTTGCGCAACAGCAACAGAAGCAGCTCACCACAAACGCCGGAGCCCCCGTCGGGGACAATCAGAATACCCAGACGGCTGGTCCGGACGGACCTCAACTTCTCCAGGACATTCACGCCATCGAAAAGCTCTCCGCATTTGATCGCGAGCGTATTCCCGAGCGGGTTGTGCACGCACGAGGTGTAGGGATTCACGGCGTCTTCGTCAGCTATGGAGACTTTTCGCAGTACACGAAGGCCGAGTTCCTGAATGCGAAGGGCAAGGAGACGCCGCTCTTCGTGCGCTTCTCGACCGTGATGAACTCCATGGGTTCGCCTGAGACTCTGCGTGACCCGCGCGGCTTTGCCGTAAAGTTCTACACGCAGGAGGGAAACTACGATATCGTTGGCAACAACCTTCCGGTCTTTTTCATTCGTGATGCCATCAAGTTCCCAGACTTTGTACACGCGCTGAAACCGTCGCCTGTTACCAATCGGCAGGACCCGAACCGAATGTTCGACTTCCTCTCTCTGGCTCCTGAGTCCACAAATATGTTGACTTACGTCTACTCCAATTTGGGAACTCCAGCGAACTACCGCCAGATGAATGGATTTGGAGTACACGCTTTTGAGTGGGTCAACGCCAACGGAAAAGTCATATACGTAAAGTACAAGTGGACCTCGCTGCAGGGAGTGGAAAATATTACGCCACGCACCAACGCCGAGGTTCTGGTCAAGAACTATCAGGTTGCAACGGATGATATGTACGAGCAGGTAGGCAAGGGCAACTATCCTTCCTGGGAACTTAGCGTTCAGATCGTAACTCCTGAGGAGCTATCTAAGTTTGACTTCAATCCGTTCGATGACACGAAGATCTGGCCAGAGAACGTTGTGCCATCAATGAAGATCGGTAAAATGACGCTTAACAAGATGCCGGATAACTACTTTCAGGAGACGGAGCAGGCTGCCTTCGCACCGGGAAATCTAGTGCCGGGTATCGAGGCTTCGCCGGATCGTATGCTTCAGGGCCGACTCTTTGCTTACCTCGATACGCAGCGATATCGCGTCGGACCAAACTTCCAGCAGTTGCCGATCAATCGTCCAGTGTCAGCGGTCAATAGCTACAACCAGAATGGGCCGATGGATGCGCGGCAGACGCATGGCGGGATCAACTATCAGCCCAATCATGCTGCAACCACCATCGCGGACAATGCGAAGTTTGATGTAGCGCCGATTGCAGTAACCGGTGCGATCCAGCAAAAGAAGATCGCCAATCCGGATAACTACCGTCAGGCTGGCGATCTCTACCGCTCGCTCAGCAAGCAGGATCAGGACGATCTCATCACCAACCTGGTGGGCGATCTGTCCGGTGTACGTGACCGTGCGATTGTCGTCGAGATGGTTAGCCACTTCTATAAGGCCGATTCCGAGTATGGAACTCGTCTTGCCAAGGGGCTGAATCTGGATTTGCAAAAGGTAACTGAACGCGCCGCGCAACTCTAACAAACAATCAATTACTGATGCTGGGTGCAGCCCTGAGCAAGGGCTGCACTCAATATCTTCAAAGTTCTGATGCCATGAAAAAAATACTTGTGTTGTCGCTGTTATGGATCGCCACTACCACTTTTGTTCAGGCCGAGGCCAAGGATCTATTCACCGCTGCGCGCGCGAACGATGTAACACTGGCGGCAGCTCTGATCGACTCCGGTGCTGACATTAATCAGCAAGACGACAAGGGCTATACGCCGCTTATTCTTGCGACTTATGACGGGAGTTACGAGGTCGCCCAGCTATTGCTTAAGCACCATGCCGATACGGAGAAGAAAGACCATTCGGGCAGAACGGCACTTATGGGAGTGGCTTTCAAGGGAGATGAGAGAGAAGCGCAACTCCTGCTGAGTAACGGAGCCAGAGCTGATGCCAAAGATGCAAAAGGCCTCACCAGCATGATGTATGCCGTCATGTTCGGAAGGCTTTCGGTAATTAAGGTTCTAAGAGAAAACAAAATTTCTGGATGACTACTGGCGATGGAGGTAGAAGAATGAAATGTAAGCTATGGAGCGCAATATTTTTTCTGGCTCTCTGTGTACCCGCGACGCAGGGCCAATCGCCTGATATCTTTGCCGCCGCGCGCACGAACAACGCAGTACAAGCGCAGTCGCTGATCGACGCGAAGGTTGACATTAATCAACATGACGACCGAGGCTACACTCCTCTCATCCTTGCAACTTACAACCAGAGCCCCGCTGTTGCAGAGATGCTTCTGAGCCACGGTGCGGCGGTTGATGCCAGAGACCCTATGGGCCGCACCGCATTGATGGGCGCGTCTTTTCAGGGCGACGAGCAGTGTGTAAAGCTTCTACTGGACCATCGCGCCAATATCAATGCCGCGGATGCGAATGGAGCTACGAGCCTGATGTACGCGGTTCAGTTCGGCAGAAAATCCATCATCAAGCTCCTGATCGCCAGCAGGGCGGATATAACACTGAAAGATAAGCGCGGGTTTGATGCTACTTATCTGGCAGAACAGACCAGCGATCCAGAGATACTTGCATTGCTGCAGCATTAAGTAAGTTGGGAAATAAAAGCGCCCTCTTAGTCTTACAAGACTAAGAGGGCGCTTTTACCATAAATCAACTTATTATGGCTCGATGAGCTGGCCGCGGAGCCACGCTCCCAGATTCGCGGCGGGCAGCTTTACTCCCATAAAGAACTGTCCGAAGGATGCATAAACGGCGCTCACGCGATCGAAGCGCATCTCGTAGATCAGCTTCTTGAAGACCAGCGGATCATCGGAGAAGAGATCCACACCCCACTCCCAGTCGTCGAAGCCGATCGAGCCGGTGATGACCTGACGCACAGAATCTGCATAACGGCGGCCGATCAGGCCGTGCTCGTGCATCATGTGCTGACGGTCCGCCATCGGCTCGGTGTACCAGTTCACCTGCTCGCCGCGCTTTCGATCCATGGGGTAGAAGCAGAGGTACTTCGCAGGTGGAACTGCAGGATGCAGTCGTTGATCCAGCGCATTGGCCTGACGTTCGGTCACCTCGCGAGCGCCAGAGTTCCACTCCGGTGTGCCGGGCTGCAAGCCCTTTTCGGCCAACGCCGCATAGGTCTTGGCAGAGGACTCGTAGAGTCCCAGTTCCACCATCGAAAGGTACGAGTGCGAGAGCTTGAGATAGTCGCTCAACCGCGTCTGCGCCAACTCAAGCTCAATCCGGTTCAGTTCCGCAAACGAGTCCCTAAAGTGAATCAGCATGAGGTCGCCCTTATGCCCAAGCTGAGAAAACACACCGGACTGGTTCGGATGCCCCTGTACAGAACCTTGCTCCCAGCGGGCCAGAACGGCGGCAGCCTCGGCCTCGATCTTTTGCTGCTCCTCGACGGGAAGCGCCTTCCATGCGGTCCAGTCAAAGTGGAACATCTGATGTAGAACGCTCGAACCTTCAAGAGTGAGCGGTACGCTCGGCAAATCGGACAATGTAATTCCTCCCCGGAGACAATCCTGACTCAATCATAAAGGTTCTAGGGAGTGCCTTGTATTCTCTGGTCGTACAGCTCCATCTGCTTGGCTACGATGGCACTCGTCTTTTCCAGCGCCGTCCGGCTATTCGCATCGAGATCCGCCCACGTGCGCGACACCGGTTGGGTCTGCAAGGAGTCCGGCATTAGCTGGCCATCCTGCCCGATCATCGCCGCCATCATCAGCGTGACGGTCTTCAGGTGCGTATCGACCAGCGCCTGCCGAAGTCGATAGCCAATGTCGATGCAGGCATCGAGATGCACTGCGTCACTCAGGCCCCACCCAATCTGATTGGCACGGCAGGCATCGGGAGTTCTGTAGAAGGTGAACATCGAGATCACATACTGTCCCTTGTCTTGAAAGACCGGGTAGTTTTGCTTCAACCACTCCGGACTGGAGACATCTGGAATGTACATCTCGACGTCGGCGTCAGAGGCCACGAGCAGGGGAGTGGTCCACTGCTGCGTCTCATCCAGAACCTGAAGTGGTTTGCCGAGCGGCCCTCTTTGCAGAATCTGCTGAGCTAGACCCGTTGCCGACAAGATGAGCATGAGGAACAGTAGTGCGGTGTACTTGATGCTTCGTTGCATCGTCGTTGAGCCCTACCTTCAGTAAATATCTTCTGCGCATTTCAGTAGAGGCTGCAACTTTATCTCGCCCATGCGAGGCCGTCCGAACCGCTTCCCGCATGAATCAGCTTCTGCGTCTTCCACCCTGCCAGATCAATCGCCGCAACTTCTCCACTTGTATTACAGGATACATACGCAGTCTTGCCGTCAGGATGAATAAGAATCTCCTGCGGCGCGCTGGGCACCTCGATGTGGCGCACCACCTGCATGTTGCGAAGGTCCACCACTGCAACCTGGTTCATCGAAGGAACCGTCACCAGCAGCCAGCGGCCATCGGGCGTCGCCGCGGTTCCAAAGCCCAGTCCCGGCAGCGTGACCCGCATCTTCACCTGCTTCGTCGCGGTGTCAATCACGGCCAGTTGCGGCTTCGTCTGGTCCGCGGTAAACACCAGCTTGTCATCGGCTGAGATGGAAACTCTTTGAACCACGAGCGACACCGGAATCACGGCAATGGTCTTTCTCCCAACTAGATCGAGCATGGAGACGCTACCCGCGCCGACGTTCGCGGTGTAGCCTCGGCGGCCATCGTGCGAGATCGCCAGCATGTGCGACTCTTTCTGCCCTGTCGGCACCGCGCCTACGATCTTGCGGGTCTTCGGATCAATCACGGTTACCGTGTTATCGAGTTCTGTCGTCACGTAGAGCAGCCCACTTACCGGCGACAGAACCGGCTGATGCGGTCGGACTGCATGACCAAAATCAATGTGGCCGACGATCTTCCGCGATGGCAGATCGATGAGCAGCATCTCATGCCCGTCGATACCTGGATGACCCACGCCGGTGCTGCCGTATATCGGCACAAAGGCCGTGCGCCCATCGGCGGAGACAGCAGCCTCGTGCCCATGAACTCCAGGTGTTGCCTCAGCTACAGTAGCAAGCTGTTTCCCGGCTAGAGGATCAACGAGGCTGACACTGCTATCTCCTTGATTGACCACTACCAAGGTTTGGGCTACGAGGTACGAAGAGGCAAACATTGAAGCTAGACCGAGCAGCAGAAGGCGTGAGATGGCGTGAGTTCGCATGGCCGAGGATTATAGTCCGGCCAAAGATAGCGAGTCCACGCGGGCTGCTTACTCGTAGCGCAATGCCTCAGCGGGAAGCACCTTAGCCGCCGAGGCGCTGGGGTAGAGCGTCGCAATCAGACTTACTCCAAGCGAGACCGCAGCCACAAGCAGAGCATCTGTAAAGCGCGGAGCGAAGGGGAGGTAGTCAATCGAGTAGACCGAGGCATCGAGCCGGATGAACTGGTAGTGGCCACCGGCCCAGCTCGCACCGAATCCGATCGCCATGCCGAGCACGGTCCCGATGACAGAGATGAGTAAGCCTTGCAGCAGAAAGACGCGGCGAATCTGCGAGGCAGTTACTCCAAAGCTCATCAGAACAGCGATGTCGCGGGTCTTCTCCATCACCATCATCGTGAGTGCGATAAGAATGTTGAGCGCGGCGACGCAGACGATCAGAGCGAGAACGATAAAGGTGACAATCTGCTCGAGCTGGAGTGCGCGGAATAGCTCGCGGTTCTGCTGCATCCAGTTGGTGGTCTGGAAGCCCTGTCCGGCTGCGGCTTCGATGTCACGGCCCACGACATCGGCATGGTACAGGTTGTCGACGCGGAAGCTGATGACGGAGATAAGGTCCGGCTCAGAGAAGAGTCGTTGCGCATCGAAGAGCCGCGTGAAGGCGTAGCTTGAGTCGTACTGGTAGAAGCCGGAGGAGAAGATTCCGGCTACCTGGAAACGCTGATAGCGGGGAACGAGACCGAGCGGAGTCAACTCGCCCTGCGGGCTGGTGACGAGGACGGTATCGCCAACGCCAGCACCAATAGTCTCGGCCAGATCTTTGCCGATGACGATAGGAGGAATCCCCGGAGTAACACAGCCAGCGGGCGCAGAGTCGCAGGGGCCTGGGTTCAGCGACTCCGCCGAGCCTTGTTTGATGGCTTGCAGAAGGTCGCTGACGTGGCGCTCCTGATCGGGAACGATGCCTTTGATGAGTCCGCCGCCGCTGCGTGCTCCCCGGGAGATGAGCACTTGTCCGTAGAGCCCAGGCGCGGCCGAAGTAACGTGGGGCAGGGCAGAGAGCCGCGCAAGTAGAGGCCGCCAGTCGTGGATGCCGTCGCCCGCGATGCGCATAAGATCGACGTGCGCCGTAGACCCGAGCAGCCGCTCTTGCAGGTCGCGGCGCATCCCGTTGGTGATGGCAAGCGCGATGATGAGCGAAGCGACCCCGGCAGCGACGCCGACGACCGAGATAGCCGTAATGACGCCGACGACAGCCTGACGCCGCTTGGCGCGCAGGTAACGCGCGGCGATGAAGAGTTCAAAACGCATACGGGTTTAGGGTACTAGGTTTTAAGCAATGACGAAGCACGGGCGAGTTCACCGTGCTCCGTCTTATAGCTTCACGCCTTACTTATTCACCTTGACGATGAGGTAAGTAAACTGCGTGCCCGTCGGCATCAGAAACTGGTGCGGCACACCGGGAGCCACATGGATCACGCTACCGGGGACAACATGTACCTTCGTTCCACCCTTGATCGAGCTTCCCTGCAGCTCGTCCGGCCCCGTCGAGACCGGCTCCTGGATCTCGCCGCCGGAGAGAAAGTCCGCCTCACCGCTCTGCACCACGAGAATATCCGACTGGGCCTTATGCACCTCTACCCGCCCGTTGCCGTTGCGGTGTCCGATGTACATCAGGTGATTGCCGTAGAGCTCTTTCTGCGTGGCTCCCGCTGGCGGCGCGCCGTTGACCCATACCGTTGCGGCCGGTGCCTGAGCCATTGCAGGCACCGGCATGTAGGTCAGACCACAGACCAGCGCGCCGAGCAGAAGCTGATGCTGCATCCTCTTCATAGACGATCTCCAATTGGGGTGACGAGATGTTTGGCAATTTAAACCCGAACCATACTAATGCCAAGACACGCGCCTCTGTCTACTCCGTCAGGACAGCCTTGGTCAGGTGCCTTGGATGATCGACGTCGATCCCTTTACGAACCGCGATAAAGTAAGCCAGCATCTGCAACGGAATCACCTCGGAGATAGCCAGCAACTCCTCAGGCATCTCTTCCACAGCGATGATGTGGGTAGCAAGTTCTGCCACCTCGGCATCGCCAGCATTGGCAATCGCCAACACCCTCGCCCCCTGCGCACGCATATCCCGCAACAACTGCACGCTCTTGCCGTAGCGCAGCACCGAGCCTTCATCCTGCCGATCGACCGTCGCGATCATAACGAGCGGAGTGTCCTCGCTCACCAGCGCATTGGGGCCATGCTTCAGTTCGCCGCTGGGATATCCCTCCGCATGTAAGTAAGACGATTCCTTCAGCTTCAGCGCACCTTCGCGCGCGATAGGGTAATGAATCCCGCGTCCAAGAAACAGGAAGCTGCTGGCCTCGGCGTAGTGCTCCGCGACTGCGTGAACCGACTGCTCCCAGCCGTCCATCTGGGCGGCAATACGCTCTGTCATACGGCGGATCGAATCCAGTCGCACAACCATCTCCGCTCTATCGATCAGGCCGCCCAATTCACCGGCGATGAGCGACAGCAGATGAAGGTTCAACAGTTGCCCGGTGAAGCTCTTCGTCGCAGGAATCGACCGCTCCCGGCCCGCTCCCAGTGGAAACGAGACCGTTGCCTCACGGGCCATTGTGGAGCCTTCGACGTTGGTAATGGCCAGCGTCCGCCTTCCGGCCTGGTTCGCCTTGCGTAGTGCGGCGAGCGTATCGGCAGTCTCGCCCGACTGTGAGATAACTACCACGGCGGAGCGCTTCTGCATCCTCTCTCGCTGATACACGTACTCGCTCGCGTACTCCACATCGATGGAGAGGTCGCTTCGCTGCTCCAGCATGATTTCGCCAGCCAGTCCCGCGTGGCGGCTCGATCCGCTGGCCGCGATCACAATCTCTCCATCCGGCCCAAGCTCATCAAGCCACTTGCGCACCGGGGCGCAGGCATCGTCGCGCAGACCCGTTGCTTCGGCATATCGGTCCAGCGTGGCTTGGAGCGACGCTGGCTGTTCGTGGATCTCACGCAGCATCCAGTGCGGATAGGGAGTGGGAAGCAGAGATTCTGACATATCACCTTTCTTGATTGAAGAGCTTTCCGGTTAGTTGGCTTCGAAGTACGCCTCGATCTCCTCGAGCGTCTTTCCCTTTGTCTCAGGCAAAAAGAAGATCACCGTCAGCAGGTAGATGACGGTGAATCCTGCGAAGAGGAAGAACATCCTCGAGTAGCCATACATACCCACGACAGGCAGGAAGATCGCCGCCAGTGTCGTGGATACGAGTTGATTGATGACCAGTGCGATGCTCATTCCATTCGAACGGATGCGCGTCGGCATCAGCTCCGATAGAGCCAACCACACGCAGACGCCCGGCCCCAGCGCATAAAAGGCAGTAAATACATACAAGCCAATCGCAACCAGCCAGCCGTGCAGCGCATCGGGTATAGGAGCGATATAGGCGTGCTCGATCTTGAGTGGTGCAACCCGCGCCGCGTCCAGATCGACGAACGGGTTGCGGAAGAAGGCCTCGACCTTGCTGGATGGAATACAGCCTGCCCGGTCGATCGTCAGGGGAGCCGCACCGGCGTCGTCGGAGTGGACCGTGCTGGTGGTCGCGGTGAAGCCGCCATAGGAGTAGATCACAGCCATCGACATAGGCCCCGGCCCCGCGGTCCCCATACGGTATCCGCTGGCCGCGGCAATCTGTTGTGCCGTTGCCTGGTCAAAGCGGAAGGTCAGCTTCTCATTCGACCCGGCCATCGTCTGAACGGCACTGCCCGCGTCGTAACGATGAGACTCGGTCTTGAGAAAGAGCACTCCGACAAACAGCAGCGAGACGATGATGCCGGAGGTGCCCATGCGGAACAGAAAACGCCTGCCTTTGCGGTCGACCAGAGACATCCCGATCACCGTCATCAGGAAGTTCACAAAGGTAAACGCCACATATCCCCAGTGCGCGCGAAGATCCGAGAGCCCGCTCTGCAGCAGAATATCCGTGTTGTATCCAATGACCGAGTTGATCCCCGTCGCCGTATTGCAGAACAGGATGACGCACGCCAGCAGGAACGGCAGCACGTACCGCCGTTGCAGCAGGGAATCGGAGGATGCGCGTTTAGCGGTGGCTGTCTCCTTCGCCGCCAGCTCTACCTGCTCCATCTCGTACAACTCAAGCTCTGCCTGCTCCACGCTGCGGGAGCGCAGTAACGACTGCAACGCCTGCTCCTTCTTGCCTCGCCGAAACAGCCAACGCGGCGACTCCGAAACCAAGAACGCACCCAGCACGAAGAGGATTCCCGGCGGCATCGACATCCAGAAGATCCGTCGCCAAGCCTGGTCTTTCACCTGGAAGAGTTCAGCAGCGGAGAGGCCGCGCGCAACTGCCTGCACACGATAGCTGTAGTAGATCCCGATGACCGCTGCTGCCACGATCCCCAGCGTCAGCAGCCACTGAAAGATGCCCGCGCCCTTGCCGCGATCCTTTGCCGAAAGACACTCGGCCAGATACAGCGGAACAGCCACACCGATCAGCCCTCCGCTCACGCCCTGGAGCAGCCGCCCGAGAAAGAGCGGCCCATACCCATGCGAGAGCGCGATCATCGGAATACTCAGCGCGAAGATGGCGCCGCTCACCATCATCAGCGGCTTGCGGCCCATCCAGTCGGCCAGCAGCCCGGCAAAGAGCGTGGAGAAGACGCTGCCCAGCAACACCGCCGCCACGATGATCGACAGTTGGCTGCCGGTTAGCTGCGAGGTCGCCTCAAGATACGGCAGCGCGCCGCCGATGATGCCGACGTCCACCCCATAGAGCAGCCCACCCAGGCCTGCGACCAGCAGGAGCAAGCGGTTATAGCGGAGAATCCTGCTGGAGCTGGCATCGGGCATTAGGTGCGTTCGATCTGGCATAAAAGTAGTTCCATATTATTCCGTAACGCGGACTGCTGAAATTTGCTCTTCAGCCACAGCCCGCTCGATGGTACAGTAATCGCTGTCTCCCATAAGTTACTTCAAGCAGTCTGCACCGCGCTTGCCGTCCGTGCCCTGGAACCTCTGTTTCCAGCCGCCCGTCGGCCTGCCGTTGCCGTTTCTTCTGTTCGTGACTCCTGTAAATACCCGAATCGCTCGATCTATCATCTGGCAAATTCAATAAACCGTTGGAGACATGTGAAATGAAAAGAACTTTCCTGTCCGCGTGTTGTTTGCTTCTGTCTTTGCTTCCAGCCTTCTCTTTTGCCCAGACTGCGCCCAAAATCACGACGCCCAAGGAGTTCTTCGGCTTCAACATGGGCGACGACTACCACATGGCCTCCTACACCCAGGCCGAGGCCTACTGGAAGAAGCTGGCCACCGAGTCCAACCGCATGAAGCTGGTCGAGATCGGCAAGACCGAGGAGGGCCGCCCTCAGTACATGGCCATCGTCAGCTCGCCCGAGAACCTGAAGAAGCTCGACTACTACAAGTCCATCTCGCAGAAGCTCGCGCACGCCGAGATCTCCGAGGAGGAAGCCCACAAGCTCGCTCAGGAGGGCAAGGCCATCGTCTGGGTCGACGGCGGCCTGCATGCCACCGAGACCGTTGGCTCGCAGCAACTGATCGAGATCGTCTACCAGATGCTCAGCCGCACCGATCCCGAGACCATGCGCCTGCTCAACGACGACATCGCCCTCTACACCTTCGCCAATCCCGACGGCATGGAGCTGGTCGCCAACTGGTACATGCGCGAGAAGGACGAGACCAAGCGCTCCTACGACCTGCTGCCGCGCCTCTACGCCAAGTACGTCGGCCACGACGACAACCGCGACTCGCTCACCTCCAACATGGCCGAGACCGCCAACATGAACCGCCAGCTCTTCATCGAGTGGAACCCGCAGCTCATGTACAACCACCACCAGTCCGGCCCGGCTGGCGAGGTCATCTACATCCCGCCGCTGCGCGACCCCGTCAATCACAACCTCGACCCCCTGGTCACTCTCGGCATCGAGCAGGTCGGCGTGGCCCTGCACGAGCGCCTGGTCTCGCAGGATAAGGGCGGCTCCGGCATGCGCACCCAGGCCAACTACGACGGCTGGTGGGACGGCGGAATGCGCAACACCACCACCTTCCACAACACCATCGCGCTGCTCACCGAGATCATCGGCAACCCCACTCCGATCCAGATTCCGCTCATCCCCGAGCGCCAGCTTTACATCAGCGATCGCCCCCTGCCCGTAGCGCCGCAGACCTGGCACTATCGCCAGTCCATCGACTACTGCATGGAGACCGACCGCGCCATGCTCGACTATGCCTCGCGCAGACGAGAGATCGTGCTCTGGAACTTCTACAAGATGGGCCGCAACTCCATCGAGCGCGGCAGCAAGGACTACTGGACCATCACGCCCAAACGCATCGACGCGCTCGAAGCCGCGGGCAAGGTGGACGCGGCCTCGAAGTCGGCCCCGGATGCGCGCGGCCGAGTCACACTGGAGCCGAGCGACACCGTCGTCCCCAGCGGCCTCTACGAGTCTGTCCTGCATGACCCCAACTTCCGTGATCCGCGCGGCTACATCATCTCCGCCGATCAGCCCGACTTCCCAACCGCGACCAAGTTCGTCAACATGCTGCTGAAGAACGGCCTCGACGTCCATCAGGCCACGGCCTCGTTCACGGTAGCGGGCAAGACCTACCCGGCTGGTTCCTACGTGGTCAAGACCGCGCAGGCCTTCCGCCCCATGGTCCGCGAGATGTTCGAGCCGCAGGACCACCCACACGACGTCAAGTACCCCGGCGGTCCGCCCATTACCCCATATGACATCGCGGGCTGGACGCTCGCCATGCAGATGGGCGTGCAGTACGACAAGATCCAGGACGGCTTCGACGGCCCCTTCAAGCTGCTCGACAAGACAATGCAGCCCTACGTTGGCGGCGGCATCGTAGGCCCGGCGAACCCTGCGGGCTACCTCGTCAGTCACCGCGTCAACAACAGCGTCATCCTGCAAAACCGCCTACTCAAAGCCGGTGCCGACGTCTTCTGGCTGAAGTCTTCTGTTACCCAAGGCAAGGATGACCTGAACTCCGGCACGCTCTGGGTTCCGGCTTCGGGAACGGCCACGCCCATCCTCGAAAAGAACGCCAAAGAACTTGGCCTCACCATCTATGCTGTCCCCACCGCGCCCACGGGTGAGGCCTACAAGCTCAAGCCCCTCCGCATCGCCATCTACGATCAGTTCGGCGGCATCCTGCCCGCAGGCTGGACCCGCTGGCTCTTCGAGCGCTTCGAGTTTCCCTTCGAGATGGTCTACCCGCAGACGCTCGACAAGGGCGACCTGAAGAGCAAGTACGACGTCATTATCTTCACCGACGGAGCCTTCCGCCGCGGCCTCGCAGGACGCGGCAACGGCGGACAGGGAGCCAAGCTGCCCGACGACATTCCCGCCGAGTTCCAGGGCTGGACGGGCCGCATCACCGAGGCCACCACCTTCCCGCAGATCAAGGCATTCCTCAACGACGGAGGCTCCATCGTCACGGTGGGCAGTTCCACGGTGATGGCAGAGATCCTCGGCCTGCCCATCTCGAACTACCTCGTCGAGCGCGCCCCCGGAGCGCCGGAGCGACCACTCGCCCGCGAGAAGTTCTTCATCCCCGGCTCTCTCATGGAGGCCAACATCGACAACACGGTGCCCCTGGCCTACGGGATGCCGGACAAGGTGAACTTCTTCTTCGACAGCAGCCCCATCTTCCGGCTCGCGCCGAACGCGTCCTCAAAGCACACCTACGCGGCGGCCTGGTTCTCCAAGCCCCAGACGCTGACCAGCGGCTGGGCCTGGGGGCAGGAGTACCTGAACGGGGGAACAGCAGCGGTTGCGGGCAAGCTAGGCAAGGGCAACGTCATCGTCCTGGGGCCGGAGGTCTCGTTCCGAGGCGAGCCTCACGGCACCTTCAAGCTGCTCTTCAACGGCGTCATGTACGGAGGCTTGGAGCCAACCACGTTAGGGAAGTAGAGCCTTCCCGCCACTCTCTAAAACCCTTTACGGAATGGCTAAAGCTGTGCCGTAAAGGGCTTCTGTTTTTGTCGTTGCTGTTGTTGGTTTTCTTGGTTGTCATTCAGGAGCGAAGCGGAGGAATCTGCTTCTGTCGTTGTTCTTGCTTTTGCTTTTGTTGTTGCTTCGGTTGTTGTCTTTGCCGTTGCTTCTGAGGTAGGTCGGGGCTTTAGCCCCGACACTAACCCTCACCCCAAAAGTGAGCGTTAGCCCCGAAGTATGCTTTCCCCCTCAGCCCACCAACTCAATCCAAAGCCACGCCCGTAACCCCCAACACCTCCGCCAACACCGCGACGACCATCTCATGGTCATCCCGCTGCGGCAGCCCGCTGGCCACAACCGTCCCCACCAACCCGGTCCCACGCAGCACCACCGGAAACCCACCCCCATGCGCGGCATAGTCGGCGAGCTTCAACCCCTGCCGCTCCTCGAGCGTGGTCCCATCCAAAACCAACTGCCGCCCCACATGGTACGACGACCGCCCAAACCGCATCACCGTATTCCTCTTCCGCCGAATCCAATCCTCCTGCCCCTGCGCGGCCCCATTCATGGCGACGGCAAACAACATTCGCCCCGCCACCTGAATCTCGAAGGTCATCCCCGCGCCGAGAGCAATCGACCGATCTCTTAGCTTGCTCCCGATCGTCCAAGCTGTCTCCGCGCCAAACTCCGCAAACTGGAGCTTCGCCTCCTGCACCTTCATCCGTTCGATATCTTCCGCCAACCCCATCCTCATCTCCTCTGTTTCTGCATTAACTCTAGTCGGTCTATCTGCGCCATAATAACCCTTCATGTGTCGCACGAATCCTCAGGCCATCGGCATCGACTTCGGAACCACCAACAGCTCAGTCGCACGAGCCGGCAACGCCGCACCAGCCACCACCGTCGAGCTGACCCGCTTCTCGAACGGCAGCGCCAGCTCGCGCTCCATCCTCTACCTAGAGAAGGTGAAAGGCCGCGTCCTCTCCGCCTCCGGTCCCGCCGCTATCGACCGCTACCTAGCCGCGCACGGCGAAGGCGACCACCCTGGCCGCCTCATCCAGTCGCTCAAGTCCTACCTGCCCAGCCGCTCGCTCACCGGCACCGAGGTCTTCGGTCGCCACTACACCCTCGAAGACCTCATCTCCCGCATCCTCACCGACCTGCGCCTGCGCGCCGAGCAGCAGTTCGCCACGCCCATCCGCCACGCCACCGTTGGCCGCCCCGTCCGCTTCGTCGGGGCAGAAACTCCCGAAGACGAGGAGTTCGCCCTCACCCGTCTGCGCGCCTCCTTCCTCCGCGCGGGCTTCGAGTCGGTCGAGTTCGAGCTGGAACCCATCGGCGCGGCCTACAGCTACCAGCTCACGCTCGACCACGACGAGACCATCCTCATCGGCGACTTCGGCGGCGGCACCAGCGACTTCTCCATCCTGACCGTCGGCCCCACGGCCAGCCGCAAGATCCTCGGCACCTCCGGCCTGCCGCTGGCGGGCGACACCTTCGACGCCAAGATCGTCCGCAAGCTCATCTCCCCGGCGCTAGGGTCGGACTCGCTCGCCCGCGGCCTCAACAAAACGTTGCCCGCCGTCCCAGCCTGGATCTACGCGAACCTGGAACGCTGGCACTACCTCAGTTTCCTGCGCACGCGCAACGTGCTGGAGATCCTGACCAGCGCCCACAAGCGAGCACTGGAGCCGGAAAAAATTCAGGCCCTGCTCACCCTCATCGACGAGGACCTCGGCTACCAGCTCCACCAGGCCGTGCAGCGCACCAAGATCGACCTCTCCCGGCAAGAGGTCTCGCACTTCCAGTTCAAGGATGGCAGCCTCGACCTCCGGGCCACGGTCACGCGCAGCGAGTTCGAGCAGTGGATCGCCCCCGAACTCGAGCAGATCGCCGAGTCCATCGACTCGCTCCTCACCTCCACCGGCGTCGCCCCCGCCAGTATCGACCGCGTCTTCCTCACCGGCGGCACCAGCTTCGTCCCCGCCGTCCGCCACATCTTCGAGTCGCGCTTCCCCAACCGCATCACCACTGGCAACGAGTTCACCTCGGTCGCGCAGGGACTGGCCCTCCGCGCACTTCAGTCATAACTGACAACAGCAAAAAAAAGGTCCGATTGTCACAAGGACGTTGTTGCCGTTGTTTGTTGTTGTCGTTGTTTGTTTTTGTTGCCGTTGCCTGTTTTTTTGTTGTCATTCAGGAGCGAAGCGGAGGAATATGCTTCTGCCTTTGTCGTTGCTGTTGCTTCTGGGGTAGGTCCGGGCTTTAGCCCGGACATCAAAACCCACCAAAGAAGCGGGCTTTAGCCCCTGAGGTATGCTTTCTTCCACCTAACCCAGACCATTAAGGGCACGGCTTCAGCCGTGCCATCCACGCACGCCGATCAACCGGCTTTAGCCGCTGAGGAACGCTTTCTTCACCCCCGTGACAACTCCGGGCCACTATCTCTCAATTACCCTCTCCAAACCGCCTAAACTAACTCCAGATGCTCCCCCTAGCCCACCGCCGCATCCTCATCACGCGCACTCGCACCCAGGGCTCCGACCTCGCCACGCAACTCGAAGCCCTGGGAGCCGAAACTATCCTCATACCTACTATCGAAATTGCTCCCCCCGAAGACCTCGCGGTACTCAACCAAATCCTGTCCAACCTGACCACTTTCGACTGGCTCATCCTGACCAGCGCCAACGCCGTCGAAGCCCTTGCACAACACAAAATTCCCCCAACCCTGAAGATCGCCGCCATCGGCCCAGCCACCGCCAAAGCCCTGCAATCCCGAGGCATCCACGCCGATCTCGTCCCCCCAAAGTACGTAGCCGAATCACTGGCCGAGGCACTGCTCCCACACGCCCCCGCCGCCCGTATGCTGCTGCTCCGCGCCGCCGTAGCCCGTGACTACCTGCCCGAAGCCCTAACTGCTGCCGGGGCACACATCACCATCGCCGAGGCCTACCGGGCGGTCATTCCCAAGGAGTCCATAGCAGCCTTAAAGCACCTGTTGGCCGACCCCACACACCACCCGCACGCCATCACCTTCACCAGCGCATCCACGGCCACCAACCTGACCGAGCTGCTCCACGCCGCCAGCCTGACCCTGCCTGAGACCATCGCCCGGGCCTCCATCGGCCCCATCACCACCCGCACCCTGCGCGAACTGAACCTACCCCCACAGATCGAAGCTCAGGAAGCCACCATCCCCAGCTTGGTCGAAGCCCTGGCCGCCTACTTCGCCAGCCTCTAATGCGAACTCCAGGTCTTATCCCCTGAGTTACACAGCGTCTCCAGCGTACAGTCCACACATCGTGGCTTCCGCGCGATGCAAACCTGCCTCCCATGATGAATCAGCTCATGCGAGAAGGCGATCCACCGATTCTGCGGAATAATCTTCACCAGATCCCGCTCGATCTTCTCCGGCGACTCCTCCTTGGTCAGCTCCAGCCGCCGCGAGATTCGCAGCACATGCGTATCCACCACCACGCCCACGGCAATCTCGTAAAACGACCCCAGAACGACGTTCGCGGTCTTCCGCGCCACACCCGGCAGCCGCAGCAGCTCCTCCATCGTCTGCGGAACCTTGCCCCCAAACTCCTCCACAATGACCCGCGACGCGCCCTGAATCGACTTAGCCTTATTGCGAAAGAATCCCGTCGTCCGGATCAGCTCCTCAAGCTCCGGCAGGGAAGCCGCAGCCATCGCCTTCGGCGTGGGAAACATCTTGAACAGCGCCGGAGTCACCAGGTTCACGCGCACATCCGTACACTGCGCCGAGAGAATCGTGGCAATCGTCAACTCCCACGCGTTGCGATGGTTCAGCGCGCACACCACGCCGGGATAGGTCTTCGCCAGCACATCCAGAATCGCCGAGATCCGCTCAGGAGCCAGAGGCTTCCTTGTCGTTTTCTTCCGTGCCACCTTGCTTGTCGTCATCTTTACCTGATGCTAACAAGAAGCAACGGCAAAAGCGTCCTCACGCCGGACGGGCGGCACTGCGTGCGGTCTTGGACGCTTCGCGTGCTTTTTAATCCCGACCCGCTATACTGCAAGCGCATGTCCGAAAAAATCTTCACCATACTCGTCGGCCTTATCGCCAGCGGCGGCTACGCCAGTGTCTTCATCCTCATGGCCATCCAGTCCGCCTGCGTCCCCATCCCGTCCGAGGTCGTCATGCCGCTCGCCGGTTACGCCCTCGCTCACAGCCAGTGGGAGCTGGTCATCCTGGCCACCGTCGCTTCCATTGCCAGCAACGTAGGCTCTGCCATCGCCTACTGGATCGGCGCCCGCGGCGGCCGCCCCATGGTCGAGCGCTTCGGCGGCTACGTGCTCCTCAGCCGTCGCGACCTCGACCGTGTCGAGCACTTCTTTGCCAAGTACGGCTCGCTCGCAGTCCTCATCGGCCGTATGCTGCCCATCGTCCGCACGTTCATCGCGCTGCCCGCGGGCGTCGCCAAGATGAACCAGCTCCGCTTCCACATCTACACCTTCATCGGCTCCTGGCCCTGGTGCTACGCGCTGGCTTACGTGGGTATGCGCCTGGGCGACACCTTCAACACCAACCCACAGTTCAAGGAAATCTTCCACCGCTTTCACCTGGGTGTGGAGGTCTTTCTGGTCGCAGGGTTCGTCTGGTTCATCTCCTCTCACTGGAAGAACCGCATCCGCACTGAAGCCTAGCGAAAAAGATTTCAGATGCCGACCAACGGGAGGCACTCAGAAACTAATTCCGCCCCCACCGCCCCGACAACGGTACGAAGTACCTATTTGCGCCTCGTGTGTTGCGTGAGCGATACTAAACCGTCCGCTTTTACGGAATATCGTAGTCAAGAAGGGTCCTTACAGAATGTCCAGCACCGGAGCCGCGAACCACGCCGCGGCCAGCATCAAGCCTCACACAGGTAAGCTCGGCGTCATGATTCCCGGCATGGGAGCAGTCGCCACCACACTCATCGCCGGCGTAGAGGCCGTCCGCCGCGGTTTCGCCAAGCCCTTCGGTTCCATGACTCAGATGGGAACCATCCGCCTCGGCAAGCGTACTGACGACCGTACGCCCCTCATCAAGAACTTCCTCGATCTCGCGCCGCTCGAAGACCTCGTCTTCACCGGTTGGGATATCTTCGGCGGCAACCTGTACGACGCGGCCAAGACCGCTGCCGTGCTCGACCGCGACCAGCTCGAGAGCATGAAGGAGTTCCTCCAGTCCATCGAGCCCATGCCTGCGGCCTTCGACCAGCGCTGGGTCAAGCGCCTCGACCCCAAGGTGCAGAAGGTCGGCAAGAACAAGTGCGATCTGGCCAACCAGATCCGCAACGATATCGCCGAGTTCAAGACCAAGACCGACCGCCAGGTCATGATCTGGTGCGGCTCCACCGAGATCTACATCGAGCCCAAGCCGGTCCACCAGACCCTCGAGGCCTTCGAGAAGGGTCTCGTCGACGACGATCCGGATATCTCCCCGTCGATGCTCTACGCCTGGGCCGCGCTCAAGGAGGGCATCCCCTTCGCCAACGGCGCGCCCAACCTGACCGTGGACATCCCCGCTCTGCAGGAGCTCTCGAAGAAGATGGGCGCTCCGATCTGCGGTAAGGACTTCAAGACCGGCCAGACCTTCATCAAGACGGTTCTCGCGCCCGGTTTCAAGGTCCGCCAGCTCGGCGTCGCCGGATGGTACTCCACCAACATCCTCGGCAACCGCGATGGCGAAGTGCTGGACGATCCCGATAACTTCAAGACGAAGGAAGTCTCGAAGCTCGGTGTGCTCGAGCACATCTTCCAGCCCGAGAAGAACCCCGAACTCTACGGCGATATCTTCCATAAGGTGCGGATTAACTACTACCCGCCTCGTGGTGATAACAAAGAGGGTTGGGACAACATCGATATCTTCGGATGGCTCGGTTACCCGATGCAGATCAAGGTAGACTTCCTCTGCCGCGACTCCATTCTGGCTGCGCCGCTCGCGCTCGACCTGGTTCTTTACATGGACCTCGCCGCCCGCACGGACATCCTCAAGGGCCTCGGTATCCAGGAATGGCTCAGCTTCTACTTCAAGGACCCCGATACCGCGCCCGGCGTCTACCCCGAGCACGATATCTTCATCCAGAACATGAAGCTCAAGAACACCCTGCGCTACATCATGGGCGAAGAGCTAATCACCCACCTCGGCCTGGACTACTACGGCGAGGAGTAAACCCGCAGTCCAGAACCAAACATGCGGCGGCTGATACTCTCAGCCGCCGCTTTGTCTTATCTGCCAATACGAGGGACCAATGACGCAAGAAAGGGAAGAGAGCCACCAGGAGCGAGTCCTGCGCATGGTCACCCTCCTCCTGCTGGTCCGCCCGCTGGAGCAGTGGCCCGGCTCTCTGCTCCTCTGCACCAGCCTTAGCCCCATCGGAGCCGCCTTAGCCCGTGCCGCGAACATCGTCGGAGCCGTCGCGCTTGCCATCGACGCCAGTCCCAAAGTCTGCCGTGCTGCTCTCCGCGCAGGCGACTGCGACTTCGCCGTCAATACTCTCGATGAGGCCTTGCGCGTCCTCAAAAACGAGATTCGCAAGCGCCAGCCGCTCTCCGTTGCCCTTGAAGCCTCCCCTAACGAGGCTCTTGCCGAGCTTCTTGACCGAGGCGTCTGCCCCGAGCTATTCGCTGACACCGCAGAGGAGCCGACCACCTTCATCGACCACTTTCACGATCAGGGAACCATCGTTCTCAACATCGATCACGCCCCGCGCCCCGATGCACTGGATGGCCCTGGGATTTTGAAGCGGTACCTTGAAACCAACGGCCTCGATCTGGTCTCGTTCACCTTCGGCACCGCTGCCGAACTCCGCGATTTAGACTCGCGGCTGCTCGAAATCCTGCCCGCGGGAGACGTGCGTCGCCGTTGGTGTGCCGCTGCTCCCCATCACTTCTACCGCGAGCGCCCCCCGCGCCGCGATGCTTTTCTCACCAAGGCAGAACAATTGCAGCTAAAGCTGGGAACTTGAGCCGTTGCTGTTGCCTGTTTTCTTGGTTGTCATTCAGGAGCGAAGCGGAGGAATCTGCTTTTGTCGTTGCTTTTGCTCTTGGGGTAAACCCGGGCTTTAGCCCCGAGGTATGCTTTCTTCAAAAGAGAAAAGTCTGCCTGCCGGACGGGGTTCGGTTGCGTCGGCAGAGCATTCGACTCTTAATCGACTGGTTGAAGGCGTGGGCGTTCACACGCCCTTTCCAAGTTTGGGCCGCTCCTTCTGTTGGCCGGAAGAAATATCCTCGCTGCCGACCAGCGGGAGGCCCCATGCCGTTGGTCCTGCCTATACCGCCCCGAGAACGGCACGAAGTGCCTGCCACAGAACCCCGGTGCCAGCCTCGGTCTTTGACGACACCACCAGAATCTCCTCCACCCCATGCGCCTTCTTCAGCGCAGCCACCGACTTTGCCAGCACATTGCCCGAGAGCCGGTCAGCCTTCGTTCCCACCACAAGATAAGGCTTACCCATCTCCTGCAAATACCGGATCAAAACCGTATCGTTCGCCTGCGGAGGAATGTTCGTATCCACCAGGCAGACCGCCAGCGCCAGCGTCTCGCGCTCAGCCAGATAAGGCTCGATAAACTTCGGCCACTCCGCCGATATAGCCTTCGAGATCTTGGCGTACCCGTATCCCGGCAGGTCGGCGAAGATCATCGTCGGTCGCTGCTTCTTCTTATCGCCCGCGCCCTCGTGCAGCGCGAAGAAGTTGATGGCGCGCGTCCGTCCCGGCGTCGAGGAGGTGTGCGCCTGCTTCGATCCCAGCAAAGCATTGATAAGGGAAGACTTACCGACGTTCGAGCGCCCGAGGAAGGCAATCTCCGGAGCCCCATAGGTCTTGGTCTCCCCAGGGAAGTGCGCGGCGTCGGTGGCGGAGAGAAGAAATACTGGAGTCAGGCGCATCCCTCAAGTGTACCTCTCCGCAGACAACAAAGCCCGCGGTATCCGCGGGCCTTGCTGCTTATGCTCTCTCAGGTCTAGGGAACTCTGATGGATGACACCAGCCGAAAGGTAATCACAGTCTCGGATGGAATCACTACATCGCGGCTTCCGGTAAAGGCACCCGCAGCCGTACCCGCGCCCGCACCGCTCAGTCCGCCGATCAGCGCGCCCTTGCCGCCGCCCGCGATGCCGCCGATGATGGCTCCCAGTCCAGCGCCGCCTCCGGCAAAGCCGGCCGTGCGCTTGCCCCGGCCCTTGTTCTCCACCTCGTAGCTGCTGGAGCTGACGCCCTGCCGACCGATTGCGGTCAGGTCGATGGCCAGCGCGCCCGCGCCCTTGAAGCGCCCCTTGCCCTTCGAGGCCACAACCGTTCCGCTCACCGGGGTTCCCCGGCTAAACACCGTACCGCCGCCCACCGTGGCCACCGGACGCTCGAGCACACCCGACCAGCGATCGCCGACCTCGTTCTTGCTGGCGGCCAGAGCCTGGTTCACGCGAATCACTACCGGGGTGCCTGCCTTTACGGTCCTCAGCACCGGAGCGGGCGGTGGAGCAGGAGCCGCCGCTACAGGGGCCGGAGCCGGAGCCGGCGCGGCCACAGGAGCGGCAGCCGGAGCAGTAGCGGGCGCAGAAGCCGGAGCAGTCGTGGCCGGAGCTGTCTGTTGCGCAGCGGCAGCCGGAGCCGAGCCCGGCGGATACGTCACCGATCCATCCGGATTGGTCCGTGAGCCATCGGAGTTCAGCACTCCCTGGGGCTGTGTCGCCGGAGCCGGGCTCGGCGGCGCACTTTTGCATCCGCCAAGCATCATCGCGGCGCTCAAAGCCGCCGTAGTCAAAACTGCCATCTGTTTCGAGTTCAACATATCTTCTCCGTTCTTCAAGCCTGAACCATGATCGGGATCTCTGCGGACCGGGCTACCTTTTGGGTAGATGACCTCCGGCCCGTTCAAGTTGTCCTGTTCCAGCAGGGCCATCATATACGCAGCGGAGGATGCTTTCACCCACAACAAAATCCTTCATCCAAGGTTCAAGCAACGAGAAAGGATGAGGTGCCTGCTATGAAACTGAACCGTTTTTTTCTCCCCACGGTGGCCGCGATGGCGATATCGCTGGTCGGTTGTAGTCACCCCATACAGCCGTACTACCCGCCTCCACCGCCTCCTCCATCCAACGCGCCCGTGCCGCAACTGGTGGAGATGGCCGAGAGCAACGGCTTCCGGGCTGGCGTCGATGACGGTGCGCACGATGCCTATACGGCGGCCGGTTACGCTCCACGGAGCAACATCCGTTTCCGCAAGGCTCCCGGTTACGACCCCAACTACGGCCCGCGCGGACCTTACGTGCAGTACTTTCGGGGTGCATACCTGCGCGGCTACGACAAGGGCTTCTACCATCGCTGACAGTTCAAGGCAGGCAGCCGCGCTATAATCCGGCAGAAGCTACACCAACTCCCATGGGGACCCAGAGCTGTATCTACCCCACAAGTCTTCTGCGCGCGCTGCTGTCCGTCGCCTTCCTCGCGACGGCACTGGCTTTGGTCGCCAATGCCCAAACAGCGCAGCAGGCACTCGCAGTGCCTCTGCTGCTGCCCAGCGCCTTGGCCTACGACGCGCGGGGCAACCTCTACTTCACCGAGACAGCCAATCACGATGTTCGCTGCGTCGATACCTCCGGCGTCCTGACGACCGTGGCGGGCACAGGCGTGCAGGGCTTCGAGGGCGATGGCGGCGCGGCGACCTCGGCTCTGCTGGACTCGCCCGCCGGGCTGGCGATCACATCGAGCGGCACCCTCTACATCGCCGACACGCACAATCACCGCATTCGCCGCGTCGATGGCGTTACGAGGGCAATCACGACGTACGCCGGAACGGGCACCGCCAGCTTCTCCGGCGACGGATCGCTGGCCACCGCCGCCACGCTCAACCTGCCCACGGCCCTCGCGCTCGACAGCTCCGGCAACCTCTTCGTGGCGGATACCCAGAACCACCGCATCCGCCGCATCGACGCGGTCTCGGGGATCATCACGACGGTAGCGGGCGACGGCACCCAGGGCTTTGCCGGTAGCTCGCTGGACAGCCCCTCCGGGTTGGCCGTCTCCTCGTCGGGCGACCTCTTTCTGGCAGACACGCACAACCACCGCATCCTTCGTCTCGACCACCTGACCGGCTCGATTACCACGTTGGCCGGGAACGGCCTGCCCGGCTTCTCCGGCGACGGAGCTTCCGCCGCTGCGGCCACGCTGGCTCTGCCGCACGGCCTGAGCGTCGATGCCGCCGGAAACCTCTACCTCTCCGATTCCAGCAACCACCGCATCCGCCGCGTGGACGCCAGTACCGGCCTCATCACGACGGTAGCGGGGGATGGCACCCAGGGCTTCACCGGCGATGGAACCTCGGCCCTTACTGCTTCACTCGACTCCCCCCGCGCCGTCGGGCTTTCGTCCGGCGCGCTGGTCACGCTGGCCGATTCGGCTAACCAGCGTGTCCGCCAGCTCGACGCATCTGGCGAGATCCGTACGGTCGCCGGGTTGAGCACCGCTGCGAGCAGCGTCCTGACGCTTTCTGCTCCATCTGGAGTTGTGTATGGCAGCGGCGCAGTGACGGCGAGCCTTGCGGACAGCACCGCCACCGGTTCCATCACTCTCTTTGACACCACCGTCTCCCTTGGAACCGAGCCGCTCACGCAGGGCAGCGCCAGCTTTTCAACGAACACCCTATCAGCCACCAGCCATCACCTGAGCGCGAGCTACACAGGCGACGCCACTCACTCCGCTACTACCTCCGCGCCGCTCGTGCTGACGATCTCGCCCGCTCCGCTGCGGGCTACACCGGCCGCAGTGTCGGTCTCCTATGGAGCGCCGATCCCCACGCTGACCGGGACTCTGACAGGGCTGCTGGCGCAGGACTCCACCGCCGTAACCGTCGCCTATTCCACCTCGGCGGCGCAGCTCTCGCCTGTAGGAAGCTACCCCATCACGGCTGCTTTGTCTGGGACGTCGGCGGGGAACTATGCCCTGACCACGGCTCCAGCTTCAATGACGATCACTCAGGCTCCAGCCACGGTTACGATCAGCCTGGGGAGCGCGACTATTGCCGCTGGAAGTCAGTCGACGGTCTCGGCGAAGGTTGTATCGAGCACGTCGGGCGTCCCTACCGGCGCTATCACTCTACTTGACGGCGGGAAGGCCATTGCGACGGCGACGCTCGCGGGTGGGAGTGCCAGCTTTGCGCCACAGACGTTTGTCTCCGGCAGCCACACGCTCTCGGCGAGCTACGCGGGGGATGGCAACTTCCTTGCCGCGTCCAGCGCGCCTGTGGTGGAGACGGTGGGGGCAGCACCGGCTTCGGACTTCTCACTGGTCTCGACCGGTCCGTCGAGCGTCGCGGTCCCGGCTGGGAATCCAGCCAGCTTTGCCTTCTCGGTTGCAACCACCGGCCCCGCGCTCTCCAGCCCAATCCTGCTGAGCGTGAGCGGCCTGCCGCCCGGAGCTACGGCGAGCTTCAATCCGGCGTATCTGCCGCCGGGGAGCTTTCCTGCCAGCTTCCAACTGACGATCCAGACGGTGACCCTTGCGATGCGGTACACGATTGGGGGCACGATTGCCCTGGCATTGCTGCTCTTTGTGGGGCCTCGGCGGCGGAGGCGAGCGGTGCTGATGGGGCTTGTGCTGACCTTGACTGCGTGCGGGGACCGGGTGAATCAGGGCGATGCGACACGGGCGGTCAAGAGCTACGCCATGACCGTTACGGGGACGGCTACGGCTCCTGACGGCAGTACGCTGGTGCACACGACAACGGTGATGCTGAATTTACAGTAGGAGTTAATCTTCGAGCGGCAACTGCTCCCGCGACATAAGGAAGATCACTCCGAGGCCGACAAACAGAACCAGCCCCTCCACCCGCTCCGAGCGGACATGGAGCTTGTCGAAGTGGGCGCGGGCGGGGTTGTCCTTGGGGACAGACTCGATGGGTGCGCCGATGCTGTCGCGGTCGTGGTCCATGGTGGGCAGCACGCTGACCTGGAGATAAGCGGTCGCGGCCAGCATGATGACGGCCAGGACGAACTCCAGCTCGTAGCGGCCACGCGCACGCATGGGCGCGCCGCGGAAGATAAGGGCTGTGGCGATGCAGAACAAGGCTCCGCAGACCAGCCCGACGATGTGGAAGGGATGCAGCACCGCGCCCACGAGCATTCCGGCCTCGTGGATGGATGGCAACGTGTGGAAGGCTATGGGTGCGAGCAGGAAGGCGAAGAAGATAAGGCCTCCTACCCACACCACCATCGTGAGTAGCTGGACGATGCGCAGGAGGCCTTGCATCTACTCTCCCGCCTCGGCTGCGGGGACGCCGGTACGGGCCAGGGCGCGGCGCAGGACGGTGTCGAGCGCGGCCTTCAGCTCGGTGTACTCGGCCTCGGTGATCCGGCCCTGAAGCCGGTCGGTCTCGGCGGCGAATAGCTCGTCGCGGAGCACCTGTAGGGGGCTGACGGAGGTTGGCTGCAAGCGCGAAGCCGAGGGCGAGACCGCAGCAGCAGAGCCCGAGGGGCTGCGCAGCATCAGGCCGGCGGCAGCGGCGAGCAGCAGGCCGAGGCCGCCGATCGTCCACCACTTGTACTTGGCCCACGGGTCCAGATTGCCTTCGGAGTCGAGCGGTGCTCCGAGGCCCTTGCCGCCAGCGGTGTCGGCGCGCATCTGGGCGCTGGCCTGCGCGGGCGTCAGGTTGGGATCTCCGGCGCTGCCGGGAGCAGGACCACCGGAGGCGTCACCGCCACCCTGGCCTCCGCCCTGCTGGCCGGAGTCGCGCGGCAACTGGCCTGAGCCGCTGACCGTGAACGAGAGCGGTTGCGAGGGCTGGACGTTCTGCGCCACGTAGGTCTGGGCGTTCACCTCGTCGTTGACGGGGTTGTACGGCGTGGATGCGCTGGGCTTGAAGGCCATGCTCTTCGGCATCATGATGGCGATGGTGCCGGTGGTGGCCACGGGGCGCGGCGAGAAGGTGAAGGAGTCCTTATAGGGCAGCCGGTAGGTGATCTGGAACTGCGTCTCGCCGGGCCGGATGGGGAAGATAAAGGTGTAGTGGTTGGGTTCGCCGAGCGGCACGGGCGGTGCCTGCACGGGCATCCCGTTGGGCGCGAGCGCGGCCGAACCCTGGATAACTGCTCCGGCGGGCAGGTAGAACTCGAACGGGCGGTCGGAGAACTGGGTCATCGGCGGCGACGACTCGTTCTTGACGAAGTAGTGTTCGACCACGGTGAGGCCCTGGCCGCCGCCGTCGGTCTGGATGCGCATGACGTCGGCTTCGATGGAGATGCCGTCGACCTTGGGCTTGGCGTTGAAGACCTCAAGCTCGACCGACTGCGTGCCCGGAGGCGCGGGGCGGAAGTAGTTGGCCTTGTCGTGGGTGACGCGGACCAGGTGCAGGCCGGGGTCAGGCACGTCGAGCGTGAAGCGGCCCTTGGCGTCGGTCTTGGTGTGGGTGGACTCCTGCATCCCCTGCTGTAGACGGATGAGGGTGACCTCGTCTCCGGCGGCGGGCTTGTTGGTCGTCTTGTTGGTGACGACGCCGGTGAGGGTATCGGCCAGCGCGGCGGCGGGCGCAAGGCTGAGGGCGCAGAGCAGGAGGGCGGGGATTCGTCTGAAAGTCACGCTGTAAGTTTACCTTTATGTCGTTTGCGGGGCCGGATACGGGTTAGCGGGAACGGCCGATGGGGTTGCTGCGGCCGGTGATGCCGCGGGCTTCGAGGCGTTCCATCTCGGCGATGACCGAGGCGGCTTCGTCTTCGAGCGCGGCGCGCTGCTCGGCATAGTCGGCCTCGGGATACTTACCCGCGAGGTACTCGAAGTTGAGGTCGCGAAGGTTCTCGTAGACGGACTCCTTGCGCTCGCGCAGGTAGTCGACGCGGGTCTTGTCGGCCTGGACGAAGGGATTGCGCTCGGGCCAGAAGATATAGGCAAAGCAGCCGAGGACGAGGATGCAACCGGCAATGAGGCTATTCATCAGTACTCCGTTTCACGGCGGATGCGGGCTTTGAGGGCATCCGAACTCGCGTCGTCGATGGGGGCTGCGGTGGCGGCCGCCGGTTGCAGCCCGGCACGCTTGCGATACCAGCTACGGACGACGTAGGCGGTGCCGATGGTGGCAAGCAGGAAGACGGCGATGGGGATGATCCAGGCGACATCATCGAAGCCGCCTCGGATGGGAGCGGCGAGAACCGTGGCTCCATACTTGGCGACGAACCAGTTGAGGATCTGGGAGTCGAGGCCAGGGGTTCCGCCTGCGCCGGGGGGGTGGGCGGAGACTTGCTCGCGCAGTTCGCCGATCATGCGCTCGGAGTCGGGGCAGCCGACGTGATTGCACTCGAGCAGGATCTGGCCGCAGCTACAGACGCACATCATCTGGTGGCCGAGCTTGCCGAAGCGCGCGCTGGGGTCGGGCGCCGCGCCAAGCATAGCCACGGCGAGCAGGCAGGCGGTCAGGCTGAAGAGCCAACGGCGGAGTTTAGGTTGTTTACGCATGGTGCACCTCGGCGACCAGCTCTGTGACCGGGGCAGCGGCCTCGCGTTTGCGGGCCACCGCGCTGGGCACGAGGGCGTAGAGCGTGCCCGCGACGACGATCAGGACGCCGATCCAGATCCACGCGATCAGCGGGTTGAGGAAGACCTTGATGATGGGCTTGTTGGTGTCAGGGTCGCGGCCCTCGAAGACGACGTAGAGGTCGGCCTGTGCGGTGGAGTGCAGGGCAACCATCGTCGAGGTCTGCTGGCTGGCCTGGTAGAAGCGCTTTTCTGGCGCGAGCTGCGTGATCTTTTTGCCACCCTTGTAGACATCGAGCAGGGCGAAGTCGGTGTCGTAGTTGGGGGTCGAGTCCTGCGTGTAGCTTAGGCAGACGAGTTTATACGGCCCCATCTGCATGGAGTCGCCGAAGCCCATCTCCTGCTCGTGCGACTGGTTGAATGCGCCGCCCGCGATGCCGATGAACATGACCACGATGCCGAAGTGGACGAGATATCCGCCGTAGCGGCGGGTGTTGCGCTGCATCAGCGTGCCCATCGAGGCAACGATGTTGCGGCCCGTCTGGGTGCGGACGACGGCGGCTCCGCGCAGGAACTCGGCCGAGATGGCGGTGATGACGGCGGCTCCCATGGAGAAGGCCAGCAGGGAGAAGAAGACCGACTGCCAATCGTCGCCGGAAGCCCAGGGACGAATGCCGCCGATCATCAGGCCGATGGCCGAAACCGCGAAGGCGATGCCGGGAAGAACGAAATTCCGGCGGATGGAGCGCAGCGAGGTGGAGCGCCACGCCAGCAGCGGGCCAACGCCGGTGAGCAGCAGCAGGAAGAGGCCGATGGGGATGTTGACGCGGTTGTAGAAGGGCGCGCCCATCGTGACCTTGGTGCCCTGCACGTACTCGCTGAGGACGGGGAAGAGCGTGCCCCAGAGGACGGTGAAGCAAGCGGCCAGCAGCACCATGTTGTTGAACAGGAAGCTGGACTCGCGGCTGACGATGGACTCCAGCTTGTTCTCGCTCTTCAAGTGGTCCTTCTGCTTGAAGAAGGTGAAGAGGCAGACCGCCAGCACGATGGCCATGAAGCCGACGAACCAGTTGCCGATGGAGCTTTGCGCGAAGGCGTGGACCGAACTGACGAGGCCCGCGCGGGTGAGCAGCGTGCCCAGCAGCGTCAGCAGGAAGGTGGAGAAGATGAGCCAGACGTTCCAGCTCTTCATCATGCCGCGCTTCTCCTGCATCATCACCGAGTGCAGGAAGGCGGTGCCGGTGAGCCACGGCATCAGGCTGGCGTTCTCGACCGGGTCCCAACCCCAGTAGCCGCCCCAACCGAGGACGCTGTAGGCCCAGTGCGCGCCGAGGAAGATGCCGCAGGTGAGGAACATCCACGTAACCATCGTCCAGCGGCGGGTGATGTGAATCCACTTCTCGCCGGGGTAGCGCATCATCAGCGCGCCGAGGGCGAAGGCGAAGGGCACCGAAAAGCCGACATAGCCGAGGTAGAGCATCGGCGGGTGGACGACCATCTCGGGGTACTGGAGCAGGGGATTGAGGCCGAACCCATTGAGTGCGACCGGGCCGGGCTGGATGGCGAAGGGCGGCGCGGCGAAGTTGAGCAGGACGAGGAAGAAGACCTGGATTGCGGCCAGGATGGTGGAGGCGAAGGCCGAGAGGCGGACGTCCACCTTGTGGCGGATGCGGAGGACGAAACCGTAGGTGGCCAGCAGCCACGACCAGAGCAGCAGCGAGCCTTCCTGGCCGCTCCAGAGTGCGGAGAACTTGTAGGCCGCGTTCAGCTCGCGGTTGGTGTGGTGCAGGATGTAGGAGACCGAGTAGTCGTCGGTGAAGGCTGCCCAGACGAGCGCGAAGGCGGCGCAGCTGACGGCGATGAAGCTGGCGATTCCAGCGCGCCTCGCGGTCTCCTGCAGGCGGCTGCTGACGGCCTGTTCGGCGCTGCGCAGAACTCCAGGGAGCCCGGCGGCGAGGGCCTCACGATGCGAGCGCCAGAGAGCTGCTCCTCCGGCCAGCAGCGTGTAGACGGCCAGCATGAGCGCGATGACCAGCGAAAAGCTGCCGAACTCAGGCATGGGGTGTAGATTCATGGGCAGGTCAGATCCTCACCCATCATTCTCTCAAGTTCCTGTCAACCGCGCCAACTGGAGTCGCTAACCGCACGAGGGGCGGAGAAAACACGCGCAGCGTCGAGTACCGCACGAAGTGTCCCGGCATGAGAGCATTTTTGCTGCTGTCTCTAAAGCTTGTCGGAGGGGGAATTAGTGCTCGATCAGATGCTGAACCGTGGCCAGAAGATGATCGGGCATCAGGGGCTTGACCCGGAAGGTGACGCCCATTCCCGTGTACTGACTCTCGGCCTCTTCCAGACCGCTGATGACCAGCACCGGCATCTCCGGACGAAACTTCCGCAGCTCCGTCACAAAGGTTGCGCCGGACATATCCGGCATCAGGTGGTCGGTGATAACCAACTGGATGGCGATAGGGAACTCGTCCTGGCGGAACTGCTCGAGCGCGCGGCACGGATTCAGAGCTGCGATGACGTAGTATCCGGCGCGCCGGAGGATGGTCTGCCGCGTCGCCGCCTGGATGGCGTTGTCGTCGATCAGCAGAATGGCGGGTGTTTTCGCCGCAGCGTCCGCATCCCCCGATCCTGCAATCCCAGTCTCCATTGAATCGGTCTGCATCGTTGCAGTGCCTTTGCGGGGCTCTTAAAAGCGCGCCCGAATCTCTCGTACTTCGAGCCTGAGATGCTCAATCGTTCTGTTTCGTTATCTGGATTTAGATTTAATGTATGACGTTGGGTCGCCTGCGCACCTTTACGATAGATCAGTAAACCAAGTACAGTTGGCCCCAGCAGGATACGCAAACCGTTTCGGAAAAGACGCAACAGACAGGAAGCTCAAGTGAACCTCACCTATCTCGACTGGCTTATCATGCTGGTCTACTTCGCCTTCGTCCTCGGCATCGGCTTTGCGCTCAAGCGCTACATGCGCACCTCGAACGACTTTTTCCTGGCGGGGCGCTCGATTCCCGCCTGGGTCTGCGGCCTTGCCTTCATCTCGGCAAACCTGGGCGCGCAGGAGGTCATCGGCATGGCCGCCTCGGGGGCCAAGTACGGTATTGTCACCAGTCACTTCTACTGGATCGGTGCTATCCCCGCGATGGTCTTCGTGGGTATCTTCATGATGCCGTTCTACTACGGGTCCAAGGCGCGGTCGGTGCCGGAGTACCTCAGGATGCGCTTCGATGAGAAGACCCGTGCGGTGAACGCGATCTCCTTCGCCTTCATGACGGTCTTCAGTTCGGGCATCAGCATGTACGCCATGGCGCTGCTCATCCAGACGCTCGGCCTCTTCCACGGCATTATTCCCGATCCGTACATCTTCCACGTCTCGGTGATTCTCTCGGCGCTGATCGTGCTGGGGTACATCTTCCTCGGTGGCCTCACCAGCGCCATCTACAACGAGGTGCTGCAGTTCTTCCTGATCGTCGCGGGCTTCCTGCCGCTGGTATGGATCGGGCTGAAGAACGTCGGCGGATGGCACGGAATCCAGCAGCGCCTTCCCGCCACCATGACCCACTCGTGGCGCGGCATGACCCACGCCTCCACCAACTCGCTGGGCGTGGAGAGCTTCGGGCTGGTCGCCGGGCTGGGCTTCGTAGTGAGCTTCGGCTACTGGTGCACGGACTTCCTCGTGATCCAGCGCGCGATGGCTGCTGACTCGGAAGCCTCGGCGCGGCGGGTGCCGCTGATCGCCGCGATCCCGAAGATGTTCTTTCCGCTGCTGGTGATCTTGCCCGGTCTGCTGGCCGTTTCGATCTCCTCGAAGGTGATGACCCCGGGTCCAGCGGCGCTTACGCAGTCGGCTGCGGCGAACCCCGCTGACGACGCGTTGCATCCGCATGGGCTCATCCCCATCAAGACCGACGCCCTGACCGGCCAGCCTGTTTACGACAGCCAGGGGCAGCCGGTGTACAACTACGACCTTGCGATCCCGATCATGCTGTTGCGTTTCTTCCCCACGGGCGTTCTGGGTCTGGGGCTCACGGCGCTGCTGGCCAGCTTCATGTCGGGCATGGCGGGTAATGTCACCGCGTTCAATACGGTCTGGACCTACGATATCTATCAGGCCTACATCAACAAACGCGGCACCGACCAGCACTACCTGTGGATGGGCCGAATGGCCACGGTGGGGGGCGTCTTACTCTCGATCGGCGCGGCCTACGCGGTCACCAGCTTCAACAACATCATGGACGCGCTGCAACTGGTCTTCTCGCTGGTCAACGCGCCGCTGCTGGCGACCTTCCTGCTGGGCATGTTCTGGAAGCGGACGACCAGCAACGGAGCCTTCGCCGGGCTGGTGAGCGGCACGCTGGCGGCACTGGTTCACCACGGCCTCACCATTCCGGCGGGGACTGCGCCGGGCATCCACGGCGCGTGGATCGCGCACCTGCACACTTACCCCAGCGATATGGCCCAAAACTTCTGGACCTCCATCTTCGCCTTCTCGGTCAACCTCATCGTCACGGTCGGCGTGAGCCTGGTTACGACGCCGCGACCCGAGGCGGAGCTGGTCGGACTGGTTTATTCGCTCACCCCGAAGCCCATCGAGTCGCACCTGAGCTGGTATCAGAAGCCCGCGGCGCTGGCGATTGCGGTGCTCGTGATGCTGGTCATCCTCAACTTGGTATTTGCGTAAGGAGTACTTGTATGGGACTCGATATTCGTATTCCGCTTGGACTGATCTTCCTCATCATCGGCGGCATCATGGCGGTCTTCGGGGTGGTCACGCACTCGGACACGGCGCTGTATGAGCGGTCGATGGGGGTCAACCTCAACCTGACCTGGGGCACGATCATGTTCTTCTTCGGGCTGGTAATGTTCCTCGTGGGCCGTCGGCAGCGGTGGCAGGACGATCCGGTGACGCCGCGTCCGTGGGAGCGAGGCGGGCCACCCAGGCACTAAAGCCGAGGGGAATGGTTCCACTTCGGGATTGCGGCGGCCGAGTGTTCCCAGATAGCTATCATCTCGACACGTCAAATAGCTTCCTCTTCAATATCCACACATCGCCACAGGCGATAATGGACGCATGAAGCGCCGCGTTATCAAGCATTATGAGTTCATCCGCCGCATCGGAGCTGGCGGATCGGGTGTCGTGTACCTTGCCAACGACACCCTGCTGCAACGTCCTGTCGTCCTCAAGCTCCTCAAGCGCGGCGCGCTCACCATGGACCAGGTGCGCACCACCCAGCTCCGCGAGGCGCGGCTGGCCTCGGCAATCGACCACCCCAACGTCTGCGCCATCTACGATGTCGGCGAGGCGGCGGCTGAGGCGGGCGAGCCCGATGAAGCTTACATTGTGATGCAGTACATCCCCGGCCAGGCGCTCGATAAGCTGATTGCTGCCGGGCCTGCCAACCTGCAACTGGTCCTCTCGGCCGGAATGCAGATCGCCGACGGACTCTCCGCCGCGCATAACCTGGGCATCTTCCACCGCGACCTGAAGCCGGCCAACGTCATGCTGACCGAGGGCGGCCTTATCAAGATCCTCGACTTCGGTCTGGCTCGCCGCCTCAACCTTGGCGATGGCTCGAACGATCAGGCTGAGTTCGATCCATCTGCACCTTCGGCTCCGCGCATCGTGCCTCCGGGGGCAACGTACACGGCGCGCGGCGGCACCATCGCCTACATGGCTCCCGAGCAGTTCGTCACCGGGCAGTCCTCGGTCCAGTCCGACATCTTCGCGCTTGGTCTCATCCTCTACGAGCTGGCTACGGGCCGCCATCCCTTCCACCGGCCCGACGCGCAGGAGTTCCAGTCCATCCGCGCCATCCAGTACGCCGAGCCAACGCGACTGCGCGATATCGTTCCCAACCTGCCCATCGAGCTGGAGTCTGTCATCTTCCGCTGCCTAGAGAAGCAGCCGTCGGCGCGGTTTGCCTCGGCTGCGGAGGTGCGTGAGGCGCTGAAGACGATCATGATGACCATGCACATGGACTCGGTCGGAATGCCCGGTGAGGCCATCGCCCTGCTGCCCTCGCAGGGCCGCCTGCCCGTGGATACGCCTGAAGAGGAGAAGCGCACTACGGGCATCCTCTCCATGCTGGCCGAACGGTTTCGCGAGTCCGGCTCCTCCGCGCAGGCCAAGCAGAACACGATCGTGGTGCTGCCCTTCATCAACTTCGGCAGCTTCGGCGCGGCTCGCGCGCCTGAGTCTTCGGACCCGTCGCCGCTCTACGGTTACGCCCTGGCCGATGCCATCGCCGCGCGTCTGGCGCGTATGCCGTCGCTGGTCGTGCGGCCTTCCAGCTCACTGGCGCTGGTGCCCACGCAGCAGCTCGATCCGCTCTCGGTCGGTCGCAAGCTCATGGTTCACTTCGTGCTGGCGGGCAACTTCCTGCGCTCGGACAAGGGCTTCGACCTGAACTGGCAGTTGCTGGATGTGACCGGACAGAGCGTGCGCGCCGGAGGCTCCATCAACGTGGCCAGCTTCGACCTGGTCGCTGTTCAGTCCGAGATCTGCAATGAGGTCTTCTCCACGCTGCAAGGGCTGGGCGGGTTGCCCGGCATCTCCACGGACGCCTCGCGCTCGGCCTCGCTGACCGAGGACAACTCGGAGGACTATCTACAAGCCCGCGCTGTGCTCAGCTCGTTCATGTCGCGCACCGGCAGCAGGGAAGACCTCGACCGCGCGCGTGAGCTGTTCGAGTCCGTGACCCGGCAGCATGTGGACTACGCTCCCGGCTGGTCTGGTCTCGGCATCACGCATCTGCAATATGCGCGGCACGGGCTGGGTGGACAGATGCACCTGCTCGAGGCTCGCCGCGCCTTCGACAAGGCGCTCGCGCTCGATCCGGGGTCGGTCGAATCGAACCTCTACCGCGTGTACATGCTGCTCTCGCGTGGAGAAAAAGAGTCTGCGCGCCACGGCATCGAGAGCCTGCTCCAGACCGCAGCCAATGACTGGAACGTCCACCTCGTCGCCGGGCAGACGCTGCGCATCGACGGCATGTACGAGGAGGCGCTGGAGCAGTTCAACATCTCGCTGCGGCTGAACCCCGCGAACGCCGCGCTGATCTATAACAACCGTGCCCGCGTCTACCAGTATCAGAATCAACTGGAACTGGCTGCCGAAGAGCTGGAGAAGGGGCTGACGCTCGAGCCGAAGCAGCCGCTGCTGCGCATCTCGCTCGGATACCAGCAGATGCGCTCGGGCGACCTGACCAAGGCGATCGAGACGCTCGAATCCGTGACCCGCGAGGAGCGCAGTCTGCGTATTGTCTACCCGACGATCGCGCTCTGTTATGTGCAGCTCGGCGACCGCGAGAAGGCCGCGAGCTTCATCGTCGATGAGACGCTCTCCGCCGCCGAGGCCGACTCCGAGATGGCCTATCGGTTGGCTACCTACTTCGCGCTCGAAGGCGATGAGTCCGAGGCGCTGCACTGGCTGCGGCGCGCCATCTACCTGGGCAACGAGAACTATCCGTGGTTCTCGATCAATCCCGCATGGCGCAAGCTGGGCGGCCACTCGGACTTCGAGCGGATTCTCGAAGACCTGAAAAAGTCCTTCAAGCGCAACCAGAAGAACTGGCGGCGGTTGCTGGCGCAGGTGCGGGACTAGGTCAGTCTCCAGACAAATATGTACCCATAAAAAACGTCCTCTGCCCGCTATGGGCAGAGGGCGTTTTTCAGCGATCTACTCAGCCCCAACCATCAGCGCGCTGGTCAGCGAGAAGATGATCTTCGTGTCGGCGGGCAGGGCGGTCTGGCGATCCTGCTTCAGCCACCATGCGGTGCTCACGCCCGCGCCAATGCCTGCCCCGATCAGCGCTCCGGGAGCGCCTCCCAAAACCGCGCCAGCCACTGCGCCGGTACCGGTTACGCCGCCCAGCACGGCCAGCGTCTCCTTGGGGTGATCGCGCCGCGAGATGGTGCCTTCACGGTCGACCTTCACCAGCTTGTACATGTCCGTGTCGATGACCTGCGCCCGCAGCGCGTAGTGGGTGCCGTCGGGCAGCGTCAGCGAGATCGGCAGCAGGTGAATCGAGGCCGCGCCGCTGATCCTGTGGCCGCCGCGCACTTCTGTCACCCGTCCCGCGACCAGCGTTCCGACGGGCAGCAGAACCTTGCCCTGCCACTCCACGGGCTCAAATAGTTCGCCGTCAAAGTTGGTGCCCGGCTTGGTCTCCATCGTGGAGAGAGTCTGGTGCAACCGCATCTTCAGCAGCGTTCCCTCGGGCAGACGATTGTGCGGCCCACCCTCAACCTCGGTAACCACATTTGCGTCGATGTCCGGCGTATTCACAGCGGGCCCCATCCCCATCGGATGAGGAGAGACAGGGGCCATCGGCGCGCTCGGAACTGCGGCGTAGGCCACTGGAACAGGAGCCGCGGGGGACTCATAAGCCCGGACTACCGGAGCCCCGTAGGCCGAAGGCTTGGCCGCTGGGGGAGTTACAACCGGCGGGTCCGGAGCGATCTCGATGACCTCATCCGGATGGCTTACGCCGCTCATCTGCGCCCGCGCGCCCGTCGCGCCGCACATCGCCAATCCCACAACCGCCGCAACCGCTACCTTTGTCCGCATTGCATCTTCTCCCGAAAAACTACTATCACCAAGCAGCCTAGAGCCTCTTCGGGCGCGCCGCCACGCAAATCCGCAACAGGGAATCGCCTCTGCTAATACGAAAAATCCTTCCTATATAGGGAAGATCTTTCCTCCCAATCCATCGAACCTTCATCCCGCAAGAATTTTCATTTGCTAGAATCGCCAAGGTGAGTCACTCCAAAATCGAGCTCGTCGAGTCCATCGTTGCAGCGCCCACGGCATCCGGCGCGTTGCCGCGTTCCATCTCCGTCGACCGGCGGCCCAAGCTCAACGAACGTCTGCAGCACCGCATCCTCCTCCCCCAAGCCTCAAACCAGATCCAGTCCCAGGAAAAAAGGAAACCCATGACCGATATCGTCTCGATCCACGCTCGCGAGATTCTCGATTCGCGCGGAAACCCCACTGTTGAAGTTGACGTGACCCTCTCGGGCGGCGCTGTCGGCCGCGCGGCCGTGCCCTCGGGCGCTTCGACCGGCGAGCACGAGGCAGTGGAACTGCGCGACAACGACCCCGAGCACTATCTCGGCAAGGGCGTGCTGCAGGCCGTCGATAACGTTGAGTCGATCCTGGCTCCCGAGCTGACCGGCATGGACGCCACCAACCAGCGCCTGCTCGACGCCACGATGATCTCGATCGACGGCACCGAGAACAAATCGAAGCTCGGAGCCAATGCGATCCTCGCGGTCTCGATGGCGCTCTGCCGCGCCAGCGCCAATGCGCTCAAGATCCCGCTCTACCGCTACCTGGGCGGCGTCAACGCCTGCCTGCTGCCCACACCGATGATGAACATTCTCAACGGCGGCTCGCACGCTGACTCGAACGTGGACTTTCAGGAGTTCATGATTATGCCGGTCGGCGCGGAGACCTTCTCGGACGCGCTGCGCCAGGGAACCGAGGTCTTCCATACGCTGAAGGGCGTGCTCAAGAAGAAGGGCTATAACACCGCGGTGGGCGATGAGGGCGGCTTCGCGCCGAACCTGAAGTCCAACGCCGAGGCGGTCGAGCTGATCCTCGAGGCCATCGAGCGCGCGGGCTATAAGGCGGGCGAGGATATCGCGCTGGCACTTGACCCGGCCTCGAGCGAGTTCTTCGACAAGGAGACGCAGCGGTACATCTTCAAGAAGTCCGACAACAGCGAGCTGACCTCGCTCGAGATGGCCGACTACTGGGCGAGCTGGACCGAGAAGTATCCCATCATCTCCATCGAAGACGGCCTGGCCGAGGACGACTGGGAGGGTTGGAAGTACCTGACCCAGAAGATCGGCGACCGCGTACAGTTGGTTGGCGACGATCTCTTCGTGACGAATACGCACCGCTTGCAGAAGGGCATCGAAGAGAAGTGCGGCAACTCGATCCTCATCAAGGTCAACCAGATCGGCACGGTCTCGGAGACGCTTGAGGCTATCGAGCTGGGCCGCCGCTTCGGTTTCACGTCGATCATCTCGCACCGCTCGGGCGAGACCGAAGACACCTTCATCGCGGACCTCGCCGTAGGCACTGGCGCGGGCCAGATCAAGACCGGATCGGCCAGCCGCACCGACCGCATCGCCAAGTACAACCAGCTTCTCCGCATCGAAGAAGAGCTGGGCCAGTCGGGCGAGTTCCTCGGTATCGAATCGGTCAACTGCAACGTGTAAGTGCTTTGGACCTACCCCGGAATTTGTTTCCGGGGTAGGTTTCTTTGTTCGATAGAAGCAACAACAAAAGCGCCCTCACGCCGGGCGGGCGGTACTTCGTACGGTTCTCGACGCTGCGCGTGTTTCTTTGCTCAACTACCTTGGTATCCTGAATCTCCATGAAGAAACCCATCATCCTGACCATCCTCGACGGCTGGGGCTACCGCGCCGAGACGCACGGCAACGCCATCGCCCAGGCCCGCAAGCCTGTCTACGACCGCCTGCTGCGCGAGTACCCCAACACCCTGGTACGCGCGAGTGAGCACTTCGTCGGCCTGCCCGACGGACAGATGGGCAACTCCGAGGTAGGCCACCTGAACCTGGGGGCCGGGCGCATCGTCCGCATGGATATGACCCGGATCGACACGGCCATCATGGACGGCAGCTTCTTCACCGATCCCACGCTGCTCGAAGCCATGAAGCTGGCGCAGCAGAAGGGCCGCGCGCTGCACCTGATCGGCCTGCTCTCGGATGGCGGCGTCCACTCGCACCAGCGCCACCTGTATGCGTTGCTGAAGCTGGCCAAGCAGCAGGGGTTGATGCAGGTCTTCGTCCACGCGTTCATGGATGGCCGCGACACGCTGCCGTCGAGCGGGCTGGGCTATCTGGAGTCGCTGGCGCAGCAGTTCCGCGAGATCGGCGTGGGCCAGCTTGCGAGCTGTAGCGGACGCTACTTCGCTATGGATCGCGACCTACGCTGGGAGAAGGAGAAGCAGGCCTTCGATGCGATGGTCACCGGTCAGGCCGAGGGCGGCTCGTACGCCGACGCCTTCGCACGGGTGAAGGAGTGCTACTCGAACGGCGTCACGGATGAGTTCATCCCGCCGTTTACGTGCCTCGACGCGGAGGGTAAGCCGGTCGGGCTGATCCGCGATGAGGACGTTGTCATCAACTTCAACTACCGCGCCGACCGTGTGCGCCAGATTACGCGGGTGCTGACGCGCACCTCGGGGTTGAACCAGTCGATGGGACGCGACCTGCCCAAGGCCGCCGAACTGGACGAGGCGATTCCGCTGCACACGTTGCCGCAGAAGATCCACTACGTCTGCATGACCCAGTACGACCCCAAGTACAAGTTGCCCATCGTGATTCCGCCGGAGTCGATGGACAACCTGCTGGCCAACGTGATGGCTAATGCGGGGCTGCGCAACCTGCGCGTCGCTGAGACTGAGAAGTACGCGCACGTGACCTACTTCTTCAACGGCGGCATCGAGAAGCCGTTCGGTGGTGAAGACCGTGAGCTGGTGGCGTCGCAGAAGGTGGCGACGTACGACCTGGCCCCAGAGATGTCGGCTCCGGGGATCGCGGACGTGGTGATCAAGGCGCTGAACGATACGGCCTTCGACGTCATCATCGTGAACTTCGCCAACGCCGATATGGTTGGACACTCGGGCAAGATGGAGCCGACGATCAAGGCGGTCGAGACCGTGGACGCGCAGTTGGGGCGGATCTACAGCACCATCAAGCAGCAGGGTGGCTCGATGCTGATTACGGCCGACCACGGCAACGCCGAGATGCTGATCGACCCGATCGGCGGCGGACCGCACACCTCGCACACAACCAACCCGGTGCCGTTCATCCTCGTCAACGACGAGAAGAATGTGACCCTGCGCGAAGATGGAAGCCTGCGCGATCTTAGCCCGACGATTCTGGCCCTGTTGGGAATCGACCTGCCGCAGCAGATGACGGGTGGGGATATGCGGATCAAGCCGCAAGCCTGATCTCTAATCTCAATCCCGACCAGCGGGAGGGCCGGTGCCCTTGATTCCCCCATACCGCCCCGAGAACGGTACGAAGTACCTAGAACTCGCGGCGGCCTTCCATGGCGCGGGTCATGGTGACTTCGTCGGCGTACTCGATGTCGCTGCCCGCGGGGACGCCGGTAGCGATGCGGGTAATCTTGAGGCCGGGCTTGAGCTTGCGCATCTCGGTGGCGAGATAGCCTGCGGTGGCTTCGCCCTCCGTGGTCGGCGAAGTTGCAAGGATTACTTCATCTATATCGGATAAACGATTGAGCAGGTTTAAGATGCGGAGATGCTCCGGGCCTACGCCGCCGATGGGCGAGAGCGTGCCGTGGAGGACGTGGTAGACGCCGCCATAGCTGCGGGTCTTCTCGACCGTGGCGATGTTGGTCGGCTCTTCCACTACGCAGACCAGGTGCTGGTCGCGGCTGGGGCTGGAGCAGTAGCCGCAGGGATCCACGTCGGTGATGTTGTTGCAGATGGAGCAGAGGCGGAGGTGCTTTTTCACCTCGCGGATGGCGTGGGCGAGCTTTTCGGCGTCGTCCATAGGCGAGCGCAGGACGTGGAAGGCCAGCCGCTGCGCCGTCTTGGTACCGATGCCGGGCAGCTTGCGCAGCTCCTCGATCAGCCGCGCCATCGGCTCTGCGAAGCGGGTGGTCACTAGAGAAGCCCCGGCGGCAGGTTCAGACCGCCGAGCATCCCTGAGACGCCGGAGTTCATGGCCTCGTCGGCGCGGCGGCCGGCCTCGTTAAAGGCGGCGGTTATGAGGTCTTCGAGCAGTTCGAGGTCGCTGGCGTTTGAACCCATGACGGCGGGGTCGATCTTGAGCTTCAGAAGCTGTTTACGGCCGTTCATCCGCACGGTGACGACACCGCCGCCGGAGCTGGCTTCGACGATGGTTGAGGCCAGCTTCTGCTCCATCTCGTCCTGCATGGCCTTGGCCTGGGACATCATCTCCTGCATCTTGCCGAGGTCGGAGAAGTTCATTATTTACCCTCACTTAGATCGATTACGGTCTGGATCTCGGCGTTGAAGAGCTGCTGCGCCTGCTGAATCAGGGGGTGCTGCTCAGCCTTGGCCTGGGCGGAGCCGGAGCGGGCGGCGCGTGGTGCTTTGGCGGTGACGGCGCGGCTGGCTCCGGGGAGGAAGATGAGCTTGAGGGCACCGGCTCCGGCGGCGCGCATGGCGTCCTTGACGGTTTTCTCGGCCTCGGCGTTCATCACGACAGGGAGCATCGTCTTCGAGAGGTGGGTCTGGACGCGGATCTCGCCGCCGTCGATGGTGAAGGTGGAGTCTTCGATGGCGTCGGAGGCGGAGCCTTGTTTGGAGGCGGAGAGAGCATCGCTGGCGGCGCGTTGCAGCTTCTCTGCTTCGCCGTTGGAGCTTGGGGCAGGGGCGTTGGTGGGTGCGGCTGGCGCGGGTTCCGGTTCAGGGTCGGCTGCTGCGACGATACTGAACGTTGGCTGAGGAATGGAGACTTCGAGCACTGGTTCAGGTTCTGCGGTTAATTCTATGGCTGGCTTTGAGATCGGTTCAGGAGCTGATTGGATGACCGGTTTTAGAACGGGTTCTTCCGCGACTGGGTTGCCGAATGGGTTTACGGCTGGTTCGGCTACCGGCTCAGGTTCGGGGGCCGGTTCAGGGACTGGTGCTGGAGCAAGCTCGACCACTGGCTTTGGGGTGGGAACTGCGACTGGTATGGCGGGCGGGACGGGTGCTGGCTTTGATGCGGGTACAGCTACCGGTGGTGGTGGCGGTGTGGGTGCTGTGCGGATTGGCTCGGCGACGGCGACGGGCGCGGGGGCGCGGACCGGTTCGGGGCCACCGGCGGCGATGCCGTCGTAACGGCGGGTTTTGTCCTGGTCGAAGGGGGAGAATGCGGGTTTTGACGGCGGCGGCGTGGTGGTGATTGTGGACTTAGCCGATGGAGTTTGTGTGGCTGCGCGTGGAGTGGGACGTGGACCGGCCCCGCTCATGGAGCTGAGGACTTCCTCGACGGGGAGGAGACGGCGCAGGTGGACCAGCTTGAGGAGGCCCAGCTCGAAGTGGAAGCGCTGCTCTTGTCTGTAGCCCAGCTCGTCGAAGGTGCGGAGCATGGTCTGGAGGAAGCGGGTCAGCTCCTCTTCGGTGAAGAGGGCAGCGGTGCGGGCGGCGCGGCGCTGCTCGTCGGGGGAGATTTGCAGGAGTTCGGTGCCGGGGCCGTCGGGGGTGAGTCCGGCGATCTTGGCGATGACGCACGAGCGTAGGTAGCGGACGGCCTGGCGAGCGAGCTGGGCGGGGGAGTTGCCTGCGTCGAGCAGCTCGTTGGCCACGGTGATGACCTGCGCGGAGTTGTTCTCGTTGACCGCCTCCATGATGCGCTCGAAGACGGCGTTCGGGACCGCGCCCATCAGCTCGCGGATTTGGCTGGCGTCGAGGCGGGCCTTGCCGTCCTCGAGCGGAGCCGAGGCGATGGCCTGGTCCATGATGCTGAGGGCGTCGCGCATACTGCCGTCGCCAGCCTCGGCGAGGAGCGAGAGGGCGGCTTCGTCGGCGTCGATGCCCTCGTGCCTGGCGATGCCGCGCAGCTCGCCCATGATGTCGACCAGCTTGACGGCGTGGAAGCTGAAGTGCTGGCAGCGCGAGCGGACGGTTTGGGGGATGTCCTCGGGCTGGGTGGTCGCCATCATGAAGACGATGTGGTCGGGCGGCTCCTCGAGCGTCTTGAGCAGGGCGTTGAAGGCCGCGTCGGTGATCTGGTGGGCCTCGTCGAGGATGTAGATCTTGAAGCGGTCGCGCGAGGGGCGGTAGCGGGCGGCGTCGCGCAGCTCGCGGATCTCGTCGATGCCGCGGTTGGTGGCGGCGTCGATCTCGATGACGTCGACGGAGTTACCGGCGCGGATCTCGAGGCAGGACTCGCAGACCTCGCACGGCTCGGGCGTGGGCCGCAGGGCGGAGCCGATGGCGTTGCGGCAGTTGAGCGCGCAGGCCAGGATGCGGGCGATGGTGGTCTTGCCGATGCCGCGGTGGCCGGAGAAGATGTAGCCGTGGGCGATGCGGTTCTGAGTGAGCGCGTTCATCAGGGTGACGGTGACGTGGTCCTGTCCCGCGACGTCGGCGAAGCGCTGTGGCCGGTACTTTCTTGCTAAGACTTGATAACCCATAAGATCTTCTGAGCCATTCTATCTCTGGCGGGTGTGGGGATGCGGGTACGAAACACGCGCCGCGTCCAATACCCCACGAAGTGGCGCCCGCCCGGCGTTTGGGCGTAGTTGTGGTTGCCGTTGCTTCTAACGAAAACGCCGCATAACCAGGAAGCTGGTGATGAAGATCCCGGCTCCGGCGAAGGCCATCAGCGCGATGGCGTGACGGTAGACGCGCTGGGTCTGGGGCGGGGTGGAGCGTAGGTTGTCCTGGCACTGGGCACAGCCCTGGGCGTGGACGGCCGGTGCAAGCAGAATGCAGGCGGCGGCAATCGCCAGCACCGTGGATAGGTGCGGATGGTTCAGCGATGTGAGTTGGGATGGGAGTTCGACCGGAAGGCAGTCGGCTGGAATCCGCTGAACCAGGGGTGGCTGGACGAGAGCTGGCTGGATGGGATCGGTCTGGAGGGAATAGGGACGCCGGGGATGTAGGCGCTGAAACGTGCGGCATGGCTGGATATTTTTTACCGGTCGGCGTCGCGGGGTATGGTGAAAGCCGATCACGCTGGACTGTGGGCCTGACGCAGAGGGGCGATGAATTACTTTCGCCCGGATGTGCGCTCTTCCTGATGGCCTGATGGAGACTTTGGAGGTGATGCGAGCGGAGGGGCGTGTGCTGGTTCTGGCTGGGGCTTTGGGCTGTAGCTTTCTTGTGATCCTGGGAAGTGATGCACGCCTATTCTTCATAGTCAGTACACTCCGTTTGTGCCCTCGGATTTATCGTTCTTGTTGGATTTACTGGAAGAATACCAGCAGGGCGAAGAGCAGCAGCCAGAGAGCGCCCATGGAGTGCCAGTACCAGGCCGCGCAATCCACGCAGATCTGGCGGTTCTCCATCTGTTTGGACCAGTAGAGGCCGCCGAGTGCAGCGGCCAGGGCGAGCACGCCGATCAACAGGTGGGCGGCGTGGACACCCGTGATGAGATAGAACGAGTGGCTGCTGGGGCTGGTGCGGAAGAAGACGCGCTGGCTGGCGAGCTGGTGCCAGGCGGCGACCTGTCCGGCCAGAAAGAGCGAGCCTAGGACCACGGTGGCGATGACCCAGGGGACGGCGCGGACGGTGCTGGGCTTGCCCATGCCTAGCCACTCTTCCATCACGTCTACCTCGTGAAACATGTGGCGGCGGGCGATCTCGATGGTGATGGAGCTAAGGACCAGGACCAGCGTGTTGAGCCAGAGCAGCGGCGGAATCGTGGTGGGGAGCCACTCGTTGATGTAGCGGGAGTTGGCGTCCCAGTGGCCGGTGGACTGGGCCACGAAGAAGACGCTGATGATGGCGATGAAGAACATGAAGACCGCAGACAGGGCGAAGAAGAGGCCCAGACGGTAGCGGATGAGACGCTCACGGGGTCCGCGACGGCCCGGCGGACGGTTGTTCCAGTTATCGTTATCGCCACCGCCGCCGGTGCGTTTGTCGGTGGGTGGACGGCGTCCGTTGCCCCCGTCCTCGGGATCGCGTCTTCGGCTGCGCGGGTCGGTCTCGGTGGGGGTGTACGTCGCGGGCATCGGATGGTCCTCTGGAGGGGGAAATTTTTGTTGGAGGTTTCGTTATAGCTCCGCGCGTTCGTTGGCCCTATGGAAACAGCTTACTCCGGTTTATGGGCCGGTTCCCACTGTGGAGAAAAACTTCCGTCGGCGGCATACTCACAGGGCTCGCGGTGGACAGAGGGTTCTGCGTCGGGGGCGATGGGTGGGCTCCACTCGAGGGTGGTTGCGTCCCAGGGATTGTTAGATGCGTGGCCGGGGCGGCGGAGGGTTTGGATTAGGTTGACTACGAAGATTAGCTGGGCCTCGGCCAACAGGAAGGCCGCGTGGGTGATGAAGTCCTGGAGCGGCAGTTGTCTGCCGAGGAGACGGCTGCTGGCGGAGGCCATGCCTGTGAGCTGGGAGTAGTGACGGGGTTCTCCGGCCAGCCCGGCCAGGTGCATGGGCAGGAAGGTCGCGTAGGCTCCGGCGAAGGTGGTGAAGAAGTGCCAGCGGCCCAATCGCTCGGAGAGGATACGACCATTGGCTATGAGGGGGAACCAGTAGTAGGTGGCCGCGTAGAGACCGAAGATGCCAGCCATCGCCATGATGAGGTGGAAGTGGGCGACGACGAAGTAGGTGTTGTGCAGGTACTGGTCGAGGATGGGCTGGGCCAGGATGGGGCCGGTGAGACCGCCGGTGATGAACAGCGAGACGAAGCCCAAGGCGAAGAGCATCGGCGTGGTGTAGCGGGGGCGGCTGCGCCAGGTGGTCGCGAGCCAGCTCAGGACCTTGGCCGAGGAGGGGAGCGCGATGGCCATCGTGGAGATGGAGAAGGCCGAGCCGACGAAGGGGTTGAGACCGGCGACGAACATGTGGTGGCCCCAGACGAGGATGCCCAGCAGGCCGATGAGCAGGGTGGTCGAGATCATGGTGCGGTAGGCGAAGACGCGGCGGCGGCTGAAGTTGGCGAGGATCATCGAGGTGAGGCCCATGCCGGGGAGGATGGCGATGTAGACCTCGGGGTGGCCGAAGAACCAGAAGAGATGCAGCCAGAGGAGGGGAGAGCCGTTGCCCTGGGTGTGGAGGGTGCCACTGACGAGGTCGCCTGCAGGGATGAAGAAGCTGGCGTGAGCGTGGCGGTCCAGGAAGAGAAGCAGAAGGGCTGCGAGGAGGACCGAGAAGGCGATGATCGAGAGCAGAGATGCGGTAAACCAGCCCCAGACCGTCAGGGGGAGGCGCTGCCACGTCATGCCGGAGCAGCGGCGGGCGACGATGGTGGTGAGGGTGTTGATGGAGCTGGCCGTGGTGGCGATGCCGAAGAGGGCGATCGAGGCCAGCCAGAGGTCCATGCCGAGGCCCTGGCCGGGACCGGCAGAGGCTACGGCCGAGAGCGGCGGGTAGGCTGTCCAGCCGGAGATGGCTGCGCCTCCTTGCACGAAGCTTGAGGCCAGCAGGGTGGCGAGGGCCACGGCGGTTAGCCAGAACGAGGCCGCGTTTAGCAGCGGGAAGGCCATGTGGCGTGCGCCGATCTGCGCGGGGAGGATCAGGTTGCCGAAGCCCGACTGCGGGGCCGTGGTGAGGACGAAGAAGAGCATCAGCGTGCCGTGGAGGGTGACCAGGGCAAGGTAGTCCTCGGGCTTGATGGGCAGGAAGCGGTCCGGCCAGACTAGGTGGATGCGCATCATCAGCGACATGATTGTGCCGATGACGACCGCCACGGCGGCGAGCAGAAGGTACTGGAGGCCGATGGTGCGGTGGTCGGTGGAGAAGATGCGGTTCATTGGGTGGCCGCCGCTTCCTTGGCCTTCAGCCAGGCTTGGTACTCCGGTTGGGGCAGGACGCGCAGGTTGGCCGACATGCGGTGGTGGCCGAGGCCGCAGAGCTGGGTGCAGAGGATCGCGTAGGTGCCGGGGAGCGTGGGGGTGAGGTGGATGTGCTGGGGCTGGCCGGGGATGGCGTTCTGCTTGATGCGTAGCTCGGGGACCGAGAAGCCGTGGATGACGTCCTGGGCCTCGAGGCGAAGGTCGACTTCGCGGTTGGCGGGCAGGACCAGATTGGAGGAGAGGAAGTCGTCGGCAGAGGTAGGGTCGGCGGGGTCGAGGCCGAGGGGATTGCCCGCAGGGGCGTCGGCGAGTTGAGGACGGGTGGTGCCGAAGCGGGCGTCGGAGCCGGGGTAGCGAAAGTACCAGGCGAACTGGAGGCCGGTGACCTCGACCTGAAGAGCGGCGGGGTCGGCCCCGGTGTAGCGGGTGGAGGCCCATAGGCGCTCGGCGTGGATCGTGAGGGCCGCAAAGAGGAGGGCCAGGGCGGCGAGGGGAAGGTACTCGACGGCCCAGATGCTGCGCTGGGTGGAGATGCGGGAACGCACAAGGCCGATGAGGAGGATGAGGTGCGTGATCGCGAGGAGTGCCAGGGCGATTGCGAGGTTCAGGATCAGGTGGCGATCAAGTGCGGGGCCGTGAGCGCTGGCGTCGATGGGAAGCAGCGGGCTGAAGGGCAGGCTCACAGTTTCAGCATACGCGGAGGCGAGTATCTTTCTATTCCAGCCAATGGGAGGACCACGCGGAGCCTTAAAAAGGCCTGTGAACGCCCGCCCCGCGCGTAGCGGGCCTGTCCGGCAGGATAAGTTTGTGGCAGGGATAGATCGGGCCTTCAGCCCTCATTCTCTTTATGCGTCCAGTTACCTAGGGCTTCGCCCTAGGCTGGTATAGAGCGCGCCTTCAGCGCTTTTGGGGAGCATCCAGAGGTTTGGGTTGGGTGGAAGAAAGCATACCTCGGGGGCTAAAGCCCGCATTGTGTGTGGGTTTTGATGTCCGGGCCAAAAAGCCCGAACCTATCCCAGAAGCAAGGGCAACGGCAAGAACAACGACAAGTGCAAAGGCAGAAGCAGATTCCTCCGCTTCGCTCCTGAATGACAACCAAGAAAACAAGCAACCGCAAGGACAAGCGAGAAAACAGGCAACGGCAAGGACAAGCGAGAAAACAGGCAACAGCAACAGCGCCCTCGCGCCGGGCGGGCGGCACTTCGTGCAGTGTTTGACGCTTCGCGTAACAACGTCAGGTCTGCCTCGGGTATACTTGCAGATGGACTCGTACGCGGGTCTTCGGTCGCCGATTGGCTGCCGGAGATTTAAGGACGCCCGGACCGTAGCTCTCACGTCCGGCTCCAGCCGAAGAGCCGATTTTTCTCAGGAGAGCAAAGTTATGTCGAAGATTGCCAAGACCGGCGACCGTAAGAAGGTCATGGATACGAACAAGAGCACGGACTGTCCGAAGTGCTCCAAGGCTACCCGCATCGTCAAGCGGGTGAAGGATCGGGAGCGCGGGATTCCGGGTGGAGTGTATATCTCTTGCTCGGCGTGTGACTTCTTTGAGAAGCTCTAGTTTTTAGAAGCTCCGAAATAGAAAAAGCTCCCGCGTGGGAGCTTTTTTCTATTTCGGAGCAAACATCTAGCGGCTTAAGAGCTCAGGCGGCATGTGCAGCTGAGCGATCAGTGCCTTGGCCATCTCGGGATCTCCCTCGCGGACAGCCTCCAGCTTGACCTTGCTGACACCGGCCAGGCCGACCGCGCGCGCCGCCGCGTATGAGAGATCGACGATGCGATTGCCGCCGATGGGGCCGCGGTCGTTGACTCGGACGAAGATGCTCTTGCGGGTGTGCAGGTTGGTGACCCGGATCCAGCTGCCCAGCGGCAGACTGCGGTGAGCACAGGTCAGGCTGTTCATGTCGAACTTTTCACCGTTGGCGGTCTTGTGTCCCTGGAAGCGGAATCCATACCAGGAGGCTTTGCCTATCTGGAACCAGCGGGAGGGGATGCTCTGAGGGCTTTCTTGGGTTGGGGAGGTGGTGGCTGCCTTGCTTTCCACGCGGTCGCTGGCAACAGCCGAGAGGCTGAGACCGACGATGGTGGAAAGAACTGCGGCGCGAGCCAGGAGACGCGAGGGGCCGGATTGTTTTGTCAGATTTGTCTCAATCTGCTTCAAGTCTGTCATCACCTCTTCATTGTCCCGATTTGGAAAGTCCCAAGTCAAACATTGCATGAGGGTTAGACGTTACCCTTGGTTGCCAGCGTTGCCTTGGCGTGATATAGATAGATCAAGATCGTGCCGCTCGAAAATGTCGCTAAAACGGCGCTTTCTGGCCGTTTTTGGCCATTTTCAGGTGCAATCCGGCTTCCGATAAAAAAGTTTGTTTTTTCTCGATTTTCTGGTTCAGGCCCTTTGACGCCTCATAAGAAGCCCCAAAACGTCCTTTTGACGATCGCCGGCTTCGATCCCTCGTCCGGAGCGGGCGTCACTGCGGATCTGGCCGTCTTCGCCGCGCTGGGGTGTTTCGGCGTCTCCTGTATTACGGCTTTGACTGTGCAATCTACACTTGGAGTCGAGGCCACGCACCCGGTTGCGGGAGATATCGTCGCCGCCACGCTGGACTGCCTCAATCGTGACATCCCTGCGGCTGGGGTGAAGATTGGAATGCTTGCCACGGAGGCCAATGTCGGGGCTGTCGCGAGCTTTCTTGAGCGATTGAACCCCAGGCCGGTGGTTGTGCTGGACCCGGTTTTGCGCTCGAGTTCAGGAAGGGAACTGCTGTCTCCTGAAGGTGTGCGACGGATGCAGGAACGCCTGCTGCCGCTGGTGGATTGGGTGACGCCGAATCTGGATGAGCTGGCCGTTCTTACGGGGCTCCCGGTGGGTTCGCGGATGGAGATGGCGGCTGCGGCTGGGGTTTTGCAGGAACGGTTTCCTGGCCTGACCGTGCTGGCGACGGGAGGACATCTCGATCCGCCGGACGATCTTCTGCTGCAACCTTTATATGAAGGGATCTGGTTGCCGGGCGTTAGGGTAGAGTCCAGCTCCACGCATGGCACGGGCTGCGCCTTGTCCAGCGCGCTGCTGGCGTGGCTCGTGCGGGGGAACTCGGCACTGGAGGCTGCGCAGGCTGCCAAACAGTACGTCACCGAGGCTATCCGCCGCGCGCCTGGGCTAGGCGGTGGGCACGGGCCTCTGGGGCATTACTGGCCGCTTCAGCCTGATAGCATCCGGCAGTGACGGCTGGCGGCCGCTTTTGGTTGTGTTCGGGATTGATTCGATTGATTATTTTCGTTTCCGCTGTCGATATATGGGGGAGACGGAGGTTCCAGCACAATGTCCATGGCAGCCACCCCTAACTCCTTTCCATCCATTCTTCGCTCCCGGCGTTCGCTGATCGGCCAGTCCCGGCAGGCCGTGAACAAGGCAAGGTTCGTCGGCGTAAGGCGGCGTGGCACCATGCAGCAGGGGCTCGCGCTCGAAAACCTCGGCCACGCCGTGGAGTACCTGATCGACTCGCGGATGTTCTCGTGCCAGGAGTTTGAGGCCACCGCACATGCTGAGGCGATCCAGATACTGAAGTGCGCCAGCCGTGCGGTCTTCAATGACTGCGCCGAGGTGGTGCCGATACGCCTGCGGCTGACCCGCTGGCTCTCCGCGGATCTCTGGGACTAGTGGGCGTAGTCCTTACGGCGGCCATCTGCTGGTAGGCTGTTAGGGATATGTCTCTGGTTTTGATTGTGAATGGCCGCGAACGTAGTTTTGAGAGCCTTGCCGCCGGATCGACGGTCGACGAGGTGGTTCGGGAACTCGGACTCCAGTCCGATCGGGTTGCCGTGGAGTGGAACGGCGAGATCGTCCCCAGAACCGCCTGGGTCGCCTCGGCGGTAGTGGCGGGAGATAAGCTGGAAGTCGTCCACTTTGTGGGCGGGGGATGCGTGGGGTTGAGTGCCTAACGTGTTGTTCTGGCTTGAGTGTACATAATATACGTTATCGGACACGGAGGTTCTTTTCTTAATGTTGCGTAAGGGGCTGGATAATGACCCTTTGCTATGCAACAGCGTGACTTGCGAAGCATCATCTCGTCTCTTTGTTTTTTTGTTCGGCTGCTATTGCATGTTTTGCATCGGCAGTCTCTTTCTGTTTTGTGAGCCATTTCCTTTCCAGATTCTCCAGCTCCGGCATGACATAGCTCCAGTACCCAGATGGAATTTCTGGATCACAGACCTCCTCGATGACCTCCCGAAAATACGCGATGCTGAAAATCGGTCCGCTGTCGGTGCCGTTTAGAAGACTCACATACTTTCGGCAGCAACCCAGTGCAATTGCCCGTTCGATTTGTCGTAGGGGTATTTGCTGAGCGATAAAATTTGCGATAACCCCTTCCTCTGCCGCCTCGAAGTCGGATCGAACGCAAGCTCGCTTTGCCAGAAAAGCCTTGATGTGGGTGAGATATTGTTCGTTTTCCGCGCGTCCAATACTTGAGTTTGCTCTGGTATATGGCCAGAACTCATCACATACCTCGATCTCCGTGCGATGGTGTTGGTTGACGGCCGGGTTCATGCGACAGATGCCTTGCTGCCGCAACTCGTTAAAATGTGAGGCGATGGAACGTCGGCTCCTTCCAAGCCTGGTTGCCAGATCGAGATAGCTTATTGAAATCCGGCCGGTCTTCCGACTCGCATTCAGGCAAATATAGAAGTACAGCCTAAATGCGCCATCGGACAACAACAGTAGTGCCTTCTGAATTTCCGGTCCCGCTGCAAACCAATTAGAATTTTTGATTTCCATGACCGATTCTTTTCTTTCAGTCGATTGAACGGGATTATTCGACGCTTGACTTTCGCCTAGCATTCGCCTAAATAATACATTGAGCAACGATTTGGGGTGAAATGCTTGCCAACTTTCGCACTCTGTCTCTCCCTGCATTTCGCGGGCCTGTACTCGTCGATACTTTGGGGCTCCCTAGATATTGGGCTGTCGTATGGGCCGCGTTCCTACCCGCCGATCTTGCACCGGCGACTGTCAGTAAGAAACTGAGCCAACTTGAAGCTTTCTATCAGCACGCCGACACCCAGCTTGGCCTAGGGCGTTTGGATGATGCGTTGGCTGATTTTGACGTTGAGGTGCTGAGCACTGCTCTTGAAGGGTACTTTCTGACATTGCGTAATCTGCCGTCATTCACTCCTGCGTCTGAAGATCGGTGGCAGGTAGCTTTGCAGTTCATTACGGAGATCGCACAGAGGGTGACACGGAACTACCTTCAGTTGGGGAGTCTGACCGTGCTCAGCGGAAAGTTTGAGCGTCTTGAGCTTCTCCACTCAAAGTTGCATATTGGGAAACGGAGGCGTCCCGAACAAATTCGCTCTCTTCCTGCTGACGTTGTTGAGTTTCTATATGAACTCTTAGACCCTGAATCCAGAACGAATCCCTTCCAGAATGAAGTCTCACGATGGAGGGTCTATGTCCTTTTCATCCTTATGCTTCATCAGGGGCTCCGACGAGGCGAACTACTTGTTTTGCCAGCGGATGCAATAAAGAGCAGCTTTGACCGCGATCTTCAGAAGGAGCGGTTTTGGATGTCGGTCAGATACAACGAATATGAAGATGATCCTCGATCTTCCAAACCCTCTATCAAGAACGCACCGTCTATTCGCCAACTTCCAGTGAGCGAAGTAGTCGCGTTGATCGTCCAGGAATATGTCTCCAATTACAGGGGGAGGGTGGGCCACTCATTCCTAATCAACTCCCAAAAGAGCGCACCCATGTCGCCGGAGGCAGTGTCCAAGACGTTTCAAAAGATTACTAATTCCCTACCCACCAGCTTACGGAAACTTCTCCTAGATCACACCAGGAATGATTCAGTCACGGCACACGCAATGAGGCACACCTGTGCGGTAGTTCGCCTCAACCAAATTTTAGCGGAAGGCGTTGAGATGAATGACGCGCTACAGAGGTTACGGGCGTTCTTCGGATGGTCACGAGATTCTGAAATGCCGCTGCGTTACGCCCGCGCTGTGTTCGAAGATCGGCTGTCATCTGTTTGGAGGAACGAATTTGATGAGCGAGTGTCGGTTCTTAGGTCATTGCCGTCGAGGTTGAAATGATACCGATGTCAAAGCGGAAACTGGCCTCGGAGTTTCTGGCAAATATTCCACCACTCCCGGCGTCAATAGGTTATTACGACGGCTTTTCTGATTCCTACGGGCAGATTACTGAGCCAAATCGCTCTGATCAGTGGCCGGTATCGTTTGATGGGCGTGATGTAACGCTTGACTTTAGTGTTTTTGATACTCAGGTCCGACAGCTCATGAAAAGTTGGTGTGCTTTACTTTTAAGCCGTCTTTCCCCGGTCACTGCAGAATACTACTTTTACCGGCTATCCACAGTTCCCATTGATCAAATCGAAGAATTGTTGACCTGCAATATCCAAGAAATCAAATCAGTATGGAGACAATTGCACGATGAAAATATTCCCTATCCTGTGTTTCAAGCACTTAAGAGTCTCTTATCTTTTCTGTGTACACATGGCGTTGGAAACTGGAGACCCGAATGGCTCGATCTAATCTCACAACTACAGTTACCGAAGATCGATAAATATGCTTCGGTCAGGATGGGAAAAGTATTCCTGACGGTCGATGAAGAGGCCGCAATCGTGCGGCACATCGATGATCTATGTATTCAGCTTCAGACGCAACAGTCGTCTGTCTCGACTGATCTACTTGAGGCGTCTGCCATCCTGATGTGTTCTTACCAATTCGGACTGAGGGCCAAGCAAATTGCCATGCTTGAAATGCGGAATATCCGAATTTGGAAGGATGGTCTTGATGGACACTCCGCAGTTCACCTTACCTTTACGATGATTAAGCAGCGGTCTTCGAACCGAGTCTTTCCAATGGTGCGAAGAGTTAAACGAGAATGGACCCCATTGTTCATTGAATTATTCGAGAACGCACGAATGCGTGGGCTGGGAGGGGGAGACCATGTTTTTCATCGCACCCCCCTCGAGGTTGGAAAAGTACTTGGTGACTTGACAGAGTCTTTGTTAAATTCCCGGCGAACGGTGATTGAGCTGCGGCACACAGCAGCTCAGCGACTCGTTGATGCGGGCGCAAGCGAGGAGGAGCTTGCCGCATTCATGGGACACACAGACCTCAATACCGGTCTGATCTATTTCAGTTCTTCACCTTCGCAGGGAGCCCGTATCAACCAAGCGCTTGGCATTTCAAAAACCTATCAGAATGTGGTGAAGATTGCTCACGATCGTTTCATTTCTCCAGCGGAGCTGGCTGAGCTGAAAGGTGACCAACAGATCGGCGGCGTCCCGCATGGGATTCCAATTGCAGGCATTGGTGGTTGCACAGTCGGACAGCCGAGTTGCCCGTACAATCCGGTCACGTCCTGTTATGGGTGCAGTCGATTTATGCCTGTCGCGGTCGCTGCTATTCATCAGGAGGTACTGAATAATCTGCGTGAGGTTATGAAGCTCTTCTATTCGTCGTCGCACGGAGAGCGCGGCTCGCCGGCATTTCAGATCGAGAGCACAATCTCTAAGGTGCAAGCAATTCTCGATGAAATCGGAGGCGAACAACATGAACCCATACTTTGAATCGTTTATCCGTAATGCTCGGGCTATTGCCGACGACCGTGGGGTGGAGTGGGAAGTCCCGTTCGGTCCGGACGGTGTTGCTCCAAAAGGTAAAGGGTGGAACTTGACCCGGATGGCCCAAGCTTCGCCGCCTCCGATTGTATGGATCAATGATTTTGGAACAGATCAGGGAACGGTCAGTGCTCTCAACTCCGATCCGCCGCCGGGGCCTATGCGTACCTACGCCAAAAAACCGCTTTCACGAGATTGGCAGGACCTAATCAAAGCGACTGCCATTGACCAGATATTCGTTCGCATGAACACGTGTTCCCACGTGTCTGGTAATGTCGTGCGCCCATTGCGTGTGTTGGCAACATGTGCTGCCAGCGTAAGCCCGTGGACCCTTACTGTTGACGATATTGCTCTTGCCATCGACACCGCTCGCAAGATCCAGGCATCTGGAAAGCTCGCAGACCTTATCTTCGGTGTCGTTAGGAGTGTACTGGACCTCAATCATCTAACCGACAATGGTCCTCTCTCTCCGTCACTGGAGCGAGACAAGAAAATCCATGTGAGAACGTCTAAGTTCACCAAGTCAATAGGCGATCTGCGATCTGACCTAGAAGAAAGGAAACATGCTGAGAAACTTCCGGAACGACGAGCGTTCTGGGAGCTGGTTCGGATCGTGTTCACCGAAACGCCGAAGAGTTTCCTCGACGTCCTGCGGTTTGCACAAGCAAAGACGCTTATTCTATCGGGTCTTCGAGACGGTGAGTGTTCCCTGCTTCCAGCTGACTGGAAAAGATACCGAGAGTATTTCGATACTCGTGATCAAGCAGGAGATCAAGCCGGAGCAGTTTCGCGCTCCTTGATGCTCAGGCATTTCGCAGAGAAGCAGAGGGTTCAGGGAAAGGATGGGATTGCCCTCTTTGAAACGGTGCAACATGTTCCAGCGGTATTTGAGGGAGTTCTTGAAAGCACACTGGACAATATTGTCGCGTTGACTGAGCCGCTACGCAGGACTCTCAAGCTACAGCTTGAAACCGGGCGGAATCTCCCTCAATTCGAGATGGGGGCGTTGGTTCGTGCAGTTGAGCTTTATACCTTCTTGACTGGAAATCCGTTTTTGATTGAACACTACAAATCAGAACGCGCCATTTGGGTTACTGAATATCAGAAAAGCTATGATCAAACCATTTTCGAGAAGCTTAGGGCTCATCAACTTAAAGCAATTTATAAAGGAAGTCGATTGAGCCTGGCAGTCCTTATGTACTTCATGCGTCTTAAGGGAATTCCCTGGCGTAAATCGAATGGAGACATCTGGCAAGGTTCTTGGGAGGGAACAAAGATATGGTCAGAAGTATATTTTCGCATTGAGGACATTGAAACATATCTCAGTACTCAACTTGTAACGAAGCAATCAGACTTGACGCCGATCAAACTTTCGACCGGAAATCTTTCAGCGTGGGAAATCCTGTTCCTCATGCCTAAGCGTGCTCTAAGTGATGGCAGGAATGATGGGCTATGCGATGTTACGCGGTATTGTGCTGTCGGGCGGATGGATCGACAGATGGTTACTCACGCTCTTAGTAGTGGAAAAGCACAGACCATTTTCTCCGTGTATGGGCAAACCGACGAGGATCGCGCATTGACAGTCCGTCCTCATAGTCTCCGCCATCTGCAGAACACGGAGTTATTCCGGCTGGGGATTGCTGACACCATCATCACCAAGCGGTTTAACCGGCGGAGCGTAACGCAGAGCTACGATTACGATCACCGGAGTCTCGCGGAAGAGCTGGACCACGTGAGTCTGAAGCCTGACGTGGAAGCTCGTTTAGGGGAAAAGTCCGCAACCATCGCACGTTTGATAAAGTCCGGTAAGGCGCGTGGGCCCATCGTGGAAGCGTTCAAAAGAATACAGAGCACGAGCGGCGAGGATGCTGCAATCGAGTATCTGAGTACCGAAGCGGACGGGTTTCACTCCACGCCCTATGGGCATTGCATCAACAGTTTTACGGTCGATCCCTGCCCGAAGCATTTGGAATGTTTCACTGGCTGTAAGCACCTTTCCGCAACCGACCTCTCACAGACGCGGCACAATCTGGTGCAGCTGGAAGCCCGTTTTGAAGTAGCAGTGCAATCGATTGAAGCTCGGATGTCACGCATCCTGGGCGGAGTAAGCCCGGCTCAGCTCGATACTCACGCCCTTCAGCACGAGGCTTCGACCGCTCTTCAGGTTGCTGCGCGACCTCTGGAGATCAGTGCGCCAAACGGCATCGGCTTAGAGAACCAGCTGAACCATGCAAAGGTTCGCTTGGCGGGGGTCCGAAAGCTTTTAGAGACTCGTCCAGGGGAGTTGGTCTTCCCTGACGGCCTTGATTTGTCCCACGACGTCGCGAAGACAAGAGGAACGGTGCTTGATGACGTTCGATGATCAGAAAGTTAATACCAGCGATGATTCACCTGAAATGGTGCGCATCCTGGAAGAGATGATTGCAGCGGATGTCACAATCACCGCGAGGGCTGTGGCACGAATGCACAGCACGGTGAAACACGCTTCTTCGATCATCCGGCACTCGGCTCGCTCTTCCCTGATGGCTCAGTACCAGGAGCGCCAGAAGCAATTCCGGGCAATGCGAGGCCGGATGCCGAAGCGTTCACTGGATCAGATCGCTGCCCAGATAGTCCAGAAGGATGCTCGCATTGCAGAGTTGGAACGACGGGTAGAAATACTGTCTGTGTCTCACCTGGCTATGATGCGGGCAGTAGGTGAACTGGGCGGCATCAGCAAATGGCTGAAGTTGTATGCAAATCATCGCGAAATCAGAGACGAGCTCAACAAGATGGGTATGCTGCCAAAGACGGATGTGAAGCAATTTCAGATGCCTAAACCCGAAGGGATTGACGATCCAAATTAGATGAACCTTGTCGCGAGGAACGAACTCTCCTTTTCGGAAGATCAAATACGCTCAATGGTTTTTGCAAAGCCGCTTCCCTGCTCCTCAAGTGTTGGATTGCTGGAGTAAACAGGGGCCAGTATACAGAGCATTGATGGTAAGAGACACTATAGAGAAGACGGCAAGCACTGACAAACCTAGCCTCGCCCTACGTGACGGGCGAAGGCAGTGACGATGCCATAAGGGGGTAGAAAAAGTTGAACGCCGTTGAAATAGAAGAAGCCATCTCTCAACTGGCGGATCAACCATTCGATCCAGATAATTTTCCATACGTCTTTCTGGAAGCCTTCGGCAACAAGGAGACAACGATCAAGAGGCTCCGCGCTGGAGCTTCCAACAAGTCCGATCTCGGCGGCGTTCTCCAAACCAACAATATTCATATCGCCGTCTGCGACGCTGGACAGGTCACAGAGACGCTCACGGCGTTGAAGGGTAGTCCAGCAACCGCTAAGGCGAAGGCTAAATATGTTCTCGCAACAGACGGCGTAGATTTTGAGGCCGAGGAGCTGACAAACGGTGAAACCGTCGCCTGTGCCTACACGGACTTTCCAGACCACTTCGGCTTCTTTCTGCCGCTGGCTGGCATCACTACCGTCCGGCAGATCACGGAGAACTCATTCGACATTCGAGCAACGAGCCGACTGAACCGGCTTTATCTCGAACTGTTGAAGGACAATCCCGAGTGGGGTACGGCAGAACGCCGCCACGACATGAACCATTTCATGGCGCGGCTCATCTTCTGTTTTTTCGCCGAGGACACAGACATCTTCATCGGCAAGGGGCTGTTTACCGACACCATTGTGCAGATGAGCGAACGCGACTCGTCCAATACCCATGAAATCATCGGCGCTCTCTTCCGCTCGATGAATACCAAGACGGCAGTTCGGGAGTTCGAAGGGATGCCGCGATGGGCCATCTCTTTTCCTTATGTGAATGGCGGCCTCTTCTCAGGAAACATGGATGTGCCGCGATTCAGTAAGATTGCGCGATCCTATCTCTTGCACATCGGCAATCTTGACTGGACCAAGATCAACCCCGACATCTTTGGTTCGATGATCCAGGCCGTCGCCGAAGACGAAGAGCGCGGCGCGCTTGGCATGCACTACACCAGCGTGCCCAATATTCTCAAAGTCCTCAACCCGCTCTTCCTCGACGACCTGCGCTCGAAACTCGCCGAAGCGGGCGATAACTCCCGCTCCTTGCTCAATCTCCGCAAGCGGATGGCGAAGATTCGTGTTTTCGATCCCGCCTGTGGCTCCGGAAACTTCCTCGTTATTGCGTACAAGCAGATGCGCGAGATTGAAGCGGAGATCAACCGGCGGCGTGGAGAGGCTGCGATTCGCAGTGAGATTCCGCTGACCAACTTCCGAGGTATCGAGCTGCGTGATTTTCCAGCGGAGATTGCCCGACTTGCTCTAGTGATTGCCGAGTACCAAAGTGATGTCTACTATCGCGGACAGAAATTGGCTCTAGCGGAGTTTCTCCCGCTGAAGGCGGATAACTGGATTACGTGCGGCAATGCGTTACGGCTGAACTGGCTGAGCATCTGCCCGCCAACCGGTATGGGCGTCAAGTTAAAATCCGACGATCTATTTAGCACGCCATTGGACCAAGCACAGATTGACTTTGAAAACGAAGGCGGGGAAACATACATCTGCGGGAATCCCCCCTATTTAGGCTCGAAATGGCAGTCCACGGAGCATAAGGCCGACCTCGCAACGGTATTCGATCACCGAGTGAAGAGCTGGAAATCACTCGATTATGTATCGGGTTGGTTTATTAAGGCTGCGGATTACGGTCAGCATACCAGCACAGTTTCCGCGTTCGTCGCGACGAACTCCATATGTCAAGGTCAGTCGGTTCCTATCCTTTGGCCCGCAATTTTCAAGACTGGCCATCAACTTGCATTCGCTTACACAAGTTTCAAGTGGGCGAATCTCGCAAGCCACAATGCGGGCGTGACCGTTGTCATTGTCGGTCTCTCCAACCACCCAAGTAAATCCCGACGACTTTTCTCCGTCCTTGACGATGGTGAAGTTGTCGTCAAGGATGTTGAGAATATCAATGGCTATCTCGTTCCGAGTCAAAACATAGAAGTTTACCCTCTCTCAAGGGCTCCCGATGAACGGTCACCAATGCAGTTTGGTAACCACACCTACTATGGAGTTGACCTGTTGTTCAGTCGCGCAGAAGCAGCCGACATGATAAGTGTCTGGCCATCAGCATTACGGTTCCTTCGGCCATTCTTGGGCTCTCAGGAAGTAGTGTCTGGGCTACCACGCTACTGCCTTTGGATATCCAATGGCGAGGTGGACTATGCAAGAGAGATACCTCCCATCGCAGAGCGGCTTAACAAAGTTTCCGCCGCACGCGCGAAGCAGACGACGGACAAGGGCGCACAGAAGCTTGCCCGCACTCCACACAAGTTTCGAGAGGAGTTCGTCGCCACATGTCAAGTAGTCGTTATGCCGGCCATCTCCTCAGAAAACCGGCCATACCTGCCCGTCGCTCTTGTTGATGCGAGACACATCATTGGACACAAATGCTACGCCCTCTACGACGCTGAGCTTTGGAATTTCTCAATAATGGCGTCGAGTCTACATCGCGTCTGGATTGGAACGGTTTGCGCGCGTATGCGCTCAGACTACTCTTATTCCAACACGCTAGGGTGGAATACCTTCCCGATTCCTGTACTCACCGAAAAGAACAAGGCCGACCTCACGCGCTGTGCCGAAAATATTGTGCTTGCTCGTGAGCATCATTTTCCCGCCACCATTGCCGACCTCTACGATCCAAAAGCCATGCCAGAAGATTTGCGCCAGGCGCACGAGCGCAACGACGAAGTGTTGGAACGCATTTATGTAGGTCGACGTTTCAAAAACGACACTGAGCGGTTGGAAAAGCTGTTCGACCTTTATACGAGGATGGCCGCTAAAGCCGATGCCACGCCGAAGCGGAAGCAAGGCGGTGCGGTATGAGATTCGCTTTGATCAACGACGAAAGAACAGATCCTCAACCCAAACTGCACGGGCATTGTCCTCATTGTGGCGAAGAAGTTATATCCAAATGCGGCAAAGTAAAAATTTGGCATTGGGCGCACAAGTCAACGATGGTCTGTGATCCGTGGTGGGAGAATGAGACCGAGTGGCATCGTGCATGGAAGGATAATTTCCCAAAAGAGTGGCAGGAAATATCCGCTGTCGATGCAGGAACGGGTGAAACGCACATCGCAGACGTGAAAACCTCTCATGGCTTGACCGTAGAATTTCAGCATTCCCCAATGCCATTAGAAGAACTGATGGCAAGAGAGAGTTTCTACGGAAACATGATCTGGATTGTTGATGGGCTAAGAAGTGACCTCGACATTAGCTATTTTCAACTGGGTCTTGGACGCACCCCCGTTCAAACGAATCCTCTCGCATACGGATTTGCATGGTACGGACGTAGCAGAATCATGCATAACTGGTCAGATGCTAAATCTCGTGTGTTTATAGATTTTGGGAACAGCCTGACCAAAGGCCCTCCAGTTGTTTGGAGGTTGGTCTTCTTTGATAAGGAACAAAAACGAGGAGCTGTCGGACCTTATCCGAAGCATCTATTGGTCAAAGCAATCTTGCAGGGACAAGAAATAGGAGTCACCTGCTTACCCACACAGGAAGGCAATATGGCGACACCAGAATCGGAAAGCCGGAGCGAAAATATATGACCGACATCAAAACCATTCCCTCCATTTCTGTCACCTACGCGCATAACGGATATTCGACGAAAGCGAACGCGCTGGGCATGCGTCCCATGCAGGAGAAAGCGTATGAGAGGCGCGGCGAACAATTTCTGCTCATCAAGTCACCGCCAGCGTCGGGAAAGAGCCGTGCGCTGATGTTCATTGCGCTCGATAAGCTCGTGCATCAGGGGATAAAGCAAGCGATCATCGTTGTTCCCGAGCGGTCGATCGGCACCAGCTTTCACGACGAGTCCTTGACCAAATTCGGCTTCTGGGCGGACTGGCATGTGGAACCAAAGTGGAACCTCTGCAACGCTCCGGGTGGCGAGAACGGCGGCAAGGTGAAGGCAGTCGGAGCGTTTCTTGCAAGCGCAGACGAGGTGTTGGTTTGTACCCACGCAACGTTCCGCTTCGCGGTCGATGAGTATGGCGTTGAAGCGTTCGACGGCCGTCTGATTGCCGTAGATGAGTTCCACCACGTCTCGTCCAATCCAGACAACAAGCTCGGCCTGCACCTGAGCCAGTTCCTCGCCCGCAATCGCGTGCATCTTGTAGCGATGACCGGGTCGTACTTCCGTGGCGACGCCGAGGCCGTGTTGACTCCGCTTGAAGAAGCGAAGTTCGATACAGTTACCTATACCTACTACGAGCAGCTCAATGGCTACGAGCACCTGAAGCAGCTCGATATGGGCTATTTCTTTTACAGCGGATCATATGTCGATGACATCCTGAACGTGCTCGACTCCTCGGAGAAAACAATCATCCATATCCCAAATGTCAATTCGCGCGAGAGCACGAAAGACAAAATAAGGGAGGTGGAGCACATTATCGGAGCTTTAGGTGAATGGCAGGGCGTGGATGATGCGACAGGCTTCCAGCTTGTCAAAACACCGGAAGGCAATGTGTTGCGTATTGCCGATCTAGTCGATGATGACGCCGCCCGACGTGATCGCGTCTCCGCCGCTCTGAAGGACTCGTCGCAGAAACACAATCGGGACTATGTCGATATCATCATCGCGCTCGGAATGGCAAAAGAGGGCTTCGACTGGATTTGGTGTGAACACGCCTTGACGGTCGGCTATCGTTCCAGCCTGACGGAGATTGTTCAGATCATCGGTCGAGCCACACGCGATGCCCCAGGCAAGATTCGAGCGCGCTTCACTAACCTGATCGCTGAGCCTGATGCATCAGAGGATGCTGTTACCGAAGCGGTGAACGACACTCTGAAAGCCATTGCGGCCAGCCTGCTCATGGAGCAGGTTCTGGCTCCGCGTTTCGAGTTCAAGCCAAAACATCAGGAGAGTGAACCCGCGCCTGGCTATAGCTATGGAGAGGGTGGCTATGACCCAACGAAGTGTAATGTAGGGTTCAACGACCAGACGGGACAGTTCCAGATTGAGATCAAGGGGTTGGCCGAACCTAAGAGCAACGAGGCTGCACGTATCTGCCAGGAAGATTTGAACGAGGTGATTGCCGCCTTCGTCCAGGAGAAGACTGCCATCGAGCGCGGACTCTTCGATGAAGAACTGGTGCCCGAAGAGCTGACTCAGGTTCGCCTTGGTAAGATCATCAAAGACAAGTACCCAGAGCTGGATGCCGAAGATCAGGAAGCTGTTCGCCAGCACGCTATTGCCGCTCTCAATCTGACTCAGCAGGCGAAACAGTTTGCAGTGGGTGGGAGTGGCGGCAACAACGAGCCTACTGCCAATACCGCTTTGATCGACGGGGTGCGGCGGTTTGCAATGGACATGCGGGAACTCGATATTGATCTCATCGACCGGATCAACCCGTTCGGGGAAGCTTATGCGATCTTAGCGAAGTCGATGAGCGAAGATAGTCTCAAACAGGTTGCGGCTGCTATTGCGGCAAAGCGGACAAGTTTGAGCCCAGAGGAGGCGAAAGAATTGGCGGTACGCGCTCTGAAGTTCAAAAAAGAGCGTGGACGGCTTCCATCTCTTGATTCGCAGGATGCTTGGGAGAAGCGCATGGCCGAGGGTGCAGCCGCGTTTGTACGTTATAAGGATGAGGGTCGTTATGAGTGATATTGACCTCGACGAACTACGCTCAGAGCTTAGCGACTTTGCGGAGCCGGAGAAGAAGGGCGGGCGCTCTCCGCGCGAAGAGCGCATTATTGCGGGCTTCGAGGAGATTCAACGCTTTGTCGAGAAACACGAACGCACTCCACAACATGGGGAGGACCGGGACATCTTCGAGAGGATTTACGCTGTCCGCCTCGACCGCTTGCGCTCGCTTGAAGAAGGGCGTTCGTTGCTCGCACCGCTTGATCATCAGGGATTGCTCTCCAGTCAGCAGACTGTGGCCACAGCCACATCATTAACCGTTGACGACGATGAGTTGCTCGCCGAACTACAAGTGGCCTCAGGTGGAATCAATATCACCGAATTACGTCATGTCCGTAAGAGTGTCGATAAGCGAGCGGCTGAAGAAATCGCAAATCGTATAGTTTGCGAGGATTTTGAGACGTTCAAGCCACTTTTTGAACGAGTACAGAGAGAACTGGCATCTGGTGCTCGCCAGGCAATACCTGTTCAGAGCATGGACGAGTTCAGGCTCACTGAGATCAAACAGGGCCAATTCTTCATCGTCGGAGGGCAGGTCGCCTACGTTGCCGACGTCGGCGAGAATTTCAAGACACAGTACGACCGCCGCGATAGCCGTTTACGAGTGATCTATGACAATGGCACCGAGAGCAACCTGCTGATTCGCTCCTTCCAGCGTTCGCTCTATCCCGATAAAGATAAGGCAGGTCGCCTGATAACGAACCCAGAAGTGGGTCCGTTATTTGCAAACGAACCAGAGGCTGACGACTTGGCGAGTGGAACTATCTATGTTCTCCGCAGCAAGTCGGAGCACCCAGTAGTCGCGGCCAATCGGAGTGTTCTGCACAAGATCGGCGTTACAGGTGGGAAAGTTGAGACGCGCATAGCCAACGCAAGCCTAGACCCGACATTCTTAATGGCCGATGTAGATGTAATCGCCACGTATGAACTCTATAACGTCAACCGAATTCGGCTCGAAAATCTGATTCATCGCGTGTTTGATCCCGCACAGTTGGATATTGAGATCAGGGATCGCTTCGGAAACCCAGTCAAACCGCGCGAATGGTTTCTCGCCCCTCTCTTTATCGTGAATGAAGTAGTTGAGCGCATAAAGAATGGGACAATCACCCAATATATCTATGATCCGGCGACAGCAAGTCTTGTGAAGACGACGTGATGAGGAGTGCTAATTGGCTGGATATATAGAAATTCAACGCGCGGTCGTGTGACCGAGCTGGCGCATCCACTCCACCTAATCCGGAAAACTAAGAAACGCAGAATAACGAACCTCAACAACATGCACCTAGTCGAGCAGAGCGAGCTGAACTTGACATGCAGAGGCTTTTCTTGGTGCCCAGAGGTGGCCATCTGCGCGATACTGTTGTCATGGTCAGAGCCACGCTCATCCCGGTCAGCGAGTACCTTAACACCACCTACCGCCCGGACTGTGACTACATCGACGGCGCAATTGAGGAGCGAAATGTCGGAGAGCGGCCACATGCTTTTATGCAATCAATTTTGGTTGCAATCTTCAACGGTAATCGCCGTGCCTGGAATGTGGTCGCAGCTACGGGGCTGCGCGTTCAAACTTCCGTAACGCGCTATCGAATTCCTGATGTGTGTGTGTTGCGCCGCTCTGATCAGGTCGAGGCGATCGTTTTAGCCGCGCCTCTTGTGTGCATCGAAGTTCTCTCTCCGCGAGATACGATGAGCTCGATGCAAGAGCGCGTGGATGACTACACTCGCATGGGTGTAGAACATATATGGCTCATCGACCCGGTTAGCCGTCACGCTTACATCGCTACTGATACTGGCTTTCAGCGTCCATCAGAGGGCGCGTTCACCGTATCCGGTACGCCGATCCGTGTATTGCTCGATGAAGTGTTTGGGGAATTTGATGAGATGATGTCACAGCTGTGAGTCAATGTCCTGTTTGTGCAAGGCGTTCCACATTCCCAAGAGGAACGGATAGCCGTCGCCAAGGTGAGAGCCGCGAGGTAATCAGCGTGGGGTGGTTTTGCCAAAGAGCAAAGACAGAAAATTTCATAAACTATAGAAGGAGGCACTAATGAGCGCATCAACGGGCGAGTTTTCAGTTCCAGCCACGCAGATCGACCCCGCCGAACGTGCGCGGCGTATCGCAGCCGTGCAGTCCGCAACCGGACACCTCCGCATGGAAGGTATGTACGCTTCGCCTCTGGCCCTCGCGCTTCAACAGCGTTATATCGACGGCGAGATAACGCTTGAGGAAGCTCGCAATGCGCTACTCGCTCCCTATAACCGCTAATGGGACTGAGCGAGTAGCTACCCAGCTTGCGAAGCATGAGCGAAGCCGTCATGGTGCCCTGCTTGGTGGAAGTGGCGCGAGTTGAGCTTTATCAAAGGGCAAAGACAGAGAACCTCTAAACTATAGAGGGGGGTATTAATGAGCACACTAAGGGGTGTGTTTCCAGTCCCAGCCACGCAGATCGACCCCGCCGAACGTGCGCGGCGTATCGCAGCCGTGCAGTCCGCAACGAGACACCTCCGCATGGAAGGTTTGTACGCTTCGCCTTTCGCTAACGCCCTTGAGCAGCGTTACATCGAAGGCGAGATAACGGATGCGGAAATCCTGCACGAACTGCTTGCTCACCATCGTCGCTGATGGGACTGAGCGAGTAGTCGATGGCTGAAGGAAATTGATCGTTCTTCCTGGAGTGCCCGGCTTGAGATATGCCAGTGGAGAAGGAGATGTGAATGAAGGATTAGGTCGTAGGACCGAAGACGATCCCAATGTCATCTTCATTTGTTTTCGGAACAGCCGATGTCAGTGTGTCGTTGGACAGGGTTTTGAAACCCGGAAGGCCGGTACCCAGGACACGATTAAACAAAACCGTCAGAAGGACAGGCTCGTTATTTTGCCAGTCGCGTAGAATCGGCCACACTGGCCAACCTTCACTCACGGCCCTATCCACGTAGCTAATTAGGTTTCCCGGAATCGTGTTCAGAGCGTGTCGTCTCACAAAATCGCGATGCTGTGATAGTGCTGCTGCATTTTTCACTACATTAGTGATCTGCCTACGTACTTGAGGAATGGAAAAATGACGGAGTGCATGCCAAATAGCCTCCTCGGTTTTGGGGCCTACGCGCACATTCGGCAGCCGATAATTGTCAACCTCTCTAGAAAGATGGTCCAGAGCATCGTCGTATGCAATCATCCTCCACAGCTCCTCTACTGAGGTGCCATACTCCGCATCCTTTTCCCGAGCATCGACTATCTTACCGAGAAGTGTCATTACGGCTGGAAAGGAACGACCACCTGAATCCGGAGCGAATCTCCAGTTCACCTTGTGCGGAAAATAACTCCATTCATCACCTTCGCCGATCTCAATCGCTTGCGGTGAAGTCTCTCCGTCAATACTGAGGATACCGGCCTTAAACAGGCGGCTCAGGAGTTTGCCGGAAAGCGAACTGCTGGCACATAGGTATAGATTTTCGCTTTGTTGGAATGTCCCAGCTTCGCACGCTTCATCGGAGGCGAGCATAATGCTGAAGGCAATCACCGCATCCGTGTAACGAATGTCATCGTAAGGGAAAGTCTTGTTTCTCTGACTAATTTCAGCGATCACTGCACGCTGGGCTGCAAATCGCTGTCTTTCCTCCTCCTGCTGCTGCTGTAAACGAGCCTGATTACGAATTCGCAAACACGCGTTGCAGCAGTGATCCCCATAAGCAGCTGTAGTCATCGCCGAACGAGACGAAATCTCTTGCGGAGAATTACAACCGATGCAACGACGAGTGAAACGCACGGCCATGGCCGCCAATTTCGCAAGCTTCGGTACATCTGTTTTAGAGAGATTATGCTGTCTGGACAGTTCCTCAACCGAGGCATTCCATTTCAAGCGGCCCCCGACATCACTGCAGCTCCAGTAATCGATTGCCAGTTGCCGATATTCCGGATAAGTTTCAGCGAAGCAAAGGAAGGGGTGCTTCAATAGAGAATCCATAGGCGTACTCCTAATTTTAGAGGAGCGCGTCCTGAGCCACCGGAGGAAAACGCGGACAATGCTCTAATATCGTTTTCGGAGTCTGAAGCTGGTAGTCCGGCGAGCGGAGACGATGGCGAATGAAGCACCGGTTATTGATGCGGTGTGCGCTTAATCCGCGTGATGGTCTTGTCCATGCTCCCCTACTGCAATTTTCTGAGACGTTCCCCGCTTGTGCAGGAATCGTGAGTGTTGGTAGTGTCTCAGCTTGAAAACCACAACCATTGCGCCAGGGATGGGGCCGACGGGATAATGGGAACATGGCTAAGCGACCCCGTGATCTGAACCAACTGGCGAAGATGGTGGTAGACATTGCGATTGGGGAGGCCGAGGACACTGAGAGCGCAAAGATGCGATCTCCTGAAAGTGTCCGGGGCCGCAGTGGAGGCTTAAAAGGCGGCAAGGCAAGGGCTGCGGCCTTACCACCCGACAAATTGGCGGATATTGCGCGTTTAGCCGCTACTGCTCGCTGGAAGAAAAGCTAGCTAATTTTCGCGATCTCCACAACTTCATCAGCAGCTCTCCGCTCTGCAACGTCTTGCGACAGGTTGGTCACGAACTGCAGCTCCATCTGACGGGGGTTCATTCGGTTCCAGTGCTCAGCAGTATTAACACCGACGATAGCCTCGCTGACCATCTGTTCTCTGTAATGATGCAGACCTTTGAGCATCTGTGCGCGCGAGGCCTCGTCTACATCGAACCAAAACCAAAGCTGCTTACCGTCGGAGTTCTTCCTGGCGTAAGCGAGGTTTGCTTTATAGACCTTGTTGGTTACCTTGTCGTGCCGTGTCTCTTCTCTAGCCGCGTCTGCGAACTGTTTAGCGAAGATTTCCATGGGGTCGATAGGTTTTGGTAACGGCCATCCCATCTGCCTCGCCATCTCGGCGACTTCTTGCATCGTCGCTTCGCTGGTTCCCTTGACCTTACGAACGTGCCTGATGAAAGCTTGCCGTCTCTGAATAGCTGTGGACATTAGTTCTCCTTATCCTTCGATTTGTGCGACATCACCCCAGCCATCATGTTCGGCAGTTGGCAGGATGATGGAGCGAATGTTTACAAGGTGGTTTCTGAATAGTTCATATCTATTGGTTCGGTGCTGCAACTGACCGGCGACAATACCCGGATGAACTTGTAGGGTTGCTGCAAACCCGCGAATGTCACGCTCCGCGAAAACCGGGGCTTTTCTTGCAATGAAGTCAACTAGCCTGTCGCTGGGTACGCAAAACTCTGCTGCCGCATGATTGGCCAGTTGCTCCTCCTCTGGGATATCCGACACAGATGCGGTCTTCTCCATGTCTGTGTCGAGACGAACCTGCCCTTGACCGTGCTCCCTAAGCACATGCTCGATTTCGTGCCGCAGGACGAACCAAAAGTTGTCAATTCGATCAAACCGCAGACTGACACCAACAACGGGCTTCGTCGAATCTAGCCAACAGCAAACGCCGTCAATCCGGGCGGCGGGGAGGGACTCGACGATTACAAATCGAACTCCGGCTTCCATCATGATGCGTGGCACCTTGCTGATGGCGTCAGCAGAAACTAACAATGCTTTCAGTTTTCCGAGTGCCGCCTCAAGCTTATGTTGAGAATATTTCGGCGCGGGGTAGTCGGCAGCTATTTGGCGGACACGATACAGCCATGCCAATTGCGCTGGTGATGCGTCTGAATCAGACGCCGTCTTTTTGGCGGCGTGCGGCAGCACCTCAATCTCATCAATGGATTTCGCCTTGAAGAATGTACAGATAGCACTATCGAGGTTCGGATCCCAAAGGTCGCGTACGCCGGGGAGCCAACCTCGTGAAATCATCTCGGACACCGGTAGGTCGCCAAACACGGTTGCTCGCGTGGTCAGGGCAGGATCAAGCCTGAAAGCAAGCTGCGCCTTCTTCAGTTCAAACGATGCCTGAAGCTTCAGCAGGCTGTCCGCATCCACCGCTAATGCTGCCTGGAGTTGAAGAGCCAACTCATTACTGATTTTCGTTCGACCGTTCATGAATGAACTAACCGTTTTTTCTGATACTCCTAACACCATTGCCAACGCTCGCTGTGACCAACCGCGCTCGCGAAGGCGAGCTTCAATCATTTGGCCGGGAGTCACAAACTCAACTTCTCTCATAAATTGATCCTAGCAGGTAAAATTGAGGAAATCTATGGAAAAGGTGTAACTGAACTTTATGCTTGACTAAAGTGAGGTTTGTCACTTATTGTAAGTGTTATGAATAGGTTGCCCATTGTGAAGCGCGCTCGTATTATCCAGATGCTCGCAGAGGGGAGCAGCCTTCGCGCTACCAGCCGGATGGCGGATGTTTCGATCAACACCGTTACTAAGCTATTGGTAGACGTTGCAGAAGCCGCATATGAGTATCACGATAAGGCTGTGCGAGATGTCCGGTGCAACCGCGTTCAGGCGGATGAAATTTGGTGCTTTGTAGGAGCCAAGGCTAAAAACGTACTTGCATCACGAGAGCGGGAAAGCTGGGGTGATGTTTGGACGTGGGTAGCCCTCGACAGCGATTCGAAACTCTGCGTCAGCTATCTAGTGGGCGGTCGTGACGGCTGGTGGGCTACCGAGTTCATGCGAGACGTGGCAGCGCGTATCAGGGGCCGAGTACAGCTAACTACAGACGGCCATCGCGCCTATTTGAACGCCGTGGAAGATGCGTTTGGCATGGATGTGGACTATGCCCAGCTACAGAAAATATACCGCGCATCAAACGAGCCTGAGAGACGTTACAGCCCAGCCCAGTGTATTGGCTTCGATATGAAGACGGTAAGCGGCCACCCCGATCCTAATCGGGTCACTACGGGCTTCGTAGAGCGTCAGAATCTGACTATGAGAATGTCGATGCGCCGCCTTACATGCGTCACGAATGCTTTCTCAAAAAAGGTGGAGAATCATGCAGCGGCGGTTGCGCTCCACTTCATTCACTACAACTTTGCCCGGATTCACAAGACCCTGAGAATCACCCCTGCAATGGCCGCAGGAATCTCTGACCATGTTTGGAGCCACGAGGAAATCGCGGCTCTAGCAAACTAATGCTGAGGGGCGAAAATAAATGGATACCTATGCACGACTGAACAAATGGCTATTAGCTCAATCCCCACATACCTCTGCATTTCAAGTGGCCTTTGTGCAGATCGAAGAAATACTAGGTTTAATGCTTCCACCGACTGCTCGACGTAATCCGGCATGGTGGGCTAACAATCCAGATCATCACTCGCAAGCTAGGGCCTGGCTGGAAGCTGGGTTTATGGCTGACAATGTCAATCTTGATGCCGAGATGCTAGTTTTTCGGCGCGTCGCAGTTTCACCTAAATGAATTTCAAACTGAGACACCCCTGACTGTTGCAGAGACACCTAAATTCCAACGCAACAAAAGCGGTCGTTTTGATTAAGCAACAGAAGATTACCAAAGTTTCTCATTATGCTGCTGAATAAACAGTAGTTATATTCGCAACGCGTGACCATAACTACCTAGAATCAGACGTATCCATTCTTTTCGTTATATTGCCTGGAAACCTCCCGGAGCCCACACCGTAGCCTCCTGATTTCATGATCGAACGTCCGGATGCGGAGATCACTGAGGATGGAAAAGTCGCAATGCCGTTTCTGCAACTCGCATCAGAGACGTGCGGTTCATCCCCGCTTTTGCAGCAACCCTTATCCCGGCGAGAGTAACCTCGAAGAAATCCGCCAGGGCGTCAATCTCGACATCAGCAGAGAGTTCCCCTTTCATCTGAGCCTGCTTCAACGTCGTCAGCAATGCCCGTCGCAGATCCACCCCTGAACCGCGCATAACTTGCAGAATCTCACGATCCTGCAAGCCAAACTCACAGATCGTGTTGATCCCCATGCACCCATCTGCGCTGGAAAGATCCTTTCTCTTTGCAAATTGCACAAGAGCGTTACGGACATTGCCCAGAGGAGAACCAGGCTTTTGAAGCTCCGCGATGATTGCGGCTGTATTCTCTCTTGAATAGACCGCAAGAGCTTTCAGAAACAGGGCGCGCTTGTCTCCGAAGGTGCCATACATGCTCTGACGGCCAATATTCATGGCCTGCATCAGATCGTCCGTCGAGGTGGCCGCGAATCCCTTTTGCGAAAAGGTGACAATCGCACGACGTAGCGCTTCCTCTTGATTGAACTCCTTTGGGCGTCCCATATCAGGTCAACTCTCATTATGACGCCTTATGCCGCGGAGCCGGAAGCCTAAAGGTTTTTCGTTGCGCATAGACACAACTTCATTATGGATAATATTATCCATAATGAAAGGCGATAGACAAATTCTATGAAGACGGTTCTCATCACGGGAGTGTCCAGCGGGATCGGAGAAGCAGCGGCGCAGCATTTTCTCAGTCGGGGATGGCGTGTAGTGGCCACTGCGCGCAAACTGGAGACACTCGGAGCCTGGAGTCGTTCCGAGAACGTCATTTCCCTTCCTCTCGATGTCACCAGTTCAGATTCTGTTCGGGGTGCAATCGCAGATGTGTTGCAGCGTCTGGGGGCGCTGGACGTTCTCGTTAACAATGCGGGCATTGGTTTGGCAGGCCCGCTGGAGGCAATCCCTCTTTCAGATATGGAGCAGCACTTTCAGACAAATTTCTTTGGTGCAGTACGGGTGATTCAAGAGGTTATGCCCGTCTTTCGCGAGCAAAAACATGGTGTCATCATCAATGTTTCGTCTGTTGCGGGAAGGTTTGGAGTGCCGTTTCTCTCTCCATATTGCGCGGGTAAATTTGCGATCGAGGGCCTAAGCGAGTCGCTCTACTACGAACTGCGCCCCTTCAATATCCGGATCAAGCTCGTGGAGCCCGGCGGTATCAAGACAAAGTTCAGACAAGTATTCGTCCAAGACAGAGCGTATGAACCCGGCTTGGGCGCTGTGAGTAGACGAATGGATCAGGCGTCTGCGGCGGATTCAAAGCTACCCGAACCGGAGAGCGTCGCCAAGACCATCTTTACAGCCGCCAATGATGGTTCTGAGAAACTCCGCTATCCGATTGAGACGCAGGGGGCGTCGAGCCTTAGCCGTATCCTTCCAGAAAGAGCCTGGAGGGGAATAATAAGAAAATCGTTCGGTCTCTCTTGATTAGTGGAGGTTACGGGCGAAGTCAGAAGCCGAGCAAGGTGAAACTAACGTGCCAATGTCATTCGGCTCTGTTATTTCGGCAGTAGCGGATATTCTTGAAGGAGTTGTGTTTGCCGAAAAACATCTTAAGGACATTGTGTGAAGAAAACCCTGCTACCCATTGAAACGGTTGCCGCCAAGCTGGACCTGCCTGAAGAACTCTATGAGAAACGCAGCCCGGTCAGTGCGAAGCTCAGTTTGGACCTGCTGAAAGACGCGCGATTTCGCTGCGACGGAAAGCTGGTGCTGGTGACGGCAACTACGCCAACGGTCTCGGGTGAAGGCAAGACCGTCACATCTATCGGTCTGGTGCAAGGGCTGGAGAAGATTGGTAAGCGCGCGGTGCTTACATCGCGTGAGCCCTCGTTGGGCCCGGTGTTTGGCATGAAGGGCGGCGCGGCTGGCGGCGGGCGCTCGCAGGTAGAGCCTGCGGAGAAGATCAATCTTCACTTCCACGGCGACTTTCATGCGATCACCTCGGCGCACAACCTTCTGGCGGCACTCGTCGATTCGCACATGTTTCATGGCAATGAGCTTGACCTCGACCCGAACGGCATCACGTGGCCGCGCACGCTGGATATGAACGATCGCGCGTTGCGCCACATCACCGTCAGCGTGACGGGAGCGGACAAGAAACAGCGCGATGGCAGCAATCGGCCTAGCGGCTTTCTCATTACGGCGGCTTCGGAGATTATGGCCATCCTGTCGCTTGCTACAGGCCGCGAGGACCTGCGTGCCCGGTTGGCTCGGATTGTGATTGGGCAGGACCGCAAGGGGAATCCAGTGCGTGCAGCAGATCTGAACGCGACTGGCCCGATGATGGCGCTGTTGCACGAAGCGTTGCTGCCGAACCTGGCGCAGACTACCGAAGGTACGCCTGCGATGGTGCATTGCGGGCCGTTCGCAAACATCGCGCACGGCACCAGCTCCGTCATCTCGCAGAAGATGGGAATGCAGATGGCGGACTACGTGGTCAACGAGACTGGCTTCGCATCGGACCTGGGTTTTGAAAAGTACATGGACCTTGTTAGCCCTTTGTCCGGCATCAAGCCTTCCGTCGCAGTGCTGGTAACGACGGTTCAGAGCGTGAAGCAGCAAGGCGAAGGCAACCTCGAGCGAGGGGCCACGAACCTCGAAAAACACATTGCCATTGTGCGCAGCTTTGGACTCCCGGTGGTGGTCGCGATCAATCAATTCCCTGACGACACCGAGGCGGAGCTTGACGCGTTGCGCACGTTCTGCAAAGCACGCGGGGCGGAGTTCGAACTTTCAGAGGCGTATGCAAAGGGCGGAGAAGGTGCGGCGGCGCTGGCGCAGAAGGTCGTCGAGGTGATCGAGGCAAACCCGGATGTCGAGCTGACGACCGCCTACGAGTTGGGCGACCCGGTGATAGAAAAGATCACCAAGGTGGCGCAAAAGGTATACGGTGCCGGATCAATCGAGCTGAGCGAGCGTGCGCAGGAGAACCTCGCCCGCTTCACGCGCTGGGGCTTCGGCGAACTGCCCATCTGTATCGCAAAGACCCAGTACTCGCTCAGCGACGATCCCAAGCAACTGGGCGCGCCGACTGGATGGACGCTTCACGTAACGGACGTTGCACTCTCCGCAGGCGCAGGATTTCTCGTTGTCATCTCGGGCTCAATGATGCTGATGCCGGGATTGCCCAAAGTGTCCCGCGCGATGGGAATCGACGTAGATGAGCACGGCGAAATCACCGGGATGTCGTAAACGTTTGAGGGCGATCGACCTTCATCTTCTCAAGAGTATGTACAGGATAAGCAAAGCCCCACTAGTTCAAATGGGGCTTGCTCTGGGTTATGGGAGAGCGAAGGTGAAGAGATCGTTTCCGGCGGCGATTGCAAAGTACTGCCGTCCGTTAACTGCATAGCTCATCGGAGAGGCGTGCATTGTTTGACCTACATTAAAGTGATAGAGCGGATGACCGGTGCGTCCGTCAACTACTTCAAACTCTTCTGCATCGTCTCCGAATGCAACCAGGCCCGATGCGGTAGACATCACTCCCCCGGAAGAATGTGCGCCACCCGCCTGGGGATTGATCCAGGCGAATTTATCCTTGAACGGGTCGAAGGCCATAAGAAACTTCTTCGCGTTTTCGTTCGGCGGATGCGACGCGCCCGTGGAGTAGTACTCGTGGCCCTGTTCGAAGTCCTCCGTCTTGACCTTGAAGATGGAACAGTCATCGAGGGCAAGGAAGTAGAACAAATGAGTCGTCTCGCTGTAAGTGGGTGAGTACCAGTTGGTTCCACCGCCGTAGCTTGGGCACATGCGTGTACCCTCTGCTGTCGGAACTAAATCCGTGCGGATGGGACGACCGTTGGCGTCAATTCCCTTCGCCCAGTTCTGCTTTTGCGCAAACTGCTTGGACGCAAGATACTTTCCTGTTGTGCGATCGAGAATATAGATAAAACCATTTCGATTGGCCTGGATCAACAGCTTGCGCGGTACACCTTGATAGGTGGCGTCCACGAGCACAGGAGTTTCAGTCGCGTCGTAGTCGTTCAGATCGTGCGGTGAGAACTGAAAGTGCCACTTCAGCTTTCCAGTATCCGGATCGAGCGCCAATACACTGCTGGTGTATAGATTGTCCCCCAGGCGCACTGAGCCATCGAAGTCGGGCGAAGGATTGCTCGTGGGCCAGTAGATGAGATTGAGTTCGGTGTCGTAAGTGCCCGGCAGCCAGGTAGTGGCACCGCCATTCTTCCATGAGTCCTTATATTTTCCAGTCGTCGGCCATGTCTCTGAACCTGGTTGGCCCGGCTCGGGAATGGTCCAGAAACGCCACGCTTCCCTGCCCGTCTTTGCATCGAAGGCTGCTACGAAGCCACGAACACCGTCGTCTCCGCCAGAGGTGCCGACAAGGATCTTATCCTTCACGACGAGCGGCGCACTGGTGGCTCCGTAGTTGCGATTGTCGAAGGCGTAGGGGACATCCCAGATAAGATTGCCGCTTCGCGCGTCGAGGCAAAGCAGGTGGGCGTTGTCGGTCTCCATATAGATGCGCGTGCCGAGTACTGCTACGCCGCGATTGATGTGGCCTGAGGCATCGTCGATGAGCCCTTGTGAGATGGGCCGCTCGTGATGCCATAGGGTCTTGCCGGTGGTTGCGTCCAGTGCGTACGCGTCGTTGGAGCCAGTAACAAACATCACTCCCGCAACAACGACCGGAGTGACCTGGAGGATGCCCGCGTTGCGGCTGTGGAAGACCCACTGCGGGCTGAGGTGGTGAGCATTCTCGGGAGTCACCTGCGTGAGACTGCTATAGCGACGGCCAGTATAGTCGCCGTTATAAGAGGGCCAGTCCTCATCGACGGGCTGCTTCATTAGGTCGGCAGTCGTGACGTTGACGATGCCGTTATGGCTGCTTTGCTTGGGAGTGGAAGACCTAGTCTGGGAGATTAATGGGGAAGATAGAAAAGAAGCGAGTGCCAGTAGCTTGAAAGCAACGTTCACGGACGTACCGCCTTTGCCGGATAGGAAAGATGCCCTTGCACTTTCGTCGGAAGGGTGTAGACAAAATGACCTGCGGTCAGGAAGAGGGTAGAGTTTTTGGCGTCGCCCCATGTCAGGTTGGCAGGTTGATGCGGAAGAAGAACGGTGCCGAGATGTTTACCAGTGGGGCTCCACACCCATACTCCACCCGGGCCAGTTACGTAGAGATCGCCTTTTTTATCCGTCTTCATGCCATCCGGGACGCCATCACTTCCTAGTACATTTTCATCGGCAAAGATCGTTCCATCGCTCAACGCTCCCTTGTGAAAGCGATAGCGTCGAATATTCTTCTGCGCGGTGTCATCTATATAGAGAAACTTACCATCTGGAGAAAATGCCAGGCCGTTCGGCTGCTGGAGGTCTTTCGTCAACAGCGAAATATTACCCTTTGCATCGAGTCGATAAACACCCTGGAATGGAGTCTCCTGCTTTTCGCCCTTTACGAGATCGAGCGTCGGATCGGTGAAGTAAATCGCCCCATCGGGGCCGAGAGTTACATCGTTGGGACTGTTCAGACGTTGCCCGTTGTAGCGATCTACCAGTACGTCGTAGGTCTTCATGTCGGGTGAGAGACGGATGATCGCTCGAAGCACGCTGGCGGTTACGAGCAGGCGATGCTCACGGTCAAAGGTACTGCCATCAGGATCGCCAAGCTGGATCAACTCATCGCGATGTCCATCAGGGTAAATTCGATAGATCCAGTTCTTTGTTTCATCACTTACAAGCAGCGAACCAGTAGGCTCCCATACTGGACCTTCGGTAAAGCCGAAGTCTTTGCCCATAGTGTTGAGCGTTGCGCCGCGATCGAATAGCTTCCAGAAGCCAGGATCTTCGGCTTTTAGTTCGAACCTTGGTTCGGGTGCTTTTTGCTGAGCTGCCAGCGGCAAAGCAAGGAGAAGCGTCATGCAGAAAAGACGTCTCAATTGTTCCTCCGTCGTGCAGGCTTGGCGGGTGCATCTGCAGCCGAAGTTACAAGGTAACTCGCGAGGTCATCCAGCTCCTTCGTTGAAAGGCGGGTGCTATAGTCTCTGGGATGAAGAGAGTGGTCGGTGTGTTTCACGTCTGTCAGCTTCGACTTGTCGAATGTGCGCCAACGACCGTCTTTCGTCTGAACTGTGATCTGGAAGTTATCTTCTGCGCGCGCTACTCCGATAACATGCTCGCCATTCGGAAGCAGCAGATCTACCACCGTCGAGGTAGAAGCCAGAACGGCATCCGGCCTGGTGATGGCGAGTTGAATGGAGTCCTGCGTGATGCCGCCAGCGTAGTCGGTCAGATCGGAGGCTATGTATCCACCTTCGCCCTTCACCATGTGGCACTGCGAACACTCGGCGCGACCGAAGAAAAGCGCACGGCCAGCCGATGGATCACCACTGATCTTCGTGATCGAAGTCTTTCCCTGCAAGATGCGGAGATGAGCAACGACATCCTTCACTATCGGGTCGCCAAGGTATGCGAATCCGGGCATTCCAGAGCCGGGCACGCCTTTCTTCACGATGGATTCCAGGTCATTGTCTGACAGGGCAACGATATTACGCGCAGTTGCGATGTTGGGGGCCCGTTCTCCCCCGCGTCCGTCCGAGCCGTGGCAGCCGGAGCAGTTCGTAGAAAAAGTACGCTCACCCGTCTCAACATGAGATGAGATCAGCGTCGACGGTGATTGTGCATGGTTCGCAAGGCAGGCTACAGAGGCAAGCAAAGCAGCGCAAATAGAGAGTAAAGGGCGATTCAAAGTGCAAACTCCTCGAAGAAGGCCGGACCAGAGATAATACTGGAAGTAAAGCCGGGTGCCATGATCTAGTAAGGGGGTTGTTCTGGGATCGCCTGTCCGTCCGCACGTGGGTCGGAGGCGCCAAAGTTCACTCCTAATGTGTCATCGTGCATCGCGACATTTCCGCGGCCCATCACCATCGAATAACGTGGCACGAGATTGATCTGGTGTCCCTGTAAAGCGAGCTTCTCAAGAACTTCCTTCGGATAGCCATCTTCAATATTCACGCTGCAACCAGAGTTACCCTTATTGAATCGAGCAGCATCCATCGCGGCCTGAATATTCATGTCGAAATCAACGACATTTGCAACAAACTGCGCATGCGCCTGAGCCTGGTTAAAGCCTGACATGATACCGAAGCCGATCGTGACGCCATCCTTTTGCATCATGGCAGGGATGATGGTGTGCAGGGGACGCTTATGGCCTGCCAGGGAATTGGGCTGTCCGGGTTGCATGTAAAAGCCGCTTCCGCGGTTTTGTAGAACAAAGCCGGTGTGCTCAGGAACAAATCCGGAGCCAAAGTTTCCGGCATTGGATTGGATTAGGGAGACTACCATGCCATCACGATCCACTGTGGCTAAGTAGGTCGTGTCACTCTGCAACTTATCGAGTTGCTCCTTACGATCTGAAGGAAGCACCGCACAGTTCGCTTTGTCCGTAATACCGGCTGCGCGTTCTTTCGCTAACTCCTTGGAGATAAGTTTCTGGGTAGGGATATCTTCGACATTCGGATCGCCGACATAGTGCAGCATATCGGCATAGGCCAGTGCCTTGGCTTCCATCTCGATGTGCAATGTTTTGGCCGAGTCATGGCCCCATTCACGTAACGGATATCTTTCCATCACATTCAACATGGACAAGGCTGCAATTCCCTGCGTATTTGGAGGTGTTTCGTAGACGCGCCAGCCGTGGTAGGTCGTGGAGACAGGTTCAATCCACTCCGGCTTGTAATCCGCAAGATCGGACTTAGTCATGAACCCATTGTTCTCTTCAGAGACCTTCACAATAGCGTCCGCAATAGGTCCTCGATAAAAAGCATCCGCCCCCTTTTGTCCAATCATGCGAAGACTATTCGCGATGTCTGGGTTACGAAACATCTGTCCGATTTTCGGATAGGTGCCGCTCGGTAGAAAGACTGAAGTAAAAGCCGGCCGGTCTTTATAGGGCATACCATACTGATCCCAGTTAGCAGAGTCAGTCTCTGTAACGGGAAATCCATTTTCAGCTAGCGCAATGGCTGGCGCCAGATCAACAGAAAGCGGTAGTTTGCCAAATCTCTTATGCAGTGCCTCCCATCCCGCGACGGCACCAGGAACGGTAATGGCGTAGATACCGTCTCCATTCATAGTAGTGATGCCTTTGGCCTTCATTGCATCAATGGTCTCATTCTTCGGAGACCACCCACTGGCATTGATGGCATAGGTCTTCTTTTGCTTAGGATCCCAGATGATCGCAAAGAGATCGCCACCAATGCCATTCATCATCGGTTCAATCACGCCAAGTGCTGCATTAGCCGCTATAGCTGCGTCGACCGCATTACCTCCTTTAGCCAGAATGCTTGCACTGGCTTGCGAAGCAAGCGTCTGCAGAGTCGCGGCGATTCCATACTTGTTAATCGTCATGGAGAAAGCGTTGTCGCGTGAGGGCTCGTGAGGGTGCTTGCGTGAGTCACGAATAAAGCCACCGGCACCATTGGGTGCGGGAGCTCCTGCCGTTGGTGCAGAGTTAAACTGCGCATTTGCTAATGGAGCAATGGCCAGATATGCGAGAGAAACAAAGCCGACCAAGCGAAGACAACGAAAAAACATGCTGTCAAAACTCCTTTTAAAAATTGAATAAGCGTGACGTAGATCATGTTTAGCTAGGAGTCTGCACTAGCTTGAACACGCAGGACTAAAGCTCTCACCTGACAAGATTCAGCACGTCGCTGGAGGCTGGAAACAGCTCAGGTATTAGATATCTTTTAGCGTAACGTGTTCCCGATTCCATATCATTTGCTAAAACGGTGCATAGGTGGAATGTCCTATGTTTGCGTATTTATTTAGAGTGTTCACATCTATTGCATCCGTGGCTTGACTGCCAGCCATAATGCGAATAGGACATATGTCCGTAGACGCTGCGATCACACTATTGCTAGTCTCGCGTAAATCTTCATAGCTATAAGTTTTGTTTCGTCAGTACCCTCTGTTTAGAGGACAATACTGGACTTTTACGGCCCAGCTTTCTTGCTTGAAAATGTCTTTGATTTCCTTGCGATCTAAAAAGGTAGCCCATCCAGACACGCATAACGGGAGTCACCTTTAGGGTTTAGACGGATAGTAAAGGTTATTACGGCTTTACTGCTTTTGATGTTGGTTCATACACGGTTACAGTAACTCTTAGCGGCTTTCAAACTGAGAAAATCAATCACATTTAAAATAGATGCAAACTCATCGGTCCGAAATGACATAGCTCTCCGGATGGGAAGTGTCAGTGAGACCGAGCAGGTAACAAGCAACCCAGTACAGATAGAGATGCAGGGCACGCATTTCAGGAGATTGTCGAGGTCCACGTCCGACGCCTTGAGGCTGAAGGCCTCGTTGATGCGACAGCCCCTATCCAGCAACAAGAGCGCGCGCAAGTGCAATCGCTGCCGTTAGAAGTTCTTTTCGGGAGGCCACGCACGATAAACTGGACTTGAGGTTCGGACAGCGTAGGGAGGATATTCTGCGGCTCTTTCAGTTGTTGCATACGTGAGTGGGTGCATCCCGAGCCGCACTTGCGCTCCCAGCCGCTCGCCCAATGCAGGTAGGCGTTGATTGCCCGAATGGCGACGTTGTAGCTGGTCTCTTTCAAACCTTTCTCGCGCATCCGCATCACGTTTGCTTCAATTGTAGCTTCGCTTCGTCTTAGGCGGGCGAGTCGGACGGAAGCCATTTAAAGGCGTGGGGGTATCAGCGGACGGTATTGTCCGAAACGTTGTGCAGGTATCGTCTTTCTCTTGTAAACTCTATAAAGTGGCTCAACGGGAAACCTCCTAAGCGTGTTACCTTCTTGGGAGTCGTTTCGTGTAAGCTGTTGATAATGAGGAGAGATGGCCGAGTGGCTGAAGGCGCACGCTTGGAAAGCGTGTATACCGCAAGGTATCCAGGGTTCGAATCCCTGTCTCTCCGCCATCACCTAGTAACCAATTTTAAATTTAACAACTTGCGGAAAACTTCAATAGCTTACTACCAGAAGTTGCTACCAGTTTTGCGGAAGTGGTTGCGTCATAATCGCCGGTATTAGCCCCAAGAGGGCTTTACATGAAGTCACCGGTTCAGCTATATCTGTGCATCCGACTCCCTGACGGATCCCACCCCTATCTGAAGGCCACATATGCGGCCAACGGTTGCCTTCGGCCCAACCACGCAATCCATCGAGGTCGCGCCACTGAGTTTTCAGGCTCGATCTACTGCCTCCGCTATGCCAATAACAGCAAGCGAGTATGAGAGCCTGTCGGGCCTGATGGCTCGATAGCACTAGCCAAGCTCCACCAAAAGACACTAGATCTCCAGAGCGGGAGTGAGCAGCCAGAGATTCCAAACTCGGGAGTACCACCCGATGTTCCTATCCCCTCAGCAGAATCACCAGAACCCGCAACTTCGCCGAACAAAAAGCTGCTGAATGAGGCCATCTCCGAATATCTCCTGGAGATGAAGCAACACCGGTCGCACAAGACCTATCGCGCCTATAGAAAGACTCTCCACCTCTTTAGTCCGGCGTCCGACAAGACTGGCAAATCTTCCCCGAAAATTTGCTGATCGCTCGTTGGATCAACTCATCCGAACGGACATCATCGAGCCCATCGAGTTTCTGAGGAAGCGGGGAAACTCACCACGAACCATCCGCAACCGTGTCGATTACCTCCAGATTTTCCTGCATCATTTTGGCCTGACATCCCTCCTCAAAGGGAAAGACCTACCCAAATACACCGAAAAGAAGGTCCGGGCCTATAGTGGCGACCAGTTGGCTAAGCTTTTCGAACACGCCACTCAGGACGAGTCAGACCTTCTGCACTTTTTCCTTTGTACTGGTACGAGAGACCAAGACCCCTAAGGACGAGGAGGAAGGGGGAGTCACGGTGCTGGGATCGATAGTTGATGAGTCTGGCGGAAAATTACGGTAGAGTGCGATATCGTGGAACAGTCACTCGAGCGCTTCACGTCGTCCATGAAACCAGCCAATCCGTTTAGGTGAAAATATGCTCTCGCCTTTTCTTTCGATTCGCGCAGCACGGGTTGCCGCTTTTGTCATAATCGCCGTAGCCGCCTCCATTTTCGTCGCGCAGCGTGCATGGGCCCTGGGTCAAGAGCGTTACGTCCAATTCTCGTCGGCCCCCGGCAGTTTCACCATCGTCAACGCGAACACAACGGCGACGATCTACGTTGATCCGAAGGATTGGCCAGGTGTCTTCCGAGCCGCCAACGATCTCTCCAATGACATCAAAGACATCACCGGCAAGACGCCCAGGGTCATCTCCAGCGCCAAAGTTACTGATCGTAACGTCATCATCATTGGTACCGTCGGGAGGAGCGAGATCATCGACCGGCTGGTCGCTGCGCACAAGATCGATGTCTCGGCCATCCGGGACAAATGGGAGTCGTATTTCACACAGGTGGTTCGGAACCCTCTGCCGGGGGTTGATTCGGCCCTGGTCATCTGCGGCTCCGACAAACGCGGCTCCATCTACGGTGTCTACGATCTCTCGGAAGAGTCCGGCCAGTCGCCCTGGTATTACTGGGCCGATGTGCCTGCCAAGAAACATGCCGAGCTCCACGTGAAGGCGGGCAAGTTCTTGGTGGGAGAGCCCTCCGTTAAGTATCGCGGCATCTTTTTCAACGATGAAGCCCCATCCCTATCCGGCTACATCCACGCCAAATACGGTGATGTCCCGCAGAACAGTGACCCTGCCAAGGGGGCCATCATACCTGCCGGTGTCGCCAACTACGGTCACGAGTTCTACTCGCACGTCTTCGAGCTGCTGCTTCGATGCAAGGGGAATTATCTTTGGCCAGCCATGTGGAACAACGCGTTCAACGAAGACGACCCGGCGGACGCAGCCACGGCCGATATGTTTGGTATCGTCATGGGCACCAGCCACCAGGAGCCCATGCTTCGCGCCCAGAAGGAATGGGACCGCCTGCCCCGCTCCGTGACCGGAGGATCATGGAACTATGCAACGCACTCCGACGTGCTGGACCGATTCTGGCGAGACGGCCTTACCCGGAACAAGAACTACGAAAGCATCATCACCATGGGCCTGCGCGGCGAGAACGACTCCGCCATGGTCCAGGGCACGGATCAGGCCATTGATCTCCTCAACAAAATTATCCCCGCCCAGCGCAAGATTATCGGTGAGGCCATCAATCCCGATGTCAGCAAGGTTCCGCAGATGTGGAATCTTTACAAGGAGGTCCAGAACTACTACGAGACCGGACGCCTGCACGCTCCAGACGACATCACCCTTCTCTGGGCCGAAGACAACAACGGGAACATTCGCCGTCTCCCCACCGACGAGGAACGCAAACGTTCGGGTGGCGCCGGTATCTACTATCACTTCGACTACCACGGCGGACCTACCGATTACCGCTGGGTCAACACCAGCCCTATCTCCCGCGTCTGGGATCAGATGTCGCTGGCCAAACAGTACAGTGCCGATCGGATATGGATCGTCAATGTCGGCAAGTTCAAGAATATTGAATTTGCCATCGATTATTTTCTCAACCTCGGCTGGAATTCGAACAGGTGGACCAACGACACCATGCGCGAATACACGCGCCTATGGGCTACACGCGAGTTCGGCTCCGAGCACGCCAGCGAAATCGCCGACATCATGACGCTTTATACGAAGTTCAACGGACGGCGCAAGCCGGAACGTCTGGCCACCAGCACCTACAGCGTGGCGAACTATAACGAGGCTGAGACGGTCGCCAACGATTACAACGCACTGGCCTCCAGGGCAGAAGCACTCTCCAGGCTCTTGCCGAAAGACCAGCAGGACGCCTTCTACGAACTGGTGCTCTTCCCCGTCAAAGCCTGCGCCAACCTCACCGAAATGTATGTCGCTGGCGCGAAGAACGAGCTTTACGCCCAGCAGGGTCGCATCAGTGCCAACGACTTCGCCGATATGGCCCGCAGAGACTATGCCAACGACGCCGCGCTGATGAAGCACTACAACACGGAGTTTGCCGGTGGCAAGTGGGATCACTTTCAGGACGACGTCCACATCGGCTATACCAGCTGGGCCGAACCCCGTGCTCCCAGCATGGCGCAGATTCATCTCACCTCGGTGCCTATTGCGAACACTCCGGCACTCGGCGTCGCCGTTGAGAACTCCGCTGCCGCGTGGCCTGGCGGTGAGGGGGAACCCATCCTGCCCAGGTTCAACTCTATCGCCCAGCAGCGGCGCTATATCGACGTGTTCAATCGTGGCACCGGCGCGGTCCAATATACCGCCACGCCCAGTGATCCATGGATCGTTCTATCTGCCGTTCGAGGTTCTGTAGCGAAGGAGGAACGCCTCTGGGTCAGCATTGACTGGTCGAAGGCTCCTCAAGGCGCCGCCTTTGGCAGCGTGAAGATTGCACATGGCGACACGGCGGTGAACGTCAAAGTTGACGCCATCTCTGCTGCCGACGTCACCCGCGATACGCTCACCGGTTTTGTCGAAGATGGCGGCGTCGTTTCCATCGAGCCCGAACACTACACAAGCAAGGCCGACATGGGCGACCTGAAATGGATCAGAGTCGAGGACTACGGCCGGACTCTCTCTGCCATGCGCGGGCAGGGGCCGGTGGATTTTGGTCCTTTGTCGCCTCCTCAAGAATCGCCCCGCCTGGAGTACAAGACCTACTTCTTCACCTCCGGGGAGGCGACTGTCTACAACGTTCTCGCCCCCAATCTTGCGTTCATCCCTGGTCGCGATCTGCGCTTTGCCGTCTCCATTGACGATCAGACGCCTGCGATGGTGACGGGGGTACCGACGACCATTGTTGCCGCTGCCTCACCGCGGGACGGCAATGAGTGGGAGAAGAACGTGAAGGACGAAGCTCGCATCGTCTCCGCCAAAGTCCAGATTCCCTCCTCTGGCTACCACACGCTTAAGGTATGGATGGTCGATCCGGGTATCACCCTGCAGAAGATTTTCATGGACCTTGGCGGACTTAAGCCGTCGTACCTCGGGCCTCCTGAGAGTTACTACAAACCGTTGCGTCTGTCGCAAGCCAAACCCAGTCAGAGATGATGCTTGGTGGTGGCCTTTGCAGTGGCGGCGCCAGGCCCAGTAACTTCGGTGGGAGATTGGTCTATAGCCCGCGGTAGAGATGTTTGGAGAGGACGACAGCGTCTCCCCGGGGTTCTTGGATCGGTGCCGAAGTTGAGAAGCCTTTGCGTAGCTAGGTGTTAGCGGTGATGGCCTCGTTACGTCATTCCGTTACATAGGACGGCAACGGGCCGGGCGTAGCCGAGCAAGGTGAGGGCACGGCGTTCGAAGCCACAGGTCTTTGACGAGAGTGTGACGCAATTTAGATCGGTAAGCGCTACTCATTGACACGTTCCGTAGGGCGTCCAAATCGCTGAAAGCGGATCAGCTTCGACTGAATGATGGGGCTCAATGGCATTCGAGCGCATCATCGCCAATGTACTCGTCGAGCAACCTATAAGTACCGATGTCGGCTTCTGGAAGTAACGTACGTCTCTAATAGTTCAACTACTTCGAAGGATCAAGAAGCGCCTGGTAGACCGTCGCGTGGCTGCGGTACTCCAAACGATGGTTGTCGTGGCCGCCCATACGCTGAATCATGGCGACAAAGACAACATCATTGGTTGGATCTACCCAGAACCAGGTTCCCGCCGCTCCGTCCCAGAAGAAAGTCCCTTTGCCATCGGGGAGAGTCGCTGCCAGCGGATCGAAGACAACGGCGCAGTTGAAACCATAACCGAAACCTGGCCTCATCACTTGCAAGCCTATTCCAAATTCACCCGTCAGCAGAGACTCTGGTAGATGATTCGATGTCATGAGCTTGACAGTGGCGGGTGCCAGAATGCGTTTTCCATCCAGTTCGCCTCCATTGGCGAGCATCTGCGCAAAGCGATAGTAGTCGATAGCCGTGGAGACCATGCCTCCTCCGCCTGAAGGCATCGTAGGCTGTGTCGCATAGTCTGTAGGAATACTGCTATTGGCCTCCACGGGAACAAGATGATCCTGTGCGTCCGGGCGGTAATTGGAAGCAAAGCGAGACCTCTTCTCCGCCGGAACAAAAAAGCCTGCGTCCTTCATCTCCAGTGGAACTGTAATGTGGTCGCGCACGAAATCCGGCAGCGTCTGGCCCGAGAGCTTTTCCACGATGTACCCCTCGATGTCCATGGAGGCACTATAAGTCCAGCCTTTACCCGGCTGATAGTTCAATGGAATCTTCGCAAGCTTGTCGATCATCTCCTGTAGGTTGGTCGACTGCATAACTTTCTGATCCTGATACATTGCATCGACTACAGTGTGGCCTGAACCGTAAGAAAAGCCAGCGGTATGCGACATTAGTTCACGCAACGTTGGAGGATGATCGGGGTCAACGAGGATTGCCTTGCCATCAGCATCGACACCCTTGAATACTTTGAGGTGCTCGAACTCTGGGATGTATTTCGCAATCGGGTCAGAGGGCAGCCACTTCCCTTCCTCATAAAGGATCATCATGGCGACGCCTGTAATTGGCTTCGTCATGGAGTAGTCCCGAAAGATAACATCCTTGGTCATTGAAGTACCGCTTGCGATATCGCGCTGTCCATAGGTGCGATAGTCAACGATCTTGCCGTGTCGCGCCAGAATCGTGACGGCGCCAGCTAACTGCTTTCCGTCGACCTCCTGCTGGATCAAGGCATGCAGCCGTTCCAAGCGCTCACTGGAAAAGCCGACGGTTTCGGGCTTCACAATAGCCTCATCGGGGGCATTATGAGCTGGCTTTTGAGCGATGCATGGGACTGCTACTGTTGTAGCGATGAGCAGGCCCATCATCGTAAAGCGTATTGTACTTGCGATTCGAATTTTCTTCATGGACTTTCCGCTTGCACGAGATTGATACGTTCTTCGATGGGATAGCCCAGGAGTCTCGCAACCTTCAATGATCCTTCGATCGTTGCCAACCGTTATATCAGAGAAAATGGGTTATACGATCCAGGCTCATATATCAGATCTATGATTTTTTCGGAAGCTGAACGCAAGGACGTTTTTTAATGCACGGGCTTGCCTAACTCGTGCTGGAAGGCAGGCTTTGCTATTTTCAAGAAACGGATGTCAAGGGGTTCTTGAAGAATGACTTGCCGCGAATATGGCTGATTGCTTGAATCCCAAGGGCCAATGCACCGGCGGCAATACACCGATATGAATCTCTTCAGCATCCTTGATCGATGAAGCTATACCTCTGCAGCCCAACAACAGAGGTCGGACTCTGATATGCCTAATGAATGCGGCGCATCATACCCCGCTCATTGGTTCCTAGAAATGCTCATCGACGGATCTCCATGAAAATTTCGTGGGCCGAAATAAGAACTATTTACAATGCCTTAGTCCGATTAGTATCGGATACATATGGAGGAATTCCCCTTGCGTAAATTTTGTCTCGTTCTGCTGCTCTGCCTCTCAACCGCAGCTATCGCTGGATCGGCCAAACAGATATACGCTTACAAGCTCAAAACCATCGACGGCGAGCCTACGACGCTCGCTCCCTATAAGGGCAAGGTCCTCCTCCTCGTCAACGTCGCGAGCGCCTGCGGGTATACCCCGCAGTATGCCGCTCTCGAATCCGTCTACGAGAAGTACAAGGATCGCGGTCTCGTCATTGTAGGCATTCCCGCCAATAACTTTGCCAATCAGGAATCAGGCACCGAAGCCGAGATCAAAACCTTCTGCAATCGGAAATACCATGTCACGTTTCCTATGATGTCCAAGGTCTCAGTCAAGGGAGACGACGAAACTCCACTTTACCGTTATCTCACCGACAAGTCTGCTAACCCGACCATCGGTGGGGATATCAAATGGAATTTCACCAAGTTCCTGATTGCCCGCAACGGCAGCCCGATCACCCGCTTCGAACCGGCGACTAAACCGGATTCCCCCGAAGTAATCTCTGCTATCGAAGCTGCCCTCAAATAGAGCCCTGACAAAGAAAACCAGAGACTTTCTGAATCCCTGGATGTCGAGTTCAAAATGAATTACTACCGAGGCAACATGCAGAAGGTCTAGCCCAAAGCTAGCCCTTCTGCATTCATCAATTTTCCTGACCGGCAACGTCTCTTCCCTATCGGGTGCAATCAGATGCTGAACTACCCAAGCCCGACGAACAGACTTTTCAAACTTCAGCATGACTGGGCGGAAGCTCGAAAAAATGCAGACATGCGTTCATCATGGTTACCGTTTTCCAAAGTGGTACGCCGGTCCGACATTTAGTTGAAACCAGTTATCATCGTGGTCGTATGCACGTTTGTTGACTGTGGCTGGAAAGCAATTTCAACGTTGCAGCTCGAATACGGTTTGCTTGTTGGCGGTATCGACCAGGGCTCGGCCGCGCTGGAGCGTGAGCGTCATGCGATGACCGCCGATGGTGACGGTGTAAATGCCGCTCTCGGCATCGAAGGCAGCCCATGTACCAGTGCCGCCATTCGAAGAGAGTATCTTGCCATTGGCAAGGAATCTGACGGCTCCAAGCGCGGGTTCGCCCGAAAATATTAACTTCTGGGCATAGGTGCCGACAATCGGGTCAGGACCGGCGGAGGCGTTGCCGAAGGAGACGTTTCCGGTGACGACGATGATGTATGGAGTCGTCTGGCGCACGAGTTTGCTATTAACCGGAGAGACGCCTACCAGAACGCGCGTGCGCTGGGTTACGGAACCCTCGTAGACCGCGCCCGTGGGGCCATCCTTATGGGTGATTTGAGATCCGGCAGTCTTGGGATTGAAGACGGCAGCAAAGGAGGGCTTGCCGCCCACGTCGAAACCTTCCTGCGCACCACTGAAGGTCCAGGCGATGTGAAACTTGCCGGGCTCGGCGTAGAAGTAGTAATAGTGGTCGCCGACAAAGCTGTCGATGAGTGCCTGGTTGTTGCCCTGATGCAAAGGTGAGGGAGCGTCCAGTTTGAGCGATTGGGCAGTCGCCATGCTCATGTTGAGCAGAGTGCAGGCTAGAACACATGCGAGAGCAATGCGTCCAGGCAATGAACGCGCGGCCAGGGTTAGAAGTTCACGGTGAGCGATTTTCATTGTTGACTCCTGAGTGAGAATCTCCGAGCAGTCACCTTTTTCCGAAGTGGAGTGCTGCGCCTGCGGTAAATCGAAGGTTGTTTTGATGGTTGTCTGCTTTGTTGGGGAATGTTGTGACGAAGTAGTCGACCTGGGCGAGTCGGAGGGTAATTTTTCGGTTTAGGTTGAACTCGACACCTCCTCCCAGGGTCGAGCCGAAGACCGTTGACGAAGCGGCTCCGCCCGAGTTGGCCGGAGCCAGTCCTCCGGTTGCCCGGACCGCTCCGAGCAGCACCTGAGCGTAGGGAACGAAGCGAGCCTGCGGCCTGCGGTAGAAGAAGCGGGGCCCCAGCAGAAACGACGTCAGCGTCAGGTCGAGACCGCTGGCATCTACCTTCGAGGCATGCACGGCTCCGACCTCGAACACGGTGGCGAACTGAGGTCCCAGATGATAGGCATACGATCCGCTGCCGCCGTTCATGGAAAACATCCGCATCCTCCCGGCGGCGCATTGGTGTGGAGGTAGGTGTAATCCAGCGCGATCTCATGGGATGGCTGAGCCTGCGCCATCAGGTTGACGGAGGCGATCGACAGGAGCGACAGGGCAAGGAGTGAACGCATGGTCATAGGTCCTCGTTTACTGCACGGTCAGCGTGACTGTGGTTGAGTGGGTGTCCGATCCGCTGGTTCCGGTCACGGTGATGGTGTAGGTTTTGGCGGACGACGGCAGCGCGAAGCCGGCACCGCAGCCTGTCGTTGACACCGCGATGCCGAACAAGGCAACGATGCAGGCAAGGCTCGCGAAGAGCCCTCGGCTTTTCTTCCCGAGGCTGAGTCTCTTGCCTGGGATGAGCAGCAGCAGGGCTGCGAAGACTGGTGCCGTGAAGGGCCACCGTGGAAGGCCGTTTCCTCTTGCCATCTGAGGAGAGGCTGTCCGGATGGTCATGGTGGACTGGGCAGCGGAGTCTCCGGGCGTGACTGAAGCGGGCGAAAAGGAGACCGTCGCTCCGGCCGGAAGGCCGCTCGCGGCGAGGGCGACCGCCTGGGCAAAGGCGCCGCCCGTCGAAGCGACGTTTACGCTGTAAGCGGCGCTGCTTCCCGAGGTGATGCTTTGGGAGGCTGGGGTCGCGGTCACGGTGAAATCGGCGGCAGCCGGTGACGCTGTGCCCGTGCCTGTTAGTGTGCTGCTCTGCGGTGAGCCGGGGGCGTTGTCGGCAATGGTTAGCGTCGCGGTGGCAGAGCCGACGGCGGAAGGCGTAAACGTTACGGAGATCGTGCAGGAAGAGCCTGCGGCAAGAGACGCTCCGCAGTTGTTCGACCCGACAGCGAAGGCCTTGGTTCCGCCGAGGGAGATGGAACTGATCGACAGAGCCGCGTTTCCATGGTTGGCAAGGGTGAAGGTCTGGGCTGCGCTGCTGCTGCCGGTCGCAACGCTGTTGAAGTTCACAGAGGCGGGGGTAAGGGCGGCTTGAGGAGTCGCTGTGGTAGCGGAGGCTCCGGTGCAGGAGAGAGCGATGTACTGCTGAACCAAGGGTGAGGGAAAGTTTGCTCCGAGGTCTGCGGTGACAGTTCCTGACGCAGACGGTGTGCAGGTGATGGCAACGGAGCAGCTTGCCCCGGCTGCCAAGGTGGAGCCGCAGTTGTTGGTCTGGGCGAAGGAACTGGTGTTGGGGCCGAAGAATCCGAAGCTGGTGATGGTCAACGCAGCGGTGCCGGAGTTCAACAGTGTGGCTGTCTGCGCTGTGCTGGTGGTTCCGACGGTGAGGCTGCCGAAGTTGATGGTGGACGGGGTGAGTATGGGATGGGGTGCGGCCGTGGTGACGACCCCGGTTCCGGAGAACTGCATGGCTCCGAGGCCGGTGGTGTCGAAGAGTGTGGATGGCGTCGTGGTGAGGCTACCGGAGTAGGTAAACGCCGTGGCCGATGGAGGCGTGAAAGTATAGCTCAGGTCGCAGCTTGCAGCGGGGGACAACTTAGTGGGTGGGCTGCCGGCGGGATTGCACTCACCGGTCGAGGTTGCAGGGGCGAAGGTCCCATTGGACGGCAGCGAGCCGGAAAAGATAAAGGGCTGGTTGCCGAGGTTCGAGACCGACGCGGAGAGGGTATACGAGGATCCGAGGTTGACGTTGCCGAAGATGTAGTTCTGCTGGGTTCGATCGAGGAAGAGCAGTTGCTTGTCCGCGCCGTCGCCGACGAGAAGATCCCCAAATGAATCGACTGCCACGGCGACCGCGCTGTAGAGGCCGTTCAAGCTCAGGGTTGAGGTGGACTTATCGGGATGGACTACGGTGATGTTGCCGGTGTTAGCAGTGACGACGTAGGCGTTGCTTGCGGCGTCTACGCCGAAGCCCGTAGCACCGGAGAGGCCGGAGGCTAGCTGGGTGGTGGCTCCGGCGATGCTGTAGCTCCAGAGATTGCCGCTCGACTCGAGTGCGTAGACGTTCTCATAGGGGTCGATGGCGACGGCGGTGATGGTGCCGAGGCTGGAGGTTAGAGTGATGGAGGTGGTGGCGGGAGGAAGGAGGATGGGCGGGAGGTCCTGGCGGACGACTCTGGCGACGACTCCGGTGCCGCGGCCGCTTCCGCCGAGGACCAGGTTCGTATCTCCGTCGAGGGCGAACGCGGTGGGCGAGCTGACGGCGGTTCCCTCGCCCGTGCCCTTATAGCTTACGGTCTGGGTTCCGGAGGGATCGAGGCGAAGAATCTCGTTGAGGCCGGTGTCGAGGACGTAGACGGCTCCGCTGGCATCGACCGCGACCTGGGTCGGGGATGAGAGGCCGGTGAAGCCGAGCTTGACGGGCGAACCGGTGGTTGAAACCTTGAAGACGGTCTTATTGGCCGTGTCGGAGACGTAGCGGTCTCCGGCAATGTCGAGAGCGACGCCACCGATGGTGGAGGCTCCGGAACTGATCTGCGAGGGGATACCGGGGGAAAAGGCCGCGCTACCCCCGATGCCGATGGTCCAGAGAGGAAGGGTGCTGGACGCGCCGTTGTAGGTGGTGGTGAAAGAGCCCTCATTGAAGCCGGCCGACTGGGGGGACGGTTCGATGTACTGGTAGCACATGCCGGTGGGGTTGTAGCAAGACATGCCGGAATCTAGTTGGAAAAGTTTGGCTGGGGCAGCGGCGATGGTGAAGGTGGGGAGGCTCTGAGGGGACTGGTAGATGAGGCTGGTGAGGAGTCCGGTGGGGCCGCCATTGTTGACGACACTGTCGGGGGTGCGGCCAGAGGTGGGGGCGACAATGTCGACGCGGGGGCCAATGGCGAGGTAGATGCGACCGTGGCTATCGCTGGCCATGCCGATGACGGGGTTGCCGCCGTCGTTGACCTGGACCTGGTTGCCGGTGGCATCAATGCGCAGGAGGATATTGTGTCCGGTGTCGCTGACGAAGATATTGCCGAAGGCGTCCCCGGCGATGCCTCCGGGGAATCCGGCGCTGGCGTAGATGGGGATTTGTGTTCCGTCGGTGTCGATCTCGAAGAAGCCCTGGACATGGTCAGCGAAGAGGAGCTTGTTTTGACTGGTGAGGCCGATGCCTCGCAGGTTGGGGAGACCGGTAATGACATCGGTCTGGGTGCCGGTGGAGATCACTAATTTAACGATGCGGCCGTTTTTGGGATCGGCGATGTAGAGGATGTCGTTGCTGCGGTCGTAGGCCAGCCATGTTGGGCCATTGAGGCCGGTGACGGTGACAACTGTCTGGATGCCGGAGGGGGGCATCTTGAGGATGCGGTTGTTACCCATGTCGGCGGCGTAGAGGTTTCCGGCCGTGTCGAGGGCGAGGCCGGTGGGACCGTTGAGGCCGGTGAAGGGGAGCTTGGTGACGTTGCCGAAGGTGTCTTCCTTCTTGATGAAGTTGAGGGCCTGGTCGGCAATATAGAAGTTGTCTGCGGTGTCGACGGCGACGCCCTGGACGTCGAAGACTGATCCGCTCTGGAAGAGCGTGGTGCCCTGGGTGCCGACGAAGGTGAGTGGGGCATCGGTGACCTGGATGGTGGTGGAGGTGGTAGAAGCGGTGTAGTTGGTGCTGCCGGAGAAGTTGATGGTGACGGCATGGTTGCCGATGGCGAGCGTGCCGAGATTGACGTAGGCGGTGCTGTTGGTGAGCGTGCCGGACTTGGCGGAGCCTCCGTCGACCGAGACCGTGACAGTGCCGGACTGGCCGATACCGGTGCCGGAGTTCATATCGCGGACGATGACGGTGGCGGTGACGGTGTCGATGTAGGTGGGGCCGTTAGGGGTGAGGTTGGCGTCCACGTAGCTGGTTTTTTGCGCGAGGAGAGTCGGGGTGCAGCAGCAGGAGGCCAGGATGGCTAGTGCGACGAGGATGACCAGGTGGAGAGTTCGGCGTTGGGGTTGGGGGGGCTTAGGCCGAAGGACGGCTGGGGGCAGAGGCAGGGGTGCTGTCCCGGAGGCAGGAGTTTGAGAGGAGCGCAGGTGCGAGAGGAAGGTATGGTTCACGAGAGTTCTCCCAGATGGTTTGTGGCTGGAGAGTTACGGTAGTCCGGTTTTTGACGAGTGTTCGCCGGAGAATGCCGGAGAGTGTCAGCAGTTGGGAGGAGTGGCATCAGAGACTCTCCTTGAGTTCTTCAAACGACCTTTGGCAGATCCGTAGTTGACCGGCCGGGGAGACCTGCAGGTGCAGGCCGGATTGCCGGAGTGTGTGGTGGATGCGGTCCACGCTGGGAGGAACATCCCCGTCCGCCCGGACAGCGATGGTGATCCAGGGGCTACCGCAAGTGGGACAAACTATCGGCGTGTTCGCAGCATCCAGTTCGCCGTCCAGAACGTGGAGCGTTGAACCCGCAACCGTGATGGTTACTTTGCGATGCTGGAACTCGATTGAGATCCGCTTCGTTCTTTTCATGGCGTCCCTGGTCAAGCGAGATGGACTGGCAATGTCGCTTCCGAGCTTGAGAGTCGGCATTGCTATACTTGGCTCGTCTGGATTCCGTAGAGATCTCCGAGTCCGCTCCCCTCGGCACAACCTGTTCTCCCACGGCTGCCGGGATGGCGTCCTCAAGTCCGGATCAACTGCCTCTCAATTGAATCTCAATCGGCCCATGTCCTTTATTGCGAATGGTTTAGTCAAGTTTGAAGAATATGAGATCGATCGCTCCCGATGGCAGTTGAGTTGGGGTGACAAACCTCTGCCGCTCAACCGGAAGACCTTCGACCTGCTTCTTTACCTGGTGGACCATGCCGACCGGGTGGTTGGGAAAGATGAACTTCTACGCAGGCTTTGGCCGGAATCGTTCGTAGAAGAGAGCAACTTGACCCAGCACATCTTCCTGCTCCGTAAGGCGCTCTCGCGGCACGAATCCGGAACGAAGATTATCGAGACCATTCCTGGGCGTGGCTATCGCTTTGCAGCCGTCATCAAGGAGCAGCAGCCGGCTACGGATCGAATGGTCATCAGCGCCAGCGAATCCATCACCCGGATCACCCTTGAAGAAGAAGTGGACACATCGGAACCGGCTTCCCATGAACTCGAAGTCACCCAGCCGCTGCTGTCCACTCCCTCTGGAAAGCGTCGTATCCATTGGATAGTCGGTGGATTGATCGTCGGCGTGGCGCTTTGCGTCGCAGGCTGGTTCGGCTGGCAGCGCTGGCTCGACCGCTCGGGCGGTGCGCCGGTGCAGGTGGTACTAACGCCGATAGAAGGCACGACCGGCGACGCCATCCTCGACAAATCGCTGACTCAGGCTCTCCGTATGGATCTGGCGCAGAGTCCCTATATCACGGTCGTGCCCGCCTCCAGTGTTCTGGCCACGCTTACCCAGATGATGCACAAGCCGGACGACACAATAACCCCGGCGATGGCGCGCGAAGTCTGCGAGCGCACGAACAGCCAAGCCGTTTTATCCGGAAGTCTTGCCAGGATCGGTCAGCACTATCTAGTCACTGAAGAGGCCAGCAACTGCGTAGACGGCTCAGTGATTGGGCAGAGCAAGTATGAAGTGGAGACGGCGGAAGAATTGCCTCGCGCTATCGATAAGCTGGCCGCAACCCTGCGCCGCAACCTCGGAGAGTCGCGGCGCAGCATCGCCCGCTTCAACATGCCGCTCTTTGCCCAGAACACTTCTTCACTGGATGCGCTTAAAGCCTGGACGCAGGGGGTGGAAGCGGACCGCAGGGGAGATACAGTTCGAGCGATCGCCTTCTACAAACTGGCTGTCGCTGCCGATCCCAACTTTGCCTGGGCCTATTACAGTCTTGCCACCACCTCTTCCAATGCTGGCGATTATGCCGCAAGCCGCGAGGCAAGCGCCAAAGCCTATAGCCTGCGCGACACCGCGGGCAAGCCGCAGGCCTTTGCCATTAACGCGCTTTACAATGTGCTGGTCACACAGGACCTGTATGAGAGTTTGCGGAACTACCAGACCTGGGCGGGTCTCTACCCCAATTCATCATTGGCCTGGAACGGGCTGGCCTATGTGCAGGCGAATCTTGGCCGGTACACCGATGCAGCCGTCAGCGACGGACGGTCAGTGGCGCTTGCACCGCAAAACCAGAATTACCTGAACACACTGGCTCTTAGCCTGATCCAGTCTGGCGAATCTGATGAGGCGAGGAAGACGCTGGACCAGGCAGTAGCGATGAAGATCGACGACAACTACATTCGGGTGCGGTATCTCGAACTGGCCTATCTGCTGCATGACGAATCGTTGCTGCGCGCACAGAGGCAGTGGTCAGACGCGCACCCGAGGAGTGCGATTGTATTGGTGACGGAAGTAGAAATTGCGATCGCCGAAGGGCGATTTGCGGACGCCCGAAGACTTCTCGCGAGAAGCAACCAGCTCTATCGCGAGCAGGGGGTTGAGGGAGCGGCGGATCAGTACACCAAGGCTACGGCCGTCGAGATGATGGAGGCGGGAGATGGAAGCGAGGCTAAGAGTCTATTCTCGAGAACTCCCGCGGACCTCGAAGAAGGTGAAGAAGTTTTAGGGCTTGCATATTCGGGAAACATCTCCGCAGCTCAGTCTGCCATCCGCGCGATGCAAACGAAATACCCTAAAGGAACGCTGTGGCATCTCTACTGGGGACCGCTGACGCAGGCGGTGATTGCACTGCGAGAAAACAAGGCCAAAGAGGCGGCGGCCGTGCTCGAGACAGCACGGCCGGTGGAAAACCGTGAGCTCGTGGTTCCCTGGTTGCGAGGCAACGCCTATCTCGCATCCGGCCAACCCACCCTTGCCGAGGCGGACTATCGCAACGTAGTCACGCATCCTGAGAGGGATCCTACTTCACCAAGCATTTCGCTCTCCTGGCTAGGGCTTGGCCGGGCCTTCGCCGCCCAAGGCAAGCGGTCTGCCGCCATCGATGCCTACCAACACTTTTTTACCCTATGGGCTCACGCCGATCCCGATGCAATGTACCTCAGGCAAGCCAAACAAGAGTTCGCTACCTTGCAAACAATTGCGTTGGCCAAATAGGTGGGTCAAAGGGGAAAAGCTTGATCCATTCCATATCTAAAAAGCGAACGGTCCCCTAGACCTTATAACGTTCGTCTGGTGAGCGCGGCGAGTGCAACGGTGCTGGCGACGAATCCGGGCGTGGCTGCATCGAACGCACTGACAGCTACGATCAACTAAAGTCTTAGGCGGTGGGTTGCATGAGTCGTCCTTCGCAGCCCTCTTCCTCAGAACCGAGGCATTAGTTTTTTTAAGTTTAAAGAGTGGAGGTGAGGTTGCGTCATAGGCTCTATCCGGCGATCCTGATCGCGGTCTTTGTCTTGAGCCGAGGAGTTGCTCTTGCGGCCGGTCTGCGCTACTCGACCATCGAGCTGGTCTGGTTCTGGCAGGTGCTGGATCTGGACGTCCTGCATCACCATCTTGCGCGCGGGCTCCTGAACCTGCATGGCCAGCCGCCGCTCTATAACGGACTTATCGGACTGGCGCTGAAGCTGGCCGGGGACTCCTTCGGCTGGGTGCTACTGGGCCTGCAATTGTTGCTTGGGCTGGCGGCGACGCTCTCGATCTACCTCTGTCTGGTGCGTCTTCGGCTGTGGCCGAGCATCAGCTTCTGGGTTGCGCTTTTTCTCCTTCTCAATCCCTCGGCGATCCTGTTCGAGTTCGATGCACTGTACACGCAACTGGTCTATGCGGGGCTGTGCGTGATGGCCCTTGCGATCACCGGTTACGTGCAGACGCGGGCCTCCGCGTGGCTTTGGACGACGTTGGGGCTGGGCCTTGGCCTGACGCTGGTACGAGCTACTTATCAATGGATGTGGCTGGCAGCGCTCTGTGTGCTGCTGTGGTGGCTTCTGCCGGAGGCCCGTCGGCGCACGACGCCGATTTGTCTGACGGTTCTGGCGCTCTCGCTGCTCTGGCCGTTCAAGAACCTGGTGCGCTTCCATCACTTTACCTCCAGCACCTGGGCTCCTTATAGCGTGGCCAAGCACTGGAGCGCGAGCGATCCGGCCGTCGCGGCGTGGGCTGCCACCGGAAAACTGCCGACCTTTACCTACTCTGAATCTGAGGGGGCGGAAAAGGAGAACGAGTGGCTCAGGGAGCGCTGGCGCGCACCGAAACGGGGCGCTCCTGAGCTGGACGAGCTGACTAAATCCGTCGGCGGCGCGGCCAACTGGAACTCGCTCGCGCTGCTGCGGATGCACGACGCACAGGCGAAGGACGTCAGTTTTTTGCTGCGGCATCATCCCCTGCCCGTGCTGGTTGAAGCTGTCAAGGGCGTGCGACTGTACTTTGAGCCGACCTCCCGCTACTTTCTCATCTCTCAGGACGAGGCCGCGAGTGAGTACCGCAAACTCGCGTCGATCACCCACTCAATCGACCGGACGTGCTGCAACCTCTTCGGCCTCCCGCCTGACTTTCGCAGCGACTACCGTCCTCCCAATCAAGCTGCTTTGAAGGACCACTCCACACCGTTGCAGCTATTTCAGCGGTTGTGCGTGGGAGCAATCGCGATCTTTGCCCTGATGCTGGCGGCGTTGGCATCCACAACGAAGCAGTCTTTCTGGCGTAACGATCCCGACCGCAGAGTAGTGACGATCCTGCTGGGTTGGAGCGTTGTGTGGGTCTTCGTGGTGACCAGCCTGGTGGAGACAGGCGAGAATATGCGCTTCCGCTTCGAGACGCAGGCTCTGGCAATGGTGATGGTGGCAGTCTTCACGCAGCAGCTCTGGGATAGCCGCCGCAGACGGCTTATCGACCCACACTAACTTTTATCTTCCAGACGTCGCTGGTTTTTCTGTACATCTTTCCGCGATACTAAAAACTATGGACGATAGTAGTCTCCGCCCTGCGCTCACTCGCCGGAGTTTCACCCGCCTCTCCGCGCTGGCGGCGGGCTCTTCCCTGCTTGGCCGAGCTTCTGCCGCGCAGCCTGTTCCACTCGCCGAGCCCGATATCCGCCTCGAGATCGCTCCGTACACCCTGGAGGCGTCGCCCAAACACCGCTTCCGCACCGTGGCCTACAACGGGCAGGTCCCCGGCCCCTTGCTGCGCATGCGGCAGGGCCGCCAGCAGACGGTCGAGGTGCGCAACCTGACCGCCGATCCCGAGGTGGTCCATTGGCATGGGCTCTTTCTTCCCTCTTCGGTCGATGGAGCGATGGAGGAAGGCACGCCGATGATCGCTCCGGGCGCGACGGCTCGCTACAGCTTTACCCCCGATCCGCAGGGATTTCGCTGGTTCCACACCCACACCTTCGCGGGCAAGGACATGAGCAAGGCGCAGTACGGAGGCCAGCACGGCTTCCTGATGATTGATGCTCCAGATCGACCCGGTGCATACGACCAAGAGGTCTTTCTGGCTCTGCACGACTGGGGCGGGCGTCTCGCAGGCGGCGACGACGGCTCCATGAACCCTACCTACGAGGTCTCGACCATCAACGGCAAGATGCTTGGAGCCGGAGAGCCGGTGCGGGTCAGGCAGGGGGAGCGGGTTCTGATGCATCTGCTCAACTCCAGTCCAACCGAGGTCCACTGGGTTGCGCTCGCCGGGCACAGCTTCCGCGTGATCGCGCTCGACGGCAATGCGGTGCCCAGCCCGCGTACTGTGCCGATGCTGCGCCTCTCGCCTGCCGAGAGGGTCTCGGCCATCGTCGAGATGAACGCGCCCGGCGTATGGGTTTTGGGTGAGGTGCGGAAGCATATTTACGATGCGGGGATGGGGATCGTGGTCGAGTACTCCGGAGCCAAGGGCCAGCCCTCTTGGAACCAGCCGGAGAAGCTCGAGTGGGACTATACGCAGTTTGCCAGTGTTGACAGTGCGGGTGCGGCCGATGCCATCCGGATCGAGCTGACCTTCGACTCCAAGTTTAAGGGCCACGGCAGCCAGGAGCTCTGGCAGATTAATGGGAAGTCATACCCGCATACGGATGAGCCGGTCTTGCAGGCCGGGCGGCGCTACCGGTTGGTGCTGAAGAACCTCAGCATCGACGATCATCCAATCCATCTGCACCGGCACACGTTCGAGGTGCGCCGGGTGGATGGCAGTGCCGAGCTTGCGGGGCTCAGGAAGGACGTTGTCCTCGTCCGTTCGAAGACCACGGCAGAGGTAGAGTTTCTGGCCGATCATCCCGGCAGGACTCTGCTGCACTGTCACCAGCAGGACCACATGGATCGGGGCTTTATGATGGTGTTTCGCTATGCGTAAGCTGCGCCGCTTTGTTTTATTCAGTTTTCTCCTGTTCGCCTGCCTGCTGACCACGGCGCAGGGACAGGGCAACTACGAGATCCAGGTCTACGGCTCCGACACGCTGGCACCCAAAAACCTGATGGTCGAGCTTCACTCGAACTACACCATCTCCGGCCAGACCAAGACTATCGACGGCGTGTATCCCACGAATCATCAGGAACATGAGACGCTTGAGCTAACCCAAGGCATTAACAACTGGTCCGAGGTAGGCTTCTACGTCTTCACCAGCGAGCAGGACGGCCACGGCGTGCAGTGGGTCGGAGACCATATCCGCCCGCGCGTGCGTGCTCCCGATAGCTGGCATCTGCCGGTCGGGCTCAGCCTCTCGACCGAGATCGGGTATCAGCGCGCGGTCTACTCGCCAGATACGTGGACGTGGGAGCTGCGGCCCATCATCGACAAGGCCATCGGACGCTGGTACTTAGCCCTGAACCCGGCTCTCGAGCGCACCTGGCACGGGCCGGATGTGAGTCAGGGAATCGGCTTCTCGCCGGGCGCGAAGATAGGGTACGACTTCACCAAGAAGATCAGCGGCGGCGTCGAGTACTACGCGGACTATGGCCGCATTGGCAGGTGGGACAGCCTGCACGAGCAGCAGCAGCAAATCTTCGCCGTCACTGATCTGAACGTCTCGCCCAATTGGGAGATCAACTTCGGCATCGGCGTCGGACCCACGGCCGCGACCGATCACCTTATCGTCAAGGCCATCATCGGCCGACGATTCGACTGGGGAAAAAAGAAGTCGGAGGTGCAGTAAATTCCCAGGCAATCTTCTTCGCTACCCAACGAACGGCGAGTCCGACGATAATAAGAACAGCACGCAAAAGACGTGCCCCAGGAGTCGGATGAACCGGAATCGATCTTTAGCAACACTCGCGGTTGCAGCCCTTGTTCTCGCCTGCGGCTCGCGTGCCCAGGCCCAGGCTGTAGCAACCGCTAAGCAGGCGTTTCAACTCTCGGCTTTTGGAGGCCTCAGCGGCGTCGCCACCGGGCTCTACGGAGGCGGAAACCTCAGCGTCACCGCTGGAGCGAACCTGGCCTTCCCGGGCTACTTCGGGTTTCGCCCGTCGGTCACCCTACGCGGCACCTATCCTGTCGCTAGTGGAAACGTGATTGGAGAGCGAAATGTTCTGGGGGGATTGCAGGTGGAGAGGCGCTACGGGCGCTTTCACCCCTACGGCGATATCCTCTTTGGCCGTGGGCAGATCAACTACGCTCCGGGCTATCAGCTGACCTACTACACCTTTGATTCTCAAGGGAACGATATTCTCTATACCTATACCGCTTCCTCTTCCAACGTCATCTCTCCCGGCGGCGGCGTCGACATCGACCTCACCGATCACTTCGCCGTGAAGGCCGATGTGCAGTACCAGCACTACAACACCCCGGTTACACCGATCACGCCTTCGGGCCACCTATGGGCAACCTCCACAACTCTGGGTGTCGTCTACCGGTTCGACTTCAACCATCACAGGCACTCCAGGCGCTAAGTACTCCGTACGGCAAGGATCTCAAGACTCCCCTGCTATCCGTGCTTTGATCCGTTTTTATCCGTGTCAGGCTTTGTCGTTGTAGTGGGATCGGCGTTCATCCCGTGATGAGCCTCGATCAGCAGCGGGTCGGTGGGATCTGCATCCTTCCATAGCTCCTCGAAGCTCTTGTAGGCTGCTGCGCTGTTGGCCGTATCGCCGCTTGCAGCGAAGGCGCGGGCCACGCCGATCTGCGCCATCGGGTATACGTTCGAACCAATCGTGAAAGACAGTCCACGGTGCGAAAGGACCGTCTGGTAGTCGACGATGCCCAGCTCCTCCTGGTGCAGGGCCACATGCGCACGGCCACGCAACAGCGGCGTCAACGAGAGGATATCGAAGGGCCGTGCGGGCTTCAGGTACTCGATGGCCGCCGCCGGATCGCCGCGTTCGAGTGCCAGCGCACCCTTCAAGTCGGGGATGTAGTACTCGCCCACCGCAGTGCTCTGCGGATAGCGCCGCGTCAGCGTGGTCATGGCTCTTTGGGCACCGGCGGTGTCGCCGCACAGCGCCGAGGCCATACCCGCATGGAAGAGTGTGTCATGCCCCTGCAACTGCAAAGACGACTCCCCGGCCATCTTCAGCGCGCTCGGGCACTCCCCTGCCAGCGCGCGGTCGAGCGCCCCCTGCGCCAGCAGCGAAGGAGCCACCGAGAGCATGTACGGATCGCTCTGGGCCTCTTTCGCGCCATCGCTCCACACGGCGGCTCCAGCGGCCATCTGCCCCGCGTTGTCCAGATAAAGGCCATACTCCCACAACTGCGGAGACAGATCGTGCGTGCTCTTCGGGTGCTCGATGTACTGCTCCACACGGTCCTGGCGACCGGAGAGATAAGCCGCGATCAGCCCGTGGTTTGTGGCGGCTACGCCCAGCAGCCGGTCCAGTTGCGACTGCACGTGCAGCGCTGCGTCGTAGCGGTCGAGCGAGATCAGCGCAAGTTCCATCTGAAAGTAGGCGTCGACGTTCCGAGGATCGGCTATCAGCGTCTCCTGGGCGGTTTCAAGCGCCTCCGGCAGACGTCCCTGCAGACGCTGCACGCGTGACAGGGCGGTCAGCGCGTCGATGCTCTGCGGGTACTGCTGCAGCAACTGGCGGACGATCTCCGTGGCCCGCGCGTAGTTGAAGCTGGTGTTCATCTCGTAGGTGTACTGCGCCATCAACCGCGTCTGGTCGCCTGCGTTGGCTGAGCTGATGAGCGCCTTCCGCGCCGCGTCCTCAGCCGCGGTCTCCGCATTCTCGATCTGGTAGAACGTCGCCAGACGCAGCTCGGGCTGGGTAAACTTTGGGTCCAGCGTGGCGGCCTGCTGGTACGCCCCCAGAGCGTGGCCCATGTGTCCGGAACTGAGCAGCGACTCGCCCAGCGCAAACTGGTGCAGCGCTTCGAGGTTGCCGGTGGCCTCCTGGGCCAGTGGCACGTGAGTCCGGTCGATGGAGTCGCCGTCCTCGCCGATCTCGGCGCGCAGGGAGTCGGAGAGGAGATCCACGGTCGAGGCGATCTGCTGCCGGTTCGGGGCCACCTGCTCGGCTGAGCACAGCAGCTTGTCGGTGCTGGTCTCACGCAGGTCGACGTGGACGGTGTAGGGCTCACCTGCTCTCGCAATGGATCCGTAGAGGTAGGCTTTGGCTCCTAGTCGATGGGCTATCAGGCGTGCGGTTCCCAGGCCGGTGGTGTCTTCGCCGCCCAGCTCCCGCAGCGCGAGCCGGTAGTCGTCGCTGCTCTGGAGCCGCAGATAGGGCGACTGCTCGAGAGCCATGTGCAGCGCCGTTGCGATGCTGTCGTCGAAGGCCGCGTCGCCGGTGTGGTTCTCGATCACAGTCAGCACCACAGCATCGTGAGTCGTGAGGATCGCGGTGCGGAAGTGCCCGCGCTTGAGGAGCAGAAGCCCTACGGCGGCCAGCACCGCAAGCACGCTGGCGACGGTCCAGCGTACCCATCCCGGTCTTGTGGAGTACGTCTTCTCTCCGGTATTCGAGAAGATGGAGCCACGCGTATCCGGCGGTAGAGGACGGTCCTGTGCCGGAGCCTCGCGCGGCGTGCGCACGCGCGGAACCGCGGCGACAGCCTTGCGCAGCCAACTGCTTCCGGATTTAGCACTCGATTTGTTACTAATCTTGTCGCAGGGCGTGCTGTCGAGCTTTTCGAGGGCCTCGCGCAGCTCCTGCGCGGTCTGGAAGCGGGCCATGCGATCCTTGGCCAGCAGGCGCTGAATGATCTCGGCGAGATCGCTCAAGGGAGCTTCGCTCCATTCCCGGATCGGCTCAGGCGCGTGGTTCAGCAGCTTCACGAAGACGCTCGCGCTGGTGTCGCCGGAGAACGGAATCTGCCGCGTTGCCATCTCGTACATCACCGCGCCGAGCGAGAAGAGGTCCGAGCGCGAGTCCAGAACCTCTCCCCGCGCCTGCTCGGGAGAGATGTAGTAGAGCGTCTCGGGAGCCTTCCCCTGCACCCGCGCGGATTTGCCTGCCTGGGTGACTCCGAAGCCCAGCACCTTGGCCTGCGGCAAGCCCTGCATAGTAGTCAGAAAGATATTCGACGGCTTCAACTCGCGGTGCACGATGCCCTTCGAGTGGGCCGCGCCCAGGGCATCGGCGACCTCCTTCGCGATCGCCACCAGCTCATCGGGACGGATCGGTCCACGTGCGATCCGGTCCATGAGCGACTCACCCTCCAGCAGCTCCATCGCCAGATAGATCTCGCCGTCCAGCTCGCCTATGTCGAGAATTGCGCAGATGTTTGGGTGGTGCAGCGCGGCGGCGGCCCGCACCTCACGCATCTCCGTCGCAGTATGTCCGCCGCCCAAGATCCTGAGCGCCACCTCATGCTGTGAGCGGTTATCCCGCGCCCGGAAGAGCGCATCCGTGCCACTGCCCTCCCGTTGGACGGGGTGGTCCAGTCGAGCCAGAATCTCAAATGGCCCGAATCTCTGGCCCACAACGGGAATCATCAATATTTCTCCTCGGCAGCTTCGCCGGAGTCGAATTCTCGGCTCATGCAGTCTCGGGAACACGGTGTGAAGCGCAGTGTTGTGTTTGGCATGAGTATATCTACCTCATACTCATACCACGGAGAACATCCCATAGACTCTACCGCGAGCGAGCCTCTTTCGTCCGTGTTCTACGACAAACATCTTTCGTCCATGATCCACAACGTTCCTTTACGATAGATCTGTGAGCCACGCCCCCTACCCCCTGCGCAGAGTGTCCGGTCAGACCCTGCTGTTTGACGCAGACGACACACTTTGGGAAAACAATATCTACTTCGAGCGGGCCATCGCGGCCTTCATCTCCTATCTGGACCACCAGGTGCACACTCCCGAAGAGGTGCGCGAGCACCTGAATCACTGCGAGCGCGCCACCATCGCCGAGTACGGCTACGGCCTGCACAGCTTCCGCCGCTCACTCGTCGACTGCTTCGAGCATCTCTCGAACCAGCCCATCACGCCTGAGCGCCACGAGCGCATCGTGAGCTTTACTCATGCCATCGCCGCGCAGGAGATCGAACTGCTGCCCGGCGTGGCTGAGACGCTGGCCGAGCTATCCACGCGCCACCGCCTATTGATGGTTACCAAGGGAGACCGAGACGAGCAGCAGGGCAAGCTGCAACGCTCCGGCCTTGCCGGCTACTTCACCGCTGTGGAGGTGCTTGCCGAAAAGCACGAGGGTGCCTACCGCTCGCTGGCCAGCCACCACGCCTGCGAGCCTGCCATGACATGGATGATCGGCAACAGCCCTAAGTCCGACATTAACCCCTCGCTGGCCGCTGGGCTGCATGCCGTCTTTATCCCGCACGACTTTACCTGGGTCCTCGAGCACGAGGTGGTCAACGCCGCCCCCGCCGGGCAACATCTGCTGGAGCTTTCGAGCATCACTGCCCTGCTCGACCACTTTTAGCCGAAACTTTTTTGTTCTAACTCGTTTGCGGCCAAGATCTCCACAACACTCCAGGCCAAAACGGATGCTATACTAAATTTCGGATTGCACGTCACAACTGATCGCTATTAGCGGTCGGCTTCAATGCGGAGGTGGCGAAATTGGCAGACGCACTAGCTTGAGGTGCTAGCGCCGCAAGGCATAGGGGTTCAAGTCCCCTCCTCCGCACCAATCCACCCATAAGCACCAACAATAAAGAGCAAAAAGCAGGCTGCCCAGAGACGGGTGGCCATTTTATTTTGCGACGGGGCTTTCACCCCACACCCCAGCCAGCCGTGATAACTCCGCCCCGTTATACAAGTTGAACGAATGCAGTATGATCTCTTCGTCGAACAATCGTAATAATTTTGGGTAGCGAAGAATGACGACTTTCCATGACGGAGTGCTCCCTACTACATGAATCATCTCCGCAGCATTTTCTGCTCGCAAAGACTCCCGTGGCTCAGCTTCCTGCTCGCGATCGCAGCCTTTGCCTATGCGCAGAGCCCAACACCCCCGGCCGCCACCGCGCGCAGCCGAGGCACCGTCGGCTCGCAGGGGCCGCTGCCGGTACACGCTGCCTTCACTCCGGCTCAGGTAGCGAGCGGCGGAGCCTCGTTCCAGCAAAACTGCGCCTTCTGCCACGGCAAAGAGGCGGGCGGCGGCGAGAGCGGCCCGGACCTGACGCGTTCGAAGCTGGTCACCGCCGATAAGAACGGCGAAGGCATCGGCGACGTCATCCGCAGCGGCAGGCTGGCGAAAGGGATGCCCCGGTTTAACCTCTCCGACACGGAGATCACCGACCTGGTCGCCTTCGTCCATACCCAGCAGGACAAGGCGATGTCGCAGACAGGGACCCGCAAGGGCGTGGACGAGTCGGACCTCCAGACCGGCGACGCCGAGGCAGGCAAACGCTACTTCAACGGCCCGGGCACATGTGCCCGCTGCCACTCGGCGACCGGCGATCTGGCCGGTGTGGCGACACGCTACCAGGGCCTGAAGCTGGAGCAGCAGATGCTCTATCCCAGGGGCGTTCCCTCCAAGGTGACCGTCACGTCCGCGGGCAAGGTCTTCACGGGCCAACTGGCGTATCTAGACGAGTTTGCGGTCGCCCTGGTCGATTCCAAGGGGATCTACCACTCCTGGTCTACCGGCAAGGTCAAGTACACCGTCGATGCTCCGGTCAACGCGCACGTCGATCTGCTCAGCAAGTACAGCGACGATGACATCCACAACCTGATGGCCTATATGCAGACGTTGAAGTAAAAGGGATTGTTCATGAAAGCTCTGAAGCACGCCTTGCTTGCCTCCGTCCTCGCGTTGAGCGCCACCCTGTCGCCGCATTCTCTGCTGGCGCAGGGCGCGGACGCCGCGATGTTGCTGCATCCGCCCGCCGATAGCTGGCCCGCTTATCACGGCGACTACTCCGGCAAGCGGCACAGCTCGCTAACCGAGATCGCGCCGCACAACGTCAGCAACCTGACGCTGGCCTGGGCCTTCCAGACCGGGATGAGCTCCGATCTGAAGTCATCGCCGATCCTCGTCGATGGCATCCTTTACTTCACCATCCCGGACAATATCTGGGCCATCGACGCACGCACCGGCCACGAGATATGGCACTACACCGCGCCGCCGAACAAGGCGTTTCACATCGGTCATCGCGGCGTCAGCATCCTGAACGGGTGGATCTACTACATGTCGTCGGACGCTCACCTGCTCTGCCTCGATGCGAGGAACGGCAAGGTGCGTTGGGACGTCGTCGTCGCCGACTATACCAAGGGCCAGTGGGCCACAATGGCTCCTCTCATCATCGGCAAGCATGTGCTGGTGGGCGTCTCGGGCGACTTCGATAACCTGCAGGGCTTTGTGCGCTCCATCGACGCGGATACGGGCGCGACGCAGTGGCAGTGGAACGCCACTGCCCCACCCAATACGCCGGGCCAGACCACCGGCGGCAACGCATGGCTCACGGGCACCTACGATCCCGTCCTGAACCTGGTCTACTGGGGCACGGGAAATCCGTCGCCGGTATTGAACGGCAAGCCTCGGCCTGGGGACAATCTCTATACATGCAGCATCGTCGCGCTGAACCCCGAGACCGGCAAGCTGGTCTGGGCCTTTCAGCCCTCGCCGCACGACACGCACGACTGGGACGCGGTAGAGATACCGATTCTGGTCGATGGAGACTTTCACGGCCAGCCGCGCAAGATGCTCTTGCAGGCATCGCGCAACGGCCACTTTTTCGTTCTTGACCGAACGACCGGCAAGAACCTTCTGACGACCACCTTTGGCCCGGTGAACTGGACCCTCGGCATCGACAAGGACGGCCGCCCCATCCCGAACCCCGCGAAAGAGCCTGCTCCCGACGGTCGCCTCATCGCACCGGATGAAGCTGGCCTGACGAACTACCGCTCACCGAGCTTCGACCCCAAGACCGGCCTGATGATCGTCAGTGCAGCACCCAGCTACAGCATCTACTTCGCCAAGCCCGCGGACGGCACCTACGGCTGGGCGGGCGCGGACTACAGCCTGTGGAGCAAGGGCGTGATCGAGGCCATCGACTACCAGACCGGCAAGATACGCTGGAGCCACGATTTGGGCGAAGGCCGCTCCGGCGCGGGCATCCTGACGACCGACTCCGGCCTGACCTTTACGGGAGATAACAACGGAAACTTTCTTGCGCTGGACACCAGCACAGGCAAGACGCTCTGGCACGCGGGCTCGGGAGCACACATCCTCAGCCCACCCATCACCTATGAGCTTGACGGCCACCAGGTGGTGCTGACCAGCAGCGGCAGTGTGGTCTTTGCCTGGAGCTTGCCCCTATCGGGCGAGGTTAGATCGTCAGGTAGAAAAAATAGTAACTAAAACAGTTACATGGATGGTTTCATCAGGAGATACATCATGAAGAAGGTTATGCTACAGCTCTTTGTCGCAGTGCTCTGTCTGTTGACTCTTCCGGCGTGGGCGGCTCCCCCCCGCATCCATGTGATGATCCTCGATGGCGAGAGCGCCGCCACCTATCACAACTGGCGCGTGACCACGCAGGTGCTGAAGAAGGAGCTGGAAGAAGTCGGCTTCTTCGACGTGGATGTACTCACAGCGCCACCAGCCGGTGGCGACTTCAGCAGCTTCAAGCCCGAGTGGAGCAAGTACCAGGTCATCGTCTTCAACTACGATGCTCCGGATGATCGCTGGTCGGCCGATATCAAGACATCGTTCGAGACCTACATCAAGAACGGCGGGGGCTTGGTCACGGTTCACGCCTCCGACAATGCGTTCCCCGGCTGGGTGGCCTTCAATGAGATGATCGGCGTGGGCGGCTGGCGTAAGCGCGACGAGAATGCGGGGCCGCACTGGTTCTACAAGGACGGGAAGCTGGCATCGGACCCCGGACCCGGCAAGGCGGGCCACCACGGCCTGCGCAAGCCCTTCCTGATGACCGAGAGAACCCCCGAGCACCCGATCATGAAGGGTCTTCCGAAGACGTGGATGCACCAGAACGATGAGTTGTACGACAACCTGCGCGGCCCCGGCAAGAACATGACCGTTCTCGCGACCGCCTACTCGGACCCCGCCAACTCCGGCACGGGGTTGGACGAGCCGATGCTGATGGTGCTGAGCTACGGCAAGGGACGTATCTTTCACACGGCCTATGGCCACGACGCGTTCGCGCTCAGCTCGATCGATGCCGTCGTAACATTCCAGCGCGGCGTGGAGTGGGCGGCAACCGGCAAGGTCACGCAGAAGCTGCCGACGACCTTCCCCACGTCCAACACGGTCAGCTACCGTTCGGATCTGGCGGCTATGGACCCCAACTCGGTCAAGGGTGCCAATCCTCTGGACACTCCCGCTAAGGCAAAATAGTTACAGCAAAACAGGAGCAGACGGATGAAGACGATGAAGGGGCCAGGCATCTTTCTGGCACAGTTCGCAGGCGATGCAGCTCCATTCAATACTCTGGACTCGATCGCAGCGTGGGCGTCAGACCTGGGCTACAAGGGCGTGCAGATTCCCGCCTGGGACGCTCGCCTGTTCGACCTGAAGCTCGCGGCGGAGAGCGCCGACTACTGCAATGACTTGCTTGCCACCCTCAGCAAGCACGGGCTTGAGCTAACGGAGCTGTCGACGCACCTGCAAGGTCAGCTGGTCGCCGTGCATCCGGCCTACGATGCCCTCTTCGACACCTTCGCGCCCGTCTCCGTCCACGGCAATCCCTCCGCGCGCCAGGCCTGGGCTGTGGAGCAACTCCACTTTGCCGCGAAGGCCTCGAAGAACCTCGGTGTGAAGCAGCACGCGACCTTCTCGGGCGCGCTGGCGTGGCCGTATCTTTATCCTTGGCCGCAGCGTCCGCAGGGATTGGTAGAGACGGCTTTTGGTGAGCTGGCCAAGCGCTGGAAGCCCATCCTCGACGTCTTCGACGCCAACGGAGTGGACCTCTGCTTCGAGATTCACCCCGGCGAAGACCTGCACGACGGAGCCTCCTTTGAGATGTTCCTCGATCTTCTCCACGGGCACCCGCGCTGCAACCTTCTCTTCGATCCTAGCCACTTCGTCCTGCAGCAGCTCGACTACCTCCACTACATTGACCTGTACCACTCGCGCATCAAGATGTTCCACGTCAAAGATGCCGAGTTCAACCCGACTGGCCGTCAGGGTGTCTACGGCGGCTTCCAGTCCTGGGTCAACCGCGCTGGCCGCTTCCGCTCCCTCGGCGATGGTCAGGTGGACTTCAGCTCCATCTTCTCCAAGCTGACCCAGTACGGCTTCGACGGCTGGGCCGTCATGGAGTGGGAGTGCTGTATCAAGAGCGCGCAGCAGGGAGCCTTTGAGGGCGCGCCGTTCATCCAGAGCCACATCATCGAGGCCGCACAGTCGACCTTCGACGACTTTGCCGGAGCGAGCGTAGACAAGGTGGCAATCAACAAGCTGCTGGGCCTGAAGGCGGAGGAGTAATGAGCGAGGCAACAAAGCTGGACCGGCGGTTGCGCCTGGGAATGGTAGGCGGCGGACCGGGAGCATTCATCGGCGCGGTACACCGCACGGCGGCAAGGCTCGACGACCGCTACGAACTGGTCGCCGCAGCACTCTCCTCCAATCCCGAAAAGTCCATGACAGCGGCGAAGGAGCTGCACATCCCCCGCGCCTATGGCAGCTTCCGCGAGATGGCTGAGGCCGAAGCGGCAAGGCCGGACCGTATCGACGCGGTCTCGATTGTCACCCCCAACCACATGCACTATCCGGTGGCGAAGGCCTTTCTCGATGCGGGCATCCATGTCATCTGCGACAAGCCGCTGACGACCACCATCGAAGATGCCGTCGACCTAGCCAACAGCGTGGAGCGTACCGGGCTGATCTTCGGACTGACCCATACCTACGTGGGTTACCCGATGGTGCGGCAGGCACGCGAGATGGTGCTAGGCGGCGAACTCGGAGCCATCCGGATGATTCAGGTGGAGTACGCGCAGGACTGGCTCTCGACCTCGCTCGAAGACAGCGGACTGAAGCAGGCGGAGTGGCGTACCGACCCTGCGCGCAGCGGCCCCGGTGGCTGCCTCGGAGACATCGGCACGCACGCCTTCCACCTTGCCTGCTTCACCACGGGCCTCACCTGTGATTCCATCGCGGCCGATCTCACGACCTTCGTCCCCGGTCGCCGGGTCGATGACAACGTGCAGGTAATGATGCGCTTCGCGGGCGGCGCGAAGGGCAGCCTGTGGGCCTCACAGGTGGCTCCGGGCAACGAGAATGCAGTGCGGCTCCGCATCTATGGCGAGAAGGCGGGGCTGTCCTGGGAGCAGGAGAACCCGAACTACCTCACCTTCACCCCGCTGGGCGAGATGCCCCGGCTTATCACTCGCGGCGGACACGGTGCTGGAGCAGCCGCAGGCCATTCCACTCGGGTTCCCTCAGGCCACCCCGAGGGCTACTTCGAGGCCTTCGCGCAGCTCTACACCGATATCGCGGAGAGAATCACGGCGAAGCTCGAAGGCCGTTCACCCGATCCTTACTCCTTGCTCACGCCTGGAGTGGAGGACGGTGTCACCGGCATCCGCTTCATCAACGCGGCGATCAGCTCTTCGCAGCACAACTCGACGTGGACTCCTCTGTAGCCTCCCCGCACGCCGCACCCTAAACAGGCTGCGGCGTGCGGAAGTATCGTTTGTAAGCCGAGATCCAATCGGACGCGATCTGATCCTGCGCCGAAGCGAGATCGAGCTGCCCGCTACAGACCATCTGGTGCAGGCGGTCCTCCAGCGCATCCTTAGCGTGCGCGTTCCAGACAGTCGCATCATAAGGCTCGGGCCACAGATTACGGATATCGTCCGTACCTCCAAGCTGCGGATTTATCAGATAATCCACCTGATACTTCCCTTCCGCAGCGGTGGTCATGCCGTACTCCTGAAAGACAATCCTGCGCTTCGAAGCAGGTACCGATGGGTCGAGATCGTCGCTGGCCGCAGGGCATATCTCCGCCAGCTTGACCGGCCGCGTGGCCCCCGGGGTGAGTTGTTTATTCGGAATCGGAAGCGTTACACGAGAGCTTGCTTGCAGGTTGCCTGGTTGCACATAATGCTTGAGCACAGGCGCAGCCATGATGCCGATCAGCAGTGCGGCCAGCAGAGACACACCATAGCCAGGAACAAGACGCCGCAGGAAGAAAGGTGCTTTGTTTGCATCTTGAGCCTCAAGCTGAGCCTTGAGCTGCGCCCTTGGTCCTGTACTCGAAGACAACTGGGCATCAAGCTCCGTATGATGCAGTGCGATTACATCGTCGATTGCCGCCTGAAGCTCTCTCATGCGCGTCTCGCACTCGGCACATAGCTCAAGGTGCTCTCGAAACGACTTCTCCGCTGCTCGATCTATCTCGCCATCAGCCAGCAGCAAAAGTTCTTCGTCCGTAAGATGAACCGGTTCAGGAATCATCGCCTACCCTCCGTGCGCGCCAGGCGGGCGAAGGTGCGCGCAAGTGAAGTCGACACTGAGCCCAGCGAGATGCCGAGCACCGCGGATATCTCTCGATACCGCAGCCCCTCCGCACGCAGGCGCAGGCAGTGCTGATCCATCTCCGGCAGCACTCGCAGGACCGCCCGCAGTTGGGCCTGCCGCTCGCTCGAAAGCAGCAGCTCTTCAGGATTGGGAGACGGGTCCAGCCACAGGTCTTCGGCGGGAGCGTCCACCTCGTGAGCCTGGCTCCGCTGGCGTCTTCTCAGGGCCAGGTTATGCGTCACGCGGAAGAGCCAGCCATGCAGGTTGCTGCGCGAGCCGTTTTGCCGCAGGTGCTGGAAGAGAGCGAGAAAGACCTCTTGAATGGTGTCTTCAGCATCGTGAATCGAAAGGCCGAACGAGAGCGCATAACGCAACAGCGGCGCTCTCAACTCATCGAAAAAGCCGAGGACCTCACGGTTCAGTAAGGATACCGACTCCGGAGCAGCATCATTCGCTCGCTGAAAAGAAAAGAGAGAGGTCGCGGATGAAGACGGAAGTGTAGGCATGATCGACAATCCATAATGCAACAGTCGGCAGGTTCCAGCATAGCCGAGGAGCATCCTTAAATAATTTGCAAAAGATGCTGAACAGATTTGGCCTGATCGGAATATCTCGGAAGAGACGGTTAAAATCCAAAGATGTGGTTGACCGAACCAACTCAACCCGGCATCTCCCGCAGCATCCTCGTGCTGCGCGTCTGCGCCGCTCTGAGTCTTGCGCTCATCATCGGCTGTAAGCCTGTCAGCGACCACCCCATTGGCACGCCCGTCACGATCAAGGCTCCACTAGGGCTTCCCCCCGTACCGATCCCGCCCGGCAATCCCCCCACAGCCGACACCATCGCGCTGGGTCGCCTGCTCTTTTACGACAAGCGCCTCTCCCAGGACAACACGCTTGCCTGCGCCAGCTGCCACAACCCGCAGATCGTCTTCACGGACGGCCTGCGCTTCTCCCTCGGAGTCGGCGGCAAGACGGGCGTGCGCAACGCGCCCACCATCGTGAACGCCGCCTATACGCCCTTCCAGTTCTGGGACGGCCGCGCCGCCAGCCTGGAACTGCAGGTCGACGGCCCCATGACCAATCCCATCGAGATGAACCAGGCCCACGATGTCTCAATCGCCAAGCTCTCCGCCGACCCCGCCTATCGCGATCTCTTCCAGCGAGCCTTCGGACCAGGCGGCATAACCGTCGGCCGAGTCGAAAATGCGCTCGCCAGCTTCGAGCGCACGGTCCTCAGCGGCAACTCCGCCTTCGACCGCTATCAGTACGGTGGCGACAAGACCGCCATGACCCCGGCCCAGATCCGCGGTCTGGCGGTCTTCATCGACCCCACCAAAGGCAACTGCGCGACCTGCCACACCATCGGCAGCCACGACGCTCTCTTCACCGACGGCAAGTTTCATAACACCGGAGAAGCCGTTGGCGACGATGGCAACTTCAACGACGTGGGCCGCTTCCACGAGACCAAGGTTGCAGCCGACGAGGGAGCCTTCAAGACGCCGACGCTGCGCAACGTCGCCAACACCTCGCCTTACATGCACGACGGCAGCCTGAAGACACTCAAAGAAGTCGTAGACTTCTACGCCGGGGGCGGAAACTCAAACCCTAATCTCGACCCCGAGATGAAGAAGATCAACCTCACCGGCCAGGACCGCACCGACCTGGTAGAGTTCATGCGGGCGCTCACCGGCGAGCGTCCTCCCAATGTCGGCCCGCCGCAAAGATAGTAAGGTGGTAATGCCATGAGATTCGTTTTCCCGCTCAGCTTCTGCCTCGTATGTGCCGTCATTTTCTTCTCAGGATGCTCGAGTAAAGAGAAGCCGAGTACCCCTGTGGCCGTAAGCACTCCGGCACCCACTTACTTCAAGGTAGATCCTTCCACTGCGGGCGCGGTTACGGGTGTCGTTCACTTCAATGGCCCTCTGCCGCCGCGCAAGCTCATCGACATGAGCAACGATCCTGCCTGCGTGGAAGCGCACCACGGCAAGGCTTACGACGAGTCGCTTATCGTCCATAAAGGCGCGGTCGCCAATGCCTTCATTTACATTCAAAAGGGCCTTGAAGGCAAGACCTTCGAAGCCCCCGCAACGCCCGTCACCATCGAGCAGAGCGGCTGCTGGTTCCGCCCGCGCGTCTTCGGCATCCAGACCGGGCAGGTGCTCAAGGTCGTGAACTCCGACCCCGTCACCCACAACATTCATCCCATGGCACAGATCAACCGCGAGTGGAACCACAGTCAGGGCCCCGGCGACGCTCCGCTCATCCGCCGCTTCCTGAAACCCGAGGTGATGATTCAGGTCAAGTGCAACATCCATAGCTGGATGCACGCCTTCATCGGTGCCGTCGACAATCCCTACTACGCAGTCACCACCGAGGACGGCACGTTCAGCATCGCCGATCTTCCCGCCGGCACCTACACCCTTGCCATCTGGCAGGAGAAGCTCGGCACTCAAACGCAGCAGATTATCGTCACTCCCCACAGCACCACCAGGGCCGACTTTACCTTCAAAGGAAAATGAACCATGTCAAATGCAAAATATGTACTGCTGGCTGTTAGCGTAGCGCTGCTTCCCGTCGGCTGCTCGAAGAAGTCGGCAGCGCCTGTCGTCGAGTCGGTCCCGGAGTCAACGGCCCCGCGCATCTACGTCACGAATGAGGTCTCGGGCGATATGACCGTCATCGACTCGGGCACCCTGAAGGTCATCGCAACCGTGCCCCTCGGCAAGCGCCCACGCGGTATCCACGCCAGCCCCGATCACAAGACCCTCTACGTAGCACTCAGCGGAACCCCCATCGCCGGACCCGATGTGGACGAGAGCACTCTGCCCCCAGCCGACCATAGCGCCGACGGCATCGGCGTCTTCGACGTCGCGCAGAACAAGCTGGTCCGCATCATCCACGGCGGCTCCGACCCCGAGAACTTCGACATCAGCAAGGATGGCAAGCAGCTCTACATCTCGAACGAGGACGTCTCCGAGGTGAGCATCGTCGATACGGCATCCGGCACAGTGGTCAAGGCGCTGAAGATGGGCGGCCAGCCCGAGGGCGTGAAGGTCTCGCCCAACGGCAAGCTCGTCTACGTCACCTCCGAAGAGGACGGCACCATCGCGGTGCTCGACCCCGCCGCAGGCAAGATCATCACGACCTTCAAGGTCGGCCATCGCCCGCGCAACGTGGCCTTCACGCCCGACGGCACACGCGCCTACATCAACGCCGAGAACGACGGCACCGTCGTCGTAGTCGATGCCGTAAAACACAAGCCCATCAGGACGATCAGCATCGGCAAGCCCGGCATCATCAAGCCGATGTTCGTTCTGCTCTCGCCCGATGCGTCGAAGCTCTACGTCAGTACCGGGCGCGGCCACCAGGTCTTTACCGTCGATACCGCAACCGACAAGGTACTCGGCTCAGTAGAAGTCGGCGCGCGCCCCTGGGGGATCACACTCTCGCCCGATAACAAGTCCCTCTACTCCGCCAACGGCCCCTCCAACGACGTCTCCGTCGTCAACCTGGCGACCAACACCGTCACACAGAAGATCCCTGCCGGAAAAGGTCCGTGGGGGCTGGTCGCCATCGAGCGTTAATCGGCATCGAAGAGTACACAGCCTCGTTTCCGAGCTGCCGATAGATCCCCTATGAACGAATCCGGCCCAGTGCTCTCTCCTCCCCCTGTATCCGATTCCGCAAAGGCCGCGACGCACCTGCTCCCGTGGCTCGTCGCGGTCGCATTCTTCATGGAGTCGCTCGACACCACGATCCTCAACACCGCGGTCCCGGCCATCTCCGCGGCCCTCGGCGTCACACCCCTCAGCATGAAGGCCGTGCTGGCCAGCTACACGCTCAGCCTCGCGGTCTTCATCCCCATCAGCGGCTGGATGGCCGACCGCTTCGGCACCCGCCGCGTCTTCGCCTCGGCCATCGGCCTGTTCACTCTGGGGTCGTTCCTCTGCGGCATCTCGGGCAACATCCACCTGCTCGTCGCCTGCCGCGTCCTGCAAGGCTGCGGCGGAGCCATGATGGTCCCGGTCGGCCGCCTCACTCTGGTCCGCACCTTCGCCAAGTCGGACCTGCTGCGCACCATGAGCTTCGTCTCCATTCCCGCGCTGGTCGCGCCCATGCTCGGCCCCATCGCCGGAGGCCTCATCGTGGGCTATCTGCACTGGCGCTTCATCTTCTTCCTCAATATTCCCATCGGCCTCGTCGGTCTGATCTTGGTCTACCTGCACCTACCCGACTACCGCGAAGAGAACACCCCACCGCTTGACCTTGTCGGCCTGATTCTCTTCGGCTCGGGCATCGCACTGCTCTCCTACGTGCTGGAGATCTTCGGCGAGCACACCCTCAGCTCACGCGAGATGTCCGGTCTCCTGCTCTTATCGCTTGCGTTGCTGGCAGGCTACGGAGTCCACGCCCGCAGCCTCGAGTTCCCTCTGCTCCAGCTTCGGCTCTTCAGCATCCGCACCTTCCGAGCCTCGGTAAGCGGTAGCTTCTTCACGCGTCTGGGAATCGGCGGCGTGCCCTTCCTGCTGCCGCTGCTCTATCAGGTGGGACTAGGCTTCACGCCCATCCAATCGGGCCTGCTCGTGATGCCCCAGGCGCTCGCCGCCATGAGCATGAAGGCCATCATGCCGCGTCTCCTCAGCCGCATCGGCTACCGCGGCGTTCTAGTCTCCAACACCATCATTCTCGGCATCCTCTTGATGGTCTTTGCCACGATCGGCCTGCACACGCCGGTCTGGGCCATCGTCCTGCAAGCCTTCCTCTATGGAGCCTTCACATCTTTGCAGTACTCCAGCATGAACACGCTGGTCTACGCGGACATCACCGAGAAGGACACCAGCAGCGCCAGCTCCATCGCCAGCACGATGCAGCAGATGTCGATCAGCTTCGGCGTGGCCACGGCCGGACTGGCGACAGCCTTCTTCGTCCCCAGCACCCACAACGACCCGGCGCAGATGATTCAGGGCATTCACAAGGCGCTCATCGCCCTCGGCGTCCTGACCATTATCTCCACCGTCGTCTTTCGCAGCCTGAAGACCGGAGACGGCGACGATGTGAGCCAGCACAAAGCAATTCACGCGGGCTGATGACGCTTGGTTCAAGGTCATCAGCCCGCGTGATCTGTACTTACAAGTATTGAGCTACTGCCAGCCACCACCCAGCGCGCTATAGAGCTGAACCAGCGTCTGCGCCTCGCCCTGCTGCGCGGTAACAAGGTTGAGCTGCGCCGCGAAGAGATTCGAGTCTGTCGTCAGCACCTCGAGATAGGCCGTTGCACCGCCCTCGTAGCGAACCCGGGCCAGCCGTGTTGCATCCTGGGCCGCGTCCACCAGCTTCTCCTGCTGCTCGCGATAGGCACGCTGCTTGTTCAGCGCGATAAGCGCATTGGACACATCACGGAAGGCACCTGCGATGGTCTTCTGATAGGTGATCGCCAACTCCACTTCGGTTGCCGTAGCCTGCTGCAACTGCCCGCGCAGCTTGCCGCCCGCGAAGATCGGCTGCGTCAACTGACCAATTCCATAGATCGTCTGCGAGTTAGCGCCGAAGATTGTAGGAAAGTCATTGCCGCCGATACCAGCAGAGGCACTAAGCGAGAGCTGCGGAAAGAACTGCGCACGCGCAACGCCGATGTTCGCATTCGCCGCCCGCAACTGAGCTTCAGCCTGTTGGATATCAGGACGACGCTCCAGCAACTGCGAAGGAATACCGGTAGGCAGATTCTGCGGCGGCGGGGTCAGCGCCTTGGGGTCGGTATGAGCGATAGGCCCAGGGTTCGATCCCAACAGCAGGTTCAGAGCGTTCTCCTGCTGCTGAATCTGCTGTTCCAGTTGCGGAAGCTGAGAGGTTGCCGTGTACAGCAACTGCTCGGCCTGACGCAGGTCCGAGAGCGGCACCGATCCGCCCCGCTCCAGAGTCTCGGTGAGATGAACCGAATCCTCACGAACCTTGATCGTCTGCTTGGTGATCTCAAGCTGACGATCGAGCGCCCGAAGCTGAAGATAAGTCGTCACCACCTGCTGGATCAGCGTCAACCGCACAGCCCGCTGCGCCCAGGTCTGAGCCAGCAACTGCGCCCGCGCAGCTTCGGTCTGCCTGCGATAGAGACCCCAGAAGTCAGGATTCCACGCGGCCGAGAGGCTGAAGTCTCCTTCGGCGAGCGGGCTGCTGATACCGCTCGAGTTGGAGCCGGAGTTCGAACCATTTCCATTGAGAGCAGGAGCATCAACCCCAACTCCCGATCCGCCCACGCTGACCGTCGGAAACTGCTGCGAACGAGTGATCTTGACCTGCGCCTGCTGCTCGAGGATGCGCTGCGCCGCGATACGGATATCGTAGTTATTCGCGAGCGCCTTGCGAATCAGTTCCTGCAGCTCCGGCTCCTGGAAGACCTGCGACCACTGCTGATCGCCGAGCGAGTTCTGCGCGTCGCTGATAGTCGCCGCATCATCCGCCCCACGCAGCGCGGGCGGCGTGGCATAGGCTGGGCGCTTGTACTTCGGCCCCACGGTGCAGCCGGTAAGCGCAGCCATCAGCACGCCACCAGCCGCAACCGCGGCAGAAGATTGTTTGAGCCAAACCAGAGAGTTCCTCATGCGTGACCTCCTTGGGTCGGGGGCTGTCCCACTCCAGCGGCTTTACCGGCGGCGACAGGATCGAAGTCAGCCTTCGAGTCCATCGTGGTTCCCTTGCCGCCCCTGGTAAAGCGATGCGAGATGTACTCGACGACCGAGAAGGTGACCGGGATGAAGATGAGACCGATGACAGTGGAGAGGGTCATGCCGCCGATAACAACTGTGCCGAGGATTCGACGAGAGGCCGCTCCGGCTCCAGTCGCCGTCCACAGCGGAAGGCAGCCGAAGATGAAGGCCAGAGCCGTCATGACGATAGGACGGAAGCGCAGCCGGGCAGCGTTGAGCGCGGCCTCGGAGATGCTTTGCCCACTCTCATAGTTCAGCTTGGCAAACTCCACGATAAGAATGGCGTTCTTGGCCGAGAGACCGATCAGCATGACCAGACCGATGGTGGCAAAGATGTCATTCTCCAGCAGCCGCGCGTGCAGGGCGATATATCCGCCCAGGATCGCGACCGGAGTGCTGAGCAGTACGCTGAACGGCAGCGTCCAGCTCTCATAAAGCGCGGCCAGGATCAGGAAGACGAACAGCAGTGACAACCCGAAGACGGCCCAGGATGGAACGCCCTTTTCGGCCTGTTGCTCCTGAAAAGACATACCCGAGTAGTCGAAGCCTGTACCAGCGGGCATCGTCTTGGCAAAGGTGTCTTCGAGCGCCGCTCGTATCTGTCCCGAGCTATATCCCGGAGCACCGGTAATGTTGATCTGCGCCGCGTTGAACTCGTTGAATCGGAAGATAAACTCAGGCCCGGTGATCTGCCTGACCTTTACCAAGGAGCCAAGCGGAACCTGGCTGCCGTTGGCACTTCGCACATAGAACTGGTTGATGTTCTTGATATCCGTGCGCGAGGTCCCTTCAGCTTCGACAAAGGTCTGCCACTGTCGTCCGAACCGGTTGAAGTAGTTGACGAGATATCCGCCCATGAAGGTCGACATGGTGGCGTAGACATCGGAGAGTTGCACCTGTTGCTGCAAGGTCTTCTCCTTGTCTACATCGGCGTAGAGCTGTGGCACCGCGGGCTCAAACGACGGAACCGCCGCGCCGATCTCCGGACGCTTGGAGAGCGCACCGAGGAAGCCCATGACATCCTTGGTCAGGGTCATGGGGTCATCCGATCCAGTGCGATCTTCAATGACCATGGTGACACCGCCCGAGGTTCCGATACCGGGAATCGAAGGCGGCGGGAAAGCAAAGGCGATGCCATCGGGGTTCTGCGAGAGCTGCTTCTGCAGATTGCCCTGGATGTAATCGATCTGCTCTTCCTTGGTCTTGCGAGCTTCCCATGGCTTGAGCGAGACGAAGAAGAATCCGGCGTTGGTGCTCTGTACCTGGGTCAGCAGCGAGAAGTTGGTAACGGCGATGACACCCTGAATTCCAGGGGTCTTGAGCAGTGCCGCCGTGATCTTCTGCTGAGCCGCATCGGTACGCTGGGCCGATGCTCCATCGGGAAGCTGCAGCGCCAGGAACATATAGCCCTGGTCTTCGCTCGGGATGAATCCGCCCGGAAGGCTGCGGCCCAGGAAGGCCGCCAGTACGCCCATCAGAACGAGGCCCAGCATGGCAAAGGCAGACTTATGGATGAGCACGTTGGAGGTGGAGACGAAGCTCTCCGTGGTGCGTCCAAAGTACTTGTTGAAGAGTCCGAAGCCCTTTGCCAGCAGTCCCTGCCTGGCATTCTTATCCTTGGGCTTGAGCAGCAGCGAAGCCAGTGCCGGAGAGAGCGTCAGCGCGTTGAAGGCCGAGATGAGCACCGAGATCGCGATAGTGACGGCGAACTGCTGGTACAGGCGACCCGTGATACCGGGGATAAAGGCCGTCGGGATGAACACCGCCGCCAGGATCAGGGCGATAGCCACAACCGGCCCACCGACCTCTTCCATGGCCTTCTCGGTAGCGGCCTTAGGCTCCATTCCCTGCTCAATATGGTGTTCCACGGCCTCTACGACAATGATGGCGTCATCGACCACAAGACCGATGGCGAGCACAAGGCCGAAGAGCGAGAGCGTGTTGATCGAGAAGCCCAACGCCGGAAAGATGATGAACGTTCCGATGAGCGATACAGGGACGGCCAGCAGCGGGATAAGCGTGGCGCGCCATCCCTGGAGGAAGACGAAGACCACGATGACGACGAGACCCAGCGCCTGCAACAGCGTGATGACGATCTCGTTGATACCTGCGGTAACGGCCGCGGTGGTATCGAGCGGCACGTCATACGAGATGCCCGGCGGGAAGGTCGCCTGCAGCTCCTTCATGCGCGCCCTGACGGCGGCGGCGGTCTGCACCGCATTCGATCCCGGCAGCTGATAGATCGCCATGACACCCGAGGGCGCCTGGTTGTAGCGTCCGGAGATACCGTAGGCCTGATCGCCCAGCTCGACACGCGCAATGTCCTTCAGGTGCAGGATCGATCCATCCGGATTGGCTCGGATGATGATCTCGCCGAACTCCTCCGGCGTTACCAGACGGCCCTGCGTACGAACCGTATAGGTAAACTGCTGCCCCTTCGGGATAGGCTCCGCGCCGATCTGTCCAGCGGGGTTCACGTTGTTCTGCGTTTGGATCGCGGCAATGACTTCAGGAGCAGTAACCCCTAGCTTTGCCATCTGATCCGGCTGCACCCAGACGCGCAGCGCATACTGTCCACCGAAGGTCTGCACACGCGAGACGCCCTTGACGCGCGTGATCTGGTCCTGAATGTTGATGATCGCGTAGTTGGTCAGGAAGTCCTGGCTCAGCTTGCCGCCGGGCGAGTTGATAGCGACCAGCATCAGAGGCGAGGTCAGCGCCTTCTGCACCGTAAGACCGGCCGTGGTCACCTGCGCAGGCAGCTGCGACTGCGCCTGGTCGACGCGCAACTGCGCCAGCACCTGGTCGATGTTGGGATCGGTCTTGACGTCGAAGTCCACAAAGAGCTGGACGATGCCGTTGTTGGCACTGACCGAGTTCATGTAGATCATGTTGTCGACGCCGTTCATCTGCTGCTCGATCGGCGTGGCAACGGCCTGAGTCAGGGTCTTCGCATCGGCACCCGGATAGGTGGCGGTGACCAGGATCTCAGGCGGAACGATATCAGGAAACTGCGAGGTAGAGAGCGACAGCATCGTCACTACGCCGAGGATGACGGTGAGGATGGCGATGACGATCGCAACAATGGGACGACGGATGAAAAACTTCGACATCGACTACCTCCCCGCCGGGTTGGCCGTCGTCGCGGTGGGGGCAGCGGCCGGAGCCCGCTGTGGCGAAACGGGAGCGCCTTCGCGGAGCTTCTGAAGGTTATCGACGATCACCAGCGAGTCCGGAGCGATACCCTTCTCTACCAGCCAGCTGGTGCCGATCTGGGGCCCGAGATCCACTGTGGCGACGTGGACCTTGTTATCCGTACCGGCGATGTAGATCTGGTGCAGGCCCTGGAACTCGGTCACAGCGATCTGCGGAATCAGCAGGCCGCCATGACGGACCTCAGTCGCAGCCTTGATGCGTCCGAACTGCCCCGGACGAAGGATATTGCCCGGGTTCGGGAAGGTCGCGGCGATGCGGATCGCGCCGGTCTGCGAGTTCATCTGGCGATCAACGAAGGCGATATGTCCCTTCTGGGCAAAGTCTTCGCCGTTCGCAAGCGTAAGGGTCAGAGGCACCTGAGCAGCAGCCTTCAGCAGGTCTCCGCCCTCGCCGCGAGTGCGATGCGTCAGCGCGAGATACTCCGCATCGCTGATCGAGAAGTAAGCCTTGATGGGATCGAGCTGCGAGACCGACGTGAGCACCGACTGAGTGTTCACCAGGTTGCCCACCTGCGTGGTGGCCTGTCCGGCAACGCCGGTAATCAGCGAGCGAACATAGGTGAAGCCCATGTTCAGCTTCGCGTTTTCGACAGCAGCTTCAGCGGCAACAACCGACGCCCTGGCCGATGCAACCGCGGCCTCTGTCTGCGCCTGCGTCTGGATATCGTTATCCAGTTGGCTCTGCGCGATGGCTCGGGCCTGTGCGAGCGGCGTATCGCGCTTTACGTTGATCTGGGCGAGGCCAAGCTGCGCCTGAGCCTGCAACACCTGTCCTTTGGCCTGCTCCAACTGTCCCTTGGCCTGATCGAGCGCGGCCTGGAAGGGCCGATGGTCGATCTCGAAGAGGACCTGCCCCTTGGTGACCAGAGAACCTTCCTTGTAGTTCTGCTTTACGAGAAAGCCACTCGCCTGCGGCTGAATCTGCGCGTTCACATAGCCGTCCAGCGTCCCGACCCACTCGCCCGTGACCGGCACATCCGTGGGCTGAACCTCGACCACCGTGACGGGCATCGCGGGCGGCGGTCCAGCCGGCGCGGCGTTCTTGGGGCCGCAGCCTGAGAGCAAACCCGCACCCAGCAACAGCATGGAGGCAGCGTAGACGCCTGTCATTCTGTTCGAGGCAATCGTTACTGCCGAATGTTTATGCTGCTCGTTCATTTACATAATCTCCATAAAAGCCCAGGAATTCTCTAGCCTGTAAGTGCACGTTAGGCGTAGAAATGCACACGAGTATTTGTATAGGATGTGACGCAGCGGCTCGTGAGGTTGATTCAAAAATATTGCCCTGCATCCCAAAATGAATCTTCCCTGTAATCGCCCAATTCTCTCAAACTAAAGCGGATCGTGTCACCGGACGCATCCTCTTCCTTACACTGCCTCACATGCAAAACGGGCAGATGAACCCGTCACTCACAGGAGCAGATGTGGGCCGGATCACAAGTTTTCTATGGCAGGCGCACGCGTCCTATGGTCCTACTGTGCGGTTACTGTTTGTAGACCAGCGACGGTCCGCCGATCTGCTTCACCTTCAGATCGACCTCTACCTCGACGCGGTCGGCGATCTTCACGAAGGGGATTCCCTTCGTCATTCCATAGTCCTTGCGATCGAAGGCCATGATGCCCTTGATCGTACCTGCGCCGGTACCTTTGCCGCTGATTGTCAGCTTCAGCGTCTCCGGTTTCGAGACCCCGCGTATCGAAAAATCACCCAGCACATCAAAGCTCACGGGGCCGGTCTGCGTAACCTTGGTAGACCGAAAGGTGATCGTCGGATTCTGTTTCACGTCAAAGAAGTCGCTGCTCTTCAGCTTGCTGTCCTTCATGCCGCTTCCGGTATTCACCGTAGCCGCGTCGATCTTGATATCCAGAACCCCACTTGTGACATCGGGAGAACTGAACCTCAGAGTCGTGTCCCATTTGTCGAACTTGCCTGTCAGCGCCACCGAGGCCTTCACATAAAATCTGATGGCACTCTCCTCCGGCGTAGCCGCGAAGACAGGAACCTGCTGCGCATGGCTCAGGGGTGTCAGTGCGGCAAAGACCAACAGGCAGAGAGTAGCGAGTCGCATGGTGGTTGGAGTGTTACCTTTTCCCGTTTTGCCGTCAATATAAATCAACCGCCCCTCGACGAATATCACTTGTCTGGTCTCTAAGAGACGGGTGACACGACTTTCAACCTCTGCACAAGATCTCCCTCCGCCTTGGCCATCCACAACACCGGTGATACACTCAAAAGAGGTTTAACTCCACCCTATTCAGCATCAAGAAGGCAGCACCAAACACTATGACCGCTCTGCTTTACCTGACCGTCGTGCTTCACGTCATCATCAGCCTCTTCCTCATCGGTGTAGTGCTGCTCCAGCAGGGCAAGTCGGCCGATCTCGCCGGAGCCTTCGGCGGACAGGGTTCACAGACTGCCTTCGGCCCTCGCGGCGCTGCCAACCTGCTCACCAAGATGACGACCTACGCGGCCATCTGCTTCATGGTGACCTCCATCGGCCTCACCATCCTGATGGCTCGCACCCACTCGGTCAGCGGCTCGGTCCTGTCGGACACCAAGACCGTCGAGACGACGCCCAAGAAGTAAGCGTTCCCAAGATCCTCACGGCGCAGACCCCATACGGTCTGCGCCTTTTCATTGCGACAAGCAAGGAGTCCTGATGATCCATGAGATCCTCCCCGTCGGCCCGCTCCAGTGCAACTGCTCCATCCTCGGCGACGAGACCTCCCTCGAAGCCATCGTCGTCGATCCCGGCTCCGACATCCCCCGCATCCTCGCGGTCCTCGCCCGCCACCACCTCACGGTCAAGCAGATCGTCGTCACCCACGCCCATATCGACCACATCGCCGGAGCCGCCGAGCTAAAACGCATCACCGGCGCGCCCGTCCTCTACAACCAGAACGACCTCCCGCTGCTGGCCATGATGGACGTGCAGGCGAGCTGGGTCGGCATGGCCACCCCAGAGGTCCACGTGCCCGACCTCGACCTCACCGACGGCATGAAGGTTGCGGTCACCGGCCTCACCGCCACCGTACACCACACTCCCGGCCACACCCAGGGCAGCCTCTGCCTTCACCTGCCGGACCAGAACCTGCTCCTGGCTGGAGACACCCTCTTCGCCGGAAGCATCGGCCGCACCGACCTCCCCGGCGGCAACTTCGAGACCCTCATCCGCTCCATTCACGACCACCTGCTTCCCATGCCTGAGGAGACCATCGTCATCCCTGGCCACGGTCGCGCCACCACTATCGGAAGAGAAATCGAAAGCAATCCATACCTTCAATCGAAATAGAATGAGTCATTTGTCCTTAAATATGAAAGTGCTGGATGATGTCGAAGTCATCCAGGGTAACTAGTTAGATTCGCACTCCTGCCGCAGCAGCTCCAGCCCACGCATCAGCACATCTCGCCTCCCCAGCAGACTGATGACCATTCGGTTCCGTTCGCCAATCCCATAAAACGACCCCGGATGTACGCTTACCCCCGGCCCCGAGATAAGGCTTTCAGCCGACAGCGCGCTCGGCGTCCGCAGAATCGCACTCCACCCCGCCTCCATCGCCAGCACCTCGATTCCGCTCCTCCGCACTATCGCCAGATTCTCTCTTACGCGCCCCAAAATCTGCCGCTGAATCCCCCCGCGCTCCGCCAGCCAGATCGGCAGCGCGTGTTGCATTGGCGCGTTCATCGAAAGAAACGTATCAGCAACGATCTCGAGCCTCCCCAGAGCCTGCCGTCGCTCCGCCTCGGGGCCAAACCCGGCCATCCACGCCACCTTCATCTGCGGCAGCCCGCAGATCTTGCTCAGCCCGCTCACCACGAAGGTCAGGACCGGGTGAGGCCCCCGCGCGAAGCTCTCCACCGGAGCCTCCAGCCCGTAGTCGAGAAAGACCTCATCGACCACCAGTGCCAGCCCATGCCGCAGACAAATCGCCTCCAGCCTCTCCCGCTCAACCCTGCCTGTGGTGTGCCCGGTCGGGTTGTTGGGATGCACCAGCAGAATAGCCCGAGTCCGCGGCGTAATCCTCCGCTCCAGCTCCGCGAAATCAATCCACCAACCAAAGTCATAGAACAACGGATAAGCCCGCAGCGTCACATCTTCCAAATCCGCAAGGTAGTCGAAGAGTGGATAGCTCGGCTGCGCCGCCAGCACCTCATCCCCGGCATTGCAGAGCACCCGCAGCAGATACCCATACGCCTCACTGGTGCTCGTCGTCAGGATTACCTCATCGGGATCGACCTCCGCCCCATGATCCGCGTAATACGCTGCCACGGCCTCCCGCGCGCTCCGAATCCCCCGCGCATCCGGGTCATAGACCATAGCCTTCGGGTCCGCCAGCGCATCCAGCACAGAACCATACTCAAACCCACAAACCGTAGGGTTCGACACGGTCAGATCCACCAGCTCCCGCCCCGCGGCCTTCGCCTGCCGGATCGCCGCCGCCAGCGAGCTTTCGCCGATATCCCATCCCGTTCGCGTCGAAAATCTGCTCGTCTTATCTGCCAAACCCTGCACACTCATCTCTCGAAAACTGTTATTTATCTTAATCCCCTACAATCAACCTGACCTATGGCTACCCCAACCCCGCTCCCCATTGAGGCCGTTCTCTTCGACTACGGCATGGTCCTCTCCGGCCCGCCTGACCCCGCTGCCTGGACACAGATGCAAGCCATCACCGGCTTCGACGAGGCAACGCTCGACCACGCCTACTGGGCACCCCGCCACGCCTACGACCGTGGCGACCTGACCGGCCAGCAGTACTGGCAGACTGTCGGACAAGCTGGCGGCACAACCCTATCCCCTGAACAGCTCACCGCGCTCATCGACGCGGACACCGCTCTCTGGACCAGAACCAACGATCCCATGATCGCCTGGGCCGACCGCCTCCAGCGCGCGGGCATCCGCACCGGCATCCTCTCCAACCTGGGCGATGCCATGACCCTCGGCGTGGTCGGCAAGTTTGCCTGGATTGAAGCCTTCCACCATCGCCTCTGGTCGCATACGCTCAAGCTGGCCAAGCCCGAAGCCGCCATCTACCACCACGCCATCACGGGCCTCGGCGTCACCCCGGAGCACATCCTCTTCATCGACGACCGCGAGAACAACGTCGAGGCCGGACGAGCCGCCGGGATGCAGGTCATCCGCTACCTCGATCACGCCGCGTTCGAGCAGGAGCTGATCGAACGCGGCTGGGGACACCTCTGGATGCCGGAGCCGCGCCCCTAGTTGATCACCCGCACGCTACCCCGCCCGACGATCTCCTCCACCCGGTCGATAAACAACCGATCCGCCGCCACCATCACCTTCGTCGGCTCCAGCACCGCGCAGAACTCGCCCGGCTCTTCAAAGTCCAGCAGAAGCTTCCCGCCGCCCGGCGAGTCCTCAAACAGCCGCGCCAACCGCGCCAGCAGCGTCGTATCCGGACTATGCAATGGCACCCTGATCCGCAGCGCCTCCGGCAGCTTCAGCTTGATGTCCTCGAGCGCCTGAATCCCCGCAATCGCCAGCTTCGGAGCCGAATCTTCCTCACCCCGCAGCGAACCGCGCACCACCACCGGCACGTCGATCTTCAGCTTCTCGGCCAGCTTCTCATAGCTCTGCGGAAACGCAATCAGCTCGATCTTTCCGACCGTATCCTCGAGCACCGCCTGCGCATATAGCTCGCCGCTGCGCTTCGACTTAGCCACCTTCAGCCCGGTAATCACACCCGCAATCTGGATCTCGTTCTGAGGCTCTTCACTGCGTCCGCGCCGGAAGACCTGCGGCTCGGGCTTCATCTCGATCGCCGTGGCCGTGTCGAGCACCTTCATATTCCGCAGCTTCTCCCGATACTTGTCCATCGGATGGCCGCTGACGAAGAAGCCCAGCACCTCCTTTTCGTTCTGCAACCGCGTATGCTCGTCCCACTCCGGCACCTTGGGCAACTCTTCCGCCGGACCCGCATCACCGGGAGCATCGAAGATCCCGAACAGCCCATGCTGCCCCGCCGCCGCGTCCTTTTGAGCCTTCTGCGCCTGCTCCATCGCCTTGTCGAGAGCGGCCATCACCGCCGCACGCGGCCCAAACGAATCCATCGCCCCGGCCTTAATGAGCGACTCGAGCACCCGTTTGTTCAGCAGCCGCAGGTCCACCTTCTCGCAGAACTCCCACAGGCTTGCAAACCCGGCCTTACCCTCAGCCTGCAACGCCGTGCGCGCCTCAATGATCGAGACGATGGCGTTATGGCCGACGTTCTTGATCGCCGCCAGTCCAAACCGAATCGCACCTTCAGCCGGAGTAAAGCTGGCCAGCGAGACCTGCACATCCGGCGGCACCACGGCAATATTGATCTCGCGGCACTCGGAGATGTACTTGACCACATTCTCCGGCTTCGAGGTTTCACTTGTCAGCAGCGCGGCCATGAACTCGACCGTGTAGTGCGTCTTCAGATAGGCCGTGTGGTAGGCCAGCAGCGCATAAGCCGCCGAGTGCGACTTATTGAATCCATACCCGGCGAACTGCTCCATCAGGTCGAAGAGCTGTCCGGCCCGGTTCTTATCGAACTTCGCCGTCGCCGCACCGGCCATAAAGATATCGCGCTGCTTGGCCATCTCGGCCGGGTCTTTCTTACCCATGGCGCGGCGCAGCAGGTCGGCTCCGCCCAGCGAGTAGCCGCCGATGGCGCTCGAGATCTGCATGACCTGCTCCTGGTAGACGATGACCCCCAGCGTCTCCTTCAGGATGATCTCCAGCTCGGGGAAGGTGTACTCCACCGGCCTGCGTCCCCACTTGCGCTCGATGAAGTCGTCGATCATGCCGCCCTGGATTGGCCCCGGCCGATAGAGCGCATTGAGAGCGGTCAGGTCCTCGACGGTGTTCGGCTTATACCGCCGCAGCACGTCGCGCATTCCACCCGATTCAAACTGAAAGACACCACTCGTCAGAGCCCGATGAAAGACCTGCTCATACGTCTTCGCATCGTCCAGAGGAATCGTCGGCAGATCGACCTTCTCCCCGCGCGTGGCCACGATCAGCTTCAGCGCATCGTCGATGACGGTCAACGTCGTCAGGCCGAGGAAGTCCATCTTCAGCAGGCCCATCTTCTCGACGGCCTTCATGTCGTACGAGGTCACGATTTCTTCCGACTTCGCCCGCGTCACCGGCACCAACTCCGTCAGCGGAGCGGGCGCGATCACCACACCAGCCGCGTGCACACCCGCACCGCGCACCAGCCCTTCCAGCCTGCGCGCCGTGTCGATCAGCTCCTGAATCTTCGGGTCCGACTCATACGCCTGCGACAATGGCCCCGGGTCCTTCAGCGCCTGGTCAATCGTGATCCCGATGGTCGGCGGAATCATCTTCGCGATCCGGTCCACCTCGCCGTACGGCATATCGAGTGCCCGGCCCACGTCCTTGATCGCAGCCTTCGCCGCCATCGTATTGAACGTGATGATCTGCGCGACCTGATCCTTGCCGTACTTGCGCTGAACGTACTCGATCACCTCTCCGCGCCGGTTCATGCAGAAGTCGATATCGATATCCGGCATCGAGATACGCTCCGGGTTCAGAAAGCGCTCGAAGAGCAGCTCGTTCTGCAGCGGATCGACGTCGGTGATCTCCATGCAGTACGCCACCAGCGATCCCGCAGCCGAGCCTCTACCCGGCCCTACGGGAATGTTCTGCTCCTTTGCATACCGGATAAAGTCCCACACGATCATGAAGTAGCCGGGGAACTTCATGCTCTTGATGCAGTCAATCTCGCGATCCAGCCGCGCATGGTAGTCGTCGATGCTCTTACGCAGCAGTCCCCGGCTGCGCAGGTGCGCCACCGTCGTCTCCAGCCGCTTCTTCAGCCCCTCTCGGCACACTTGCTCGAAGTAGGTGTAGAGCGTCTCCCCCTCCGGCACCGGAAAGTCCGGGAACGGATTGTCGACCTTGTTCAGCTTCAGCTCGCACCGCTCCGGGAACTGCATCGTCCGGGTCAAGACCTCCGGGTTGTCCGGAAACATCCTCGCCATCTCCTCGGCGGTCTTGATGTAGAACTCCTGCGTGTCGAACTTGAACCGCTTCGGATCGTTCATCGACCCGGCGGTCTGCACGCATAACAGCACCTCGTGCGCGCGGCTGTCCTGGTCCTCGATGTAGTGCGAGTCGTTGGTCGCGATCAGCGGAATGTCCAGATCCTTTTCCATCCGGAACATGTAGTCGATGACGGCCTTGTCTGGAGCCAGCTTGTGGTCCTGCACCTCCAGAAAGAAGTTCCCCCGTCCGAACATATCCTGAAACCCGCCCGCCACCTGCTTGGCCTTCTCGTAGTCGTCCGCCATCAGGTGCTGCGAGACCTCTCCCGCGAGGCACCCCGAGAACCCGATCAACCCCTCGACGTGCTTAGCCAGAAAGTTCTTGCTCACGCGCGGCTTGCGATAGAACCCGTGCAGCGCGGCCTCGCTAGTCAGCCGGACAAGGTTGCGATAGCCTTCCTGGTTCTCGGCCAGCACCAGCAGGTGGTTGTACTTGTCTCCATCGCCCTTGGCCCGATGGTCCTCGGCCTGGCAGATATACAGCTCACAGCCCAGGATCGGCTTGATCCCCTTCTTCTTGGCCGCGTCGAAGAAGTGCACGGCCCCGAAGATATTTCCGTGATCGGTCATGGCGACCGACTTCTGCCCAATCTTATCGACGTGCGCCACCAGCTTATCGACGTCGCAGGCTCCATCCAGGAGCGAATAATCCGTATGCAAGTGCAGGTGCGTGAACTCAGCCATCTTCCAATTCTAGTTCCGCCCCGAGCCCGCCGCCATGTGTTGAAAACCGGTCCCAAACATCACTCCGGGATTTACAATTCCCCTCCATGAGTGTCTTCTCCCTCGTCGACTTCTTCCCCCGGTTCCTCCGCAGCCGCAAGCGGGAGGCCGCGCTCAAGCTGGCCGCTAACTGGCCCGTCCTCACCGCAAAGCTACTTACATCGATTGTCGTCCCCAAAGACATCGCCGCCGAGGAGGGTTCCGTCCTCCAGGCCATGCAGGTCGAGTCGGCTTACTACTTCACGCTCGACGGCAACTACTACGGCGGCCACGCCCGCAGCATCCCGCTGTCGGACTCGGAGGCCCACAGGCTGGTCCCGCAGCTAGCCGAGGACACGCCCATCCAGATCCGCTACAACCCCCAGAACCCCGACGAGACCCACACCTTCGCCACCGACAACCCCGGCTTCCCCTACGTCATCTGGCCCATGTAACCCACCCCAAGCAAGAACCCGACGTTGCCTGTTTTCTTGGTTGTCATTCAGGAGCGAAGCGGAGGAATCTGTTTTTGCTTCTGCTGTTGTTCTTGCCCTTGCTTCTGGGGCAAGTTCCTAATGCCTCTCCGGCAGGAACTCCGACTTCGGAAACCCAAACCACCGCATCCTCGTGGTCGCCAGAGCCTCATACACGTAGTGCGCGGCGACCACCCCAGCCCCATACTCTCTAGGCCACAACGCGGCGTGGGTGCTCCACGCAAACCGATACCGCGCCAGAATCAAACTAGCCCGCGGCAGATGACTCCCCGAGCTAATCACTTCGGCGCTCTTCCACCCTCGCTGCGCCATAATCCGGTCGCTATAAAAAACATTTTGGATCGTATTCTGAGCCTGTCCCTCGACCACGATCTCTTCATCTGGCACGCCCTCAGCTTTGGCCAACTTCGCCATCACCTCGGCCTCGACCCAATGGTTATGCGCTGCACCTCCGGTCACGATCATGTGTCCAGCCCGACCCGCCCGCAGCTCCCGAACAGCCTCCAGCACCCGCTCCCGCTGTTCCGGCGCAGGCGAGCCATCGTCGTTCGCGGGCCAGCCCAGCACGATCAGCGTATCGAAGTGCCCCGCATCCGTATTGCGTGTGGGCACGGTCACATAGCTGGTAAACACAGTGATCGCCAGGGCCGCAACACCGGCCCCAGCCTTACCCGACCAGCCCATGCGCCAACTCCACGTACAGCCGCACGCACTCCAGCAGCTCCGTCTTGGCTATCTTCTCGCCATTGGTGTGGGCCACATGGATCGACCCCGGCCCCAGCAGAAACGGTTCTCCCCAAGAGGTCAGCGAGGGGATATCCGTGGCGAACTTCGCCACCATCGTCGGCAGGTTGCCCACGCGCCGCATCTGAACGAAGTTCAGGTCGAGCGAGTAGTCCACCTGGCAACGCCCAGCCACTACGTTCTCAATCGCATCCTTCACGTCCTCGGACGGCCCCACCGTCCGCACCAGCAGATGAGCCTCAGCAGCGTCTGAGATTACATTCGGAGCCCGCCCGCCGGAGATCAACCCAATATTCACCGTCGTCTCGCCGATCTCATCGACGACCGGCAGCTTCAGCTTCAGCACATCGCTCAGCGACTCCACCAGCTTGTCGATGGCCGACTCGCCCAGCTCGGGATAGGCCGAGTGCGCCATCCGCCCATGCGCCCGCATCTCCACACGCAGCGCACCCTTGGTCGCCAGCGCCAGCCGGTTGTCGGTAGGCTCGCCGTTGATGAGAAAGCGAGACCCACGCGGGTTCTCGTTCGCCACCTTCGCTCCAGCCGAGTCCCGCTCCTCGCCCACAACGAAGAGCAGCCCCACCTTGACGCCCGCCGCCCGCAGTTGCTCGGCTGCCGCCACCTGCGCCGCCAGAATCCCCTTGGCATCGCAGGTCCCGCGCCCGTAGAGAAACTCCTCATCCTCCGTGCAGCCAAAGTACGGCGGCACCGTATCGAAGTGAGTCGAGAAGACCACCTCCGGCGTCACGCCGGGCATACTCGCATAGACGTTGAAGCGTTCCGACCCACCATCCGCACCGGGCGTACCTGCAGCGGGTTTCGGCACCGGCATCCGCTCAATCTCCCAGCCCTCACCAGCCAGAAACTCGCACAAAAACTCCCCGCAGGCACCCTCGTGGTAGGTCGTCGACGGAATATTCACCAGCCGCCGCGTCAGTTCAATCGCATCAATCGCCATAATCAATCCTTGCCCCCAGCATACCGGAGCCGAGTAAACGACTAAACTTCAACCATGCCCTTTCAATCCCAGATCCGCACCATCGACGATCTCCGCGGCCCCGCGGGACGGCTCGAGGCCATCCTCAACACCGGCATCGAAGACCCACCCTTCACCGCCATCGTCGCCCACCCGCACCCACCCTCAGGCGGCACCATGCACACCCGCGCCGTCTACCACGCCATGAAGGCGTTTTCGAGCTTCGGCCTGCCCGTGCTGCGCTTTAACTTCCGCGGCACCGGTCTGAGCGAGGGCGTACACGACGAGGGGCGCGGCGAGGTGGACGACGTCCGCGCCGGGCTGGACTGGCTCACCACCAACTTCGCCAAGCCGATCCTCTTCGCCGGATTCTCCTTCGGATCGAACGTTGGCCTGCGCGCCTGCTGCGGCGATCCCCGGGTCAAAGGGCTGATCGGCCTCGGCCTACCCGTCCAGGCTGCGGGCCGCGACTACACCTACACCTTCCTGCCCGGCTGCCCTCAGCCCAAGCTCTTCCTCCTTGGCGACCACGACCAGTTCGCCCCGCGCGCCGTCATGGAGCAGGTCTTCGCCTCCGCCGCCGAGCCGAAAGAGATGCACTGGATAGCCGAGGCCGACCATTTCTTCGAGGGCATCCCCGACAGCCCCAAACCGAAGCTACCCCTGATGGCCGCCGCCATGCGCCTCTGGCTCGAGAAGACCTTCCACCTAACCGAACCGGAGTAGGGCCGGAGTAAGAAAGCATCTTCTTTTTTTGTGAAAAATCTGCGAACAGAGCTTTTACGCGCCGCCTTCAAAACCGCAGAAAGTGCCGGTCTTTCGAATACAGCACTTCGTGCTCGGTGCAGACGCCCTTGCTGTTGCCTGTTTTCTTGGTTGTCATTCAGGAGCGAAGCGGAGGAATCTGCTTCTTGTCGTTGCTCCTGTCGTTGTCGTTGCCCTTGCTTCTGGGGGTAGGTCCGGGCTTTAGCCCGGACATTAAACCCTCCCCAAGAGCGGGCTTTAGCCCCCGAGATATGCTTTCTTTCAAATCAGCAAAGACATCCTGCCGGACGGGCCCACTATGCAAGGGGCGATCACTTCGCGACTTGCACGCGTGTCTAGCTGATTAAAAAACAAAGATCCTCCCGTTGGCCAGAAACAAGCAACGCTCGCTTCCGACCAGCGGGAGGACCTTGGAAGATCACTCCCCCATACAGCCCCGAGAACAGTACGAAGTACCTAGCTTCTTAACCAGTCCCGGACCGCCGGATTACAAATCTCCGGCTGCTCGGCAAACGGCAGATGCCCTACCCCCGGCAGCACCATCAACCGCGCCTCCGGCAGCAACTCCCGCAGCCGCTGCGCCGAGGCCAGCCCCACCGCCCGATCCCTATCGCCCCAGATCAGCAGAGTCGGAATAACAGCCACTGCATCCAGCACCCGCAGCAGGCTGGACATATCCTCGCCCCAGCCGCGCACGATCCGCAGCACATGCTCCACCATCGTCGCGTCCAGCCAGTTCGTATAGCCTTCGAGCGCGCCCTCGGCCACGCGGTTCGGATCGCCGTACATCCGGCTCAGAGCCGTGGCATGGAGCTTACGCGGCAGCGATGGGATCCTGCGCGCAAACCAGCCGCCTACCGGCGTCCGGTAAAAGGAGATCAGTTGCTTGCCCAGGTCGCAGAACGGATTCGCCGGAGCAAACAGCACCAGCCGCCGCACCCGCTCCGGGTGCCGAGCCGCCAGCATCATCACAATCGCGCCGCCGTGCGAGTGTCCGGCCACATCGGCATCGGCCAGCCCCAGTGCGTCCATGCAGTCCGCCAGCCGGTCCGCCGTCGCCTCCAGGCTGGCATCCAGCCCCGGAACCCGCTCCGATTCGCCCATATTGAACAAATCCACCGCGTAAACCGTAGCGCTCTTGGACAGAAAATCTATATTCTGATTCCAGTTCCCTGCTGAGCCGACAAGTCCATGAACCAGCAAAAGAGCCGGACCGGAGCCAGCGCGCCGATAATGCACACGCATCCCCTCCACCATGACAAATCCGTCCGTCAGACCCAGCACTGTCGCGACCTCACCCTTACGAAAGTTGGGCGCGGTCCCACAGTCCGCGCTGTCTCAATGTTACAGGATTATTAATCTATCTTGCGCATAAAATTGAAGAGGTTTCATTCGTCCAAGACATTACACAAGTAGAAGTGCCACATTAGAAGTGCAACAAGAAACGTCGACAGTTGATATGTAAAACAATATACTGATATTGTTTTCGGTATTAATATTTCAATTGCCTCGTAACTCTTTTGATTCTGGCCATTTTGGGTTTGGTCCTCAACTTGCTCCATTTTAATGATCAAGGCTAATGAAGAACGCAGTCCAATCTCGGATACTTGCCGTCGTCCTCGCAGCGGTAACGCTGGCGGCGTGCGTTCTCGCAGGTCTGAACCTTGCCCAGGAAAGCTCTTATGAGGAGCCAACTGACGGCATCTGGTGGGTAGAGGCCACGGGCGGACTCTGCGCCCAGCAGGTCCCCGCCGACTCGCCCGGCCAGCGCGCAGGCATCCGCGCAGGCGACGTCCTCCAGTCCGTCGACGAGATCCCCACCCCCCGTCTGGCCCCGCTCATGCGCGAGATCTACCACATGGGCAGTTGGTCGCACGCCACCTACACCATTGCGCGCAATCCCCAGCGTTGCCAGATCGGCCCGCACTCCACCCGGCTGGACATCCAGGTCATCCTCGAGCCCACCGACCGCAGCATCAACCAAGGGTTGCGTCTCATCGCCCTCGTCTACCTGCTGATCGGCCTCTACGTCCTCTTTCGCCGTTGGACCGCGCCGAAGTCAGTTCACTTCTATGTCTTCTGCCTGGTCTCGTTCGTCCTCTACTCGTTCAAGTTCACCAGCAAGTTCGATACGCTGGACCAGTTCATCTATTGGTCGAACATTATCGCCACAGCGCTTCAGCCCGCGCTGTTTCTGCACTTCGCGGTCAGCTTCTCGGAGTCAGCCGATCCCCGCCGCCTGACCGGCCGCCGTATCTTGACCGGCCTGCTTTACTTGCCCGCGGTCTACCTGGTCGGACTGCACTTCACCGCCATCCGCTACTGGTCCGCGACAGAGCTGCTGAAGCACCGGATCGACAAGATCGACTACGCCTACATGGCCTTCTACTATGTAGTCGCGGCCATCCTCTTCTTCCTGCGCTCGCGCTACACCGAGTCCACGCTGCAACGCCAGCAACTCAAGTGGCTCACGCGCGGCACCCTTGTCGTGGCGGTTCCGTTCACTCTGCTCTACGTCCTTCCCTTCCTGCTCGACCTCACGGTCCCGACGCTCTTCGCCAACATTGTCCGGCTCTCGTTCGTGGTGCTGCCGCTCACGTTCTCGTGGGCCATCGTCCGCTACCGCCTGATGGACGTGGACCTCATCTTCAAGCGCGGCGTCACCTACACGCTGGCGACAGCGGCGCTGGCGGGTCTCTACTTCGGCATCGTCGCGGTCTCGGCTGAGACGGTTCACTCGCGCCTGCAAAATACCAAGGCCCAGAGCCACGACGTATGGGGCTTGCTCGCCGCCATCGTGGCCACTGCTCTCATCTTCGAGCCGCTCAAGAAGGCCATCCAGGCCCGGGTCGATCGAGTTTTCGACCAGAAGCGCTTCGACTACCGCGAGACCCTCGTGGACTTCGGCCGTTCGCTCAACTCGCAGACCGACCTCCGCGCCCTGGTTGACTCCATTGTCGAGCGCCTGCCCCAGACCCTGCTCGTCACCCGGGTAGCTGTCTTCCTGACGCCCGAGGACGACTCCAGCCAGCGCCTCCAACTGGCGGCCTCGCACGGCCTCGGCAACCTCCACGCCGCCGAGCTGGAGTCGCTCGACCTCGGCTTCCTCGACTTCGACGCCCCCGACGCCAACACCCACATCTTCCTCGAGAACCCGCAGCAGGTGCTGCGCCTGCCCGACTCCGAACGCCACGCCGCCGCCCGTCTCGACCTGAACTACTACCTCCCCTGCCGCGTGGCCAACCGGCAAGGCCCCGGCACGCGCACCGTAGCCATCATTGGCCTCGGCCGCACCACAGGCGGCGACTTCCTCTCCTCCGAGGACATGGAGGTGCTCGAATCACTCGCCGGATACATCGGCATCGCCATCCAGAATGCGCAGCTCTACCGCCGCCTGGAGCAGAAGATCAACGACTTCGAGCGCCTCACCGACTTCAACCAAAATATCGTCGAGTCCATCGACATCGGCATCCTCGCCGTCGATCTCGACGACAACATTGAGTCCTGGAACACGCGCATGGAGGTCATGTTCGCCCGCCCTCGCGCCGAGGCACTGCGCCGTCCTCTCTCCGAGATATTCTCCGCAGAGTTCCTCTCCCGCTTCGACGCTGCGCGCGACGAACACGGCACCCACACCCTCTATAAGTTCCGGCTGGCGCTGCCCAACGGCGAATCTCGCATCGCCAACATCGCCATCGCCCCTCTCGTCACCAAGAGCTTTCAGACCATCGGCCGCATCATCCTGGTCGACGACATCACCGACCGCATCGAGCTGGAGAACCAGCTTACGCAGTCCGAGAAGCTCTCGAGCATCGGCCTACTCGCCGCCGGGGTCGCGCACGAGGTCAACACGCCGCTGGCCGTCATCTCCAGCTACACCCAGATGCTGACCAAGCAGCTACGCGACGACACGCGTCTGGCCCCGGTCCTCGAAAAGATCACCCAGCAGACCTTCCGCGCCTCCGAGATCGTCAACGGCCTGCTCAACTTCTCGCGCACCAGCGGCACCGAGTTCACCTCCATCGACCTGAACCAGCTCCTGCGCGACTCCTCCATCCTGCTCGAGCACCAGTTCAAAACCGCGCAGATCCACGTCGGCCTGCATCTTTCTTCCACACTTCCTCTGGTTCAGGGCAACCAGGGCAAGCTCCAGCAGGTTATTCTTAACCTGTTACTCAACGCCAAGGACTCGATGCAGGGTGTTCGCACCGCCGCCCTTACGGTCTCAACCCAGGCCGAGGCCGGCCGTGCCGTCGTTCTCATCCGTGACACCGGCACCGGCATCGCCCGGGAGCATCTGCACCGCATCTTCGATCCGTTCTTCACCACCAAGACCAATCCCCAGGCTGGGCAGCACAAGGGAACGGGTCTGGGCCTCGCCGTTAGCTACGGCATTTTGCAAGAGCACTCGGGCAAGATCTCGGTCGAGTCCGAGCTCGGCATTGGCACCACGTTCCGCCTTGAATTTCCAGCATCGGTCCCTGTAGCAGACCCCACGGCCGCAGCTACTCCCGTGGGCGCACCATGATGGCCGCAGCTACACCGTGGTCTTCGTGGAATGTCCTCTCCCCGCCATCTTCCCTGGAACCATCCGCAGCAAAGAAGCGTAGGAAACATTAACATGTCCGCAACCGCTATCGCTCCCATCGCCGCGTCTGCAACCACTGATGTTCTTACCCGACTCCTCATCATCGACGACGAACCGTCGATCCGTGAGTCGCTTGAGACCTTGCTTACCCTGGAAGGTTTTTCCGTAACGTTGGCCCAGGACGGAGCCACGGGCCTCGATCTGCTCTCCCGCTCGGAGTACGACCTGCTCCTGCTCGACCTCGCCCTACCCGGCGAGTCCGGCATCGACCTGCTGCCGCGCATCACGCAGATGCACCCGCAGCTTCCGGTCATCATGATTACGGCCTTCGGCACCGTCGGCAACGTGGTGGACGCGATTCGCGCCGGTGCCGAGAACTTCGTGCAGAAGCCGTGGGATAACGAGAAGCTGCTCGCCGATATCCGCACCGCCATCGCGCGCCACCGCGCCGAGGCCGAGGTCGTCCAGCTCAAGCGAGCGCTCAAGAAGCGGTACAACTTCGAAAACATCGTCGGCAAGTCCGAGCCGATGCTGCGCCTCTTCGACACGGTCGCCCAGGTCGCACCCAGCCGCTCGACCATTCTTATCCAGGGAGAGTCTGGCACCGGCAAGGAGCTGATCGCCAAGGCCATCCACCAGAACTCGCCGCGCCGCGACAAGCCGTTCATCCCAGTCAACACAGGTGCGGTGCCGTCCGAGCTGCTCGAATCGACGCTCTTCGGCCACGTCAAGGGAGCCTTTACCAGCGCCATCACCTCGAAGAAGGGCCTCTTCGAGGTCGCCAACGGCGGCACGCTCTTCCTCGACGAGATCGGCACCATGAGCATGGACATGCAGGCCAAGATTCTGCGCGTGCTCCAGGACCGCCGCTTCATGCACCTCGGCGGCACCAGCGAGATCCAGGTCGACGTCCGCATCGTCGCCGCCACCAACGTCAATTTGCAGCAGGCCGTCCGCGACGGACGCTTCCGCGAAGACCTCTTCTATCGCCTGAATGTCATCTGCCTTGAACTCCCGGCCCTGCGCAGCCGCCGCGAGGACATCCCCCTGCTCTGCGCGCACTTCCTCAATTTCTATGCCGAGGAGAACGGCACCACGGTGCCGACGCTCAGCCCTGAAGCACTGCGCATCCTGATGGACTATGAGTGGCCCGGCAACGTCCGCGAGCTGGAGAACTGTATGGAACGCGGCGTGGTCCTCTGTACCACGGGTGTCATCACGCCCGACCTGCTGCCCGCGCAGCTCACCGGCAGCACCTACTCGGCCACGCTGCTCGACCATCGCCCGGATGCTTCCCTCTTCGATCTGATGGAGGAGATTGAGCGCCGCATCATCTCCGACCGCATGGAGCGGTGCCACTGGAACCAGACCGAGGCAGCCGAATATTTCAAGATCCCGTTGAGCACGCTGAACCAGAAGATCAAGCGACTGAACGTGGAGATCAAGAAGCGTCCCCGCGACTAGCCATAGAGCAGTAAACACGCGTAGCGTCCAAAACCGCACGAAGTGCCGCCCGCCCGGCGCAAGGGCGCACTTGCCATTGCTGTTGCTTGTTTTCTTGGTTGTCATTCAGGAGCGAAGCGGAGGAATCTGCTTCTGTTCTTGCTGTTGCTTCTGGGGTAGGTCCGGGCTTTAGCCCCGAGGTATGCTTTCTTCAACTTTCACCTCGATTCAAAAGCAACAACAAAAGCGCCCTCACGCCGGGCGGGCGGCACTTCGTGCGGTTCTGGACGCTACGCGTATCTCTTTCCACTAAAATAACCTCATCGTGTCCAATACCCCCCTCATCATCGGCGTCCTTGCCCTCCAAGGCGCATACGACATCCACGCCCAGCGCCTGCGCGAGCTAGGAGCCGAAGCCCGCCTCATCCGCAAGCCCGAAGAGCTTACCGGCCTCGACGGCCTCATCATCCCCGGTGGCGAGTCCACCACCTTCCTCAAACACCTCGAGCGGGCAGGTTTCTACGACACCCTCAACGCCTTCGTCCGCACCCATCCCACCTTCGGCACCTGCGCGGGCTGCATCCTGCTGGCCAAGGAGGTCTCTAACCCCGCCCAGCAATCCTTCGGCGTGCTCGACATCGCCGTCGAGCGCAACGCCTACGGCCGTCAGAACGACTCTGCCATCCTGACCGAGCCGACAAAGCTCCCCGGAGGCCCGCTCGAGATGGTCTTCATCCGCGCCCCCCGTATCTCGCGCATCGGCGCGGAGGTCGAAACCCTCGCCACCCGCAACGGAGACCCCACTCTGGTCCGCCAGGGACATCTACTCGCCGCCACCTTCCACCCCGAGCTAAGCGCCGACCCACGCGTCCACCAACTCTTTCTGGATCTGATCCGTCAAAATACCAGATGAGACTCCTCGCGCTAGCCCTTGTTTTTCTCGCCACCCAGGCCCTCGCGCAGGAGCCTCAGACACTTACGACCCGTTTCACCGAACTACTCCAGCGCTTCGACAATGGGCACAGCCCCACGCCCGACGAGATACTCGCAGCTAACGACCAGCCCCAGCCCACCCCAGGCGACCTCGCCACCGCCGTTCCCCTCATCCTCCGAGCCATCGACTCCCCCGACAAGGACGTTCGCGCCTACACCCTGACCGCCCTCGTTGGCCTCGAAGCCGCTCCGCCAACTGCCGAGCCCAAAGCCCCGGAGAACTCCCGCCCGGCCAACGCAACTCCCGTCCCGGTCCCAGTACTCGCCAGTGCCTTCAAGCCGGAGGTCGCCCGCGCCCTCGCACCGGCCATTCCCCGTTTCGGGGCGCGCCTCACCGACGAGTCCGAGACCAACCGCCTGCTCGCTGCCGCAGTCCTCGGCGGCTTCATCCCCAACCCGCCGCCGCTCGACTACGCGATCCTCTGCGCCTACCTCGCGCTCGACAACTCAGTCGGCACCACCGGGCAGGCCGTCGTCGAGGCGCTCCTCGGCCTCGGACCTGTCCCTGATGCGGCGGCCACCGCCGTCAGCAGCTACCTGCGCCGCCGCGACCAGACCGCCGACACTCGTGCCAGCCTGATCGACGCGGTCTCCACCCACGCCAACCAGAGCCTCCTCATCAACAAGACGCTCCTTGGCTACCTCAACTCCGATGACTCCTCCGTCCGCTCGCGCCTCATCCTTTCGCTGCCGCAGCTCGATCTTCCCCCTGACCTCTTCGCCGACACGAAATCCCGCGTCGCGGCGCTCGCAGCCAACGAGCAGGAGAGCCTGCAGGTCATCAATGCGGCCAAGGCCGTCACTCCCTGCTGGGATAGACCGCACATGACCACCCCCTGCCCGATCTATCAGTAACCTACTTGCCCGGAACCTCCGGCAACGGCGCGATTCCGCCACCCTGCCCCGAAACCGGCATCTGTACCTGCCCGCTCCGGTTTACCTGTTCCGGCAGCTTCTCTCCCGGTTTGCGCAGCGAGGGGGGAGCTGCGGCAGGTTTATCCGGATCGGGCTTCACATCCCCCTCGGCGATCTCCCGCGTCAGCCCAGGATCGACGTACCCGGCTACCTCCGTCCGGTCGTGCACCTCAATCGACTTCCCCATCTCCGCGATCTTTACCAGCGTCACCTTATCGCCTTCAAAACGAACGAACCGGATCGTCTGCGGCGCGTGCCCGTACATCCACTCCTCGTATTTGATACCGCTGCCGTCGGTGCCGCCGTGCTCCCGAAGCTTGTTCTCGGGAGGCCCCAGAGCCGCCAGCACCATGCGCCGATTCATCCCCACCAGTACCTCGTGCGAGGCAATCGCGTTCTTCATCGGGGCCGGAAGCGTATCCGCGTAGGCCTGCTCGCCGGTCTTGACGCCGAAGTCGAGCACCGGCTCCAGCAGCGCCTTCACCTCGGGAGCCGAGACCTCCGGCACACCGCCCTCAAAGATCAGCGTGACCCGCGCTCCAGTCGCCCGCACATCGAAGTTCGAGGCCAGCGGCATGTCGTTGATCTGAATATGCCGCAGAAAACGGTGTTTCACATAAGGGCCGCCGTTCAGGTCGATGACGATCCGGTCGCCCTTGATCTCAAGCCCCGTAACGACGATGCGATCTCCCGGCCCCGCCGACTGCCCCTTCTCATAGAGAACATGCCTGTACTCATCGCCGCCCGGCGTCAGCTTTCCGTTGGCGATCAGGGTCAGCCCGGAGGCTCCCAGGGGCAGCGCGCGATGCGCAAAGCCCTGCTCGGCTTCGAAATTACGGATCAACTCCCTGCGACCGCGCTCGGTCATGCCGGTCTCGGGCAATGCTACACGGGTGGGGGTGAACTCGGTGCTGACGTCGGCCATCGCAGTCTTCTCGCCCACCGTGAAGACCTGCGCCCGGGTTGATGCAGCGGTAAAAAAAGTGCAAATTGCCGTGAGAGGAAGAACAGCCGATCTAAAGGTGAATCCGCGCGTCAGGTCTCCCATGTCCGCACCTCAGATTTGCAAACAGCTTGCGCCTGTTCCGCCGTTTTAGCAACTGCTTGTTTGCAAATTTACGAGAGCGGTTCATCCTCGACCGACCGCCCCTGAGGCGTAGCCGGAAGAATCTGCACCAGCGGCGGAGGAGCCGCCGCTGCCTGCTTCTCCATCGCGGCGTGCGCGGGCGGAGGAGCCACCGTCACCTCATATCCACCGGCGACGATCGGGGCATGGGTGTACTCCCACGCGTACCAGCGCGTCAGCCGAAAGACCACCGCAAAACCCGCTGCCATTACCAGCAGGGTAAATCTCGCGCCGTCCACACCAAACGATCCCCCGCCCAGCCAGAGCGGCCCGGTCGCGAAGGTCGCCATCACGGAGGTGAACTCGGTATGCCCAGCCATCGGCAGCCCAAGCACCAGCCCGGCGACGGCCCAGTAAGCAAAGTGCAGCCCCCACGAGAGCCAAAGCCCATGCGTCCGCAGGTAGGCCATCGAGAGCACCAGCCCGAACGCAATCTCGACCAGCATCGCCGTGCCGATATGCCGCGGCGGATTCTGCCGCACCAGCACCAGAGCGAAGAGCAACGACAGCAGCAGGCTCGCCCAGGTCGGACCTACCGCATCTACCAGCCGCCGGAAGGGATAGCCCCGAAAGACCACCTCCTGCGCCAGCGTCGAGACGGCCAGAGTCGCCAGCCCCAGCGGGATCAGCACCCAGGAGTTGCTCGCCAGCGCCATCCGCCCATGCAGATTGCCCGACAGCAGCACCGGCAGCGTCGCCGCCAGAATCATCCCCCAGCCGGCCGCCGCGCCCAGCGCCCACTCTCGACTCCAGCCCTTACGCAGCGGCAGAGTCAGGATCGACGACATAGAGCCACTCCGGCTCGAGATCCGCTCCAGCATCCAGAATCCCACCAGCAGCAGGAAGAGGAGAAACAGTTCGGTCAGCAGCGGATTGAAGAGGTACAGCCCCAGCCGCATCGTCACCCCGCGCGCGGAGCGGTCGGCAATGGAGCCCGAGGCCATGGCCCAGAGCAGCGCCGTGCCGGTCAGCACCAGGCTGAAGAACCGGGGCGTGGGGATCGGGGGAGGAGGCACAGGAGAATGTGAATCGAACTGCGGCAACGGCACCTCCCTCCCTAATGGATAACCTGGCGAATCAGATCCTAAATACTGTGATTAGACGGAAGTACTCAGGCAACGGTATAAAACTGAGCCATCGTCCGGAACTTCTGGTATCGAGCCGCGAGCATCGCCTCAAGCGAGGCGCCTCGCAAGTCGGCGAGATGAAACTGTAGCCGCTGGTCGAGCGCCGCGATGGCGGCAGCGGGGTCGGCCTGACTCCCCCCCACCGGCTCGTCGACCACCTCATCGACGCACCCCAGCTTCTTCGCCATATCCGACGTATACTTCAGCGCCGCGGCCGCCTGCACCTTCTTACCTGCGTCCTTCCACATAATTGACGCACCGGCCTCCGGCGAAATCACCGAGTAGATCGCATTCTCGAGCATCAGCACCCGGTCCGCGACCGCCAGCGCCAGCGCACCGCCCGAGCCGCCCTCGCCCGTGATGGTGGCAATCGTCGGCACCCGCAGGCGCGACATCTCCAGCAGGTTGCGGGCGATGGCCTCGCCCTGGCCGCGCTCCTCGGACGAAATGCCCGGAAAGGCTCCCGCCAGATCGAGAAACGTAAAGATCGGTCGCCCGAACTTCTCCGCGATCTTCATCGCACGCAGCGCCTTGCGATAGCCCTCCGGCTCCGGGCTGCCGAAGCGGCGTGCCACCCGCTCCTTCAGGGTCCGGCCCTTCAGGTTACCGATCACCAGGACAGCCTCGCCGTGGAACCGGGCCATCCCGCAACTCATAGCGGCGTCGTCGCCATAGGCGCGGTCGCCGTGAATCTCGCTGAAGTCGGTGAACAGTGCTTCGATAAAGTCCATCGGATAAGGACGCTGCGGATCGCGTGCCAGTTCAGTACGGACCCAGGCCTCAGGAACCGCCGACTGTTTTTTGCTCAACTCTTGTTCTGCCATAGACCTTCCGATTGTATGCGATCCGAGGCCAACTCAGCGCCGGATCGTTTGGCCTGTAGGAATCTGCACCTGATCCACTATCTCGATACCGAATCCCTGCAAAGCCGGAACGTGCGTCGGCGTGTTCGTCATCAGGCGGATGCGGCGGATGCCGAGGTCCGAGAGAATCTGCCCGCCCAGCCCGATCTGCCGCAGCGTGCGCTGGTTGCGGTCGTCGCGCTCCCGAACCCGCTGGTCGCGCTGGAACAGAATACGATGCGGGGTAACCGTCCGGTCGATGCCAAAGCCGCGCGTGCCGTTGTGCAGATAGATCAGCGCCCCCCGGCCAGCCTCGGCGATCATCCGCAATGAAGCGTCGATCACCGCTCTCCCATCCGAGTTCACCAGCCCGAAGACGTCCTCGGCCAGCGAGTGCGTATGCACGCGCACCGGCACCACGGCGTCGGCGGTCACATCGCCCATCACCAGCGCCACATGGCTCTCGTCGCCCTCCACCTCGCTCTCGTACGCGATCATCCGGAACTCGCCGTGCTCGGTCTCGAGCATCGACTCGGCGACGCGGTGGATGTACCTCTCATGCTGCAAGCGATAGCGGATCAGGTCGGCGACCGTGACCATCAGCAGATCGTGCTCGGCACAGAACTCGACCAGGTCCGGCACCCGCGCCATGGTCCCATCCTCGTTCATAATCTCGCAGATCACCCCAGCCGGAATCAGCCCGGCCATCCGCGCCAGGTCCACCGACGCCTCAGTCTGCCCCGCCCGCACCAGCACCCCGCCCTTGCGAGCCCGCAGCGGAAATACATGCCCAGGCCGGGCAAGGTCCCGCGCTGTCGAGGCCGGGTCGATGGCCACCTTGATCGTATGCGACCGGTCCGCCGCTGAGATGCCCGTCGTCACGCCCTCGCGGGCCTCGATGCTCTCGGTAAACGCCGTTCCGAAGCGCGAGGTATTGTCCTGCGTCATCGGCCCCAGCCGCAGATAATCGGCGCGATCCTCTGTCAAGGTCAGGCAGATCAGTCCGCGGCCGAATTTCGCCATAAAGTTGATCGCCTCGGGTGTCACGAACTCTGCCGCCAGCGTCAGGTCGCCCTCGTTCTCACGGTCCTCGTCGTCGACCACCACCACCATCTTGCCCGCGCGGATCGCCGCTACCGCATCCTCTACCGCGGCAAACTTCTTCGTATCCTGTGCCATAAATCCTCTGAGAATCGAACTCTGCTCGATTAGAGTACGCTCATACGCAGAAAGACGCCGCCTTTTCAGGGGCGGCGTCTCTATCACTCCATCGTCTACAGGGTCGACTCGATCTCGAATCCCCAGGCCTCAAGCAGCGCTTCAGGGATGTACTTCGAGTTCTTGTTTCTCCGGGCCCATTCGCGCAGGCGGGTCGAACGGATGTACTGGTCCGGAGTCAGTTTGAACTCCTTTACGACCTGCTCAAACGAGGTGACGGTCGGCACCACCGGGCCAATCGGCTCGGGCTTGCCCCAGTTTGGATTTCCACGACGCTTTGCCATAGGTGATCTCTTGTCCTTGAATTCACAGGATGGGAGGGTCTGTTCCTTCGAACCAATATGGTTCTTTCAAATCAGGGAACAGCATTCCTCCACAATTTCATAGTTTACTAGGGTTTAGCCCGCAAATCAAGCTGTAATGTGCCGCCATGATTCCTCGACAAGACGCTATTGGCACTGTTTCCGGACAGGTCCAGGCTTGATGAACCATTAAAATCCAAACTTCACCTGAAGCTCGATATGTCGATTCCCAGCCCCGGCGTTCGGACCGGCCCCCGGCAGCGGTCCAAAGGTATTGAGCGCGAGCGACCGTCCAAAGTAAGACGAACTCAGGTTCCCGATGGGAGCAGCCGGGTTTACATTATTCAGCCAGTTCCGAAACGATGCGCTGAAGGTCAGGTTATAGGGCCGCCGCGTCGCCGTTCCGCCAAAGACCCCGGCCATCCCGGCCTGATTCGATCCGCCGCCCAGCCCGCCGTTACGGATCGAGTCGCCGCCGCGAATCTCATCGCCACCGGCGACCCCGACTCCCTTGCCCGCCCGGCCAAACGACCACGTCCGGCTGATCCGCGTGGTCAGAGAGAGAATCCCCGGCCCGCCCAGCGAGTTACGCGGCACAATTACAGCGTTCGCCAAGCTCAGCGGCGAGGTGTCGAACGAGCCGAACCCGGCCTTGGTCACGACGCTCGGCCGAGCGAGATTCTGGGCAAAGGCGGGCCGGTCATCGTTGGGGTTGCCGTCGTTATTAGTATCGACGCCGGAGGTCATGTTGTAGGGCATCCCCGACTGCAAAAACGCAAAGGAGGACATCTGCACCCGCAGCGGCAGTGCGATATTGCCGCTGACGAAGCCACGCTGGCGGAAGTCGAAGGCCGCCCGCCCGTACTCGGCTTCCAGGTCGTAGGGATTGCTCGGCAGACTCGCCGCACTGTCCGTATTGTTCATGGCGCGCCCGTAGACGTAGTAGCCGAAGAAGCTCAGCCGCGAGTTGATGGTCGAGTGGACGGTCACGATCAACTGATTCTGGCGGAAGACGCCGCCTGCCTGATAGCGGTAGATATCGCCCGCCGCGTCGCCGTACGGCCTCGGCCCCACGGCCTTGCCCTGGCTGTCGACCGAGCTGGCGGTCGGAGCGTTGATGTCCAGCGTCCTCAGCTCGTGCCATCCCCGCGAGTTGGTGTAGGTCACCGCCAGCGAGGTGTTATGGGCAAAGTTACGCTCCAGGCTCACCGCCGTCTGCACCATGCGCGGAACCCGCATCGCCGGGTCGAACTGGTAGGTAGCCTTCGTCGAGGCCTGCCCCGCCAGCGCCGCCGGGTCCGGAATCTCCGGATAAAACGCAGGGTTGCGCACGATGTACTGCGTCTGGTGCGCGCCGTCCTGCCGCGTGGCGTTCCAGATCAGGTCCGAGGTAAAGCGGTCGTAGAAGATGCCGCTGCCCGCCCGCAGCACCGTGTTGGCCAGCCAGCCGTGCGTGCTGGGTGCCCACGAGATCGCCGCACGCGGAGCCACGTTGCTGTAGTCCGCGACGTGGTTCTGAATCTCGTACCGCAGCCCGCCGCTGATGGTCAGGTTGGGCCGCGCCCGCCAGTCGTCCTGCACAAAGATGCCGCCATCGGACTGGCTCACGCCGACCAGCGCCTGCCCCGTCGTCAGCAGAAACTGCGTCGGCCCAAATCCCTGCGCGGCGATATCCGCCTGCGAGACCCCTTGCGCCGCCAGCCGCTGGTTCTGCTGATAGACCTCGAGTGCCGTCAGCCCCGCGCTGTTCCCCGAGCTGCTCGAAGAGAAGATGTAGCGCCCATTGAAGTTCGCCGTCGAATCCTCCCGCAGCCAGTCGCCGCGCCAACGCAGGCCGAACTCGATGGTGTGTTGCCCGTGCACCACCGTCGTGTAGTTCTGCAGTTCATAGCGGTCGCGGTCCGTGTAGTTCAGCGGAAACGATCCTCCCGCTGTAAACGCGCCCTGCACATCCAGCTCCGGCGCTGAGCTGACGCCGCGCTGGCTCAGGTGGTTGCTGTAGAACTGAAACCGCGCATTGTTCAGCACCGAGGCCCCCAGCACCGACGACTCGCTAACCTGCACGTTCTGGTCTACCTCGTCCGTGCTATAGGCCTGCGAGGCCTGGTCGAAGAGTTGCGGGTTCAGCCCCTGGTTCTGCGCCATAATCCCGGCCAGCGAGTAGCGCACGATCAACGTATGGTTCGGTGTCAGCCCATAGTCCAGCCGAGGAGCAAATGAGTACCGCCGCGACGGCGTGACCAGCACCGTGCTCACCGCCTGCGGGTTCAGCCCGCCGTCGAGCTGCGTATAGTTCAGGACGGCGTTCTCATCGGTCACGCGCCCCTGCCCATCGACAAAGAAGCTCGCTCGCTTTGAGAGCGGCCCGCTCAGGTTTCCGGCGTAGATCTCCTGCCGGTAGTCGGGAACGATCGGCCCAATCAAATAAGGGTTCCGCGCCGTGAGCGCACGGTTGCCGAAGTCCATCGAAGCCTGCCCGTGGAACTTGTCCGACCCAGGCTTAGTGAAGATCTCCACCCGCCCAAACCCCACGCGGTCGAACTCCGCCGCAAAGGGATTCTGGTTCACATGAATCTCCCGAATCGAGGCCTTCGGGGGCATGATGCCGTCGGTGAATCCATCGATAAAGATCTGCGGTCCGTTCGGCCCGGCGGCTGGCCCGGCCAGCATCTGCAACTCGTTCGCCAGGTCCTCGGGATCGTCCGAGAGCGAGTCCAGGTCCGACCCGCGCAGCAGCAACTGCCCCGCGTTCTGCGACGGATCGACGTCCACGGCATTGGTGCCGCCCACGGCGACGTTCACGCTCTCGTTGTTCTTCTCTACCGCCATCTTCACGTCGATGCGATGGCTGGCCCCTGCGGCCAGCGTATTCCCGGCGCTCTCGTAGACGGCAAATCCCGGGCTCTCCACTCGGATCGTATAACTGCCCGGAGCCAGCCGGTCGATCCCGTACCGCCCCTGCCCATCGGTCACCGCACTCCGAGTCACGCCACCGGCATCTGTCACGGTCACCGCCGCACGAGGAATCACGGCGTCGGTCGGATCGGTAACCCGCCCCTGAATCCCGGCAGAGGCTTGCCCTAACGCCAGTGAGGCAATGCCACACCACAACATAAAGCACAAGACAGCGCGAAGACCTCTGGCGATCATCCTTCTCCCCAATCAGCTAAAGCGTGCGGCAAATCCGGAGCGACGCCCGCAGGCATAACTCGACGGAACGGCATAGCTAGGAGAGGACAGGAGGTGGACGGATACAGTTTTTATGCAGCACCGGTGCGGCCGACGCATCAGCCGCCGCAGGTACGGAGCAGACCTCCCACCGGTCTGGAGGAGCAACAACACCCACCGTCTGCGCCCGCTCCATCCCATGAATCGCCGGAGCAGCCGAGCAGAACGCGCAGGCGTGATCCCTCTCCATGCAATGCAGATGATGCGGCCCTTCCTTTACAGCAAAGGCAAGCAACATAAACATCACAAAGGAGAGCAGAACTCTCGTCGTTGAAGGCTGAAAACGCACGGATGCGTTCATCCTACATGACAAAAGGAAGGACACCCATATCTGAAATGAAGAGGACTTTCTTTAACCCACCACAGCTTTGGGTGCCCCATCTCTCAATTCTGGAACATGGGTTTCACCCATAGCACTAAGGCTTCAGAACGATCTTCATCGAGTCCGGTTTGGGGTTCGATGCCAGTTCCACCGCCGCCGCACACTGCTCCAGCCCAAACCGGTGCGAGATCAGCTTCGTCAGGTCCAGCGAGCCATCGCGATACCCCGCGAACACCAGGTCAATTCCCTCCTGCTGGATCGCCACCGAGGCCGAGTACGATCCCATCAGCGTCTTCTCATCCATGCACACCGCCGCCGGATCGAATGCAGCCGTCCCATGCTGCGTGCTGGCAAAGAGCATCACCCGCCCGCCCGGACGCACCGCCTCCATCGCCACCGCGATCAGCGCATCCGCCCCGACGGCCACGAGCACCACATCCGCGCCGCGCCCGTCGGTCGCCGCCTTGGCCGCGCCGACCACATCCCCCCGCGCATCAATCGGCCGATCCAGCCCATACTGAGCCGCAACGGCATGACGCTCCGGATACAGATCGCTCGTCAGCACTGTGGCCCCTGTCCTCCGTGCCAGAGCCGCCAGAATCACCCCGATGCTCCCCTGCCCGATCACCAGCACGGTATCGTCGGCCTCCAGGTTCAGCGCCAGCACCGCCTTGTAGCAGGTGTTCACCGGCTCGATAAACGCCGCCTGCTCGAACGGAATATCGTCCGGCACATGGATCAGCCCGGCGGTCTTGCCTCCCTCGCCGACGATCCAGTCCATCACCCGGATGTACTCGGCAAACCCACCGCCAGCCGCCGCAAACCCCGCCGTCGTCCCTACTTTTTTATAGGTCTCACACTGCGCAAAGGTCTGTTTGCGGCAGTAAAAACAAACCCCACAAGGGATGTGGTGGAAGGCCATCACCCGGTCTCCCACAGCAAACCCATCGACGCCCTCACCAACCGCCGCCACGGTCCCGGCCATCTCGTGCCCAAAGACTCGCGGAGCCGAGTGGGAACCGGTATGAATCTTCTTCAGGTCGGTCCCGCAGATGCCGCATGTATCGATCCTGACCAGCACTTCACCGGCCCCGATCTCCGGCACCGGAATCGTCTCGAACCGCACCTCATCCACCGCGCGATACACCGCCGCGCCCATCATCTCCGGCAACGTTCCCTGCTGCATCTCTGTCATCCTTCTTTCTTCCTATACCAGTCTAGCTGGGCCTCAAGCTCCACGGTCAGGGCCACGAGCGCCCGCTTGCTGTTGCCGCCAAGCGCGATCAACCGGCCCCACATCGGCGGCCTCACCATCGCATAAGCCGCAAAGGCCCCCGCCCGAAACTGCCCGTCGTTGGTGGCGAATCGCCCCAGCTCCTTCATCTCGAACTCGGCCTCATCCGAGATGACCTTGATCGCCTGAAACCCAAGCCCATGCCCCTGTGCCAGCCGAGCCACGGTCGCCGCCTCCATATCCACGGCATCGGCCGCGTACGAGGCAAAGAGACGCTTCTTCTCGGCGATCCCGGCGATCACATCCGCCGTTACCAGCACCTGCCTATATTGCGAGCTGTCGTACCGCTCGCCCGAGCGCGCGTCCACCACCACCCCGGCGCGGACGATCTCCCCCACCCGCAGCCTTGGGTTACACGCGCCCGCCAGACCCACCGAAAGCAGCGCCGTTACCGGCTTCAGCGACCGCGCCGCCTGCACCGCCAGCGTCACCCGCAGCGCTCCCATGCCCGCGCAGGCCACCACCGCGTCGTCACCGTCACGCGTATATGCAAAAACCTTGCCCGGAAGCCGGTGCTCCCGCCAGCCCCGCACCAGGGCGCTCACCTCACGCGGCAGAGCAGCGATGATCGCCGGAGACGCCGCCATCAGGCTTTGCTCTCGTACTTCGGCGCGTACCCATGCGCCACAAACCACTCCACCGCCGCCCGCAACGCAGGGTACACCGGCAGCACCTCAAACCCCAGCTCGCGCACCGCCTTGGCCGAGCTGGCGAACATCATCTTTCGCCCCATCCGCACGGCCTCCACCGTCGCCCGAGGCTCCTTGCCCCGCAGCTTGCCGGTAAACTTCTCGTCGAAGAAGGCAAACGCCATCGCCACCGCATGGGGCACCTTCATCGTGGGCGAGGGCAGCCCCGTGATGGCGGAGAGTCGGTCCAGAATCTGCTTCAGCGTCAGATTCTCGCCGCCCAGGATGTAACGCTCCCCCGGAGTCCCGTGGTCGAGCGCGACCACATGCATCCGCGCTACCTCGTCCACGTCCACCAGGTTTAGCCCAGTGTCCACGTAGGCGGGAAAGTTCTTATTCAGAAAGTCCACGATGATCCGCCCGGTCGGCGTGGGCTTCAGATCTCCCGGCCCAATCGGCGTCGTCGGGTTCAGGATGAGCACGCGTTGCCCCATCCTGGCCGCTGCGATCGCCTCCTGCTCGGCCAAAAACTTCGACCGCTTGTAGTGGCCGATCATCTCCTCGATCGACACCGGCGTAGCCTCATCGACGATGGTCCCGTCCTTCTTGAACCCCATCGTGGCCACCGACGAGGTGTACACCACCTTAGGCACCCCCATCTCCCGCGCCAGCCGCAGCAGCTCCCGCGTGCCGGTCACGTTAGCCGCGTACATCGCCTCCGGGTCCGTCACCCAAAGCCGATAGTCCGCCGCCACGTGCACCAGCGCATCGCATCCCGCGAGCGCCGACCGCAACCCCTCGGGCGAACGCAGATCGCCGACGACGGTCTCGGCATCGCCCAGGCCCTCAAGCCCGGCAAGGTTGCTCGTAGACCGTGTCAGCAGGCGTAGCTTCGCCCCTTGCGCCGCATATGCCCGCGCAACATGGCTCCCGACGAACCCGGTGGCTCCGGTTAGAAAGACCTGCATAATTGATTTCCAGAGATGGCGTTCACACGCCCTTCAAAGCTTCGCGTGGCCCTCCCGTTGGTCAGGAATAAAGATGCTCGCTGCCGACCAACGGGAGGGCCTCAGAAGATAACTTCCCCATATTGCCCCGAGAACGGTACGAAGTACTAATCGAGCTTCTCGGGCTCGATCTGGATATTCTTCTCGCCTGCGGACTTCTTCTCCCAGTATTTCTTCACCCAGGCCTCAAAAGTCTTGCCCGCAGCCGTGTCCCGCCCGCTGAAGGCCAGCGCGGCGATATCGCCATAGGCCACATTTACCTTGGTCTTCTCGGTCGTCGGGATGATGCGCACAAACGAGTCCGCCAGCGAAGTTCCCGAGCGCCGATCGAAGAGATATCCCTCGATCTTGCTGCCGTCCTTGCGCGTAATCGTCACATCGCCCCGGTAGTCGAAGGCTTTCTCGAGCGCCTCGCGCACTTCGGCTTCGGTCGCCAGCTCCGGCACCCAGCCTTCGAGCACCTCGCGCTCGCGTCCGGCTGCATGCTCCAGCTCGTCTGGATTGTGGTGCGCCAACTGCTCGATCTTCGCCGATTCCTGCTGATCCGTAGCCATGATTCTCCCTAAAGGTTTGCTGCTCTTAATCGCCCGAGACACTCTGCAGCTCGCCCTTTGCACTCGCCGCCGAAGCCGTCCCGATCTGCACCAGAGGACCATGCTGCGCCGGCTTCCAGTCGTTCAGAATCCGCTGCGCACCCTCGTCGTCATAGCGCGAGAACATTGCCTTCGCGGTTTGCAGAAGACCCTTGATCGAGCCGAACGTGTAGTTCACTCCGCTGGCCTCGTACCCCGAGTGAACCATGCAGTTCGCGCAGCGCGGATTGCCGCTCTCGGTGCCATAGTTCTGCCACTCGACGGTCTCCATCAGCTCCTTGAAGCTGTCGGCGTAGCCGTCCTGCAGCAGATAGCACGGTTTCTGCCAGCCGAAGATCGAGAAGGTCGGCATTCCCCACGGCGTGCACTTCAGGTCCTTCTTGCCCATCAGGAACTCCATAAACATGGGCGAAGCGTTGAAGCGCCAGCTCTTCTTCCGGTTCGAGAGGATCGCGCGGAACATCTTGCGCGACTTCGCACGCCCGAGGAAGTGGTTCTGGTCCGGGGCCTTGTCGTACGTATACCCAGGCGAGACCATCATGCTCTCCACCCCGGCCACCATCAGCTCGTCGAAGTGCGCGCGCACGCTGTTCGGATCGGCGCCGTCGAACAAGGTAGTGTTCGTCGTCACCCGGAAGCCCGCCGCCACAGCCGCCGCCACACCCTCCATGGCGATATCGTATCCACCCTCACGGCAGACGGAGAAGTCGTGGTGTTCACGCTGCCCGTCCACGTGTACCGAAAACGAGAGGTACTTGCTCGGCTTGAAAAGGTGAAGCTTTTCTTTAAGAAGCAGCGCGTTCGTGCACATATAAACGTACTTCTTACGCGCGACCAGCCCGGCTACGATCTCCGGCATCTTCGGGTGAAGCAGCGGCTCGCCGCCTGGGATCGCCACCATCGGCGTCCCGCACTCTTCGACAGCCTTGAAGCAATCCTCGGGGCTAAGCTCAGCCTTCAGGATATGCGCGGGGTACTGGATCTTGCCGCAGCCAGCGCACGCCAGGTTGCAGCGGAAGAGCGGCTCGAGCATCAGCACCAGCGGATACTTCTTCCGCCCGGCCAGCTTCTGCTTCAACACATAAGTCGCTACGGTCCACGCCTGCGAGATTGGAACTGCCATCCGGTCTCTCCTTCAATACCCAAAACAAAAACTAAATTTAAGCTGCTGCCGCTTCCCGTTCCATCGCGCGCCGGTAAGTCGTCAGCGCGAGCAGCGGGAAGTAATCCCGGTACAGGTGATAGGCCAGATAAAAGACCCTCGGGAACCCTGTTCCAGTATAGATAGCCTCGCCGTTGCGGCCCTCGGCCGACTCCGGCCACGTGCCGTTCTCCATCTGCTTGTCGATCAGCCAACGAATTCCCTTGGCCACCGAGTCGCTGCGGGTATCGCCCGCAGCCAGAAGCCCCAGGATTGCCCAGGCGGTCTGCGAAGGAGTAGAAGGCCCGATGCCGCGTGTGTTCGGATCATCATAGCTGCCGCAGGTCTCGCCCCAGCCACCGTCGGAGTTCTGCACCATGCGAATCCACTCGGCCGCTTGCTGGATAGCGGGTTCATGGTTCCAATAACCCATCGCTTCCAGACCACGCAGTACCAGGAACGTGCCGTACAGATAGTTGACGCCCCAGCGCCCGAACCAGCTACCGTCCGACTCCTGCTCCTTCAGGCAGAACTGAACCGCCTTTTCGACCCGTGGATCGCGGCGCGTGTACCCGTACTGCGCCAACATCTCCAGGATGCGACCGGTGATATCGACCGTCGGCGGGTCGATCATCGCGTTGTGGTCGGCAAACGGGATGTACTCAAAGATCTTCTTCGTGTTGTCCTTGTCGAAGCTCGCCCAGCCGCCGTTCCGGCACTGCATGGCGAAGATCCACTCGATCGCACGCTGCGAGGCGTCGATCTGCTTGCGCTCCTTGGGGTGGTTGACGGCGTTCAATGCCATCAAAACCTGAGCAGAATCATCGACATCCGGGTAAAACTCATTGTTGAACTCGAAGTACCACCCGCCCGGAGCAATGTTCGGCACAGTAAAGGCCCAGTCGCCCTTCTGTCGGACTTCCTTGTCGAGAAGCCAGTCCGCCGCCTTCACCATGCGCGGATCGTCCTTGGCCAGTCCAGCCTCGCCCAGTGCAAAGACCGCCTGGGCGGTATCCCAAACCGGGGAGACACAGGGTTGCATCCGGAAGGTCGGCGTCGGATAGTTCGGCTCGCCCTCCGGGAAGTCGAGGCCGAGCTTCTCGAACTCATCCATCGCCCGGATAAACTGGGGGTCATCGGTGCCATAACCCAGGCACTTCAGCGCGATGATCGCGTTCATCATGGCCGGGTAGATTGCGCCCAGGCCATCGGACTTCTCGAATCGCTCCAGCAGCCACTTCTCAGCCTTCTTCAGCGCCATCTTACGCAGTGGGCGGATATGCACGCGCTCAGCCCAGTGTGCGATCCGGTCCAGAGCCAGGAAGAAGTTCCGCCAGCCCACGGGACGGTTCTTATCCCAGCGCAGGTGCAGGTTGGCGTTCATCCGGCCGCCGACGAAGAGTTCGTCGATCCCCTGCTCGGGCGGCAGTTTCTTGAACGGTTTCTTCGAGTAGGCAATCGAAAGCGGAACCAGAATCGCCCGCGACCACGACGAGATCTCGTAAATATTGAAGTAGAACCAGTTCGGAAAGAGTACGATCTCCGGCGGAACAGCCGGAACAGCATCATACTCGTACTGGCCCATGAAGCACAGATAGATCTTGGTAAAGGTGTTGCACTCGGTGACGCCGCCGTTGGCCAGGATCCACTTCCGAGCCTTCACCAGCACCGGGTGGTCCTGCGACCAGCCCATCAGCTTCAGGGCAAAGTAGGCCTTTACGCCCAGCGAGATATTCGACGGGCCATTGGGGTAGATGCTCCAGCCGCCGTCCTCGTTCTGGTGCCGCAGGATCTCGTTGACGGCCCGCTCCATCTTGCCGCGGTCGCCCGTTCCCAACAGCACATGCATGAAGATGTAGTCCGACTCGAGCATGGTGTCGGCCTCAAGCTCACCACACCAATAGCCGTCCGGATGCTGCTGGCCCATCAGCCAGTCGCGCGCCCGATCGATGCCCTCGACCACGCGGTCCAAGCCCAAGTCGATGCGGCCGAACCGTGGCTGTGCGGTCGTCTTAGCCGACGGATTCACCGCCTGCTCATTCCCCGGATTGATAGGATTTACTGCACTCATGAACGGCAAACTCTCTTGTACTCTGTGGCTCTGACTGGACTACCGCGCGACCGCTGGAGCAGAAGCAATCGCCTGAACGATCTCCGGCGGCAAACCAAACCGAACATTCTCAGGCATTACCTCAACCTCGTCGACATCTCCATATCCTCTGGATTGCAGGTATTCGACAACGTCCTTCACCAGCACCTCCGGAGCCGAGGCCCCAGCCGTTACCGCAACCGTATTCACCCCATCCAGCCAAGCGGGGTCGATCGCATCCGCCGTATCGATGAGATACGAGTTCGTATCAAGATTCTTCGAGACCTCGACCAGACGGTTAGAGTTCGAGCTGTTCTTCGAGCCGACGACCAGCACCAGGTCCGCGCCGTGGGCCACGTTCTTCACAGCCACCTGACGGTTCTCCGTCGCGTAGCAGATATCCTGCGCGTGCGGCCCGACGATGTTCGGGAACTTCTTCTTCAGCGCCTCGATCATGTACCGCGCCTCGTCGAGCGAGAGCGTCGTCTGGGTCAGGTAGGCCACCTTGTCCGGGTCCGGAACCACCAGCGCTGCTACCTCTTCCACGGTCGAGACCACCTGGGTCACATCGGGAGCCTCGCCCTGCGTGCCTTCGACCTCTTCATGGTCGCGATGCCCCACCAGGACCAGCGAGTAGCCCTGCTTGGCGAACTTGATCGCCTCCACGTGCACCTTGGTCACCAGCGGACAGGTCGCGTCGATCACCTTCAGGCCGCGTGCCTTGGCTGCCTCACGTACAGCGGGCGAGACGCCATGAGCGGAGTAGATCACACGAGCGCCCGCAGGCACCTCGTCCAGCTCATTGACGAAGATCGCGCCCTTCTTCGCCAGATCGGTTACCACGTAGCTGTTATGCACGATCTCCTTGCGGACATAGATCGGCGCACCAAACGTCTCCAGTGCAATACGCACGATATCGATCGCGCGCACCACGCCCGCGCAGAAGCCGCGAGGCTTGAGAAGGAGGACACGCTTGGTAACAGAAACAGACGGGCTGACGACGGGGTCTAGGGTTGATGTTGTCACTTCCTCAGTATACCGCTTCAACCTGCTGAGGTCATCAATTCCGGCTCAAAACTGGTGCCTCGGCAGGCACCTCCGGGGGAGCCGGTGCTGACCCTATAAACCATCTATTTTGATAAGTCCAGCTCTCATCTGAAGCGGAAAAGATCCGCCCTTTACAGCTTCGCCGAGCATCCCGGATGTTTGCAGTCGCAGGCCAGCGACGTCATGCCCTTCGAATCGGCGCAGACGTTCGAGCAGTAGTTCGAGCCGGGAGCCGCCATACAGCTACACAGCGGATGTGCGCACTTCTTGACTTTGTCGGTCATAGGGCACCTCTACCGCACTCGGATGCGGCCTGTACTCCCGGAGATGTGTGCGTTTACCGGCTCGCCTCAATCAAGCTCTGTGCATGACGCACGCTGGTCTCCGAGAGCTTCGCCCCGCTCAGCATCCGCGCAATCTCCTGCACCCGCTCCGGCTCCTCCATGCGGCGGACGTTGGTGTGCGTCCGGCCACCGGCCTCCTTCTTCTCGATCAGAAAGTGCTGATCCCCGAAGGCCGCGATCTGCGGAAGATGGGTGATACAGAGCACCTGCTGGGTCTTCGAGAGCGTCTTCAGCTTCTGCCCCACAGCTTCGGCCGCTCGCCCGCCGATACCGATGTCGATCTCGTCGAAGACCAGCGTTCGGGGCAGCACGGCCTTCTTCTTGCCGCCGCGCAACGCGACGCCCTCCTCCACCGTAACCTTCAAGGCCAACATCACGCGAGACATCTCGCCCCCCGAAGCGATCTCTTCGAGCGGCTTCAGAGGCTCGCCCGCGTTGGTCGCGATCCGGTAGGCGACCTCATCCCAGCCATGCGCCGTCCAGCTATTCTTTTTGGCTTCTACCGCAATCGCAAATCGAACATTCATTGCCAGGTCGTTGATCTGTCGCTCCGCCAGCCGCTCCAGCCGCCGCGCCGCCTCGGTCCGAGCCAGCGTCAACTCGCCCGCTGCGGCCTCATACGCCGCTGCCCGCTGCGTCTCCTGCTCGCGCAACTCGGCCAGCACTGCGTCGCGATTCTCAACCTCAGCCAACTGCCGCGCCGAATCCGCGCCAAACGCGATCACCTCGGCCAGCGTCCGGCCGTACTTGCGCTTCAGCCGGTCCAGCGTGGCCAGCCGGTCTTCAATCTCGGCCAATCGCTCCGGCCCCGCCTGTACCCCGTCGGCGAAGTCCCGCAGAGTGGCCGAAAGATCCTCCACCGTGGCCTTGGCGGCTGCCAACTGCTGCGCCGGCTCGGCAAACCGGGCGTCATAGCGCGCCAGCTCGTCCACGAGCTTCAGCGCCGCGCCCAGCGTCGTCTCCGCCGCGTGCTCGGATTCGTACAGTTGGTCATAGGCGTTCATTGCCGCGCCGTATAGCTTCTCGGCGTTGGCCAGCACGCGCTTCTCGGCCTCCAGCAACTCATCTTCATCCGGCCCAGCAATCCCCGCCTCGTCGATCTCGCGGCTCTGAAACCGCCATAGATCCGCCATCCGCAGCCGGTCCTGCTCGTCCGAGAGCATGGTGTCGAGCCGCGCCCGCGTCTCCCGCCAAGCCGCGTGGGCCGACGCCACCGCCTCTAGCGAGAAGCCTGAAAACCGATCAAGCAACACCCGCTGCTGCATCTGGTCGAAGGCCCCCATGGTCTCGCCCTGCGCATGCACCAGAGCCAGCTCCGGGGCCAGTTGCCGCAGCACCCCCACGGTCGCGGGCTGGTTGTTGACGAAGACCCGCCCCTTGCCCGTGGCCGTGATCTCTCGCCGTAGCAGAATCTCATCACCCTCGGAGTCGATCCCGTTCTCGTCGAGCACCGCCAGCGCCCCAGGCGTCGTCTCGAAGACGCAGGCCACTACCGCCCGCTCTGCGCCATGACGCACAAAGTCCGACGATGCCTTGCCGCCCAGCAGCAGCGCCAGCGCATCGATCAGGATCGACTTACCCGCGCCGGTCTCTCCCGTTAACAGGTTCAGCCCACGGCCAAACTCGGCCACGGCATGGTCGATCACAGCATAGTTTTCGGCCCGCAACTCCAGCAGCATCTCTGCTTCGCCTCACGTTCGCTTTGGCGAAGCATAACACGCCGCCCCCGGAGGATGGATCAACACTCGAGATCGGAGCCGCGCACAAGCCTAAAAGCACAGGCGCTGAACCAGCGTACCGTCTCAGCCGATAAACCTTTTACCCACAACCCGGCCCGCTGCATCCTACAGCCTGTCGACCATTTATCCTGTACACGCGCAGTACACTCGTCGCAGAGGAACCCACAACGCCCATGCCGCTCCACTCCCTAGCCGCAGCCCTCCTCCTGAGCTTTCAGGAGCCCGATCTCGCCGCTAACCCGCTCCCCGCCGCCGCGCACTCCAGCGCCATCGGCGAGATCCTCCACAACTCCGGCCCGGTAGCCTTCGCGGTCCTCATCCTGCTTCTAGCGGCCAGCCTCTTCTCCTGGACGATCATCTTCTCGAAGGCCGCCAGCTTCTCCTCCGCGCGCAAGCAAAGCGCTCGCTTCCTGCGGGCCTTCCGCCGCGCCGGGCGTCTCAGCGAGATAGCCGCCGTAGCCGAGCAGTTCAAGCCCTCGCCGCTGGTGCCGGTCTTCACCGAGATCAACGACGAGTACCAGCGCCAGTCTGGCGGGCGCGGTCTGCCCCGTAACCCCGTGGGCCTCGAGCGCGCCGCCGCTACCGCTGCCAGCGAGGCCCTCACCGGCATGGAGCAGCGCCTCACCTGGCTGGCCACCATCGCCAATATCTCCCCGTTTATCGGCCTCTTCGGCACCGTCATGGGCATCATCGACGCCTTCCACGGCCTCGGCACCGCTGGCGCGGCAACACTGCGCGCGGTCGCCCCGGGAATCTCGGAGGCGCTCATCACCACCGCCGCCGGAATTCTCGTCGCTATTCCTGCCGTCATCGGCTACAACCAGTTGACGGCGCAGCTCCGCGACTTCGGCTCGCGCATGGACGACTTCGGCCGCGAGCTGCTGAACGCTATCGAGAACGCTGCCGCCTACGTGCCGCCGCCGACTCAGCAGCCCGAACCCGCGACGCTCGCGCAGGAACGGCGGAGGGGCGTCTAACATGGCCTTCTCCGCCAAGGGCCGCACCCAAACCGCGCTCGCCGACATCAACATCACGCCGCTGGTAGACGTGGTGCTGGTGCTGCTGCTCATCTTCATGCTCACGGCTCCGGTACTCCAGTCCGGCATCGACGTGGCGATTCCCCACACGCGCTCCACCCAGACGCTCACCGAAGAGCGCATGGTCATCACGATCGACAAGGACCAGAACGTCTTTCTCCAGGCCAGCGGGGCCGATAAGCCCGTCAACGTAGCCGACCTGCCCGAGCTGCTCAAGGCCCATGCCGCAGACCCCGGCAAGCAGACCGTTTACGTCCGCGCCGATGAGCGGGTTCCCTTCGGAGCCTTTGCCTCGGTCATGGAGTCGGTCAAACGCTCCGGCATCACCAATATCAGCATCGTGACACAGCCCTTCGAGAAGTAATTCCCCGATGCCCACTGAGCTTCTCCCAATCCGACGCCCCATCGACACCGGCGAACGCACGCCCATCGGCCTCGGCGGAGCCATCCTGCTGCACGTCCTCATTGTGGGTCTGGTGCTGGGCTGGTCGCTGGCCGATTTTACCCGCCACAAGGGTTGGGGCCAGGCCGATATGCAGGCCGGGGCCATCCAGGCCACGATGGTCAACTCGCTGCCGCTGCCGCCAAAGCAGCTCACCAAGGACAATGCCGTCCTGACCAGCGAGAAGCCCAGCCCCGCGCCCGAGCCGCCGCCCAAGGCCAAAGCCGAGCCTCCACCCAAGCCGAACGAAGTTCTGATCCCCACCAAGGCTCCGCCGCCCAAGCCGGTCAAAACCGCTGAGAAGCCTACGCCAGCGCCGCCCAAGCATCCGCAGCCCGTCGTCCCGCAGCCCACCAAGGCCACCACGGGCGAGACCGCCGGGGTGCGCATCCCGCAGGCCGTCACGCAGCTCAAGAATGGCACCGCCAGTATGACCGTCGAGGACAAGGCCTTCGGCGACCGTTATGCCTACTACGTTCGTATCGTGAACCAGAAGGTCGCGGCGCAGTGGCTCACGGCTGAGGCTGACTCTCGCGCCTCAAACGGCAAGCGCGTCACCATCATCTTCGATATCGACCACGACGGTGTGCCCTCGAACGCTCGTGTCGGTACCCGTAGCGGTTCGCCTACATTGGATATGTCGGCGTTAAGGGCCGTGCAGCGCGTTGACGGATTCGGCCCGTTGCCGCAGGGAAACCACATTACGGTTGAGTATTCATTCGACTACAAACAGCCTTAGGTACTTCGTACGGTTCTCGGGGTTGCATGGGCAAATATGCCACAGCGGGCCATCGAGCATTAAGGGCTGGGTTGAAGAAAGCGTACCTCGGGGGCTAAAACCCGCATCTGTGGCGGGTTGGAGATGTCCGGGCTAAAGCCCGGACCTACCTCAGAAGCAACCGCAAAAGCAGAGACCAAAAGCAATAACAAATGGCTGTCGCCCGTGTCTCATTGAGATATAGATTTTAACTGCCTACCCCACCAGCTTTTCATCCAGCAGATCCAACCCACCGGCGTCTTTCACCCACTTCGCTGCCCGTGTGCCCAAAGCAACAGCATCTTCACCGGCCTCGGTCCGCAGAGTTACCTCCACCGACTGTTCCCCATCCCGCGCCAGCACCTGCGCCCTCATCTCCCAACCTCCGGCGCGGGCCTGACAGTAAGCTCCCAGCGGCAGGTCGCACCCGCCGCCCATCCCATTCAGGAACGCCCTCTCGGCCTCGACCGCAAAGCGCGTCTCCCAGCACTCCAGCGCCCGGACAGCCGCGTAGATTGCGGCATCCCGAGTTACATCTACAGCGTGCTCGGGATGCCGAGTCTCCAGCCCAAGAGCCCCCTGCCCCGGAGCGGGCGTCAGCTCATCCACCCCAAACCGCTGATGCACCGACTCCGTACGGCCGATCCGGTCCAGGCCGGCACAGGCCAGCACCAGCGCGTCGCACTCGCCGTCCTCCAGCTTGCGTAACCGCGTGTCGATGTTACCGCGCATCTCCACGAACTGAAGATCGGGCCGAAGCGCCAGAAGCTGAGCTCGCCGCCGCGGGCTGGTGGTGCCGATCCGCGCCCACTCCGGCAGCATGTGCAGTCCCCAGTACGTCTCGCAGACGAAGGCATCGCGTGCGTCGGCTCGGGGCGGAATCGCTGCCATCGCAAAGCGTGCATCCATCGTGGTGGGCAGATCCTTCAGGCTGTGTACAGCCAGGTCGATCCGCCCTGCGGCCAGTGCCTCTTCGATCTCCTTGATGAAGATCCCCTTGCCGTCCGGCTTCTCGCCGTTGGGGCCTGCGGGCAGCACGAACCCCGGCGTCTGCATCCGGTCGCCGGTGGTACGGATGACCTCGATCTCGACCGTATTACCCGCGCGCCGCAGCTCATCGGCGATAAAGTTCGCCTGCCACAGCGCCAGCTGCGACCCTCGTGACCCAATCCGAATCGTATCCATATCAACACCAGAATACCGTTCCCGGAGACACTGCGGGCGATTTCGGATACTTCGGGGTTAACTCCCTCGACGGCCATCCTTGGCCACGTACAACTCTTCCAGCCGAGCCAGCCCCGCCGTATCTCCCTGCGCCGCCGCATCGCGCACTGCCATCAGCGGAGCGTGCAGAAACTTGTTCGTCAGCGACCGCGTCAACGCCTCGACGGCCTCGATCTGAGCCGGGGTAAGTCCGGCCAGCCGCGCCTGTACCCTGGCCAGCTCGCCCTGCCGCAGCGTCTCCGCCTGCGCCTGAAGAGCCTTGATGACCGGCACTGCGTCCAGCGACAGCAGCTTCTGCTGGTAGCGGTCGACCTCGCTGGTCACGATCCGCTCCGCCTCGGCTGCTTCACGGCTGCGGTCGGCCATGTTCGCCGCGGCCACTTGTTGCAGGTCGTCGATGTCGTAGACGAAGCAGCCCTCGACCTCGTTGACCTTGGGGTCCACGTCGCGGGGCACGGCGATGTCGATAAAGAAGATTGGCCGTCCCTTCCGCCGCTGCACAAAGCTCTGCCCATGCTGGCGGCCGAAGATCTGGTGCGCCGCTCCGGTCGAGGTAATCACGATATCGGCTCGATGCGCCTCGGCGTACAGATCCTCGAAGGGCAGCACGCCGGTCGTAATCTTCGGCGTCCGCAGCGAGTCGGCGATCTTCTCCGCGCGCTCCACCGTGCGGTTCGAGACCAAAATCGACCCCACACCCTGCTCGATCAGGTGCCGCGCCGCCAGTTCCGACATCTTGCCCGCGCCCACCAGCAGCACGGTCTTGTTGGCCAGCGCGCCGAAGATCTTCCTGGCCAGGTCCACGGCCACACTTGCAATCGACACGCTGGAGCTGCCGATCTGCGTCTCCGTCCGAACTTTCTTCGCCACCGTGAACGCGCGTTGCAGCAGAGGCTCCAACGTGCCGGAGACTGCGCCCACCTCCCGCGCGACCGAGTAGGATTCCTTTACCTGCCCCAAAATCTGGGGCTCGCCGACTACCATCGAGTCCAGAGAAGATGCGACCCGGAACAGGTGCCGCACGGCCTCACGCTCGCGGAACTCGTACAGATGCGGCTGGATCGTCGCCGCCGGGACGGCAAAGTACTCGTGCAAAAACCGCAGCAGGTCGGGAGCGTCTTCCTGTAGAGTCAGGATCTCCACACGGTTGCAGGTCGAAAGGATCAGCCCTTCGCGAATCCCCGGCTGCTGGGCAAGGCTTCTGGTCGCATCGGCCAGCCGTCCAGCCGGGATCGCCAGCCGCTCGCGCACGTCTACCGGAGCGGTGTTGTGGTTGACTCCCAGGAGCACCAGGCTCTGCTCACTCATAGCGCGGTAAACCTGTGTACGGACGAGAACTGGTTCGCGGCCCACACCGTTAGCACCACAAAGAAGACGAAGCTGGAGAGATAGACCGCTCTCCGGCCCCGCAGGCCCGAGCTTCTGCGGATGAAGATCATCGCCACGTAGGCCAGCCACATGGCAAAGGCCAGCAGGATCTTCGGGTCGCGGAAGTAGCTGGCGCCGTAGTCGATCTGCGCCAGCAGAGAGCCGATCAGCAGTCCGGCTGTCATGCACGGCAACCCGAAGAGCAGCGTCTTCAAGGCGATCTGGTCGATGGTCTCAAGCGGTGGAAACTTGATGGCACTGCGCGACATGGCCTTGGTCTTCAGCCTGCGCTCTTCGATCAGATAGAGCAGGCTTGCTCCCAGTGAGAGCAGCAGCGCCGCGTACGCCGCCAGCAGCAGCACAATGTGCAGGAAGACCCATCCCTGCTGGATCAGCGGCAGCGTCTCCTGGTGGGGCTTGAAGGCGGGCACCAGGCACAAAAGAAAGGTCACGGGCAGCAGAAAGACGCCCAGCGCCACGGTCTTGAAGCGCGCGTAGACCACCAGGAAGGCCCCGGCCAGGAGCAGCGCCAGCAGGGTCTGGGTCTCGTGCGCGTCCACAGGCAGCTCATGGTGCGCGGCGTTCATCATCTCGGCTAGAGAGACGAAGTGGAAGAGGATTGCGATCACCGTGGCGGGTACGGCTACGTGCCGCCACCGGGGGCGGTCGTAGAGCGCCGCAGGCAACACCGCCAGGGCAGCTACACCATACAGAAACACCGCGACCCTGAGCCAAAGTAAGGACATAACGCGCTATGAATCAGTATATCGCCTTACGCTCCGTACGCCCCGATAACCGGCCAAAGCCAGCTTCACCCCAGAAACTTCCGAAGCTCCGCCTCGCAGTACTCCGTGCTCACGAAGAACGGCTTCTCCAGGATATTTACCGTCAGCAGGCCATCCTGATAGGCATACGCCGCCGTTACGCCCGACTTGGTCAGCCGCCCCGCGTCCCCGTCAAGCCGGATGCCGTGCTCCGCCTGCAGCCTCGTTACCCTGCCTGCGAACTCCTCCGGCGTCAATCGAATCTCAATCATGGCCAATTGTCCTCAAACTCATACGATATCCTGACCTCTCCAAACGATGGCAAACGACACCGCATACGACGCAGCACAAGACACCTCCCTTACCCCGGTCATGCGCCAGTACTTTGCCGCCAAACAGGCCCATCCGGACTGCCTGATGTTCTGCCGCATCGGCGACTTCTACGAGCTTTTTTACGACGACGCGATTCTGGTCGCGCGTGAGCTACAGCTTACCCTGACCGCTCGCGACAAAGAAAAGAAGCAGCCTATGTGCGGCGTACCCTACCACGCGGCCGAGGTCTACCTGCAGCGGCTGCTGCGCAAGGGCTACCGCATCGCGCTCTGTGAGCAGATGGAAGACCCGAAGACGGTCAAGGGCATCGTCAAGCGCGAGGTCACCCGCGTCCTGACGCCCGGCACAGCCATCGACCCCAGCCTTGGAGCCGGGGATTCGAACTGGCTGGCCGCGGTGGTGGTCCTCAAGTCCGGCACGGCGGGGCTTGCGATGGTCGATCTCTCCACTGGTGACCTGCGCGCCACCGAGTTCCCCGGCCCTAACGCCTTCGCCCAGGCCGCCGACGAGCTGGGCCGCATCCGTCCGGCTGAGCTGCTTTACACGGCCAGCGGATTGGGCCTCTCTGCTCAGCCCACTCTCGCGGGCGAGTCCGAAAAGACCGAGGACTCCGGCCTCGACGCCATCCGCACCAAGACCGCTGTGGACGAGTACGTCCTCACCGCCGAGTACGCACTGCCGCTGGTCCGCCAGCACTTCAAAGTGCACTCGCTCGATGGCTTGGGCCTCGCTGCGCACGAGGCTGCTGCCGTCGCCGTGGGAGGGCTGCTCCACTACCTCCGCTCCACTAAGCAGGGCGCGCTCGAGCACGTCACTCAACTGCGCTTCTATGAACGTTCCGGCTCGCTGGAGCTGGATGCTGTCAGTGTCCGCAACCTGGAGCTGGTCGATCCGCTCTTCTCCGGCGAGTCCGTCCAGACCACGCTCTGCTACACGCTGGACGCCTGCTGCACCCCCATGGGCAAGCGTCTGCTGCGTGCGACGCTGCTGAGGCCGTCGCTGGAGCTGACGGAGATCGAGCCGCGCCTCGAAGCCGTGGCCGAGGCCCATGCCGACCTGCTCCGCCGCGAGTCCGTCCGGCGCGCCATGGACAACATCCTCGATTTAGAACGGCTTCTTGGCCGTGTTGCTGCGGACTCCGCCGGTCCCCGAGAGACCATGGCTCTGGCCGCCACGCTGGCCTGTCTGCCGGAGCTGCGCCGTGCGGTCCTGGCGCTCAAGGCTCCACGCTGGCAAGCTCTTGCCGCTGAGCTGGACCCGCTTGAAGACCTGCACGAGCTGATTACCGCCACCGTCGTCGCCGAACCTCCTGCCACACTGGCCGACGGCAACGTCATCCGGCCCGGTCTGCACGCCGAGCTGGACGAGCTGCGCGAGCTGAGCCACAGTGGGCGGCAGGCGCTAATCGCAATCGAAGAGCGCGAGCGCCAGCGCACCGGCATCGGCTCGCTCAAGGTGCGCTACAACACCGTTTTCGGCTACTACATCGAGATCACCAAGGCCAACGCCCGCGCCGTTCCCGCCGACTACGAGCGCAAGCAGACGCTGGTAAATGCCGAGCGTTTCACCACGCCCGAGCTGAAGGACTACGAGAACCGCATCCTCACCGCGCAGGACCGCTCGCTCGAGATCGAGCGCCGCATCTTCGCTGAGCTGCGGGCGCAACTGCTCGCCGCAGCCAGCCGTATTCGCGACTCTGCCCGCCGCATCGCCGAGATAGACCTGCTCTCGAACTTCGCTCATCTGTCCGCGCTGCGCGGCTGGACGCGCCCGCAGGTGGACGACTCCACCGCGCTCGAGTTCGTGCAGGCACGCCACCCCGTCGTCGAGCGCCGCATGGAGGACTCGGGCATAGGCCGATTTATTCCCAACTCGCTCTATCTGGACGCGCAGAACGGTCCCTCCATCCTGCTGATGACCGGACCCAACATGGGCGGTAAGAGCACCTACCTGCGCATGGCTGCGCTGCTGGTCATCATGGCGCAGTGCGGCTGCTTCGTGCCTGCCGAGAGGATGCGGCTCGGTCTTGTGGACCGCATCTACACCCGCATCGGGGCCAGCGACAACGTGGCCCGCGGCCGCAGCACCTTCATGGTCGAGATGACCGAGACTGCCGCGATTCTGAATACCGCCACCTCGCGGTCGCTGGTGCTACTGGACGAGATGGGCCGCGGCACCGCCACCTACGATGGCCTCTCTCTGGCCTGGGCTACGGTCGAACATCTGCACAACGGCATCGGAGCCCGCAGCCTCTTCGCCACGCATTATCACGAGCTGACTCTGCTCTCGGAAAAGCTCCCGCGCCTGCAAAATGTCCGCGTCTCGGTCAAGGAGTCGGCAAGCGGCATCGTCTTCTTGCACACGGTCGAACCGGGGGCCGCGAGCAAGAGCTACGGCATCGAGGTAGCCCGTCTGGCTGGGTTGCCGCAGTCCGTCATTACTCGCGCGCGAGAGGTGCTCAAGGTACATGAACGCGCGGAGAAGAACTCGGTCTCGGCTTCGCTGCTCGAAGAGCCTGCGCCGTCGCTCCAGATGACGATGTTTACCCCGCTCTCGCAGCGTGTCGTCGATCGCCTGGCCGAGGCCGATATCAATTCTCTGACACCGCTCGAAGCCCTGAACCTGCTGGCTGATCTCAGACGCGAACTCAAGGATGGTCCTAAATGACGCTACGTGCGAAAAAGGATAACGAAGAAATTCCTGACGTGCCTGGAGTCTATGCTTTCTACTTGAAGAAAGGCTGTTCTCTTGGGCGAATTGAAGTTGACGAATCGAGGCTTCTCTATATCGGCATGACTAAGTCAAGCCTGAAGGAGAGAGATCACAGAGAGCACACAGCCAGCTCATCCTCTACGTTCCGCCGTTCTTTGGGAGCACTGCTCAAAAAGTCACAAGACAAGCCGTCACTAAAAGCTATTCCTCGTGGCTTGGGAGGATCTTCCAAGGATTTCACCAATTATCGATTCAAAGATTCAGACGAGAAGGGGCTGACTGATTGGATGAAAAAAAATCTCGAATATAAATTCGAGATCGTAGAGAACAACATCGAGCAAAGAGAACGTACGTTGATCTCGGAGCTACATCCCCCCCTCAACCTCACAAACCTGGGAGGGTGGCGGAATGAGCAGAAAGCTTTTGTGAAAAGCCTACGTAGAATATGCAGGGACGAAGCCAAAAGATCGGTTGGATATGAATAAAGCCAGCCACGCGACATCCCGGTCTTCCCAGCTAGTTCAATCGAAGCCCATGACCATCGCCGGAGTCATGTCCGGCACCTCCGCTGACGGCATCGACGTGGCCATTGTCCGCATCGGCTCCACGGGCCGCATCAAACTCCTCGGCCATCGGGCCTTTCCCTACCCTCGTGCCGTCCGCAACGCCATCCTCCGCGCCATGGAGAACGCCGCTCTGCCCGTCGCCGAGCTATCCCTCCTCAACTGGCGGCTCGGCGAGCTTTACGCCGATGCCGTCGAGGCCACCGCCAACACCCTCAACCTGAAGCCCCAACTCGTCGGTCTCCACGGCCAGACCATCTACCATCAGGCCGTTGCCGCGCCCTTTCTCGGAAGCTCTACCCGCGCCACGTGGCAGACCGGCGAAGCCTCCGTCGTGGCCGAGCGGCTGCGCGTTCCCGTCGTCAGCGACCTGCGCCCCGCCGATATGGCCGCCGGTGGACAGGCCGCGCCACTGGTCCCGATGCTCGACTACACGCTCTTCCGCCACCCTACCCGCAACCGCATCCTGCTCAACCTGGGCGGCATCGCCAATCTGACCGCCATGCCCGCCGCTGCGTCGCTCGAAGACCTTCTGGCCTTCGACACTGGCCCCGCCAATATGGTCATTGACACCCTGATGCAACGGCTCTTCCGCAAAAAGCTGGACGCCTACGGCAGGACCGCCGCCCGTGGCCAGATCCTCCAGCGGGTTCTCGATGAGTTGCTGCGTAACCCCTACTTTTCTGCCCCTCCGCCCAAGTCGTGTGGGCGTGAGCAGTTCGGCTCTGCCTATGTCGATCGCCTCCTCGAGCTTTGCGGCGACGCCTCCAGCCTCGACATACTGGCTACCACCACGGCGCTCACCGCCTCCACCATCGCCGCGGCCTATGTTCGCTTCTGCCAGCCACACCTGAATCAGTCCACTGCCACCGACCTCATCGTCAGCGGCGGCGGAGCCCGTAATATCCACCTCGTCGGCCTCTTGCGCGCCGCTCTCGAGCCGCTGAGAGTCAAGGTCATCGATATCGGAGAACGCGGCATCCCCGCCGAGGCCAAGGAGGCCGTGGCCTTCGCGCTGTTGGCCTGGCTCACCTGGCACCAGCGTCCGGGTAACGTTCCTGCAGCCACCGGGGCCAGCCGACCCGTCATCCTGGGCAAGGTCACCTACGCATGAGCCGCCGCGCCACCAAGCCGGGGAGGAGATGGTTTGGCCTCAGTTGCGCGTTGCTGCTCCTGACCGCCTGCACCCCTCGCCACGAAGACCCCAACACTGCTGTAGTCCTCATCGACTCCAGCCCCACCAACCTCGACCTCCGCATCGGCACCGATGCCCAGTCCGAGCGCATCGGCTCGCTCATCTTTGACCCACTCGTCCGCAAGGATGAGCACTTCCAGATGCAGCCCTGGCTGGCTACTGCGTGGTCCCAGCCAGATCCACTTACATGGATATTCCGCATCCGCACGGGTGTTCGCTTCCACAACGGCCAGCCCCTTACGGCCCAAGATGCTGCTTACACCGTAAACTCGCTCATCGACGGGACTCTCATCACCTCGAAGGCAGGAGCCTTTGAGGCTGTGAGCAAGGCCGAAGCTCCTACGCCCGAGATCCTCATTCTCCATCTCAAACGGCCCGACGCTTCTCTGCTCTTCAACCTGTCTGATGGTCTCTTTGGAGTCGTACCAAAGAACTCCGGCAAGGAGCTGGGCCGCAACCCTGTCGGCTCAGGGCCATTTCGATTCGTCAGCGCCACCGTGGATAAAGATGTCGTCGTGGCTCGCAATCCCGAGTACTGGGCGGGGCCTGCGCATCTTGAGCGTGTCCGCTTCCCTGTCGTGCCCGATGCCGTTACCGTCGCACTCGAGATGCAAAAAGGCTCTGCCGATATCGCCAGCAACGACCTTACGCTCGACATGGTCTACGCCCTCCGCAACGCCAAGGGGCTCATCACCGAGTCCGCTCCCAGCTCTACTGTCATGTACCTCAACTTCAACGTCGCCGACGGACCGCTGCGCGACAAGCGCGTTCGTCAGGCCATCGCCTGCGCCATCGACCGCGAGGCCATCATCCGCGCGCTGTGGCGTAATCAAGCCCACCTGGCCGAGATGCTGCTGCCCCCCGGCCACTGGGCCGCTGCCAGCCAACTTCCGCGCTATCCGCACGATATCGCCCGCGCCACTCGGCTCCTTGACGCTGCCGGCTTCTCTCCAGACAAGCAAGGCGTCCGCCTGCGGCTGGAGATGAAGACTTCGACCGACGAGACCACGCGCCTGCTCGCCGTTATTTTGCAGCAGCAGCTACGCCCCGCCGGAATTGAGTTGACCTTGCGTTCGGCCGAGTTCGGGACCTTCTACGCCGACGTTACCCGAGGAGCCTTCCAGATGTACGCGCTCAAGTGGGTAGGCTCCAACGAAGACCCGGATATCTTCCGCTACGCCTACAGCTCCGACCGATTTCCGCCCAAGGGCGGCAACCGCGGCCACTACATGAACGCCCGCGTCGATGAGCTGCTCCGGCAGGCTGCCGCCACCACCGACGAGCCCACCCGCCGCCGTGCCTACGTCGAGGTCCAGCAGATTCTGGCCGATGAACTGCCCAGTATTCCGCTGTGGTATCCCAACAACGAGATCGTCCATACCAGCCGTATTACCCACGTCACTCCGCGCGGTTCGGGCAGCTTCGACTTCCTGCGCGAAGCGGAGATTCACCCGTACAGATAATCGCTGCCGACTGAAGGGAGGCCCTTGTGGATAACTCTCCCATGCGGTTTCGGGAACCGTTTGAAGTACGTTACTTTTTGATAATTAACCACCTTCCCTCAGGCCAGCATGGCATCATACCCATCAGGAGACCTATCCCTATGAAAAAGATCGTTCTATCCGCTCTCGTTCTGCTCTTCACCGCCAACGCCTTCGCCGAGCGTCCCTGCCGCGTGTGGCGTACACGCCACCACCACCGCGTCTGCGTCCGCCGGTAACCTCCCCATCCATTTGTACAAAAAAAGGGCCGCCCCATTCGGGCGGCCTTTTTGCGTCTCCCTCGGCTGGGCAATCCTCTTCTCCTGATTCGGCAAACTTCTGCAAATATCTACCAAACGGGTTGCTCCCTCTTCGCAGGCAGGCGGCTACGATCACCCTGGTATCGCAATGATTCCATTGACCTAATCCACCCACTTTCTGCTGAGGTTATCTGAATGGTGTTACGCCGGTTTGCCTGCCTCCTCCTAAGCCTGTTGCTGCTGCCTGCCGTCTCCCGGGCCGACGCTCCCTACGTTCACATCACTCCCTCGAATCTTGTCTTCCCGACGACGAGCGCCAGCTCCACGAGTGCCCTGCAAACAGTCGTCGTGCAAACCAGTACGCCGATCAGCTCCATCGTGGTGACGGGCTCGTTCGCGATCGATTCGACCTCCACCTGCTCGACCGCCACTACGCCAGACGAACAATGTTTCATCTTTCTAAAGGCCGCGCCCACCCCGGCCGGCGCTCTGAACGGCACTCTTACTCTGACGATCGCCGGGACGGCCTATCCTGTCGCCCTGAGCTTTCCCCCTCTGGCCTCGGGAGCGACGAATACCACCATCAGCAGCTCCGGCGCGACCGCACCCTACACCCTCACCGGAACCGTAGCGGGCTCGCGCGGAGCAGCCTCCCCCACCGGCAACGTCTCCTTCGTCGACACCACCAATAGCAACATCACGCTTGGAACCGCAACACTGAGCCATACCTCTCTGACCTATGCCCTGAACACCTTCTCGCCGCCACCCACGGGAGATCAGCCCGAAGCGATTGCCTCCGGCGACTTCAACGGCGACGGCAAGCTGGATATCGTGGTTGCCAATGGCGGTACTCCGGGCTGCGGCCCCGCCCTCGGGTTGGCCTGCCCCAACTCGCTAACCCTGGAGTTAAGCAACGGAGATGGCACCTTTACTTCTTCGACGATCAACAGCGTCAACTTTCCCAGCGGTTTGGCTGTAGCTGACTTCAACGGCGACGGCAAGCTGGATATTGCTGCAACCGACGGCGCCGAGAGCACGGTCACAATCCTGCTCGGGAAGGGTGACGGCACCTTCACCAAAGTAGCGACGCCCGAGCCGACCGGGAACTATCCCGACCAGGTCGCGGCCGGAGACTTCGACGGCAACGGCAGGCCAGACCTCGCAATCATCGGAGGAGATACCGGGTCTACCCTTACGGTGCTCTTCGGCAACGGCGACGGCACCTTCACCGCGAGGCCGACTTCCTTCACTCTGGACGGCTATGGCAACTCGCTCGCGCTGGGAGATCTCAACGGCGACGGAAAGCTCGACATAGCCGTTTCAGTGAGCGCAAATTCCCCCGGCGGCTCTTCCTCCATCGCCATCTTTCTCGGAACCGGGACGACCACCTTCAATCTGGGCACGCCGATCAGCTCCGCGGGCATGGGTAGCGACGGCAGCTTTGGGGCTCTCGCACTGGGCGACTTCAACGGAGATAAGAAGCTAGACCTGATCACTTACCTCATCGACGATGAGGACACGATGAACATTCTGCCACTGCTTGGCAACGGCGACGGCACCTTCAAAGCTCAGACGGCGATCGCGACTAAGGATGACAGCTACGAGACTTCCTTTGGGGTTGGCGATTTCGACGGCGACGGCAAAGCTGACTTCTCGATGGCCAGCGACACCCACTTCTCGGTCTTCCTCAGCAACGGAGACGGAACCTTCAAGACTCCCGTCAGCTTGACGGGGGCCGACACCGAACCCAGCTATCTTTCCCAGGTCGTCGGCGACTTCAATAAAGACGGGCTGGCCGATATGGCCATCGCCGACGGCGACCTGAACGAGATATTCCTCGAGATGAGCAACCTGACCGCCACAGCCACTGCAACCTTGACGGGCGTCTCGGTCCCCGGCAGCGGGGCGCACGCAGTCAGCGCCACCTATGCGGGCGACGCCAACTTCACTGCCAGCACCTCGGCCACTACGCCTCTAAACGGCGCGTTGACCACCACCACGCTCAAGCTCAGTTCAAGCGCCAGCAGCTCCACCTTCGGCACGCAGATCGTTCTGACCGCGATCCTCAGCCCCTACACCACTCTGGGATTGAAGACCGACGGCGAGACGATCATCTTCTACAGCGGTACCACCAGCATCGGCGTGGCCACGCTCTCCTCGGGCGTGGCCACGCTCAACGTTACCTCGCTGGCCGTGGGCACTGACTCGGTCACCGCGAAGTACGCGAACGACAGCAACTTTGCCGCTGCAACCTCCAATACAGTCTCCATCACTGTCTCGGCGGCGACGGCAACCCTGACGGTCTCGCCCACGAGCCTGACCTTCCCCGCCCAACTCCAGGGCACGAGCAGCACCGCGCAGACCGTGACGCTGACCAACTCCGGCACCGCAGCAGTCACCATCAGCAACATCGCCATCACCGGCGACTTTGCTAAGACAACTACCTGCGGCACCAGCCTTGCCGCCGCGGGTACCTGCACCATCAGCGTCACCTTCACCCCGGCTTCAGCCGGTGAGCGCACGGGCACCATCACCATCACCGATAGCGCCAGCGGCTCGCCGCACATCGTTGCCCTGACCGGAACGGGTACGGGCTTCAGCCTATCGCCCACCTCCACTACTCTAACGATTGCGACTCCCGGCGGCACGGCCACCACGGCGGTCCAGGTCGCCAGCGTCAATGGATTTACCGGTACGGCCAACCTCACCTGCGCGGTTACATACCAAGGCACCGGCACTCCAACCAGTGCGCCAACCTGTGCTCTCAGCCCAGCGTCGGTGCCCCTCTCAGCGACCGCGCCGGTCTCCACCACTCTGACCATCTCGTCCACAGCGGCTAAAGCCTTGGCTGCTCCGCTGGAGCTATTCCGGCGCTCGGGCGTGGCCTTCGCAGCGCTCCTTTGCCTGGGTCTGATACCTCGCCGGTATCGTCGTCGCCTGGTGCTCCCGGTGCTTTGCTTCTTTATGCTGGGCGCGACCATGGGGTGCGGAGGAAGCTCTTTGCCTGCCACACCGACGACGCCAAGCTCCACCGGCACAACCACAGGCAGTTACAAGGTGATTGTGACTGCGGCGAGCGGCAGTTACACGGCTACATCCACCATTATGCTCAACGTGCAGTAAGCACCTAAACCTTAACTACGAATGGCCGCCTATCCCTGGCGGCCATTCGTGGTTAAATCTCCGAGGGCCGCCTCTTGCTCACCGACTTTCATCACAGCGACAAAAGAAGTTGGCACGCTATACGGGCGGCATTTCGTCGAATCACCATTTGCGAAAAATGAGCGAAGCGTTGGTTCCACCGAAGCCATAAGAGTTGGTCATCGCGTACTCGATCGGCAAGCTCATTCCCTTGTCACGAACGAGAGGAAGCGTACACTCTTCATCGAGATCGTCAATATTGGTCGTCGGAGGCGCAATCTGGTCCTGCAATGCGCATACGATAATGCCAGCCTCCAGGCTGCCCGCGCCGCCGAGCAGGTGCCCGGTCATCGACTTTGTAGAGCTGACACGGAAATCCTTCACTTTGCCAAAGACCGCAGTGATCGCCCGCGCCTCCGCAAGATCTCCCAGAGGAGTCGAGGTCGCGTGTGCGTTCAGATATTGAATGTCATCCGGACGAAGGTTCGCAGATTCGAGTGCAAGCTCCATTACCCGACGAACACCGCGTCCATCTTCCGGCGGAGCGTTAGTGTGAAAGGCATCAGAGTTGGCAGCGTAGCCAACCAGCTCTGCGAGTATCGTGGCTCTCCGCGCTTTCGCATGTTCAAGCTCCTCAAGGATCAGTATTCCAGCGCCTTCCCCAACAACAAAGCCATCGCGATTCATATCCCACGGGCGAGATGCTTTCGCGGGGTTGTCATTTCGAGTAGAAAGAGCCCTCATTGAAGAGAATCCAGCGACAGAGAGAGGAGTAACCGCTGCCTCGCTCCCTCCACAGATCATCACATCTGCATCTCCACGGCGGATGACATGCCACGCTTCTCCAATGTCGTGGGCTCCCGTCGTGCAGGCAGTTGCACACGTTATATTCGGCCCAGATGCGCCGTAGCGAATTGATATCTGTCCTGCAGCTAGATTGGCAATCGTAGCAGTGATGAAGAACGGTGATACTTTGTGAGGACCTTTCTCCATCAGCTTGCGGTGTTCTCTCTCGATTACCTCGAAGGCGCCAATTCCGCTGCCGACATGAACTCCAACTCGCTCCGCATTACCTGCGGTGATCGAAAGACCGGATTGAGCCATCGCTAATTCGGCGGCCGCTAGCGCGAACTGGATGAAGCGCCCCGTCTTCTTCACGTCTTTGCGGTCGATGTACCTCTCAGGCTCAAAGCCCTTGACCTCCCCTGCGAACCGGCAGGCATAGCCTGACGCATCGAACAACTGAATGGGCGCTATGCCTGACTCGCCAGCAAGAAGTGCACTCCAGGTTTCTTCAGTGCCAATCCCAACCGGACTGATGAGACCAACTCCCGTGACGACTACTCGACGATTATTTTCCATGGAATCCTGCAAATCTCCTTCGAGAATCGAAGGCTGTTTATTGGTAACCGGCTGTCAGTGGGAGAACGTCTCCAACAAACTGTCCAGGTCCCTGTTTAGATGCTTTACCTGTTTCAGCCCTATTTGTTTCTCAAACTTGCGTTGCGCCGTTTGCCATTTTGGCAGAGCAGACTTAAGTGTTTTTGCGCCCTCCGGAGTCAGTCGAACGGAACGAGTCCTACGATCTGCTCCAGAATCACTGGCAATGTATTCCAACTTCTGCAATGGAATCAGATTGCGAGTGAGCGTGGTGCGATCCATGTTCAAGGCTTCCGCAATCTGAGAGATCGATTTGCCCTGATGAGCCGCGATGGTTGCGAGTAGGCCGAACTGGCCAATACTGATCCCGCACTCGGCCAGGAACGCGTCATAGTTGCGGGACAGCAGGCGGGCGGCTTGCCTCAGCCTGTAGCAAGTGCAATCCGGCAGTAAACCAAATGTGGCGTGCTGATTGACCACTTTAAGCCTCCTTTTTCATAATAACGTGCAATTACACGTATGGGTATACATATCGAATCGAGAGAATCGTCATGAGATGCGGTAATGGGGGGCGCGCTGCAACCGTCATATCTCTCTGACAGAACCAATTTGAGATGCCAGTTGCTATGGATGAGCTGTAGTTTGAAGCTAATACCGTCCTTATTCTGTTCTTTTCCCAGTTTCACAAAATAAGCAAGATCGAGTGACGCTGATTCGACGGTAGCTCCCCGCTAATCTTGGCAATGGTTTCGCGAGCAGGAACAATAGTATCTATCGATCAAGCCGGTCTACATATTGCCGCCAGCGGATAGACTCCCACAGATAGCGCAGTCCCTCCACGAGATGAAAACGTAACCGAAACAGGACAAAATACACTTGCCTGCGATACCGAACGAGGCGCGCCAATAGAGACTCGTTCGACGAGCCATGCGCGATGGCCGGCGGCAACCGCCTGGGCAATAACGCCTGACGCAGCGACCGCTTTGCCGTCAGGCCTACACGCTCGAGTTCCTGCTGTAGTAGTAAGTAGAGTTTGTCACCGGGATGGCTGGCAACGACGGAGCGACGGCCATACCTTTCGACCCATAACCGTATCCGAACCGGTAGCCGGTCGACCGTCCAGCAAGTAAACTCCTCCGGAGCAAAGTCTCCCATTGTCTGCGAGGTCAACAACGCAATCACGCCCAATCCGACGGAGGCCCGCAGGTTATCTTCAGCGAGCTTTCGTAGCTCACGCCAGAAGCCTCTATCGTGATACCGTGCCAGGACATGCCGACGAAACTCGATCAAATGAGCAGTGCGCCAGAACTCTCCACACACATGCTTGTAAAGGTGCATTCCCTGCCCCAAGAATAGATCGACCGGATGAAGAACCGGCATAAAGACACCATGAAAGTAGAGCTTCTCAGTGCGAGCGAGGAGTGAAGCCTCTCCCAAGTCGTCCGCCTCCAGGTGCAGTTCCACGCAGCGATGAGAAGTGGGCTTGTAAAGGTCCTTCAGCGAAGCCTTGCCGGGCTCGCTCGACTTGAACTCCCAGCTCCTGCCGCTGATAGCCTTCAGACGAAAGCCCCTGCCCTCCAGAATCCGCCGCGCCTCAGGCGCGTTCCGAGCAGAGATCAGAAAGTCCAGATCCAGTTGCGAGCGCAGCTCCGGCCTGGGCACTGAGAGCGGCCACAATGAAAACCCCTTCAGCGCTGCATAGGAAAGACCGGCGTTCTGAAAACCTAGTTGAATCGCGGTCGATTCAGCGATCATGCCGCCGGTGCGCTCCGTATTGTCGAACAGATTCTGTTGTAGACGCGCCAACACCACAGGCGGAAGCACATCGCACCGCTCCACTTGCGTTAGGCGATCGAGGAAGTACAGTGACGTTCCGCTGGTATCCAGCCACGTCAGCAGCGATTGCCATTTCCTGCTGGAAAGGTTTCGCAGCCGCTCGCACTCCGCGGGCATAGGATCGCAGAAGATGAGCAAAGCGGCCTCGCGCAGTTGCTGTGCATGGCTCAGAGGATAGCTCTCAGTATTTGTATGCAAGCGTTGCATAGACTCAGCCCCGATCCTATGTAGCCCTCGGCTTGAGGATGTCATAGCGCTATAAGCCGATTGTCACTACTTTGTCGTGGCTCATCAAAAACGTTCTTGTGATGAACACTGCACCTACACCTTCGGATGAAGGCTCTTGATCTTCTCGATAGCCCACGCCAGCAAGTCAGCATTCGCCGCACCAGCCTTCTGCATCGTCCGCAGCGTCTCCAACGACTCCGTATCCCCTTGCCAGGCCACGATCCGAATCGCCCGCTCACGGATCATCGGCTTCTCGCTGCCAAGAGCCTTTCGCACGTCAGGCAACACGGCTTTCCCGGCCTGTACCAGCATCCACTCCGTACGATCCGCCATCTGGCTATCGCTTGACCCCAGTGCATCTATGGCTGGTTGGGCCTCCGTTCCAATCCTGTCCCATAGCTTGAATCCAGCCACCACGCTGTCAAGCTGTGTGAACCCCTCATCTGACTGGAACGCCAACTCCTCCAGCACCCGAATCGCATCCGGCCCTTTCAGCATGGAGAGCGCCTGCACCATCTTCATCTGACTGCGGAAGCGGCTCGTGATCTCGTCGATTTCTGGCTGCGTCAGTTGAGGTTTGCCACGCCGTTCATAGTCCTCTCCCAGCTTCAACGAGGCTTTCATCTCTAGCCGCATCTGCCTCGAAATGGGCCCGAGCGCCACCTCTGGTTGGTGCTGAGCTAAGGCCAGCGCTGCCGCTCCACGCACGGCCGCGGTCTCATTCGACAGCAGCGGCAATAACGCCGCTGCACTTACATCACCGGGAGCACGTACCAGGGCCATCAGTGTCTCCTGCAACACGCGCGGGTCTTTGTCCGCTAACAGCGGCAATAGCATATTCGCGGGAGCGTGGAGCATGCCCAAGGCCCAGGCAGCATTGGCCCGCACATCCTGATGATTCGATCGCAGGGCCTCGGCAAACACCAGGACGGGCGTCTGCGGTCGTGCCGTTACCAGGGCCAGCGCCGCTGCTCGAGAGACATTATCGTCGGCATTCAGCATCCAGCGAGCGAAGCGCTCCTGGAGAGGAAATCCACTATACTTCGACAGCGTCAGAATAGCCTTCGCTCGCGACAGGCTCTCCCCGGAACTCGCCTGAACCTCCAGATCATTGATCTTCCGCTCTACCGGACGCCCTACCGCATCCGCGCCCAGCCGTGGGTAATCCACGTTGATTCCATCCACTCCCGCGGCCACGGCGGCCTTCATGCTAGCCAGATCCAGTTGGTGATCATTAGCGGAAAAGTTCGTTACGACTGCCTTGCCCTCGTGGTGATATGCCTTTACCTGCTCTGCCGTCACTCCAGGTTGTACCCACGCCGTCCCGGTACCCACATCGGTCGCCGCTGGGTAGAGTTGTTTCACATCCGCCCACTCACCATTGAACTGAACACGCTCCAGCATTCCCTCGCGCTGCAGCAGCGACAGTACATCCGCTCCCGTGCCCTTCGTCTTCATATCCACAACCAGCCGGATATCCATCTTGCGAGCCAGGCTCAGTGCATCTTCAAACCTGACGATTCGCATTCCGGTGAATCGGTCGCCCATCCATCCGCCGAGATCACGCATTTGCAGATCACCGTAGTAGGTCTTCTCCGCTTCTCCTATGCCATCCGTCAGACGTTCCAGAACGCCGTCATGGTTTAGCACCAACTCTCCATCCAGCGTGCGCCGCACATCGAGTTCCACGACGTTGCAGCCCAGCAAAGCCGCCTGTTCCAGCGACTCCAGCGTGTTTTCCGGCACGTCCTGGTTCGCCGTACGATGGCATAGAAGCTGCACTCCACCCGGCTGCAGAGCCTTGGCCTTTACCGCGGCAAACGTCATCACAAGTAATACAGCGCAGACTCGTTTCATCCCTCAACCTCGATTCCTTCAAGCGAACCAACCGCAGTCTGTGGCTGCGTCGGCAAGCGACGATCCATGGGACCGACCAGTAACCAGAACAACATCGACACCACGAAGGCTAGTGCCGCAATGCCCATCAACACATGCGGATATCCAAAGCGAACAAACAGAATTCCTGCTTCTGCTGTAGCTCCCGATGCGATTACGGCATTGCAGAACAAGGCCCCCGAAGCCGCCGTGCTGCGTTCTTCGTCCGGCACCTTGCTCATCAGCAGGTTGTACAGTCCGGGGGCGCTCATCCACTGCAATGCAGAGAAGCTCAGGTAGAGTCCCACCGCCAACTGGGTATTGCGTGTTGCCGCCAGGCATCCCAGGGTCGTGGCTGTGGCAATCTGTGTCACGACGATTCCGGGAACCATCCCCAGACGGCGAAATAACACAGGCGTCAGCAGGCCAACAAAAAATTGCACAACCTGGGCCAGGGAAAAGATCAGCCCAATGCGCGACATCGGAACATGCAGATCCTTCGACAGGTAGACATTGGCGAATGGCGTGAATGCCGCCAGCACTGCCGTCCATAATGCCATCGCCGGCAGATAACGCAGAAGAAAAGGATGCGGCATCCAACGTTTCCGTTGACGCGCCTGCGCTGGCTGTTTCTCTTGCCTGGGCACAGGCATCTCCAGACGCAGCACCGCCGCCAGCCCCATCGCGGCGATGCCGCAGGAAGCCAGCAGAATGATCCGTTTCACCTCGACCGGCTGCAACACAAGTCCGATCATCTTCAGCCACTGCTGCAGGTAGCCGCACACAATGCCACCCAGGGTGGCTGTACCGATGCTCACCGAAAAAATCAGGCTGAAGGCCGAGGCGCGATTCTCTTCTGTCGTAAGCCGTGCCAGCGCGGGCAAAAAGCACACGCCCCACAGGCACATGGCCAATCCGCTCAGAAAGGCCAGGAGAAGCTGTGCGTTCTCCCACACGATTATTACGCGCAAAGCGCAAAGCACCGTAGAGGCGATGAAGCAGGCGATCATAAGCGGACGAATCCCGATCTTTCGTGCCAGCACGCCCGCAGGCAACGTTCCCACCACCGAGCCCAGCGTCGCGGCTCCGCCGATCAATCCCATAGACCGCTCGTTGAAGTGAAAGTCCAACAGATAGAGGTTGAAGAGAAAAACGTAGACCGAAAATCCAAAATCAAAAAAGAATGCGGCCGTGAAAAATATCCAGAAGCCACGGCCCAGCTTCTTCTCCCGCAGCCACGCGGCAGGACTCTTCCAGAAAGGAGTTCCTTTCCGGTCTCCCGCTTGTGGCAGCAACAGTTCCACTATCGTCCCTCCCGGACCAGCCGTTGCAAACGCTCGATGCCCCAGTCCAGATCGGTGTAGCGAAGCTCGAAGATCTCGGCTTCAAGCAACCGATCGATCGTCTCATTGTGCTTCTCGCGCATCTCCGGCATCCCATAAAACACCTGCTGCATGGCATACCGGGCTACGTCTTTTCGGTAGGGCCGGAGCTCAGGTGAACCTCCTGAGTGCCTGTTCACAAACACGATGTAATCCACCTGTGCCGTGGGTGCGCAGGACATATGCGGCAGATTAGCAGTTGGCAGCTCTATCGAAGGCTTGCCCGCGGCCCGTGGCGTAATTTCCAGTCCATTCAGTTCGGGAAACAGCTCCGCCGTTGCCGGACGAAAGCGCACACGATAACAATCGCCTGTCACCATGCGGTCTTTGCGGTCGTTGATCACAAAGCTTCCGTCATCCGAAATATAAGTCCATCCCGCTCGAGCGCACGCATAGGAGAGAGTTGACTTGCCAGCGCCAGAGTCGCCGCACAGCAGCACGCCTCGTCCATCGAGTGCGACGCAGCCCGCATGTACCGGTGTCGTAAATCGCGTAGCAACGTGGGTGGCCGGCGTGCCCAGGAAAAAATAGCCTGCGTAAAGTCTGCTTTGGAGCGCCGCATGAGAGATCGTAATCTGCGACTTGGTTCGCTGCAGATCGCTGATGCAGTAGTTGTCACCATCCGCGACTCCCAGAAGCAACGGCTTCATGAAGCGGTATACCGGAGCCGGTGGGCACTCGGTTGAGCTTCCCTCCACTACATGGACGTCCGCCAGAATAGGCTCAGTGTCATGCTGTTTCTCAAACTTCCCCCAGAGGTCTTCCATCATCACCAACACCTCGGCGGAGTTGCTCCTCACCTCGGCAGGAAAGCCAAACGGATAAAACATCTTCGTCAATGGAAGCTCGGGAGCATCTATTTCGTGCCTGGAAAAATCCAAGGGCTGAGACTTTTCGCACGCTGTTTCGATCTCTTGAATCGTCATCATCGCCTTACTCCACAGTTGAAACAACTGGGCAACGCAGAGGTTTTCCCGCACTGCCCCAATCTCTCTGGTTAGAACTGATACTTTGCCCCGAATTGAATAATGCGGGGATTGGTCACAGTCGACGTGATTTTGCCAAACGTTGAACTGGCAGACGGATTCACCTGCGTGGGATCTGTATAACCCAGGCTGGTATTCGGGTTGGCGAACTGCGGTGTGTTTGTCAGGTTGTAGGCCTCGGCCCGGAAGCGGAAGTTGCTTCCACCCTTAATTGGGAACAGGCGCTCGACTGCTATGTCCAGGTTGTGCTGTCCTGGACCACGCACAATACCTACACCACTGTTGCCGAAGTCCTGGTCGGCAAGGCTCGTCCCATTCGGAGCCTCGGGGGCGCGAGTAAATGCAGCCGAGTCCAGATAAGTGTTCTGCACGCGAGAGAACAGCGATCCGTGTGTCGAAGGATTCTTGCCCGTCCGCTGGGCTCTAACCTCACCTGACAGCAACGCGTATACGGAGCCTGCATTGCCGTCGAACACGCTTAGCGGAATACCGGCCTGGAATACACCAATCCCCGAAAATGCCCAGTCATTTATCAGATAGCGAGCCAGCATCGGAGCCTGATTGAGCTTCGGTGTCTGCCAGGTGAAGTTGAACACTACGCGCTGGTCGCGGTCGTCTCCAGCCAACCCGTACGATGACAATAGATTGTGCTGATCGTTCGTCGACAACTGGAGCTCGAAGACATCCGTTCCAGTCTCGTTGGCGACCTCATCCAGGTTCTTCGACCAGGTATAGCTCCCCTGGAACTGAAATCCGTGTTGCATGTGTCGAGTAACACTCACCTGCAACGCGTTATAGTTTGCGACGAAGATCGAATCCGTAAACAATGATCCTTCGCTCACACCTTGAATGGGCATACGGGTAGCGGCATTCGCAATGGAGTTCGTCGTCTCACCGTTCACAGGATTTTGAGGACTTGCCAGCGAAGCCTGATCGAACTCTATCTGCCCTGACCTGTGGTTCGAATTTGTCCCCACATATCCCACTTCCAGGAGATACTTGCGCCCCAGCGCATACTGCACGTTCAGGTTGTACTCGGTAGTCTTGCCATCGCGCATGTTCGGGTTCGTACCTTCAATGAACGGAGTTGAGGTCGGTGTGCGCGGCGTGAAGACGGGATAACTCGAATTGGGCAGTACGTGAGGTACAAAGGGATGCTGCAAAGTAGCCGTAGCATTCTGACTAGCCGAAAGAATCTGGAGAGACGCAAATGGCGGTTGAGTGAGGGTCTGCTCCGCAAGATTGCCAGAGTGCTCGTCAAAGTAAATACCGACGCCACCACGAACTACCAACACCGGCTTGTCCGTCACCTGCCACACAAACCCAAATCGCGGAGAAACATCTCCAAGCGGTGTTTTATAGAGCCCGGGGAACGATGTCTTCTCCACTCCGTCAGGCACTGATCCTGAAAAGTTTGACGGCATGGTAAATCCGCTGAAGGTACCTGCTATCGGAACCGGTCCCGTTGAGGCGATGTTGGCGTTAAAGTTTGCCAGGCGTCCGTCTATTTCTATCGGTGCGCCGAATATCTCGTAGCGGAGACCGGCATTGATCGTCAGCCGTTTCGTCAACTTGATATCGTCCTGCACAAAGCCGCCAAAATCTGTATAGCGCTCGTTTCTGCGGAAGATGCCTCCACCCGCCGTAGCGCTCGTCACATTGCTCAATCCTGCGGAGCTTCCGTTCTGCGCCGCGCTCTGCCCCACCAGAAAATCGCTGAAGGTTCCAATCTGTAGCAGACCGTCCGTTTCTACCGGCTGGTCTTCATCCACCTCGTGCCGCTTGAACTCCACGCCGAAACGCGCATTGTGGCGGCCGTGCGTCCATGAAACGGTGTCCTGGTAGATAAAGGAATTCGTAACCTGCCACTGCGAAGGAGTCCCCGCATCGCCGATCATGAGTCCGCCCGCCCAGATACCTGGAGCGTTGGTGCCCGGTCCCACCATACCAGTCGGAGTGTCTATCCCAATGGCTTGCGCCGTAAGCGGATTTACTATGCTCGAATTTCCATCGAACCGCATGTAGCCAAATCGTGCGACGTTCAACAGGTTCGAATTGACGACGTGCGTATCCGTCAGCACAAACATCGTATTGCGGGCCAACTGCTGTCCGCCCCAGCCTGGAACATTCGCAGCGTTCGGCTCAAACGCTTGTGACTGGGTCGCACGCGAATAGAAAAATCGCCCAGCCAGAGTATTTTTCTGACTTAGTATCTGGTCAATATTCGTCGAAAACTGATTCTCGCGGAAGCGCCCCGGAATAGAAAACGTCGACTGCCCCATAGCCATCTGGTCCGACGCATCCGTGCCTGTGTTAGGCAAGGCTATCTGTGGGTTAGGCACGGCCAACTGCCCATTGGGAAGCTTGGCATTGAGTACTGCGAGTGCTACCGGATTAATGTTCGAGCCATTGCATGCAACCTGAGCGCCACCGGCCTGTGTAAGATATCCCGATGCAGGTTGCCCCATATTGTTCAAATGCCCGGCGGGACAGAACAAAGCACCCAACGCCGCCGCGGATCGGTCGGAGGTAAGAAGCGGATAGATCGCTGTGATCTTCGAGCCTGGACTCAGACCATTGACTTCGGTCAAGCCCTCGTAACCCACAAAGAAAAATGTCTTATCGCGTACGATAGGACCGCCAAGCGTCCCACCGAACTGATTATGCTTCAGCTCAGATCGCGGCTGTCCAGCCTGCTTAAGGAAGAAGTCATTCGCATTGAAGATATTGTTACGGACAAACTCCCAGGCACTGCCATGCAACCTATTGGTGCCGCTCTTGCTCACCATATCGACGTTAGCTCCAGTGCCGCGTCCATATGCAGCATCGAAGTTTGCGGTCTGAACTCGAAACTCCTCAATCACATCCGGCGCGGGAATGGCCACGCCGACCTCTGAGGTATTGGCAATGGCGAACGAGTTCTCTACCAGATTATTGGCGTCAACCCCATTGAACTGAAAGTTGTTAGCCGTCGGGGTTGCCCCATCCGATGCTACGTTCTGCGACCCGGTTCCCATCAGTGTAGCGTTCGGAAGATCTACGACCACGCCTGGAGACAACCCGAGAATCTGGGTGAAATTGCGATTCGAAAGTGGGAGTGCCTGGATTGCTGTATCGTTCACCAGACCTCCAAGCGTTGAGCTTTCAAGCTCAGCCACTTCCGCATCGTTCGTAACCTGCACGCTCGCGCTCGTCGTAGCAATCGCCAAGAATACGTTCAGCGATGTCGTCTCGCTCACCGTCACCTCAATCGCGCGAGAGGTATGAGGCGCAAAACCAGACGAGGTGACCATGACCGAATAGTGTCCCGGCTGCAGCAGTTGTACGCGGTAAAAACCCTCAGCCGTTGTCGTCACTTTTCGGGAGGCGTGGGTTGCTTCATTCACCGCCTGAATCTCGGCATTTTGCACGATGCGTCCCGCCGGATCGTACACAAGGCCCGAGATTGCGCCTGTGCCGGGCGTCTGGCCGAAGGTGACGCCCACCGGCACCAGGAGAAAGAGCGCAAACACAGCAAGATTATTGAAAAACTTCACGTGTACCTCTGAAAGTGACATCTTCGTTGACCATCCAAGCGTAAGGAAGAAAGGTCGCGAGCTTGTCACTACTTTGTCCACGTTTTGTCAGTATTTCTACAACATGGTTCGGCATAACCAATGCCTAAACACGTCCAATGGAAGAATCGCCTGCCGTCGGAATAGTTAACTTTGGGAGGCCTCACAGTGTCTCCCGGCCATTGGATCGGTGAACTCAACTGGTACCTGCAGCAAACCGGATTTTTAGCATCTGGATGACTCAAGCGATAGTCAATGTACTTCTGACAACGATTCCAATAGTGCAGCTAGATCCCTTTTGAGGTAAGACAACTTGGCTCGCACGTCCTGAAGCATCGCCATTCTGTCCTCTAAATCATCGATGCTGAGAACCAAACGCTGTTCAGGCATACTCGTGACGTGGTCGATCTTTACTTGACCTGCTGGAGTGCCAGGCGGAGGATCCAGGCGTTTAAGCTCAAGCCAAGTTCTCACAAGCCTCTGTCTCCGCGTGATATGGTCCGGGTCGCTTTGCGCAACTTCATTGAGAAATTGCCAAACGATCGGGGGATAGCGACTGGTTGGGAGTACAGGCCGGTCGAAGAACTGCGCCAGCATGTTTGAATCCGTTTCAAGAGCTCGAGATTCCCCCCTCTGCGCGTGGATACCATAAAGTGCGATTCCCGCGGCCAAAGCTCCCCCGGTTATGCCTGTCCCAGCGGCTGCCGCGGTCTGTTTCGTCGAGAGCTGTAATCCGGCGCTTGTTCCTCCGAGTCCTCCGCCTATAAGAGCGCTCAAAAGATTCGCTCGAGTCACGCGATTATCGCGCCGGTCAGCGAGAAAACCTCGTACTTCCGTGGCTCGGGCAATCTCGTTATCAATTTCCGCCAAGGTGGCGTCTATCTGCAATTGAACGGCTGTCGTTCGCTCAACGATTCGTTGATGTAGCCACAGAATCCTCCATTGCTCAGGCGATCCAGGCAAACCATCTTGAGAGGCACGATGGAGTTCGTCAAGCTCTGCGCTGATCCCAATCAACTGTGCCGTATCGGCCACGGGCGTTATCGCAGAATTCAAGGACGCGGTCGAATTCCCCCCACCTCCGCTCTGGCCTTGGACACACGGGAAGAAAAGGAAGCCAAGCAGCGCTACGAGTACCCATTTGCGTTTCATTAGTTCCAGAATGTCATGCGATTTGGAGTCCATAAATGATTTTCCGAATTGGAGGTTTTGTTGATGGCGCGAAATCTTTCGAACCGCAGGCTGCCGGGTTTCACTGCACTCACTACGCCGATCCCAACGATCTAGATTTGGCTCCAGCTCCAGCTTATATTTCTTGACTGCCCCATCGCGGTCGTATCAATTCACACCAGGTGTTTTCTTCGACCGAAGGTTTAGAGACCATGACTTCTTGCGGAGCCCTCAGCGCCCTCCACTCTTTTTTGGGCATTTAGGAACAAGGCATGTTATTGATCGGTGAGCTGCTTCAAATTCTCCATAGTGATGTATTTTCTGAGACGATGATTGAATGCCTGCACTTAGGATTGGCTTTTGCTGAGGACTCGATAGATGACTCTCACAGGTAAAAAGATTATTGGACCGATTGCTGTCGTAGTGGTTCTGGTCGGCGTTGTCGTTGGCTGGCATTTCACCCACCTACCGAAGAATCCACTCCTCAACCCCATCGTTGATGACAAACAAATTTCTGCGCAGAGCGTGGACGACTTTGATCAGTTTCAGCAGGATCTGGCTGCTCGTGTGTTGCAGCAATACGGCGGCGGAAAAGATTTCAGTGTGATCGTGGCGACGACTGCATACCCTCTGGGTACGCTGCTCCGTCCGACCGGCTCGGTTCCAGCGGACCTCGAAGACTGCGTCCCCACACCGCTCCCGAAGCCGCTCGCTGCTCAACATCTATTCCCTTCTTACACAATGTCACGCGACACCGCCCTTGCGGCGAACCTCGGATCCGGGGCTCTTCAGGGACTAGATAGCGCTGGAATCAACTTGAAGCAATCGCAAAATATTCAATACACGATCGCTGACGCGCAGATTCAGATCATGGACGACAAGTCGGTGGAACAGGTCACCGGACAGGGTAATTGCGGGAAGTACATCTCAGGACACCCGGGTATGCGGCTGATCCGCGGAACAGTCCTCGGCAAGATGACATTTACTGTGAAGGTCGACAATCCTGCAACGGTCAAAGCTCAACTGGCAAAGATCGGCGGGTTCAGCATCAACGACAATCCAGGATCGTCTACAGTGAGCGTCGCTGACAATGAGAGCCAACCGATCGTAGAGTTGCTTTCAGAGTTCGGCAATGGGTCGACTGCCTCTGCAGCACATCCGACGCCAAAGCCTGTGGAAGCATCGGCTCTTCCTAGCCGTTCCCCTGCCTCCGATGAGCCCGCACCGCCACATATGTACGTCCAGATGGACGTACAGGATAACGCGGCCTCGGGAGTGAAGGTCATTCAGCTCCTCCGTTCCGGCTGGCCTTCAGCCAACGTCGAGCCTAAGGTGCAGAAGATACCAACTCAGAAGATGCCCGATACCGCGCAGGTAAGATACTTCAATGAGTCGGATGTAGCAATCGCGAATCGATGTGTCGAGATCCTGCGGAAGGCATACCCAGATGCGCGCGTTGTAAGAATCGGCTTACCTTCACCGAAGGGGCAGATCGAAGTATGGCTGCCCAAGATCAAACCCGCTAACGGACAATGATCACCGATCACCAACCCAGGAGAGTTTCCCCCTTTGTTTGAACAAGTGGTCGTTCGCTCCGGCGTAAATCAGCTCTAAAGGCACTACGGAAGCGATATGACTCTTTGAATCACAACTCTACGTTGATAAGGAATGGTATTTTGGCAAACGACGTCGCTCTTCGATTTCACTGACTGAATTTGTATTTGACGTGGTAGAGTTTCCCTGTCAATCAGATCGGTTGGGACACCTTGAACCTCCACTCTGTTTTTCTCGTCAAAGAACAGTCAGCGTACCGTGCTCTCTTTCGTGGATTGGTGATCCTGGCCTTCGTCTGTCTCTTTGTCCCGATTACAGGGTGTGGGGGCAATCCCTCTCCCTCTGGCAACACTCCGCCCGCAACCCCCTCAGCGCCGACAAGCCTCGCGTACCCACAAACGAAGATCGCGGTCACGATTGGCCAATCGATCACGACAGATGCTCCGACGGTCACCGGCACCGTAACCGGCTACTCGGTTAGCCCTGCGCTTCCTGCAGGTCTCAACCTGAGTGCGTCGACTGGCGCAATCTCCGGCACCCCGACCTCAGTCGCCGCACAAGCCGCCTACACAATTACAGCAAGTAATTCCGCAGGCAGCACAACCGCGACCGTACAGATCGTCGTGAACCCCGCAGCGCCAGCAACCTTGTCGTACCCGCAAACCACCATCGTTGCGACGGTCGGGAGGACCATTGCGACGGATACACCGACGGTTATCGGCACCGTAACCGGCTACTCGGTTAGCCCTGCGCTTCCTACAGGTCTCAACCTGAGTGCGTCGACTGGCGCAATCTCCGGCACTCCGACCTCAGTCGCCGCACAGGCTACCTACACAATTACAGCAAGTAATTCCGCAGGCAGCACAACCGCGACCGTACAGATCGTTGTAAACCCCGCAGCGCCAGCAACCCTGGTATATCCGCAAACTACTATCGTTGCGACGGTCGGTAAGGCAATTCCGACGGATATACCGACCGTCATCGGTACTATAACGGGCTACTCGGTTAGCCCTGCGCTTCCTACAGGTCTCAACCTGAGTGAGTCGACTGGCGCAATCTCCGGCACCCCGACCTCAATCGTCGCACAGGCTACTTACACAGTTACAGCAAGTAATTCCACAGGCAGCACAACGGCGACCGTGCAGATCGTCGTGAACGCCGCGGCGCCAGCAGCCCTGGTATATCCACAAACTACTATCACGGCAAACGTCGGTCAGTTGATCTCAACGGATACTCCCACTGTGACCGGCACTGTAAGTAGCTACTCAGTCAGCCCGGCACTTCCTGCGGGCCTTAGCCTGAGTAGGTCGACCGGGGCAATCTCCGGTGTTCCAACTGCTGCAACAACCCAGGCAAGTTACACCGTGACAGCAGCTAATTCCGCGGGCAGCACAACGGCGAGCGTGCAGATCATCGTGAACAGTTTCAGCGTCTTCAGCTTGCTGGATCTCGGCCACGCTAACACCATGTACACCCTTCGCCTTCAACCTACTCGTCTCTTCAGTCAAGACGTCAGCGGCCATTGGGTTCTGTGGGACTATACAGCTGACAGCCAGCTAGCCGAGGGTGATCCGGGGGTCCAAAGCGCAGCTATCCCGTATCCGGCCGATATGGCCGGGTCTGTCCTGGCGATTGGCATCCCGAACGCGGTTGAAGTTCACTCTGTCTCTGATGGAAGCCTCATCACTACTCTTACGTCACCTAGTCTGGACCCGCCTGCAGGGAGTTTAGCCTGGTGGAAGCTCTCCACCGACGGCAGTTATGTCGTCTCTGGCTTTGCTACAGGCATGTTCGTTTGGAGCACAACGGATGGCCATCTCCTCTTTACTCGATCCGGAGACTATTCGCATGCGAACGCCTTCGCCGCTACGGGGCAAGTTCAAATCGCTCTAGGTCCTGCAGGCTCCAACGTTATTGAAACAGACTCCGTCCCTGACGGAGCCACTTCTACAGGTCCCGCCTTTATGGGCATTTTTAACACATGGTTTACAGACGGCAGCCACTTCATTACAAATACGTTGAACCTCAGCTCTCGGTTTAATCCGCCCGTCTACGATGTCTACACCTACTCTGCCGCCTCTGTTCAACAGGGAGGAACGCTCGCTCTCGGCAATGTGCAGGGCCTGCACGGCTACGCAAACTGGTTCTGGACCTATTATCCTAACCTGGACCTTGACCTTAGCTTGTATCCCGTCGGTGCCACTACGCCTACCGCTACTTATCCTATGAGCGCGGACTCAATAGCGGTTCCGTCCGGCTCTACGCTTGGTCTGATCACTTATGGAGCCGGCGCGGTTTCTGTTCTTGATATCTCGGGTTCTACTCCAGTACTTACTAACTTCACCCTTCCTGTCGCGTACGACAATGTATTTGCTGCGGTATCTCCCACGCAGTGGGCTGTCGGCAATGTGCGCGGTGTTGTTCTCGACGGCCCCAGCGCCGCGACGACTCCCCGCTTTTTCGGTTACGGCAATGCGTTCAGTATCGCCGGAGTTCCTGGACAGGTGGCCATTGCCACTGCCAGCGGCAAGATTCTCACTTACAATCCTGCTTCGCCAACCGTAGTCTCGACGATCAACTTCACCAGCTCGAAGATTGCGCTCTCCACGGACGCAACTGTTCTGGCTGCTAAAGCCAGCGACCTTGACTCGCAATACGAACCCGACCGCACTCTTAGCATTTATTCACTGCCAGCAGGCACCATCGCCAAGAGTTTTCCGTATCAATACAACAATACGACGACTATGCCGTTTCTCTTTGACTTCACGATGTCAAGTGCAGGCAACGCTCTCGGCCAGACTCTGGGAGTTTATAATGGGTTGTACTTCGACTACACGCGTCAGGTCACCCCCCTCAGCGGCTCGCCGATTATCTGGTCGGATCATCCCCCCTCCGGACTCTATACGGGCACTGCTACCATGTTCCTGTCTCCCGACGGCAGTCTGATTGCAACAACGCTGGGTGGCTACTCATCCACGTCCACGACCGACATCTACAAAAATGGCGTGCTGGCTGCTACTATCAATGGGATCGTGGCGGGTTGGATTGACAACAATCGAGTCCTCGTGAATACCTTCACGGCGGGAGTGCCCCGCCGTCGGTTTACACTGGGGCCGTCATCTATGACGCCACCGGCACGCAGATCACTACGCTCAAATCGCTCCCACAACTCGCCCCGCCAGAGATCAATCAACCTATCCCCAGTGGCTTTCAAACTGTGAACTCCGACGCCATCTACTCACCGGCCACATATTCCATCTACTCTCTCACCAGCGGTGCTGTGATTTGGACCGAAAGCCTTCCAGGTGGAACAACGATAAACTCCCCGTACTACGGGGCTTCAGCCGTTTCCGGCAACTACATTGTCTTCACCTCAGGCCACCGAATACTTGTAGATCTTCCGTAACAGCTAAGTCCTCGTGCGCTGACCGGAGACAGTTTTCCAACTGGAAGGGGCTCGTCTTCGGACAGAAAGTGGCTCGCCGTCTCAAGCCTGAAGATGAGTGCGCCTGATGGTGAAGGCTCATCTCTTGACGCAGGAAGGAGCATTGCGGCAACGCAGAATACTCTGAACCGAACGTGGAGTATGCATGATTTGGCCGCGCAGATGTACTTCAGAGCGTGAGCATCGTCTCATCTAGCACCAGTTCCACCCTCTCCGGATTAGATAGAGCGCATACTAGGCGATCACCTGTAGACTTCCCACGTCTCAAAGGAATGCTCAAACCTTTCCATGTCGATCCTCTTACCGTCAAACTGGACCCCCTCCAGCTTCAGACGTGCCCGTTGTTCATATTCGGCAGCGCCCTGCAGCTTGATCTCTCCACCGGCGCCCACTACGCGGTGCCATGGCAGATGATCGACAGGATCGGTGCGCAGCAGGCGCGCGACTGCTCGATGATAGCGCGGATAGCCTGCCGCTGCGGCAACTACGCTGTAGGTGCTTACTTTCCCGGCGGGAATAGAAAGGATCATGCGACGAAACGCGACATCCCGCTCTTCGTTCGGCCGTATAGCATCTCGCAACAACTGTCGCTTGGACCGCTCGACTGAAAGCTGATCCAGCGCAAAGTAGTTCGACGGCGCCTTCCTCTTCGATTTGGATGGAGTCTTCATACGTTCTCCGCTCCCAATGCCGCCTCGAGTGAGCGGCCTATCTCCCAGTCATTATGCAAGACTATCTGTTCTCTTTTCATACCTTCGATAGAACATTTTCTCGAGGCCTCTCGCTCGCATCAGAGAAGCTCTTCCATAGGGCTGCGGCGGCGTATGCGCCATAGCCGCACCTTGTTTACGCTTACTTTTGGAAGACGCTTCAATTCTTGCTTCAAGACATAATCGGTGGCGGGAAGCGCGTCGTCATCATGGAACTCGTGCATGACCACGTACTCCGAGGCCCAGGCTCCAATGCCCGGAACCGACAGGAGCATCTTGCGGAGCTTATTATGCGCGATAACCTGGCCCCATTTAGGAATTCGAGCCGGAATTTATCCAATTTATTTTCAATAACTTAAAGATCTTGGCTGCTTCCGAGAATAGCATCCATTGTGTGTGAATGGATATGCCAAAGCATAGCCCGTGGGGTGGTTCACGGTGCTCCGGCTGCAATTAAGAGAGGATGATGGTTGAGATTTGATTCGCCTCCTTATGGAGTCAGACAGCCGACCGCTGCGCGTGGTAAAGTTGCGCACCATGCTGTCCTTGACCTACAGTCCGGTCCCGAATCTTGCTCTGCCCATCGCTCGACTGCCGCAGTCTATGGGCTCCGCGGTCATTTATGAGTTCAATGGGTTCAGATTAGATCCAGCGAATCGCCTTCTAATCAGGAACGGCAAAGAGCAACCGCTTCCAGGGCGCGCCTTCGATGTGCTGTTGATGCTGCTGCAAAGTCCGGGTGACCTGCTAACAAAAGAAGAGTTGCTGACGCAGGTGTGGAAGGGCTCATTTGTGGAAGAGTCGAACCTTACGGTTGCTATCTCGACCTTGCGTCGCGCTCTAGACGAAGATCCTCACGATCGACGTTACATTCACACAGTCGCGCGACGCGGCTATCGCTTTGTTGCGGATGTCCAGATACTCGCGAATGTCCGAGAGAAGATCCAGCGGTCTACGACTGCGAATGAAGAGCCGGCCGCGCCGGTGCTTCCGCCGATAGAAGATGCAACTCTCGAACCACCGTCAGCGCCTCGGCAAGAACTCCCCACGGTATCAGACGCTTCCACGCTAAAGATTCACAGATGGCGGTTGCCGACCATTGTTGCAGGATTTCTGCTTACGGCCTTGCTGATCGGATTCTGGCTCCTGCTGAGCAGACCAAAGCCGATTCATTCTCTGGCGGTGCTTCCTCTCTATGTCGATAACAAGGCCGGAGAGACGGGAGCGTCGGAAGATCAGGTAGTTCTGCTTGCTATCACGGACGGGCTAATCTCGCGGCTGGATACTGAACTGGTGGTTCGACCAACCAGCGCAGTGCTGCGTTACTCACCATCTCTCGAGACGAGAACCGGCTTTATGGACCCGCTCGCGGCGGGACACGAACAGGACGTTGACGCAGTCCTGACAGGGTCGGTTGAGAACTCTTCCGAACAGATGACGCTGAAGCTTCGTCTCCTCCGAGTGCGCGATGGAAAGACGCTTTGGCAAGAAAGTTTTGCCGCAAGACCAAATCATATTTCTCAGTTGGAGCAGGATGCTGGGGATGCCACCGCCACGGTGCTGCATCGGTTTGGCGCCATGGCCTCTCCTAAGAAGCTGGTACAAAGCACATCGAACCACAATGATGCGCCCGCGTACCAGCTATACCTGCGTGGCCGTTACTTCTGGAATCTAAGGACTGTGGATGGGCTGAGCAAAAGCGCGGAGTATTTCAAGCGGGCTATCGCAATCGATCCAAACTATGCGCCAGCCTATGCGGGTCTCGCGGATTCGTATGCTCTGGCTGCATCACTGTTTGTGATGCCGGGCAAATCTGCGAATGTTGAGGCGCGTTCTGCAGCACTATCGGCGATCCAGCTTGATCCGACTCTGGCTGAACCACATACTTCGTTGGGGTTGATTTATCTCTATATCGACTGGAACTTACCGGCAGCCGAACGCGAATTTGAGCGATCCATCCAGTTGAATCCCAACTACGTAATGGCGCACTACTGGTATGCGCTGGACCTCGCGGCCTTGGGCCGGTTTCCGCAGGCGATGTACGAAATTCATTTGACCGAGAAGCTGGATCCACTATCGTTGACCGTCGGCACTCATGCTGCGACCATCGAGTATCTGGCCAAGGATTATGCAGGTGCCAAACGCGATCTGCAGCGGGTGCTGGAGCTTGATCCAAACTTCGCCCGCGCTCGAGCCCGGCTGGGCATGGTGGAATTGGCGACAGGCGATAACAAAGCTGCCATCGCTGAGCTGACCAAGGCGCTGGAGCTCTGCGGAGACGACGACCCATGGATTGAGGGCCTGCTGGGATATGCTCTGGCGCGGTCCGGGAATCCAGACGGGGCGAAACACATGCTGGACCAGCTGCGGAGACGCAGTACGGCGCACTATGTACCCTCAAACAGCCCCGGACTGGTGCTGCTAGGGCTGGGACGCAGACAAGAAGCGATTGCTGCGTTCAGCGAGGCGGTGCAAGATCACTCGACGACCATGGTGGTCGCCAAGGTGGATCCGACGCTCGATTCACTGCGTGGCGATCCCGCGTTTGAAGCACTGTTGACTCACATCAAGCACTGAATCTGAGGGTCGATGCGGGGATGGGTGGCAAGTACGAGTGCTCGGTTAGCGGGTGGAGCGGGGAACGGCCCTTGAGGTCCACCGCTCGAAGGCCGTCCAGTCTGCAGTGGGAATTCTCTACTTGGTTGGGCTGGAGGCCGTGAAGTCGGAACAGCAGGGCTTGACCACAGCCTTGAACTCCATCGTCTCGGCGCGTGTGCCGTCCGGGTCAAACAGGTTGTACTGCCATTTTCCATCGCGGCCGATCTTGGGTCCGCTAGCTCGCTCCGGGATGCGATCGCCCTCATAAAGAATTTCAGCGGTCTTTTTCATGTCAAAGACCCCCAGGGAGAAGTGATCCATTGAACCGAGTTGGGCAGCCTCCATGGTGGATGGGATGCCTTTCGTCTCGGGGCCTTGCGCCATCATGTATTCGATCCAATCAGTGCCATCGGGCACCTGCTGCGAAACCCAGTTCACGACTGTCGTATTGTTGCCGCCGTACCAATAAGGGCGAAAACCCAGGACGGTGCGGTAGAAGGCGTCTTCGGCAGTCCGGCTATGGACCATGTAGCCGACATGAATGATGTGATTGCTGATAGCAGTTGAAGAATTAACCGGGGCCGGACTTGCCGGGGGCTGGACGAACTCAACCTTATTGCCTTCGGGATCCTGTACGTCGAACCAAAGGCTACCGTCTTCACCCTTTTCAAGCTTGGCTGGAACGGCAATACCATGAGCCCCAATGTAGGCTTTCAGGGCGTCAGCGTTGACGGTGACAAATGCGACGTGATCGAGGCGGCTGATAGTGTGCTCAGCCGGCAGGGGAAGCACCTCAACAAACTGGGTGGGGGAAAAGTAGAAGCGCACTCCCTGCGCGTTTTCGGGGTCACTGCGCTTTACCCCGCCGAGATTCTTCACGTAGAAGGCCTCGCTTTTAGCGCTGTCGGTGCTGTAAACGCTGATGTGCGAGATACCGGTGATGAGTGGTCTGGACTGCTGCGCCCGAGCGCTGGCAGCGACAGAAACGAAAGATAGAACAGTCAACATGGCGTAGGGTGTCAGATTTGATTTCATTCTTTCTCCAGGGTTCGGCGGCCGATTCAATCGCGAGCCGACCGAAGTCATGAGTCGAACCGAATAATAGTGGTGTTGCGGTGGATCTGTCCTAATGAAGTTCCAAAGAATAACTAAAAGCCTTTGTTTGTCGCGCGGGAGTGCTGGCGAGAAGATACTGATCGACGGCGCGTTCGTCCCCAATCGACAGCGCGGGGAGATTGCACCAAGGGCTTTCAAGTAGTGCCTTGGCGCAGGTTTGTACTTAAATTTGCAGCTTGAAGTTTTTTTTAGATTTTCTTTAGGACAATCTGAGGGTTTAGTTCGTAGGGTGATCCCCGGCTGAGAAGATTGGTTTTCTCGTGAGCCAGGTTACCCAAACACTATGAAACTATACTCATTCAATTCAGGACGCATGTGTTGCAAGCTTGCCCTCATGTTCGCGGCAACGTTATGTGCCGGAACGCGACTTCTACCTGCACAAGCGGCGGCGGTCCAGACACCGGGAACGCCAGAGGTGCCAGATTGGGCGCTCCCGGGTTCACCAACCCACAAGCAATATGCGCCTCCCGTCGACTTCCACCGGGCGACGAAGACATTCGACCAGCCGATCGGCGTATTTCAGGGGCAGTCTGATATCGGCGGACCGCTCGTACCCGGAAGCGCAACATACGACGCGGCAACCAAGCAGTACACGATCAACTCCGCCGGGTATAACATCTGGTACACGCGCGACGAATTCCGTTTTCTCTGGAAGAAGATGTCTGGCGATATCTCGCTGGCGGCCGATGGAACCTTCCCAATCCCTTCGACGCCACATGACCGTAAGATCGTTCTCATCCTGCGCCAGGACCTGGAGGACGACTCCAAAGAAATTATGGTTGGCGAGCATGGCACGGGCATGGTGCACCTAGCCGCGCGTTCGCAGAAGAACGCCGAGATCAAGGACATGCAATATCGAATCGGAGGCAGCCTTCTGCCTGCGGTCATGCCGCAGCGCATCGGTATCCAAAAACATGGAGATGAAGTCGCCATGTTCATCTCGGTCAAGGGAGAACCGATGCATCAGTTCGGTCCGCCGCTGAGCATCCACTTCGATGGGCCGTTCTATGTCGGAGTCGGTTTTTGTTCGCACTACCCAGTGACCGTTGATACCGGCGTGCTCGCCAATGTCACGCTGGAAAACAGCGCTGAAAAGCTGCATTGACCACATTAGTTGGAATGCCTGCCTATCCTGATGCCGGGTAAAAGAGCTAGGAAGAATTTTTAGGTTTTCTTTAGAAGATTTTTAGGACAGCGAGTATCGGCAGCTTCTAGTTTGCTTCCGGTTCCGATTCTCTGTCTTCGCAGTGGTCAAAAGTCAGAGAGATCGAACCGGTAGCGGAGCAGACCTGCGCCAGAAGAGTCGGGTTACGGTTTATGTGCTCGATAGAGAAAATGATTTCCTCAGAAGCCGGAGCGGTACATCCGTCAGTCTCGGCCTTTGCTTTCTTTCTTAGTGCTGTTCTACTTGTTGGCCATCAATGTATTTGTTTCGAGGAGCGCCACAGAACCTGCGGGAAACCGCTTGGAAAGAGGAATCAATCATGATCCAAGAATCGATATACACTTCCAGAAATGAAAATCTGCTTCATTTGAATCACACGCCAGCAGGCCTACTGGGAATAGGCAGAAGAACTCTAAGAACTCTTACGGTGCTTGTCGCTTTCCTGGCCGCAATTTCAGGTCAGTCGATCGGGCAGACGACAACCGGGTCAGTGTACGGGACTGTAACAGATCAGACTGACGCAGTAATTCCAAATGCTGCGATCACTATCACTAGCGTTCAGACGGGCATCACCCAGACCAGTTCATCTAACGACTCTGGCAATTATCTTTTTCCGGCGCTTCCGACAGGAGACTACACGGTTGCAGTACAAAGTCCTGGTTTCGGCAGTCAGACTCAGAAGGCGACCCATCTGGATGCAAACCAGAACATTAACGTGAGTTTCAAACTGCGCCCGGGGAATACATCGCAGACCATCACAGTCGACTCGGCAGGTGCACTGGTCGAAACACGAGACTCTCAGTTGACGACCACGGTTGACCAGAAGCGGATTGAAGATCTTCCCCTTAACGGAAGAGCTGCTTATAGCCTCGTCCAGCTCGTCCCAGGGGTCACCACTTACAGCGCACAGTCCGTGGTCGGCGACTTCAACGGGACGAAGTTCAGCGTGAACGGGAATCGCACGAACGAAGATTCGTACTACCTGGATGGGGCGTTCAATACGGCGCTTTTCAACCAAGGCGGATTGCTCGTTCCCAATCCGGATGCACTACAGGAGTTCCGCCTGCTGACGAGCGACTTTGACGCGGAGTACGGTCGCTTCCCGGGCGCTGTCGTGAACGCCATCACGCGCTCGGGGACCAACGAGTTTCACGGTTCTGTTTACGATTACTTCCGAAACAGTGCCCTGAACCTGAAGAACTATTTCAATCTTATTGTCACTCCATTGAAACAGAACCAGTTCGGCGGAACTTTCGGTGGTCCGATCATTCACAAAAAAGCTTTTATCTTCGGCTCGTATGAGGGACTGCAGATCAGAACGCCCACAATCATCGCCCCAAGCAGTGTGTCTTTGCCCACCCCGGCCCAGGCCAAAGGCGACTTCTCGGCTCTTCCCGCGAGCAAGTGGCCCAAGATGGCCAATGGGGCACCGTACAGCTGCAATGGAGTACAGGGAGTCATCTGTCCGGCCCTGCTTGACCCGGTCGCACAAGGCTTGCTCAAGTACGTCCCGTTAGCGGACCCGGTCACCGGCTTATCACCCCAGCAAGAGGCCTCCGCGAATACCAGCGCAAATCAGTACTTGATTCGCGTTGACGTCCAACCGACCAGCAGCCATCTGCTCTCCGGAACATTCTTCCGGTCAACCGGATTGATCAATAATCCCGGCCAGTCTTCCAACCAGATTCTGGATTACAGCGTGGGAGGCCAGCACGATTCGCAGTCCAATGTAGTCCTGAGCGACGTATGGACGATCTCCGCAAACAAGCTCAACACCATTCGTCCTTTCTACACTTTGAGTCACGCTTACATCAGTCAGGAGCTGCCAGCTGTTACCTGGGACCAACTCGGCAGCACGGTCGGATATGGAGCACTCCCGTTCTCCTCTCCGGTCATCGCGATCACCGGCTATTTTCAGATGGGATTGGCTGCGCCGGGTAACGATAACGCTTATCAACAGACGATTGGGATTGAAGACACCTTCAACTGGAATATCGGAAACCATGCGATCAAGCTGGGTGGTTCTTTCTTCTGGAACATCATGCGCGAACAGGGATCTTATCTTTCGGGCGGATTAGTGACCTTCAACGGGTATCAAACGACGAATGCATTGGCCGATTTTCTACTCGGCAATGCATTATCCCTGCGGCAGAACAACGGCATCTTCCATACACTGCATAATCCCGACCCGGCTCTTTTTGTACAGGATAACTGGCGGGCTACACATAAACTGACCCTGGACCTCGGACTGCGTTGGGAAGCCTTCTACGGATTTTCCGGACAGAACAACTTCGGCACGTTCATGCCCAATGTCCAGTCAACGCGCTTTCCTAATGCGCCGCTCGGTTTGTTGACGGCTGGAGATCCGGGTATACCGGATGGCATCATAAACACTCAATACAAAAATTTTGCACCTAGGGTCGGATTTGGCTACGACGTTTTTGGAGATGGGAAGACTGCGGTCCGCGGCGCTTACGGGATCTTCTATGCTGACAGGGCGGCCGGACAGATCACGAATACGGAACAGCAGCCGTTCATCCTGGACAATACGATTTCACATACGCCTAACCTCATTGCACCCTATGCCCCTGGTACAGATCCTTTTCCTTACCAGGGAATGTATGGTCCATCGGTCAATCCCAATCCCGCAGTCTTCTTTCCGGGCGCTACTCTGAGCGGCGTCAAGCCGGGCGCGGGTTTCCCGTATGTGCATCAGTACAACCTGACCATCGAGCGTCAGTTGAGCACAGACTGGAGTCTCCGAGTCGCTTATGTGGGTAGCCTGTCGCGCAAGTTTTTTATCTCACGAGATCAAAACGCACCGATTTATACTCCTGGCGCCAGCACGTCAACAGCGGGACTCAATGCCCGGCGTCCGTATCAACCCACGCCAAACAGCTATGTCTTCGGCTCAATTGTTCAAAATGCTGATGCTGGCAATGCCACGTATAACGCGCTCCAAACAACGCTCACCAAGCGGTTGACACATGGGTTTTCATTTTTAGCCAGCTATGTTTATGCCAAGTCTCTCGATATCAGTTCGATCGACCCAGCCAATATTACCCTGACATTATCGGATCAGAACAACCTCTCCAGAGATCGCGCACCATCTGACTATGACATCCCGCATGTTTTCGTAGCGTCTTACATTTGGGAAACTCCAAAGGTAAACAGCCTTGGAGTGTTTGGGAGGTATGTCTTGAGCGATTGGCAGGTCAATGGGATCACGACGCTCCGAAAAGGGACGCCGTTCACTGTGACCTCCGGCGTGGACTCTAATCTCGATGGGATCTCTACCGATCGACCCAATGAGGTTGGAAATCCGTTCCGGGGAGGGCTGAATCGAGCGCAGAAGATTCAGGGATTCTTTAATACGGCAGCGTTTGCGCAGGTACCGGCTGGTACACCTTACGGCAATACCGCAAGAAACTCGCTGTTTGGCCCTGGGCTCGTCAATACAGACTTCTCTGGATTCAAGAATTTTCCGGCTTGGAGAGAATCTACAGTGCAGTTCCGCGCAGAGGTGTTCAATCTCTTCAACAATGTCAATCTCAGCAATCCAAATGGAACTCTGACCAGTCCGTTGTTCGGAAAAATTAGTGGCTCTGCAACGGCTCGCCAGATCCAGTTCGCTCTTAAGGTTTCATTCTAGAGAGTGCGCCTTCAACTAGCCAGAAGCGATTGTGGCTGGTTGAAGGCGTATCTAGATTGCGAATCCGAGACCACTGCGGGAGCAGCGAGTCCGCCATTGAAGCCGGAGAAACTAATACGTGGCCTGACGGGCGCGGCGATCCGCATTCGCCGCATCAACATTCTTCTGATACTGTATGAATCTCGCCCGTGACACACAAATGGAGAACCGCTTTGTCGACGTTTCTCGCTAGCTCCTTGTTATTGACTCTTATGCTGCCGCTGTCGATGGCCGCCCAGCCACCCATAGCGCCCCAGACTACTACTGCTGCCCAACAACCTGGTGGCCCGAACTCTGGTCCGGCACCCGCGCCACCGGTGCTGACGGGTGATGCAGTGCAGCACCCTGGCGTTCCCGTTGGCAAGCTGTCCGAAAAACTGACGCTTCGAAGCCAAATCTACGATGGTATGCTGAGCGACTACTGGATCTATGTCCCCGCTCAGTACGATCCGCAAAAACCTGCTGCCGTAATGGTGTTTCAGGACGGTGCAGGCTACATCAATCGTCATGGCGACCACCCAGCCCTGAACGTTCTGGATAACCTAATCTCCAAAGGAAAGATTCCGATCATGATCGCAATCTTTACCGATCCCGGCGATATCTCCGGCTCGCCTGGGACGCCTACATACAAGGTGGTCGAGGCCCGCGCCAAGAAGTGGTCGTACACAATGAAGACGGCCATGCGCGGAACAGAATACGATGTTGTCTCTGATAGGTATCCACGTTTTCTCCACGATGAGTTGATTCCTGAAGTTGCAAAACAATACAACCTGCGCAGCGATGCCTACTCCCGCGCCATCACAGGGCTCAGCTCAGGTGGCATCTGCGCGTTCAATGCCGGGTGGCAAAGACCCGATGACTTCAGCCGCATCATCACATGGATTGGTTCTTTTACCGCCATTCAATGGCATGAGACCCCGGAACAGCTGGATGGTGGTCAAGACTTCCCAGCTAAGATCCTCCGCGAAGAGCATCGCAACATTCGCGTCTGGCTGCAGGATGGGAACAACGACCAGGAGAACCCTCAATACGGTTCCTGGCCTATGGGCAACATCAGCATGGCGAACGCGCTGAAGCTTAAAGGCTATGATTTTCATTTCTCCTTTGGCAAGGGGCCACATACTGCGGCAGAAGGAGGCGCTGAATTCGCGCAGGAGATGATATGGCTTTGGCGCAGCTACGACCCCGCGAAAACCTCCGAGACCTTTGTTCAGGATCCAGACGAGGCCGTTAAGCCGCCATTTCGAGTAACCGTCTTCAACCGCGAGCCATAAAAGTATGCTCGCGACTGTTCAGGCTCCTCACGCGACATCAAAATGTTCTTCAAGAACAGTTGCATGGGCTGTTCAAGGCTGATTTCGCTGTGCAAGACACATGGTTGGCACAGGCATCGCTTGGCCGACTTCATCGCTCTTCTGGTTCGCTTCCTGACTTCTTCGCCACACTGCAAATTAGTTCTACTCTCTCTACTTCTAAATGTAGAAGTTGAGACCTTCGACTTCGACCAAGGGTCGTCGGTGTCCTCCCCTGTTGTCGAATGCCGCTTGAGGCCAACGAGTGAGATTTGAAATTTTGATCCCCCAAAAGATTCCAAGCCCGACCTTACTATGTAAACTCTGCGCTAAATAATTGATAATGCTGCTCATCTCCTAGACATTCACCTTTTGGAAAGCCGTAGATATCAGTGACCACATCGACTATTGCGCCATAGATCTATCGGAAACTGAGCGGCTTCACGAGAATCCCGCTGTGCGGCTACTGAGAAGCCCACCCGGCGCCTTCACTCTTACCTTTCTGCACCGCGCGTTCAGAGAACATCACGCCATTTCCATTCCTGAGTCGCACCTACGCGCTCGCTTAGAGAATCTCCTTGAAGAAGCGCGTGCTCTTGATCCAGGCTCCTATCCGCAAACCGCATCCGATTACCTTGCAATTTGGTGCGGAGATGGGCAGCTTCTGCTGAAGAAACTGTACCGTGGACAAGCGGAAGAGCCAGTCTTTGAGCTCCAGTCGGGTGCGGAACGCGCAATGCAATCCTCCACCGTGACGACCGGCTGGCACAGGACTGGTTGATGATCGCGGAAAGTATCCGCGGTGCAATCGAAACCCGCTGTGTGGGCGAAGGTCCCACCGGTAGACGCTTTTTTGAAGGAGCAAGCGCCGATAGTTCTCTCATTCCAGGTCATGATGGAGAAGAGAGCGAGACGACCCTGATGCCATTCTATGGTTTCTGCGGTCCAGACGATCGCAGACTTCTCAATCACGCGGCATTGGCAATGACAACAGAAAATCCCTTCTACTCTTCTCCAGATCTCGATGCGATCTGGCGGTATAACCCTGACTTGCGCTTCGCTACATTCCCCGTCTGGACGACTGCCATCGCAGGCGCTGTGGACGAACTGCAACTTGCTGCTCACTGATTTGAACGGCTCAATCTAGTGGTGGCCCTCGCAATATGGAAGTAAAGATCAGTCTCGTCCCATGAGGGCCGATATTGCAAGAAAGTGCGGCTGGGGTGTTGCAGTCTATCTATGCCGTTTTGTGCATGACATTCTTGGTATTTCAGTGGGCGTCCCATCTAAATCAATTCATTTCGCCCCGTTCACTCCTTGGAATCGCTTTGTCTGGAAGAACGCGAAGACTGGACCTTCATGCTTTGACTTGAGTTTCGAGAAAAGTCGTAAGACGGTATCGACAACTGTGGCAAAATGAAAGGCCACACCTTACTCGGCAACCGTAGTCCTGATAGGGAGCTGCTCTCAGCGATCCGCGTGTGTCGAGAGCAGCCGCAAAACATCCTGCATCTAACGGTGCGGGGAAAGGCCCGCAATTCAAGTGCGGGCTCAGGCCGGTTTCAGGTCAATCTGTCCAGATCTCGGCCGAGGTCTCATAATCACTTTCAAAGAGAACAGCTCTGGACGATGCAACATTCTTCTATTTGTTGGATGCCCGCCGCCGCTATTCCCTTTAATGGGAATAGCGACAAAGTTCATGCCTCCCGAGAAAGTCCCGGAATTGCGAACAACTCAAGGCATTTAAATATTTAGTCACAGAAATGCGTTCCGGGGCCGCGAATCAACACTGACTCGTTCCATTCTCGACGGAGGTTCGCGGCCAATCCGAGAACCGGGCTGTCATTTCGTCGCCCGGGAGTTGCTCCTGCGCCGCCGAAAAAACAGCACTTCTTCAAACACTTGGAGCCTGAAGTTGTACCTCGACATGCATGGCAAGATCCAGGAGCGAAGAACAAAGTCGGAGTTCTGTGGACGAGTTTCCCTGGCCGCCCCTGGCTTCGCGGGTCGCCTTCTTGATCGACTCCAGAAGCAGCTTGTTCTGAGGGTCGCTCCCTCCAATTGGTGCTTCCGGATACCGTTCGATGGATTGAGCCGCGTTGAGAAGGATCTTTGAGGAGCGAAGCCTCACATCATCGACTAGTTCAGCATGCCGTGCATCGATCGTCCTGCTGAGTTGGAGCAGGCCAGTCTTCACGAGAAGATAGGCGCGTAACTGAGGAAGGAAGGATTCGACACAATAGTCCATAAAAGCGTCGGACTGGCTCTTTGGGAAGGACTCAAAGACCGAAAGGTCAGAAAGGGTACGAATCTTATCGAAGTTACGACTGATTCGATCGCACTCTGCCTGGAAGCGACGCGCCTGGTACCTCTGCTCAGCGCTGTTCGATTGATCCAGTCGCGCCACATCTCGGATCGCCATCAAGAGGATAGCCCGCATCGTTGTTGTAGCAGAGCGCGACCACAAGTGGTCGAAGATACCCCACATTGCAACAATCCCGAGAACAATCCCAAGGATTGCGTCGCGAGCCGGAAGCAGTGAGGTGTTCAAGGTGAAGCGGTTGAGATTCGTGAGGTCGTAGGCCAGCACAATCTGAAACCCAAGATAAGCCAGGCGCGGACTCGACGTAGCCGCCCATGCTCCGATCGCCATCACAAAGGCAAACAGGAGCGTGAACTCAGCAAGCGAATCGATCCGCGGCAGAATCAGCGTCTGGGCTCCAAAGCCGAGAATACAGGCACCGAGGATAAAGCCAGCGAATCGAAGCAATTGCTTATGCCTTGTTGCGCCTGTATTCGTGAGTGCCGTAAGGATGCAGGTTGTCACCGATCCCGAGAGAAACATCCATCCGACGCTTGTATAAAGGAGGTAGCAGGCCATCGCGCTCAGGGTTCCACGAATCGCAAACCTGAGATGATCCGGGTTGCTGAAGGCATCATCCTGAAAAATCTTCAGTTTCTGTTCCTCGCCGGGCTCGGACAAATGGTGGTGCTGTGGTGAGTAATTGCCGGAAAAGCTTTCTGCGATCAACTCAATATTTCTCTCAATTTCGGCGAGTACCGGATTCCCGTATCGATCCTCATCGGAAAGCTCTAGCCAGTCAGGCGCCTGCTCCTTTACAAGTCTAAGCCGGATCCCTGTGATATTTTGTGCGATCGAGTTGCAGCGAACAGTATCGGGAAGCGACAGCAGACGGACGGTTTCCCCAAGATTCACAGAGAGTTCTATCAGTTGTCCGGACAAGGCAATTACGGCTGCAAGCTGAGACTTGTAGGTGCTGTCGTAGCTCGAATGGACAAGCAGTTCTCGGAGATCTCCCGTGCCCTTCGTTGCATAGCGTTCTAACTGAATCCTAATTGGGGTGATGTTGGCATCGATGTCACCGCTTTGATTCAAGAGTTTTTCGGCCAGCACCAGGCGCTGTTGGATCCCATCGAGCACTGCGTCCGAAGAATGCGTCTGAGCGAAGAGTGTCTCGATGAGGGCTGAAATCACACATGCCATCAAAATGGAGAGGAGCGTATACAGGGTGAGCGTTACGCGGGTCGCAGGCGAAGCCCCCGTATCCCAGATGGTCATCGCCGAAGCCACCAAGACTCCGAGAGCCACGGCCGCGTCGTAGAGCTTCATCGCGCTGATGAGATAGAAGACGGCAAGAAGGTTCGCTATCAGCCAAAAAAAGTGCAGGAACGGCGAGCCCGCAAAGAGCATCGCTCCAAGGATGATCTCCGCTGCACCGAGCGTACAGGCTATTGACGTTCGTAACGCGGATCGCCGTGTTGCTCGCGGGCTGTCGCGTGAAAGCAGCAGTGGGTAGTAGGCGCCAAGCGCAGCGGCTGGTATGCGAAAAACCATCACCAGCACCATCACCGCGGTACAGGCGAGCACAATTCTAAAGATAAGCGAGAGCCTGCCGGGATACATGGCAAGCTCCGCACGGATTACACTCGCAGCGCGGCTGATCGTCGGAAATGCCTGAAGATTTCGAGCCATGGCGCTCCTTACCGGACGATGACAGTCGCCACCTGACCGACGCGCAGGACCGAAGGCGGTGGATTGAGGATGCGGATGCGCACTGGATAACGCGATGCAAGTCTTACCCAGTTCAGGGTGCGCTGCACATCAGGTAGACCAGAGGTTAGTTTTCCGATGACGTCGGGATCTGGTGTGACACCGTATCCGACGCTCTCGACCGAGCCACGGAGCTTCGTCTTCGAGTCGGACATCAGGTATACATCGACCGATTTCCCAGGCGTGATGTGGCTCAGTTGGGATTCACGAAAGTTGGCGAGCACCCACCATGTGCGGCTATCGATCAGCGTGAACACCTGCTGCCCCACCTTTGCGTACTGTCCTTCGGAGATGGTCAGGTTTGTGACCCGTGCATCGAATGGAGATACAACGCTGCACTGCTCGTAGTTGTATCGCGCCAGCCGAACTGCGGCAGCGCGGCTTTCCCGTTGCGCTACCAGCGGAGCAAGGACCAGGACTGAGTGCGCCGACTCGTTCACCTGTGCTTCACTCTGGGTCTTCTGTGCGACGGCCTGTTGCTTTTGGGCGCCTGCGGAGAGCAGCTTGGCCTTTGCCAGAGCAAGCTGCGATTCAGCTTGTTGCACTGCGGCAAGCTTTGCGTCTGCAAGCGTGCGTGCGCGATGGACGTCGTCGGTTGTGACAAAACCCTTGGCAAGCAAAGGTTCAATACGATGCAGGTTGCCCGAAGCGTACTCCGAATCAGCCTGGGCTTGTTTGATGGCCGCTTCGGCCGCAGAGATCGTGGCTTCACTCACTTTTATCTCGTCGTCGGCCCGAACCTCATTCGCTAAAGCCGCCTGTCTTCCGGCAGAGGAAACCTCGACGTGGCTCACCTGCGAAGAGATCTGTCGTGATTCATTTTCAATGAGTCCCTCAAGTTGTTCCTGCGCGGCAAGCGCGCTCTGGAGAGCATAGAGGTATGGGCGGTCATCGATCTTATAGAGAAGTGTGCCCTTCTTCACAAAGTCGTTGTCATGCACAGGCAACTCTGCGACGGGCCCCTCAACCAGGGGCGCTATGCCGATAGAGTTAGCCGCCACTTCGGCATCGTCCGTTCTTGGATAGGCAGTTACGCTACGTATGACCATAGCTCCTGATATCAACGCGCCCAAGATGATGCCTGCGCTGATGAGGTTTCCACGATTCGTTCGTTTCGAGTGTTCGTCGGTTTCGTTCAAGGGACTCAAGACCTCATTAGTTGAAGAAGATGATCCAGAGCGTGCAACTCAGGAAGCTGATGAGACAGGTGTAAACGATAGGCAGCGGCCAGAGTTCAAGCACCAATTTTGTTTTGGTGAACACTGCATGGATCACCGTCGTTAGCGCCGTCGCAACGGCGAAGCAAATAATCCAAGCAGGAAAATATGAACCGAGGAGGTTGAAGGTGGGTGAATAGGAACAGCCTCCCAAAGACAGCACAGCAAGGGTTGTGAGAACCAGAGTGGCGCACCTTCCATGCCGCTGCCTAAGATTTAGATGATGCGGCTTTAGGGTGATGATCTTCATGGGGTTTTGCCTTTCGATTACCGTTCGAGCAGATCGCCGGTCCTGAACGCTAGGCTGGTGAACGTTTGTAAGACGCGCGTGCGGGCTGTAACATCGAGAGCCCTGGCCCGTGCAAGATCGCGTTCTGCATTCAAAACATCAAGCAGGTTGCGCACGCCGTCCTTATACGACTCAACTGCCGCCGAATGGGATTCGGCAGCGGCCGTGAGTAACGATGCAGCAGCCTTCCGCTGCTCTAGCGAGGTGACAGCGTCCTCATAGCTTGCCCATACGCGATCGGCGATCTGATCTTCCCTTTCATGCACAGCGTTCTTCGCCGCTGCTTCCTCCGCTTTTGCCTGCCAGATACGATTCTCACGACGCAGGCCGTCGAAGATGGTCCATTTCAGCGAAAGACCTGCCTCATAGGTTCGAGTTTGCGCATAGGTTCCTGGAAAGGGATCCTGCTGTCCCCACGCACGAATCCAGCCTCCCTCGCCCTCAAAACTAAGCGTCGGGAAATAAGCAGCGTTGTCGTGAGCGACCTCGGCTTGGGCGGCCTTGACCCTTGCCCTATCGGCCAGCAGATCCGGGCGCTGTTGGTACGCGCTTGCAATCGCATCCTCTACGGACTGATCCAGACTATCGGGAATGTGAAGGTCATCCAACCCCTGGACCTTGAAAGAGTGAACGGGCTGGGCAGTGATGACTGTTGCCAAGTCTCCGAAGGCGGTCTTCTCCGCGCCAATCGCGCTTTGAAGATCGTAATTTGCCTTCTCTTTTTCCGCACGAGCTTCGAGAAGGTCTGGCAGCGTCGCAAGGCCGTTGTTACGTCTCTCCTGCGCTGCGTCATCGAGAGCCTTCGCATCGCTGAAATTCACTTCCGCTGCTACCCGCAACCCGCTGGCGTTGAGAAGAGCGTAGTACGCCTGGCTCACCTGTTGAATCAGTTGGAGGTGAGCGTCATTGAAGCTCAGATTCGCTGCGACCAGTTTTGCCTGCGCTGCAGTGATTTCAGACCGACGCGCTCCGAAGTCGACCAGCGTGTAGTCGAGATGGACAGCCGTGGCAAAGAGACCAATATCCTGCACTACGAAGCTGTTGTAGAGGAGCGGCGGGTTGTTGAAGTTCTTGGCTGTGGCGAACGCAAGCAGCGTGGGATACAAGTCACTTTTAGCGATTCCTACCGCGGCCGCACTGGCCCTGGCATGATTCCATGCCTCCTTGGTCGCTGGGTTCTTCGATTCGGCAATGTCGATCAACTGGCCGAGTGTGTAAGTCTCGGTTGCGTCCAACTCCGCCTCTCCATGTGTAACGACGGGGACGTACTTCTTCATGACCGCCGTAGACGGTTGCCAAGGTGCATCCGGAACACTCGGGGCGCGCTGACCCCACGTTCGGGGACCGACAGAACCAAGAGAGCACAAGATAAGCAGAGACCATGTCCGACTTGACTTGGGTATGTTTCCAGCAACAGACATCACAAGCACCAGCTTCCCATGAAGCCTGCTGGAGGGCCTTGCGTGAAAGTGCGGCCTGCGACGTGTGATTGCCAATTTGTATCCTGATAACTCGACATGAACTAAGATTCCTTACCGTCCGATCGCCACGGTTAGTGGCACGGTTACCAAGAGCGCAATCGTCGAGAGAAGCAAAATCGACGCTGTCTCGGCTTCGAGGGCCTTGTATTTTGCAGCAAACAGCACCACGGCTGTTGCCATTGGGAAGCTGGTGCAAACAAGGGCCTCGCGAGCAAAAGGACCGCTTACGTGCAGCAGTTGAAAGAGCACGAATAGAACCACAGTCTGGATCGTTATGCGGCCCAGGGTCCCGAGAAGCACCGTCTTCGACAGATGGAAGGTATGCGCAGCAAGTGTCAAGCCTACAGTAAAGACGGCAACCCCGGAGGTTGCCGAGCCTATCATCTCGAAAGAGCTGGCGACTGCCACTGGAATGTGGAAGCCGATGAGCACAACCAGGATTCCAAGTACCGGCGCCCATAGCAAGGTAGATTTGAGTCCGGCTTTGAGTCCTCCGATCACAGGAGAGGGTTGAGGCGTTGCCCCCGGAGCAGCCTCAATTGTCTTCGCGCCGTTCACCTCCAGAAAGATGATCGCCATCGGCATCACAAGATTGATCGCCAGAGCGACGAGACCGACGGTTCCTGCGCTGGTATCTCCCATGAGCGGCTGGAGGACCGCGATCCCGAAAACGGGGGTTGCGGAGCTGGATAGCATCAAAGCGCAGATAATAGCGCCTGCGCCCTTCAGGGACTCAATGCGCTGTAGGACGAGCAGCGCAACAAGGAAGAGCCCAACATGGGCCAGCAATAAGGCAAGTACAAGCCTTCCCTGTTGTAGCAGAAGGTCTCTCCGGATATCCGTCATGCTGACGAACAGAGCAGCGGGCAAGGCAAACCCCAGCGCCAGCTTGCTGAATCCGGCCGCTTGAATGGCATCAAAGGTGTGGCGCTTCCCCGCGGCGTATCCAAGGGCGAGAACGAAGAATACGGGGAGCAGCGCTACAACCAATCCGGCGATATTCATCAGGAACCTTCCTTATGGCTGCAACATCTTCAGCATTTTGAAGTGCGACGCTCTACTTCAGAGCCAACTTGCGTTGTCAGAATTCGATTTTGGTGCGAAACCCAAGGACCACCGCACGTTGAACCCCACCGCCCACGTTCGCGTAGTACTGAATCACAGGTTGCACAAGCATCATAGGGAGCACATCGAGAAGACTGTTGAACTCGACGCCATGCTCGGGCTTCCACGCAGGCATGCCTGTGGCAACGAAGTTGGAACTCTGGCTGGTTCGGACATAACCCAGCGACATCGTGTTGTGAAAAGGGACAGGCAACGGCTCGTTGAAGCGAAGACCAGCGGTCAACTGCCGGTTGACGTGGTTCACATCAGCAGGACTCCAATCGTAAGAGACCGTTCCGTCCAGTCCTCTCGCCTCGTGTGGGTCTATGCGCCAGAGGGCCTGATTCGCCATCCAATAGAGAAGGTAGTTACCCGAACGTTGCGTAGGACTCGTGGGGTTGGTGAACTTGCCGGGATTGTATGAGGCCCCAAACCGGTAGAGCCCGGAGTATCCCTTCCGACCCTCGACGCTGTCGAATGCTCGCACGGTGGTTGCCTTCTTGCCTGGGCTGAAGCCGATCTCCGAGACGCTCATCGGCGCGCCGCGAAACTGGGGAACCAGGCCAGTCGGGTTGTGTACGTACTGGTAGCGGTCGGCTGCCAGCACCATAGACTTCACATAGAAATGCTTAATTGGAACGACGCGAAGCTCCATCGCTGGCGTCGAAGGCGGATCGAAGCTCTCGAAGGTCGTCGATAGATTGCCGAGTGCATACCCCATCGGCTCGAAGATGAAAGACGCGGCATAGTGTTGCTCTCCGTAGAAGTCCTGCCCGGCAAACTGCCCGACGCGTATTGCCATGCGCTCGTGTCTGATCCGCTTCTCCAGCCACCACGAGTCAAGGCGGAAGGTATTTCCGCTGGACATGCCGCTCGGACTGGCCAGTGTGCCCAGATAATTGCTGAGAATTGCTCCGCCCTGCCAGAGCGCGGTCGCATGGAAGTACAGTCCGTCCTGATGAATCAAAGAACCAAAGTTAATATCGACGGTTCCGCGAACTCGATCGAACGCAGCGAGCCGTTCCTTCTGCACGCTCTTGATATTCCACAGAAAATCGCTAATGTATTGAAGGTCGAAGTTGACGCCTTTCTCTTCCAGACGGCTCCGCTCGCCTCCCCAATCTCCGAAGAGATGACCATGAGGGCCTTGTCCGATCTCATGGCTGTCGGGTCCGCCCAGAGTCTCCTCCTTCGAGGTCTGGCAGCTCGCGGTGGCGATGGTCCCAAAGAGTGCCATCGCAAAGAGAGTCAAAGCATACGTATTTCGCATGGTCATGAATGTTCCATACTCAGAAGGGGATCGCGATACCAGTAGACATGTAATGCAGGCAACAGTGGTCGGGGGACGATGAGGATTACATCCTCATCGTCCGGACCAGAATGAGAAGGATTAGGCGGTAGGAAACACCATCTTCTTCGGATCGACGACTTCGTCGAAGGTCTTCTCGTCGATCCAGCCGGTTGCCAGAGCCGCCTGCTTGAGAGTTGTCTCTTCGTCGAGAGCTTTGTGCGCGATCTTCGATGCCTTGTCGTAGCCGATAACAGGACTGAGCGCGGTCACAAGCATCAGCGAGTTCTGCACGAAGTATGCAATGCGCTTTTCATTCAGAGTCGTTCCTTCGACCGAAAAGATCCTAAACTTCTCGCAGCCGTCTGCCAGAATACGCGCCGAATGAAGGAAGTTATTGATGATAATGGGGCGCATCGCATTCAACTCGAAGTTGCCTTGCGAACCCGCGAATGCCACGGCAGAGTCATCGCCTATGACCTGGATACAGATCATGACCATGGCCTCGCACTGGGTCGGGTTCACTTTGCCGGGCATGATGGAAGATCCGGGCTCGTTCGCAGGGAGGATCAGTTCACCAAGCCCGCAACGTGGGCCAGAGGCGAGCCAGCGCATATCGTTGGCAATCTTCATGAGTGCAACAGCAAGCGAGCGAAGCGCAGAGTGTGCGTTGACCATGGCGTCAAGCGAACCCTGTGCCGCAAACTTATTAGGGGCGGTGATGAAGGGCAACCCTGTCAGCTCTGCGATCTTCGCCGCGATCTCTTCCGCAAAATGAGGAGGAGCATTCAGTCCGGTGCCAACCGCCGTTCCGCCCGCCGCCAGCTCGTAGATTCCACCGAGTGAGTTATCGATCAGACGAATGGCGTCGCGAAGCTGAACAGCATAGCCCGACCACTCCTGACCCACCGTGAGAGGCACAGCGTCTTCCAGATGAGTGCGGCCGATCTTGACGACGTGATACCACTGCTTCGCCTTCTCCTCGATCGCTGCGGCGAGGGCTTCCACCCTCGGTAGCAGATACTTTTTTACTTCAAGAGCGCTGGCGATGTGCATCGCCGTCGGGAAGGTATCGTTCGACGACTGCGCCATATTGACATGGTCGTTGGGATGGATCGGAGCCTTGCTTCCCAACTCCCCACCAAGCAGCTGGATTGCGCGGTTGGAGATAACCTCGTTGACATTCATGTTCGACTGCGTGCCAGAGCCGGTCTGCCACACATAGAGAGGAAACTCGCTATCCAGCTTTCCAGCGATGATCTCGTCAGCGACGTACGAGATAGCATCAGCTCTCCACGGCTCCAGACGTCCGGCCGCCGAGTTCACTAGGGCGGCGGCCTTTTTGACGTAGCCGTAGGCATGGTAGACCTGCTTCGGCATGTGGTCATCACCGATGGCGAAGTGGATCAGGGAGCGCTGCGTCTGCGCGCCCCAGTAATGATTCGCAGGAACTTCGATCTCGCCCATAGAATCGGATTCTTTGCGGTTGCCTGTTGCCTCGATGCCGATTGGAATCTGCTTTAACTCTTCCTGTGTAGACATGAATCACCCTTCTCTTTCAGGTTATGTATAGCGGCTTCTCTTGCGGTGTGATCTCAACCGGTTTTAGCAGAGTTGAGAGAGATCAAAGCACTCAGTCTTTCTGACGCTCGTATGGAAGATAGATCGGCTCCCAAATGTATGCCAGGAGCTCTTGTTCGAAGGCTTTCTCATCTGCCACTCCGGCGATGCCCTCAGAGATCGCCTGTTTTCCAACTGCCTCCGCGACCAGCAAACTCACTTTGCGGGAATCGGAGAGAGAAGGTAGGAGGTCAGCAGTTTTGTCTTTCTGAGTAGGAGACTGCGCCGCAAGGGCCTTCGCGGAAGCCATGATCATCGCGTCCGAGACGCGCTTGGCCTTCGACGCGAGAATGCCCAGCGCCAGCCCCGGGAAGATGTATGAGTTGTTGGTCTGCGCGAAATGAACGCTCCGTCCGTTCAGTTTGACGGGAGGAAAAGGGCTTCCCGTGCCGATCAGTGCTCGGCCATCCGTCCACTTGAGCAAGTCTTCTGGGACAGCTTCAGCGCGAGATGTTGGATTCGACAATGGGAAGATCACTGGACGATCCGCGTGACGGGCCAACTCGCGCACGATTTCTTCCGTAAACGTACCCGCCTGCCCTGAGACACCGATAAGAACGGTCAGCCCTGCATTGCGGGCGACATCTTCGAGTGAAACCTCTCCGGGTTTTGAAAGAGTCCAGTTTGCCAACTCTGCCTTGGTCCTCGCGTATGGCTCCTGGTCAGGGCGAAGGTCTTTCCCGCCTTCCACAATCAGACCGTAACGGTCGACCCCATAGAATCGCTTACGCGCTTCTGATTCGCTCAGGCCGTCCTCTTTGATCGCGGTCAATAGTAGATCCGCGATACCGATACCTGCGGTGCCAAAGCCGAAGATACCAATTTTTTGCTCTTTCAACGGTATGCCGGTTGCCGTGACCGCTGCGAGGATAGTCGCTGTCGTTACCGCAGCGGTTCCCTGGATGTCGTCATTGAAGGTGCAAAGCTGATCTCGGTAACGATCCAGAAGACGGCTGGCATTCGAGCCGGCAAAGTCCTCCCATTGCAGCAGAATATGAGGCCAACGGCGCTTTACCGCAGAGACAAACGCCTCGACGAAATCATCATATTCCTGCCCTCGTACCCTCTTGTGATTCCAGCCGATGTAGATTGGATCGTTAAGACGCTCCTCGTTGTCGGTTCCGACGTCGAGCAACACAGGCAGACAGTGCTCCGGCGGAATTCCCGCGAGAGCTGTATACAAAGCCATCTTTCCGATTGGGATCCCCATGCCCCCGGCTCCCTGATCTCCAAGCCCAAGGATGCGTTCGCCGTCGCTCACCACAATGCAGCGCACGTTATCGTAACGTGGGTCAGAGAGCATCTGATCGATGCGGTCCTTGTTCGGGTAGCTGATAAAAAGGCCGCGTGGCTTACGCCATATCTCACTAAAGCGCTGACAGCCTTCCCCGACCGAAGGGGTATACACAACGGGCAGAAACTTCTCGACATTATGCGTAATGAGTGAATAAAACAGGGTTTCGTTCGAGTCCTGCAGTTCCCTCATGAAACTATATCTTCCAAAACTCGTCGTCTGATCATCGAAAGCCTTCATCCGGCGCTCTCGCTGGTTCTCCAGGGTCCCAACATGCGGTGGCAGCAACCCGTGGAGGACGAATGTGTCCCTCTCCCCGTCCGTAAATGCAGTTCCTTTATTCAACCTCGGATTATTTAAGAGATCGTAACCGCTGAGGCTGGTCTTCACTGTACCGGCCTGATTGACGTTCTGCGCTTCGGATGGTGCGATCATTCAATCTTCCTTCTTTCATCGTTGTGAGCTGACATCAAGTAAGTGGATGAAGCCAAATTCCGAATAGGAGTCGAATGTGGCCTTTGGCCCTAGACCGGCTCCGTGAAAGCTTACGAGCCTACGCCGAATTCACACACGCCTTCCCGGTCCATCCCCCCTCGTCCTAGACGGCGGATTATTTTGGTGAAAAGAACATGATTCAATCCCAATTCCATACGAGTGCCGAACCGTGAATGCCGCGCGCTCAAATCCTGTTAACTCCTTGCATCCGTTGTCGCAAGTCCATTTCGTAACCGACAGTGTAGCCGTACAAACCAGGGCTGCCAATTATCACTTTGTATAGGTCGAGAGACCGGCAGCGATTGCTGCGAATTGTGCCGTCTACGTGATAATGTCAGCCAGGTTATGTTGGAAAGATACGCTTATTCGCGCAAAACGCCTTGGCTCACATTGGCGATCACGACAGTAATGGTCGGCATCGCGGCAGGCATCGGTGGGATGGCGCTCGGTTTGTTGCTGCGCTTCGTGCAACATGTTACCTATGGTTACAGTCTGCACGCGATCATCGGCGACGAAAGCTTCCTCCAGGGAGTCAGTGCCTCTTCACCTCTGCAGAGAGTCGCGGCGCTGTTTGTCTGTGGAATTGTGGCTGGAGTCGGGTGGTGGGCAGTCTATCGCTTCGGAAGTCCTCTGATTTCTATAAGCAAAGCTGTGGAAGCGCGCGGCCCCGAGATGCCGTTTTTCACCACCGTGTCACACACTGTTCTGCAGATTGTCACGGTGGGCATGGGATCGCCGCTTGGCCGCGAGGTCGCACCTCGAGAGGTCGGAGCTGTGCTTGCCACCCGGTTGTCCAGCTGGGCTGGTCTTAAGCCTGAATCTCGTCGGATCTTGATCGCCTGCGGTGCCGGAGCCGGACTAGCCGCAGTCTATAACGTTCCTTTGGGCGGGGCGCTGTTCACACTCGAGGTGCTTCTGGGAACCTTCAGCCTCTCGGCGTTAATCCCTGCACTCGTGACCTCAGTGATTGGGGCCTTGGTCGCCTGGATCGGTCTTGGCAATCAAAGGCAGTACGCTTTTCCCTATCTTGCTATCAGTCCTTCACTCGTCGTATGGTCGGTCGTATCGGGACCGCTCTTCGGCCTAGCTGCACACTGGTTTGTGTGGGCAACACGAGCCGCCCGTTCCCATGCACCGCGGGATCGCCGCCTCATCCTTTGGTGTCTGACGGTCTTTCCGGTGATTGGCCTTCTCGCCGTCCCGTTTCCGCAACTTTTGGGCAACGGAAAGAGCCTCACCCAGCTACTTTTAGAAAGTGAGCTCGGCATTACCCTTGCTGTAACGCTGGTCGTGCTAAGGATTCTCGTCACTCTTGGCGCGCTTTACGCTGGTGCAGAGGGTGGTCTCCTTACGCCAGGGCTAACGATCGGAGCCCTGCTTGGGACCATGGGAGGGGCGCTTTGGAATCACCTGTGGCCATCTGCTCCACTGGGGGCGTTTGCAATCGTCGGAGGCGCAGCATTCCTTGCCTCGTCAATGAAGATGCCTCTCACGGCGATTGTTCTTGTGATCGAATTCACTCGCGTTGACCACGACTTTTTGATCCCTACATGTCTCGCTGTGGCCGGATCGATCTCGGTCTCATATCTCCTTGCGGAGCGAAATCGGACTGCTTTGGAAGCCAGCCCTCTAGCTAAGACGCCCTGAGGATGAGGGTGTCCTGCTAAGATCCCTCCGTCCTCAAAGATGAGGTCGCAGAAACTACAGCCTGGAGGCCTTACCCACTTGGTTCTGTGATCCGGGTAGAGGCACTGCCAGGGCAACCGCAAGACCGATTGCAATCGCGCAGGTCAGGAGGACTGTGTAGAGAGCGAGAGATATCGTTTCGGCAACAAGCGAGCCTGGGCTGTTCCCTGCATCTCTCAGGATCTGTAGACCACCGATGACCGTCCGAAACGCGTAAGAACCCGGGACCAACGCCACAACGCTGGGAAACGCGAATGTGACCGAAGGCGTCCGAAAGTGCCTGGCAAACAAATGCGCCAGAAGACCCGCGATCATTGATCCAATCAGGGTGCCACTTACGATGTCGACACCGAGATGCATTAGGGCGGTCCGAAGGGCATGGCAACACACGCCGCAGATGACACATGCCCAGGAGTCGCGCAGTGCGACATTGAACAGAAAGACATAACCGATGGTCGTGACAGCGGAGAAGAAAGCATCCTCGGGAATCGCTAGCAGCGGCGCCAGTCCCGAGACCGGAATGCCGATGCCTGTGATGCCCATGGCGGCAAAAAGTCCCAGGGTGATGGCTACCACGACGAGCGCAGCAAAGGATAAGCGCGCAATGCTCAGCTCCATCTTGTTGTTGATGGCATCTCGAATGCCATTGATGAGAGGAACTCCAGGAACCAGAAGCATGCCGGGCGCAATCATGCACAGTGCGAGAAGGTTGCCCGCGTGTAGTTTCACGCCGAGACCGCCTATGATGCCACTGACCAGTGCGGAGACAAAAGGGATTATTAGTGGATGGGCACGCCAGTGCCCGAGCTGCTGTCGCACTGCGGTCCCAACCGTAGCAGCAAGGAAGACTGTGCAGAAGATAAACCAATCGCCCCCAAATAATCTCGAGAGGCTTGCCCCTGTCAGCCCAAGCGAAATGGCAACCAGCCAGTTGGGGTAAAGCAGGCTGGAGTGCTCAAGCGCCGCTAGCCGTATACCCGCCGTTGTCGCGTCCAGAAGTCCGGACGCTGTCTCATTGGTTATCCGATTGAGGCTTTCGACCGCGGTCATGTTCACGCCTGTTCCCGGAATATGTGTGCCGACTTTAGTGCGAAACTCAGCGTTCGCAATCACGGTGAGCAGGAGCGCCTCATAAGTGATGAGCAAATGCGCTTCATAACCCAATCCGCGGGCGAAGCGCTCCACAGAATCTTTTACATGCGCACTGTCGGCACCGCTCACCGTCAATTGACGACCGAGTTCGAGGGAAAGGTGCGCTACCTCCTCCGCGCCGGGCGAGTGTGAATGGGCAGCTGTCATGCAATTCTCCACCTCTAGATGGATATCAGGAACAGCGAGGAATGCCAACTACAGACAAGGTGTCGAAATGTCGACACCCTCAAATGGCCTTTCGACAGAATGGAGGTAGCGCGCGAACCTGGATTGCTCACAATACATGGAACAGCTTCAGGTTGAGGCCCTCAATTCAGCATGAGGTTAGAAAATGAACTCTGTGACTTATCTGGTCAAGGAATTGCTTGGACAGGGTAAGGCACTGCGATGATCGCAGCGTCCGAGCAGCATGTCGTGATCGTTGATAGCGATTTTGTCGGCCAGCATGTTGCCCCTGGGTTCTCATTCAATTCTTCGGAGTTAATTAGTTGACAGAAACAACTACCTTTCGATCTTTCGCGCTGCTGATACCTTAATCGGATGTTTGCAAGGGAGAACTACATATGCCAATTCTGAATTGCTCGATTCCACGATCACTCGAAACAGCTCTCGCCAACCAGGTGCGTAGCACCGGACAGACTCTTGCACAGATCGTCTCCAGTACGCTCGCGCACTGCTTGAACGTGCCTCTGCATACGCTCTTTCAGGTATCCACCTCGGGCGCATTGGTGAAGGGGGTATATGAGGGCGCGGTTTCCGCCGGTGTACTTAAGCGGCATGGAAACTTCGGCCTCGGAACCTTTGAGGATCTCGACGGAGAGATGGCCATCCTGGAGGGGCATATCTACCAAGCAAAGGGAGATGGCACAGTAGTCGAAGCTCCTGACAGTGCGAGCGCTCCGTTTGCGGTAGTGACACAGTTTGAGCCGGACGAAATTGGTGCGTTCGAGCATGTAGAAGACATCGGCCAACTGACGTCGCAGTGCGATACGTATCGCCAGTCGAATAACCTGTTCTACGCTTTCCGAATCGATGGCCACTTCGAACGTGTCCACACCCGGGCTATGCGTGCGACGACTGCCCCCCTGGCGCAAGCTGCAGCTTCCCAGCCTGAGTTCGAGTTCCATAACGTGGACGGCACTCTCGTTGGAATATGGTCTCCGCAATTTGCGAGCGCCTTTAACGTCCCTGGATACCACTTCCATTTTCTTTCTCTAGACAGAAGCAAGGGAGGTCATTTGCTCGATTGCACTGCCGGCAATCTCCATGTCCAGATAGAGAAGCTCAGCGACCTTCATATATCTCTTCCAGAGTCCGAAGAGTTTCTAAAGGCCGACTTTTCTCAAGACCCTTCCACAGCACTTGCCTACGCTGAACAGGTACACAAATAAGGAGAAGTAGAAATGCCCGCACAAAACAACGAAAACAGGCCAAAGAGCGGCGCTGACATTGTCGTTCAAACACTTGAGCAGCATGGAATCGAATACGTGTTTGGTATTCCTGGCGCGAAGATCGATAGGGTCTTCGATTCTCTGGTCGATTCCAGCATCAGGACTGTTGTGTGTCGGCATGAGCAGAATGCCGCCTTCATCGCTGGTGGTATCGGACGCATGACAGGAAAGGCGGGAGTTGCGATCGCTACCTCTGGGCCCGGCGTATCCAACCTCGTCACCGGAATGGCCACAGCCACGACCGAGGGCGATCCCATGATCGCGCTTGGCGGCGCGGTAGCGCTCTCCGAAAGACTCAAACAGATACATCAGACAATGGACTCGGTCAGCATCTGCAAACCTGTCACGAAGTTCTGCGTCGAGGTGGACTCGCCCGAGGCCGTATCGGAGGTAATGACGAATGCCTTTCGCAGCGCCGAGTCCGGCCGTCCCGGAGCGGCGTTTGTCAGTCTTCCAAGGGACCTCATGGGAGCTCCTGCCGGATGCGATGTCCTGATACCGCCAAAGTACTCCGGCGCCGGACCTGCCGACTCCGTGGCGATCAGGGAAGCGGCACGCATGATCAATCTGGCTAAGAGACCTGTGGTGCTACTCGGCCTGCTTTCCAGCAGACCACAAAATGCAGCCGCTATGCAGGAGCTGGTTGAAAGTGGAAAACTGCCTGTCGTCGGGACATTTCAGGCGGCGGGCGCAGTGTCGATGCATTTGTTCAATAACTTCGGCGGACGCGTCGGGCAAATCAACAATCAGCCTGCGGACGAGATCCTTGCCGCCGGCGACCTGGTGATCTCGATCGGGTATGACCCGGTGGAGTACGATCCTTCCATCTGGAACAAGGGCAAGAAACGGCCCATTGTGCATATCGACGCCCTTCCCGCCGACATCGATAACTCCTACAGTCCGGCGGTTGAGCTTCTCGGGGACATCGCCGCAACGCTCCGACTACTTACGCCTCTCGTCTCGCACTCCAGCCCGGACGCCTCGGTCAACAAGCTCCTTGAAAAAATAGTGAAAGAGCGGAACGAGTTAGCGTCCTCAGCCACGAAGCTCAATGGAACGCCGATTCACCCCCTGCGACTTGTGGCCGAGCTACAGAAGATTCTCACGCCCGATATGACGCTCTGCTCTGATATGGGCTCGTTTCATCTCTGGATGGCGCGGCATCTCTATAGCTTCCGAGCGCGCCAGGTCCTAATCAGCAACGGGCAGCAGACGCTTGGCGTCGCCCTTCCCTGGGCGATCGCCGCAACACTTGTCCGCCCGGCAGAAAAGGTTCTATCGATCTCAGGAGATGGAGGGTTTCTGTTTTCCGCGATGGAGTTGGAAACAGCGGTGCGGCTCAAGTCGCATCTCGTCCATATGATATGGATCGATGGCACTTACGATATGGTGGCCGTGCAGGAAGAAAAAAAGTATGGACGGGGCTCCGGCATCGAGTTTGGCCCTGTCGATCCGGTGAAGTATGCGGATGCATTTGGCGCAAGCGGTCTAATGATTAAGACGCCGGATCAGATCGCGCCTGTGCTCAAGCAGGCGTTCGATACATCCGGACCTGTTTTGGTGGGAGTACACGTCGATTATCGGGACAACTACAAACTGTTTCAATCGGCAGATGAACGCGCAATACATTAGAGAGCAACCCAACTCTCCGAGTGTATTGCATAGTTTTCCAGGCACGCCATTGGACATCTGTAGACAAGGGACGGGGGCAAAAGGTCTACCTTGCGCCCTCCTCAAATCCCATCCGGCTGATTTGACCGCCGCTGGGGTTGCACGGAAACAGACCTTTCAGTTCCCCATCGTGCTATGGGGCCCACTCTCCATATGCTCGACATGCAACACTCCATTCAAACGGTCGATCTCGCGTCTATGAATCAGCGCGTGACCTGTCCTGTGTCTCGAAGAACACAGGACAGGTCACGCGAACAGACTGCGGCCGCAAACCACTTGGGATGGCCCCCTGGATTCGATGTCGCTGATCGTATACGAGGGTTCGGCGGCCCTGTGCCAGCTAGACTGGTTTATTGATTGATAGTGTAAAGCCATTTTGTGCGTTAACGTACACTCAACCTCTCGCGGCATAGCCCCGCCCAGGTCCAAGCTCTTCCTCCCTGCAGCCAAAATATGAGAAATAGCTGACAAATACCGTATTTAAATCGCTTATTGCCAAAGCGAAGAAATGACATTCTTTCGCTTGACAGACCCGAAAGCGCAAATCTACATTTGGGGTGCTTAAAGCATCACTGCATTTACGTTTACGTTCCCGTTTACGTCAAGCAATCAACGACTCTACGAACAGATCTCACACGCAGGACTAAAGCAAGGAGACACATTCCAATGAAGACCCAGCTTCGAGGCTCTGGCCAACGCCAGACTCGCAGGTATGCCCTTTCGCTGCTACTAGCCACATCCTCCCTGTTCGCGCCGCACCAGTTCGTTCAGGCCCAGGTGAACGGTGTGGGTCAAAAGCCATACCTAGGCTGGAGTACCTTTAGCGAGCAAACCATCAACAGCGGCTTCCTGACCCAAGCCAACATCCAGGCGCAATCCGACGCTCTCGCCGCCTCAGGACTGCAGCAGCACGGCTTCCAGTACATCAATATCGATTCCGGCTGGCAATCCACTTTTGACGCGAATGGCCGCCCCATTCCCGCCGCTCCAAACTTCCCCGATATCAAGGCCCTCGTTGACCACATTCATGCCAACGGGCAGAAGGCGGGTATCTATTGGATTCCCGGCATTGAGCAGCCTGCCGTCAACGGCAACTTTCCTATCCTTGGCACGCCATACACCACCCAGCAGATCGTAGCCATTCCTCTCGCCCAGGGCAACACCTTCGCCGCTCCTCCGCCCAATCCCTTTCACGACAAGATCGACTTCACCAAGCCCGGTGCGCAGGAGTACATCAACTCCATCGTCAACCTGTTCGCTTCGTGGGGCATCGATTTCATCAAGCTGGATTCTGTGGCACCCGGGTCGGACGTGGATAGTACCGCGATTGACGACCGACCAGATGTGGAAGCATGGTCCAAGGCCATCGCCCAGAGCGGCCTCCCCATCTGGCTCACTGTCTCCTGGGACATCGACCAGGACTTCCTCAGCACTTGGCAACAGTTCTCCAACGCCCGTCGCATCGATCAGGACATCGAATGCGAAGGCGGCTGTGCGACGCTCACCGACTGGCCGCATGTGGTCCTGCGTGAACATGAAGCCGTGGGCTGGGAGCATAGCGCAGGCCCGACGATGGGCTGGAACGACCTCGACACTCTCGACGTAGGCGACGGCGCCATCGACGGCCTCACCCCGGATGAGAAGCAGTCCGCCATCACACTTTGGGCGATGGTGAATGCGCCCATGTACCTCGGCGGCGACCTCACCCAACTCGACAGCTTTGCTAAATCTGCTCTCAGCAACGACGAACTTATCGCCATCGACCAGTCCACTCATCCCGGAGCGCAGGTGCGCGGCGGCTTCACCCCCGTATGGGGCTCAGACACCCAGGACGGCTACGAATACGTAGCTCTCTTTAATCTCAATGCTTTCCCCACCGCAGTCACCGTCAACTGGAGCGACCTCGGCTTCTCCAATGCGCTCAGCGTCCGCGATGTGTGGAACCGAATCGACCTCGGCGGCTTTTCCGGCAGCTTCAGCACCGTGCTCGTGGGACATGGATCGCGCATTCTCAGGGTCCGACGCTCGGGAAATGTGACCGAGCCAAGTGGCACCGTCTATGAAGGCGAATCCGGCATCTTTACCGGAACAGCTACGGTAAGCCAGTGCGCAGCCTGCTCAGGCGGAGCTGAGGCCGGATTCCTCGGTGGCGCTCCCGGCACTGACACCGTCACCTTCAATAACGTGCAGGTCGCTCGTACCGGGACCTATCTCATGGAAGTCGACTACGCCACCGAAGACCCACGTGCCTTCGAATACACCATCAATGGCGGCCAGTCTGCGACGCTGAATCTGGGCGGTGGCAGCTTCAACCTTCCCGCTTCGACTACAGTTCCCGTTCGGTTGAATGAGGGGCTAAACGTCATTACCTTCGGCAATGCGGGAACCTTCGCTCCCGGACTTGACCGCATCATCATCCGAGGCAACGGCAACGCAATTCCAAGTGTAACCACAACCTATGAGGCGGAAGCGGCGACATTAAGCGGAACTGCGACCGCCGGTGGATGCACTTATTGCTCAGGAGGAGGGATTGTCGGCAGCTTCGGAGCAGGCGTCGGCAACGACGTGACTTTCAACAATGTCACCGTTCCCTCAAGCGGCATGTATCAGCTTGAGGTGGACTACGCCACTTCGGGCCCTCGAACGTTCTTCGCAACCGTCAACAACGGGACGCCTATTGAGCTCGACCTCAACGGTAGCACCTTCAGCGATCCACAACCCATCGTGATTCCTGTGCAGTTGAATGCTGGAAAGAACACCATCGTCTTCGGCAATCCGAATGCGAATGGCTTCGCCCCAGGACTCGATAGCATCACGGTCGGACCCATCGTTGCGACTTCTAATCTGAGCGGAACGATCACAGGTAAGATTGGCCCCGAGAACCTACGTCTCTGGCGACTCACCTTCACGAACGGAGGAAAATCCGTGGCTCCGCAGGCTCTCCTCAACAGTTTCACCATTGTTCCGAATGCTGGCAACCATGGGTGTAGAGCTCAAGTTCTACTGCCCATGCCTCTGTTTCTTGGATCGATTGCTCCAAGCTCGAGTCGGTTCGTTGAGGTGCCAATTTCCTTCACCCCCAGCTGCGACAAGGAAGATACGTTCGCTGTCCACGCGGTGTTTTCCGCCGGGAACGGAGCGGATGTAGGCACATTGGCCATCAGCAACCAAACCAAATAACCCAGCGAAGCTGGACAGACCATATGGTCTGTCCAGCTTTGTCCACCCACTTGAACGGAACTTCTCGAATCGCATCCGAACCTTGAAGACAGCAGACTCAATGGTGGAGCTGGGCTGGCTCAGTTCGCCCGGTCCCGACAAAGAGCTTCGTCTGGGCACTAGTCGAGCCATATCAGAAATCCGGAGATCAATGACTGCTCCGAAGCAGATGGACCGCGCGCCTTCCTTCGCTACCCTCTCTCTAACATTGCTGCCAGATCGATCGGATCGGTCAAGGCGCTGCGCGATCGCAACTTTGAACCGCAAATCATCGATCAGCAACGTCGAGCCTAAAACTAGCCGCTTGAAAATCTCCACGTAGTTCAACATCGACTCCATGTTGCATCCAAAAGGCCCCACTGGCGATGTCGGGAGTGCCTGGTGAGAGCTTGCCATTGAGAGCTGCAATCCTGTACATCGAGTCCGTCTTTAATCCACGAAGGTAGATGCGAGGAAACGGATATAGCATTTGACTGGAGTGCAGGAAAGCAAACGTAACTGCACTCCGCTGATCTTCCGAGACTGATTCGGTAACGGATTGCTCGCTTCCATTCTGTGGCGAAATCAAACGATAGAGCGAGCCCCGCTGAACGATCTCGCGGATATGTTTGTACTGTGCCACCATACTCTTCGCGGTCGTGAAGTCTTCGGGCTTCCAGTTGTTCAGGTTCGCGCCGATTCCCAGCGAACCTTGCATCGACGAAAGAAAGCGGTATTCGAGTGAGAGGTTGCGCTGATTCACCCACGTCGGCGAGTCCGTGACCCATGCCATCATGACACCAGGAGCGTAAGCGTAGCTAAACCCATCCTGCATGAGCAGGCGATCAAAGGCGTCTGTATTGTCGGATGGCCATACCTGATCGGTGTACCGCATGATGCCCAGATCCACTCGGCTTCCTCCACCGGAACAACTTTCAATTTCCACTTGGGGATGCTTGGCTCGTAGCTCCGCCAGGATGGAATAGAGGTTCCGGACGTACTCAATGTAAACCTTTTTCTGGTCCTCCGGCGCGACTGCTGGCCATCCAGGCTCAGACCAATTGCGGTTGTAGTCCCACTTCAGAAACGCAATGTCATTCTCATTCAGCAGCTTATCGAGGGCCTGAAATACATAGGCACGAACATCCGGCCGAGCGAGATTGAGCATCAATTGATTCCGGCCTTCAGTGCGAGGCCGTCCGATAAAGTTCAGCGCCCAATCGGGATGCTTGCGGTAGAGGTCACTGTCCGGATTCACCATCTCAGGCTCAACCCAGAGACCAAAGTCCATTCCAAGTGAATGGACCTTGTCGATCAAAGGCTTTAGACCGTGAGGAAACTTGACCGGATTGACGTACCAATCCCCAAGCCCTGCGCGATCGCTCGAGCGTTGGCCAAACCAGCCGTCGTCGACAACAAAGCGCTCAACGCCTATGCTGGCGGCCTTCTCTGCCAGTGACTCCTGTCCAGCTTCGTCAACTTTGAACTCAGTCGCCTCCCAGGAGTTATAGAGGACCGGGCGCAATTTGGGCTTTGGGCCGTGCGGCAGGATACTAGAGATCTCGAACCGGTGGAGCAGCCTCGAAGCACCACCGATGCCGTCATGGGAGTAACCTGCGTAGAAGTCCGGTGACTTCAGTTGCTCTCCGGGAGAGAGACGATAACCGAAGTCGAAGCTGTTAGGCCCTCCGGCAACACGGATCTGTTGAATCTGGTCTTGCTCAATGCTGATCTGCCAGGAGCCGCTCCAACCTAACGCTCCAAACCACACATCGCCGTGGTCCTGGTCGCCATCACCTTCGTGATCAATTGCGAACCAGGGGTTATTCTGATCGCCGGTGGAACCCCGGCGACTTTCGAGAATGGTCTTTCCCGGTTGAACGAGCTGATGATGAAGTACCCACTCCCCTGCCCAGCGGCCCGTGAGATAGCGCAAGCGATAGTCGTCGCCGCGGGGAAGGTTCCATGTTCCCGAACTGATCTGCTCCACCGTCAACGGAGCAGAGGTGCGGTTCTCGACATTCGCCGACCGAGTAAGAACCCCCGTAACTACGTCGATCTGGTATTCAAGATCAACGTAGACATCTCTCGAGATATCCTTCAGTACGATCTTGAGCCGACGGCCTTCAATGGTGTGCGAGTCATACTGGAGAACCAGATCTCGATTGCCGTCGGGAAATGAGACTTTCAGGTCTGGCTCAATATAGAGTCCACTTCCCCAGGCCACAAACTCCTGGCGAGTGGTGTTGACCGAGGTATCGAACCCGGAAAGGCCAGGATCGGATTTTGGGGCAGGAAAAGGATCGGCGTCGTTGAGGCGCTTGCCCCAATACAGAGTTTGCACCTGCTTCTTCTCATTGATGCCAAACACGTATGAAACATCCGCAGCATCGATCCGGAATACTTGTGTTTGTTTGTCAAAGCGAATCGGAGCATTAGTTTTCTGGGCATTCATTGGATTCGGAGCAATCAAAAACATCAAGATGGTCGATAGGCAAGTCACGATCAGTTGATAAACACGCGAAGCATCGGTTGCCCCATTAAAGCTGTTGCTATTGCATCTCACTCGTATTGCTCCCCTAGCGATCATCTTTCTCTCCGTCTCTACAGTTGATAGTGGCATTCTTGTCGGTTTACTCCGATCCAACCTAGCAATTTCCGTCTTGAACAGCACGGTAAACTGTGATGGAAAGATTTGCAGAGACGTTCGACTCTGCGTAAATACATAACAAAAGGATTGTTCTGTCGATGCGAAATCGCCGTAACATGGAACCTACGCATAACGTTTCCACTGAAAAACTTATGAATAGCACATCGAAGAACGCGGGAATCAAAGAAATAGCTGAGGCAGTCGGGGTATCGATCGGAACGGTGGATCGAGCATTGCACGACCGCAGGGGCGTCAGCCCCAAGACAAAGGCGAAAGTGAACAAGATGGCCGAGCAATTGGGATACAAGCCCAATCTCGCGGCTCAGGCTTTGAAGCTCAATCGCAGGATAAAGATCGCTGTCGTCCTTCCCAAAGAGATTTCTTACTTCTTCGACCCCCTGCGTGCAGGCATCCGCGAAGCCGCTGCCGCATCGGTCGGGATGCACGTCGAGGTTACATTTCACGAATACGCACGGCTCGGGCATGGCGATCTGGAGTTGCTTGAGGGCAGATTGAAGGAGAAGAACGACGGGATTATCTTCACGCCGGGGAACCCAAGAAAGCTTGATTCGATCATTCATCGTCTGACCCAGCATGGAACTGCGATGTTTTGTGTGTCGAGCGACGCGCCGAACAGCAGCCGAGTCGGCCTGGTCTCTGCACATGCCTATACGAGCGGAGCGCTGGCAGCCGAGCTCCTCTCGCTGAAGCTCACGCGCAAGGCGCATGTCGCCACCATCACCGGAGAACTGTCCACGCTCGACCACGCCGAAAAACTCCGCGGCTTCGCGGCAACTCTGGCGATGATTGCTCCTCATCTCAGCCTTCTTCCCGCGATCGAATCGCATGAGCGGCCCAGGGAAGCCTACCGACAAACCCTGGCACTTGTTCGTGAAGAAGTGAAGCCTCAAGGTCTCTACATCAGCACGGCAAATAGTGCCCCTGTTCTCAAAGCACTCCGTGAAGAGGGTCTGTTGGGAAAGATACAGATCGTCACGACGGATCTCTTTGAAGAGCTGGTGCCTTTGGTTGAGAACGGTAGCATCCTCGCAACTCTCTACCAGCGACCGTTTACTCAAGGAAAGGTAGCGTTTGAGAATCTCATTGCCTACCTGCTTGAAGAGAAGAAGGCATCTCCCATGATTCGGCTCGCACCGCATATTATCTTTCGCAGCAACCTTCCTCTGTTTTCAGACCGCGTGTCCGGTCTCAGTGGGACCGAGACATCTTAGAGAGGGCGGATCTTCCCGCCCTCTCTAGGAAATTGTTCAGTTAGCATCCTCTGGCACAAAACGGATCGCACAGCCTCCTCCAGCCGCGAGATGCAGAGTCAGCGTCTCACCGCTGCGGACACTCTGCTTTTTGATCGTGACGTTTTTCGGGTTGGTCCCAGCGTCAGAGGCATCTTGGTAGATCTCCGCGGTATAGCGGCCAGTGCCAAGGAAATTGAGCGGGACGTGAAGTTCGCGGGATGTCCAATTCGTAATACTCCCCAGAAACCACTCCTTCCCGTGGCTCCTGGCGATAGTCACGAACTCGCCGGGTTCCCCGTTCAACACGTGCATCGCATCCCATGCTGTAGGCACGTCCTTTATAAATTGGAACGCTGGTTGGTCTGCGTAAGCCTGCGGGCTGTCCGAAACCATTTGAAAAGGAGTCTGGAAGACGACGTAGAGGGCGAGTTGTTGGGCTCGCGTACCCATGATCATCGGGCTTATGTCCCTACCGATAAACTCGTCTTCGGTAACGTTGTTGAAACCTCCCGGCGTGTAATCGAGAGGTCCCGCCACCATGCGGGTGAAAGGAAACACTGTGCGGTCTACGGGACTGTCTCGTCGAGCCACCTTGCTGTTCTCAGCCCCTAAAACTGCCTCGTAGCTGAGCACGTTCGGGTACGTTCGCTCAATACCCCAAGGCTTGCTCGCACCGTGAAAATCGACCATGAGATGGTGGTCCGCGGCTTCACGGGCAACGTCGTAATAGAACTTGATTCCATCCTGATCGTCCCGATTGATAAAGTCGATCTTGACCCCAGCCACTCCCCAACTTTCAAAAAGAGGAAATGCCTGCTTCATCTGGTCCATTACCGATGTCGAGTACAGCCAGATCCAAACCTTCACATGCTTGCTCGCGGCATAGCGCACAAGTTCGGGAACATCGACATTTCCCCGAAGCTTCGTAATGTCGCGACCGTCGGCCCAACCAGCATCGAGCAGCATGTACGGGAAACCCGAATTGGCCGCAAAATCGACGTAATATTCCATATTTTTCGTCGTATACGCTGCCTTGCCGTCCGAACCAACATCACCTGCCCACCAGTTCCATGAGGCTTTGCCTGGGTGAATCCAGCTTGTGTCCTGAACCCGATTCGACGGATTCAAGTCGGTGAGCAAATTAGACTCCATGAGTCTGCCGGGCTCATCCGCAACCATCAGCACTCTCCAGGCAGAATGGTGCGGTAGGGTCGATTTGATCGCTACACCAGCGTCGTCGAACCGCGGAGAAAGCTTGGATACGAAGTAGTGACCGGCCCAGTTCCCCGAGGGGTTAGTGATATACATACCGCTATTACCTTCAAGATCGGCCTCAGCCAGCGCCATCCACGCAGTGCCCGGCGAGTGCAGTAGCATCGGGAGTCCAATCAGGAAATTGCTCGACACCCCGCCTTGATTGCTGAAAGCGGTTATCGGCAACTTTACGTATTCGCTCTCATAGCTGCTGCGATAGTTCGGAAGAGCAAGAGCCCAAGTAGTCGCATCCGTGCTAATGCGAAACTCCGTATCCTCTTGCTTCAGCGTGAGCGATTTGATGGCTTCCTGCTCTGGCAGTACGTAGCGAAAGGCAATTCCGTCGTTGTATGCGCGCGCTTCAATAACGAGCGTGCGCCCCGGCGCGTTGCTCTCGACTGCACGCAATCTCAGGCTGTTGAAAGAGTCCTTGACGTCGCTGGATTTGCTGGCGAGCAATGTGTAGTCATCGCTGCCTTTTCCGGGCGTGCTCTCAACAATCTGGACATCATTACCAAGAACGGGCTGCCCCTCTAGCTCGAGGCCGAGAGCTGACTGGTCGAGGACTGGTTTGCCTCGAAAAGCGACTGAGTAGCTTAGCTTCCCTCCAGGTCCGGTTGCGTCTTTCCCTCTAACTGTCGTGAACTGCATGACAAGACGCTGATCTGGCGAAGTCAGCACAATCGGCACAGACTGCGCGTGAGAGGGAACGCTAAAACTGAAAACCAGGGCGACGAAGGTGGAATATTTCCCAGCCAAACTCCAAGACATGAGCGAGAACCTTTCCATTGATCAATTGCGGCGAGGCATGTTTGTCGATGAGGGGTAGATGTCAGATTAGGGTGAAGGCAGTTGCATTGCTGCAATCGCCTTCACCCCATCCTCCACTGCTTTTGTGCGCTAAAACCAACTGCGTGTGGCTAGAACGCGTACTTCAGCGATAGCTGGAAGAAACGCGCATCAGGAGTATTGTTTTGGAACGTTTTTGGACTCGTGATACTACCCCCATTCGCACTATTGTTGAACGTTGATGGATTAGCAAGGGTCGGATGGTTCAATACGTTGAATCCATCTGCACGGAACTGGAGGTACTGCTCACGCCACGTTGTGAAGTTCTTGAACAGTGACATATTTACGCCGTAGTACCCAGGTCCATAAATCTGGTTGGATTTACCCCCTAGATACTGGATGGCCGTCGCCACATCGGTAACCGGAGTGGTGATGAGGTTACCCGAGAGCGGATTGGCAAAGGCGCACGGGTTGTACCAGTTCGTACGGTTTCTTACCGAGGTTGGGCAATCCGCCGACGTCAACGAAGGATTGGAGGGATCGGGAGACCCACCGGGCGCAAACGCGCTCCCAACGAGATTCGCTCTCCTTGTGTCCGTAGCGCCAGCTGCTCCCGTGTTGTTGGCATACACGGTAAACGGAGTACCGCTCTGCGCAACCCATGTCAGGCTTGTTGACCATCCACCCACAACCTCATCAGCCCAGAGCGAATGATTCAAGTAGGCACGACCTTTACCAAAGGGCAGTGCATAATTGCCGTTGAGCGTGAAGCGATTGCGAACGTCATAGACCGAGTTGGTCAACTCGTCGATGACTGGAATGAGGGCGCGTTGGCGGTCTCCGATTCCGCTGGAAAGACCACCGGCTGAACCTGTGTCGTCCATGGCGTGTGCCCAGGTGTAAGTCGCGAGGAAGCTGAGACCGTGGGAGACACGCTTCTCCGCTTTAGCCTGCAACGAGTTGTATGTACTCACACCGCCATAGCGGATCGTACCGATTCCACCAAGGTCAGGAAAGGGCTGGAACTGCTGTGTACTGGTTCCCGCTGGATACAGCGCACGAACGGCGTTGGGATCTGCATAAGTTCCGAGGTGGCGCGAAGAGTTGCCTACATAGCTGATGGTCGCAGCCAAATCGGAAGTCATCTGGCGCTGGAACGAGAGGTTGTAGTTCATGGTGTAAGGAGTCTTGATCTCGCGATCGACAGCGTGGAATCCGGGTGTATTCACAGCATTGAGGATTCCGTTGCCCAGAAAGGCCGCCATTCCGCTCTCGAGCGTAATGCCGTTTGACGGGCAGTTCCCCAAGGAGCATGACTTTGGATTGATGTTGATCTGACCGCGGAATGGAAAGTTATCACCGATGTTCGTTCCACCGTTGCTCTCTAATCCGCCGTAGAAGATTCCATAGCCAGCGCGGATCACAGTAAGTGGATCTAGCTGATAGGCAACACCGACTCGCGGAGCAAAGTTCGTCAATTGACCGCTTGCGAGACGTTCGTTGTCAACGTATTGAACGCCGATACCGTCCTTTGCCAAGATGCCGAGGTAAACACTTCCGAGTGGGACAGAATTCTCAATTTTCTTGGGGAGGATGACTGTACCGGTGCCGGTACCAATCCCAAGAGAGCCGGGAATGAAGTTCTCTTGCCTGCCCGAATTCTCCTTCAGCGGCTCGTAATAGTCATATCGTACGCCGAGGTTAAGCGTCAGCCGCGGGGTTACCTTCCAATCGTCCTGAAGGTACACAGAGTCATACCATTGGGCGTCATTAATGTTTGGCGCGCTGGAGATTGCTCCCGTGTTCATCTGATCAGCAAGGAAATCCGCGATGCCGGAACCCGAGCTCGTTGTGGACTTAGGATCGCTGGTATAAAGGCCGGTGAAGTAGTAGTTGCCCAAATTCGATGGCGCATATCGATCAAAGAAACGGATCGCCTGGAACGCAACACCGAGCTTCAGGGAGTGATTTCCCAGGGTCTTCGAGACGTTATCCAGTATCTGATAAACGTTCTGGGACTCGTTGGACGTACCCTGCGATCCCCAGTTACTTAGACCGGAGACTGAAGCTAGTGGCAGACCGCCCTCGTTCGGGGTAAATGGAATACCGCCAAGACCAAGAGTGGGCGCCAGATTGACATTTGCATTCGGCTGCAAGAAAGAAAACCGGCCCGCGTTGAAGCTGAAACGGAACTCATTGGTAAGCGACGGCGAGAAGATATGGGTTTCGCTGGCCGCAAAATTCTGAGCTAGATTAATATCGTTTTCGCCACCGTAAGGGCTGCCGTCCAGAGGATTGCCAAGTGGCAAGCCATTGACCGTGATCTGATGCACGTAGCTATAGCGCGCGTATGCCTGATCCTTTGAACTGATATTCCAGTCAAGACGCTGATCCCATTGAAACGTGTTGTTGTGCGTCGGGGTGTTGACGACATAGTTGCTGAAGGTTTTGCCGTTGTTTGCGTTTGGCAAGGGATATAGCTTCAGGATATTTTGTGCAACAGTATTGATCTGTCCCGCGCAGAACACGTTATTTTGTCCATTGCATGACAGTTTGTTTGCCGCACCGCCGCCCGAATTTGGTTGATAGAGCTGAACACTCTGCCCGTTAAGGCTTGTGCTCAATAACTCTGAAAAATTACCCTGCCGCATCAGAGTCGTGGGGACGGAATACACGCCAGGATTACTAAAGGCAATTCTGTTCGCCTCTGCATCGCCGAAATAGAAGAGCTTGTTCTTCCATATCGGAAAGCCTAACGTGGCTCCAAACTGATTCTCGTGATATGGCGGAATTGTGAGTGCGTTCCAGTTCTTCGCATCGAGACTCGTATTCCGAACATACTCCCATGCGCTTCCGTGGATCTGATTGGTTCCTGATTTGATACTGGCACTTAATACGGCTCCCGCAGAGTGTCCAAACTCCGCGCTAAAGTTGCTTGTCTGGAGGCTGAACTCCGACAGTGCGTCTGGCGGGGGGCGTACAACATACGTCGATCCGTTTAAAAAGTCGACGAGATTGGTATTGTTGTCGACTCCGTCCAAAATAAAGTTGTTTTGCGTCGACCTCTGTCCGTTTGCAACGAAGTCTCCTGAACCTGACCCTCGTGTATTTCCAAACGGGGGCGCAACGCCCGCGGTCAATTGGGCAATGTATACGAAATTGCGGCCGTTAAGTGGTGTGTTGTTAATCGTTTCGCTGCTGATTACCTGTGCGATCGAACTCGTCTGCGATTCAAGCAGCGGAGGAGCCTCATTCACGGTTACGGTCTCCGAGACCGAACCAGTCTTCAAGGCAATGACGACGTTCATTCTCTGCTGTGCATCGAGATGTAGATTCTCCTGCACGGTCGTTTGAAAGCCCTGCGCCGTAGCGCTGACCCTGTAGTTGCCAATTTTCAGCGGAGAGAATACGTATATGCCACTGTTGTTCGAGGAGCCTTCAAGAACCAGGCCCGTATCTATATTGGTCACGGTGACCTTGGCCTCAGGCACAACTGCACCCGTCGAATCCTGTACGACGCCAGTGATCGCGCCTTGATCCACTTGAGCCAATGCGCCCTTGTCCCCCAGCAGTATTCCAAAGAAACAAGCGAATAACAGCGAATAGTACCGGACCCTCTCATAACTTTGCTTCAATCTACTCTTTGCCATTTCACTGCCCTTTCTGTCCTTCATTCTTTTCTTGCACAACTGCTGGCCACACAAAATCTACTGCAGCGCAAACACACTCATTGAGTATCAACTCAGCAAAATAGAGTGTACGTTACCGGAGAAGACACTATGCCTTTATTTACAAGGCTGTCAAGTATAAATATCGAACCTCGATCGCCTGCAAAACACCGGGTTTATTAAGGTTTCTCCAGACACTTCAAAATCATCGTGTACGTTGCCATCTATCCCGTCTCCGCTACTTTCTGGATCGTTCCAGACGTTCCACCAGTGCAATTGGGCCGTGGCCGGAATGGGTGAGGATCTACAGTGAGGAAGCGAGGATACTTGGCTGGATTGAGTCCAATAGGTTTGGTCACAAATCGTTGTGGGTCGACTGCGTGGAGCGCCTGAAGATGCGATCTATTGCCAGCCTTCGGCGGCTGTGCGGAGAGCAGGTCTTGGGATGCAGCAGGTGGAGAAATCGAACTGCTCGGCGGCACAAGGCGATCGGCCCTTTGGTAAGTAATTAGTTAGAAGTTAGAACCTTGGCCTCAATCTCTTCAAGCGTCTTACCTTTGGTCTCGGGCACAAAGACGAAGACAAAGACCGCCCCAAGCATGCAGATCGTTCCGTACCCGAGGAAGGTACCTGAGCTCCCGAGTGCGCGATTAATCAGAGGAAAGCTATAAGTGAGGGCGAACGATGCGACCCAGAGAGCACTCACGGCGACTGAAACGGCCCTAGAGCGTACATGGTTTGGAAATATCTCCGAGATGAGAACCCAGGTCACTGGAGCCAAAGTTAGTGCGTAACAGGCAATTGCGCTAAGTGTCAGGACCAGCACTGCGCTACCGTGCAGTCCAGCCCGGTAGGCGAGTCCCGATAGAAGGTGAGACGCGCCGACCCCAATGCACCCGAGGAGCATCATTGGACGTCGCCCCACGCGATCGACGATGAGCATGGCGATTATTGTAAAGATCAGATTGATAGCGCCTGTAATCACAATATTGAGCAGGATGTCATTTTCCCCATAACCAGCACTGCGGTAGACCTCAGCAGCGTAGTTGAACAGGATATTGATTCCTGTCCACTGCTGGAGAACAGCCAGGACGGCTCCGATCAGCACTATCTTCCGAACTCCAGGTACCCAGAGCTCGCTCCAGGATGCCTGCGCGCTCTCTTCCGCCTGCAAAGTTTGCTGGATGTTTGCCAGTTCGCCGAGCGCATAGGATCGCCCGCCTACGCGTTTCAGGACGTTGTATGCCGCATCGCTGCCTCCGCGAGCCAACAACCAACGCGGGCTCTCAGGAATAAAGAGCGACATCACCGTGAAGAGCAATGCTGGGACCACGACTGCGCAAAACATCCAGCGCCATCCATACTGTACGTTCCAGGTCTCCAAGAATAGAGTATGACTGATGTGATCGGGGATCGGACGAGCAATCTTCCAATTGGCTATCTGCGCCAGAAGAATACCTACCACAATCGCAAATTGATTCAGACTGACGAGTCGGCCGCGTATCGTCGCCGGACTGACCTCAGCAATGTACAACGGTGAAATGTTCGAACTGAGACCAATTGCAGTTCCTCCCACAATCCGCCAGCAGATAAAAGCCGTGAAGGAGTAGGCCCAGCCCGTCAGACCGGACGAGACTGCGAATAGAACTGCCGAGACTAAAAGCACCCGCTTCCGTCCAAAGCGCTCCCCAGCATAGCCCGCAGCAAAGGAGCCGGCGAAGCAGCCGATCAGTGCGCAGCTGTTTGCCCACCCGATCATCGCCTCTGAGGTCAGGTGAAAGTAGGCTTCGTAGAACTGCCTTGCTCCTCCAATGACAACCCAGTCGTACCCAAATAGCAGGCCGCCCATTGCCGCTACGATCGTAATACCCCAAAGATAGACCGTAGGTTCAGGCTTCGCGACAGAAGCAGTGGTTAGACGATACGCAGGGGTGCCTTGCATCGTCTACCTCACGGCCGTTTCGATAGTCGACTGCAAATCTGCAGCTGCGGCATGGTTTGCGTCAAGGCTTCTCACCTCGGCCAGCAACTCCGCCCCTTTGTCCGCGCGCCCCAGACCGAATAGAGCCTGGGCTCGAAGGAATTTGGCCGTAATTTCCTGTCGACGGATCATATCCTCATCAAACAGCAGCATCGCCGGAAGCGAGGTCGCGAAGTAATCGATCTTGGGAGTTTGGCTCTCGAGCTCGATCGAATAGTCATAGATCTGCTGAAACAACTCGCGCGCCTCCTCCTCCAGCCCCAGACTGGAAAGCGCCAGGGCGCTCCAGTAGGTATTCTCCGAAATAGCATGGACCTGCATCTGCTGAAAGTCACCGCGATGCTTTGCAGCCCGCCTCCAGTGCAAGACTGCCCGCTCTCGATCCTGGTTGGCGTCGAAACTGACACCCAGCCAATAGTCAATCATGCTGAGATTCATGAGTAGATGCTTCGCCTCGCTGATGCTCTGCGGAGGATTCCAGGCCGCTTCGAATCGCAAGGTAGCCTCCGTAGGATCGCCAGCCGTCAAAGCCTTCTGACCGAGTAGAAGGTTGGCACGGACATACTGCGATAGCACAAGTCCTTCCCCACCTTCCCACGGTTGAAATCTCCGGTTGAGCAATACCTTCAAAGCTTCTTCGGGCAACCCAACCTGGTTATAGAGCGAAGCCAGTTCAACCGCAAGATCATCGCGGGAAGCCACAAGATTGCGGTGCTGCCTGAGCGCGGCGAGCCTGAGCTCAGGAGACACTCCGGTACGCTTCATCAACTGGTCTTGCTCATATACGATGCGAGCATCCGAGGGGGCTGTCTCCCGCGCTCGCTCAAAGGCATGTCGCGACTTATCACCGTCGCCAAGGACGTTGTAGTAGGCGATACCGAGATTGCGCCACGCCGTAGCATTATCGGCATCCAGCTTAGTCGCGCGCTCCCATTGTTCAATCGCCTCTTCGTGGCGGCACCGGTCGTAGAGCAGGTTCCCGAGGTAGTATGGTGCGCGCGAATCTATGGGATTCCGCTCGATCGCAGCCTTCAGAACCTGGAACTCCTCGAGCCTGTTGGGGAATACATAGACTCTATCAGCGGCAGCTGCGAACCGATAGGTGTCCATTCCCTTCTCTGCATCGTCGAGCAGGAAGTAGACGTGCGCGAGTGTGTAGAGCAACATGGTACCCGCTCCATCTCGCCCTTCGATTCTTCCATGAGAAAGCACATCCCTGGCCTCTTCGAGCAGGCCAGATCGAACCAGGTCGAGCCCGAAGTCCAACCGCTGCTGTCCGTTCTTCGGAGCCGCGCCCGACAAGAGGTAGCGGCTCCAGTTGTCCAGAGGGTCGAGTTGACGAGTTGCCTCAAGACAGGCGTGGGCTTCCTCGTCTCTTCCAAGTCGCCGCAGCATCACAGCCTTTAGATTGCGCGCATTCAGATTGTCAGCATCCGCGCGTAGAGAACGCTCGAGATGGTCTAGCGCCAACTTCCATTGATGCCTCCTCGCATCGATCTCGCCAAGACGATGGTATGCAGGTCCGCGCCAGGCGGCATTCCATGTTGACTTGTAGAACGCGTCGTACGCTTCGGCCTCTTTTCCCTGGAAGCTGAGCGTCAGTCCCAGATTGTAGTGCGGCTCACCGTCGTACGGATTGGGGTTGCGCTCCGTCAATCTCGCAATAGCCACGCGAAGATAGCGTTCCGCGACCTCAAATTCACCGCGCCTCATATGCCAGCGGCCTAACGCATGGTTGGATCGGCTGTCTTCGCTGTCTCGACGAACAGCCTCAAGCCAGTAATCCTCCGGATGCCGAGTCGCGTGCCTGTATTGCTCCAGGTGTAGTCCGATGAGGTATAACTCGTCGTTCGATTGGATGTCGTGAGGCAGGTCCGGCTCAACAGCCACAATCGGACTAGGTGCCGCTATGATCTCTTCTGGTGCGAATCGGAGAATGACCTGTTCGTCAGCGCCTTCGCCGATCTTGAGCACGATTTCCAGCCCTATAGTGTCCCCCCCTATAGGAAACTCCTTATGGAGTGGGGACTCGGGCCTCAACTCTCCATGCCATGATCCGATCTCGCCGCCCTCGAGCTTGACCGATAGCGTAGCTTGGGACAGTGGACGAGTCACAAGCAAGTGAACCGCGACCCTGCCGGGAAGAATTTCCGCCCGAACCGCGGCCTCTGTATTTGCAAGATCCGGTACGCCGATTTCTCGAAGGGGATACCAGAACTGACTAAACGTCTTCGTCTCTCCCGGAGCCAAAAATGAAAAGTCGGGCTGGTTATCTGTATAGACTCCAGACATCAATTCGACGTAGGGTCCGTCGGAGTCGGTGAGGCTTCGATCCCAGGCGTACCCAAACTCATGATTTCCCCAGGTCCACTGCTTCTTGCCGGGGGAGATATGGTGATTCGCAACATGGACCATGCCAGCATCGGCGGCGTGATCGTAGCCACCAGCAAAATCTCCCTTTGAGTTCGCAATCATGTAGCTCGTCGGAACAGGGATGTTCGCGTACCAACTCAGATCATTGGGCGCATACGAACCATCGGGCACGAAGTGCGCAGGCATCTCTTCCTTCGGGACCCCATGAATCGAGCGCTCGCCATAGTCAATCCCATAGTAGAGTCCCTGGCTAAGGGGGAACTCGGTGACAGCGCGCTTAGCGTGGTCTGCAACGAACCGGACGTCAGTAGGAAAAAACGACTGATACTTCTCGTGGACCCGGGTCGCGACGTTTGCCCACCACAGAAATGTTTGCGTATCCTGCGTTCGATTGTAGAGACGAACTTTAAGCTCGACAAAGCCTTTGCCCGGGTGCAGACAAACTCCATGCATCCCCTTCATCCGCACCATGGGGTCCTGATCGCTGCACCAGATCGTGACTGATCCATCCTTTTCATCGCGTTCAATCGATACTTCTACCGGCATGAACGTCGCTGGCCGGTGATGCTGCGGCCAGTTGAACTCCACTCCCCCGGAGATCCAAGGGCCGGCAAGACCAACCAGTGCAGGCTTGATCACGTTCTGACGATAGAAGAAGTCATAGCCATTGAGTTTGTCGTACCCGACGTGAATGCGGCCGCCAATCTCCGGCATAATCATCAGTCGAATGAACTCATTTTCGATGTGGACGGCCTTCCACTCCTGCGATCGCGGTTCCGTATCGATCCGGTCGATGACCGCCATCGGATAGACCCGACCGCTGCTGCCCTGATAAACTCTTTTTTCGAGAAACAACGGATTCGGGTCAGGCTCCGCAGGCAGATAGGACCGCATCACCACCGGCTCCTCCCAAGCCTTCACTGAACCCGTTTCAGTAGACGGTGCGTTTGGCAACTGCAACTTCGGAAGCCCTTCCACCACCTGGAAAGCACTGCCGTTGACGAACGAATCCTTTTGTCCTGCCATATCTCCCCCGGATAACGCGTGTGCTGCAGCTCCGCAAAATCTTCTTGAAGCTTGCACCGATGCGCCGCTGACCTCTTGCGACGAGATTACGTTTACGTTACCGCAAGACAAACTTTAGGCAGCTATTGCGACCTTGTCAAGGAAGGATGACGCAGGCCCTACTTGTGATCGCGCCTAAATGGATGGTTTGCATAACGAAGACTACAACATCCTTAGGTCCGCGCAGACGCTTTGCGCAACACATCCGCTGCCGACTCCGGAGTAATGTCCCGTTGCGGCCCACCCAGCAATTCGAACCCGACCATGAACTTTCGGATCGTCGCCGACCGCAGTAGAGGGGGGTAGAAGTGAACATGGAACTGCCATTCAGGGTGCTCCTCGTGATCGTAAGGTGCTGGGTGTAACCCCATTGAATATGGAAATGGAGTATCAAAGACCGCATCGTAGGTCGCGGTGACAGTTTGCAATATGTCCGCAAACTCCAGCCTCTCTGCTGCAGCCATGTCCTCCAAGCGAACCATATGGCGACGGGGCAAAATCATGATCTCAAACGGCCAAACAGCCCAGTACGGGACGAGGGCCACAAATCCTGCGTTCGCCGCCACAATGCGCTCACCGAGAGACAGCTCCATTGACAGGTAGGCACATAACAAGACCTCATGCCTTTCTTGGAAATACGCTTTTTGCCCCCTAAGCTCTGTTATCACTTCGTTGGGAATCGAACGACTTGCCCATGCCTGGCCATGTGGATGCGGATTACTCGCTCCCATCATCGCTCCCCTGTTCTCGAAGATCTGAACATAGGAGATGTCCTTGCGCCCCCCGAGTTCTACGTACTGTTCCTCCCAGACGTCAACGACGGCCCGAATATCCTCTAACGACATTTTGGCTAGAGTCAGGTCGTGGCGGGGCGAAAAGCAGATGACGCGACAAATACCGGTTTCTCCTTCTGCGACCAGAAGCCCTCTTCCACCCTCATCGCTGGCGAAAGCTGGAGCGTTCAGCTTCAAGGCAGCGTAGTCATTTTCGAAGACATAGGTGCTTGTGTACTTGTCAGTTCGAACTCCTCCGGCACGGACATTTCCCGGGCATAGATAGCAATCAGGATCGTACTCCAATGTCACAGCAGCTGCGGACTTCTCGATCTGACCTTGCCACGGACGCTGCGTTCGGTTAGGAGACACCAGCACCCACTCTTGCTTTAGGGGATTGAACCGTCGATGTGGATTGGTCTGTGCCAATGGATTCATCGAACCGACTCCCGTGCCGTCATCGCCAAAGCACCGTCTGAGGGAGCACACACGTAACAATCGGCCAGAATCCCAGTAGAGTGCTCATACTCTCGTCCCACAGAGGTAACAAATCGCTCTACATGGTCCACGGCAACCAGATTCACCGTGCAGCCCCCAAAACCGCCGCCCGTGATTCGAGCCCCCAAACACCCATCCTGCCGCGTAGCTATCGCGACCAGCGCATCAACCTCATTGCAGCTTGCCGCGAAGTCGTCACGCATGCTGGCATGCGCATCCACCATAAGTCTGCCGAACTGCACCAGATCACGCTGCAACAGCGCTTCCCTGGCCCGAAGAACCCTGATATTTTCGGTAATGATGTGGCGGCACCGCGCGAAACTTTCCTCGGACATGTCTTCTCTGCATGCATCGAGATCTTGAAGCGTTGCGTCCCGCAGAAGTTCGACGCGGGGAAACCTTCTCCGCAAAGCAGCCTGCCCCGCCTCGACTTCGTCTCGCCGATTTCCGTACTCTCCAGTTGCGACGGCGTGCTTGACCATCGAATTGCAGATCACCACCTTCACTTCATCCGGTAAAGGCAGCAACTCGTACTTTAACGAACGACAATCCAGCAGCATTGCTCGATTTGCTACAGCTCCAGCGACCACAAACTGGTCCATAATCCCACTCTTGGCTCCGACAAATTCGTTTTCGGCGCGCCGACAAAGGTTTGCGATCTTCTCAAGCGGCAATTGAACATTCGCATGATTCAGCAACGCCATCGCCGTCGCAACCTCCACCGATGCCGACGAGCTCAGCCCTGCCCCGAGGGGAACATCACCTACGAGATTGATATTGACTCCACCAATCTCAACACCTTCCTGCAGAAGACTCCACAGGACACCAGTGGGATAGTCACTCCAGTGGCCGAGGGGATAGCGGTCTAGTGTGGCAAGGTTCAGAACAACCTTCTCTTCGTAGTTAGCCGAGTAGATGACTGCCTGTTCGTCGTTACGTGCGCTTATTGCGGCCGAAGTATGGAACCCGATCGCCATAGGCATCACGAACCCACCGGTATAGTCGGTATGCTCCCCAATAAGATTTACACGGGCCGGCGCAACAAAACTCCGACCCTCCTGTCCGAACAGCTGCTCGTGCTCCCGGAGCGCTTCTTCGTATTCCTGCACCATGCAACACACCAACTTTGATCGTTTATTTGAAATATGGAACGGCCCAATAGTCGATTCGCTCGAACCGTACATTTCTGCCTGTCATAGACTGCTCTGGATAATTCGAGTGAAGCATTAAAGCGTAACGATCTGGAATCCTGTCTTTGGCCAGATACACCCAAAAGCAAGATACGACAGGCTATTGCAGTGTAGGTACACGAACAATTCTCATCTATCACCTTTGTTACATTACGACCGAAGTGCGTGTACGATACCGTCATGGAAAGGTTTCATATCGGCTTGTCCATTGTCAACATTTTTTTGCTCGCGGCCGTGAAGGCGTAAATTGATAAGAGGAAATCACCCCCATCCGATGAACGACCAAGAAATGCTATGGCTTCAGAACGACGTCCTGAGGGTAGGAGTTCTCCCGGCCTTCGGCGGCAAGATCGCCTCCTTGCGCAGCGTGCGAACGGGGGTGGAGTTCCTTCTCCCGCCCCTCGGCGCCTACTACCATGTATCGCCCGCAGCGAACTTCAGCGAAAGTGACTGCGGGGGCTTTGACGAATGTCTACCCAGCGTGGCAGCCTGCGAGCCTCACGCAGGCAACGGCCCAGTGCCGGACCACGGTGATCTCTGGCGCCTGAATTGGAATGCCGAGGTCCAGTCCGATGCGATCACCCTCCACGCCGAAGCGGGGTCCCGCCCCCTTCGCCTCACCAGAACTGCGAAACTTCGTGGGGGATCCCTCCTTCTCGACTACGAGTTGTTGAACCTTTCAGACAGGACCACGAGTTGGCTGTGGTCTGCTCACCCGCTCCTCCGTGTGGAAGCAGGAGACCGGATCGTATTGCCAGAATCCGTAAGAGGTGTGTCTGTCGAATATTCGGCTGGAGATCAGTTTCTTCGGAACACCATGATCGGCTGGCCAGCCGCGAACTCGACATCGGGTGTTGTTGTAGACCTCAGCACGGTGGGAGAGAAGGATGGCGTGACCGCACACAAACTGTTCGCGAAGATGGACAAATCCGCTTGGAGTGCCCTATATCGGGTAAGAGCTGCTCAGGGTGTGATCTTGCGCTTCGATCACGCTACGCTTCCCTTCCTTGGAATCTGGATTTGTTCTGGGGCGTGGCCCGAGGAAAGACAGGAAAAGCAATACACGGTGGCACTCGAGCCTACGACATCGAATGTCGACTCCTTAGCTGACGCAGAGCGCAATGGAACTGCGCAAAGCCTCGCGCCCAGGTGCAGTTGCAGGTGGCAAATCGAGATTGAGCTCGTTGAGGCTTTGTCCCTCGTGGATTTCGAACACTTATGCTCGGATGCTTCCTCTAAGCCATCCAGTCCAGCACCTGTCGTAAATTTGTAGCGGAAGCGGAGGTGGTCCCTCTCGATAGGGTGGGAGCGATCGCGCATGCGATACGATGGCCCTCAAACCAGACCAAAAAGCGGGATTGCTCCGCACCGGCAAGACGCGATTGATTGATCCACGTGTAGTAGGCCCCCATATCAGCGTCCACGAGTGAGCCTTCGTGATCCTGTGGCTGTTGTAGAGGGTCACGGACCAGAAGCTGCTCCATTGGGGCATTCACCTGCCGAGGAGAGAATCGTGCGAACAGAGTAAGCGGTTGCGCACGATGCAGACACTCACGCGCTGCCCATTGAACAAACGTCGTACTGTAGATCTGGCATCCTGCTCCCTGGGTCAATACATTGACCTCAAAGTGGCGTAACACAGCATCTTCGGCAGAACCTTTGAGGTCCAGATCCTCCGGACTCAGGCTCGCGACATACGAGCTGACTGCTTCTACTCCAACGGGTTCAGTGGAGTTTTGGCGAGACACGAACTGCTTCAATAACGAGAACTCGCGTCTTGTAGCTGGAACGAGTCTGTCGTAGGACATAGTAGTCAGGTTAGTTGCGCCGCCAACTGCAGCATGGGGTGCGCCACCCTCGATATACCAGTGAGCGTATTCAGTAGGATATCGTTGCGCGCGCGAGCGTACTTCAGCGAGTAGGATCTCCAATCCGCCTACAGGGTCGACTTGTGTAAAGAGAGTGCCATGGGGCAGGAGTTTCCGAAACAGGGATCGCTCTGTCTGTTCGGAACCCTGGCCGAGGGTGACGATCGTCCACCGCGGACCGGCCGGCATCATCGGTTTGAGAGCCGTCTCCAGATATTGCTGATAATCCTGCGCCGCCTCATGATAGCGATCGATCTGATGCTCCGACCACAGATATGCTGTGAGCTGTTCGCTAAACAACTGCGGACGATCAACCCACTCCGCGCCGCGAAGCTCGGCGGAGAGCACAATCGTAGAGAACGGCGTCATTAGCGCATCGAAAGATGCGGCGTCCAGCCCACTCAACAGATCGAATTGCCGGGATAGCTGTTCACGTTCCGCCGGGAAGCACCAGTCAAACTGAATAACTTGTCGCAGCATCAGTGACGCTAAAATCAAGGGCATCCGCCGCAGCGCTGGAAGATTGCTGACCGCGAAGGAACGGGCCTGCTGCGGATACCGCACAAAGCTTTCAGCTCGAAGCTCGCTCGGAACCATTAGAGCACCTCTGTGATGAGCCGACCTTTGGCCAAAGGGGTTGCAAAGTTCATCAGAGAACCGAGCGTTGGGACGAGGTCCAAGGAATCCAGTGCTCTATCGACGGTCAGGTTCTGTCGGATGTGTGGTCCCATTGCCATCATCCACGTAGTGCGTGACAGTGGGTCGCCGGTGCGGTGGTGCTGGAAACCATTGCCGGAAGCATTGAAGTCCGAATCGCGACCGAAATCCGGAAGCACAAGCATAGTTGTGCGACCTTTGTACTCCGGATTGCTTTCGATCATCTGCCATATCTCCGCACAAAGCCTGTCGGTTCGTCTAATACCGTCTAGATAAAGTGAATACGCGCCGGTATGCGCAACGTCCATGTCGTGAAGAGTGATCCACAGAAGGCTGGGAGCAAATTGCCGCATCAACTGACGCATGACGTAGACGGAGAGTTCGTCCGGGCTCGACAAGGTCTTGGCGTGCTGCGCAAAATCATCCACGGAAAGATGTAACATCTCGGTCAGCCTGGAGCGCTCGACATCGGAATGAACGGATGGCGGCGTAAACAAGAGCTCTTCGTAATTATCCTGCAAAAGAAACTCGAGTCCCCCTGATTTTGCCGACGACCTCCCTAGAGCGGACGCGAGCAAATGCTTTGGCAACACGACTTGAGCTCCAAATCCTGCGGCAAATCTTCCACCAGCACTCTGGCCGATGCGGTTGAAACCATTACTGGGCGCAATCACCCAAGTGTCGTTCGCCGGTCGACCCAACCCCTTACGGAAGTATTCAAAGACCGTTGGATTCTCTGGTGCTATATCGGCGAAATTATCGAAACGCTCGTAAACGCCGGTAGCCAGACTCGCAGTAGCGACATAGTGGCCCAAAATTCCACGATTCACGACTTGCGTGAAGAACGTAGCCTGCGGAATCAATTCCTTCATGAGGTGAGGGATATTCTCTTGGCCCTCCGGCGCGAAGGTCTCTTCATCGCGGGCCCCTCCACCAAATGTGACCACGACAGTTTTATGGCTTTTCGGCAGCAGCGCAGCGTGGAGAGGACTGAAGCTAAACAACCTGCTACCTGCGCCTGTTGCGGCCGCAGAGCGTAGGAATGCGCGACGCGTGAGAGCCCTCTGTTGCGCGATGTGCAGCAAGGTGTTCGTGTGAGTAGACCTCGATTACGTACTCTACCAGCGTTATGCGTCCCGGGTAAACCAAGTCGCGTCGGCGATGACCATTTGTCGCTTCGCACTCTCTGGACATCTCGAGCGTCATGGTTGATGCTCCAAACTCTTTGACCGTTCCACCACCAAGAACATCTGCAAGTTGATTGAGATACAGCCTCGCCGCCGCATGCTCAGGTGTTTCACCATCCTTGTCCTTGATGTTCCTCTTTGCTCCAGCATCGAGTAGTATGCGCGCGATGTCGGTGTCCCCGTAGTACGTCATGGCGGCGTAGTGCAGTGGTGTCATTCCAAGATCGTCCTTGGCATTGACGTCGAAGTGCTTTCGATCAATACAGCGAGTACATCTTTATTGTTTGCCAGCACTGCTTGCACAAGAGCATCGACTTGCCGCTCCTCTCCCTCAATATTGGCTCCTGATTCGATCAGAAACCGCACCATCTTCGCGTCTCCCATTTGGATTGCAAACGTCAGAGGGGTCTTTTCTCCGAACATACTGTCAAGCGAGTCTCCGTGCTGGAGGAGCAGGCGAGCAGTTTTAATCTCCCCTGTCCCTGCAGCCAGAAACAGAGGCAATGGCACTGCCAGATTCTCGTTGCCCTTTGCGTCTTTTCTGGACATTCAAGCTCTGCTCCATGCTCAAGCAGCAAGGGTACGAGCTCAGTGGTCCCGCGGTAATTGGCAGCAACCGACAATGCGCTCTAGCCGTCCACCGTGCACGTATTCACATTTGCCCTTCCTCTTCATTGAATCCATGATCTGGAAATTGGGCAAACGCGGCTGGTGCGAGCGCAAACAGGTAAAATAATACAAACTTTCGCAACTTTAAAGTACGATAACGCAAAATAACATCCTCCTCGCGGCGGCACAGGGTTGATATAACCAGCGGCGCTTTTTAGCAGTTCAACTCAGAGTTCTTCATCTTTGGAGGAGATAGATCTTTCCACTATCTCTGAGATTGTCTTGAGTGCATTCGTTTTCGCGATGCTTGCTCCGAGTACTTCAGCTCGATCGCGGAAACTCGGTTCACGCAGTACCTGAAGGACCGCATGCCGAATTTGCTCCGGCGTGGGAACTCCGGTCCTAAGATCGATTCCAACACCGCTCCATCTCACCCGCGCACACACCTGCGGCTTATCCTCGCTCGCACCAGCCGAGACGACCGGGACACCGTAGCTGAGCGCTTGCTGAACACCGTTGTAGCCGCCATTGGTCACAAACACGCTTGTCTTAGGCAGTATCTGTTCATACGGAATATATGGCTCCACGATGGAGTTCCCTGCCGCGACGATGGACTCCACTGGCCCTCCGCCCGCAGTCACCACTACTTGCACGTCTTCGCCTGCGAGTCCAGTAAGCGCAGGATTCACAAGCTGATTGAAATCAAAGTTTGCCAGAGTTCCCTGCGTTACGAAAACCACCGGCTTGGAGTCAAGCAACCACGACGGTTCTTCCACTAGCCCCTTCGATTTAGGCAGAATCGGGCCTACGAAGCGCAGGTTCGGTCGCCGGTTGTGCATCGGAAATTCGAACTCCTCCGCGCCCAACTGGAGAAAGAGATCTGGAAGGCTATACATCGTGTCGGTGAGGTCGAACCCGCCAGGAACATGAGCATCGAGTTTCCGGAGCACTTCATCGACATATATATCCGCTGGGGCACGTCCCTCTTTCCATTTCCGGCTGTCTTCAAGGTTTCGTTTCAGCCCTTCTGGAGTCTCATCTGGTCCGGTCAATATGGAGAAAGCAGGATCATGCCACATAGGGGCTGTCGTGCCGCAGGAGATCACAGGAGGGCGAGGTTCGTTGCGCAATAGCAGCGGGAAGATTCCCCAATAACCCACGTCCGTCATCACAAGGTCAATATTCTCCTCGTCGATGATCCGGCGTAGTCCGCGATACTGATCCGGGATGCGGTCTCCCAGCATGTGCTTTACATAGCTATTCGACAGATCAATAGGGGAGGTGAAAGTCCTCAAACCGGGAATCAGTTCTCCCAACTGGCGATAGTCATAGTTGGCGTTCCCCTCCAGGGGAAGGAAACGCAGATCCCGGGCTTCCGCTTTGTCGCGGAAGAAATCAGAGCTGCTAAAGAGAACATCGTGGCCTTGCTGGCGCAAGAAACCAGCGACAATCAACATGGGACCTGCATGCCCTGCCAGGGGAGCTGCTGCAACTAGAACCTTACTCATCAATAAACTCCTTTATCTTCTCGAAACCAGGTGCCGTTTGGTTAACACCTGGAGTCATTCTTTTGTTCCTAGATCGACGAACTAGCGCCCCATTGAATCAATGGTTCGGGGAAACCGCTACATCGACAATCAAAAAGTGTGACAACAACGAGAGGGCCGCAAATTGCGACCCTCTCGTGTGGATCAGGAATCTATTCCGATTTTTCTAGCTCTTGAGGAATGCCAACAGGTGTTGATTGACGATATCTGCATGGGTCGTACACAGACCGTGCGGAGCCCCCGGTACAACTTCCAGCTTCGCATTCTTGACGATCTTGACTGTGAGCCGCCCGGAGTCGTCGATTGGAACGATTTGATCTGCATCACCTTGAATTACGAGCAAAGGCACCTCGATCTTCTTAAGATCTTCATTCTGATCGGTCTCAGAGAAAGCCTTCACGCAGTCGTACGATCCGACAATCGATGATTGCATTCCCATGCGCCAAAATGACTCACGAACCCCCTCAGAGACCTTCGCGCCAGGCTTGTTATAGCCAAAAAATGGAAGACTCAGATCTTTGTAGAACTGCGAACGATCACTAGCCACACCAGCTCGGATACCATCAAAAACCTCGATTGGCAGGCCACCAGGGTTGCTCTCGCTCTTCAACATAATTGGAGGCACTGCGGAGATCAGAACAGCTTTTTTTACCCGTGCATTCCCGTGTCTGCCGATGTAACGAGCGACCTCGCCTCCACCAGTGGAGTGACCGACCATGGTGATTTCTTTTACATTAAGATGTTCGATGAGTTCGGCCAGGTCATCGGCGTATTGGTCCATGTTGTCGTTGCCCCAGGTCTGTCCCGAACGTCCGTGACCGCGGCGATCATGAGCGATGACGCGATAGCCCTGCTTTCCAAGGAACAGCATTTGAGCATCCCATGCATCGGAACTGAGCGGCCAGCCGTGCGAGAAGGTCACGACCGGGCCGGTTCCCCAGTCCTTATAGAAGATGGATGTTCCATCTTTGGTTTCGAACATATTCATGTGTTTCGCTCCTTGCTTCATGCTACGCGAGGGTGACGGTTTCGCGGCTTTGGGTTGAAGGGCCAAGGCAGCCATGGGCAAACTCATGGTCGCCACCATCGCCGCGCCGCCTACAAGAATCTGACGGCGAGATATTTCGGCGATTTCGCTCTCGATCGGGGCCACAATTTCAGCGGGCCCTATTTTGGGGATGTGATCGAACCTGGACACGATTTGAATTCTTCCTTTGTGGAGCGACGATTGTCTGATCGGTCCGTCATCCTGAGGAAGCGCTATCTGCATCCTAAAATCGCTGACAGGAGGAGTTGACTACCTCGATCACTTCGATAGTAGAGGCGGGTCGAGGTGCTGCCAATTATATGTTTGTATATGCCAGAGTTCGGCTCCAGAGCATGGACAATCGCACAACTGCGGTAGTACTTCCAATTCGCTCATGGAATTCCGTTCGATCATCACACGCCCCCTCCGGCAGGCGTCATCGCGATATAGCCTTCGCGCAACCTTATGGAATTATCAACTGATCGTCCTCAAGGAACTCTCGAACGAAGGGATCGGGGGACGCTTTCATCTCTTCTACAGTGCCAAAGAACTGAATTTTACCTCTGTTCAGAAAGATAATGTGATCAGCAAGTTTTTCTGCAAGATGCGTATCGTGAGTCACTACGACGCTGGTCAAGTTCTGTTCCACTTTGAGCCGAGCTATCACCTGCCCTATTCCGTGCACCATCAAAGGGTCCACCATCGTCGTCGGCTCGTCATACAGCACCGCTTCAGGATCTTCGGCGATCGCTCTCGCAATCGCCACGGCGCGACGCAATCCCGTAGAGACCTCATCGGGTAGAAAGTCTCGGAGCTCTAGAATCCCGACTCTGTCCAATAAGGCATCGACTCTACTTTGGATTTGCGACTCGTCCAGGCATCCTCGCTCTCTCATCGGGAATGCTACGTTTTCTGCCACCGTAAGCGAATCAAAGAGCGCACCACTCTGGAACACCATCGTGACTTTCTTATGTATTTGTTCGAGCTGCTCCTCAGAGATATTGGTAATGTCCTGGCCTGCGACAATTACACGGCCTGAATCAGGCTTGAGAAAACCCATTAGAAGTTCCAGGCAGACCGATTTGCCCACGCCGCTTCGTCCCATCACGCACACCGTTTCGCCTCGCCCGACCTCGAACGTTACATTATCAAGTACCGTATTCGAGCCAAATGATTTGGACACCCCGTCAAAGACGAGGTAAGGCTTCCCGCACTGCTCCTCTGCAGTTCTCTCCTCGACCATTCAGATCCTCCAAACCACCGCGTCGAGCTTGCACACCTCCAGAGACTGACAAAGAGGTACTACTCAGTCAGTGGCGTTAGTGATTCGAGCATCGTCGGGATGAGTTCAGAGACGGTTGGGTGAATGTGCACAGCGTGCGTAATATTGGTGTACGGCGCTCCCGCGTACATTGTGTCCAAAATGCAATGTATAGCTTCATCTCCCCCTGTGCCCAAAATGGCAGCTCCGAGGATTTTTTGACTCTCGACATCGACCAGGACCTTCATAAATCCCAGACTTTCGCCCTTCTCAACGGCCCGGCCAACCCGGCTCATTGGACGGGTCCCGATGAGAGCCGCCCTTCCCGACTTTCTTACCTCGGTTTCAGTAAGGCCAACCTGCCCGAGCGGAGGATCGATATAAAGCGCATGTGCCTGGATTCGGTCCGAAACCCGGCGTAGGCCGCCATCAAGCAGATTGGCCGAAACAATTTCAAAATCGTTATAGGAAGTATGGGTGAAACCGCCGTGACCGTTGCAGTCTCCGAGAGCCCATATTCCTGGGACTGAAGTCCGTAGCTGGTCATCTATCTCGATATAGCCACGTTCATCCCGCTTGACTCCGACTTGGTCAAGCCCGAGATCGCTGGTATTGGGCGTCCGCCCCACCGCGAGAAGAATGTGAGACCCGGTAATTCGAACAACGCCATCAACACAGTTCATCCCAACAACCGGGCCAGCATCACTCGTGTCGAAGTGGATACACTCCGCCCCGAGATGGATCTGAATTCCTTCACCCTCAAGAATGTCCTTTATCGCGGCCGAGATATCTTCATCTTCATGCTGGACCAAACGAGAGCTGCGCTCCACAATCGTCACTTCACTTCCAAAGCGGCGGTACATCTGGGCGAACTCAAGGCCAATGTAGCTTCCCCCGACTACAACAAGATGCCGAGGAAGGACATCGAGTTCGAGAATGGAGGAGTTGGTAAGAAAGTTGATCTTCTCAATCCCTGGAAGCGGTGGGACAGTTGCTCGTGCGCCCACATTCAAGAAGATCTTGTCTGAGCTAAGCTCCTCTTCACCGACCCGAACGACTGAAGCTGAGGTTAGAACTGCCTGCCCAACGTATGCCGTACAGTTCGGCAGGCCTCGAACGAACGCCTCAACTCCAACCCGGGATTTCATGAGTACGTCATTCTTACGAGCCTTCAGCGCGTGCATATCAGCGCTGACCCCGCCCTCGATCGCAAGGCCATAGAAGGAAGCTCGTCGTGCCAGGTGAGCGGCATAGGCGCTCGCAACAAGCGTCTTGGTAGGAATGCAGCCCGTGTTTACGCATGTCCCACCGAAAAACTTGCGTTCGACGAGAGCTACCTTGTAGCCGGCCGCAGAGAGACTACCTGCCAAGGGCGGACCCGCTTGTCCAGAGCCCACGATAATCGCATCGAAATGTTTCATAGATCTCCCAGACCACAACGGTATTGCTGCGTTCGGATGCTCAGCACGCGTACCACCTGCGGGTAAAGCCTTACGGGCGACGAATGGACCAACGCTCCGTAGCTTACGGGAACGCGATACCTTAGGACGATGTTAGCGAAGCGATGAAAGCTCAACAACTATACGTTTGTATACGTCTCGCGGCAGTGACAGACTCCGCCCGAGGAACAAGGAACGATGACGGCTGCACGGGATCGGAGATATGGCGTGGCAATGTGCCTCTGGTCGTTACATATTGACTGCGCTCAGACAGCCGTCGATATGTCGACACTGGTGTCGACATATCGATAGTGGGCATATCGCAGATCTCCAAGATCTCAAATCGCCTCTCCAATTGTCCAATCCAACCGGTGCCCCGTTGCGACCGGCTAAAGCAGCTATCTCGAAGCACACTTCGGACTCACACCATCAACCGCCGGTCGAGCCAGCATTCCCGCCAACTGGCACTTCGATTGCACTACTGCCTGCTGCGACATCCGAAGATGTCGTGTAGCAGTTGGCTCTTCAGGCTACTACTCCACAGGGGTAAGTGGCTGTTCTCCAGCGAGAACGAATAGGTCGATGAACTGTTCTTGTCCTTCGGATTTGGGGAGTCTTGTGAAATCAACGAACCTGCAAGCAAAGATAAGGAAAAAAATGGCGAAGGTCCTATGCGTTCTTTTTGATGATCCTACCACTGGCTATCCCCCGCAATACGCGCGGAAAGATATTCCCAAAATAGAGGTCTACCCTGGCGGACAGGCTGTTCCGACTCCCGAGCACATAGACTTTACTCCTGGCGACCTCCTCGGTTGCGTCTCGGGCGGTCTTGGTTTGCGTAAATATCTTGAGGGTCTTGGCCATACCTTCGTTGTTACTTCGGACAAAGAAGGACCGGACTCCGTGTTCGAGAAGGAACTGCCCGATGCTGACATCGTCATTTCGCAGCCTTTCTGGCCTGCTTATCTCACAGCAGAACGGATTGCGAAGGCCAAGAAACTGAAGCTTGCGATTACGGCGGGTATTGGATCTGACCATGTCGACCTCGATGCTGCTATCAAAGCGGGAATCACCGTTGCCGAAGAAACATTCTCCAACAGTATCTCCGTCGCGGAACACGCTGTCATGATGATCCTCTCCCTGGTCCGCAACTACATTCCAGCGCACGATATCGCTGTCAAGGGCGGATGGAATATCTCCGACTGCGTCTCGCGTTCTTACGATATCGAAGGAATGCATGTTGGGACAGTAGCGGCCGGAAGAATTGGATTGGCTGTGCTGAAGCGGCTCAAACCCTTCGACGTTCGCCTTCACTACTTCGACAAGCATCGTTTGCCGGAAAGCGTCGAGCAGGAACTGGGACTTACGTATCACTCAAGCGTTGAGGAACTGGCCAAGGTCTGTGATGCCATCAGCATTCATGCCCCACTCTATCCCGGAACGAAAAACCTCTTCGATGAGAAGCTACTGAGCAGCATGAAGCCGGGGGCCTATATCGTCAATTGTGCCCGTGGTGAGATCTGCGATCGTGATGCCATCGTGCGGGCTCTGGAGAGCGGACAACTAGCTGGTTACGCCGGCGATGTTTGGTTCCCGCAACCTGCGCCCCAGGATCATCCTTGGCGGACGATGCCTCACAACGGGATGACTCCGCACATGTCAGGGGCTTCGCTCTCCGGGCAGGCTCGTTATGCTGCGGGAACGCGAGAGATTCTCGAATGCTGGTTTGAAAATAAGCCGATACGCAACGAGTATCTGATTGTCTCAGGCGGAGCGCTTGCCGGGACGGGCGCAAAGTCCTACGACGTCGCCGGGAAGACAGCACAGTAGCAGGACTCTCGTACTTTGCTTCACATGTCACGTGGAAACGGGCAGCTCTGCACATCGAAAGAGCCGCCCGTTTTCATTCGTACTCGGTAATGTCGGTGGAGCCCACACACGAGCGCCACCGCTTCGTATTCAGGCTCCTGCGAGCGCCTCGCTCTTGGAGACGATGCATTCCATCAACTCTTTCCAGGATTGGACGAACGATGCAGCTCCCTCATCCTGCAGTTGGGAGCCTAAGGCGTCTTTATCAATTCCACACTCGCCGAACTTTGCCAGGGCCTCGCCAGCTCCCGCAACCAGAGAATCACTGACCTTCCCATGGTCGGCAAAAGCCTTCAATGTAGCCTCTGGCATCGTGTTTACCGTAAAAGGTGAGGCGAGTGCCTGAACGTATAGGGTATCGGATGCCTTAGGATCCTTCGTTCCAGTGCTGGCAAAGAGCAAACGCTGGGCACGCGCCCCCTCATTGAAGACGCGTTGCCAGGGTTGCGAATCGAGCAAGCGACGGTAACTCTCATAGGCCTCCCCCGCTATGGCGATACCAAGCTGGTCACGGAGTTCCCCAGGAACCTTGTCCGCTACCGCTACATCCCAGCGGCTGACAAACAATGAGGCGACCGAGCCAACATGCGGATTCAATCCTGCCGTGATGCGCCGCTCGATGCCTCGAAGATAAGCCTGCGCTGCAGCAACATACTGTGTGGAGGAGAATAAGAGGGTCACATTGACAGGAATGCCCGCGAAGGTTGCCTCTTCGATGGCTGAGAGCCCCTCTCTGGTACCGGGGATCTTGATAAAAAGGTTCGGACGGGCAGCTAGTGCGTGGAGCGCCTTTGCTGCCACAAGCGTTCCAGCGGCGTCATTGGCCAGCAGTGGAGAGACCTCAAGGGATACCCATCCGTCTACGCCGTTTGTCCGGTCGTGAATTGGACGAAACAGATCTGCGGCCTGTCTGAGATCCTCGATCGCCAGCTCGAAGAAGAGTGCCTCGCCCGACTTGCCATCCTTTACCTTCCGACGAATGGCGTCATCATAGTCATGACTGTTCTTGATGGCATGGTCAAAGATTGTTGGGTTCGAGGTAAGCCCCGTGACCGAGAACTCCTGAATATAGCGGTTGAGTGTTCCACTCGTCAGCAGACCGCGAGTTATATTGTCCAGCCAAAGGCTCTGCCCTGTTTCGTGGAGTTTTTCGGTCGCTTTCATGAATATCTCCTAAAGCAATATGGTGGTGTTTGTGAGGTTGTCTACGCCTGCTGCAGTTGGGCCATGCAGGGATGGCACCTCGACAGAACGCATGGGAGCGCCAACCAATGACTAAAGACGATTGTGATTGCACTCACTCCCTCCTCCCAATGACAGACTGCTGATTGCGTTGCGTTAGGAAGTCGCCTTTATACAACCGGATCAGTCCCCTTTCGCGATGCAAATCTCAAAAGCCTCCGGGGCTAACCATGGCAGTGAGCATCCGCGAAACATGCCTCGTGGAGAGCGCCGAACTCCGTGAGGCAATCATAGTGATCCATGAGGGCCATGCCTAGATATATAAATGTATAAGTTCAACCGCCGGGTCAACTCAAACACGAAATCTTGCGAGTCGCCCGGGAGGGGGTGTCGAAATATCGACACCAATGACGCTCGGTCGACTCCGACATGGCAGCTTCAATAGCTATAGCAGTGCCCACTGCCATCGCTTGAAGCGATTCCCCGGAACGTTGCGATGTCGGCTCCTTGTCCTGCGTGACTCACAAGAACATTCAGCACGGAAAAGTGGTGCCTCTATTGCATCAGGCAGTGTCGGTTCTGAACATGTAGGAGTATTGCACCTACGGAGCCAGTCTTCGGGTCTAGGGGGCATGTCAACCCAAGAAACCTGCAAACCTCACGCCCTCAGAGCAAAAACGGGGGCAATTACCCTGCATAGAAGATGGCGCAGGCCAGCAACCATGCCGAGGTGATCGGGGGGCGCCTGATCACCAGTTCTCTACTTAGCCGTTTTATTGATTGAAAGGAATCGAATGAACAATCTCTTTTCAAATCTTAAGCAGCCGGCGATAGCGGGCGCGTCCATCGAGCACGAACCGTCGGATCTAAAGCACGTCGTCATTGTCGGAGGCGGTTTCGCAGGGTTGAATTGCGCTCGCGCGCTTGCTTCGCGTTCCGACGTCCGGATTACGCTACTCGAGAAGAACAACTATACCTAGTTTCAGCCATTGCTCTATCAGGTCGCTAGCGGGATGCTGTCGTCCGCTAATGCGGCCTTTAACATACGCAGCATTCTTCGAACTGCATCCCAATGTGGATGTGAAGCTAGGCGAGGTAACCGCGGTCGATCTTGCGGCAAGAATGGTTGAGACCTCCCATGGGGTCAAATATCAGGGCGATATCATCGCGCTAGCTGCAGGGTCGCAACCCAACTTTTTCGGAACGCCCGGCGCAGACAAACATGCCTTTCCGCTGTATTCGCTTCAAGACGCCGAGCTACTCCGCTCGAGGATACTTGAGGTACTTGAGTCCGCGGATCGCGACCCTTCGCTCATCGAGAAGGGCGCACTTAATTTCGTCATAGTTGGTGCTGGGCCTACAGGCACGGAGATGGCGGGAGCTCTCGGCGATATGATCCAACGTGCGCTAAAAGAGGAATACAGAGACCTGGACCTCAGCAAAGCGCGCGTTGTCCTAGTCGACATGGTTCCCAGCGTCTTGGGTGCGTTTTCGCAAAGCTCTCAGGAATACGCCTCCAAAATATTGAAGGAACATGACGTACACACTCATCTGGGAGTCGCTGTAAAGGAAGTGACGCCAGACCATGTACTACTCTCGGACGGCGCCAGAATCCCGACGCGCACCGTCGTCTGGGCCGGTGGGTTGAAAGCATCATCTCTGTCAGCTAATCTGAGCATTGCGCCTGGACGCGGGAGCCGCATCGACGTTCAGCCTGACTTCAGCGTAAAGGGTTTCGACAACGTCTATGCGCTAGGCGATTTTGCAAATATTGTAGGCAAAGACGGGAAAACCTTACCGCAACTTGCATCCGTAGCGGAGCAGGCGGGCAAGTATTGCGCGAAGAATATCGCGACCAAATTATCAGGGGAGTCGGGGCGTCCCTTCGATTACTTCGACAAAGGAGTCATGGCAATAATAGGGCGCAACGCGGCCGTAGCTTAAGTCGGACCGCATCATCATGAACTCAAAGGTCCAATAGCTTTCGCAGCGTGGCTCGGAGTCCATGCGTTTCTTCTCGCAACGGCGCGCGCAAAGGTTGAGGCCTTCCTCGAATGGGGCTGGGGTTACTTCGGACACCCGAGTGTCGATCAGATTCTCGTCAGGTAGATATCGATTGGCACGGCGAGGGGGGACCTTGGGATAGCTATATCGGCCGACGCATCGAGAACAGGTGAAGCAGCAATTCCCTAACGCTAGACCGTCAATCCTGCAAGATCCATAGGGTCTTATAACGATGCCCTATGGATCTTGCTGCATGCGAGTGGGCTACCTTATTGAAGTGCCGTTCCAATCTACCAACCAACTACATGGCCTGGAGTGGACGGGATCTTAAACAGAGCTATCGGGGATGTTGTAGTGGTTCTGAATGGTAAGCTCGTACTCCATCCGATGAGGTTTGCGACCCCCATGAGAGCATTCCGGGCGCGGACCGGAATATTTCAGAGGGATCGCGAATCTTTACAGCCCAAGCTCCGAGAGTCCGGGGTGATCATCAGGACGCCGTCCCAATGGCCAGTGATACTTGCGCTCCGATTCCTTAATGGGGAGATCATTGATGCATGCGTATCGGTGAACGTTGAGGCCCTGGGCATCGAACAGCCAATTCTCATTGCCGTAAGAGCGGAACCAGTTTCCGGAATCATCGTGCCACTCATACGCAAATCGAACCGCGATGCGATTTGTGTCGAACGCCCAGAGCTCTTTGATCAGTCGATACTCAAGCTCACGGCTCCACTTCCTCTCCAGGAACTTTACGATGTCTGCTCGTCCAGTCACGAATTCTGCTCGATTTCTCCAAACGCTGTCGAGTGAATAGCCGAGAGCGGCCTTCTCAGGATCCCGCGAATTCCATCCGTCTTCAGCCTTGCGAACTTTCAACTCTGCTGCTTCACGTGTAAACGGCGGAACTAGACTTAGAGCTTGAACCATCTGAATCATCTCCTTGATTACAGTTTATCGATCGCGACTATTCACTTCAGAAATCACTGGCATCTGAAGTCTTTCGAACTCTCCATTGGAGCTAGCAATTGAGTTGCCAGGCGATGTTGCCAGCGGCGCATTGGACCCTCCGCTCTCAACATTCTGGCGTTAACACTGTGACGGCCAGAGCACTTCCCCCTTCGCTAACAGGGACTCCTCAAGAGTACTGTGTGCGGTCGCCAAATATGTAAGTAAATAACCTATACATTTGTATATCTACTCTCGCCCCCAACTCCCTTCTATAATCCAGACACTTGTCAGTTCGGCGTATCGTGCCGTAGCGATGCCAGCGTGCTCACGCAGCATATGGGGTGCTCTATTTGCAGTCTAAAAAGGAGTATCTGCAGCTGCCGGGCAGTGACATATCACTGCCGAAATACCGAGTTCGTTGAGAGCCAACGGGGATCTCCAACACCATTCCGCGATGACTCACTCGAGTATGAGCACCACGTGGCGGGGACCCGTCTCACTCCCGAGAGTCAAAGATTGCGCCATTTCTGCACAGCTATGGGGAAGAACTCACTACGTTATTCGGTAAGGTGCATACGGATGACGACATCAAGAGGAAGTGAAGACGATTACAGCAGATGAACTTGAGAAAGTGCCACTTCTGGCCCTTCTTTCAAGAACTCAACGAGAGAGGATCAGCCGCACGGCCGCCGATCTTCGCGTGCGCGCCGGAGACTGGCTCACGCGCGAAGGAGATGTGCCCTGTTTCTTTGTTGTAATCGAAGGCGGAGTCGAGTTCTTGAAGGAGATCGGCGGAGTACCTCGAGCAATGAGTGTCTATGAGTCAGAAGGCTTTTTTGGAGAAGTTCCCCTTCTGCTCGGCGCCAGGGTACTCGTCGGTCTTCGAGCAAGGGTTGACTCCCGAATACTTAAGTTGGACGGACCTCTGTTCTACGAACTCATTTCGGAATCCACCAAGTGGAGCGAACGCATCTTAGCCGTTATGGCCTCCCGCGTTAGCGGTGTCCAGGAGATGGTTTGCAAGACAAAAATCACCCGCGTCGTCATCATCGGGGACGAGAGTCATGCCCGATGTCGTGACATTCTGACCTTCCTCTCGCGCAGTCGAATCCCATATTCTTGGGTGAACAGGATCTTAGACAGAGATCGTATTCCCGACGAATTGGCACTCCCGATGTCAGGTCTGACCGCTATTGTCGACGGAAAAACGATACTCAATGAGCCAACAGAGCGTGAACTTGCAGAAGCACTCGGTATACAAACCAAACCACGCTTCGCTTCCTATGATCTGGTCATCGTCGGAGGGGGCCCAGCTGGTTTAGCCGCGGCGGTCTGCGGAGCCTCGGAAGGACTGAGGGTCTTAATGATTGAACAGGCCACACCGGGAGGGCAGGCAGGGACTTCTTCTCGAATTGAGAATTATTTGGGGTTTCCAGGAGGCATTTCTGGAGAAGAACTCAGCCAGCGTGCACTCGAGCAGGCAGGGCGCTTTGGCTCGGAGATAGTCGTCTCAAGGAAGGTGGAACAGATCGTGTTCTCGAGCGAAAAGAAGACTTTGACGCTGAATGGCTGCACTAGTATCGATGCGCGTTCTATTGTTCTCGCGATGGGCGTCGAGTGGCGATTACTCAAAGCAGAAGGAATAGATAGGCTTAGGGGACGAGGTATTCTCTACGGTGCATCTCGAACTGAGGCAATGGCAGTTGTAGGAAAGCAGGTTTTCATTGTAGGTGGAGGAAATTCCGCAGGGCAGGCAGCTCTATTCTTCTCAGGCTACGCAGCCCATGTTACGGTTCTCGTTCGCGGGGCAAGCCTCTTGCTCAGCATGTCTCAGTACCTCATTGTCGAGATAGGGAACAAAGTCAATATCTCCGTGGAGGTTAACACGCAGGTGATTTCCGCAGATGGGATTAACAATCTTGAAACGATCGAGACGCGGCATAGCCAAACAGGAACGAGCAGCATTCGGGCGGCGGACGCTCTATTTATCATGATCGGTGCGACAGCAAATACGTCGTGGTTACCCGTCGAAATTCATCGCGACGAACACGGCTACCTTTGTACTGGTCGCGATATTGATGACGCGTGGCACCTTTCGCGTTTAGCCTATCCCTTGGAAACCAGCGTTCCAGGAGTATTTTGTGTTGGCGATATCCGCCATGGATCAATTAAGAGGGTTGCTTCCGGGGTCGGTGAAGGAAGCATGGCGGTCTCCTTCGTCCATCAATATCTTGCCCTTTCGAGTCACACCCCCGATCTTGAATCGAGTTGCAACCCGCAAAAGTAGACAGACTTCCATGTATCGGTTGAAGTTGGATGACAAGCATGCGGTGCATGTATCGATTTATCCTGCAATACATGCATCGCAGGAAGACTCTGCCGGGGAGCAAGCGATCAAACTCCATCTCGTCTATCCGTCTATGAACCCACGTTTCATGGCAATCGTCACAGCGTGGGTTCGGTCATTAGCACCGAGCTTCGAAAGAATGCTCTTGATGTGACCTTTGATTGTACCTTCGGAAACCACGAGCTGCTCTGCAATGATCTTGTTGGAATTTCCCGCCGCTACTCTTCTTAACACCTCGACTTCTCGATCACTGAGAGCGTCATCGGTTACGTGATCAGCAATCTCCGCCGCGATTTCAGGCGGGATGCGCTTCTTCCCGGCATGCACCAATCTGATAGCGTCCAACAACTCCTTTCGCAACATACTTTTCAGCAGATATCCAGAAGCACCTGCCTTAAGAGCACGCAAAGCCTGCACATCCCCTTGATAAGTAGTTAGCACGATGAAGCGAGCGTTGGGCCAGTGTCTGCGTATCTCGGTAATCGCGTCAATGCCATTCATTATGGGCATCTGTAGATCCATCAGCGTCACGTCTGGGCGGTGCAAACGGAAGAGTTCGATAGCTTCCTGCCCGTTGGTCGCTTCAGCAACAAGTTCAATATCCTCCTGGCCCGCGATGACTGCCGCAAGCCCTTCACGCAGTAAAAAATGGTCGTCCGCCACTAAAATTCTGATTTTTTTCATTGCGCGCCTATACCTCCAGTGGCTTTTTTATAAATCGCCTAACGCGTCGCCAGATAGACGCCCTCTCACTGTTTCGATAGGCGACCCTGGCGGGGAGCTTCAACTCGATCTCTGTTCCTATGCCAGGATTGCTCCAGATATTCAGAACTGAGCCGATTTTGTGAGCTCGCTCACGCATCCCCGAGAGCCCCCAATGTCCTTCCCTTCCTTTAGTGAGAACCTGCGGATCAATGCCTTTGCCGTCATCACGTATCCTTAAATAAAGCTGGATGTTGCTATAGGTCAGATCCACCTCGATCTTCGTCGCTTGCGCATGCTGGAATGCATTGATGAGCGCTTCGCGTGCGATTCGAGAGACTTCATCGAACACAACCGTGTCAAGCACCTGCGGTGTCCCCATCACCGAAAGATCGAAGAGGGGCGGATGATCCTGAGTGAGTTCCTGTGCACAATGCGTGATCACTTCAGTAAGCTCACTTCCGCAAGTGCCCTCTGCTCGAAGGTTTCGCACGCTTTGCCTGCCCTCAAGCAATACCTCGTCCGCTCTGTCCAACGCCTTGGCCAGTATCTGATGGGCCGGTTCGGACTCGGGAAGAGCATTCATCGCTGCCTGGAAACGCAGCAGCAATCCTTGAAACCCTTGTAAAAGGGTATCGTGCAATTCGCGCGCGATTCTCTCCCGCTCTTCAAGTCGAGCCCCAAGCCGTTGCCGAATTTGAGAAGTAACCTGCTTCAGTCTCAGTAGATAAAACAGTCTGAGAAGCCCAATGGCGACTACGCCGCAAAGTACCCGGAAACACATCGTCTGATAGAAGGCAGGAGCAATTGAAAAACTCAGCGTATCGCCGGTCTCATTCCATACACCGTCATTGTTGCAGGCGATGACGTGAAATCTATAGTGTCCGGGCGGAAGATCGTTGTATAGAGCTTGGCGTCTCACTCCAGGTTCCTGCCAATCGGAGTCATGCCCTTCCAGTTTGTATCGAAAAAGGATCTTTTTCGGAGTCACAAAGCTAAGTGCCGTGTAGTCGATCTCGAGAGCACGCATAAGTGAAGGAAGACGCAACCCTTGGTATGGCGCGTAGCTCTTTCGGTCAGCGATCACCTCTTCAATGTGAACTGGAGGTTGAACGGTGTTGCGTTCGAGATGAGCCGGATTGATCATCTGCAGCGCGATGTAATTCGCAAACCACAGCCGTCCGTCGGGAGATCTGGCTACAGAAGGACTGAATGGAGAGGCCCCGGGCTGTGCGCCATCGAATGCATCGAAAACGTGGACTCCAACCTTAGTCCTTGGGTGATCCCGCCACTGTTGCATCTTCTCGTGAGAAATTTCGATGAGGCCGCACTCTGCATATATCCAAAGAGCGCCCTTATCGTCCTCGATCAGGTTGTACAGGCGGCTGCATGGAAGGCCATTGAGCTCAGTGAGTTCTTGTATCCTCCCATTCCACAAACCTGCAAGCCCCTTCGACGTTGTCCCAATCAGCCAACCTCGAGCGTCTAAAATGAAGTGGTTCCACTCCCTACTATTAGGGAGTTCTGTTGGATGAACGATCTCAGTTTTGCCGGTTCGATAGTGAGCAAGCTGGCCACCACGCAATGCAAACCAGACACCCCCCAGAGGATCTGCTACAGGGGCGGATACGAATATCTGCTGAGAAACGACAGATTCCTCTTGAATTTCCCTATTCCTAATATGAAGAAGCTTTGCCGGAGCCCCCAGGAGTTCGACCCATATGCTGCCGTCAACATCCTTGGCCATTGCAAAAACGGTCCCCACGGGAGTTCCATCTGATCTTTTGATTGGTTTGAATGCTCCCCTCTCGTAAACCCAAAGGCCATTGTCGATACCTAGCCACAGTGAGCCTGGGTGCTCCTCAAGCAACGATGTCACTCCGTTCCCTGGCAGGCCGTTCTCCTTTCGAATGGATGTAATCTTGTCGTGCCTGAGAAGGTCTAATTCCTGTTGGTTCCCAATCCAAATGCTTCCATCCGGGGATGCAAGTACTGACTGAACGTCATCGCCTCCCAGGCCCTGCCGCATAGAGAAAGTGACCACTGCCCGGTCGCTGAAACGATCGACGCCCTCTGAAGTCGCAACCCAGAGATTGCCTTCTCGGTCTTCATAGAAGGAGCGAACAGAGTCGCCCGTCAAACCGTCCGCGGCCCGGAGATGGTCTACTTTGCCATCCTTAATTCTGTACAAGCCCTGACTCTCTGTCCCGATCAATAAACTATTGTTCTGTGTTCGGCCAAGCGTCTCAATGCTCAGCGTGCTGCTATCAAACGCTGGCGTTACAAATGGCTTCCATACTCCGTTGACCAGCTTCTGTAGCCCAAGTCCCGCGCCCTCCACCGCCATTCCCGCCCATAGACCGCCATCTACCGTCGTAATGAGATCTGAGACCCCACGAAGGTTTTCGTTGCCTTTGAGGGCAGACGGGCGATAGATTTCCTGGGTTCCGGGTCGCCAATGCTGAACGAAAAGACTGCTTCCAATCCAAAAACCTCCTTGAGGATCTTCAGCCAGTGCCGACGCATTGCTGGCCGTAATCCCATCGGAAACTCCGTAACATCGCGCCTTGGTGTCTGTTATCCGGCAGATCGGTCCCGTGTTGTCATGTACTCGTGTACGGGCCATCCAAACGAGTCCGAGATGGTCTTCAAGAAGGAAATCGACGAAACCGCGCGCGTTGGGATAGGTGGTGAATTCTCCATTCTTCCAATGGGCGAGCCCTCCGGTCGTCCCAATCCACAGACTGCCATCTCTTGCGCTTAGGAAACACGAAATATATGGGGAGGGCAACTGTTTCCCGGCAGGCGGAGTCCACGAGACAAACCGAACGCCGTCAAAACGAACAAGTCCGCTTTGCGTACCTATCCAAATGTAGCCATCGGAGGTCTGAGTGACTGCCGTGGGAGCGGAGTTGAAAATGCCGTCGCTCGTACGCCAGGTGCTATGTGCGTATTGAGACATCAAGCTATCAGGATTGAGCCCGAACGCAGAAATACAGAGGAGGGACTTCACAAATATCAATGTGAACAGCCGTTGAATCGAAACGCGCTTCATTGCCTACCCTTTGCGCTCAAATACACCGCTTCTGCCAGCCACAACTCCGGAGATTTAAACATACGTGATGTTGACTGCTTCTGGCAGGAACCGAAAGGGTAGTCGAACACCCTCTCTTTTGGAGCTTGTTGGATCGGTCAATCGCGACTAGTCTCCAAGGGTGCAGAGACTGTTCTCCATGTTTCCTGCGGGAACGGCTGGTGTCGCGCTCCTTGCATTGCGGCTTTTAGTTGCTGGTACGTTCGTCATGGACGGGAGCGATCGCTGGGCTCTGGTGGAGTCGTTCTGGGATGCCGCAATATACGTCATACCCGCGTCATTTCTGGTTATCGGGCTCTTGACCCCGTATTTCTCGGTGCTTTCCGTGCTTATCCAGATCAGCTTCCTGATGACCACTTGCAACCACGATCTGTTTCACGTGATCACCTCAATCCTGAGCGGTGGCATCTTAGCAATGCTGGGCCCCGGAGCATACTCCGTCGACGCTTGCCTCTTTGGCAGGAAATTGATCAGATTCCCGCCTCGCAGCTAATTTGTGATGGTCACCGCGATCCATCTCGAGGACCGTCGGGTTCCGGGAAATTCAATTTGCAATCATTCAAACCAACTTTAGGAATGTCTACCGAGTGCCCGAAAGAGAGAGGCGGATTCGACCTAATGGGAGGTTCACCTCGCGCGAAGGATCTGGATACTGACTACTAGCAGCAGTTCGCTGAGACAGTCTCCCCGTTCCATGTGAAAGGTGGTTCTCGCGTGCAGGTTATTGATTGCGAAGACGACATGGCTTCTGTTCCGCTGGCTGATCGTATATTTCCTCGTACATACGGCCGTTTCTGTCCTGAGCAGCTCTGCGACATGATCTATCTCGTGGAAGGCGACCCACGCGTACGACAAGAGATTCCACAATCCCTCGCTGCGCATGATCTCAAGACAATGGCTTTTGCCTCAGCGAGAGCGTACCTCGACTACATCAGAAGAGACACCGCAGCCTGCGTCATCCTCAACTTTTGCCTGCCGGATCTGTGTGGGCTGGACTTGCAGCAACGGCTGGCGGAGAGAGATGACCCGCCTGTGATCTTCATAAGCGATAAATGTGAAATCGCCTCCGCCGTTAGTGCGATAAAAGCGGGGGCCATAGAATTTCTGATCAAGCCGTTTGACTTTCAGGATCTGGTCTCGGCAGTTCGCGCTGCGCTCATTCGCGATCGAGAATCGAGACTGAGAAAAACTGAGATAGCGACGCTGGAAAAGCGCTTTTCGCTGCTGACGCCTCGAGAGCGGGAAATATTGCCACTGCTCCTCGGCGGCCTTCTAAACAAACAGGCAGCATCGGTTCTCGGCATATCAACGGTGACCTTGCAGATGCATCGAGGACAGGTCATGCGAAAGACTCAGGCAAAGTCATTCGCAGAACTAGTCAGAATGTCGATGAAACTCCACATCCCTCATTGGCAGCAAACCAATTCATCCAGCACCACGACCACCTCACTGATCTGGGGCCCGACGGCTACCCGAGCGGAAGGAGCAAAGGCCGCTCCGAGGAGCTGGACTGAATAGGTACGCGGCTTGTCCTTATCAAGGAAGAGAGTCTTGGAACCATCGGCGCTTCCTCTCCTCATCCTCCTCAACGCCGACGCTGAAACACCGCCTCTCGAAGCCCAATTTGTGAAGTGAGACAAGCATGAATGAGTTCATGAAACAGGACCATTCGGCGTTACCCCGTTGAAGCCGATGCTCCCCACTCGCCGAGAAGTTCCCATCGAGATGGGACACAGAATCACATCAGAAATCGACAAGCCATGTTGTTTTTTGCCAAGATTACCTCCCACTCTAAAGACTAGCTTTAGAAACGGAACAGAGCGACCGAGGTGACGCTAAGAGTGGTATTTTGCGCTTTTGGCTCCGTACGAATGGGGCCAAAACTCTACTCTAAGCTCATCCAGATCGGCTCTTTCTCAAGGGGAAGCACTTTGCAGGCACTGAAGGTTGTTCGGAACATGGTGGGCAAGTTCTTCGCGCTGCTCGTAATGATCATTTACCGAGACTAGCCTCAGAAGATGCAACGGACAGCGATCGTAAGCGCTCCGCGGAGATTGTGAACTCGGGCGCAGTTGATAACAGGTAAACACACGACAAGACCTATACAAAGTGATAATTGCGCCCGACCTAATACGCCTCTACGCTTCTCATCAGCAGGTGAGTGCTTCCCGTCGTCTTAGGTTTGGTGCTGATCTTCACGGTTTCATCAAGGAGAAAGACAATGCAAGTATTGAAGTTCGTTCGGAACGGTTTGGTGGCATGCGCCGCATTACTCGCGATCACCGGTGCTGCCGCGAAGGCGACGGCACAAGCGCAAACCCCTTCAGGCGCAAAAACGGTGCTTCTCGTACACGGGGCGTGGGCAGACGGTTCGAGTTGGGCAAAGGTGATTCCCTTGCTCGAGGCGAAGGGCTTGCACGTCGTTGCGGTGCAGATTCCACTAACATCCTTCGCGGACGACGTCGCGGCTACACAGCGCGCCATTGACCTTGAGGATGGGCCGGTAGTGCTCGTCGGTCACTCGTACGGTGGAGCCGTGATCACCGAAGCCGGGAACGATTCTAAAGTGGCTGGACTCGTGTATGTGTCAGCCGTCGCTCCAGACAAGGGTGAGTCGGCTCTCGGACTCATTATGAGCGTTCCTACACCGATCGGCGCGGAGCTGCGCCCCGACAAGAGCGGCTTTCTCAAGTTGACGCCCAAAGGCGTTGCAGAGGACTTCGCGCAGGATCTTTCAGCCAAAGAGATCGCAATTCTAACCGCGACTCAGGTGCCGGCAAATGCGGCAGCCATGAAGGGCGAGGTTACGAATCCAGCTTGGAAGTCCAAACCGTCGTGGTTCATCGTTGGCGGAAATGACCGGGCAATCTCGCCTATCCTCGAAGCGAATCTGGCAAAGAAAATCGGTGCGACAACAGTGACCGTTCCGTCCAGCCACGTGATCATGCTCTCCAAGCCCGCAAAGGTTGCGGAAGTGATCATCGACGCGGCGGCAAAGTCCGGCTCGAAATAGCATCATCCAACATCGCTTTCTCTCCGGAGGATGCTGATTCTTTCAGCTCCACCGGAGAGAGCGATGCAAGCATGAGGATATAGAGTCCGTGATTCAACATGTGGTCTCTATTGGGGCAACGTTGGACGCCTCTTTCAGACTCAAAAGCTAGTTCAAAACATGCAGCAAAAAACCTATTAGTAGATAGTTTCCTCAATAATGAACAACGATACTGCAAGTCGAATTCGAGAATCGGCACATGATCTGATGGCCGAAAGAGGCTATTTCGGCTTCAGCTATGCAAACATTGCCGAATCAGTTGGCATCCGTAAGGCAAGCATTCACCATCACTATCCGTCCAAGATAGATCTAGCTGTTGCAACGTTAAAAGAATCTCGCGCGAGCCTTGTCCAGGCGGTCGGAGGTCTGGATCACGCTGAGGCTGATCCTCTGCGACGGCTCAAGTTGTACATCCACCATTTGGTCGAGTGCATCCACAACAACCATCGACCGATCTGCATTGCAGCGCTACTTAGTGCTGAGTTGCCCGCTCTGCCCGATGAAATCCAGGTCGAGGTAAAACAGCATTTCGACTTTCTCCTCTTATGGGTCAAACGCACGCTCAAAGAAGGGGCCATCTGCGGGAACATCCAACTGCGGCGCAGTGCGGAGATGGAGGCACAGAGTTTTGTCGCGTTGGTACACGGAGCGATGCTCTCCGCGCGCGCACTAGGTTCTCCGGCGCTTTTCCACTCAATCACCGAAGGAGCTCTGAATAGTTTTCGATCCAGGGAATGATGCTGCCCAGATCATTCCCTTAAGTTCTATCGTCTTGCCAAGCTTCCGTCTGGCAGGTCGCAACATTCAAATGGGCTCTGGCCCCACTACCTAGCGATTCACGGAATCGCCGTTCTAAAGGAGAACAAAATGCCCGTTCTGATCTCTGCCTTCGTGTTAGGTTTCGTCTGCGGTCTGCGAGCTCTTCTTGGTCTCGCTGCGGTGAGTTGGGCAGCCAGCTGCCAACGACTCCAACTTCAGGGAAGCTGGCTTTCCTTTCTTGGATTTCGCTTCACTCCGTACATCACGAGCCTGCTATCCCTCGGGGAAATCATCAATGATAAATTGCCCAAGACCCCTAGCCGCCTTGTACCACCTCAGTTCATCGCCCGCGTTGTGATGGGCGGGCTCACGGGAGCGGCTATCGGATTTTCGGGTGGACAGCTCATCCTGGGAGTCATCGTTGGAATCATCGGCAGCGTGGTCGGAACATTCGCGGGCGCCAAGGGGCGAGCCCTCGCTGCGAAACTGTTTGGACGCGATCTGCCTGCCGCGTTGCTTGAGGACGCTATTGGTATCGTACTGGCTTTTGTGGCATTGCACTAAATGAACGCAGGTCCTCGATTGCTTCTTCGACGCAATCGAGGACTCACCTCATTCTCACCCATGACCTCTATTAACTAGAAGTGCAATCAACGAAAAGGACTATTTTCGATGCTCGCTCTATCTCTGTTTAGAAAGTCACGTTACGCTCTCGCTTCGCTCACTCTGGCACTCCTCGGCTGTACTTCTTCTACGCAGAATATCCAACCGGTGCATGCAGCAGGCCCCACCGGCGTGCAAAATGTATTGTTCGTACATGGGGCATGGGCCGATGGATCGTGCTGGAACCAGGTCATTAGCAATCTTGCCGCCGACGGATACAACGTAACGGCAGTGCAACTTCCACTTACGTCTCTTGCCGATGACGTCGCAGTCGTTCAAAGGGCTCTAGCGCGAGAGAATGGAAAAACTCTGTTGGTAAGCCACTCGTATGGAGGCATGGTCATTACACAGGCAGGCGTCGATCCCAAGGTTGCAGGCTTGGTGTACGTCTCCGCATACGCGCCGGCTGCAGGTGAATCCGCTCTATCCCTGAATAACACGGTTCCGGCTACGCCCATTGCTGGAGATCTTCAGCAGGACGCCTCCGGGTTTCTCACTCTCACAAATGCTGGCGTTGCCGCTGACTTTGCACAGGATCTCCCCGCAGCAGAACAGGTAACCATTGCGGCAACGCAAGGGCCGCTCTCCGCAACGGCATTCAGTGCACCCGCAACACAGGTGGCCTGGAACAACATTCCCTCGTGGTACATCATCGCGAGCAATGACAGAGCCATTTCCCCCACACTCGAGGCAACGATGGCGAAGAGAATGAACGCCACAACGATCACCCTACAGTCCGGCCACTTGTCCATGCTCAGTCATCCCACCGACGTTTCCACTTTCGTTGAAAGTGCGGCAACTTCCCTGAAACCACAAATGATGACGGAATAAACCTGCGCGATACTGACCGTGCTCCCACTCCACAACAAGGCGTCGGAGCACGGATATCTCAAGCGCACCGTTGCTCGTCGGCGGATCGCGGGCCTAAAGAGCAATCGGGGCGTGTGTCGCCGCCTTGTACAGTTCCTGAGGTAACGAAACGCCAGGAGCAGTTGCGTTGACTCAATACATCGCCAACTTCACTCTGTTCTTGCGAAGTTGGCCCTTGCACTTTCAGGCTGGAGCAAGGGGAACACAACCCGCGAGATGTCGTCGGCAATTCTTTCCGCTGGCACTCTGTTGGGGGTTCGAACCCACTCCTTCGCAGCCCCGTAGAGCGCCCAGGTCACGGTTGCCGCGGTCATTTCTGTAGAGATAGAACTTGTCCAAGATTGCTTCTTGAGGCTGCTGAGGATTATTTGCCGGACAACGCGTGTGATAGCGGACTCCAAATGGGGATCCATCGATAGTTGCTCGCCACACTGCATTGCCCGGGTCGCCTCAAGATAGTCGCAAATGCCGACCAGCATCATCCGCAGAGCAGTGCTGCAAGTACCGTCAAAGACCACACCCCGTTCATCCAGTAGCTCCTGAAAACGGGATGCCGTGGTGCATTCGAGCAGCGCGTACTTGTCTGGGTAGTGGGCATAGAAAGTCGCACGATTGACGGTAGCTTCCTCAGCTACGTCCTGAATCGATACATCTTCAAAGGTCTTGCGCTTTAGCAACCGCAGAAGCGCTTCCTGCAGAAGCAAACGGCTGCGTCTAATCCGCGGGTCAACGCTCTTAGAATCAGATTCGCTCATGTCCACAAACATAATTATAGAACTCGATCGAAAGATAATAAACATTTGTTGCCTATCAAACATTTGCCGTGTTATTGATATACAAATGATGGTTAACCATCATTTGTCGAATACCCTTGTGGCGTCATAGTCAAGGTGCGCAAATGCAATGGTCACTAACATTCAGCAAATGAGGAACTTATGATGACGAGACTACGTATCACGATGCTGGCGCTCCTTGCAGCATCGACCTTCCCAGCAATTGCCCAGAACACCTGGACGATCGACCCTGTTCATTCCCAAGCCAACTTTGAGGTCCGCCATCTCTCCGTGACTACCGTCCGTGGCGCCATCACGAACGTCACGGGGACGGTTGTATGGGACCCCAAGGACCCCTCCAAGGACAAAGTAGATGCTGTCCTTGACGCGACCACTGTCAATTCAGGCAACGCCTATCGCGACAAGGATGTACGAGGTGAAACCCTCTTCAATATCGAGAAGTTCCCTACCCTCACCTTCAAATCCACTTCCGCGTCACGCTCTGGTAAAGGAGTAAAAGTTACCGGCGAGTTGACGTTGGCGGGTGTGACCAAAACCGTTGTACTTGATGTCGTCGGACCAGCTGCACCGCAGAAGGGCCAGCAGGGAGGGTTGGTCACCGGCCTCGAGGCAACGACAACCATCAAACGCGCAGACTTTAACTTTGGCAGCAAATACCCAAATGCCGTTGTCAGCGATGAAGTGAAGATCACTCTCGACGTTGAAATGGATCAGAAGTAAGCCCGAAATCATTCTTAGCATTCGTTCTTCCGTATCTCGCTCGACGTTGTCGACACATTGCTAACGTTGAGCGAGCCCGGAAGGAAGATCGGGCGAGATTGCTGAATCGTCGTCTCGTTACCTTCGATGGCAGCTACGAACTACAACCCAATTTCCACTACCCCTTTTGGAGAAATCACTATGTCAGAACCAGTCATTGCGCAAAAAGGTCCCTATCCCGTTCCCGTTGAAGCCGGGAAGAGCTACTACTGGTGTTCCTGTGGGCGCAGCACAAACCAGCCCTTTTGCAACGGCAGTCATCAGGGCACGGACTTCACGCCCGTAAAGTTCGATGCGACGGAGTCCAAGACAGTCTATTTCTGCGGATGCAAGCATAGTGCTCATGGCGTTCTGTGCGATGGCAGCCATGCCGCACTCTGAGAGCAATCGACGGAATCAAACGTAAGGGTATGCTTGGGCCGAAAGGATGCGCTGTGCGATCTAGTTCAAGTTCGCACGGCGCTCCTTTTAGTGCAAAAGGATACTTGCGCTCTCCTCCATCGTCTCCTGGCTCTCCACATGGAGTCATCCAAAGAGACTTTGCCGCCGCGCGACTCATTAGGTCATCTTCCGAATAGGCGACCGATATTCACACTCTTGTCGGTTTTCTTAGGTGCCGCACTAGCACCTAATCTGGTTAGATTTCCTGTTCCATGTTCACCTGCAAGAACACACGGTTGCCCTGGCAATTTCCGGGTTCATGACGGTCGCCCGTTGCGACCTGAGATAGTTGGCCATAGAAACGGTGAACTTTTCTGTTCCCGATCCAGTTCATCAGCGTAAGCGAATAGCTCTTCGAGTACCGCATCGCGATGATGCGCAGAACTTTTCCACGCGTAACTTATGAGAGTGGCACGCCGTTTGCTTAAGTGTTTTGGGTGAGAGCCGCTCCAAACTACCGTGCGCCTCAGGTCTGGAAGCGGCGAACTCAACTCTTATAAAATCAGAGAAAAACTATGTGTATTTATTATGGTTGCAGTTATGAGCCTAGTGTGTTGTGATTACAGATATAGACGGACCGCAGCCTTCTCTATCGCGAAGGCCCGGCTATATGAACAAAGGCTATGAACTTCAAACCAAACCCAACAGAGGAGACAACGATGACTGACGAACGAGCGGTACAGCAGGTTTTGGCTAAATATGTACGTGGATCGGATGCAAGGGATGGGGCTGCAGTGGCCGCACAATTCGCTCCAAATGGCCGAGTAGAAATTTTCTACAGCAACTCGGGCAAGCTCGAACCCCTTGGAGAGTTGGTCGGACAGGACGCGATCGCCGGCGCTGTGGCCCATATGATGAGTCCTCATCCCCCACGTGGCTGGAGTCACCATACGACACATGACCCAATCATCGAGATCAACGGGGATGAGGCGCAGATGGACGCACAATTTATTGTGTTCAGCGTGATCGGCAAAGAACGTCCTTCCACCGGATGGCCAGAAGGCGCGACCGGCGCACAGGGAACCGTAACTCCGATCGAATCGGGATACTATCGCCCCACGCTACGCCGTATCGATGGCGTCTGGAAATTCGAGACGCTGCGCATTGTTCTCGATATGCCCGTGGCGTTTCCAGGATAGTGAGGGGGACAAATGAAAGCAATTATTTATCGACAGTACGGCGGCCCTGAAGTTTTGGAGTTCACAGAGGTCCCCGAGCCGAAACTTTCGCAGACTAATGTTTTAATTCGTGTGAAAGCAGCCGCGCTAAATCCTGCCGACCACGTCCTACAGGAGGGACTGGGCGACAGCATCATGGACGCGTGGTTTCCTGTGATTCCAGGCTGGGACGTAGCCGGTATTGTGGAACACGCGGGAGCCGGCGTTTCGGAGTTCGTCCCTGGAGATGAGGTAATCGGCTTTGTGCGAGAAGAGATCCTGCGGCATGGCACCTATGCTGAAAAGGTATCGGCCGGCGTGTCATCCTTCGTCCGAAAACCGCGCAATGCCACATGGGCGCACGCTGCTGCTCTACCGCTTGCGGGCCTTACCGCCTACCAGGCGATTGTGGATGCGCTTAACATCCGGGAAGGCGAAACATTGCTGATTCATGGCGCTTCGGGAGGTGTCGGTTCCATTGCAGCGCAGATCGCGCTATCCCGAGGAGCGAAGGTGGTCGGTTCCGCTTCAGAGAGCAATCATAGCTATCTACGCTCGATCGGCGTGGAACCGGTTGTGTATGGGGACCGACTCGTCGAAGATGTCCGCAAAATCATCCCCTCGGGCGTCGATGCCATCTTCGACTGCGTGGGACGTGGAGTTCTTTCCCTCAATGCGCAGCTTGGCCGAGCGGGCGTCCGCGCGTGCTCAATCGCTGGAGCTGCGCCGGATACAAAAACGGTGTTTGCGCGCGCCAATCAGCAAGATCTGATGAAGCTTGTCGAACTTGTTGAATCAGGCGCCCTTGTTGTTCCTATAGCCGCAACCTACCCACTCGCCAATGCTGCTATTGCTCAGCAGGCACTTCGAAACGGAAGGAATGCTCCCGGCAAGGTCGTACTGGAAGTAGATGGATAGACTCAGTTGGAACAGTGGGCCCTGGCCATGCCAAATGTTCGAAGTAGCGTAAATGAAACGGTCACGCTCAAACTGCCTGTTTTCGATTGGCGTCTGCGTAACCCTCCGCAAGCGCGAACGCAGCAATGGTGATGTGAACGTGTGTAACCCGATGGTCACTAGAATCGACCGACCATCGGGTTGCGCATTGGTGAATAAGGTGCAGGAATCGCACGAACGGGGCTCCCGACTCTAATAAATGCGAGTAGCTATGAGCGCTGCATTGGGGCTCCCGCCGTCAATTACGCTCGCTCCAAGCAGTACCTCAAAACTGCGTACCTTGCCCGCCCCGTCCGTGGCCTGTTTCAAAATGCTAGTCATCCGTGGGTCGATGAATAAGAATGTAGCGGCTGCATCGACACCAGCCATCGTCGTACCCTCGACCAGAAGAACCTTGCCATCATTGTGAAGGTTGTCCACAAGTGCAACATATGCGTAGCCGCGATGGGTCGGATCGGTCGACGACCAGGCGTATTCGGGCCTCTCTCCTTGCTGAGGCGACCGGTTAATCACGCGCATTCCGTTTGTGATTCCGTCGTACACAATATGGAAGTTGAGATTTCGGTCAAAGAACTCAACCCAAGGGTTGTACGTAGGCGCTCCGGTCAGAATCAGATTGAGGTTGCGGAAATCAGAGAGGCGAAGATCGCGCGCAAAACGAACACTATAGCGATCGGATCGGAACTCGGGAAGGTTGGAGAGGTGGCTGGTGAATTCGAGGTCGACAATAGTCGTATAGCGTCGCTCGGCAAAAGGGCTCCAGTCGTAACCGTGAGGAGTTTGCGCAGCAGGCTCCCGTAGATAGGAACCCATTATGTAGTCTCCGACCGGAACCTCTGTGCGGGCCAAATTGTTGTACATGTTCAAGCCGGCATCTCCCGGGACGAACAGGGTCGACCGGTTCGCCGTAAACAGAACATTCCACAAAGAGCTTGAGGCAGACTTGGGGTAGCCGTAGAGGGACATCACGTGACGAACCAGAACCGTGCAGAGGATTCCCAGCGTGAATGCCAATACTGGATACACAAACTGCAACGGAATACGTCTGCCTCTCCGTTCGCTCGAAAGCGGCTCATCGACAGTTGGGGATAGTTCTTCAGGCTTCACAATCTCGGGCGTCGAGACCGGCTCCTGACTGGCAGCGGTGTCGACGCGCGTCCTAAAGACAGGAATGTAGCCACCACGGGGAATCTCAATCTGAATCGGCTCGGACCTTCCCTCTTCCTGGTAGTAGACGGCCAAGCGCTGCCTGAGCTGGCGAGCAGTAGTCCGGACAATTCCATCTTCACCAGGGTTGTAGTCGGCAGGCCGCTTAAAGACGTGAAGACCAATTTGCTGCTCTGTAATTTCGTCGCGACGGTCTTCGATCGCACAGATACCTATATAGAGGAGGAAGGAACTCAGGCGAACTGAACGTACGAACTGTCGACTTGTTAATGTTCGTTGAAGAGCGATCCACTGCGGGTCGATGGGGGAGCCGTTATAAACGAATTCGACACGGTCCTGAGAATGTTCAAGGACATCCAAAACAATTCCTTTGTAAGTTGCTGGAATATTTTTCCACTCCTGTATGTATGTAAGATTACAAGTTTCGACATTTCAGGCGACTTGCCATGTCTTTCAGGTGGGACACCTCTTCTACCTCCGTGTGCCTCCTGTTTTGTGAACCAATATCCCATACAAGATGCAGGGAATGACCACCAAGACTGCCATCCCAACAGTACATCGTTTCCCTGGGTCTCTCCTGCTGATCTTCCTCATCTCCCTACTACCTGTGTGCCGCACCGCCTACGGTGCTGAGCCGGACTTCGTACCGACCTCCCTCGCGGCCACCCCGCCCATGGGGTGGAACAGTTGGAATCATTTCGGCAAAGCTATCTCTGCAAGTGATGTCCAGAGAGTGTCCGATGCTCTCGTGTCATCAGGCATGCGGAACGCAGGCTACGTCTATGTGAACATTGACGACGGCTGGCAGGGGCAGAGAGATGCTGCAGGGCAATTGCACGGAAACGACCGCTTCCCCGATATCAAAGGTCTCGCTCAATATGTCCACGCTCGTGGACTAAAACTGGGTATTTACTCCACTCCTGGCGTCAAGTCCTGCGCCGGTTTTGAAGGAAGCGCGGGACACGAAGACCAAGACGCTCGGACTTTCGCAGAATGGGGCGTTGACTTTCTCAAGTACGACGTCTGTAGCTTCCGGGAAGAGCTAGCGGAAAAAGCTCAGGGAGACCCGGTGGTGGCACAAGAGATGATGAGAGCCGCCTACCTCAAGATGCATCTGGCCCTCGAAAAAGCCGGCAGACCTATCCTCTTGAGCATCAGCCAGCACGGCATGTCGAGCGTCTGGGCCTGGGCACCCTCGATCGGCATCCACATGTGGAGAACCGGAGACGACGTTCGGGACAGGTACGAAAGTATCACCGAGATAGGTTTCGCGCAGGCCGGACTTGCCAGATTCTCCGGCCCCGGCCATTGGAACGACCCCGACATGTTGGAGATCGGCAACAAAGGTCTGGACCTTGATGAAGCCAGAACCCAGATGTCTCTATGGAGCCTTCTGGCCGCTCCGCTCCTGGCGGGAAACGATCCCTCGGCTACAACTCCTGAGATGCTCGCGGTCCTGACGAATTGCGGATCGATTGCGATCGATCAGGACCCTGCAGGAAAGCAGGCGGACAGGTTGCTGGCTCAGGGACCGGTCGAGATATGGTCACGCGACCTCGAGGATGGTTCCAAGGCGGTTGGGATCTTCAACCGTAACGCAGGGGCAAGTTGGATGACGTTGGACCTGAGTCTGCTCGGATGGGCATCAACAGGACCGGTAAAGGATATATGGCGGGACACGACTCTCCCTCCGCTCTCCCCATCTCAAAAATTTCTTATTCCGCGACACGGCGTCGTTCTGCTACGGGTGAGTCCCTCAGCACGTTAGCAGACACGAAGATCATGCAGAAAATCGACAGGACGAAAGTAAGAAGGAGAAGGACAGTGATGCGCTTCCCAGATAGATGTGATTCATCGATTGTTCCGAATTGCCAGCCCGTGTTCAAAAGTTTATGGGGCTCGATTGCCGACGATTGGTTGGCCTTTTTCTCGCAGGTGCGATGTCCTTGATGTCGCAACGGCGGATTCTGCGAATGGTCTCACGCATCCGGCTACCGTAACTCTCACCGTCCAATAGCGAGCTCTAGACGTTGAAGCGTTTCACATTTGCTTCTGGGTTCTTCTCCAGTGCGGTTGCACTCCGCTCTAGGAACAACGAGGCGAGAACCACATAACGCACTAACTAAATGCTCTCCGAGAGGCTGTATGAAAACTGCGATACGATTCCGAAAACAACACCTCGTTTGCTTGTTCATGCTGATCGCCCCAGGCATGTTCGCGCAGACAGCTCAGATCACCGGCTCTGTTACCGACACCAGCGGGGCTTTGGTGCAACGCGCTCATGTGACAGTGCACGACCTTGATACTAACGTGGTGACTTGGCTTGAGACGAACACAGGCGGCAACTACGAGGCTGCCGCACTTCCACCCGGACGATATACGGTGTTGGCCGAAGCTTCGGGTTTCCAATCGACGGAAAAGACCGGCATCACTCTCTTTGTAGATACCCCAGTCCGCGTCGACTTCAAGCTACAGCCTGGCGGAAGCAACCAAACCGTCACGGTTACGGATTCCGATCTGACCCAGGAAAACAATGCCGAGATCGCGACCGAGATCAGCGGCAAACAATACCTTGAGCTTCCGCTTGAACAGGTGGGCCGCATTCGAAGCCCAACCTCGTTTGTATATCTCGCGCCGGGCGTGCAGGGCAACTTGCAACTCAACGGCCAGGAATATACGGGAGCTACCAACGTCATCGCTGTGCATGGCAGCAATATCTGGAACACCGAACTCCTGGTCGACGGTATACCGGGCGGCCAAACCCGTATCATCGGCAACTACACCGAATCCTCTCCTGCCGTCGATGCGATGCGTGAGTTCAAGATCACCACGACGCAACTTCCCGCGGACTACGGCCACACGGGCGCCGCGGTTGGCAGCTTTGCGGTTAAGTCTGGAACGAACCAGTGGCATGGCTCGATCTATGAATACTTCCGCAACAACGCCCTCGACTCAAACAACTGGCTGGCCAAGCACGGCGGAAACCAACTGGCTCCAACCCATCAAAATGAGTTCGGCGCGACAATAGGCGGACCTCTCTCGATCCCGCACCTTTACAACGGTCGAGATCGCACCTTCTTCTTCTTTGCCTACGGCGGGTCCAGAAAAAGCGGAGCTGACACTTTCGACACCGCGCAGGTGCCGACGCCTCAGGAGCTTCAGGGAGATTTCAGCACCTATAGCCGGAAGATCTACGATCCCGCGACGACCGCCCCCAATCCCAAGGGAACTGGTTTTGTACGCACTCAATTCCCGAGCAACAAGATTACCCACTTCGATCCGCTTGCCCAGCAGCTCTTGAAGCTGTTTCCAAGTCCAAACCAGCCGACGGGCAGCACCGTGAACTATGGCAACTGGGATGGGGAGGTTCTTCTCAATCCCGATACCTACACCGCGAAGGTCGATGAGGAGATCCGGCCCAATCATCGTGTAAGCGTAACTTACATTCGAACCTATATCCCCCGCCTCGAAACCACGTCGCCGCTTCCTGAGCCGCTCACAACAGGTATCCATCAACTCGTCGGCTCGCACACAGCTCGCGTTGCGTACAACTGGATCCTATCAAGCAGCCTCCTGAATCAGCTTGTGTTTGGATTCAACCGCTTCACCAACCTGCAGAATCCCACTGCTGACGCCAGTAGCTATCCGGAGGCACAGCCCCTCACCAAGATCACTGGAGGTCTGTTTCCCTCGATAACCTTCACCAACGGCTACGCGACGATCGGTAACATCAGTTCCAGCAATCAGGCCGAAAACGACTTCGTATACCGCGATGCCCTCTCGTGGACTGTGAGGAAACATAGCATTCGCTTCGGAGGAGAGTTCCGGGCCGCACAATACAACGACAACAACCCGATTCAGCCGACCAGCACCTATGGATTCGCTACTCTTGAGACGGCGAATCCTCAGAGCACCGGTGGCACGGGGGATGGGTTCGCGAGCTTTCTGTTAGGCCAGGTAGAAACTGCATCCATTGCGTATTCCAGTCCTCTGCATACCAGGAAGCACTACACCGGGTTCTTTGTGCAGGACGATTGGAAGGCGACGACGAAGCTGACTGTGAACCTTGGACTCCGTTATGAATGGTCCGGCGCACCGACCGAGAAGGACAATCGAACCAGCATCGTGAGCCTTACGACACCGAATCCGGGAGCTGGCAACCTGCCTGGCGCTCTTGTCTTCGCTGGACCTCCTCCTGTCGGAATCGGCAAGTCCAATCTCTTCCCGACAGACTACACCGGCATCGGTCCACGCTTTGGTTTCGCCTATCAGGTGCATCCCGGCATCGTACTTCGTGGCGGCTACGGAATCTACTACAGTGACATCCTGCCCAATACGGCGCTTTCACAGGTTGGGTTTCAGGTGGCTACCAGCTTCTCGACTCCGAACAACGGTGTAAATCCCGCATTTGTGTTCAGCCAGGGGCCGAATGTGAATCTCCCTCAAGGCCCGAATCTTTCGCCAACCGCCGGAAACGGCCAAAATCAAGCGTACTACGGGCCTCATGTCGACGCCATGCCCCGTACACAGCAATGGAGTCTTAGCCTTCAGCATCAACTGACGCCGAATCTTCTGCTTGAGTTGGCTTACGTGGGCGTGCATAACACGCGGCAGGTAGCACCGAATATGGTCAACATCAACCAGGTCGACCCGAAATATCTCGCGTTAGGCACACTGCTCACGGAGTCAGCGACTTCATCTGATGCGAAGAAGGCCAGCATCGTGCTGCCTTACTCAGGGTTCACCGGATCGGTGGCGCAGGCCCTTCGCCCCTATCCCCAGTACACGACGCTCACCTCTCAGGCGGCCAAGGTGGGAGCGTCAGAATACAACGGTGGCGAGGCTATTATCCGCAAACGCACCTCGTTCGGTCTGGCTCTGAATGCCAACTACACCTTCTCGAAGAACATGGGTTACAACAACCCCACGTTGGCCGGAAACGGAGGCGTCAACAACTCCCTGCAGAACCAGTACAACCCTCGGGCGGAGTGGTCTCTCATGGAGCAGGACGTTCACCATGCGCTAAACCTGTACTACACCTATGAGCTACCCTTCAACTTGAAACAACAGCCTACCTTTGCTTCGAGCCTTGCCTCGCATCTTGCCAACGGCTGGGCAGTCTCCGGCATTCAGCGCTACCAGAGCGGCTTCCCGATCGAGATAACAGCTACGAACAATCTGGCCATCTTCAATAGCCATCTGAGGCCTAACCTGGTTCCAGGTGCCGACCCATTGACCCATATCTCGAATGGGAAACTGAACCCGACTGATCCCTCCATGGACAGCATCTTCAATAAGGCGGCGTTCACCGACCCCGTCGATTCATTCGGCAATCTCCCCCCGTCGTCTTCAAACATCCGCAACTTTCCGGTACTGTCGGAGAGCTTTGCGGTCACTAAACATACGCAACTCACGGAACACTTGGATTGGATCTTCTATACCCAGTTCTTCAACGCGTTCAACCGGCATCGCTTCACAACGATCGGGGCGAACGCTGACAATGCCAGCTTCGGCATCCCGAGCAATGTAAGCATGCCAAGGCAGATTCAATTCGGGACGCGGTTTCTGTTCTAACCACGACGACGCGGTCAGTTGATCCCAGCCGGCCGTGTCAACGTCCAGAGGATCCTATGCATAAAGTTCGGAGTGCCACGATCCTTGCCGTTGAGCTCGTTGGGTTAGCTGCATTCATCTGTTCCCCTTCTTACTCCGCGGGGGAATAGAATACTCCGCACGTCCTTACTTGCGGTCGCTCTCGAGTTGATGAGAGCGAAATCAGAACCGGGCTGAATGGCACCTCGTTGGTTTCGGTCTGGACCTGAACACCCGAAACGAACAAAGGGATGCCGCAAGAACTCGTAAAGAATTTCTCAACTATCAACGAATGCAAACCAGTTAGTGGAGGAACTGATCTTCTCATTACTCTTCACACGATGCGGCAGCTTTGGTTTCGCGTAAAGATGGGGCAACGCTCTTCAGTGCGAGAGTGAAAAATGCGCATTCGACAATTCTGCTATATGCAGCATCCTCAAGCGATACTTGCCTCCTTGGCCAGTTGACTATCAACAATGCATCAGGAATAGCCAAATCATGTTGCTTTCTGCCAAGATCGAATGCTCTAGCGAAGCCTATCCTCATTAATGAATGAAAATAGGTTGAGCTATTTCGGTGTCCTATCAGGCTTTCTGTTCGCGCTTAGCAGGCCATAGTCCTGAAGTCGTGCAATGGGCGGGTTGCTTGATGTCAAGACATTCGACTGCTCGCCTGACACTCTTGTGTCAACGCGCCAATAGCATCGTCTCTTCAGCACGCTAGTTGCAATCTGTCCGACAGATTCGCAGTGATGGACACGTGCGACTTGGTGACAAAAGGAAAGCTCTCCATGTCGGTAAACTCTGTTGATGTAGTGCGTCCTCTCGGCGCTATTGAAGAACTATTATGGCTATTTGGTCATAGCTCGCCAAAACAATTCTGCTTGGTTGCCGAGGTCGATGGCAGCACTGCGATCGCAGAGTGGCGTGTCGCGCTCGACGCTCTGCAGCAATGCCATCCTATGCTGTCCGTCTCCATCGATTCAACTTATAGCCGCGTTCCCCACTTCGTGCGTGCTGAAGGTCACCCCATTCCGCTGAGGGTCGCCGAAGGAGATACGACATGGGAACGTGAATCCGAGAGAGAGATTCGCATGCCGTTTGACCCAACCAATGCTCCCCTCATTCGCGTCGTCTTGATCCACAAGCCAGAAAAGACCTTCGTGCTTTTGGTGCTGCACCACGCCATCGGTGATGGCGCGGCGTCCGTATTCCTGTTGCGGGACCTGCTTAGAGCACTTTCCGGTGATCGTCTTGAACGGCAGGCTTTCCCACGCTCGCTGGATGAGATTGTCGGTGTCCCGGTACGTACTTCGTCCGAGCAAGGTGCCGTGCTCTCTCAAGAGCTTGCAAAAATGCTCGCTCAGGCCCCAGTACACGTAGAGAGCCGCGCGCTTTCCGCCGAACTAACGAGCAGAATCCGCAAGCTTGCCGGCAGGAAAACACCGCCATCCACGACATCCTCTGCGCAGCCATCGCAGTGGCAGGTAGAGAAATCGACCATATGTGGCGCGACAATCCGCTCCGGATCTTTTCGCCTGTCAATATTCGCAGCTTGCTGGGGCTCACCGACGAGTGCGTGGACGCCTTTTCCAAAGCGGTGACCGTCATCGAAGCGAACTCCGGCGGTAACCTTTGGGAACTGGCGCGCGTAGTTCGAGAAACCCTACTTCCGTTCGAGACAGCAGAGGGTAACGCGCCCATCATCACAGCAATCAGTGAGGCTATGGCCGGCAATATGAACGTTGTGGAAGCGCTTGCATTTAGTTACGCTGCATTCTCTGAACAGCTGATGATATTCAACCTAAGCACAGTGCCCCTTGCCCCAGGCTTTGGCAGTTTCACGATTAAGTCGCTTTGGGCCCCAGTCTTTCTACGCGGCCATGCACACGAACAGACAGTCGGCGTCACGTCCATTGACGACTCAATAAGACTCGTCCATACCAGCTGGATCCCAATACCTGATCTCTTGGAACGTACTGAAAGGAAGCTCGAAGAAGCCTGCGTACCGATTCCGATTGAAGCGTAACTGGGTCAGGACAAATCTGCGAAAAGCTTCGCTACCCTGGCTTTGGGACCTTGGCGCATGCGGTTGCGACTGGACCGGCGCCAACCTGAACCGGCAGACAACAGATCTACACAACCGATAAGACGCGCATTTATCTCATTTTCAATGGCAAGGGAGCACATGATTCAAACGAATAGCTCAGCACGGGCATGGAGTCGCCTTGGAGAGTCCTCCCGTTAATCTGACCCGCATCGGAGGATCTATCGCCATAGCCTCCGTGGTGCTCATGGTGATCAAGAGCAGTGCCGTTCGGTCTATTACGAAGCCTCTTGCATCGGTTGACCAGATGGCGCTTACTAACTATCTCGCGACAAGTATCCTCCTTCAGTTCGTTTCCTCTGGGCCCGTGGAAGCTGTACGGCCAGTTCGAGTACTACCAGCTGTACTATGTCGTGTTTGCTGTTTGGATCTTCAATCTCGTAAGCTGCTCGATCTGGCTGCGTTATTTCAACTTCGGCCCAATGGAATGGCTATGGCGTTCCCTCACATACTGGAAGATACAACCCATTCTCTCCCACAATGCATAAACTGGGCGGAGGCCGTGACTACGGCAACCAGATCCTGGACCTCTTGAATCAGGACGGCGTGCGGGCGCAGTCACGAGGATGAGTAAACGCCGCGGGAAAACTTTCCCAGAGTACACTTTGAACTGCTCCGGGCTCAATTGTCACAAGATTGTCAAAAATAAAACTATCTATTAGATGGTAGGCTAAGTTCGATATAATCACTGATGTCGAGGTCATCTGCAATCAACAAAGGCTGACCTGCATTCGGAGAGAAGTCGATAGAACCCTATATGTGCGCTCTGAGGAATTTGAGGGAAGTCTAAGTCATGGATGCCCTGATCAACGTCCCCACTGTCTGGGATCAGCTTGCTGAAACCATGTATTTAAAGGATCTGCCCACTGCTGAAGTCAAGGTGTCTAATCTTGCCTCATGTTCATTTGCCAGACTCCAAAGCAGCTGCGGACTACCGGGACTAGCGCGACCGGTCGTTGGAGAGCATGGCTACATCGTTGCGCTGCAACTCAAGGCAATCCCTTTCATCGAGCAATTCCTGGGTACGAAAAAAGTATCAAGCGGCCCATACCCTGTTGGTGGCGTCAGCGCAATCAACCTAGTGGATCAGCCAGCTGTCCTGCTCCCCAATCCCTTCGACACCTTGCTTCTGCATATCACGCAAACCGCGCTGGATGAATTTGCTTATGCTCACGGCGCGTCCAGGGTAGAAAAGTTGGTTTGGCCTCACGGAGCCTTTGATCCTGTTGTTCACTCTCTCGGACAATCTCTCGTCTGCGCCCTAGACCATCCCGTCCTTAGCTCAAGGCTATTTCTGGACTATGTCTTGCAGGCGTTGAACTGCCACTTCGTCTGCTCCTATGGCAAAGCTACGCAAGCGTCTCTAACTTTTCGCGGGGGGCTCTCTCCCTCGCAGAGGCGACGGGCAACAGAGTTGCTGGATGCGCATCTCGATGGAAACATTGCTCTTCAACAAGTTGCGGAAGCCTGCGATCTGTCTTTAGGCCACTTCGCACGTGCCTTCACAAAGACCTTTCGCAAACCGCCTCATAGGTGGTTGACCGAGAGGCGCGTAGACAGGGCCAAGAGTCTTATGAGCGATTCTCTCCTGTCCCTGGCCGACATCGCCGCCCGGTGTGGATTTACGGACCAATCAGCCCTCTCCCGCTCCTTCAAACGACTTTACGGGATCAGTCCGGGAACATGGCGGCGCAGCACCTCCGGCAGGACTAAAGGACTCTGAGATTCGATTCGTTACGCGACGAATTCAGACGAAACCACGCAACTGAGGCTGACCGAATATCGCGACCGGCCGCAGAGGGAAGCCTCGATGCGAATGATCACTCGCGGCTTGTCCCGCGATTATCCATCAACTTTATGCAACTATAATACATACAGATAAGATTGCGCTCCACGGCGCATCTATGCTCCGGCACCACTACGTCACAAGGATTCCAGCATGATCGACATTCAGTTTCCCACTGCGCTCCAGATCATGCTGAGTCTGGCGCTGGCTCAACAAGAGGCGGTTCCTCAACTGAGTTCTTCTCAGCTTGCTCAGAGTCTCGGTGCAAATCCAAGCTTTGTGCGCAAGCTTCTTGTGCCACTTGTTCAAGACAAACTTGTAGATTCGATTATGGGCAAGACTGGGGGCGTGCGTCTGGCTCGGACTCCGGACAAGATCACGTTGCGTGACATCTATCGCTCCGTAGTCAAAGACAAGAAAATCTGGGCGCCACGGACGGGAATCCCGCACCGGTGCCTAGTCAGTTCGAATGTCCAGAGCTACTTCGAAGAACTCATCGACGACGCAGAGGAAGCTGTCCAATCGACGCTGGGAAGACGCACACTCCTTCAGGCGCTAACGGAGCTCCAGCGCCGCGCGGCCGTGACCGAGGTCTCTGGCAGGGCGAAGCAAGAGCGCCTATCAAGGCGATAGCGCGACGATGAACACTACCCTACGACAGGAGTGAGATCGATCTCTCGCGTCGAAACTGCCGGCGCTTAGCACGCCGCTTCCCAGCAGATTTCGAAGTAGAGCTAATGTCTTTCCGAGGCCCGATCTACCAATTCTGCGAAGTCTTAGGTCGCTCCTGATGTCTGATAGAACTGCTTCAAGCAGAAGCGGAAATTTGGCAGCGTAGACCTCGAAAGCCTGACTCGATTCCCTCTTCCATTGCTCCCCAGATCGCTATCTCCGCTCAGATACCGCCTTGAGGTGACGAGGCCCACTCTGCTTCAAACATCTCGGATAAATACTTTACCTGGGTCTCCACTAGGCCGATGAGAACTGTTCGTAAGTGCGGCCTGACGGCACGGGCCCATAGCAGTGGCTCAGATCTCGTCCGCTTAACTCTGGGACTTCCGAGCATAAGGAGATTGGTGCTATAAAGGGCGCCGGGGTTGATATAGGTTTCCGGCGATTGGGGGACGAGTACCGAATGCCCGAATCCTGTCAATGCATTGAAGCAAGCATGTCGTACATTGGAGGCTGCATCAATCACTGCAATCATCGGTTGGCTCCTGGCACCCGTCACTGCAATTCGCTTCGTGGTTAATGGTAGCCCCTCCGATCCACGCTGCCAATTATCACTTTCTATAGGTGGCCAAGTCGCACTGACTACCGCGGGCAGTGCTGCGTGAGCGATAATTTCAGCGAACTACCCCTGAACTGAACACCTTGCAGGCTTTTCAGTCCCCTACCTTCCGCTAGAAAGGATCCACCGAATCTTGGCGCATCTTAAGGCTTGCATATTTACGATACTTGTTTGCGCGTCTGCCGTGCTTGTCGGTTATTACCTGGATGAGCCAGGGTCAAGCCTTCTCATCGCAGCGATGGTTACGAGCCTCTTTCTCGGTAGAAAGGAGAGCCTCTTCGCCATTGGTTTATTGCTTATTCCTTTCGACTACCTTTTTCTGCAACCTAGATTCAGCTTCGCTATGACCTCCCATTCAGTTGAGAGACTTGCGGTATTCGTAGGAGCGATGCTCTTCGCAACCGAATTGATACACGCGAAGAAACAGTCCGATCGTTCCAGGCTGCAGGGGGAGATGGAGTTTCGCGCGCTTGCAGAAACATGCCCGGACTGCATCCTCATCGTAAGCGACCAGCAGCTAATTCGATTCTTGAATCCTGCCGCAGTGAAGATGTTCGGCTATTCCCAAGAGGAGTTACTTGGCATCCCCATATCGCGCCTGCTTCCTGAATTAGCTTTCAGCCTATCGCAGACCGAAGAATTTCTGGCTCTCCATAAGAATGGCAGCCGATTCCATGTAGAGTCCAGTTGGGGACAGTTTGCAGACAAGACGACAATCTTTCTGCGGGATGTAACAGACCGCAAGAGTATGCAAGCGCAACTTGAGGCAAGTGAGGCGAGCCTGCGCCTCACGCTCGATACGATTCCCGGCCTGGTGTACAGTCGGCCTCCAGATGGCGAGCTTGACTATGCAAATCGTCATCTGATGGATTTTTTCGGGTTCACCCTAGAGGACGTTAAACGTGGTGTCTGGAGGGACGGGCTACACCCAGACGAAACGGAGTTCGTGCTCTCGAAGATGAAAGAGGGCGCTGCTCTTGGGAAGCCTTACACATTCGACTGCAGGCATCGCTTGGAAGATGGCACCTACGGATGGATACACTCTGCGGTGGAGCCTCTCATAGGCCCGGATGGGCAGGTCGTTCGTTGGTATGGCCTGATAACTGACATAGGCGCCTGGAAAAAAGCAGAAGAGTCATTGCGCCAGACGCAGACGAGACTTGCGATAGCCTCTCGGATCGCAGTCGCGTCAGAACTGGCTGCTTCTATTGTTCACGAAATTAGCCAGCCGCTTGCTGCTATGGTGGCGAATGGTCAATCCAGCCTTCGTTGGTTGGGAACCAACCCACCCAATCATGACAACGCTAAAGCAGCTGCCGAACGGATCGTTCGCGATGGGAAGGATGCAACTGAAATTATTCAGGGTCTCCGCAATCTCTTCAAACGCGCGGAACCGCAGAAATCAGCGGTTGCACTTCGAAAGATCGTAGGCGAAGTTTTGGCTCTGCTTCAGCCCAGAACTCAAAAGGAAGGCGTCCGGACTAAGTTGCAAATTGCACCCGACCTTCCGCCGATGTTAGGCGATCCCATTCAACTGCAACAGGTCCTGCTCAATCTCGTTTCAAACGCGATCGATGCAATGCACTCAGTTGTAGGTCGGTCCAAGAATCTCATGATCCGTGCTCGGCGGATCGACGACAACTCGATATTGACCGAGATCGAAGACTCCGGCACCGGAGTTTTAGATCATGAGAAGATTTTTGAGACCTTCTTTACAACCAAAGAAAACGGCATGGGGATGGGCCTCTCGGTCTGCAGGACCATCGTCACGGCTCATGGAGGTCGTTTATGGGCCTCCCCGGCATTTACATCCGGCACTGTCTTCTCGTTCACGATTCCGATTGAAACTGAGACACCTGAGGAAGTTATAACACCCACGTAGACAGGCGAAAATTTACGGGGGTACCGGCTATCCTGTTAAAACCATGCCCCAGCACGAACAGGACGAGCGCTACCCGCCACAACCTCCGACCTCGTCGAGTCTGCAGGCACCAAAGGCGCGCCCCTCATCACACTAGTCGCCGTCTGATTTGTGAGGAAGCCCACTGGGATATAGAAAAACCCGTCTCCAGTACGTTGTGGCATTGGAAATAGTCCGCAAGTGTACTAGCGGTGAGACGGGCCGGACAAAGTTGTGACATAAATGTGACAACGAAGCCCAGGCATTCACGCAGAATAAGTACTACCGAGCGGGAAGGCCGGGTACTACTCAAGGATGGAGCCGAAAGAGTCAGATCTTGAGACGAAGCGGATGTATGTAGCCGCGCCTCTGATGGCGCTGACTCCAGCCGCATAAAGCTGTTCTATTACCTGCCTTATATCGGCTCCGACGATACATATATTTACCTGCACAAGCACGCAATGTGCTTGCGCACCAGGGTGAGGATTAAACCCTAAAGTGCGATGCAATCTTTCCACGTCGCCTCTATTTACGGCGATGGTGATCGCGGTCGGTTTGTATGCGACAAGCTGATGACCGGAGTGCTACAGGTGGCTTCTTGCCTGGCGACGACGGTCGGGCTGCTGGCGGTCTTTATACGACTAAGGAAGACCACGCGAGGAGACCTGACCTGAAAGCGAGCTTCTTTGGGATGGGGCAGCAGGCTTTGCTTGCAATCTATGGCGTTAGAACGGAACTCTGATGGAGATGAGTTATGCGTTCTGTGCCGTGCGTCTAATCCTGCTGTACCGGCCGTCGGCGAGGTCTGCGCTTTCCTGCTGGCGTGGCGTCTGCGCATGAGGAAGGCACTGGGCCTGACAGCATTGCTTGCTGGATCGTTACTCCCCTTGTTGGCGTGGAAGCTTTTCTCTTATTCGTACTTCGGGTTAATCCTGCCGACTACTCTGCGCTCGAAGACAGTTGCGGGCGTGATTCTCTGGAATCCTGGGATCTTGAGACAGTATGTCGAACTCGTGGGCTTCTCTCAGCTGTGGCCCGTACTTCTCTTCGTTGGGTGCCTCGCCGTAGTGGCAAGAAAGCGGCTCAACGTGCCAGAGCACTTTTGGTTGCCAATTGCCGGGACCGCTGCAATTGCGGGCTTTCATTATCTGCGAGCCGTGAGGTTGGAAGCGCCGGGAGGTACCTGTTGATTCTGTTCCCCATGGTTTGCTCGGAGGGGCAGAGGTGTTGTCGCTTGTGATGCGGGCCATGCCACGGTGGAAATGGAGACACATTCTTTCCGCGGCGCTGGTGTTGCACTCTGGTCTTTAACGCACTTTGGATTGTGCCACCCCTGCGGAGCTTTCAGAAAGCGTACTTCGTGATGATGCAGCAGGCTGCGGAATACCTGGCAGGAGCGGCGGTGCCGCAGGAACTCGCATTACTCGAGGTCGTAGTAGTGCGATAACATGACGCGACGTCTATAGGCTAGGCGAGATTGCTATTACTCAAGACGACGGTCTCGACGTCATATCAAATGCGCCTCGGACGAAGCGGCGAGACGCCAGACCTAGCGCCTCGCTCTTCGCAGTATCCGCTACCAGCCTATGCCAAACGCCATGTGTTCCGGTTTTGGTGTGGTAATCGTGGTGCTTTGGTTATTGTTGTCGTCGTAAGAGAAGCCGTATGCCAGCCCTCCAATTGAGTGCTTGTGCCAGAACTGCGAGTAGAAATTCGCAGGCGCAGCACTATAGTAGGCCGAAACGTTAGCCCAGTTTGCTTGGTTGAGAAGAACACCCCGGTTAGTTGCCGAGCATATCTGGTTTTCCAGTTGCAGTTGAATGGCGTTCTCGTCCTGGAGCTGTGGAGTATTGCCCTGTACCCCACTCGCCATGGTGCCTGCACACCCCAGGATGTCCTGGGTGGAAGGCTGCGCCACCACGAAGACTTCTCCAGCGTTCGCCGAACTTGGATTGACCTCTGCAAATTTTAAAGTCGACCCAGATGCTTTTCCGGTGAACTGACGGCCATTAAGAGTTATGGCGACCGGAGTGGTGCTGTAGGATGACCACGCATTCGCGATGTAGCTGTCGAAGTAGTTGGCATTCGCTCCACCGGCAGCCATGGAGAGCTTGGCCGGTGAGAAGATGCGAAGGTTAGACATGGTGGTGGGTTGGAACTGCAGCGGTACTTCACTGGCAAATTCACTATCGAGTTGAGCGATTGATTCCGTAATGCCGACCTGTTGGTGGAAGGTCCCTCCTGCGCCCCAGACATCTAGCAGCAGAGGCAGACCAAACTCATCGACCTGGGTGGTATTGATGAAGATACCGTTCTGGTTGTTGAATTCGTACCAGTCGAAGTTAGTGTTGATGTTGGGATCTGTCCCATTCTGTGGGTTTGGACCTGCGTAACCAGTCACGTTGCCGTTTCCGTCGCTATTGACCTGAACGTACAAGGGCTGGCCGAGCGAGATGTACGCCCGAGCCGATTGGAACGTCGGAATCTTCAGCAGCTTACTTTGGGCAAGCGTGAAGGAGTAGTTACCATAGTTCTGGCCGTTTTTGGTGAGGTGGCCGACAGCTGCCGCGTCGTTCACGGTGAAGTCAACAATGAGACCGTCCGGAGTCAGATAAGAAAACTTACCGCTATTGGGATCGATGCCGATCACAGTCACGTATATCTGATTGTCAGCCCAGGTGCCGTTGGTGTTGTTGTTGAGATCGACCCCCACAAACCCCGGATAGGTCGTGTAACTCGAACCGGAGTTGTTGACTGTGAGCGTCGCTGGCATTGAGGTGACAGTTCCGGCACCATTGCCGACGATGACGCTGTACTGGTTACCGTTGTCGGTTGCTGCCAGGACAGGTGTCGTGTAGCTGGCGGAGGTTGCAAGATTGATGACATCGCCGCCCTTGAGCCACTGATAGGTGAAGGGACCGGCACCTCCTGCGGCTACAGTGAAAGTTGCAGTCGCTCCGACGTTGGTGGTCTGATTTACGGGTTGAGTTGTAATGGTTGGTGCATTGCCCGCCCCATAGACCTCGAACTCATACAGCGAATAACCGTAATTTGTAGCTCGCGTTAGTCCATACATGCGAACGTAGCGACCGCTTACGGGTGGGAAGGTGAGATTCTCCACACCTCCTTGACCGTTGGATTGAACGAAGGCTCGATTCCAGGTCTGCTCGTCGTTCGAAACCTCGATCCGATATGTCAGCGCGTAAGCATTTTCCCAGCGGAGGATGACCTGGCCGATGGTCTTCGTGGATCCAAGGTCTACCTCGATCCACGAGGGATCGGCAAAGGCTGACGACCAGCGTGTAGCTAAGTTTCCGTCTACCGCATTCGCAGAGCCGAGGGTGGCGTCGTTTTCACTACCGCTCTCTTTGGTTGGCTGCTTTAGAGCCAGGTTCGGACCTGCAGGTTGATTGGCGTTGACCGTGAGGACAGCATTCACAGAGGTTGTTGGACCCGTGGGGTTGGTGACGGCGACGGTGAATATGCTGCCGCTATCGACTGACGTAAGAACAGGAGTTATATAGCTGGCCGCAGTGGCGTTGGGAATTGCGACGCCGTTGCGCAGCCATTGATAGGTGAAGGGACCATCGCCGGCTGCGACGACCGTGAAGGTTGCGCTGGAGCCAGCAGCTACCGTCTGGCTGACGGGTTGGGTAGTGATAGAGGGAACATCTGCACCGAAGACCTGGAATTCGTAGAACGAGTATCCGTATTGTGTGGCTCGGTCACTACCAACGAAGCGAATATAACGATCCACGACACTTGGGAAAGACAGTGTCTCTACTCCACCTTGCCCTGCGGTTTGTTTGGCCACTTGATTCCAGGTCTGTTCGTCATTCGAGACCTCGATGTCGTAGACCTTGCCATAAGCGGCCTCCCAGTAAAGTACGACCTTGTTGATCAGCGTCGGCGCGCCAAGATCCACCTCAAACCATTCGCTCTCGCCGAAAGCAGAAGACCAACGTGTAGTGAGATCTCCGTCCACAGCATTCATGGGGCCGAGTCCGTCGTTCTCATTTCCGCTTGATGTCGCGACCTTGCCGAGGGCCAGATTTGCGATACCGGGTGTGGGATTGGTGACCGTCAGTGATGCTCCGGCGGACGTTACCGAGCCGCTGGCATTCTTGATCGTCACGGTGAAGATGCTGCCATTGTCAGAGGAACCAACAGTGGGAGTGGTATAGCTCGCCTTGGTCGCATTATTGATCGCTACGCCGTTTACCATCCATTGGTAGATGAATGGGCCAGTTCCACCTGCAACGACCGTGAACTGCGCCTGAGAACCCGCAAGTACTGTCTGGCTGACGGGCTGGGTAACGATGGTCGGAAGTACAGGACCGTAGACTTCGAACTCCCAGAACGAGTATCCGTACTGTGAAGAGCGGGTTCCTCCCTGCATACGCACATACCGCGCATTCACCGTTGGGAAGGTGAGGTTATCGATCCCTCCCTGGCCATTGTTTTGTGTTGCCGTAGGATTTGGACCCCACGTCTGTCCATCAATAGAAGTTTGGATGGTGTAAGTGGTGGCGTAGGCACTCTGCCACCGAATAAGGACCTGTCCGATGGGTTGAACTGAGCCGAGGTCCACCTGGAACCATTCGTTGTTCTCGAATGCTGAAGACCAGCGTGTGTTGTAGTTGCCATCCACCGCATTGATTGGCGGGAAGGAACCGCTCTCATCTGCGGAGGATGTCGCCACGGCGTTGAGGGCCAAATTAGGACCGACTGGAGCCGGACCACTTCCATTGCCGGTGCAAGCTACGGCATCGCCGCAGGTAGGAGTCGGCGGCGGGGGGGGAGGCGGAGGATTGCCAGTACCACCACCGCTTGTTCCGCCGCCTGCGCCACCGCCGCCACCCGAATTGGTAGTGACCGTGAGTAGAGCGGGGGCGCTGGTGACCGAGCCGCTTCCGTTCGTGACTACCACGCTGAAGGACGTTCCGGAGTCTGCGGCAATAGCTGCTGAAGTAATGTAGGTCGGTGACGTAGCTCCGTTGATTTGGATCCCATTCTCCAGCCACTGATAGGTCGGTGCGGGTGTTCCTGTAGCAACTACGGTGAATGCGGCCGTTTGCCCGGTGACCACCGTGACGGGTTGTGGTTGCGTCTGAATTACAGGAGCCTGCACCGCCGATACGCCCAAGGCACAGAGTGTGGCTCCAGGAAAGTTATTCGTTACGTTCCAAGTGCTGCTGCCATCGAAGTTGACGATCGCAGTCTCATTTGGATCAGTGGGGTCCACGGTAGAGGTCCAAGTGCTCCAGACTCCAGGAAAGGCGCAGGAAGCATTGTTAGTGCCGCTGATGCCGAGAGCTTCAGCCTGCGTCGGAATACGCATCTTGATACTTGAGCAATAGCTAACGGCGCTCAGACCAGTGAACTGCGAGCCTGCCACCGTGTCGGTCTGAACGGTACGGGTCCATGTCAGATTCAGCAAGTTATCGAATACCAGCGCGGAGTTGTTGGGGTTGACGGTATAGCGTTCCGTCGGACCACCGCATTGGGATACGTTATACACCTGAAACTCATTTACCGAATAGCCATACTGTGTGAAACGCGTGGTGCCAAGCAGACGGATATACCGGGCCTGAACAGTGGGAAAGTTAAGGGTCTCAGTTCCGCCTGCACCTGTCTTGGTAATGAAGGCCTGGTTCCAGTTTGGATTGGTCGTGGGATCGGCGTTGGTGTAGTCAATCTCGTACGCCGTCGCAAAGGCATTCTCCCAATTGATGATGACCGTATTGAAAGACTGCACTGAGCCAAGGTCCACCTGCAGCCAGGATGGATCGACACCTGGAACCGCGGGTACTGGCGGTGCTCCGGCTGTCGCCGAGCCCCAACGGGTATTGAGGTTCCCGTCTACCGCGTTCTCCGCCCCCAGGCAGTTCGCGCCACTGAAAGGAGGACTCGTGGTGCCGTCTCCGCATGCGTTTTGGCTACTGCTTGCCGTTGCAACCATGCCGAGCGCCAGATTGATTCCCGGCGGTGCGAGGGTCAACTGTGCGCCTGTACTCGTAATGGGAGCTTTGGCTGCATTGTTGACCATCAGTGCGTAGGTTCCAACATTCGCCGTACTCATCTGCGGAATCGTATAAGTGATGACATTGGAGGACTGCGAGTTGCTCAAAAGGATGGTGGTGGAACCTCCAGCCGGGGTGAATTGCCATTGGTATGTGTATGGCGCGGAGCCAGCCACCGTGGCGGTCAATACGACCGGCTGATTCAGAGCTACGATCGCGCTTGCAGGCTGAGTGACAACGCTGACCGGTATAGGCGCATTGACAGTCAGTGCAGCGGTTGACGATTGGACCTGATTGATAGGATTGCTAACGATTACGTAGACACTGTCCGTTTCACTTCCTGAAAATATCGGAGTAGTGTAACTGGGCTGCGGCCCAGACGCGACTTGACTGCCGTTCTCAAACCATTGGTAATTGAGCTGTGGAGAGCCGGTAGCCGCGACTGTAAAGGTCGCGGACTGGCCGACGACAACAGTCTGCGGGGCAGGTTGAGCCGTAATGGCAACCTTGGTGGCCCCATCTACGCTGAGTGTGACGGGAGTCGATGTGACGGAACCGAAGTTGCTTGTGACCGTAACTGATACAGAGGCACCGTTTTGGGCAAGCGTGGTTGGAGGAGTGATCAAGGTCGGACCGGTTGCTCCCTCCACCTGGCTCCCCGCAATGCTCCATTGATAATTCAGCGTTCCGGAGCCGCTGGCCGCGACAGTAAAGGTTGCGGGAAAGCCAACTGTTACTGCTGTGTCCACGGGGGGCACAATAATCGCCGGAGCCTGCGACTGAGGTGGAGCCGGTGGAGTCACTGAAGCTAGCTGAACACTGCCGCTCGCAAGTCCAGGTGCTGTTGCCGTCACAGTTATAGTCCCAGGGGCGAATGTGCTGCGTAGCGCGATCTTTTGCAATCCACCTTCAAAGTTCAGTTCGGGATCGCCGGGAGAATGAAAGAATGCGTATGGCAAACCACCGATATCATTACTGTGCGCCTTAGAAAATGCGTCCTGATAGTAGTTGGTCCACGATGGGTCAGCAACGAGCTGCTGCGTGCCGCCCATGTACGTGGCCGGTCCGGTCACCGTGAACGTGACGTTGTCCGCTGCGGTGGGTACAAGGTTGCCATTTGCATCCTGTACCTGTGCCACGATGAACGCCGCGTCAGAGCCATTCGCGGTCCATTGGAAGCTGGTACCGTCCGGCCTGGTCACATTAGGAACAACCGAAAGCACGATCTTATTCTCGGCTCCTGCCGTCGTTACAGTATGGCTCACGCCCGGGACCACATTGCTGCTGTTGTCCAGACACTGAGCCGTAACCGTACCCGGAGCCCAATTCACCGGCCAAGAAACCTGGCCAGGCATGGTCGTCGTGTTTTGGGTCAGATCCCCGTGCGAATTGATATTCCAGGGATTGGGAGTCATATCTTTGAGTGGCGCTCCCGTGACTGGATCCTTGGCCACTCCATTGATGAGCAAACGAACAAAGGGGCAGTTACTGAAGGCATTCACCTGAATCGGGGTGCCCGGGGTGTACTCGTAAGCGCGGTTCCAGTGATGAGCCAGGTGAACTACCGGCTGAATCGTATAAGGAATCCAGTTCGCTTGATAGATGTAATAAAGCAGCCTCGGGAAACGGTTGGCATCCACGGAAGAGTAACCGAGCGAACGCACCATATGTTGCATCGCGGGCTGATTTTGGAACTCCGCCCAGAGACTGTCTTCGCCCGGCGACTCTGCAAAATACCACTGAGCCATGCCAAATGCATTGGCTACTCTGCCTTGCCGCCAATCGTCCAGGTACGGGGCTGCAAACGCCAACTCGTAGTCGTACGCATAGACCGTATTGGCCCCTATGCCCGTCTGAGTGCCGCGCCCGGTGCCCATGTTGTCCCAATACTCCGCGCCAAAGACCGGATTCGGCGCATTGTTGCTCTTGAGCCCCGCCTCGCAGCCTGCGCCATCACACTCACCCATGTAGGAGTACGTGTTCGAGTACGTACGATCGGCCTGCACCCGCGGCTGAATATTGTCCCATGACGTCACCAGGGCAGCGAGTTCATTCGCAAGCGGCTGATTCATCCCACCGTTATCTTCTTCCCAGTCCAGAATCGAAGGATGGCTGCGATCGCGAATGATCATGTCGCGATGCACCTCCTGCTTCAACTGAAGATCATCCGCAGACGGATTGGACGACGCATTCCAATGCCCCTCGCCATCGCCACTCGGCTGGTCAATCATGATGCCGTAGGCGTCGGCCGCCTCGACCATCTCCTCACTGCTGGTCGAGTGACCGGGCCGCCAGATATTTCCGCCCTGGGCAGCAATCTGCGCCATATCGCGCCACCACTGCTCATCTGGAACGGACGAACCAAGCGCCGGATAATCGTACCGGCTCGCGCCTCCCCATAGATACATCGCATGGCCATTGAAGTAGGGGAAGTTCGCATCCCACGTGATCGTGCGGATGCCAAGCGGGCTCTGGAACGAATCCACCACCACGCCGTTCACACTGACGATGTGGTAGACCTTGTACATATACGGCTTGCCGTACGTTGAGTTATTCGGATACCACAGCGTGGGATTCGGAACTGTGATCAATTGATTGAACATCGCTGCCGGCGTCGACGGAAGAGTAGCCGCCGTCAACGGCTGCACCATCTGCATCACCGGCGGAGCCGTCACCACGACATTGCCTGCCGCATCCACAATCTGGGTGGTCAACGTGACCTGCTGTGCCGTGGCAGTCTCGTTGACGACGTTCGTCTGGACCTCCACCACAGCCGAGGCCGCCGTTGCCGTCCCCTCCGCCGCAGGAACCTCGGAGACCGTGCCAACGTAGGTGCCCCAGGACTGCGTGTTGGAGTACACATTCAACGGAATATGGACCGGATTGGTTACATACATGACGACATTGCGAAACAGGCCCGCCATGTCCTGACCAAAGCGGAAGGAGTTAGAAAATTGCGGCTGCTCAAACCACGGATCGCCTCTGGATACATCAATTGCAATAACGTTGTCCGTGGCGCCGTCAGTGTGGAGATAAGGGGTGAGATCGACGACGACCGGTACAAACCCAACCACATGGGTTGCCTGGGCGTTAGCGGCGACAGCGCTGATACCAGGCAGCAGCGTTCCATTGATGAAGACCTGGACCCCAGTATGTGCACCTTCGAGATTAAGCAGGAACTTCTGTCCCGCATACTTAGGGTCTACCTTGAAGTGCAGTCGATACCAGTTTTCTTGCCCCGTGTCAGATCCTGCGCCACCGCCAGAGTCCTGGTTGATAAACGTGCGAGGGATGTTCGCATCATATGGCAGACCGACCTGCCGCCATGCGGAGTCTGAACTCTCCATAAAGCTGACACTCGAATAGTCCGTCGAGTTCTTCGTATTCTCAAACCACCATTGGCTCTGCGGCGCATTGGACACCGAGGCAGCGTCTCCGACATACTGCGGCACTCCCGCCGCAAGATTGATGGTGAATCGCTGCGAAAGCGGCAGCGAGGCTTCAACCTGCTGCGCATGCGTCACGCTCGAGCAAAGAGCTGCAAACAGGATCAAGAACAACGCTGTAGCAAACTTCATTCTTTTCACCTTAAAAAGGCGAGAGTCAAGACCTTCTGTGTCATCCAGTTTGGTATTGCACTGCCGAACAATGGCGAGAGAGCCAAGTATGTTGAGATTGGATCTATTTCGCAGCGGGGAGGAGAGAACGTACATGAAGCTCCTTTGGGTCAACACACACACAAATGCATATCTAAACTTGCGAGCTAGTACGAAAGCTCAAACTCGATAAAACAGCTGATCTATTACTTTGCGGAAAAGCCGCTTGATAACTCAACCGGACCCTGGCTCGAATCCTCGATGGTCCTTGCAGATAGTGCCACAAAACCGCTGTGGATATATGGCTTAATGCGACTAAAGACGAAATAACAGTAAACGGAAGTTTATTGCTGTTCTGCTTGCACATGGCAATAGGTGCACTGTCTGCTCAGAGTGTGCCGACCTCTTGCGGCACCAAGCTCTCGCTATGATTGCGACCGGCAAAAAGCAGGCTCATGCAGACCATGAGGAAGCTGATAAAACCCGCACTATTGGCTCATTCCGAGGGACTATACAAACATATGATTGGCGTGCGACGCGATGACCGATAGCATAGAGCGCCGATATAAGTCAGTTACTCACGACATCTCTGCGACAGAATCGCCAATTGAATATTTCCATCGCTAAGTCGCCGCGCAAACGCCCTCAATATTTTCCTGACTGTCTCCCAACCAATATTTTCGGTAAGTAATCAACTAAGCGCGAAGGAGTGATTGTCAGATCCCGGAGAAAAGATATTCGAAACGTCTTTCACTTCTACCTCTGACCGCTTCGGCGACTTAGGAAACCCCAACTTTTCCATACGTGAGATTAGCGTCGTACGCGGAATCCCAAGCCGCGCTGCGGCGCCATTACTACCCCCAATGGTCCAATTGGTTTCATCGAGAGTCCGATGGATATGGGCTCTCTCAGCATCGGCGAGCGTGACGACTGCTCGTATCTGAGGAGCCACCGCAATCAGCCTCAGTTCCTTCTCGCGTGGGGTGAGGACATCGCCGGGCGACGTAATTATTGCCCGCTCCACGAAGTTTTGAAGTTCGCGAATGTTGCCTGGCCAATGGTACTCGGCCAATAGCTCGAGAAGTTCGCATGGAATCTGGCTCACATGACGACCAAGCCGCTCATTGAGCCGACTCACAAAGTAGCGGACCAGCAATGGAATATCCTCTTTGCGCTGCCTGAGCGCTGGTAGGGCGATAGGAAAGACACTCAATCGGTAGTAAAGGTCCGCTCTGAAGGACTTTTCGTCGATCATCTGTTGAAGCTGAAGATTTGTGGCAGCGATGATTCTTACATCGACCTGCGTGGTTCGACTGCTACCGACTCGTTCGAACTGCTGCTCTTGGAGAACCCGCAAGAGCTTCGGTTGCAACTCGAGCGGCAGATCCCCGATCTCGTCAAGAAATAGCGTCCCGCCATGAGCCGCCTGGAACCGACCGACTGACTGTGAGACCGCACCGGTGAAAGCTCCTTTTTCATGTCCGAACAGCTCGCTCTCAAGCAACGCAGAGGGGATCGCAGCGCAGTTGACCGCGACAAAGGGCTTGTTACGTCTTGAGCCGTTATCGTGAACAGCTCGTGCCACAACCTCCTTCCCCGTCCCAGTCTCCCCCTGAATCAAAACGGCACAGCCTAGCGGCGCGACCATCTCTATATCTTCAATGACGCTACGAAATGCGTTACTTGAACCGATCAGGCTGTTTGAGAACATATCTGTGACCCTTCAATTGCGCGGGGAATGTGTTTCAGATAAGCGATATTTATTAATTGCGTCGTCGACGATCTTAAGAAGCTCCTCGCCGTCAAATGGCTTGTAGAGGAGCGCGATAGCGCCCAGTTCCATGGCGCGTTTAGCGGCCTCGTCGTCCTGATGTGCGGTTATGAACACAACAGGCAGCTTCGGCAGCTTCTGGATTGCTAGGCGTTGCAGTTCCCAACCGTCCATGCCCGGCATCCGGACGTCAGTGATCAAACAGCAGGACAGCTCGATGTCGCAATCGTTCATAAACGCTTCTGCCGAGCTAAAGAGCCTCGTCTCGAAACCCGCCGATGCAAGGAGATCGCTAACCGATTCACGAACTCGTATGTCGTCGTCGACCACAGCTACAACACACGGCTTAGATTGCTTAACCAATACGATCCCTCCCAACTTCAACGTCATCGTAGCCCGGTTGGAACGGCTTGCCAATTATCACTTTGTATAGATGGCCCTCAAAAAGACGTACATATTGGCTCCGGATTTGGATCCTTACATGCCCATCGTCACCAAGGTCAGAGAAAAAGGACCTCCCCAGTTGGCATTTTCTGGTTCCTGTGCAAAAGTTGATGTGCAGCAACATTGCTAAACATACTCCGGCTTCTTCACTGTGCTCCCTGGGAACTCCTGGATTCTTCTTTGGCCCACGTAAATTGATGCAAGAGAATTTGCAATGCAAACTGATCGCCCTACCATCTACATCCTCGACGACGACCTCCGAATACGAGAAGCACTCTCGGATCTTCTCTGCGCTTCCGGGTACACGGCAATTGCATTTGAAACGGCTCAGGACTATCTATCCTTCGAAAAAGTGAATGCCGAGTCCTGTCTCATCCTCGATATGGATATGCCTGGGATGACGGGCCTCGAACTGCAAAAGGAGATCTCCGGCACAGCCGGCCCGCCCATCATTTTCCTCACCGGGCACGGCGACGTCCAATCGTCGGTCAAGGCAATGAAAGCCGGAGCCTTGGAGTTTCTATTGAAACCCTTCGACGAAGCCGACCTATTGCGCGCGCTGGAAGCCGCCCTTCAACAGGATCGGGCCGACCGAACGAGGCGGAATGAACTGGAAAACCTCAAGAGACGCTATGCACTCCTGTCTCCTCGTGAGCGCGAAGTTCTTCCCTTAGTGGTGTCGGGTCTATTGAACAAACAAACAGCAGGCGAACTAGGAAAAAGCGAGATCACGATTCGTGTACAACGGGGCCAAATTATGAAAAAGATGGGTGCCCAATCGCTCGCCGATCTTGTAAGAATGACCGCGAAACTGGGTATCGAATAGCAAACAACCGCGAATACATGATTATGCGGCATCACTTGCTTACATTCGCCCGAGAACATGAAGCGAGCTGAAGCCGATTGACTCACTCTAGCGAGGTGAGCAAATCGGCTTATCAGATTCCTAAGAGTTATTCGAAGAAGTGCGCGATCTTTTTGCCCGCGTCCTCGGTGTAGTAAACCGTTACATGAGCCGATTTCTCCGCACCTTTGGCGACTCCCTTGCCGCCGTCGTCAACCGCGCGTCCAGAGAGCTTAAAGGTCTCGACAGTTCCATCAGCGGTTTTGACAGCCAGAAATTTAGAGCCCCGGTCAATTCCCGTGACGGTGCCTTCTGTCACTTTGAGGCCTCCATCGCCGACCACGTCAACCTCGTGCGCAGTCTCGCGCGAGCCCTTGGCAGTGTAGTGAACCGCAACTCTAGAGCCCTCGTGAACTCCCTTGAGAGACTCTTCTGGAGTTTTTGCCGCGTCCTTTGCCCCATGAACCGTAACATCCTTGGTGAAATGGAACGTGTGCTCCGCACCGTCGTCTGCCTTCACAACGATGGTTCTGGTTGACGAGTCGACTTTCTTGATCGTCCCTGCAACTGCGCTTGCAACGTCATCCGCCGCATGAATCGTAACGGTAAATGCCAGCAGGGTGCCGAGGGTGTATAGAACGCGCTTCATGATGACGTCTCCTTGGAGGTTTTGTTGCGTTGATGGAGACCAGGCAACAGCAATCGGTGACTGCTGTTGTCTGGAATGGTGCAATTTCATGCCAATCATCAAAGATGACTCCAGGATGGGAGACATCGGTCACGGCCCCGCTCCAGGTTCTTTTACTCAAAGCGAATCTTTGCCATCATTCCCTTGTCTTCGTGTTTAAGAAGGTGACAGTGGAAGACCGAGATGCCCCGAATGATTGGGTCTGTGAAGTCCATAATGAGATCGAGAGATTCACCGGGTTCCAAGTTCACCGTGTCCATCCACTTCGGATCACTGATCGCCACACCGGCTTTTCCGTACACAAGAAAATGCACCTGATGAATATGAAATGGGTGTATCTCGTGTGTTTGGTTCACCACCTGCCAATGAATGTAGTTGCCCGTTTTCACCGTCACCATTGGGTCATCGGCGGGCTTGTATTTCTTGTTATTGATGTAGAAGCCATTCTTGTCTTCAGTAAAATTCACGACAAACGCGGCATTGCGCTGCTCTAGGTCATGTATAGCCTCTGACGAAAGAGGCTTATATACTGTCTTCTGAGAGTCTGCCGCGCTGGACCTGCTCCGGGTCGACACGTCACGTCGCCCAACGAGGTCCAGATCGGCAATCACCATTGCGGGGTTCGGATCACCATCCGCACCGGTATCGACACAAAGGCTGCGAAGAGATGCCTTCGTCCCAAGGGCAGGCCCGGTCACGATCGCTTCGAATCGTCCAGCTGGAGCAAGAAGGATATGCTGCACCGACTCAGTAGGATGATTGCGATCGTGATAGCCCAGAGGCATTCCGTCTAGCGCTACCATCGTCATTGCTTCCGAATCGATCGTAAGGTCCGCATAAAGATCAGGGGAGGCGTTGACGATGCGCCAGAACTGTTTCTCCCCGGGCGCAATTACGATCTTCGGCCGAACCGTCCCATTGACAGTAAAGATTCTGCCTGGGTTTCCGGTTGCGTTCCCGCAAATCGTCTGTGGCATATCCACGGCTGCCTCAAGACGGCTCGAAGCCTCGTCACCTTGACGAAGCTCGGCGTCGCGCAGGATCAGGATTTGCTCCTTGAGCCCACGAAGTCCTGGAACATACCGGTCGATGCCTTCGACAACGATAGCTCCCGACATGCCATCCAGATCCTGCTGGTAGCTCTCACCATGGGGATGAGTGTGGTACCAATAAAGCCCGGATGGTTGGTCGAATGGTATGTCCACCGTATAGCGAAGCGATTCGCCAGGCATGGCCATCATCGATAGGACATCATCTTGCGGAGACTCAGGAGATACGTGCAGGCCGTGAAAATGAAGATTTGTCATGTTCATGCACGGGCCGTCTACACAAACTTCACCCGACGAAGTCTTCATGCGATTCAAGTAGGTTATGCGGAGTTTTTGACCGGGCGACACGCGAATCACAGGAGGTATCTCGCTCCCCTTAAAGGAGAACGCCCCGCGTCCCGAGGTGGGGTCGTTCACAGCACTGAGCACAAGCGGTGTTCGCACGTCAGGGGGTTCCTGCAGCGGTGTTCCAATTGGGGGGATGATCGCTTGAGCGAAGAGAACCTCGACACCAAGCGTCATGGCAAATGCCAATGAAACCGATGTTCGCATGAAATGGCTGAGCGGATGAGTGTTCATCGTACCTTTTCGGGATCAAACGATATAGAAAGCCGGAAATCATTTTCGTGGCTAAGACAGCATATTCAAACGAACTCCCGGGACAGGCATGCTTTATCGCTGCGGGAGAGCTCACCTAAGACGAGTTGCACGATTTGTACTCATGCGTGCAACTCATCTCCAGGAAGGACAGCCCTCAGATGACTCCCTGGTTCTCGGCCGGGATCTTCATCACGTCTGCCTTGTCGATGTTCAGATGTGCTTTGATCATCTCGCTTGGAACACGCCTGAGCCATTGGTTCAGCGATACATCGAGGAACTGATCCGTAGCGAATGTCTCGAGAAACACCAGATCCGTGTTGCCTATGTTTTCGATGTAGTGTGGGGCATTATTGGGAACATAACCCACATCGTTGGCATTGAAATCCATTGTGCGAGCATTGTCGACTGGGAAAAAGACAGTCATGCGGCCCTTACCGGAGATATAGAACTGCCACTCTGAGTCATGCGGATGCCAGTGCATCTCGCGCATGCCACCCGGCTTCACCGTGACCAGCGCGGCCGCAATATGCTTTGAGACCGGGAAGTTCTTGGAATCCACGATGCGGACTTCCCCTCCCTTGCTGGACTTCGTCGGCTCCATAGACTTCAGGTGGAAGGTGTACTGGCTCCGAGCCGCAACCGCTTCGCCACCGATCTCAGCCTTGTCCGCGGCAAGCGAACCCGGTTCTTTCCCCGGGAAGATGTAGAGGGGCGCCTTCGGAGCGTTGGCGAACACACTTGCATCCAACCCAGTGTTCTTCGCCAGAACCTCAGGCGGGGTATGGGCAAGCCACTCCGAAACAAGCATTGTGCCATCCTCGGAGAACCCTCCTTGGTTAAACACAAGCAAGAATTCCGTTCCGTCGGGGCCAAGACCCTGGATCGAGTGCGGGTGTCCAGCTGGGAAGATCCAGAGATCCCCTTCCTCCACATCGCCGATGAACATATTTCCGTCGGGCTGCATTACAGTGACGCGGGCTTTGCCATAAAGTACATAAGCCCATTCGTCTGCAGTGTGCCAGTGCATCTCACGATAACTGCCTGCCGTGAGGCGCATGTTTACACCTGCAATATCTTTTGAAGACGGGAGTACACGCTCCGTAACTTCGTGCGTCCAGCCGCCCTCTTCGACGCGCTTCTTGACAAGGTCAAACGAATACCATATCGGCACAACGTCGCCATGATCGGTTGGGGGAGGAGTATTGGAGTTTGGATTCAAGGCCAACAGGCCCTTATTCTCCTGTCCCGGATCGCTCGACGAATGATCGTGCTCGGCTTTCTGAGTGCTCGCCTTCTCTTGCGCTTGACTAGTTATGCCTGAGAATGCGGCCGTGGCCAGAGCCACGGAACTTAGTCCAAGAAAGCTGCGACGGGTAGGGTGCTCCAGAGAAACTGCATCGCCTGCGTGATCGTTCATCATCCTAGCCTTTCGGGTTGAAAATAGGGGGAGCCGGAGATCGAACCTGATGATAGTGCCACCGCGAGGAGCCCACAATTATCACTTTGTATAGGTTTAGCTAGAGGATTCGGGCGGAGGTTATTCCATGATTGGCTAGGGAGGGCACTATCGTTAGCCATTTCCCCTTGTATTCCGACTAAGGCGTGTCAATAATCAGGATAACTGTCACTTCTATGACTTTCCTAAGCTGGAGATTAGTCGATTTAAGCGAATCGGTAGCTGGATGAAACTGTCGGAGACTTCAAATATCTGTTTGAATGCGAGAGCGAATCGGACGAACTTCGGCCACCCGATTCACGCTGTCCACACATTGTCAATATATATAAAACGATAGTTGTGGATCACCATCGGCGACTAATACAATGGGCGTCTAGAACCTATGGCACTCTCTCGATCCAGTGCCAAAAAGAGAAGATGAGATCTCGTCGACGATGTCGTATCTCGATCTTGCTCTCCATCCGATCGGTGGAGAGCTTTGGCTGGGTGATCACATCGAAGTAGCTAAACCGTTGCTCAAGCTGGCGCACCAAGGGTGATATCGCATTGTCTTTCGCTGATCGATTTCGGATGCCGAGTTTGAAATGCATCGTCAACTTAGTCCTTAATTTGGCGCTATGGTTGACGTGGGGTGCTCTCCCAGCAGGGACGGCGGCGGCGCAATCACCTACCAGTATTTTCTCTCCAGCAGGGACGCCAGCCCGGTCAACCGTGCAGCTTTCAATGCTGGTTCTTTCGGTTACCTTCGCGATCTTCGTCACAGTTGCCGGACTGCTCGTATATGCTTTGGTTCGCTATCGCCGTCGTCCTACCGACGACGGGCACGAACCGCCGCAGATCTATGGAAGTAACCAGATTGAGCTATCCTGGACGGTCATCCCTGTTCTTATCGTGACCACATTGTTTCTCGCGACGACCAGAGTCATTTTGAGTACCGAAGCGGTTCCCAAACCAGCAAGCGCAATGAATGTAACAGTGATCGGCCATCAATTTTGGTGGGAGTACCGCTATCCTGGCCTTGGCGTTGTTACGGCTAACGAACTCCATGTTCCTGTCAGTAGCCCGAAGACGCCTACTCCAACCTACCTTACGATGTCCTCCGCGGATGTCGCGCACAGCTTTTGGGTGCCTCGCCTTGCCGGGAAGATGGACGTAATCCCTAACCGCGTGAACGTGATGTGGATCGATCCTCAGCAGGCGGGTATTT